>JAKSNP010000009.1 GCA_024399655.1 Paludibacteraceae bacterium | reverse complement strand
TAAGCGGATTAGAAAGGAATGACAACAACTAGAGTATAGGTCCCCCTTTCTCCGCCAGAATCTTAAAATTTGATAGTTTGGACGAGAAATTCAAACTACAAATTTCAAAATTCAAAAATTATCTAAAGAGGTGTAAATCAAGTACTTACGCCTCTTTTCTTTTTGCCTTTTTTCGCGCTTTTTGGTGTATTTTGGAGCCTTTTCGGTTAGGTAGAAAAAGCCCCAATCTTAATAAAAATACAACAATTGTGTTAGACCAGTTGGTCGGCCACCGCAGTAACGCGGTCCATAATTGTTCCCGGCATCATTTGCGCATATGTCTTTTCGGTGATTCTGCTTGTAGAATGTCCAAGGATCTTACTGACTGAGACCATGTCAACGCCGCTATTCAAAAGGATAGTGGCGAATGTATGGCGCGCTAAGTGACTATGCAGTTCTTTCTTGATACCACAACTATCTGCAATTTCTTTTAGGTAACTATTGTACTTTTGGTTAGATAGCATAGGCAGACGATAACGATATTGTTCCCATATCTCTTTTGCAACTGGTAATAATGGAATATGTGACACCACTTTAGTCTTTTGTCTGGCCTTAATAATCCATTCCTTACCATTCTCATCAACGTGCAGATCCTTCTTAGTTAAAGTAGATAAATCTGTAAATGCAAGACCGGTGTAACAAGCAAACACAAAGACATCGCGAACTTGAGTCAGTCGGTCAGTAGGAAATTCCTTTTGTCTGATAGAACGAATCTCTTCAACGGTTAATGGTTCATACTGCAAGGTTTCATTGACCAACTTGACTTTAAACGGCATGGAATGTAGATATCCTTCTTCCTGGGCAATCTTAAGGATCTTCTTCAGCTGTTTCATCTTATGGTTAGCTGTGTTCCTGTCCATATAGCCATTGAGATAGACATAAAATTGTTCGACAAAGGCAGGCGTGATATCTTTTACCAAGATGTCCTTAATTTTGAGTTTGGTTGTCATAAACTTTTTGAGGTACTTTCGGGTGACAAGATATCTGCGGTAAGTGTCCTTTGCTATTATACCATGATCAGCTTTTGCTTTGGACTCGACGTTGTGCTTGTCAAATAGAGTTAGGAGAGATACACTTGCTTCTTGAATGCCATTATAGAAAATATCAATTACATTATCTACCGTCATTGGTATGTTTCTGGCCAACATTTCAGATTCAGTCGCACGAAAACGCGATGTGACTGCCTCTATGAATTTGTTCGATTCTTCATCTCTACGAACTCTTTGCCTTTTGGAATTGAAGTCAGCAGGATTAATATTTCTGCCAAGAGTAATAATTTTTCTTTGTTCGCCCACTCTAACGGACAATTCCAGCGGGCATAAACCATCTTTTCGCCTTTTTGACGCTCTACACATGAAATTTAGATACATAATAGTCGCTTCTTTTGTAGTTAAACTTAAATTCACTTCCGACTATTTGAAGCATCTAAAGTATTGAACATCAGTCTATTACAAATCCAAATTCAGTCGCTCGCCATTTTTCTTTTCAGTCGCTCGAAAGTCGCTCAATTGTTGTATTTTTATTAAGATTGGGGCTTTTTCTACCTAACCGAAAAGGCTCCAAAATACACCAAAAAGCGCGAAAAAAGGCAAAAAGAAAAGAGGCGTAAGTACTTGATTTACACCTCTTTAGATAATTTTTGAATTTTGAAATTTGTAGTTTGAATTTCTCGTCCAAACTATCAAATTTTAAGATTCTGGCGGAGAAAGGGGGATTCGAACCCCCGGTACAGTTACCCGTACGACAGTTTAGCAAACTGTTGGTTTCAGCCACTCACCCATCTCTCCTCGTTTGTCAAACTTTAAACTTTGTTGCCTAACCAGGACTCGAACCCAGACAGACAGAACCAGAATCTGTAGTGCTACCATTACACCATTAGGCAAAACTTTTCCTTAAAAGCGGGTGCAAAGGTACTGCTTTTTTTTGGACTGACCAAATATTTTCGAAAAAAAATGCAAAATTATTTGCAAAGAGAGTATTTTTATGGTTAAAGGAATTGAACTTATTTATCGGATAGAGGCCAGGTGGTATAGGGATGAAGACTGAGATAGGAATTATAATAATGACGATTGAAGGTGACCTCTTCACCTAAAAAAGCAGGTTTGACAAACAACTGGTCTTCAGACTCCAATTCCACTTCCGCCATCAAAAGTCCTTGATTGTCACCTAAAAATTCGTCCACCTCACAAATCAAACCATCTTCCATAGGAACAATCCAACGCACTTTGTCGATACATCCGGAAACGACCAAAGGAAACAAGTTTTCAGCCTCTTCAACGGAAAGAGGTCTTTCCCATTCGAAATGCGCGAAACCGTTAGATTGCGGGGCGGATTTGACAGTAAGAAACGCTTCGTCGTCAGCAATACGGACACGAATACTGTTCCTGTCATTGAGACTGAGATACCCCTGACGCAAATGATGATGCTCGGTGGCCAAACGCTTGAACGAATCGTCGAGGACTTTGTATTTACGTTCGATTTCTATATTCTTGTGGTTCATATCAGATATAACCGGGATGAAAAAAACAAATTAGGATAATATATATCGCAGCAGGATAACGGGAAAATTACTGATGCTCGATACGCAGAAGGTCGTTAACCGTTTTGACAGGATTGAAGGTGGAACCCGGAACCTGAACGAATAGCGTATTCCATTTGCTCATAGCACCGTTCCATAATCCGGGCAACTCCAAAGCGAGCAGTTCTTTTCCGTTGCTCGACTTATGGGAGATAAAGCCGGTGTCGGGATCGACAAAGTCGAGCAGGTTATAGTTTTTACCATCGGGCATACGGAATGCACAGACCAAATCCACGGGATTGAAGTGCGTGGACCGTTTCATGAGTTGCGGATCGGCAATCTGTCCGGATTCAAGAATCTGCCCGAAAATCCGTCCGTCGGCATCTCTAACCATAAACGGTCCTCCACCAGGTTCACCCGTATTTTTGACGACGCCGCAAACACGAATCGGGCGCATCAACAAAGCGCGTTCCTCCTCTGAGAGTTCAGGCGCCTGCAAACGAGCGAAAACCCGTTGCTGTTCCGCCACGAGAACCCCTCCCAGAATCTGTTTCCAACGGACGGTATCCTTTTTGAGCCGATCGGGCACGACATTGTCGATATTCTTGATAAAGACGACATCAGCCTGCTGCTCGTTGAGATTGGAGATGAGTGCACCGTGTCCTCCGGGACGGAAGAGCAAGCGTCCGTCTTCAGTACGGAAAGGCGTGGCATCGGGATTGGCGGCCAGCGTATCGGTATCGGGATGCTGGCAAGAGAAGGAGACATCGAAACGGACGCCGTATTTTTTCTCGAAATAAGGCAGGGAATCGGCTATATGATGCCGGAAAAACGGAAGATGCTCGGGGCTGACGGTGAAATGGACCTTGCAAGCTCCAGTAAGTGCGGCTTCTGCCAGCTGTTCCTGAGCTGCCGTTCTTGCTCCGTCGCGATACGAATGGAAGAGCAACAATCCTTTAGGCAGCGAGCCATAGTGCATATCATAGAGCAAGCCGCGAACGGCCTCAGCGCCTTCCTTGCCATCCAAAGCAGGTCCGAAAGCGAATTTCTCCTTATTGGAAAGGAAAAGCGATACGGGTTCAGTCTCCACTCCGCTATCGATATAGGCGAACAAATCCTTGAACATACGGGTAGCCGCTCCGCTGGCGGGAACGAATTTCTCGATTTCGTGTCCTTCTTTGACGTATTCCTGCCACATCTGGAGGCACATTTCCTGTTCATCTTTGGTGAGCACGAGTATGCCGTTGGAAGTGGAAGCGGGAGCTACAATATCCAACTGCGGGAAACCGTTACGGAAGCAGTCCATCTGCTTTTCGGCCATCTCAAGCGAGATGCCGTGTTCGCTCAGTTGAGCGATGTCCTTGTCATTAAAAACAGCCATAAAAACTTAAATTTGCGACAAAGGTACATTTTTTTTTCGATATATACAAATATTTTTTGTATATGTGCATTTTTTTTTGTAACTTTGCAGGCTGAAATACGAAATAGTGTCCCATATGAAAAATATAGCCTTTATCATCAATCCGATAGCCGGCACCATCAACAAGAAAAAACTGCCGAAACTGATAGAAAAATGCATCGACAGCAAGCAATGGCTGACGAATATCATTTTCACGGAACATCCGGGTCATGCGACCGAATTGGCCCGTCAATACGCCAAAATGGGTTTTGACGCCGTAGTGGCCGTAGGCGGCGACGGCACGATCAACGAAGTTGTCCGCGGCTTGCGCGACACCCAAACGGCTTTAGGCATTCTGCCGATGGGCAGCGGGAACGGCTTGGCCCGTCACCTGAATATCCCGTTACGCGTCAATCGCGCCATAGAGATGCTGAACCATTCGGAGCCCATATCAATCGACTACGGTTTGGCCAACGACCGTCTTTTCGTTTCGACATGTGGCACGGGATTTGACGCGTTGATAGCAGAGCAGTTCGCAAAAGCGGGTACCAGAGGGCTGAAGACGTACCTGGAGAAGATAGTGACGGACCTGGTGACTTATCATCCTCAAACCTACCGGATAGAAGTGAACGACGAAGACACGAAAAGCGAAGGAGTGAAGAGCGTGATCGAACAGAAAGCTTTTTTGGTTACTTTCGCCAATTCGAGTCAATGGGGCTATGAAGCACATATCGCACCCAAAGCCAGTCTTCAAGACGGACTGATGGATATATGCCTGATGAATTCGGCCGCATTGTTGGGCGCTCCGAGTATCGCCTTGGGACTCTTTACCAAATCGATAGACAAAAGTCTGTTCATGCATACGGTACATGCCCGCGACATCATGCTTATCCGTGAGAAAGCAGCTCCGTTCCATATTGACGGCGACCCCGTAGAAATGGAAAAAGATGTAAGAATCCGCATCGTGGAAGACGGATTGAGAGTACTGGTGGAAAAACGATTCTAAGCCGGAAAAGGACTGAAACGGCGAGGAAAGAACAAGAGAAGGATTCAAAGAGACTGTCGGGCGAGTTTCGGCCGACTCTCGAACAAAAGCACCGGACATACAACAAAAAAACGCAGCAATTATGGAAATAAGAATCATCAACAAGAGCGATAACGCCTTACCCAAATATGAAAGTTCGGGCGCAGCCGGAATGGACATCAGATGCAACCTGTCAGCCCCCGTCCGTTTAGCTCCGATGGAAAGGAAGTTGATTCCGACCGGTTTGTATATGGAACTTCCGGAAGGATATGAAGCCCAGATCAGACCCCGAAGCGGTCTGGCGCTGAAACGCGGATTGACCGTATTGAACACCCCCGGCACCATCGATGCCGATTATCGCGGCGAAATAGGCGTGATATTGGTGAATCTGAGTAATGAAGAACAAATCATAGAACCGGCCGAACGGATAGCGCAAATGGTGATTGCCCGCGTGGAACAGGCCGAAATAAAAGAGGTGGATATTCTGAACGAAACGGAACGCGGAGCCGGCGGATTCGGCAGCAGCGGCACGAAATAAATCGAAAAATTAAACTAATTAACCAAGATTAGCATCAACAATCCTATACTCATCCTATACTGACCCTTCGGAGACGTATCTCTAACGAGAGCCGGCTTGGAAAGATAAAAAAAGATTAGCGTCCTTAACATACGGGGCAAGAACAGAAAAATGAAACGGAAACTTATCATATTGATCGGACTGGTGTTGGGTGTGATGAACCTGAACGCCAAACTGACCGTAGAACAACAGCAGCGGTTCGATTATTACTATTATGAAGCGATAAGACTGTTTCAGGCGGAGGATTTCGGCGAAGCGTATCAGATGTTCCGTTTCTGTTATCTTTTGAATCCGGAAGACGCGATGACGAATCTGTATCTTGGAATTTTGTACGACGGCTCGAGAGAAACAGAACGCGCGGTTTACTTTTACCGCCGAGCCAACAAGTTGGAAAAAGGGAACACCTATATCAAAGGCAATTTGCTGAAAGCCGATCTGATGACGGGCAGACTGAAAGAGGCGATGAAATTGCAGAAAGAGTTGGACAAGATCAACGGCTACGATGTATATAGCGCGATGACCCGTTACCGCATCCATGTGATGATGAAAAAATACAATGCGGCCGCCAACGACATTGACCACTACCTGATGTATGATCCCGAAAATCTGCAGTTCCGCTATTTTCAGATACAGATATTGGAAACCATCAAAGCCAGCACCAAACGGTTGGGGAAAGCATACGAAGCTCTTTTGTCCTTAGATCCGAACAACGCCATCGTATTGAACAACTACGCCTACATGCTGAGCAACCGCCACGGGAACCTGCAACTGGCCGAGGAACTGAGCAGGAAAGCCCTGCAACAAGACCGCAACAACGCCACGTTTTTGGACACTTACGCTTGGATTCTATATTTGAGAGGCGAGAAAGAACTTGCCGCTTTCTACATACAGAAAGCCATTGAACAATATAACGGAAGCGATGTACCTCCTACCCTATTGAAACATTATAAAACAATAAATCATAAATGAAAAAGACTTTATTATTAACCTTCGTTTTCCTGCTGTTGGCCGGTTGCGGCGTAAAACAGAAAGCGATTCAACCCAAGATAGAGGAAACACAGCCTCTACCCAAAACCGTAAGCTGCTCACAAGCCAAAGCCGCCATCACGCTGGACGGCAAGACGTATACGGTAAAATGCTCGGTAGAAGCCGTAAGGGACACCCTAATCGTAGCCTCCATCGCTATGCCTCTATTCGGCACCGAGATGGCCCGTCTGGAAGCCACGCCCACCCAATTGACCGGTATTATCAAGCTGAATCGTCAATATGCTCAAGAAGAATGGGATGAGTTCAAGAAAGCCGAGGCATTGGTGTTTCAAGAAAGCAAAGACGATATCAATCTAAAATGGGAAGGACACGATATCACCATCCATCTGGAAATGCCGGAGGCCAAATTCGACCAACCAATAGTAGCCCGTCAGCAAAACATAAGCAATT
Source organism: Paludibacteraceae bacterium (assembly GCA_024399655.1). Lineage (GTDB taxonomy): Bacteria > Bacteroidota > Bacteroidia > Bacteroidales > Paludibacteraceae > Colicola. Next base: position 83,740 of record JAKSNP010000009.1, on the reverse strand, counting down.
ATGAAAAGATTAATATACAGCGCATTATTAATATTGCTACCTCTCTGCTGTAATGCACAGACCGTAAAAGAGCTTCAAGCCCAGCAGGAACAGATAAAGAAAGAACTGGCCGAAACGCAAAAAATGATTTCGGAAACAAAACAAAGCGAAAAGGCCACCAACAACAAGCTCAATCTGCTGAACAAAAGTATCAAAGACCGCAAACGTCTAATTGCCGGAATCAATCAGGAGATAACGGCTTTGGACGGGGAAATGCAGGATTTGAGCGCCCGTCGTTCCGAATTGCAAGCCCAATTGAAACAGTTGAAAGCTGATTACGCGACCTTGGTAAGAAAGACGCACTATGCAGACCGTATGTCATCCCCCCTGCTCTTCCTGATAAGTTCGACCAACTTCCAGCAACTATTACGCCGAATCCGCTACATGCGTCAATTCACCCAATATCGCAAACAACAAGTACGCGAAATTGAACACACACAGGCCGAAATAGACATACAGAACAACCTTCTCTGCGAACGCCTTGACGAACGCCAAACGGCTCTTAAAGAGCAAAATCGCGAGAAAGACAATCTGGCACGTGACGAACGGAAGCAACAGAAAATGCTGGACGAACTGAAGAAAAAAGAGAAAAACCTGACGGCCAAACTGAAAAAACAGCAGAAAAAAGCAGACGAACTGAACAAGAAAATCGACGACATCATCCGCAAACAAGCCACTACCACCACTCTGACCAAAGAGCAACAATTGATAGCCGGCGGCTTCGAACAAAACAAAGGACGATTGCCATGGCCCGTAGAAAAAGGCTATATAAGCGGCAGTTTCGGGCAACATCAACACCCCGTGTATGAACATGTAACTATCAACAACAAAGGCATATACCTCCAAACGACTGCCGGCAGTTCGGCACGCGCCGTATATGAAGGCGAAGTGAGCAGTTGCATAGTATTGGGCAATACATATGCCGTAATCATACAGCACGGTAATTACCGAACTGTATATTCGAACCTGAAAACTTTATCCGTAAAACAAGGCGACAAAGTAAAGGCCAAACAAACCTTGGGAACCATATACAGCGATCCTGACGAAGATAACAAAACAGAATTGTATTTCCAAATATACCAAGACCGTACATTGCTTGATCCTACGCCTTGGTTGGCCAAATAATAAAAAGATGAAACTCATGAAACAGAAAGCATGGATAATTATCGCCCTAGTGATGGCGATGTGCGGCTGTAAAGAAGACAAATGGCTGGATTGGAAAGCCGAAAACATAGCCTTTATGGAGCAGAACAAATTGGAAGAAGGCGTTATAGTGTCGGAATCCGGTTTACAATACAAGATTATCCGTCAAGGTATGAATCAAGCGGGTGCTCACCCCGATGATTTAAAGACGGTAGAAGTGACCTACACCGGCAAACTGATCAACGGTTATGAATTCTCGAGCGGAGAAAACACCAAAATGGCGGTATCCTCCCTCACAGAAGGATTTGCCGAAGGATTGAAAAAGATGTATGTATCCGGACGTTATATCTTGTATGTTCCCTACGAACTGGCGTATAAAGAAAAAGGCAGCGGAGCAGAAGGATTGGCCAATTATATTCCACCTTATTCGACATTGATTTTTGACGTAACGTTAAACAAGTGCTATTAGTGAGAATCAAAACCGCAATATGGCTGGCGGCAATGATGCTTTGCAGTTCGTGCGAGAACTATCAAAAGAATCCCGTACCTAATTTCCCCGTAAGCATCGATTTGAATCTAGCCGCCGAATATCCGCATTTCATGTTAGACAACGGCTATCAAACGATAGTGTTTAACGAGCCCAGATTCGTACATGAATACGTAGGCTATGCGGGCATCGTGGTGGTATGCGGGATGGATCATGCGTATCATGCATTTGATTTGTGCTGCCCTGTATGTCTGAATCGAGATACAGTAGTGGAAATAGACGGATTAAAAGCCATCTGCCCGAAATGCGGCGAAAGTTATGATCTCAGTTACGGATTTGCCGTACCTGAAAAAGGCATCAGCCGATACGCTTTGAAACCCTATTCGTGCTCCTATGGAGGCGGGCACCTGATAATTAGGAACTAAAATGATCACCAACAACGAGATATTAGAAATAGGTTTATTGGCTCGCACTCATGGAAAACAAGGCGATATTCAATGCCGAATGAACAACGAATATTGGGATAATGCCGAAGCTGAATTCCTAATTACTGAAATAGACGGGCTTTTTGTTCCGTTCCGCGTAACGAATTGGCGCGGGAAAGGAGCTGATTCACTTATCTTCACATTGAAAGGCATAGATAGCGAAGATAAAGTTCTGCCATTAATTAATCACAAAGCTTATATGTTGCGAAAAGATATCATAGAGGACGAGGACGCTACAGGATTGACCTGGCAGGATTTAGTGGGATGGGCTGTGATTTGCGGCAACAAAAACATCGGAAAAATAAGCGAAGTGGATGAAAGCACCATCAACATACTCGGTATTTTAGAAGACGGACGGCTCGTTCCTTTGCACGAAGACTTAATTATAGAATTGAGCGAAAATACACAAACAATAACTCTAAATCTCCCTGAAGATATATGAAAAAGTGGATTTTAATAGCAACTATTTGCTTATGTGGCCTCAACGCATTCGCCACCGAAACAGAAGAAGAAAAAGAAGCCAATCAAAATAGTGTCAGGATAATGAATCACGCGACGAAACTGTGGAAAAACGGGCAATACCTGGAAGCCATGGATTCCGCCTCGTTAGCTTTGTCAACATACGAAGCATCTACATCCGCCAAAAATTTCATCCGAAAGCATTGGAACGAGACCCTTGATTACGGAAAATATTTAATTGAACACAACACCAATACCAAGGACCTGAAAGAAACCAAGACCAGGATGGATACATATCGGATGCTGATGGAAATCAATGACAACCTAAAAACCTGCCGTTTGCCAATACAAGGTCCGAATAATCGTTGGATATGGATGCCCGACATTCAATATTGGGACGGTTATTACAATGAGGAAGCACATTTATACCGCATTCTGAAGAAAAAACAGGAAGAATTAGAGAAGGCATTGGAAAAAGAAAAAGAGTTGACCTTAGAATGAAGAAACTGACTATTCCCGAAATGCACCGACTGAACAAAGAAGAGTATAAAAATGCGGAAAAACTTCAGTTGGTGGTAGTGTTAGACAACATACGGAGCCAGCATAATATCGGTGCCGTATTCCGTACGGCAGATGCATTCAGGCTGGAGAAAATATATCTATGCGGGATTTGTTGCTGTCCTCCAAATCAAGAAATACACAAAACAGCATTGGGAGCTGAAGAGACCGTAGACTGGATCTATAAATCAGAAACTATGGAGGCAGTAAAAGAACTGCACGAACAAGGATATATCGTATATGCCATCGAACAAGCGCACGATTCCATAAAACTGGATGAGGTAGAACTGCCCAAAGGGAAATATGCCATTATACTCGGGCATGAAGTGTTCGGTGTACAACAAGAAATCGTGGACGCTGCTGACGGATGTATTGAGATACCGCAATACGGAACCAAACACTCGCTGAATGTCAGCGTAACCGCAGGAATCGTAATGTATCAATTATCGTGTCAACTTCGCGATTAACCATATTAGCTCCAGCTAGAGACAAAGAAGTAGGCATCGCCGCTATTCAGGCCGGTGCCGATGCTGTGTATATAGGTCCCCCTAAATTTGGTGCCAGACAAGCTGCCGGAAACAGTATAGAAGATTTAAAAGAACTGGTGAACTACGCCCATAAATATGGTGTAGAAGTGCTGGTGACATTAAATACCCTGATGACTGCTGAAGAACGGAAAGAAGCGGCCCAAATGGCAGCAGAGTTATACCAGATAGGCGTAGATGCGCTTATCATCCAGGATTTACGTCTGTTAGAAGAGGATTTACCCCCTATCCGCTTGCACGCTTCAACACAATGTGACAATCGCCGTATTAAGCATATCATCAGACTCAGAGATTTGGGGTTCAAACGTGTGGTTTTAGCACGAGAACTGACCATTGAAGAAATCAAGTCGATACATGAAGCCGTAGGCGATAGTATCGAATTGGAAGCCTTCGTACACGGAGCCTTATGCGTATCATACTCGGGAAGATGCTATATGTCGGAAGTAATACTGAACCGCTCTGCCAACAGGGGGTGTTGCGCACAAATGTGCCGCATGCAATATGACCTTTTGGATGAAGATATGCACGAGATATGCGATGATTCAGGAAAGCCTATTCATCAACGCTATCTGCTCAGTCTGCAAGACATGGACAGGAGTCTATATCTAAAAGAAATGATTGATGCAGGAGTAAGCACTTTCAAGATCGAAGGACGGCTAAAAGACAAAGACTATGTGACCAATGTAGTAGCCTACTATCGAAAGAAATTAGATGAACTCACAAAAGATATCCATTGCATCGTTCATACCGATTTTGAGCCGTCCCCAGAAAAAACATTCCATCGAGGCGCTACCGATTATTTTTTACATGGAAGAACCCGACCTATGGCCAACTGGAAGAGTCCGAAATCCACCGGAGAATTCATTGGCATTTGGGAACATTCCATCAATGAGCGCCAAGGGGAAATACGACTCAATCCCAACATTGTATTACACAATGGCGACGGTTTATGTTACGAAGACCAAGGCTTTGCTATCAATCGAGTTGAAGGCAATATAATCACCACCAATCAGCCTATACATATTGAGATTGGCACACCAATTTATCGTAATTTAGATACGGTATATACCAAAACCCTTCATTCGGAAAGACGCATTCCAGTAGATATAATATTTACAGAAACGGCTACCGGATTCATGCTTCGCATCGGTGATAACGAAGCAGAATTTGCTTCCGAAAAGGAAATATCGCGCCATCCCGAGAGAGCGATAGAAACGATTAAAGAACAACTATGCAAATTAGGAGATACTCCATACACAGTAAGGAATATCACTATTGAATCAGCTCCCTATTTCATACCCATCAGTAAATTAAATCAATGGAGACGACAACTGACACAAGACCTTTGATGACTTGCCGCTATTGCATTTTGAATGAAATGGGGCATTGCCGCAAGACCAATCCGATAAAAAAAGAGCCGCAATATTTGCGGCTCAAAAATGGAACGCTTATGCGCATCGTATTTGATTGCGAACGATGCGAAATGCGCATTTATCAAACGGATTCTACTTCGCGTAATTGATAGCACGCGTTTCTCGAATCACAGTAACTTTCACTTGTCCGGGATAAGTCATTTCATCCTGGATGCGTTTGGCCAAGTCAAAACTGAGTAACTCGGTATCCTTATCGCTAATTTTGTCGGCACCTACGATGACACGAAGTTCGCGGCCTGCCTGAAGCGCATAGGTTTTAATTACACCAGGGAATGACATGGCCATGTTCTCCAAGTCGTTAAGACGCTTTACATAGGTTTCTACGATTTCACGACGAGCACCCGGACGAGCACCGGAGATGGCATCACAAGCTTGCACGATGGGAGCGATAAGGGTTTCCATTTCACATTCATCGTGGTGAGCTGCCACCGCATTACAGATATCCGGTTTTTCACCATATTTTTCACAAATCTTTCCACCCAATTCTGCGTGTGGCAATTCTTCTTCATTTTCAGCCACCTTACCTATATCGTGTAGCAAACCGGCACGACGGGCTTTCTTAGGATTAAGACCTAATTCCGATGCCATAACCGCGCAAAGGTTAGCTGTTTCACGAGCGTGTTGCAAAAGGTTTTGGCCATAGGACGAACGATATTTCATTCGACCGATCAAGCGAATCAATTCAGGATGCAGGCCATGAACACCAAGGTCAATAGTGGTACGTTTACCAGTTTCAATAATTTCGTCCTCAACCTGTTTGGTTACCTTAGCGACAATTTCCTCAATACGTGCAGGATGGATACGACCGTCTTGAACCAATTGGTGGAGAGAGAGTCGTGCGATCTCACGACGGATAGGATCATAGCCGGAAAGAGTGATGGCTTCGGGCGTGTCATCCACTACGATTTCAACGCCAGTGGCAGCTTCCAGCGCACGGATATTACGACCTTCACGTCCAATAATACGGCCTTTCACTTCGTCGTTATCAATATGGAATACACTTACGGCATTTTCAGCAGTAGTTTCACTAGCTACACGCTGGATAGTTTGAATAATGATTTTTTTGGCCTCACGGTTAGCATTGAGTCGCGCTTCATCCATGGTTTCATTAATGTAAGCCATTGCAGCCGTTTTAGCCTCGTCTTTCATAGTCTCCACCAATTGTTTTTTAGCTTCTTCAGCAGACATGCCACTAAGAGATTCCAATTGCTGTTGAGCCTGTTTATGGAGTTTGTCGATTTCCTGTTGTTTGTATTCGAGCGCCTGTTGTCGTTGATCTACCTGTTGACGCTCTTGGTTCAATTCATTTTGGGCTCTTTGCAAATCACCTTGACGCTGGTTGAGTTGTTGTTCACGTTGCTGCAGGCGTTGTTCCTGTTGCTGACGACGTTGTTCATCCTGGCGTAATTGGTTGTCATGTTCGAGTTTGAGAGCAATAAATTTTTCCTTGGCCTCAACCATTTTATTTTTCTTGATGACTTCGGCTTCCTCTTCGGCCTTCTTCAAAATACCGACTGCGCTATACTTAAAGAAAAGATAGCACAAGCCTGCACCGAGGAGAAGAGCAACCAGTCCAACAATAATTGCAAGTATCATATTTGTTCTTCGATCAGTTGATTAAGTTCTTTCAGTTGTTGATCAATCGGTTCGAGCGCATTGCTCTGTTTCTCCATTTGGAATCTTAATGCTTGTTCCAAAGCCACAAACACCCAAATATTCTCAGCAGACTGATTGGGATATTTAGTTTGGAAATACTTATATCGTTGGTTCAAGTCATTACCCGCATTGCGATAGAAAATCTCGGATTGCGGAGCGATACTAAATTCAATGCGATGTGCATCGAGTTGGAGAGTAATATGTTGTTTACCGTCAGGAGTCACGAGCGCAGAGCATCTATGGCGGAATCCACCTGATTGATTATTTGTGTGAGATAAAGACGCGCTTGCTCACGCGTCTCTGTTTTTTGGTCAGCCAAGATATTGTGAGCAGTTTGAAGGTCACGCAACTCATGCCGCAAACGCACAATTTCAGCATTTGCTTCCAATAATTCATTATGCTGCCTGCGATTATCATCAATCAACAATTGATTTTCCTCACGTAATTGCTGATATCGCTCAAGCAGCAAATGAACATTTCTATGAAGTTGCTCCAGGCTTTCCATAAAGGCATATTAGAAGCTATAACCGACGCCAAGGCCGAGAACGCCCTTAAACTGAACGCGTTCAGCAGCATGAGTATATTCGGTAGGAAGCCCCTTGTCAAATACTTTATCAATCATTACGCCATTGTAGTATTTCAAGCTGGTGGACAGCGTAACGTTCAAGCATTTGAGGAATTGGTAAGAAATAGCGACATCCCAATCAACGTCAAAATTGCCGAAACGGCGGTTGTTGTCGCGGAATCCTTTGTAGACAGCATCTTTGATATCGAAACCGTGGCTTTCCATTTGAGCTTCGGAATAAGTGGTAGTGGTTCCATCAACAGTATAGTCATACAACTTCGTTTTATCCCAAGCATATGGAGTGAATAGTTTGAGAGAGGTCATCAAGGTAAGATCTTTATATTTGTAGTTGATGGCACCTTTCAAGGTAAGACCGAGTTCAGCGCGAGCATTGGTAAATTTCTTAGCAAAAGCGTCGCTGGCTTTATCCTCTTCGTATTTCCAAGTACCATATTTTTCTTGGAGCACCTGACGCAGGCCACCGTCTTCCAAAGCATATTGTTCTGCAAATTTATCGTTCACTTTATCAGAAACGCAAGCCGTGGTGATTCGTCCGGCAATCGGAGAGATATAAACGGAGAAGATATCGTTGGGTTTCCAATCAATACCGACAGATATATCGGTATAGGAAGGAGCCAACCATTTAGAAATAATCTCATTAGGAGTGCCGTCGCCAGGATAAGTAAGACCATGAGCGAATTGCGATTCGAAACCGGCATTTACGGTCAGATACCATTTAGGAGCGAAAGCCCAACCGAATTTGGTATTGAAAATAATATGGTCGCTTGATTTTTGCAGTTTGTCGTAAGTTTGATCAACGAAAGTAAGACCATATTCCAAATCCAGATTTGTTTCCCAACTCAAATTGTTTTCAGCATACAACAGACGAACTTTTCCGAATGCGACACCGGTTATATTATTATTACCACCGGCAGCCCAGTTCCAAAGACCGGTAGCACTGGCATTCAGACCAAGAAGGCCTGTGCACTTCCAAGGAGATTCTTTTTTTTCAGTTTCCTGAGCCATCAAAGGCATCAGCATCATTGCACTTGCAAGAAGAAGTACTATTTTTTTCATAATTGAATGAGATTGTTGTTAGAGTGACTAATATATTAATTAATAAATTGATTGCGGAAAAATCAGTATTGAGCCGTATCGTAGACACGATCAGCCACCTCGCTACCCGCCAGATGTTCAATCAAGCAGAAAGCAAAATCAGATGCCAATCCAGGTCCTTTGGCTGAGATGATATTTTTAGATTCGACGACCAAGCCTCCCAGATGGCTCTCCCCCAGAGCTTTCTCATAGCCCGGATAACATGTAGCCTGTTTTCCTTTGAGTATGCCCAATTTGCCGAGGACAGCCGGAGCTGCACAAATAGCAGCAATCAGGCGGTTAGCAGTATTGTGTTGAATGAGCAAATCACAGAACGCAGCGTGTTGTTCCATGTGAGTAGCTCCTCCAGGAAGGATCAATGTCTCGGCATCAGAAAAATCCATATCTTCGAATTTGCCATCAACTTCCACCGCAATATTATGTGCGCCCAAAACCATATCCTTTCCGGTAAGGCTGACCGTAGTAACTGCGATATCGGCTCGACGGAGCAAGTCTAACGTTGTGATTGCCTCAATTTCCTCAAAACCGTTGTCTAAAAACAAGTAATTCATAATTGTACTAATTATCAAACGAATAATTATCAGGTTGTCTTATTTGAATTTGAAGTGGTAGGTAATTTTCCCCAATGTTTTATCAGGGCGATCCACGATATTAAATTTGGCTTGTTTAGCCGCATTAATAGCCATCTGTTGCGTTGCATAGTCAGAAATATCCGTACCCGAAGTAACCGTAGCGCTTACCACATTGCCATTGGCATCCACCGTAATTGCCACTACCACAGTCCCCTCTCGTTCAAACGACCCTTGCGGTTTTGGCAAAGCTCCGATCAACGAACGACCATTTAGGCTCCATGAGTTACCGCCAGACACTCCTGAACCAAGGGGATTACCTTTAGCATCTGACGAAGCAGAATTACCCGATCCTCCACTTCCTTCAGGATTGTTGGTTTGTCCAAACAGGTTTCCAAACTTATTGGCATTATCGATTGCCTGTTGTTTCTTTGCATTTTCAGCAGCGATTCGAGCTTCTTCGGCTCTGCGTTCTGCTTCGATCCGCTGTTTTTCCTCGCGTTCTTTGCGGCGTTGTTCCGCCAATGCCTGTTGCTGACGGCGTTTCTCTTCCTGCTGACGTTGCAGGGCCAACGACTGTTCGTTATCTTGAGTCATCAAGTCCTGTTGGGAAGGAGCGGACGAAGTAGGGACTACGGTAGTAAGAGGTTCAGACTCCGGTTGCATTTGGCCATCCTCCTGCCCTCCACCTATATCACTATAGCCAAAACTAACCATCAGTCCTTCATCTTCCTTAGGAGTGTCAAAACTCATGGACAGCAAGAAGAGCAGCAGTATGGCAAGCGCCATGACCAACACCGTGCCGAAAGATGCGATAATATTGGAATTCAGTTGTTTCAAAATTGCATTGTTTAAGATTGGGTAAGAACAATCGCTTTATTTCTTGGTAGCAATTACCAATTTCATATTGTGTTCGTTAGCGATATCCAACACTCGAACCACTTCTTTATACGCAATATCCTCATCTGCATGAAGAGCGATGAACATAGTGGAATCCTGCTCTTGCACGCTACTCAGATACATCTCCAGGTCCTCACTTTCAATAGCCACGGGTTTGGTATTTCCCAAAGCTACGCTATAGAATCCCAAGTTATCAATAAACACCTTTGCAACTACATTTTTGGTATTTGTTGTTGCACGCGCCTGCGGGAGATTGATTTTAATGTCATTAGGTGATGACATCGTGCTGGCCATCACGAAGAACAACAAAAGCAAGAATATCAAGTCGGTCATACTTGACATAGCAAATGTTGCCTCTACTCTATTCCGTCTCTTAAGAGCCATAGATTTTCAAAATTTAGGATGATTATGCAGGTTCGTTCAGCAAGTCCATAAATTCAAGTGTACGGCCTTCCAACTGAGCAACAACGCTATCGATACGAGACACCAGGAAGTTGTAAGCAAACATAGCCAAGATACCGACAATCAAACCGCCTATAGTAGTAACCATTGCCTGATACATACCCTCGCTCAACGCACCCATTTCAATGACACCGCTTGCGCTATGAGCCATATTGAAGAAAGTCTGAACCATACCGAGTACAGTCCCCAAGAAGCCGAGCATAGGAGCACCTGCAGCAATTGTGGCCATAATTACCAAACCTTTTTCCAACTTGCCCACTTCCAGATTGCCGACATTTTCGATAGCGACTTGCACATCCTGCATCGGGCGGCCAATACGGCTGATACCTTTTTCCACCATTCTTGCAGACGGGGTGTTAGTAACATCACAAAGATTGACAGCAGAGTCAATCTTGCCCTCATGGATAAAATCCTTGATACGATTCATAAAGTTTTTATCCTCACGCAGCGCATTACGAAGCGTGACAAGACGTTCAATAAATATGTAGCATGCCCACGCCAAAAGCAGTGCAAGCACAATCATAATCCAACCACCATATTGGGCCATTGTCCAAAGATTGATTGATTCCTGAACGGGTTCTTCCATCTGGGCCATTTGTTGAGCCACCAGTGAAGCAGTGTCAATTTGCAAAAACATATTCTGTAAAAAAATTACTATAAATGATTATTCCAGTTTATTTTCATCATTCGTCTGTATTACCCTGATAATCGATTCGATTTATCAAAAAGGGGACAGATATTTATAGAAACACGAACGCAGTCAATCAACAGCCGGGATGCAACAAGCACGATATCTACGGATTGTTTCTTCTATTCCCAAATAAAGCGCATCAGCAATCAACGCATGCCCTATGCTGACTTCGTCTATCCAAGGGAATTCCGTAATCAAAGCTTGAAGATTTCTCAAATTCAGGTCATGCCCTGCATTTAGTCCGATTCCTATTTCGTGTGCTTTTTCGGCAGCAGGCCGAATCATCTCGATAGCAGCCGCAGCATCGCGGTCGTACAGCTCGGCAAAAGGCCCCGTATAAAGTTCCACGCGATCTGCGCCGGCGCGCTTGGCATATTCCACCATCTCCGGATCCGCATTGACAAATACGGAAACACGAATACCCTCACGGCGGAAACGCTGAATCAAAGCCGTCAATTTAGCCAGATGTTGCTTTGTATCCCAACCGTGATTGCTGGTCAACTGATCTTCAGCATCCGGAACCAAGGTAACCTGCGTGGGACGTACTTCGCAAACCAAGTCAACAAATGCGGGCTGAGGATTGCCTTCTATATTGAATTCGGTAGTTATCAAATTTCGCAAGGCATACACATCCGGCCTACGGATATGGCGCTCATCCGGACGAGGATGAACCGTAATTCCCTGTGCGCCAAAGCGCTCACAATCCTTAGCAAACTGCTCCACATCAGGCAGATTGCCGCCACGTGCGTTGCGCAAAGTAGCCACTTTATTGATATTTACACTAAGTCTAGTCATAGTAGTTTTGAAATCGGGTGCAAAGATACAACTTTTTTTCGAAACAAACAAATTTTCCTCTGCATTTTTAATAAAAATGACAGATTGTTGACTATCATATAAAATTGTTCCCCATTTAACAACTCAAGGTATCATTCTAATCCATTGAAAAGAAAGAACAGAATGCATCCACATCCCAATATCAACAGTCCTTGGGGGCTTAGATTACTCCCCGCACCAAACGAAACACCTTAGCTCTATAAAATATTAAAATATTGCGCAACAGATGTAAGCATATTCGATACAAGACCTGGCAAAATGGATGGTATCAATTTTCCATCAAGTCAACCAAAGCATTCCATCTCAAAACGCTATCGTGCCCATATCGCCAGATATTTTCACGCACTTTAGCGACCGACAATTCACAATCCGGATGTCCTTTGGAATAGAATTTATCCGCATAACAAATAATTTTTTCCTCAAGGCTTTGCGGGCAATAATCTCTGGGAGGAACCGGTATTTCTTCACGTATGATCTGTTCCATCAATATACCGCTTCCAGTATGTCGTTCAGCTACCAAAGCATGCTTTGGCAGTCCTTCTTGACGAAGCAATTCCGCTCCCAAGTATCCATGTTCAATATAACGATGCGGACCAGTACACCAGATACGAGGCGCATCACACAAATATATACCTATATCATGAAGCATGGCAGCTTCCGCCACAAATTGACGGTCGACCAAGTGTTGATTGACCCATTGAGGGTGAGCATCCACGACCAATAAAGCCCGATCACGAACCTGTTCACTATGCCTAATCAGCAAATCCCGCAGGGGTTGATTATCACTATAATATTTATCAATTAAACTGATACAATCCATTCTAACCTTTGCAATTGCATATCGCAATTCTTATAAACAACCTGATAATATTTTGTATCTCAATATATTCATCTACAACGCATTCATTTTTCAATGCAGGCCGTTGAGCAAGGATTTGGCGTCCATTCGTTTCTTACCCGGGATTTGCAATTCCAGAATATGAATCGGGCCGTCAGCACACGCAACCGTAATCAGTCCCTCACCTAATTCCACCCGATATACCTTTATATTATCAAAATGCCTGCCCGCAATGTCCAAATTGCACCAAGCTGCAGGATAGGGACTAAGTCCTCGTACAAAATTTTTGACCTGCAAAGCTGTTTGCGAAAAATCTATCTGACAGGTTTCCTTGAATATTTTGGGTGCCTGACGCATAACAGTGGATTCCACCTGCGGAATTGTAGGAAGTTTCTTCCCGTGTGCATCACATTCGGCTATCAAATCTACAGTACGAAGTGTAAGTCCTATTCCCTGCTCCATCAATCTATCGTGTACAGAACCGACATCCTCATCGTCGTCTATCGACAAACTTTCCTGCAAAATAATATTGCCCGTATCTATTTCATGTTTTAACATAAAAGTAGAACATCCAGTCTTTTTATCTCCGTTAATGACAGCCCAATTAATAGGTGCCGCACCGCGATAATCCGGCAGTAGCGAAGCATGCAGATTGAAAGTACCCAAACGAGGCATATTCCATACCACTTCCGGTAACATTCGAAACGCCGTGACAATCTGCAAATCCGCATTAAAGGAGCGCAACTGATCGAGGAAAGTTTCGTCTTTCAGTTTTTCCGGTTGCAAGACAGGCAGATTAACGCTCAAAGCATATTGTTTTACAGCCGAGAATTGGACTTGATGTCCTCTTCCGGCAGGTTTATCTGGCATAGTGACGACCGCAACCACGTTGTAGCCACCTTCTACCAAAGCTCTGAGTCCAGCCACAGCAAACTCAGGCGTTCCCATATAAACGATTCGCAAATCAGGATAATTGCACATAATCAGTTTCCCCACGACAATTTAGTTTTGAGCGTTTCAATAAACGAGTTTTCGCCAACCTGTACCACTTTGACAGTATAATCGGCTTTTTCCACATGCAATTGGACAGAGTCGTTCAAAATCTGGCTACGGCCATCTATACTCACGATATACGAGCCATTACGGCTTTGTACGCTCAAATCAATTTTCCAATCATCCGGAATAACGATAGGACGCACATTCAAGCTATGTGAAGCGATAGGAGAGAGGATTATACCTCTTGCCTGCGGCACCATAAGAGGTCCACCGATAGACATATTATAAGCAGTACTTCCGGTAGGTGTAGCAATCACCAGGCCATCCGCTTCGTAACGTTGCAGCAATTCGCCATTGACTCTGGCTTCCAAGGCGATCATACTACTCAAGCCGTATTTCATCACCGCCACTTCGTTAAGAGCGAACGGCATAGACAGATTACCTCCGGCTCCGCTTCTGACAGCCAACAGAGAGCGTTGCTCAATCGTATACTGTCCTCGAATCAATTGATCCAGGATACAATCCAAGTTTTTGGTTTCCACTTCAGCCAAAAAGCCCAAATGTCCGAAGTTGATTCCTAAAATAGGAATATTCTGCCGTCCGACCAAAGCAGCAGTAGTAAGGAAAGTGCCGTCACCGCCGATAGAAAGAGCAAAATCAATCGGTTCATCCGTTTCCTCTCCGAATTGAATATAATCACGCAGAGAAAATTCCTGACGCAGTTCCTGAGATAAAATAACATTGACCCCACGGAGTTGCATAAACTCCAAAATATGGTCGATTTCCTGTTTTATATTTACTTTCAGCGCATTGCCGAATAAAGCGATAGTCATACGAATAATGCGAATTAAATAAATACGATGCTCACAAAACGCATGCAAGCAAAATGAATTTAGCGACGGCTCTTACGCTTTTCATTCGTTTTAGCCGAAGCGTCAATAACAGATTGCGCCGTTTCTTTGGACAGTTCAACGGCAGTATCCGGATTGAGAGGGCGTCGGAAAGCGCGTAAGATCAAATAGACGGCAATCGCAATAAACGGAAGGCTAAGCCATTGCCCCATATTCAAAATATGTCCCGCCTCGAAATCCGACTGATCGAGTTTGATAAATTCAAGTGCGAAACGGGTGACGAAGACAATCAGAAGGAATGTACCAATCAACAGGCCTTCTCTTCGATACGCTTTTCCCTTCCAATACATCAACCAAGTGACAGGCAAAGCCACAAGGCAATAGAGCATTTCGTATATTTGCGTAGGATGACAAGGAACGGTCTGTCCGTCACGTACAAAAATGAATCCCCAAGGCATATCGGTGGGGCCGCCATATATTTCCGAGTTCATCAGGTTACCGAAACGAATCAATGTAGCGGTAATGCAAACGCCCAGACAGAGACGGTCGAGAATCCAAATCATCGAAGTATGGAACTGAGGCTGTTTGGAGAAATGCTTGCGGTTGAGCAGCCAAGCCGCAATAAACAGACCTATTCCGCCGCCATGGCTTGACAAGCCTCCTTCCCATATTTTAATAAGTTGCAAAGGATGTTCGATATAGGGATTGCGATAATTAATAGTCCAACCGAATATCTGTACGGGGTCGGTAGATATATTGACGAGCCGACAGAAATTGGCATAAGCAGGATTGGTGACGTCATACCACTCGTAGAACCAACAATGTCCTATGCGAGCTCCAATGATGACCCCTAAGGCCATCCAAATAAATATTTTGTCCGCCCAATCAGCCGGGCAATTTTCGTGCTTATAGAGTTGCACCTGCACCAAATAGCACAAATATATGCCTATAGCCCAACACAAGCCATACCACCGAACAGAAAGGGGGCCAAGATTGAAGATTACAGGATCAACATTCCACGTGATAAAATCAAGTATCATCATTCAAACTGATTGTTAATTCAACAAAGCCGCATTAGCCACACTTCAAGAGAAGCGAACATATTGGCAAGAATCAAGTCCATCCATGCAGCATCAAAAGGACGTTCTTGCATCAGGGCAGTTATAATGCGTCAGCGCCGAGACGGCCGTGACAGACCTTATATTTTTTACCGCTTCCGCAAGGACACGGATCGTTTGGCCGCGGTTTTTTCTCCACATGAATAGGTTCGGGTCGTTGTTGCTCGCGCGTATCCCTTCCAGCAGCCTGAGCCATTCCGCTGGCTTGGGCAGCACGCTGAACAGAATCTTTCTGAGTGCGGTATTTGCTCATATCCATACGACGTTCAGCAGCAGCCTGTTGCAGATTTTGTGCCGGTTGCTGATGAATCTGTCCGCGCAGCAGAATAGCGATTGCGCGACGGTTGAAGGAATCAAGCATTTGGCGGAAGATATTGAACGATTCGAGTTTGTAGATAAGCAGGGGGTCCTTCTGCTCATAACTTGCGTTTTGGACTGACTGTTTAAGGTCGTCGAGTTTACGCAGATGCTCTTTCCATTCGTCATCGATAACAAAGAGTATCATGCGTTTTTCGAATTCTTTCACCACCTCTTTGCAATCCGTTTCAGCCGCACGGCGAAGGTTGACCGCGATATTATAGACTTTCTTACCGTCGGAAATGGGGATAAGAATATTCTCGTACATCTGTCCCTTCTCAGCAAACACATGTTGGATAACCGGGTTAGCCGTCTGCATCAGTTTGTCCATACGTCGTTTGAAACTTTCGATAGCGCCGACAGCCAATGTCTCGCTCAGTTTATCCTCCTTGGAAGTACGGAATTCGTTTTCGTCGAAAGGCATTTCAATAGCGAAAGTCTGCATTACCTGGAATTGGAGTTCCTCGTAATCCATACCGCCTCGAGCATCAGCCACGATACTTTCAGCTGTGTCGTAAATCATATTGGTGATATCCACCCCAATGCGTTCACCCATAAGAGCGTGATGACGTTTCGCATAAATCACATTACGCTGCTGGTTCATCACATCGTCGTATTCGATCAAGCGTTTACGAATGCCGAAGTTATTCTCCTCCACTTTTTTCTGAGCTTTTTCGATATTGGCAGAAATCATCTTGTGTTCGATCATTTCTCCTTCCTGGAAGCCCATCTTATCCATAATTCCTGCGATACGTTCGGAACCGAACATACGCATCAGGTCGTCCTCAAGTGAGATAAAGAACACAGACGAACCGGGATCGCCTTGACGACCGGCACGACCGCGCAACTGACGGTCCACGCGACGGGATTCGTGACGTTCGGTACCCAAGATAGCCAGACCACCGGCCTCTTTCACTTCGGGTGTCAGTTTGATATCGGTACCACGACCGGCCATGTTGGTGGCGATTGTAACGACACCGCGTCGACCTGCTTCAGCAACGATTTCAGCCTCGCGCTGGTGGAGTTTTGCGTTCAACACATTGTGTGGGATATTGCGCATGCTGAGCATTTTGCTGAGTTTTTCCGAAATATCGACGCTAGTGGTACCAACCAGAACCGGACGCCCCTGTTGCACGAGGTTTTCAATCTCAGCGATAACGGCGTTGTATTTTTCACGTTTGGTACGATAGATGCGATCGTTCATATCCTCACGAGCCACGGGTTTGTTGGTCGGGATAACCACCACATCGAGTTTGTAGATATTCCAGAACTCACCCGCTTCCGTTTCAGCCGTACCGGTCATACCGGACAATTTGTTGTACATACGGAAGTAGTTTTGCAAGGTAATCGTGGCAAAGGTTTGTGTAGCGCCTTCCACTTTCACATTCTCCTTGGCTTCTACGGCCTGATGCAATCCATCGGACCAACGACGTCCCTCCATGATACGGCCGGTCTGCTCGTCCACGATTTTGACTTCGTTGTTGTCAATGATATAGTCGACATCCTTCTCGAAGAGCGTATAGGCCTTGAGCAGTTGATGAACAGTGTGTACGCGTTCGGATTTGACGGAATAATTGGAATAGATATCGTCTTTCCGTTGTTGTTTCTCTTCGGGAGAGAGTTGCTCTTTTTCGAGATCAGCGATTTCGCTGCCCACATCGGGAAGGACAAAGAAGTTGGGGTCATCCGTATTTCCCGTAAGCGTATCGATACCCTTATCGGTCAATTCGATAGATTTGTTTTTCTCGTCAATAACGAAATAGAGTTCGTCGGTGGCGACATGCATATTCTTTTCGTTTTCCTGGAGGTAGAATTCCTCGGTTTTCTGCAAGCGCACTTTCACTCCGGGTTCGCTGAGGTATTTGATGAGCGCCTTGGATTTTGGCATTCCCTTGAACGAACGGAAAAGAGCCAATTCGCCTTCTTCGCGGACTTTAGGATCCTCGCTCGGCATTTTCGTTTTGGCCTCCACCAGAAGTTTGGTAGTGAGCGAAGTTTGAGTACGGACCAGCAACTCCACACGATGTTTATACTCATCAAACATCTGATCTTCGCCTTTGGGAACGGGGCCTGAAATAATCAGAGGCGTACGGGCATCATCAATCAAAACGGAGTCCACCTCATCCACGATAGCGAAATTATGTCCTCGTTGTACCAAGTCGAGAGGCGAGATGGCCATATTGTCACGCAGATAGTCGAAACCGAATTCGTTATTGGTTCCGAATGTAATATCAGAGGCATAAGCACGCCGGCGTTCTTCGCTATTAGGTTTATATTTATCGATACAATCGACGGTCAGTCCGTGGAACATATATAGCGGGCCCATCCATTCGGAGTCACGTTTAGCCAGATAATCATTGACGGTGACCACATGGACACCTTCATGCGTCAAAGCGTTCAAAAACACAGGAAGTGTGGCGACAAGGGTTTTACCTTCACCTGTGGCCATTTCCGAAATTTTGCCCTGATGCAGGACGACGCCGCCGAAGAGCTGCACATCGTAATGAATCATATCCCATGTAATCTCGTTTCCGCCGGCTGTCCAATGGTTGTAATAGACAGCTTCGTTTCCTTCGATTTCCACGAAATCATAACGAGGATCAGCCGCCAGATCACGATCACGCTGAGTAGCCGTAACGCGTACCGTTTCGTTTTCAGCGAAACGACGAGCGGTGGATTTGACAATAGCAAAAGCCTCAGGAAGGACTTCCAAGAGGATATCCTTATAATCCTCCTTGATCGCTTTTTCCAGTTTATCAACCTCATTATAAACTTTTTCGCGTTGATCTATTTCGAGATCTTCAATTCCCTGTTTGAGGGTAACGATACGTTCTTTTTTGTCAGCGACTCGCTGTTGGATGCGCTCCATCAATTGCATGCTCCGTTGACGCAGCTCATCGTTGGACAGACGATCAATATTCACATACTCGTTTTTGATGGCATCCACATACGGTTGAATTTCGCGCATATCGCGTTGGGCTTTGTTGCCGAACAACTTGCTAATCAATCCAATAAAATCCATATTCTAATACATTTTTCAATTTACAAAAGGAGTAATTTCAAGGGACTCAAACATGTTATCCCAAATTAGGCCGCAAAGTTACTACTTTTTTATGAGATATGCAAATTTTCGAACACTTTTTTACATTTTTTTATCGCGTGTGCGAGAAAGACACAAGGAATCAATCTTTCGGAAGAGTCCACCAAGACCACATACAAGATTATATTATTTTTTCAACTTATTTAACATTACAACAAGCAGAAGGAGCATAAAAAAAATACAACTTCCATTTCGCCCATCATGCAACAAAAACAGATTGACCATCCACCTATTTTTCACGACTACAGTCTGACATACAAAAGTCCTTAACCCACCGGTCACCCTACGTTTATGTTACGTTTATGTTACGTTTAGGTCTCGAAAAAGATATGGGTAAAAAATGCACCCCCACCAAAAAAAAACGGCAGAGAGATTCGGGAACAATATAATTGCGGAAATTAGCGGAAATTAGCGGAAATTGGCGGAGATTGGCGGAGATTTGTAAAGATACAAAACCTGATATCGGCACATTTACAGTATCTTAAGAAACATAAATTCAGCATAAAAAACAAAAATAATCGCACCAATAAAATCACATACAGTCCTTATCATAGATTCGAGCAAAAGAAGACCATTCATTGTCAACATAATCTGTTCGTTAACCCTGTTCGTTAACCCTGTTCGTTAACCCCTTCGTTAACTTGTCCGTTAACCCGTTCATTAACTTGTCCGTTAACCATATTCGCATCCAACGACTTCCAAAGAACAGTTCATCCGTTCGCAGAAGTACAGAAACACAAACAGCAAATGCAAAATCATGAACATAAAAAAAGACAGTCCCAAACAAGTAAAAACACAGGCTATTGTAGCGAGCATAAGGCAGAAAAGAAAAGTGTCAAACAAAAGGCATTTTCGACAAATCGGACAAAAAATATATATTTTTTAGCGAAAAAGTTTGGTTATATCATTTTTTTTCACTACCTTTGCACTAAAATTACATAAACACAGCGAACGCACACAAAACGAACGCACATTAAAACAAAAGAATTACAGCCAATATTATAATGGACAGGCACACAGAATTAGTAGCCGCTTTGCAGCACAATTTCGGATTTGACTCATTTAAAGGGAATCAAGAAGCGATTATAAATAATGTAATGGACGGCCATGACGCATTCGTCCTGATGCCGACGGGAGGAGGCAAGAGTTTGTGTTATCAGTTACCGTCGTTGCTTATGGACGGGATGGCCATCGTCATCAGTCCCCTCATCGCATTAATGAAGAACCAGGTGGACGCCATGCGCAACTATTCGGAAGAAGACGGCATAGCCCACTTCATCAATTCCTCATTGAGCCGCCCTGAAATCGCAGCCGTAAAAGAAGATGTACTAAGCGGTAAGACCAAGTTGCTGTATTTAGCACCCGAATCGCTGAACAAACCAGAAAACATCGACTTTCTGCAGGGGGTAAAAATTTCGTTCTATGCAGTTGACGAAGCCCATTGTATTTCCGAATGGGGACACGATTTCCGTCCCGAATACCGTCACATTCACAGCATGACTGAACGTATCGGCAGAGCCCCTATCATCGCGTTGACCGCCACAGCCACCCCGAAAGTGCAACATGATATCCAAAAGAACCTCGGAATGCTTGACGCCAAAGTGTTCAAATCGAGTTTCAACCGTCCGAACCTATATTATGAAGTAAGGCAGAAGACCGAAGATGTGGACAAGGACCTGATCAAATACATCCGTAAGATGGACGGGAAATCGGGTATCATCTACTGTTTGAGCCGCAAGGAAGTGGAGGATCTGGCGGAAGTATTGCGTGTGAACGGGATTTCCGCTCTCGCCTACCATGCAGGAATGGACGCTCCGACCCGTACAGCCAATCAGGACGCATTCCTGATGGAGAAATGTCAGGTGATTGTAGCCACTATCGCCTTCGGCATGGGCATAGACAAGCCGGATGTACGGTTCGTCATCCACTACGACATTCCCAAATCATTGGAAGGCTATTATCAGGAAACCGGTCGAGCCGGCCGCGACGGCGGAGAAGGACAATGCATCTGTTTCTACAGTCCCAAAGATATCGAGCGTCTGAGAAGATTCCAATACGGGAAACCGGTAGCGGAGCAGGAGATTGCCAATCAACTGCTTCGTGAGACACAAGGATATGCCGAATCTCCCATCTGCCGTCGCAAATTGCTGTTGCATTATTTCGGAGAGGAATACACGTCCGAGAACTGCGGTCATTGCGACAACTGCAAGAAGCAATACCACATGATAGATGAGCGCGAACTGCTTGGAACCATATTGGAAACAATAGTTCAATTGGGGGAAAAATTCAAAGCAGAGCATATCATCGACATCATACACGGAAATGAAACGGCAGCCGTATTGAGTTACAAGCATACCGAATTGGATTCGTTCGGAGCCGGCGAAGAGACAGAGGAAAGCATCTTGCAAGCCATCATGCGTCAAGCCCTGCTTTCCGGCTATTTGAAGAAGGACATCGAGTCATACGGCGACTTGAAAGTGACGGCAGAGGGTCGAAAATTCATCAAGCGCCCCGTTTCGTTCGAAGTTCCGATAGAAGTTCATGACGAGGAAGAAGAGGAAGAAATAGAAGCCAATTTGGCCGGTTCGGCCGCAGCCGACGAAGTCTTGTACTCCATATTGAAAGACATACGCAAAAAATTGTCGAAACAGATGGACGTACCGCCTTTCGTGATTTTCCAAGACCCCAGTTTGGAAGCGATGGCTACCAGTTATCCTATCACCGTTGAGGAGTTGCAAAACATCCCGGGTGTAGGTGCCGGTAAAGCGAAACGCTATGGCGACGAATTCCTGAGAGTAATCAAAGAATACGTAGAAGAAAACGACATTATCCGTCCGGATGATTTACGCGTACGTACCGTACCGAAAGACTCTTCCCGCAAAATCAGCATCATTCAGGCCATCGACCGTCGCGTGGCCCTTGACGACCTCGCCGAATCGAAAGGATTGAGTATGGACGAAATGCTGGAAGAAATAGAAGCCATCGTCTATTCCGGAACGAAGCTCAACATCAACTATTTTATCAAGGAAATCATCGAGCCTGACGAATTGGAGGACATATACGATTATTTCCGTACCGCAGAAAACGACAACATAAAAATTGCCATGCAGGAATTGGGCGAAGATTATTACGACGAACTGCATGTAAGATTGGTAAGAATCAAATTCCTCAGTGAACTCGCGAATTGACATATTGACCCTCGGCTGTTCAAAGAATCTGGTGGACAGCGAACGACTGATGGGCAGATTGGAAGCTGCCGGTTTCAAATGCACGCACGATTCAAAGCGTGCCACTGCCCCTATTGTAATCATCAACACCTGTGGATTTATCGGCGACGCCAAGGAAGAAAGTATCAATACCATTCTGCAATTCGCCCAACGCAAATCGGAAGGCAAATTGAAGCATTTGTATGTATTCGGTTGCCTAAGCGAGCGTTACAAGGATATTTTGCCCGCAGAGATACCAGAAGTGGACGAATGGTTCGGCAAGTTCGATTTCGATTTGCTGGCCGATCAACTGATAAAAGCGTCACAAGCCGCCGTTTCGAAAGAATCGACCATACAACGCCATATCACAACGCCCAAGCATTACGCTTATCTCAAAATCAGCGAAGGATGCAATCGGATGTGTTCTTATTGCGCCATTCCATTGATAACGGGGCATCACACTTCACGCAAAATGGAAGACATATTGCATGAAGCGGAATGGATGCGTGACAAAGGCGTGAAAGAGATTAATGTAATCGCACAGGACCTGTCATCCTACGGGTTGGACCTGTACGGACGGCATTGTTTGCCGGAACTGGTAGAACGGATGGCGGGAATCGAGGGCATAGAATGGATTCGTTTGCACTACACCTACCCCACCGATTTTCCGGACGAACTGCTAGATGTAATGTCACGGCATGACAATGTATGCAAGTATCTTGATATCGCGCTTCAACATTGTACCGACCATATGTTGTCGTTAATGAAACGGCATATCACCCAAGCAGAACAAGACGCCCTCATACAACATATACGCGCGAAAGTACCCGGAATATGTTTGCGGACGACATTGATGGTAGGACATCCCGGCGAAACCGAAGATGATTTTGACGCCCTCTGCGAGTGGGTCAAAGCCATGCGATTCGATCGAATGGGTGCATTTGCCTATTCGGAAGAGGAAGGGACTTTTGCCGCAAAGCATTATAAAGACGACATTCCCGAAGAAATAAAGCAAAAACGTCTGGAACGGCTTATGGCCATCCAGCAAGAGATTTCTTCCGAATTGATGCAGAAAAAAATCGGGCAGGTAATACGCGTGATTATCGACCGGGCAGAAGGCGACTACTTCATCGGGCGAAGCGAACAGGATTCTCCGGAAGTGGATTGTGAAATTTTGATCAACCGCCAAGAAGCCTATGACAAAGGCATAAACATAAGAAACGGTCACTTCTATGAAGTAAAAATAGAACGAGCCGAAGAATTCGATTTATACGGAACAATATGGAACAGAAAATGAATTGGAGCGCTTTGCGCCAGGAAACTGCCAAACGGTCGGGTCTTACCCAGAAAGATACAGACCGCCTGATGAAGGCATGGCTGGATTGTATGAAAGAAGCACTTCAAAGGGGAGAGCAGATACATCTTAACGAATTAGGAACATTTCGCATACAAGATATTGCACCTCGCAAAAGCGTGGATGTAAATACCGGCGAAGCCATCATTATCGAAGGATACAAGCGTTTGACCTTCGATCCGTCAAATGCGATGAAGGACAGCATTAACGAGACAGATACGCCACACTTAATGCCGGATAGCGATCCTATTCAAAAATTAGGCGCACAAGCGGAAGAAATCATAGATATTTTAGGAGAATTGGGACAAGGGCCTAAAGCTGTTTTAACAGAGCAGAAAGACGAGCATGAAGAAGAACAGGCCACCCCAATTGCCCCGCCCACAGAAGAAAAACGACAAGAAACGGAGAAAGAGGGAGAGACTGAGGAAGGTAATTCCGATATTCAGGCGAGAGTCGACCAAGAGTTGGAAGACACTCCTATAGAGGTCAATTCTCCGGATGCCGAAATTGAAAAAGACGAAGATCCGACATACGAAACAGAACCCGAAGAAGAGCGGGACAATGAAGACGCAACCGATCCCGTTTCTTCAACGGAATCGCAGAATGAAGAAACGGAAGTTCAGGTAACAGAAGAAGACGAGCAAGAGATAGTAAAAGAACAGAATACAGACGAGCAAGACGACAAACATCCCGTTGAAGAATTCAAATCTGCAAAGCCGGAAGAAGTACTCCAACCTTTGGACAAAGCCACCATCAAAAAAGGGAAGCCCAAACGCCTATGGTTGACAGCCTTGATCACATTCATCATTTTCTGCATTCTTTTAGGAATCGGAATTCTATTCATGCAGCACAAGATGATGAAATGGATTGATATCATTCGCGAAAAAACAGGAAGACCCACGATAGTAGAAGTTCCCACCGACACCATATCGGTACCTTTGGATACGGCCATAATGCCGTTGAAGAATGATTCGGTTACAGAAGTCAACGATTCCACGATTATTGAAGAGGAAGTGCACGGTATTCCTACCGTTCGCGAATACACCGAATTTCTGGCAACAGAAGACATGCATGCCGACAGTCGTTTGGCTTGGATGGCATATAGATACTACGGTAAGAAAGACCTTTGGGTTTTCATCTATGAAGCCAATCGCGATCATCTCACCTCACCAAGTATTATCCCCGTGGGAACAGAGATTCGCATTCCTAAATTGCCGGAAGAATGGATGGACCTCGACAATCCTGACAATTTGGCTTTGGTAAAACAATTAGCGCAAGAATATCTCAAGTAAACAAGAATTTTGAAACAAGACACAAGCGAAAGCAACATACAGATTCACGGAGCACGGACTCACAACCTGAAAAACGTATCCGTCGATATTCCACGCAACCAATTGGTAGTGGTAACAGGTGTAAGCGGCAGCGGTAAATCATCGCTGGCCTTCGATACGCTCTATGCCGAAGGACAAAGACGATATGTGGAAAGCCTGAGCGCATACGCCCGCCAATTCCTGGGCAGGATGCAGAAACCTGATGTTGACAAGATAGATGGTATTCCTCCCGCCATCGCTATTGAACAGAAAGTATTGGCCCGCAATCCCCGTTCAACGGTAGGGACTGTAACCGAAATATACGACTATCTGAAACTTTTGTACGCGCGCGTAGGCCGCACATGCTCGCCCGTGAGCGGGAAAGAAGTGAAAAGACATAGCATCAAAGATGTAGTGGACACCTTGATGCTGATGCCAGAGGGAAGCAAAGTAATGCTATTGGTTCCGATCAATCTGCCCGACGACCGTTCGTTACAAGATCAATTACGCATTTGGAAAAGTGAAGGTTTTTCCCGAATCTTGGACAACGGCGAAATACACCAGATTGATGAAATAAACGATCCGCAAACAATCAACCGATATCTGCTCGTTGACCGTGTCATTGCCGACAAGCAACAAGCGACAGCCAATCGTTTTGCCGATTCCGTTCAGACCGCCTTTTATGAAGGACATGGAAGTTGCATATTGCAAACCTTGGGACAAGATGCTCAGAGTTGGACTTTCTCACAAAAATTTGAAGCGGACGGTATTTCATTCATCGAGCCCCAAGAACATCTATTCGATTTCAACAGTCCAATAGGCGCATGTCCGAATTGCGGAGGCTACGGATTGGTAACCGGCATCGATCCCGATCTGGTTGTACCGGACAAATCAAAATCCATTTACGACGGCGCTATCGCATGTTGGCATGGAGAAAAGATGGGCGAATGGAATGATGCTCTCATCTATAGCGCACAAGAATTCAATTTTCCGATTCATACCCCGTTCTATCAACTAACATCAGAACAAAAGCAATTGATTTGGACAGGGAACCGATATTTCAAAGGATTGAACGATTTTTTCAAGGAACTGGAAGACAAGCAATATGCAAAAATTCAATATCGCGTTTTGCTGGCCAGATACAAAGGAAGAACCGTATGCTCAGAATGTCAAGGGCTGAGATTACGCAAAGAAGCGGGCTATGTCCTCATCAACGAGAAATCCATTTGCGATTTGGCAAAGATGTCAATCGGCAGCCTTCAAGAATGGTTCGCTCACCTTACGCTAACGGCTAACGAACAGATTGCAGCAAAACAATTGTTGCATGAAATCAACAGCCGTCTTCAATTTATGCAAGATGTAGGTTTGAGTTATCTGACCCTCAATCGCATGACTTGCACATTATCGGGAGGAGAAAGTCAACGCATCAATTTGGCCAAATCGTTAGGAAGCAGTCTGGTAGGTTCGTTATACGTATTGGATGAACCGAGTATCGGACTTCACGCTCGAGACACACAACGCCTGATACGTGTAATGCAGCAGCTTCGAGATCTTAACAACACGATAGTGGTGGTGGAGCATGATGATGAAATTCAGAAAGCAGCTGATTACATTATAGAACTGGGACCGGAAGCAGGCCGAAACGGAGGACAAATCACCTACACGGGCAAACCTCGTTTGGAAAAATTCACCTACAACATTCCCGTTTCGCGTCGAAAGTGGAACAACTATATTGAAATTCTCGGTGCTACGGAAAACAACCTGAAGAACATCAATGTTCGTTTTCCACTCAATGTAATGACCGTTGTAACGGGTGTGAGCGGAAGCGGCAAATCATCACTTATCAGTCATGTACTATATCCCGCTCTAAAGAAATACTATGGCGGGACAGCAGATCATACGGGTGATTTCAGTCATATGCAGGGCTCTTTTCACCTGATTCACGATGTGGAATTCGTTGACCAAAATCCATTAAGTCGTTCATCGCGTTCAAATCCGGTAACTTATCTGAAAGCATATGACGAGATTCGTAAATTGTTCGCTAACCAGCAATTAAGCAAACAAATGAATTTTACTCCAGCACATTTTTCATTCAACACTCCCGGAGGAAGATGTGAAGAATGTCAAGGAGAAGGGACTCGAACCATCGAGATGCAATTCATGGCCGATTTGGTATTGGAATGCGAACATTGTCACGGCAAACGATTCAAACCGGACATTCTGGAGGTACATTATCGTGGCAAGAACATCTACGATATTTTGGACATGACAATCAACCAGGCCATCGAGTTCTTCAGCCAAGACCCAGAATGCACCAAGATTGTTAAACGTCTTCTGCCTTTGCAGCAGGTTGGTATCGGGTATGTAAAAATGGGACAAAGCAGCAGTACGTTGTCAGGAGGTGAAAGTCAGCGCGTCAAATTGGCATCCTTCCTTGCCGATGACAACACCAAGCCTACATTATTCCTTTTTGACGAACCTACCACCGGCTTACATCATAAAGATGTCATCGTATTGTTACGAGCCATGAATCAATTGATCAGCCACGGGCATACCGTCATCATCATCGAGCACAATCCCAGTGTTATTCTGGCCGCTGATCATGTGATTGATTTAGGTCCTGAAGGTGGAGACAAAGGAGGAGAAATCGTGGTGGAAGGAACACCCGAAGAAGTGATGGCATGTGCCAAAAGTTATACAGGAAAAGCATTAAGCGAATTAAAAGACCAATTTTTGTAATCCGACAGGTTATGAAATACGATTTACAAATATTACGTCAATCTGACATATTCTCCCATTTATCGTCTATGCGATATTTGCCGAGGTGGAGCGTACTGATATTAGATCTGGTATTATGCACTTTAGCATTTTGGTTCAGCATCTGGATTGGGAACGGATTATTTGTTTACCATCCCGAAGCGATGCAAATGCCTATTTGGGAGCAATATATAGTGGTTATGATTGTGCAGATTTCATGTTTTTGGCTTTTCCATACATACGCCGGAATCTTACGATATTCCACATTTGTTGATACAATCAAATCATTGCTCGCCGTTTTCGTAACAGGCTCGTCACTCTTGATTTTTAATGTAATTTGGACTGGTTGCACATCCAATCGGCTCATGCTCAACACCGTTTTGATTATCTATATCTTTGTCGCTTTTCTGCTTCTCTTCTGTTTGCGTGTAGGTATCAAAACGATTTACGAGACCATCCGACAAGCCTCAGTCGCCGGTCCCAAAGTACTCATCTATGGCACTCAATCCGCCGGTTTAGCCATCGCAAAGATGCTTATTTCTTCCGGCAACACACCATATCACCCCGTAGGTTTTATTACCAACGAACAGAACGGACGCAAATATCGATTGATCGGCCTTCATGTATTCCCGCTTAACGAGCATCTTTTCTCTTGGATGAAAGCCAATCATGTGGAACATGTGATTATTTCCCCGCTCAAATTACGGGAGATTAACCCAAGCAAAGATGTATCCGTTTTTTTGGAAAACAACATCAAAGTATTGAGTACTCCTACCTTCACCGAGTTCAGTGCGGATGCAGATCGTGAAAAAATCGGACGAATCGATGCAATCCAGATTGAAGATCTGCTGGAACGCCCCACTATTAAGATTGATACGGAAAATGTCAATCGCACCCTTAACGATAAAATCATTTTGGTAACAGGAG
Source organism: Paludibacteraceae bacterium (assembly GCA_024399655.1). Taxonomy (GTDB): domain Bacteria; phylum Bacteroidota; class Bacteroidia; order Bacteroidales; family Paludibacteraceae; genus Colicola. Next base: position 54,984 of record JAKSNP010000009.1, on the reverse strand, counting down.
CTGCCGGAAGTATTGGCAGCGAATTAGTCAGACAAGTAATCACTTTCCGGCCCAAAGCCGTCATTTTAGTGGAACAAGCCGAATCTCCCTTGCATGATTTGACGCTTGAATTAAGGCATCAATATCCCGATGCTCGTTTGATTCCGCTTATCGGCAATGTAAGAGAACGCGAGCGCATTGAAGAAATATTCAATGAATACCAACCGGATATCGTCTTCCATGCTGCTGCCTACAAACATGTTCCTCTGATGGAAGATCATCCCAATGAGGCTATTCACGCCAATGTATTAGGAACTAAGAACATGGCTGATATGGCCGTTAAATACCGAGCACAACGCTTTGTAATGATTTCTACCGACAAAGCAGTCAATCCTACCAATATCATGGGATGCTCCAAACGCATTGCCGAGATGTATGTGCAATCCCTTTTCCGTCATCTCCACCAACAAGATGCCGACTGCACGCGATTTATCACGACCCGTTTCGGTAATGTCCTGGGGTCAAACGGAAGTGTGATTCCGTATTTCAAGAAACAAATTGCTGCCGGAGGACCGGTAACGGTTACGCATCCCGAGATTATCCGTTATTTCATGACGATTCCCGAGGCTTGCTGTTTAGTGCTTGAAGCTGCCACTTTAGGAGATGGAGGAGAAATTTTTGTTTTTGATATGGGACAACCTGTCAAAATTCTCAACTTGGCTAAAAACATGATTCGCTTGGCGGGGTTCACGCCCGATGTCGATATTCCGATTGTGTTCACAGGACTACGGCCTGGAGAAAAATTATACGAAGAACTTCTCAATCAAAAAGAAACAACTATACCTACGCGTAACGAAAAAATCATGAAGGCACGAGTAAGAGAAGTTGATTATATCACGGCAAACGAAAAAATCAATCAGCTGATTGAAACCAGTTTTCACAACCAGCCGTTTCTTACGGTTAAACTTATGAAACAACTTGTTCCTGAATTTATCAGCAACAACTCAATATACCAACAACTCGACAAATAATGAATTTCTTTTTACAACATACCTATCTCATCGGATTGATTGCCTTCCTTTTAGGAGCGGCTTTAATGCCGATTGTTATTCGCATTGCTAAGAAAAAAGATTTTGTAGTGCGACCCAACAAACGCATGTGCCATACTGGTGCGATTCCAAATATTGGAGGTTTGGATATTTGCATTTCCTTCTTACTTACTTATTTGATTTTTGAGTTTAACACGCTTCAACAGTCACAATTTCTACTCATTGGTGTATTCGCCATTATGATTGTCGGTTTTATTGACGACATCTTGATTCTTTCTCCTTTGAGTAAATTGATTTGCGAATTATTGGCAGGTATCGCTCTAATTGGATTTGCAGATATTCGCCTTACTCATCTTCATGGTTTTTTAGGCATATACGAAATGAACCCGATTGCATCCTATCTGTTGTCATTTTTTGTATTGGCGTCAATTATCAACGCCATCAATTTAATTGACGGAGTTGACGGATTAGCTTCCGGATTAGGCATGTTATATTGCGCATTTTTCGCCACCTATTTCCATTTGGTAAGTGATACGGCATGGTCTATTTTGGGAATTTGTCTAGTAGGTGCTCTGGCTGTATTTTTCTGCTACAATGTATTCGGTGGAAGTCGCAACAAAATCTTCATGGGCGATTCTGGCAGTTTGCTATTAGGATACATGTTAACGGCGTTCGTATTCCATTTTTGCGAAATCAACGCCTACCATTCAGTTCCGGAGAAATTCCAGATCAATGCAGCACCTGCAGTGGCTATTTGCATTCTTTCTATTCCTATATTCGACACCATTCGTGTGATGATTACACGAATCAAGAATCACAAATCTCCATTTCAACCGGATAAAAACCACATTCATCATTTACTACTCCGCACCGGTCTCAATCACATCCAGACTACATGTGTATTGCTCAGTGTATCGATTTTGATGATTGGTATGGGTATACTGGGAAGAAACTGGAATATTTTATTGCTGGTTTGTATCAATTTCCTTACTTGTTCCATTCTAACCGTCATCCTTTGGCGAATAATTGACCATAAAAATGCTCAGCATTGATCATCTATCCATAGAATTCCTGTCACAAACGGTATTGGAAGATATATCGTTTTTGATTAACAAAAAAGAACGTATCGCTATAGTCGGCAAAAACGGTGCCGGCAAAACCACTATGCTTCGTCTGATTGCAGGTGAAATGCAACCGACCTCCGGTACCATCTCACGAGACGCAGACTTAAAAATAGGTTATCTGCCTCAAGTGATGTTGCACAAAGACGGTAAAACATTGATTAATGAAGTACTTGGAGATAATCAAGATGCACGATTCAAAGCGGAAGCAGACCGTACATTGATCGGATTGGGATTCGAGCGTAAGGATATGGACCGTTCCTGTTCCGAATTTTCCGGAGGATGGCGGATGCGAATAGAATTGGCAAAAATACTTCTATCACATCCCGACCTGCTTTTGCTAGATGAGCCGACCAACCACTTGGACATCGAATCAATTCAATGGCTTGAAGAATTTTTAGCACAAAGTTCATCGGCAGTATTGTTAGTCAGCCACGATCGAGCATTTTTGGACCATGTTACCACACGAACCATTGAAATCTCGTTAGGACATATATATGATTACAATGTATCTTATACCGAATTCCGCAAATTACGGCAGGAACGACACGAGCAACAAGTAAGAGCATATCTCAATCAGCAAAAAATGATTGAAGATACCGAGGCTTTTATCGAACGATTCAGATACAAAGCGACAAAAGCGGTTCAGGTACAAAGCAGAATAAAACAATTGGACCGTTTGGAAAGATTGGAAGTGGATCTGGAAGACAATTCCCGTCTCAATCTCAAATTTCCTCCAGCTCCACGCAGTGGTGATTTTCCGGTTATCATTGAGGACTTGGCCAAAACCTATAACGGAGCTGATCATCCTGTCATTTCCGGAGTAACCTTTACTATCCGTCGCGGAGAAAAAGTGGCGTTTGTAGGACGGAATGGCGAAGGCAAAACCACTTTGGTAAGATGTATTATGGACCAATTGGATTATTTGGGCACGCTTAAAATAGGTCATAATGTCAAAATCGGTTATTTCGCTCAAAATGAGGCCAGCCTTTTGGATGAAAGCAAAACAGTTTTTGAGACAATCGATTATGTTGCGACGGGTGATATACGACTAAAAATTCGCGACATTTTAGGTGCATTTATGTTTGGAGGAGAAGCTTCCGACAAAAAAGTCAAGGTTCTATCTGGAGGCGAACGCAGTCGTCTGGCCATGATCAGGCTGCTTTTGTCGCCTTGCAATCTGCTTATTTTGGACGAACCGACCAATCACCTGGATATGCCCTCTAAAGATGTACTGAAAGCTGCACTCAAAGATTTTGACGGGACTGTTATTTGTGTTAGCCACGACCGTGATTTTCTAGACGGATTAGTGGAAAAAGTATATGAATTTGGAGGAGGGAAAGTTCGTGAGCATCTGGGGGGAATTTATGATTTCCTCCGCTCAAAAAAAATGTCTTCGCTTCATGAACTGGAAAAGAAAGACAATAATCCATCTGAAAATTCTATAAAAGAAAATGCGTCTACTGCTAAATTATCCTATGAGCAACAAAAAGCCGAGGCTGCAGCACGACGCAAAAAAGAAAAACAAATAGCAGAGGTGGAAACTGCCATTGCTCACTTGGAAGATGAACAAAAGCAAATAGAATCCTTGTTAAGCGAGGCAGTCAATCAAACACCTGACAATTTTCAACGTTATGAACGCATAAAACACGAAATAGAACAAAAAATGTACGAGTGGGAACTACTGAGTGAATAATATCTCCACCTGAATTATCGCGATAGTGAATGAAATAATTGCCTATATTACCGAATTCTTACTATACGGACAACACGAGTTGCTGCCGCTGGTAGGTTATACTGCAAATCGTCGTTTATGGCAGCAGTATAAAGCGGTCATTATTCCCAACAATCACTTGGGCAAAGAGCTTGTCGTTCCTGATTGGAGTCTGCCCGTGATGCATACTGAAGGAAACACTATCGTTTTTGATACTGACATCATTTACAACTCATTCTTTTTCATTTCTCGTGCAGAAGAGTTGATCAATAAAAGACGAGATGAACACGGCCGTTTTTCAGCAGTCTTCTCGTTTATAGGTCAAAACAGTCAACTAGAAACGCCATTAGTGGATATCTATAGTATCGCATTGCTTCAAGCGTTGGGAAGTGAAGTTCCTTCAGCCTACAAACACAAAATCTGTTTGACTCATGACGTGGATACAATTGAACATTACCGCCATATACGTGGTGGTTTAGGAGGATTGATGCGAGGAGAATGGAATAAGGTAATAGCCTCTTGGCGTCATTTATCCAACGACCCTGCTTATACATTCGATTGGCTTATCGAACAAGATAAACTTTGTGCTCGGCAGAACAACGGCTGTCAGACTATTTACTTCATCAAAGATACCAAAGGTAAAGGGTTTGATTATCCGCAATACAATCTTTGCAAAAAAGATTATTTGAAAACAGAAAATTTATTAATAGAAAGTGGTGCACAATTAGGTTTACACTCCAGTTATTACGGTCAACTGCCAGAACATACTTCCTATAAATTACATCGTGCTCACTACCTTAACTGTTCAATTCCGCAAATGCGTCGACTGATTGACATCGGTATTACCGACGATTACACGATGGGATTTGCTGATAAAGTCGGATTTCGTTTGCAAACTTGTAGACCAGTTCGTTGGATTGATCCGGAATCGTATGAATTGACCAATCTTACACTACATCCTCTATCTTTGATGGATGTGACATTGAGCAATTTCAATTATATGAATTTGGATATCGATCAGGCTTTTGAAGTAAGTTGTCATGTTATTGATACCATACGCAAATATAAAGGAGAAATCGTATTGCTTTGGCATAATTCGAACATCAACTCTACAACATATCATCAAACGTTGTACCCTCGTATTCTTCAATATATATGAAACAACCGCATATACTCATATTAACTGATCCTATAGGAAAACCGTCGTATGCACCACGGTTACGATTCCTCTGCGACTATCTCTTGCAGAAAGGATATTCCATAGAAGTATATACGGAACAGATTGAAGATCTGGAATTTTCTCATTCCTACCCGATTCACCAATGGAGCATTTATAAGAACAAAATCGATTGGGCATGCAAATCCATTTGGTCACTTCTAACGGATTGGCGCAATCGACAATTTTCAAGACGGGTTCAACAAAGCATTTGTCATCAATATTTTGACTTGGTATATTGCACTACCTTCTCCACCTTCCCGCTAAGAGCGGCTTATGAAATAGCCAAATCACGACACATTCCATTAATGGTGGATATAAGGGATTTGGATGAACAAGTACCTGATGCCCAATATCAACACCATCGTCAATGGTATTTGCGCCCTATACGCAATTGGTATCGGAATATCAATATCTGCCGCCGCAATCGTATTCTAAGAAAAGCAGATCTGATTACTACTGTTTCACCTTGGCATGTGGATTTTTTGCGGCAGTTCAATCCCCATGTTCATCTCATCTTTAATGGATTTGATCCTAAGCAATTCTATCCACAAGATATAACTACCGACCAATTCTTAGTTACTTATATAGGCAAAATATATGAATTTCAAGATATATCTCCCGTTCGACTCGCTCTCGACACTCTCTCGACACCCGATATATATCTGAATCTTCATTTACCCGACTATCGATTACTTCCTTTCGACCGTGTAGGAGATGAAATTCGCCGCTCCTCTATTATGATTGTGCTGACATCTTCTCATGCCAAAGGAATGATGACTACTAAATTTTATGAAGCTTTAGGATGCGAAAAACCAATCCTTTGTATTCCGGATGACGGTGGTGTTTTGGCTGAAACGATCCGCAAAACAAATGCAGGAATTGCTACCGACAAGCCAAATGAAATACAAGAATTTATTATATCAAAATATAGAGAGTGGCAGCAAAAAGGATTTACCCGTCAACAGGTAATAAACAAAGAGCAATTCGATCGTACACGACAATGCGGAAATACGGAAATATTGATGCAATCACTTCTGCCTGCCGACCGACCTTTGGTTTCTATCATTGTACCGGTATATAACACGCAAGATTATTTGGCTGGGTGTATTTCCTCTCTCACCCATCAAACCTATTCTAATTTGCAAATTATTATGGTGGATGATGGCAGTACAGACCAAAGTGGAAATATCATCCGAACATTCGCAGAAGTGGACACACGCATTCTATATCTTTCACAATCCAATCAAGGGCAAGCATCCGCCCGAAACTTAGGATACAGACACGCAAAAGGAGAATATATAGTTTTTGTGGATGCGGACGATACCATAGAATCGGATTACATAGCCACTTTGATCAATGCCATTGGAAATAATATGATGGCACAATGCGGATACCAACGCATAACTTTGAAAGGAGAAATAGTGGAACAAAAAGTACCACGGCATCGTTTCATTTTTACGTCACCATGCATGCGTATCTATAAAAGAGAAGCAATACAGGATATCCAATTCCCGAAGGGTATGATTTATGAGGATGTTATTTTTTCTCTACGCATCTGGAATTTACTGATCAAGAATCATTCGAAAGTCCGACTCATTCATTATACAGGCTATCGATATCTCTTGAATCCCCAATCTACCACGTCCAAATACAATCACAAGGCACAACAGATTTTATTTGATACCATCAAACGGACGGAAGCTCCTTTATGGCTCAAAGCATATACCATACTACGACTAAAATTTCATTTTCTAAATATATGACACATTCTCAAATTCTTTCACTTCTCCACAAAGAAGTAATTCCCGCTATCGGATGTACTGAACCCGTCGCTGTCGCTTTATGCGTCGCACGAGCTAAAGAGATTTTAGGTAAAGAACCCGATGCTATTACGGTTCACCTTAGTAAGAACATCTACAAAAACGCCATGGCAGTCGGTATTCCCAATACCGGCATGGTCGGCCTACCGATTGCTATCGCTTTAGGAGCTACCATCGGAAAAAGCGAATACCAACTGGAAGTCTTACGCGATACCAATCCTCAAACTGTTGCCTATGCCAAACAGTATATGCAACGCGTTCCCGCTACAATCCAGGTCGATATGGAGGCGCCTGATGTATTGTATATTCATGCCGTTGTCGAAGCGGACGGACGTACCGCCGAAGCCACCATTCAAGGCAGTCATACACATTTCCTTGAAGATAACGAATGCAAAAATGGAACCCAACGACAAGAAAATGCGAAACCTGAATTTGCCGAACTGACTCTCCGTGAAGTCTTTGATTATGCCGTTACCGCCGAGTTGGAGGATATTCGTTTCCTTTTGGATGGCGCAAAAATGAACAAAGCCGCTGCTGAGACATCTTTCCGCGGATGCTACGGACACGGATTGGGTAATTTGCTACATTCCGGTAAAGTCAATTCCGTATTCGGTGACACCGCCTTTACACACATCCTTTCTTATACCTGTGGCGCTTGTGATGCGCGTATGTCGGGAGCAATGGTACAAGTGATGTCCAATTCCGGCAGCGGTAATCAAGGTATCAGCTGCTCCGTGCCCGTTTATATTTATGCGCTTGAGCATAATGCAACAGAAGAGCAAACCATCCGCGCTTTGACCTTGAGCAATTTGACGGCCATTTATATCAAGCAGTCACTCGGCCGGCTTAGTGCGCTTTGCGGTTGCGTCGTTGCCAGTTCCGGTTCCGCTTGCGGTATCACGTATTTGATGGGTGGCGGATACGAAGAAATGACCTACGCCATCAAAAACATGATTGCCAACATATCCGGCATGATTTGCGACGGTGCAAAACCGGGTTGCGCACTCAAAGTGACTTCCGGCGTGGCTACAGCCGTTCTTTCTGCATCGTTAGCCATGCAACACAGTCATGCTGATGCTATTGAAGGTATCGTGGAAGAAGACATCGACCGCACCATCCACAATCTGACCCGTATCGGTCACGATGGCATGACGCAAACGGATGACTTGATTCTTGATATCATGACACACAAGAAAAATTGAAAATGATATATTGAATGTTTAATTATCCAAAATAATACAATTATGGCTTACAATTTTACATTCGCCAACGTGGGTGGCGCTACTCGCGTAAAGATTCAGTCGGGTGAGGACATCCGTCATTTGGGCGAACTGGATCAAAAAATGTGGACTGTTCTTTCATGCCCCGTCAAAGGCTTGGAAATTCCAGAACAATCTCTATCTCTTATGGACGCAGATCATGACGGGCAACTTCATATTACTGAAGTAATCCGTACGGCTGAATGGCTGTGTTCGGTAATCAAAAATCCGGACACTCTTTTCCAAAAGACCGACTGCATCAACAAAGAAGACATTCTTGATGCTGACCTTCGCGCCATTGCGGACCGTCTTCCCGAAACCAATCTCGCTGCCTTGGATGCGGCTATCGCTGCCATCACCATTGACGAGCAGGCTGCTCCGGATGCTCCCTATGCCGCTGATGTAATCGAAGCATACAAAGCAAAAAAAGACGAATATGCTGCCTACTTCCAACTCGAGAAACTGCAAAAACTCGGACTGGCCGTTATTGCTGAAGATGCCGTCAAACCAGGAATGAGCGAAACTGAATTTATCGAAATGGGAGACAAAATCGCCGCTTACGAAGCTGCTGTTCAAGCCGCAGCTGACGCCAACGCAGCCGCTCTTAAAGCCAAACAGGATGAATTGGAGCCTCTACGCAAACTCTTGCTTGTTCATCGCGACTTCATTACACTCTTGCAGAACTACGTAACTTTTGAAAACTTCTATAAAATTCATGGAAACTCCATCTTCCAATGCGGTACGCTCGTAATCGACCAACGCGCATGCCATCTCTGCATACGCGCTAATGATATGGCTAAATTGACTGCACAAGCCCCGCAAAGTGGTATGTTCCTGCTCTATTGCGACTGCACGAATCGTGTTTTGAATCAATCTATGCAAATTGTTGCAGCTGTTACCATGGGTGAAATTCGCAATTTGACGGTTGGAAAGAATGCCATCTTCTATGATCGCCAAGGCAACGATTGGGATGCAATTGTTACAAAAGTGGAAGATAACCCGATTTCCATTCGTCAAGCTTTCTGGGATCCTTATCGCAAATTCGCCAAATGGGTCACCGAACTGATCAACAAGTCTGCCGCAGAGAAAAATGACAAGGCCTTTGCTGATATGACTGCTCAAGCAGAAAGCGGCATTGCTAATGCATCAGCAGATTCCGCTGCAGCACCTGCAGCCAAGAAGTCTGCCTTTGATATAGCAAAATTTGCTGGTATCTTTGCAGCGATTGGTATGGCGATTGGCTTTATTGGTCAATTCTTGGTAAAACTGGCGGAAGGGATTCATCAAACTCCAAGTTGGAAACTGTTGCTCATCCTGGTGGGCATCATGCTCCTGATTTCCGGACCCTCCATGTTGTTGGCATGGCTCAAATTGCGCAAACGCAATCTTGCTCCTATCCTCAACGCCAACGGTTGGGCTATCAACGCTGATTCGATCATTTCTGTTCCGTTTGGAGCCACATTGACTGAACAAGTTAAATTCCCTGTGATGAAACTCAGCGATCCTTTCGCAAAAAAAGGTATGCCCAAATGGAAAAAATGGACGATCACCATCGCTTCCATTCTGGTTGCTTTGGCAATCGTCGAATTTGTATTGGTCAAACTGGGTATTCAACAATCTCCCTTCCGTTCCAAGAGCGAAGCTCCTGTTGAACAAGTAGAAGAAGTTGCTGAAGCCGTTGAGGAAGAAACTACTGCAGCGGAAGAAGAAGTTACATCCGCTGAGGAACCTCAATCCCCAGAAGAGACATCGACCGCTGAATAATCTTAGCTACACAAGCTGAAATTTCGATACGGAGACCTCGCTTTGCGGGGTCTTCTTCGTTTAATATGCTATAGTCGTGATAGAACGAATTGAAATCTTGACACAAACTATAAGCATAATTGGCAATTACAGCAGGCGAGAATTCGTCACCGGCTTGTTTAACAACAGCTGGATATTCTGTCATACGCTGAATAAGGCCCAGCTCTTTATCATTAAGGACTCCGTCCTTTTTAAATCCGGTACGCATAGATTGGCTTTCCGCTTTACGCAACACGCTCATTATGCGCGCATACGTATATTGAATGAACGGTCCTGTATTTCCATTGAAATCTATGCTCTCTGCAGGATTGAAAAGCATATTCTTACGAGGATCCACTTTCAGGATAAAGTACTTAAGAGCTCCTAATCCAACTTTGCGCGCAATCTCATCAGCTTCCTCTTCTGTAATATCGGGCAGCGTATTCACTTTGTCCTTAGATATTTCTTTTGCATCCTGAATCATAGCCGCCATCAAATCATCGGCATCCACTACTGTTCCTTCGCGAGATTTCATTTTTCCGTTTGGCAATTCTACCATGCCATAAGAAAAATGAACGAGTTCTTTCCCGAAGGGAAATCCCAAACGATCCAACAGAATACTCAACACTTTGAAATGATACTCCTGCTCGTTGCCAACGACATAAACCATTTTATCTATAGGAAAATCTTGGAAACGCAATTTTGCAGTACCTATATCTTGCGTCATATATACGCTGGTGCCGTCTGTACGGAGCAGCAGTTTCTCATCCAAACCGTCTTTGGTAAGGTCGGCCCAAACGGAATTATCAGGACGACGATAGAAGGCACCGGATTTCAAACCTTTTTCCACCTCACCTTTTCCTTCCAGATAAGTATTGCTCTCGTAATAAATTTTGTCGAATGATACACCCATTTGACGATATGTTTCGTCAAAGCCGGCATATACCCAGCTATTCATTTTTGCCCATAGGTCACGTACCTCCTTATCTCCTTGTTCCCATTTCAGCAACATAGCCTGCGCCTCTTTCATCAATGGAGCTTCTTTTTTGGCAGTATCTTCATCCATGCCTTTTTCCATTAATGCGGCAATTTCTTTTTTGTATTCCTTATCGAATTTGACATAATAATCACCAATCAGATGATCACCTTTTTTACCGCTTGATTCGGGAGTCTCACCTTCTCCAAAACGTAGCCATGCCAACATGGATTTGCATATATGGATGCCACGGTCGTTCACGATATTGGTCTTCACCACTTTCCAACCGTTCGCTTCTTGAATTTGAGCGATGGAATACCCCAACAGATTGTTGCGTACATGTCCCAAATGCAAAGGCTTATTGGTATTTGGAGATGAGTATTCCACCATCATCAATTTACCGTTGGAGGGTAATTGGCCGTAATCTTCGGTATCCGCTATCGCTTGCAATTGGCTCAACCAATAGGAATCAGCAATACACAGATTGAGGAAACCTTGTACGGCATTGTATTTGCAGACAACAGATTCTGGACGATTAACGATAAATTCACCTATTTCACCGGCCACCTGAGCTGGTGCTTTACGGGCGCTCTTTACAAACGGGAAGACAACAACGGTGATATTTCCTTCAAATTCAGCACGGGTCTTTTGCAACTGGACCATTTGATCCGTTGCATCCAAACCGTATAATTCTTTGACAGCAGTTTTAACCTGCTCGGTCAGCAATTGCTCTAAACTCATAGTGCTTTACATTTTTCAGCCAGATAAGCAGCCTCTTCCTTGTTCAATCGGGGACTTACCTGATCATATACTTTCTTGTGATATGCGTTCAACCAATCGATTTCGCCTTGTGTCATCATATTGCGATCCATCAGGCGGGTATCATAGAAACAAAGTGTAATTGTTTCGAATTCGTAGTAGGTCTCACCCGTAGTACGAGCGCTCAAATTCTGAGCAGGAACGGTAACAATCAGGTTTTCTGTACGTATTCCGTATTCGCCGGCGCGATAGATTCCAGGTTCATCAGAGAATATATTCCCTTCTTTCATCGGGTTGGTATTGTTGTCGGTACGTATATTGGCAGGTCCCTCATGGCAACCCATATAGTGCCCAACACCGTGACCGGTGCCGTGTCCGTAGGTCACGCCTTCCTGCCACATATATTGGTGAGCCAGAATGTCCAACTGGTTACCGCGTGTTCCTTTGGGGAATCGAGCCTGAGCCAAAGCGATATGTCCTTTCAGGACCAGGGTAAAGTCATGTTTAACATGCTCATCGATGGCTTCAGGATCACCTACCCATACAGTACGGGTGATATCGGTCGTACCATCCAGATATTGGCCTCCGGAGTCAAGAAGCAACACTCCGTTTCCTTCGATTTTGGCACATTCTTCGGGTACGGCATGATAGTGAACGATAGCACCATTGGCGTTCCAACCGGCTATCGTGCAGAAACTTTCATCTGTAAAATTCTTGCCCATGGCACGGAACTCACGTAATTTGGCGGCTAATGTCAATTCGGTTTGAGGAGTTTTCAATGCCTCTTCTTCCAGCCATTTGAAGAATCGGGTCAAGGCTACGGCATCCACTTTCATAGCTTCACGCTCACCGGCTATCTCCACCTCGTTCTTTATACTCATCATCACTTGAACCGGACTGGGAGTCGCATTCACTTTTCGTTTGATTGCAGGATTGACTGCCTCAAACAAGGCCTCGTTTACGCGATTGCCATCAAAAAGGACGCCTTTGGCTTCCATATTACGGAGATAGGCGAACACGTCCTCATAACCCAATATTTCCACACCCTTACTGCAAAGCCATGCACGACCGGATTCATCCAATTTGCGGTTATCAATGAACAACGTGCAACGATTTTGTTCAAGCACGCAATAAGCGATAACGCAGGGGGTATAATCAACATCCGTACCACGTACATTGAGCAGCCAGCCTATTTCGTCCAATTCGGCAATGACAACAGCATCCGCACGATGTTCCTGAAGGGCTTGACGAACACGTTTCATCTTGTTTTCTACGGTCTCACCTGCATATTTCTCGTCATATGGCAGCAATTTATTCATCGGAATATCGGGACGATTTTCCGTCCAAATAGGGCGGATCAGATCGATCGACTTCAAGCAAAGACCACCATCTTCCAACTGGCTACGCAATCCCTGGTAGGCATTCACGCTATACATTTCGGGATTGACGCCAACGGTACCTTGCATATTGGCCACCAGCCATTGCGGGATAGTGGGGCAATCGATATCCGATTCGCGCATCAGTTCCACGGTGGAACCTTGCAACTCGAATTCGGCCTGCAGGTAATAGCGGCTATCGGTCCAAAGGAAAGCGCGCTCCATAGTTACTACTGCCGTACCCGTTTCACCGAGAAAACCGGTAATCCACGACATCTCCATCCAGTGGGGAGCCATATACTCGCTGGCATGAGGATCCGTACCCGGAACGATATAGGCATTCAATCCGTTTTGTTGCATCAACGCGCGAAGCGCTGCTAATCTTTCTGTTACTTTCATATATGTTTATTCTTGATTATTTTCGGTCACTTTTTTCATCACCACTTTAACATCATTCACTTCAGCGTGGCTGACCCATGCATCCACATCTCGGAAATCCAGATTTTGTAAATCCTTCAATTCGGTGGTATCCGGCAGAAATTCTCCGTTATCGGCTGAATCCACATCCAAAGCCACCAACTGAGCCGTGTAATCATCGGTCCCTTTTACAAAACTCGATTTCACCTGAAATGATCCGTCGGGTTCACTAAATTTTAATAACCACGAATCGTATTCCGCTTCGGATTCTATATTCGCGCCGATGATTTTCAAGCCGATTCCTTCGATGGGATTTCCTTCCTCGTCACAAACTTTGCCATTTACAAGGACTTCATTCAGAGGGACGCCATAATCACATGCGAAATGAGGTTCACAAGAATAGCCCAACCAAGCAAGCACACCTGTAAGGCACAAATTTATCCATTTCAAAAAGTAGTGTTTCATTCTTATTTACTATTATTGTTAGTATCAGGATTTCATCGCCTTAAAACTCATATCCAAGCCTTTCACGCTATGCGTGAGCGCTCCAACGCTTACATAATCCACACCCGTTACGGCATAAGAGCGCAATGTATCGATAGTGATACCGCCGGACGACTCAATCTCCATTTTCCTGCCGGAAGTCTTTTCCCAATCACGAATCATAGCGACCGCTTTGGCTGTCCGCTCCGGAGTAAAATTGTCCAGCATGATGCGATCGGGGATATTCGTGGCCAGCGCCTCCCGGATTTCGTCTTCGTTACGGGTCTCTATCTCTATCTTCAGCATCAACCCCTTCTCCTTACAATAGTCACGGGCATGAACCAATGCCGCCTCAATACCGCCGGCAAAATCCACATGATTGTCCTTTAGAAGAATCATATCAAACAGGCCGACACGATGATTCATTCCACCGCCTATCGCTACGGCTTCTTTTTCCAGATATCGCAGACCGGGAGTCGTTTTGCGTGTATCAAGCACATGGCAACCGGTATCATCTATCAAACTTTGATAGCGATGCGTAGTGGTGGCGATACCCGACATCCGTTGCATGATATTCAACATCGTCCTTTCGATCTGAAGAAGACTCAGTTCTTTGCCGTATACATGGAACGCTATATCACCTTTCTTTACCGCATCGCCGTCTTTTAGAAACTGTTCCATGCGGCATTCGGGATCAAAATAACGAATCACCTCTTTGGCGACTTCCACACCGGCCAATATGCCGTCTTCTTTGATAATCAGCTGTTGGCAACCGATCTGGGTGGACGGAATGCAGCATAAAGAGGTATGATCACCTTCACGGATATCTTCATCAAACCATATTTTTATCAGATCGCGTAATGCTTGTGTTTCCATAGCGTTTTATGGGTTTTTATTGTCTATTTCCAATTTACCGAATTTACATTTTATATTCAGCATGCAAAATTACATTTTTTTTTTGGATTATGCAAGATTTCAAACAAAAAAATCTCATTCCGTTCATTTTTACAAAACATCTACCCTATACACCACCCTTTACAACCAATCTCTGCAATCAATCTCTACACCTATCTCTGCAACAATCCCTGCAACAATCCCTGCAACAATCCCTGCAACAATCTCTGCAACTATCTCTGCAACTATCTCTGCAATCAATCTCGTTTCTTCATCTCCAGCCCTCCCCTGCCGCTACATTTTTCAGTCCTGTCTTTATCGAGACCTAAACGTAACATAAACGTAACATAAACCTATCGTCGCCGAACTCTTATACACCTCTACATCTCAAGTTGTGAGCCTACTCTCGCTCGATATACAATACTCTTCACATTCAATCTGAATATAATCATTTTTTACGGACGACAGGTATATAATTCCTATTTTTTATTTTTTTCTTAAAAAAATTTGGCAGTTCAAAAAAAATGTAGTAATTTTGCATGACAAATTGGCAGATATATGACACGAGAAGAAATCATCAGTATTAAGAACAATTACAACATCATCGGTAACGACCCTGCACTTTTGCGTGATATTGAGTTGGCTGCACAGGTAGCGGCCACAGACATGTGTATTCTCATCACCGGAGAAAACGGTGTCGGTAAAGAGGTTTTCCCTAAAATAATACATAGCAGATCCAAAAGAAAACACAATAAATATTTTCCTGTCAATTGCGGTGCCATCTCCCAATCCACCATCAACAGCGAATTATTCGGTCATGTAAAAGGTGCCTATACGGATGCCACTTCCGACCGAAAAGGTTACTTTGAGGAAGCCAATGGAGGTACGCTCTTTTTGGACGAAGTGGCAGAACTGCCGTTGGAAACGCAGGTACAACTGCTACGCGTTTTAGAAACGGGCGAATTCGTAAAAATGGGTTCGTCGGTCGTGCAGAAAACGGATGTAAGGATCGTAGCCGCCACTAATGTTGATTTGCAAAAAGCGGTTAGCGAAGGACGATTCCGAGAGGACCTGTATTACCGACTCAACGGTATTGAAATTCATATTCCCGCTTTGAGAGAACGAAAAGAGGATATTCTCATGCTCTTCCGAAAGTTTGCCATCGATTGTGCCGCACTTTACCACAAGCCGACTCCGACCCTCAACGACGAAGCTAAAATGATGCTCGTCAATTATTATTGGCCCGGCAACATACGTCAATTGAAGAATTTTGCAGAAAGTCTGGTGGTAACGGCAAACACGTCCAATATTACGGGAACGATTCTTGCTAACCACTTACCAAAAAATGAAACCGGATTGGCACGTGCCGATTGGATGAAAGAGCACGGCGACCGATTCATGGACGAACGGGAACTGCTATACAAGGTGCTTTTTGATATGCGCAAAGATATCATTGAACTCAAAAAACGGTTAAGCATTGATACTGCTGCGCCGGTAGACATCAACAGAGAGGAGCAATGGACTACGGTGATCGATTTGACTGATTCCGACAGGCATCCTACCACCGGCACTTATTCTACCGAAACTACCGAAGTTCAAGAAGTGAAAGAAGATTTGCCCATCGAATCCAAACCGCTCACTATGGAAGAGGCTGAAAAACAAGCCATTGCTAAGGCTTTGAAAGATTCCGAAGGCAATCGTAAAAAAGCGGCTTTACTACTCGGAACTTCCGAGCGGACCTTATACCGAAAGATTAAAGATTACGGACTGAAATAACCGGCTGCTTCATATTTTTTTCCGAAACCGATCTTCCTAACCGGAATCCTGACATACTCAAAACACACTACATTTCAATAATATGCTACGAATACGAAATTTCCGTTCCATTTGCTTCTACCTGTGCATCCTGTTGGTATGTTCGGCCTGCGCCATAAGATACAGTTGCAACGGGGCCAGCATCGATTACACCACCACTAGAAGCATTTCTATCGCCGATTTCCCGAATAATGCGGCACTTGTATATCCCCAGCTCAGCAGCGATTTGAGCGAAGGTATTCGCGATCTTTTCTCGCGTCAAACACGTCTGGCCATTCTTCGCAAAGGAGGTGACCTGGAGTTGGAAGGCGAAATCATCAATTACGCATTGACTCCCATGTCTGTAAGCGCGGATAGTTATGCTGCGGAAACTAAACTTACCGTTACCGTTAGGGTTAGATTTACCAGCAATGTCAATCCCCAGGACAGTTTCGAAAGAACCTATTCTGCCTACCAGACTTTCGACGCAACCAAACTTCTAACCGATGTACAAGAAGAATTATGCGCTACAATGATTGAAGAAATAAGTCAAGCCATCTTTAATGACACAGTAGCCAAGTGGTAAAAAATCAACAGCTATCAACCTGTCAAAAGCACCAATAAAACACGAACTTTTTGCTGACCGAAAATCCGACAAAGAAAACCGTTTAGCAGAACTGTAGCTTACGGAATCATGGAGCAATTACCGATATTTTCACTCCCATAAAACACACCAAACTATCTTAAAATAAGTTTTTTCGCATTTTTATCGATGCAATTTGCACAAAAATTTGCTTGTTTCGTTTTTTTGTTGTAACTTTGCACGCTAATTTGCTAACATAGTCCTCTAACAAGGACAAAACTCGTAAATTAAAACATCAAATATTATGTACACGTTTTTTACTATTCTGATTGTAATCGTAGCTATCTTGCTGATTCTCCTCGTTTTGGTACAGAACAGCAAAGGAGGAGGTCTTGCTGCCGGTTTTGCAAGCGGTAACCAAGTAATGGGTGCTCCCAAAACCACTGATTTTCTGGAGAAAGCCAGTTGGACTTTGGCTGGTATCATTGTTGTTCTCAGCATTTTGGCTGTAGGTGTCAACCGTGGCCAACAAAGCCAATCTGAAGTTGGAAGTGCTATAATGGAACAGGTGGACGAAGCTGCCAGCCAACTTCCTCAACAACCTGCTGCAGACTTCGCAACCGAAGCTGCTGCAACAGCTGAAGACGCTGAATAATCATACTATAGGAGCCTTTCTGCTGACTATAGTAATTTGAACAAAAAAAGTGATGCATCTTGCATCACTTTTTTTATTGTAAAAGAGTGGCTTTCATTATATGGTTCTGGAATGCAAACGGGTATATTGGGAAAGAAACGACGGATAGGATTTTGCAATACATGCAGTATCATCAACCGGATAATCTGCCATCAATAAAGCCATAGACATACGATGGTCATGAGCATCTGTATGTTGGCGGACAGAGAGAAGGCGATCGCTTTCTTTCAGGTGCAGGACATCCGTTCCATGAGCCACGAGTTCAACAGACAAGCGTTCACATGCAAGAGCAACTGCAGGATACAAATCGGGGCAAAGCGAGAAATCTACTTTTATGGAGTTTGGTAAGGCTCGAGACGAATCGCGACTAATAACTACCCCATTCGGAGTATACTCTGTAACAACACCTAACAAACGAAAGATATCAGCTACTATCCTGTCTCCCTGCAAAGAATCGGAAGATAGATCGGGAAAGAAAACCGATTCCCCATGAATAGCCACATATTCATACCAAAAAGCGGCAGCAGACCAATCGGGTTCAAGCAAATTCCAATCAACGGATTTTTGATCACCTGTAGGATTCTGTCTCGTTGCTTTCTCATACGCGCGCGCTATACACGCACGCGTCATAGTAATATAAGGAGAGAAACTATCTGTTGCCACCTCCACTCCTATCAACAGCAAAGCGCTGACGAATTGAGAAGACTGAGGATGTATTAAAGTGACTTGCCGACGGGAAAGCGTTTTTCCGTTTATAGCCAAAGGAAGGTATCCGGTTTCCCCAATGTATTTTATATCTGCTCCCAACGACTTCAAGACGTCAACCAGTTGACCTACCGGCCGTTGACGTAAACGATCACATCCGTCCAAAATGACGGAGCATCCTTTTCGTTGTGCCGCAAAAGCAGTTAGGAAACGCATCGCCGTACCTGAATTATTCAAATAAATATGACACGGAGATACGGAAGAAAGAGACGATGCCGAAGAATCATTACCGACAGAAGACATATTTGAGCAGCCTTCACAACAGAGTTGAAACCGATTTTCATCATCTTGCTGTTCAACAACCTGATACGGATGGGCAACCGATTCGGTAGAGGGGAGGGATAAAATTTGCGATAAAGATCTATGAAGAAGACGGATATCTTCGGGCATAGCATCGGAGACCTCCATCAGGGGGTCTCCGTGCATAACTTGAATCAGCATTATACGCTGAGCTATCGACTTTGATATCGGTAAACTTACTTTATACACCCGATACAGTAAAAAAGAAGTTACAATATAAAATCACTATAGTGATTTACAAAAAAAAGTTACCTGCCGATATCCGGAAAGATAAGGCAGGTAACGAAAGCGGATTTAGTTGATATCGGGCAGGTTGGAATAATCACGGCTATAACGCAAGTGTTGTTCAACATAACCCTCGGTAAAGTCGAGCGTGATATCCGTCATATTACCTTTACGATCGTAAACGGGAATCATAACAGGATTGACAAATCCTTTGTAAGGAGCCAGGTTGAGAGCTTCGTAACGAGTAAGGATATTATTGTGCCATTCACGATTTACTTCAACAGCATAAGTATCCACCAGAACACGAGCAGCCTCGTAATCACCTTCGGAAGTGATACGTTGGATTTCGCGGAGAAGTTGTCCATAGAGTTGACGGAGTCCTTCATAGTCGTTGATACGAACATAGAATTTACCGCTTCGGTTGATTACTTCCACTTCGTTGTTGGTACAATGTTGAAGAACCCATTGTGCAATCAATTGACGGTTCTGCATGTGAGCTTCTGTCACTTTCTTACCGGGTTCGATACGAACGAGTTGAGTGAGCAAGCCGTTCATCATCTGTTGATAGTAGAAAGCCTTGTAAGCCTCTGCATTGGGGAGCAGACCGAGTTCAACAAGTTTGGCATCAGCCATGAAATACAAGCCAAAGAGGTCGGCACGAGTTTCCTCGATAACGGAAGCGCATTCTTTAAGAGCGTCTTTGCTAACTCCGGGCAGCATTTTGCCGCTACCATGTCCTACGCATTCATGCAAGTCGGTATGCAAATCTGAACAGAGCACGCCGTATTGGTCAGCCAGTTTGCGAATATTATCGGATATCATGAATTCTTCGTTGAATCCATTGCCTACAGCAGCTTCGGCATAAGCATGAGACAAATTGTCGATAGACACGGATTTGGAACCATATTCACGACGAATCCAGTTAGCATTGGGGAGGTTGATTCCGATAGGAGTAGCGGGATAGCAATCACCTGCCAACATAGCAGCGGTAATCACTTTTGCGCTGACGCCTTTCACTTCCTCTTTCTTGAACTTCTTGTCGGTAGGCGAGTTATCCTCAAACCATTGCGCATTGTCGGAAATAGCCTGAGTACGTTTGCATGCATCCAAATCTTTGAAATTGACGAGCGATTCCCATGTACCAGTAATACCGAGAGGATCGGAATATGTCTCGGTGAAACCGTTAACGAAGTCAACACGAGCTTCCTGTTCCTGAACCCATGCGATACAATATTTATTGAAGGTAACCAAGTCACCGGTACGGTTGAGTTCTACGAGCAGGCGAATCACTTCTTTCTGCTGTTCGTTTTCAGCCACGGTCATGGCTTTCTCCAACCAGTAGTTGACCTTTTCGAGGGCTTGTCCATAGAGTCCGCCGACACGATATACATTTTCGTACAGTTGTCCGAATTTGTCTTTGCTCAGACGACTATTCAAACCGTTCCAAACAGGTTCGGCACTGGTGTCACGATGTTGCTCATACCAGGCTTCGGCTTCAATCTGAGTGACACCTTCTCCATAGTAGTTGCCTGCTGATTGCAGAACGAGATCACGACCGGATTGAACCATTCGACGGGGAAGAACCATCGGATCGAACATTACAGGAAGGATGGCGGTATCGTAAGTGATTCCCGTTTCCTCCAGAGCTTTTACAAACCATTCCTGCGAGAACTCGGGATGGAATTTATCCTCGGAATAATGGTGATAGATACCATTTGCAAACCATACGCGTTTGAGGTATTTTTCCATTTTAAGGAATTCGTTGGACTGCTTATCGCCCTGATAATTAGTGTAGAGAGCTTCCAATGTGCGACGTATACGCAAATTGTAGCGCCCGTTCTGATCATAAAGAATGTCGCGGCCCTGCAAAGCAGCCTCACTCAGATAGAAGACGAGTTGTTTCTGTTGCAAGGAGAGTTCGTCCCATCCGGGAACTTTGTAGCGGAGAATCTCCAGATCATAGAACTTGTCAACATTGTATACAAACTCTGCTGACTCTGATTGTTTTTTCTGGCACGAAGCAAGACTTAATACAGCAAGTGCCATAATGAGTAAAGTTTTCTTCATGGAAGTTGAGTTATTAATTGTTTGGTTATTTAGAATCGGTTAAGAACCGTTTTTATTAATTCAAGGATACGGGGTTTGTAGTCCGTGTTGGCTGCTTCGGCTTTGCGTTGCGCGATTACGCAGCAAACAGTCATGGCTTTATGTCCCATATGGAGACTCATTCCCGCGATACAACTGCCTTCCATTTCGTAGTTGGTGATGCGTTGACCGTTATAACGGAATTCGGATATCCGTTCATTGATGTCGGGCACGGCCAAATCCACACGCAACACACGACCTTGAGGACCATAAAAACCGTTGGCGGCAATCGTACATCCGCGTTGCATATCATCTCGAGCAATCCGTTCCACCAATTCGGGATCGGCATTCACCACATATGGACGAGCTGCCTGGGCAGGATAATGAATAAAGTCGACCAAAGCCTGCTCAAATGCCAAATCGCTTACTTTGTCGCGGTTTTTATAAAATGCCAATACGCCATCAAAACCGATGGATTTCTGACTTACGAGGAAAGAACCGAGCAGAATGTCCTCCTGCATAGCACCTGTTGTACCGATACGTACGATTTCTAGATGACGAGGCACTTCACGTTCCGTACGGGTAGAAAAATCAATATTGGCCAACGCATCGATTTCGTTCATGACGATATCGCAGTTGTCAGTTCCGATACCGGTAGAAATACAAGTAATCCGTTTGCCTTGATAGCGTCCGGTTATCGTATGAAATTCGCGGCTGCGAACATCGCATTCAACGCTACCCTCGTCAAACAAGGTGGCTACCATATCCACACGATCCTGATCGCCGACCAGAATAATCTTGTCGGCCAAGAACTCGGGACGGAGATGAAGATGGAACGCACTACCGTCGGGATTGATAATCAGTTGAGATGCAGGAAATGTTTTCATGCCTCACCTCCTCCAAAAGACATAGGGGGAACCGTACTACCTGGAGCGGGAGAACCGTTGATCTGGATTTTCCCGAACTGCTGTTCGTATTTAGCCAAATTATCCTGGAGTGCGAAAAGGAGTTTTTTAGCGTGTTCCGGGGTTAGAATAATACGAGATTTGACATTAGCCTGCTTCAGTCCCGGCATCATTCGAACGAAGTCAATCACAAATTCGGAAGTAGAATGAGCGATGATTGCCAGATTTGCATAGGTACCCTCTGCCATGTCAGGGGTAAGATTAATGTTGAGTTTCTGTTCTTCCATAGTATTTATAAGGATACAAAATATTTATTGAGTCGCATTTTATTTCAAATTGAGGATATGATTTTCCTATCTGCTTTTTCTTTATTATCTGTTTGACGACTGTCGGGAGCACCTCTGCTCAAACGACACTCCGTTTCATCGTCCGCCTGACATCGTTCTCACATCACCAATGCACATTGCGTTTGCGAGACAAGGTAATCCACAACCAACATTCAAGCAGAGTAAGAGCGAAGTCATACCAAATGACATCCAATCCGAATGGCGTCTGTTTCAAACGGATAGCAGCACAGTCAAGCACTACGATTTGCAGGACAAAGCGAAGCACAAAAGCGAGAAGCGCCATCATGGCTGTAAAAGCATTGCCCAAAACAAAACAGAGAACCAAAACGATATACCACAACAAACGCATCACCAATTCGCCGCCTACCAGCCAACGTGTAGATGAACGATAGCCGCGCCAGGCCGTCATATGACGATGTTTCTGTTGGATCCACTCCTTATAGGTGATTTTGGGAATGGTATAAGTCACCGCCTCCGGAGCCAATACCACTTCGGTATTTTCACGAGTGGACACTTTATTGATGAAAAGGTCATCCTCACCTTCGCGCAAATCGAGCATGCCGGCGAATCCGCGATTGTCCATAAAAGTAGATTTGCGATAGAGCAAATTGCGCCCGTCGCCCCGATAGGGATATCCGTTAACTGCAAGTCCCAGATGCAGGAGGTTGCGATAAAGGTTTTCATAACGGATGATATCGTTAACACCTTGCGGCTGATCAAAATAAGCACCATAGCCCAACACGACTTCTGCATCCTTGTTTTTACCGAAACCGCTCATCATCGCACTTATCCAACGGCGAGACTCGGGACGGCTGTCGGCATTGGTAAAAAGAAGATACTCGTATCTTGCCGCCTTGATAGCCAGGGTAAGTGCCAATTTCTTAGAACTCCGGATTCGCGCCTCATGAGGGACAAACGTGATACGAAGATTGCGATAACGCCGTGCATAATCTTCCAGCACTTCCTGCGTATGGTCCTCACTTCCGTCGTTTACCACAATCACTTCAAAAAGCGGATAATCCTGCTCCATCAGGTTGCAGAGATATTGTTTCAGACGTTCGCCTTCGTTGCGAGCCGCCACAATTACCGAAACGCCGTCAACCGGTTTGCCGAACAAATCCAGCTGGTCACCGGTGTCAATATGAGGCTGGTCGCTATCAGTTTCAGCCAACGGTTTTACCGACCTTGGCACAGCTGCCAAATGGCGGATATACAAATATAGAGCATATGCAAACAAGATACCCAATGCAACCAGCAGGCACCAATCCAATATCGATATTTGCTCCAACAACAGTTTCATTTCCAATCAGTCCTCGTAAACAAATCTAACATTATCCACCCACAAGGTATTGCCGGCATGCCCCACGAACGCTTCATATCTGCCGGAGGTAATCATCATAATCATATGAGTGGGGGCATCGTCGCTGAATCCTTCTTCCTGGATGCGAACCAATTTGCCTTGTGAATTGGTGGTACGGAAGAGGTGTTGATTGAGGCCTTCGTAATCATGATAATCGGCTTGTTTGGTGATATCGCCCCAGCGAATCGGAATTCGATGGTTGTTACGCCATTCGGGAACACTGTTCCATATTCGCTCGTAGCATGTTCCTACACGATATGCATGAACGGTGCCATCGGGATCCTCCCAACGATGCTGGAAATAGATATAGATTTCGGCGCAATCTCGACCTTCACGCTTCCGCGGTTTGGAAACGGCTTTCGCATATACTATCTCGTTGCTGTTCTCCACCCTGGCCTTGTAATCTATCATCAGAGCCTTAGGATGTTTGGTGAAGGGAACTCCCATATCGATCACGCCATAAGGGTCGTTGGCGCCTTTCATGGTGACGGGTTCAATGGTACGTCCCGTGAAGAGCGTACCTGCCACCAGCACCTTGAGATCAATCACTTTCATCGCCACCACACTATCCAATTTGCAGTCGAGACGAGCGCACCAACCGTTACCACGACGTTCCGGACGAGTGGTTCCGCTGGCCTTTTCCACACCACCCACTTTGGCATAGGCATTGCTTACCGACCAGGGATTGTTGTGTTTGCCGTATTGAAACGGGGTATTCGCTCTTATGGTATCAACGGGGGCTACCGCATAAAGGACTTTGGTTTTACCACCCAACAATTTGGATTCTTTGATATAACGTACTGCCCATTGTTCAAAATCCCCAAACGGAACATTCTCTATCCGTTCACCTGCCACAGTTGTCAAACCGACCAACAGCCAACTTATCAAAACTAATGTTCTTTTCACGATTTAATAATGTATTTAGCCAATTGTTTTATTTTATTTTTCAATATCAAATTTCGTGCCATATCGGCCACCAGCCGCGCTCCTTCCGGAGTCAGCCCGTAGAACCGGTCATCCGTCAGGAAACAAGAGGACACCCGATCCTCATCCGCATTCTGCAACCAACCGAACGAAACCTCTTCCAAATCCAGCAAAGGCACCCGTTTTTGAGCGGCCACCCGACGAATGACGTCCGCATACGCGCCATAACAAGGATAGTGGACGCCAGCATACGACGAAGTGAGTCCGGCCACCGGCGTACACAACACAACCGACAACTTCGCCTTATCAGCCTCAACCAGAAGTTGAGAAAGAACGACCGCAAAACTATCGGGACGCAGATAACTGTCGGGCATATCCTCACGACGTTCGTTGGAGCCGAGTTGAAGGAGCAACATATCGCCTCTGCCCGCATCGGATAGAATCTGCTGCCATTGTCCGCCCGAAAGCAAGGAACGAATACCGCCGCCCTTTTCCGCCAGATATACCCAAGTCGCATTGCCGCTGACGGAATCCGCAAGAGGCTGTACCCACGACAGGGACACGGCCGTATCTTCCGGAACAGCGATCCAATCGTCTCCAGCGCACCAGATTCCGACTGGCTTGGCCGAAGCCAAGGATGACAAAGTCACCAAAAGCAGGACAACTAAATATCGAAACGCTTGATGCAACATAAGGGCCATTAATCTTTTTAGGCTGCAAAATTACTATTTTTTTTTGATATTTGCAAATAAATTTGCATAAATCGTTTTTTTTTCGTAATTTTGCAGCACGAAAGCAGAAAAAAAAACCAGCATGAACAGTCACAACACCTTTGGAGAACGATTCACCTTCACATCTTTCGGCGAATCTCACGGCATAGCCGTGGGAGGCGTATTGGACGGTGTTCCGGCCGGATTAAAAATAGACATGAACCTCATAAGAGACGAACTCAACCGGCGTTCCGGAAAAGGACAGACCGCCACATCGCCCAGAGCACGTATCGAAGCCGACGAAGTGGAGTGGCTCAGCGGAGTGAAAGACGGAATTTCGCTAGGTACGCCTATCGCTTTCATCCTGCGCAACACGCAACAGAAAAGCGAGGACTACGAGGTGCTCAAACATATGCTACGGCCGGGACATGCCGACTTCACCTACCTGCAAAAATACGGCATTCGGGATTACCGTGGCGGAGGAAGGGCTTCTGCACGTGAAACCGCATCCAGAGTGGCAGCAGGCGCTATAGCCAAGCAACTGTTAATCGAACGAGGGATTACTATCGAAGCCCGACTGACACAAGTGGGAGTAGAGACCGACCCCGAACGGATGAAAAGACTGCTGGAAGAGGTTACGAAAGACGGTGACAGCATCGGAGGAATAGTAACCTGCACTATCAACGGACTGCCTGCCGGCGTTGGAGAACCGATTTTTGACAAATTGCAAAGCCTTTTGGCCCATGCCATACTCAGCATCAACGGTTGCAAAGGGTTCGAATACGGAACAGGATTCGGCGAAATGCATCTGCGCGGCAGCGAAATCTACCACCCCGAACAAGTTCCTTGTCCCCGATCCGGCGGTATAGAAGGAGGCATCAGCAACGGATTGCCGGTAGTATTCCGTTGCGCATTCAAACCGGCAGCCACCATTCGCCAACTGTACGGAGGCCGGCACGACGCCTGCATCGCGGTTAGAGCCGTTCCCGTCGTGGAAGCCATGGCAGCCTTAACCTTATGTGACCTAATGAACGAAAACCAGCACCAGAACCAGGACGAAAGCCCGGACGAGAACGAAAAATAAGAACAAAAGCAAGAACAAGAAATAAGAACAAAAAATAAGACAAAACTCCCTTCTTGTTCTATCAATTTAAGTCCAAAAATAGCCGTACGTTTATCGAGAGCTAAACGTAACATAAACGTAAGATAAACGAACCGTCAATAACCCATGTCCTTCAGGCTGCAATCCTACATCATGGCCAACGGAAAAACAAAGAGAAACGACATCTGCCGTTTCTCTTTTCGATTCCTAAAAAATCCAAGTTGAAGTGGAGCACAGGAGACTCGAACTCCTCACCTCAACACTGCCAGTGTTGCGCTCTACCAGATGAGCTAGTACCCCGTTTCTTTCAAATTCGGCTGCAAAGGTACGGCATTTTTTTGACATACGCAAATTTTTAGTTTATTTTTTTGATTTTTTCTTGCATATCTCATTTTTTTTTCGTAATTTTGCAGGCTTTTTGGATAATATGCCTTCGAATACCGAAAAACACCGATGGCAAAAGAAAGCACAAAGTCAAAACCAAGAAAAGAGATGGCAAACGACCAAGACATAAAGACTCTATATTTTTTAGGAATAGGCGGTATAGGCATGAGCGCGTTGGCGCGTTATTTCCATACGCGCGGTTTGCGCGTATCAGGTTACGACCGTACACCGTCGCCCCTGACCAAAGCCTTGGAAACGGAAGGGATAAGCATACAATACACGGACGAAGTGGGTGAAGATATCACCCGAATGAACCCGAAGGAAACCCTGGTGGTATTGACTCCTGCCGTTCCTGCAGACCAGCCTATATATCGTTGGCTTCGCGAGCACGGTTACGACATTCGCAAACGCTCGGAAGTGCTGGGACTGGTGACCCGACAACTGCGTGCATTATGCGTAGCAGGAACCCACGGCAAAACCACCACTTCCACCCTGTTGGCTCATCTGCTGCATGAATCGAAGATAAGCACGAACGCCTTCTTAGGAGGCATCAGTCAGAATTACGGCAGCAACCTGCTGCTGGACCCCAAAAGCGACCTGGTGGTGGTGGAAGCCGACGAATACGACCGCAGTTTTCACAGGCTGACTCCTTATATGTCCGTTATCACTTCAATCGAGCCCGACCATCTGGACATCTACGGCACGGCAGCCGCCTATCAAGAGAGTTTTGATCATTACGCCTCTTTGGTAAGCGATACCATCGTACTGAAAAAAGGGTTCGAATTGCACGGAGCGTCATGCCGCACACTCACCTATTCGGGGTGTGAACCGGCCGATTTCTACGCTGACCGTATTCGCGTGGAAGACGGGGCCATTCGATTCGATTTCCACAGCACTTACCCCAAGCCGACCGTCATTCGAGATATGCAGTTGGGGGTTCCCGTATGGGTGAACATAGAAAACGCGGTAGCCGCAATGAGCATAGCGCTAATGAACGGAGTAAGCGCCGAAGAACTGAAAGCCGGATTGGCATCTTTCCGCGGAGTCTACAGAAGGTTCAATATTCATCTCAACACACCGCAGATAGCCTATATTGACGACTATGCGCACCACCCGACCGAATTGAATGCCTCGATAGAATCCATACGGAAGATATACCCCCAACGTGAAGCGATCGGTATATTTCAACCGCATCTTTTCACCCGTACGCGTGACTTTGCCGATGATTTTGCTGCCGTATTGAGCCAATTCGACCGTTTGATACTGCTGCCCGTCTATCCGGCGCGCGAACTGCCTATCGCAGGAGTGAATTCCGAATGGCTGATGGAAAAATGCCGAAAGGCTAATCCGAAATGCGAAGTGGAAGTGGTGGAGAAAGTCAACCTGACCGACCATATCCGCCGCATGGTAAACGCCGACGGGAAAGCAAAAGTGGTAATGAGTTTGGGAGCCGGCGATATCGACAGGCTGGTAGGCGATTTGACCAGAACCCTTCAACAACCTTAACCCGTTAAAAGAGTGACAGACAGAACAAAAAATATAATTTCCATCGTGTGCGGCATATTGGCTGCTGCGTACCTCGTATTCGGTTGCGTATACAGCAGGAAGCTGAATGCAGGGCATGTATGCCAAAGCATAGAGGTGATTATTGCAGACAGCACGGAGCGACAATTCATTCAGAAAGCCGAAGTGATGAGTATGCTACGCGTCAACCGCCTTTATCCCTTGCATAACCCCATCGAGCAGGTGAATACCGATGCGATTGAGCGGCTGATAGCATCCCACCCTATGGTTCATGATGCAGAATGCTATATCACCACACAGGACAAAGTATGCATACGCCTCAACCAGCGAATCCCCCTTTTGCGGATTTCAAGCGCTAACGGCAACTATCTGGTGGATACGGAACGCCGCCCGATGCCGATAGCCCGTAACCTGCCCGCCTCGCTGATCAAAGCGAGCGGGAACATAGGTGAACGGATGGCATGCAACGAACTTTACGATTTCGCCAAATGGCTACAGCAGAACCGATATTGGAAAGAACTTATCTCCAACATACGCGTGAACAGTCCTCACGACGTAAAGCTGCAGATGACGAATACAGAAGCCGTGGTTTGCTTGGGGCCGTTGGATGATTACGAAAGCAAATTGGACAAATTGAAAACATTCCACCGAAACAAGCCCGATTCTATTCCTGCGTATCGAGAATTGGATTTACGCTTCACCGGGCAAGTAATAGGACGAAAATAACGCCCAAACCAAGACATTTATGACCAAGAAACAGAAGAACATCAATCCCTCATCCCTGCCGCTCGTAGTGCTCGATTTAGGAAGCAGCGGAGTTCGTGCTATGGCCGCCGAACGCGTTGATTACGACACCTTACGCATTCTGGCATACGAGCATAGCAACCAAAACGCGCGTATAGAGCACGGTGTGGTGGCCAATTCATCCAATATCGCATTCATGATCAATGAAGCGATCCGCCTGCTTTGCAACAGGCTTGATATCCAGCCTATTCCGGCAGCATGTGTGCTGTTGGGCGGGCAATCCATGCAAACCGTGCCCGTCAAGAGTCATCGGGATCAAGTGGTGAAACAAGTGGTGTCAGACGCTTTGCTTGACGAATTGGAAGAGGAATGCAAAAACAAGATTGAAAACAAATATCCCAGTCTGGCCGTTTTGGGGTTGGTGCCCTGTTATTACATTGCCGACGGCGTGATGCAGAACGAAGCACCGTCACTCGACCAGCGCGTTCGCAACATCGAGGCCCACTATACGGCTTTTGTAGGCAACCGCGCCCTTGTGGATAAAGTTTCCGCCAGTTTCGACCGGGCCGGAAAATCTATTGATATGAACATTATCCGTCCTGAGGCGCTGCTCTCCGCTTTTGCCGCCAGCGAACCTGAGATATTGGACGAGGGTTGTGCTGTTTTGGACTTCGGCGCGGAAACAATGACGCTGTCCGTATTCAAAGGCGATTCCTATTTATTGACTCATGTATTCGCCAACGGTTCGGAGGCGTTGACGGATGCGATTGCATCGCACGACATATTGCTGACTTCGGCCCGTAAGGCAAAAGAACAGATAGGTGTGGCTTCTCCCCGTTTCTTGGAGAAAGATGCCAAATACCGTTTGAAATCGGCCAACGGTGAATCCACCACAATTATCTCATTAAGCGAAATGGCCGGCTGGATAGAAGAAAAATTGGACCTGATCATGGCACCCGTATTGGAAGCTCTCAAGCCTTATGAAGGCCAGATCGGCAAGATCCTGCTGACGGGTGGCGGCAGCCAGTTGAACGGATTACTGGAATATCTCCAGCCCAAGACGAGCATCGAGGTTGGCTACGGCGATCATTCCCAACTGTTGGCAGCTGATACCGACGAAGAATGGTATTCTCCCGAATATTCGAGTTTGATTGGCGGATTGATTATTGGAGCCGACTATCGTGAAAATCACCCCAACCGTGTAATTGCTCCTCCCAAAATTATAGACAAAGCCAAAGGTATCATTCTGGATGTATTCGGCACTAACCAAATATAAGCGTCATTTTATCCGAAAAACCAATCAAGAAAAATCACTATCAACATGGAAGATATACTCAACGACATCACCACATTGGATGAAGACATTCAAATCGAGCCTCAATCGGAAAAGATAATCAAAGTTATGGGTGTAGGCGGCGGCGGATGCAACGCCATCAACTACATGTACAGTCAAGGCATACAGGATGTCAGTTTTCTTGTATGCAACACGGATAATGTAGCTTTGAGCAAATCATCCGTTCCCGCAAAACTTCAATTAGGTCCGGGTCTAGGAGCCGGAGGGCGTCCCGAGTTGGCCGCTCAATACGCGGAAGAAAGTCGCGACCGAATCAAAGAAGCGCTCAACGACGGTACCAAGATGCTGTTCTTGACGGCCGGAATGGGCGGAGGTACCGGAACAGGTGCCAGTTCGATCGTAGCAGAAGTGGCACAAGAACTCGGCATCCTGACCGTTGGTATCGTCACAATCCCGTTCAAATTTGAAGGCAAGATCAAGATTCGCAAAGCGATGACCGGTGTGGCACGTCTCAACAAGCATGTGGATGCCTTGCTGGTGATCAACAACGAGAAACTCAAACAAATCTATCCCGATCTCGACTTCCTCAACGCATTCTCCAAATCGGATGATGTGGTATGCAATGCCGCCCGTTCGATTGCGGAAATCATTACCGTACCCGGCTATATCAACACCGACTTCTCGGATGTATACAACACATTGAAGAACGGGCACATGGCTATCATGAACGTAGGAAAAGCCAAAGGCGAAGAACGAATCAAGAAAGCGATTGCAGATGCGCTCAACTCACCGCTCATCAATACGAATGACGTACATGGCGCAAAACGCATATTGATGCAATTCTATTTCTCGAGAGAAGATGCCATCCGGATGCAAGAAATCGACCAGATAAACGAGTTTGTGGAAGAAGTGGGCAGTGAAGTGGAAGTACAATGGGGCGCTACCATCGACGATACATTGGAAGATGAAGTACGCGTGACCCTGTTGGCTACCGGATACGAAGTGAGCGACCTCCCCTATATCAACGAGGTGGAAGGCGAAACCAACGAAGGACCTACTATCGATGAAGCCATCAATGATTATTACAAGGAACAGACCGAAAAACAGTCTAAAGAAGAGCCGAAGACCGAAATAGAACAAGAAGAGCCGAAGACCGAAATAGAGCAAGAAGACCTGCCTCGAGAAGACGAACAATGCACGGAAATCGACTTGACCGAATCTGTACAGATTCCCGCAGCAGAAGCTGAAATTGAGGAAATAAAGCCGGAACCGGCCGTAGATCAGACCGAGTCGGGTGAACTGATTCTTCACCTTGACGAAGATGACATGTCAAATGCGGCCCCAATCCCGACTCCTCAACCCAAGAAAGCCGAAGAGCAAAGATCACCTTTTGCCAGAAGGCCATGGCTTCGCGGACGTCGCGGATAACCCGGCAGGCAAGATAAAAGCGACAGAAACCGGAAGATTCCCCCATACGGACAGAATCCAGGCTGGAGAATCATCCCAACCATCAGAATTATAACACCAATTACACATAAAAAAAATGGATCACGAACCTAATTTTTTTGACGCGTGCAAAGCATGCGCGCAATCTATTGGAAAAGCAATCAATTGGATACGCGACATTATCATCGAACAGATACGCCTGACTTGGCGTAAATGGTGGATAGTGCTTCCCATCACCATACTCGGCATAGCTGCAGGGGTGTATTATTCGCGTCCGGCCAACAAGATATACAAGGTGGAAGCGATTGCCATCCTCAACGGTCCCACAGCTGAAGCGGCCCGCATCCGTTTTGAAGCCTTGAACAACATAGCTCCCGTATGGATTTCGGAAGAGCAAAGTTTGGGGAAGATGTTAGGTTTGCCGGCAGAAGCATGGCGGATCAACCATTTCCGTACTTTCTATATGCAGGACTGCTTGGCTGACGGTACCGTGGATTATATCGACCTGAAACAAAAAGCGCCCCTTACCGATACGCTCAATGTACGCGTACCCGATATGCTGATGCTGCAATTCCGCACCAAAGATCCCAAATTCATTCCTTTGTTCGAGGAAAAAATCATGGCCTATATGAATGCGGATCCCCAGTTTGAGCAAGCCTATCAACTGACTCGCACCAATATGGAGCGCGAGCATCAATTCGACATGGATCAGGCCGAAAAATTAGACAGTCTGACTTCATCGTTCTATTTTGCAGAAGGAGCATCTATGGGAGCACCTCAAATAGTAGAAAAGAAATATAGCGGCCTCGTATTGGGTGAACGCCGTATCCGTCTTTTCCTGGACGAGATTCAGGATTTCTATCAACAGAAACACTATCGCGAGACCAGATTGGCGTATTGCACGGCTCCCGTAGTGCTGCAAAACCACTTCGTGATGAGCATGCGTGCAGTCAACCGTCGCAGTATTTGCATGCTGATCGGTTGCATTATCGGTTGGATTCTGGCCACATTGATTGCTGCAATCATCACCTACCGTCATGAAATCAAGGATTGGTTATCCTACTAATCCTGAAACGGGACAATAAAATATCAAACGATACAATAAAGATATCGACAAAACCGACAAACATAACAAGAGGCGACCGTCAAGTCGCCTCTTGTTGATTTGTATATGCTGATATATTTCCCTCTTCCGACCTTACGAATCGGTATCATCGTACCCGACCGGCAGATCGAACCCCGAGAGGAAGCGATCAGTTCTTCTTTCTGAATTTGATAAACTGTTTGATGCCGGCAATAACGAAAGCGGAAACAAACAGAATAATGATAGCCAATCCCACTTCGTGGCTGTATTTCTGAATCAGGTCCATTTGTCCGTGTGCGATATATCCGAGCAGAGCAAGGACGCAGTTCCAGGCGAACGCACCGATGAAGGTATACAAGCAAAACCAGCCGAAATGCATACGTGCCAAACCGGCAGGAATACTAACCAGTTGGCGAATACACGGGATAAAACGGCCGATCAATGTGCTGCTTTTGCCGTGAGCACAAAAATAGTCTTCGGCTTTTTTTACTTTCTCGCCATCCAAGAGCAGGAAATGCCCCACTTTGCTGTCGGCGAACCAATATATAAAGGGTCTGCCGAGCCAAGCACTCAATACATAATTAATGATGGCACCAAGCATAGCGCCGATCGTACCGAAAAGGACAATGAGGGCCACATCCACGCCGTACACTCCCGTCACATACAGCGGACTTTCAGGAGCCGCAGCCATATATACTGCAGGAGGAATCACCACTTCACTGGGGAAGGGGATGAATGAACTTTCAATAGTCATCAACGCGGTAACCGACGCCAAATTCATGTGCGTCGAATACCACGAGATAACAGAATCTACAAATCCCATATAGGTCAAAACATTATGTTAAATTTCGAACCGATTAAAGGAAGATCAGCCAAACCAATACATATACAGGCAGCAACACTACCAACGAGAACTTGATCATATAGCCAAAGAAACTCGGCATTGAAATCTTGTTCTCCTCAGCAATAGCTTTCACCATAAAGTTGGGGCCGTTGCCGATATAGGTCATACTGCCGAAGAATACGGCTGCAATCGAAATGGCTTTCAGAAGCAATTCCGGTACACCTGCCACCATATTGGCATCCATCGACGCCATGATTTCGGGACTCAAACCGGTGGCCATTGAGTGGAATGCTACTGCGGTAGGAGTATTGTCAAGGAACGAGGAAAGCAGACCGGTGGAGAAGTAATATTGCCATATCTGATTCAAGCCCAGATTTGCCGCATTCTGTTTGAGGAAGATAAGGGCAGGAGCCATAGTAACGAATATACCGATAAAGAGAGCGGCCACTTCGAGAATCGGAGCCCATGTATATTTATTGTCCTCGTATCTCACTTTTTTGGGAGTGGTAAGCATGCTGAGCACCAGCAGGATAATCAATGCTATTTCACGGAGATATTTCACGAAGATATTAGCACCTTCTTCACCCATCGCAGGGATGGTACCGGCATTGAGGAAAGCCACACAAGCCACTACGCCCAGCAGATACAGGAAATTAATTTTACCCGTCACCTGCAGTTTCTTCACCTCATGGCTATCAGCGCTCAGATTCACCCAATCTTCTTTCTTATAGAAATAAGTGTCGACAGCATAATAGAGCAGCAGGAGCAATACGCCCGTAAAGAGCCAGGGAGCCCACATGGATGCGAACCAACCGAAACTTGCGCCACGGAGGAAGAGCATGAACAATGGAGGATCGCCGAGGGGAGTCATCAAACCGCCGCAGTTGGCGACCAAAGCGATGAAGAAAAGAACGGTGTGCATCTTGTACTTGCGCTGTTCGTTAGTGGCCAATACCGGACGGATGAGCAACATGGCAGCACCCGTGGTTCCCATAAGGGATGCCAGAACAAAACCGATAGCGAGGAAAAGGGTATTGACGATCGGTTTGGCTTTGATATCACCGCTCAGGTGGATACCGCCGGTAATCACAAACAGTGCCAGCAACAGGATAATGAAGGGCACATAATCAAAAAACACCGTATCCATGAGTTCCACGCCCAGACCTTTTGCAATCATATAGGCTGCAACGGGGACGCCTAACACTACGGATACAATCAACTTGTTGAGATTCTTCTCCCAGAATTCGGCTGCCACCATTGGACCGATCGCAATGGCCATCAGCATAATTCCGAAAGGAATCATCGCCCATGCGGGCATCATAAATTGTTCCATAAATATATTTTTATTTGTTTATTTTTCTTATAGAGTGAGTATTATTCCAATTTCCTACGCATAAGGAAGGTGACGAGCAATACGGGCAAACAACATATCATCACCAGCCAAAAGAAACCTATATACCCCACTTGTTCCTGCAGATAGCCAGCCGCCATTCCGGGCAAAAGCATGCTTAAAGCCATGAAGGCGGTGCAAATGGCATAATGTGCGGTTTTGTAGGTGCCTTCCGAAATATGAATCATCACCATCATAAAGGCGGTGAAGCCGAATCCATAGCCGAATTGCTCAATAGCCAAAGCCAGAGTGATCCAAACCACGGACGACGGTTGCATCATGCTCAGATAGATGAAAGCCAGGCAGGGGAGTGTCATGCACAAGGCCATAGGCCATAAGGCGCGTTTCAATCCCACACGGGATATATACCAGCCGCCGAGGATGCCACCTACCGTCAGGCAGATGATGCCTATCGTGGAATAGATGATGCCTATCTGGTCAAGCCCCAATCCCAAACCGCCCTGCTCTACAGGAGACATCATGAAGGGGAAGATGAGTTTCAGCGACAATGCTTCGGGCAAGCGATAAAGCAGGAGGAAGAGGATTCCGAGCCAAACGCCTTTTTTGGTAAAGAACGAAACGAAGGTGAGGCCGAATTCACGCAGTATATCCGAGGGCGTGCGTTGAGCAGCAACCGACTTCTCGGAATGCGGCAGCGCTCTCGTATGCCACAGGGTGAGTACGCCGAAGAGGACGGTGGCCACGAGCAGGGTGATCTGCCAGGCCATCGGGATATTTTGGGTGGTACGGGCCAGATGCCCCGCTATATAGAGCAGTCCGCCCTGTCCCAATATAGTGGCGATACGATAGAAAGTGGAACGTATACCTACAAACAGGGCTTGCTCGTTGTCGTCGAGCGCGAGCATATAGTACCCGTCAGCGGCAATATCGTGTGTAGCGGAAGCGAAGGCCGTGATCCAGAAGAACACGAGCATCAAGCCGAACAGGCCTATCGGTGTATTTCCGCCGGCAATAGTGAAGCTGTCGGGATGCGGCAGACTGAGCGTGAGCCCCACGAAACATGCGGTAAGCAAAATCTGGGTGAATACGATCCACCAGCGTTTGGTTTTGACGATATCCACGAACGGGCTCCAGAAGGGCTTGATAGTCCAAGGCAGATAGAGCAGACTGGTGAAAAGAGCCATTTTGCCGTTAGGCACGCCCATATTGGCCATCAGGGCCACCGATATATTGTTGACCAATATATAGGGGATTCCTTCTGCCAGATAGAGAGTAGGCACCCAGAGCCATGGAGAACGATGTCCGTTATCAAGCATATCAATCAAGTTTCAATACGGCGAGGAAGGCTTTCTGCGGCACTTCCACGTTGCCGATCTGTTTCATGCGTTTTTTGCCTCGTTTCTGTTTTTCGAGCAGTTTGCGTTTACGGCTCACATCGCCGCCGTAACACTTGGCCAGCACGTCCTTGCGCACCTGTTTCACCGTTTCACGGGCGATAATTTTGGCGCCGATAGCGGCCTGGATAGCGATATCGAATTGCTGACGAGGCAGCAGTTCTTTCAGTTTTTCGCACATGCGTCTGCCGAAGTCGAGGGCGTTGTCCCTATGCGTCAACGTAGATAGTGCGTCCACCTGTTCGCCATTGAGCAGGATATCCAGTTTCACCAGATTGGAAGGGCGGAAGTCGCTCTGATGCCAATCGAAACTGGCGTAGCCTTTGCTGATAGACTTGAGTTTGTCGTAGAAGTCGATGACGATTTCTCCCAGCGGCATATCGAAGAGGAGTTCCATCCGGTTACCCGAAATGTATTCCTGTTTCACGAGTTCGGCGCGTTTCTCAAGACAGAGCGTCATGATCGGTCCGATAAAATTGCTGGTGGTGATTATACTCGCGCGTATATAAGGTTCTTCAATATGGTCGATTTCGGTGAGGTCGGGCATACCGGCGGGATTGTGCACTTCCTTCATATTGCCGTCCTTGGTATATACTTTGTAGCTCACGTTCGGTACGGTGGTGATCACATCCATATCGAATTCGCGGTCAAGCCTTTCTTGTACGATTTCCATGTGCAGCAGGCCGAGGAAGCCGCAGCGGAAACCGAATCCCAGGGCCACCGAACTTTCGGGCTGGAAACTGAGGGAGGAGTCGTTGAGCTGGAGTTTTTCGAGCGAAGCGCGCAGGTCTTCATAGTCTTCGGCCTCAATCGGATACACGCCGGCAAATACCATCGGTTTAGCTTCCTGGAAGCCGTCGATAGCCTGTTGGCAGGGGCGGGCCACATGGGTGATCGTGTCACCCACTTTCACTTCGGTGCTGGTTTTGATACCCGAAATGATATATCCTACCGTACCGGCCGACAGCTCTTTGGTGGGCTGCATCTGCAGTTTGAGCACGCCTATTTCGTCGGCATCGTATTCCTTGCCGGTTTGTACGAAGCGAACCCGGTCGTTGGTATGAAGCGTTCCGTTCACCACTTTGAAATAGGCGATGATACCTCGGAAGCTGTTGAATACGGAGTCGAACACGAGGCATTGGAGAGGGGCGTCAGGGTCGCCTTCAGGAGCGGGAATACGGTCCACAATGGCATCAAGCACGGCTTCTACGCCGTCACCTGTTTTGGCGGAGCAACGCAATATTTCCTCCCGTTTGCACCCGATAAGGTCGATAATTTCGTCCTCCACCATATCGGGCATGGCGGAGTCCATATCGCATTTGTTCATCACAGGGATGATTTCCAAATCGTGTTCGAGGGCCATATAGAGGTTGCTGATAGTCTGAGCCTGCACGCCCTGACTGGCGTCCACCACGAGGAGCGCCCCCTCGCAAGCCGCTATCGAGCGCGACACCTCATAGGAGAAATCCACATGGCCCGGAGTGTCGATCAGATTGAGCGTATAGCCCTTGTAGTTCATCTGGATAGCATGGCTTTTGATCGTTATGCCGCGTTCTTTTTCCAGATCCATATCATCGAGTACCTGATTCTCCATGTCTTTGGCGGAGACGGTGTTGGTTATCTCGAGCATACGGTCGGCCAAGGTGCTTTTGCCGTGGTCAATATGGGCTATAATACAGAAATTTCGGATATTCTTCATGTCAATACACTTTCCACCAAATTAAATCGGGTGCAAAGGTACGGAAAAAAAATGACATACGCAAATTTTGTCGAAAAATTACGCAGAAAAAATCCGTATGGGTCTACCAGTCCCTTTGAGGGAGCTGTATATCTTGATATACGGGTTGCAGAATATACCGTCCGTCGCGGTCGATGAGGCCGTAATAGCCGTTCACCATCACTTTGGCCACGCCGTTGCAGAACGGCCAGGCGCGGTCGTATATGGCGGGCAGCACGGTATTGCCCGATTTGTCGACATAGCCCCATTTATTGAGCAGTCGTACCGGAGCGCGGCCTTCGGTAAAGGGGAGCGCTTCGTCGAATTGGGTATGAATCATCATATTTCCGCTACGGTCGATAAATCCCCATTTACCGAACCAGCAGACGGGAGCGAGCCCCTCGGAGAAATTGCCTGCGCGGTCGTATTGCGGTTGGATAATATTTTCGCCGAACGGACCGATATACCCCCATTGGCCGTCGATTTTCACGCGGGCGAGTCCGTCCGAAAAATTGTCAGCGCCTTCGTATTGAGGTTCCACCACCAGTTCACCGGTCTGGTCGAGGAAACCGAAAAGGCTGTCCTGCTCCACCCTCACCATACCTTCGGTAAAACTGTCGGCATAAGCGAATACGGGTTTTACGGCCACCTGTCCGCGTTTGTCCACCAGTCCCCATTTCTTGCCCATTTTCACGGGTGCGAGACCTGACGAAAAGAACCATGCTTCGGCATACTGGCATTCAATCACCACTTTGCCGGCCGTATTGATGAATCCCCATTTGCTGCGCATCTTCACGGGAGCGAGCCCTTCGGAAAAACTGCCCACTCCGTCAAATTTGAGAGCGATCACCACATTGCCCGTAGTGTCGATATAGCCGAATTTGGAGCCTTTCTGCACGGGTGCGAGATTCTCGGAGAAATGCCAGGCGCGGTCGTACTGCAGCGGTATGACGATGGCGCCTTTCTCATCGGTATAGCCCCATTTGCCGTCGAGGCAAACGGTCACAAAAGTACGGTCAGCAGCCATCGTGACGGGGAGCGACACGGTGAGCAGCAAAGCAAACCAAAATATTCTACTGATTCTGTTCATTTTTTCAATTGGGGGCGCAAAAGTACTACATTTTTTCGGAATATGCAAATTATTGCGCATCTTTTCGGCATTTTCCGTTTGTCGCCGCACCGTCGGCAGGAGCGGCAGGGGGCAATCGCCCGTCCCCAATACATCCACTACAAATTCTTTGCCAAACTTCACGGGAAAGTGCATTTTATACGTCAGCAAGGCCCGGACGGAGGCGAAAAAGCGGAAACGGCAAAACGGGATTCCGTACAGGGGGAGATAACCTCATTACGTACAAAGGAATCAGTTTTTTCATTTTTTTCTTGCACAATTCAAAAAAAAGCAGTAACTTTGCGGACTTTTTGAAATATCCGCTCGAAAGGCGGAAGTATTTTGATGCTTTGAAATTAACCACAATATATTAATTTAACATCACACTTATCATGCAAAAACAGAATGTTGTAGTGAAATTTTGCGGAGACTCCGGTGACGGAATGCAGTTGACGGGTAACATGTTCTCGTCGCTGAGCGCCATCCTTGGTAACGAGATCTCCACACTGCCCGACTATCCCGCAGAGATTCGTGCCCCGCAAGGTACTCTGGGAGGCGTCAGCGGTTTCCAGATTAACTTAGGTGCCGGCGTATATACGCCCGGTGACAAAGCAGATGTGCTCGTAGCCATGAACGCTGCCGCTTTGAAAGTCTGCACGCTCGGTTCCAAATTCAACGTGCCCGGTGCCAAATTCAACGAAGCCGACTGCACTTACAAGAAGAACGCCGTGATCGTGATCGATACCGATTCTTTCGGTGAGAAAGACCTGGAAAAAGCCCTCTATCAGACCCGTCAGATGGAAGAGGTGTTCGTAGAGTTGGGAATCCCCGAAAGCGTACAGATTGTTCCCGTGGCTATCACTCAACTGACCAAAGAGAGTTTGAAAGACAGCGGCATGGACAACAAGTCGATCCTCAAATCGCGTAATATGTTCGCGCTCGGTATCGTTTGCTGGCTGTTCAACCGTCCTATCGACAAGGCCATCCATTTCCTGGAGGGCAAATTCGCCAAGAAACCCGCT
Source organism: Paludibacteraceae bacterium (assembly GCA_024399655.1). Lineage (GTDB taxonomy): Bacteria > Bacteroidota > Bacteroidia > Bacteroidales > Paludibacteraceae > Colicola. The sequence goes on along the minus strand of JAKSNP010000009.1, from coordinate 14,430 downwards.
CTGATCGCTCCCAACGTAAAAGTATTGACCGACGGTTACAACTACGGTAACAACACCGCCATGAATATCAATACCATCAACGTGGAAGTTTCCGAAGATCTGCAACACGGTACTTACACCTCTATCGCCGGCAACAAAGCTACGGCATGGGGTTTGATCGCTGCCGCTCACAAATGCGGCAAGCGTCTCTTCCTGGGTTCGTATCCTATCACTCCCGCTACCGACATCATGCATGAATTGGCAGGTCGCAAGGATATGGGCGTGATGGTAGTGCAAGCTGAAGACGAAATCGCAGGTGTCTGCACCGCTATCGGCGCTTCTTTCGCCGGTGATTTGGCCTGCACGTCCACTTCCGGTCCCGGCTTGAGTCTGAAGAGCGAAGCCGTAGGTCTCGCCGTTATGGCTGAGCTGCCTCTCGTCATCATTGACGTACAACGTGGCGGTCCTTCCACCGGTCTGCCCACCAAAACCGAACAGACCGACCTGCTGCAAGCCGTATACGGCCGCAACGGCGAATGCCCCGCTGTGGTTATTGCCGCTTCCACCAGTGCCAACTGTTTCCAATACGCTTTCGAAGCCTGCAAGATTGCCGTTGAAAATATGACTCCCGTTATCCTGATGACGGATACCTATCTGGCCAACGGTACCGGTTTGTGGCGTATGCCCAAGCTGGCCGAGCTGCCCGAAATCAAGCCTCAGAGCGTTCCTGCAGAGCTGAAAGGCAAATACAGCGTATCGCTGCGTGACGAGAACTCCATCCGCTATTGGGCTACCCCCGGTATGGAAGGCTACGAGCACCGCAACATCGGTTTGGAGCGTGACTCCCTGAAAGGCAGCATCTCCACCAACCCCGAAAACCACGAGAAGATGGTGAAAGCCCGTCAGGCCAAAGTGGATCAGGTGGTCAACAAGATTCCCGAACTCCGCGTACAAGGCAATGCTGACAGCGACACCCTGCTGATCGGTTGGGGATCCACCGAAGGACATCTGCATGCAGCTGCCAACGAGTTGAACTGCGCTCTGGCTCACTTCAACTATATCAACCCGCTGCCCAAGAACACGGCCGAGGTGATCAAACGTTACAAGAAAGTGATTGTTTGCGAGTTGAACAACGGTCAATTCGCCACCCTTCTCCGCTCGAAAGTGCAAGGCGTTGAATTCAAACAATATAATGAAATTATGGGTCAGCCGTTTGCGGTTGAACGTATTGTAGAAGCAGTTAAAAATTTGTAATTTATGGAAGCAAGTCAATTCAAATCAGATCAATACGTACGTTTCTGCCCGGGTTGCGGTGACCACGCTATCTGCGCAGCATTGCAACAGGCAATGGCAAAAATCGGCGTACCCACCTACAACACCGTAGTTATCTCCGGTATCGGTTGCTCAAGCCGTATGCCCCACTATCTCAACACCTACGGATTCAACACCATCCACGGTCGTGGCGGTGCCATCGCTACCGGTGTGAAGACCTCTCATCCCGAGTTGACCGTTTGGCAGATGTCGGGTGACGGAGACTGCCTGGCTATCGGCGGTAACCATTTCATCCACGAGATCCGTCGTAACGTGGACCTCAATCTCTGCCTTTTCAACAACCGTATCTACGGTTTGACCAAAGGTCAGTATTCGCCCACTTCGCCCAAGGGATTCGTATCCAAATCCTCTCCTTTCGGTACGGTAGAACGTCCGTTCATCCCTGCTGAGCTGGTTATGGGCGCTCGTGGCACTTTCTTCGCCCGCACGCTGGACGTGGATATGCCCACCACGGTTGACTGTATGGTGAAAGCGCAGGAGCACAAAGGAGCATCCGTTATCGAATGCCTGGTCAACTGCGTTATCTTCAACAACGGTACCCACAACTGGATTGCCGACCGCGAAACCCGCGCCGAGCACAGCATCCTGCTCAAACACGGCGAGAAGATGATCTTCGGTGCCAACAAGGACAAAGGTCTGGCTCTCGACTATAGTGCAGGCATCATGCCCAAACTGATCGTAGTGCCCGCTGACGATCCTCGCGTATTGGTTCACGACGCCAAGATGGAAGACCCCACCTTGCACCGTATGCTGGCTCTGATGGGTCAGGAGAAGTTCACCGACGTTCTGAATGCCGAAATTCAGCCTGAACTGCCGGTTGCACTGGGTGTTATCCGTGACGTGGAGGCTGAGACCTACAACGATGCTGTCAACAACCAGATTGAAGAAGTTCGTGGCAAATCCAAAGCCAAGACTTTCGACGAGTTGTGCATGACGTTGGAGCATTGGGACATGTAATCCTGCTCCGCGCAATAACCAAACTAAATAATCAAAACAGAGGTTGCCCCGCAGCCTCTGTTTTGTTTTGTTGATCCTGCATAGCCCATTGCACATCGTGAATTCATTAAGTCCACATGGTTGTTTGTCCAGTTTTTTGGCAGGCAAAGCACAAACAAAGGTTTGGGCGGGTAGAAGGTTAGAATAGTATTGAGTCAAGCTTGCTTGAACGAAAATAACAGTCTAACCTTATACATAGGCCTAAGGGCCGTTGCCTGCGGTATTATTGTTTTTTTCTATCTATTCGCTTTGCGCTCCGCGCCAATTATATTCTTTATATTATATTCTTTATATTCTTCTCTCCTATCCGCTGCACAGATTTCGTTTTTTTTAGAAAGGAAATTTGGCGGAATCAATTAAAAATTGTAATTTTGCACCGATTTTCAGTCTTTCCTGAAAACCACAACCGTATATACATTATTTTTCCGATAGAAAACATGAAAAAGACCCTTCTCCTCATCGCCCTCATGGGCTGCTGTCACTTCGGTTTCGCCGCTAACGAATATCAAGCCGTGATCACTTCTCCGGTGGTGGTGACCGACTATTCGCGCAACAACCGCTACGAGTACAAAATCGAATTCGACCAAAAAGGCAGCAACAGCAACGGAAGCTGGAACACCAGCGTCACCCTCTATATTTTTCCCGACAACGCCGGTTTGACCGGAACCTACAATCTGACCAACGGGAAACTGGACGCCGACCGTTCCTACATCTATTTTGCCGACGGCAATCCCACCGACCGTTACTTCATAGACTATAACGAAACCAAGATTACCGAAATCTCTTTCACGCCATCAGGCGACAGCGCCTGGACGCTGACCGGCTCCTTGCGCAGCAACCCCAAAAGCAATTTTTACTACTACTATTATTATTCGGCGGACAGCCTCGGCAACACCTTCACTCCGCAGTTCGTTATACCCGACCCATATGAATTGGAACCCGCCGAAACGGTCAACGACACCATCAACGCCGTAGCCACACTCGACAAAGAGCCCTACGAGTTGCCCTTGGTGGTATATGCCACCACTTCCGACTGGAGTCAGGAGATCGAGTTGCTTTTCAATACCGACACGTTCGACCTCCCCGAGGGCGACTACACTATCGACACCGCCGTCAACGCCTTCAGCATCCGCCCGGCAGACGGACAGATAGTTGACTTCTACGCCAATCCGTCGTATTACGCCACATACGTCAACTTCGAACCGACTTATTATTTCCTGACATCCGGCACCCTTCATATCGACTACCGTCTGGAGGATATGAGCATGCATCTTACCGGAGATTTGGGCTCCGCACACGGATCGGGCATCCGGGTGAACCTGGCGGGCAACGACGAGTTCGCCTTCTGTATCAGCCGTCTTCGCGCGATGGCTATCGACAGCATAACCCGTCTTGCCGGCGAGGAGGCCGACCCGGAGGCGCTGTCCGTGGTAGCACTTTATACGGATTCGCTCAACATGGCGGAAAACGCCGCCACCCTATCCTATTTCCTGCAACAGGCATCCGACAGTATCCTTCATCGCGGTTCGGAAACCGAAGAGATGGATTTGGGCGAATTGACCGACACCTCCTATCGTTGTTTTACGGAGACATGGCTTGCTGACGGACAAGACCCGACGGGACAATGGTATATATCCCTTGCCATCAAAGGCGAGAAGCCCGAAATCGGCACCTACACCTCGGCGGATGCCGACCCTGTCGGCACATTCGTCAAAGAGAGAGACGGAGGATGGAATATAGTGGCTGACAGCCTCATCGCCGCCGAAGTAGTCAGCATAGAGAACAACCTCCTCACCGTCAACGGCTCCATATCTAATCGCGGTGCGCAAAAACGAGTAGTTTACAATTTCATCATCATGGCCGAGCTGCCCGCCACGGACCTTATCGAGGCTGAAGGTGCGAACGACCGAGCCGAAAAGTTGATTCTGAACGGTGAAATATTGATTGTGAAGGGAGCTGAAGTATATCGTATCGACGGAAGTTGCCGGGAGGCCCGCAAATAACGAAGAGGAAAAGTCTGCATCCGTTCGGTGGGTGGTAATAACCATCTAAAGGTGGTGCACGCCTAAAGAACCTGTATTTTCAATCGTCAGTATATTCAGATCATCAGCTGAGGTTGCCGTCGGCAGCCTCAGTTTTGTTTGTTTTTCCGCAAGACAATACCGGGCATGTTTTCAAGGTCGAGATGGGAGAGATGGGGCTGGAAGACAACAAGAAAAATGGAGAAAATAGTGGCTAAATTCAATTGTCAAAAGGATAAATAATTACACAAAGGTGGCTGTGATATGTACCCAAAAATTGGATTAGACTCATTTGATGACCAATGTTCAATCATATTAGGATTTATGTTATGGCCATGTTTATAAAAAAATATATATATTTCGTTTCCATTGCGTTTCTATGTGGTTCTTGCGAAAAAATAAATCACATACAAGAAGTGTCATCGCATATTTCACCGGCACTGGATAGTATTTCATTTGAATATGCGCAGTATGTAAACTATCTTTTTTAAATTATTCAAATGATAATGCTTTGTTTTACATCACTCATTTTTCTCCAGACACTTCGCTTCGGTATAATCTTCCTATTGTTTGTAATGCGATTACAGGACGAGTGGAAAAAGTGCACATTCCTGGTCCAAGAGAAGAGGCAATGCGGTGTGCCGCTATAAATGACACGGGCAACATTGAAAAAATGTTAAAACAGGTAAACTTTTTTAGAGAAGCAGTTGGAAGTAAGCATATATACTATTTCAGAGGGGCACGAGTGATGGGTGACAAAATGTCAAAGTATGATTTTCAGATAGCTTTCAATTATAAAAGACAATATTATCTTCTCACTCATTTCGTGGATGATATATCTGCAGAGGAAGTTCGTGTTACAGAAAGATGGGGCATTAGAAAAATAGAACCACCGCCTCATAGGTGATTCTTTTAGACATATTTTTATTATTACAAGAACAAAAGAAATGAAAAAGTTTCGCGCATATTTTATTTGTATTACGGCATTTTTCTCTCAAAGTGTACAATACTAACATAAACCGCGACCCCATACACATTCTGCAATGAACAGAGAAACCTAGCAGGAAACCGAGGATGGGAGATCAGCGGTAGATTTCGGCAAGGCGGGCGGATTCCTGAGCGAAACGGAGGCGGAGGGATTGCGGCTGGAGGACCTCGAGCGAAGGACCGAACTTGCGGAGCTCCTGAATAAAGTCGTAGGTGAGTGCGACATGATAGGAGAAGATGCTGAACTGGTCGTCCCGTTGGCATTCGGTTTGCGACTCATGTAGCGGGAGGGTGCGGAGATAGGGTGCATCTTCGGCGCGTACACGGATACGGACGTCGGATATGTCGCGTATACGGCGGTCGACTCCCATGTAGCCGTAGAAGAAGTCGGCAGCTTTGAAACGTTTGGGGAATCGGAAATGGAGTTCGGAAAGAGCTATTTCTTTGGCCCTGTCGAGCGCATAGACCCGTGGATCATGCTCCTCGGGATGGTCTTCGGGTTTGCCAATGAGGTACCATCTTTGTCGGAAGACCTTGAGGCAATAGGGGTCGAGGAGGAAGGAGTGCGGTTCGGGCCGGTCGAATCCCTGATAGGTGAGGCGGATTTTTCTGTTTTCTTTCATGGCGGAAACGATGGTGGAGAGGAATCGGTTGCCTTCGGGTATCTGCTCGAAGATGATACGGTTTTTCATATCGCCGGCGAGGTTGACGAGATTATTGATAGCGAAGGTATCGATGAGCCATGCGCGAATACCGTTGTCTTTCAAATCGCCGAGATTGCCGATGGAATAGAGTTTGGACGTATGGTTGCAGACGATTTCGATGCCGAATATTTCGTAGATAGCTTCTCGGTGCCGATGGAAATTGCGTTCGCCGTAATGCGATTCGTGGTTGTAGTTGTAAGCGCTGTTCATCCATCTGCGGTCGATTTCTTCGCGTGAAATGGCTTTGGCGGAGAAGATGGTGTCGACGAGCCAGATGTATCTTTGGAAGAGTCGGTTGCTTGCCATAAGTGTGGATTTATTTTTAACTTTAGACTATGCCGCGTTGCGGCAACTGTTTGAATTATCGACTGACGGGCAGATTGACGTAGACGTAGACGTAGACTGCCATGCGGATATAATTAATTCACCATTCACGATTAACGAGAACCGTAAATAATGCGCAATTGGTTATTGGTTGGAATATGCCAAGGGTGTGGGTTATTCATGCGTAAGGAGCAGAATGATCAATAAAAATAGAATAAGTGTTAGCATATATCTGTAAGGTGTATAGCAGGTTGGATGAATGACGAAAGTGAAAATCGGCGGTATATTTCGATTGAAAGCGATTGCAAAGGTACGGAAAAAGGCCGGAGTATGCAAGAGAAAGAGGCTGAAAGGATGAAATAATTACGAAAAAAACGAAAAAAGTAAAAAAAAAACGGAGGCTGACACGGATTGTCAGTCGCAAGTATTATTTTTGCAGCCAAATTTCATTAAAATAAAAAATAACTATGGGACTATTTGATTTATTATTTGGCTCGACAGAAACGAGCTATGATCCGGAAGAATGGTTTGGCGAGAGCAGGAAGAAGAAGCATTATGGACGGTCGTGCAGCAACTGGACTGACCGGGAGGACTGGTCGTGCGACTCGGAGCAAAGAGACGGCATGTCGGGCTTCGACAGTTATGAAGAAAGCGATTTTTAACCTTAACCTTAATCTTGACCTAAACCTTAACTATTTGTTATTTGTTGTTGGGTGATTGGATATTTAACCTTAACGTTGACGTTGACCCTAACTATTGGTTATTGGTTATTGGTAATTGGTTATTGGTAATTGGTTATTGATTATTGGTGATTGATAGAATAGTTGTGAGTTGTGAAAATTTGGATATATGGAAAAAATTTAGTAACTTTGCAGCGTGAAATTGAAATTGCCCCAATCGGGCATATAAAATAATAGAAATAAATACATACATTATATGGCAACGAAAAAGATATTAGGCTTAGACCTGGGCACCAACAGTATAGGTTGGGCCATGGTGAATGAAGACCAAGATGGATTTAATTCATCTATTGAAAAAATAGGCGTGCGAACCATTCACTATGATAATTTTGTAAATTCGGAATCCGGTAAAGATTGCATGAATCCCGAAAAGGATTTTTTGGGAGGAAAAAGTATATCTTGTAACGCGAAACGCACCCAACTTCGAAGTGCTCGTCGGACACTTCAAAGGTTTAAAAAACGTCGTGAAGTATTATTGTATTATCTTAAACAATATGGAATAATAGGTGATGAAACTATATTGACGGAAACAGGAAACAGAACGACATTCGAGACCGTACAATTGCGTTCAAAAGCCGCAACTGAAGAGATTACATTAGAGCAATTTGCACGGGTGTTATTGATGATAAACAAAAAACGTGGATATAAAAGTTCACGCAAAATAAAATCATCTGATGAAGGAGAATTAATTGACGGCATGGCCATTGCAAAAAAGATGTATACGGAAAATCTTACACCTGGAGCTATCAATTATTCCATACTTAAAAGCGGGAAAAAAGAATTACCCGCTTATTATCGATCCGACTTATTGACTGAGTTTGAAACAATCTGGAATACACAACAACATTTTCATCAAGAACTTACAGTTGAATTAAGAGACATAGTCAGAGGTGTTAATAAAAAAGCCACATACGCAATATTGGCTGAACCTTGGCATTTAGTTGGTGAAAAACGAACTACTAAAGGCTTAGATTTAAAAATTGAAAATGCTCTTTGGCGAAAAGATGCTGTGACAAAACAAATGTCGTTAGAGCAATTAGTAGTTGTTTTGCAAGATATTAATAGTAATATCACATCATCCAGCGGTTACCTTGGAGCTATCGGTGATAGAAGCAAACAATTATTCTTCAATAGCCAAACTGTCGGACAATATCAATACGAGCAGATTAGCAAAAATTCTCATTATAGTTTTAAGAATGAGGTTTTCTATCGTCAAGATTATTTAGATGAATTTGAACGTATTTGGGAAACGCAGGCTCGTTTCCATAAAGAACTGACACCCGAACTCAAGCAGCATATACGCAATGAAGCGATATTCTTTCAACGTCCATTAAAGAGTAAAAAAGGAGAATTGGCTGTATGTGAGTTGGAAGGAAAGCAGATAACGCGTATTGTTGATGGCAAAGAAAAACAAATTACAATCGGTCCAAAAGTTTGCGCAGCCTCCGCTCCATTATTTCAAGAGTTTAGGATATGGGGGGTGGTTAACAACATACGAGTAAAAGAAGGAAAGAATGAACGACTTCTAACTAATGAAGAACGAGAAATTATATTCAATCACCTAAATTGGAATTATTCTGTATCTATTCCGGAAGCAAACAAGGTGTTAGGTGTTAAGATTTCAAATTACAAAGGTAAATTAAAGGGCAATACCACACAAGCAGCCTTATTGGAAATAATACCTAATATTAAAGATATAGCAACATATCGGACAGACGTATGTAGAATAGACAAAGAAGATGATAATGAAAGAGGACAAAAACTCATTCAATTATGGCATCTGCTATATTCTTATGAGGGAGATAAATCGATAAGCGGAATAGATTCTTTGTTGGCAATTTTGCAAAGTGAACGTTTTGGATTTGATGAAGGCACGGCACGCAGATTAGCAAATCTCACTTTGGAAGATGGATATAGCAGTTTGTCTTCACGAGCTATGCGAAAAATCATGCCTTATTTACGCGAAGGCTTGATGTATAGCGAAGCTTGTGAGAAAGCAGGATATAGACATTCGAAACGCTCTTTGACCAAAGAGGAGTTGTCGCAAAAACAATATTTAGATTCTTTATCTCTTATTCCTCAAAATACTTTGCGCAATCCTGTTGTTGAGAAAATACTCAATCAAATGATTAATGTGGTTAATCAAGTTGTTGCAACGTATGGCAAGCCTGATGAAATCCGCATTGAGATGGCGCGTGAGTTAAAGAAAAGTGCGCAAGAAAGGAAAGAAATGAGTGAAAATATAGGGAAAACGGAAGATGAGAACGGTAGAGTAAAATCTATCCTTGAGAAAGAGTTTGGCATTCAGCACGTAACTCGAAATGACATCATTCGTTATCGCCTTTATGAGGAACTGAAAGATAATGGATATAAAACTTTATATTCCAATACGTATATTCCTCGTGAAAAAATCTTCAGTAAAGAATTTGATATAGAGCATATTATTCCTCAAGCATCCATTTTTGATGACAGTTTCTCCAACAAGACCTTGGAAGCACGGGATGTCAATATCAAAAAGGGGAAGATGACCGCATACGATTTTATCAAAGAAACATATGGGGAGACGCAATTAGGTAATTATAAGGAACGTGTGGAAAAGTTAATGGCAGATGAAGCCATATCTAAAACCAAAGGAAAGAAATTGCTAATGACTGAATCAGAAATCCCCAGCGGATTTATAGATAGAGATCTCCGCGATTCACAGTACATAGCAAAAAAAGCACGAGAAATTCTTGAGCAGTTGGTTCCTATGGTGGTAGCCACTACTGGTAGTGTAACAGATCGCTTGCGTGAAGATTGGCAACTCGTAGATATTATGAAAGAATTGAATTGGGACAAGTATGAGGCAATAGGTCAAACCCAATATCGAAAAGATAGAGATGGTAGGCAAATTAAAGAAATAGTAAATTGGACGAAGCGTAATGATAATAGACATCACGCCATGGATGCACTTACTATAGCTTTTACTCGCCTGGCATATATTCAGTATCTTAATAATCTAAATGCGCGAATTGAAAAATCAATAGATGATTATATAGATTTGGATATGGTTAATCTAACCGATATACCAAAAGATAAACGATCTGCTGTTATTTATGCAATTGAGAACAAATTCTTGGAACGCCATGATGGTAAAATGCGTTTCAAGGCTCCAATGGAGTTAAAACGATTCCGTCAAGAGGCAAAACAGCAACTGGAATCCGTTCTGATTTCAGTTAAAGCCAAAAATAAGGTCACAACATCCAATACCTATAAGATTCAAGGTAAAGATGAATCATATCAAGCTTTGACGCCTCGTGGATCATTGCATAATGATACCATTTATGGTTGCATCAAGCAAGAGGTGGTGAAAGAAGAAAAAGTCGGAGCCGCATTTACAGAAGAAAAGATACAAACAGTCTGCAATCCTACGTATCGGACATTATTGCTAAATCGATTAAAAGAAAATGGCAATGATCCTAAAAAAGCATTTACGGGCCGTCATGCATTGTCGAAACAGCCTATTGTTATTGACGACAAAGGGAATACGATGCCCGAGATCGTGAAAACCAAAGGGATGCAAACACAATATACCATTCGCAAACCGATTTCTCCGGATTTGAAAATTGACAAAGTAGTGCATCCTAAAGTAAAAGAAGCTCTTGAAAACCGATTAGCCGAATACAATGGCGATGCAAAGACTGCATTCAGCAATTTGGATGAGAATCCTATCTGGCTTAATAAAGAAGCCGGTATTCAAATAAAAAGAGTTACAATTACTGGTGTTAGCAATGCAACGGCATTGCATAAAAAACACGATAATCAAGGCAAAGTAATAGTAGGTGTGGATGGCTATCAAGTTGATTCGGATTTTGTTAGCACCAGTAACAACCATCATGTTGCAATTTTTGAAGATGCCAATGGTGATTTACAAGAGCATGTAGTTTCTTTCTATGAAGCAACGATTAATTCGAATGACCATTTACCTATCATAGATAAAACCTATAATCAGCATTTAGGTTGGCGTTTCTTATTTACAATGAAACAAAACGAGATGTTTGTTTTTCCTAATCCTCAAACTGGTTTCGACCCCAATGAGATAGATTTAATAGATGAAAACAATTATGCTCTTATAAGTCCCAATCTGTTTAGAGTACAAAAAATTGCAACTAAAGACTATACTTTCCGCCACCATCTGGAAACATCAGTTGAAGATAAAAAAGGACTTAATGGCATAGCATACAAACGATTAGGCTTAAATGGACTCAAGGGAATCGTCAAAGTACGTATCAATCATATCGGAAAAATAGTTTCTATAGGAGAATATTAAGATATGGTAAAGCGAGTCCTTTGTTTTCAGAATCCCGCGTATCTATCGCTGAAGAATGAGCAAATAATCATTCGTTTTCCGGAGATAGACAAATGTGATAACCTTTTATCTTCCATCAAAGATAATGCCTATATATCCGTACCAATTGAAGATACCGGTATCGTAATCTTGGATAATAAACAAGTGACTATCACGCAAGGGTTAATGGCACGACTGCTGGAGAATAATGTGGCTATCATCACTTGCGATGACCGCCATCTGCCTATCGGATTACATCTCCCATTGGAGAGCAATACTATTCAGCATGAGCGATGGCAAGCGCAGATAAATGCTTCCGAACCATTACGTAAGCAGATGTGGCAGCAGACCGTGGTCAGCAAGATATTGGGGCAGGCAGCCGTGTTGCAAACCGAAGGTGTGGAATGCGGCAATATGCGCGCTTGGGCCAAAGAAGTCAGATCCGGCGATACCGAAAACCTGGAAGGTCGAGCTGCAGCTTATTACTGGCGGACGGTTTTTCATAATCCCGACTTTGTTCGCGGACAGGAGGGACTGCCTCCCAACAATCTGCTCAACTACGGATATGCCATCGTAAGGGCCTTGATGGCAAGAGCTTTGGTTGCTGCCGGACTGCTACCCACATTAGGCATTCATCATCATAACCGCTATAACGCCTATTGTCTGGCTGATGATATAATGGAGCCGTACAGACCGTATGTGGATATGGCGGTATTGCAGATAATGCATTCGGTTGCCGATATATCGGAAGTAACACCGGCCTTGAAACGCCAATTATTAGGCATTCCCACGATGGATGTGCTGATAGACGGACATTGCAGTCCGCTGATGGTGGCCGTACAAACCACAGCCAATAGCGTACAGAAATGCTTTGCCGGCGAAAGCAGGAAAATAGTGTATCCTGATTGGTAAATTGGAGCGGTTTAGTGAATATAGGATTATGTGGGTGCTGGTATTGTTCGATTTACCGACAGACACGAAAAAAGCCCGGAAAGCCTATACGGATTTCAGGAAGAAGCTGATAGCGGACGGTTTTACGATGTTTCAGTTTTCCATTTATTTGCGCCATTGCCCCAATGCAGATAATGCCGATACTCATATTAAACGAGTGAAATCGTTTCTTCCTGAATATGGAAAAGTCGGTATATTGCGAATAACAGATAAACAATTTGGAGATTTAGAACTTTTTGATTGTAGGAAAAAGTCTTATGGAACACAACCCGTGCAACAATTAGAGTTATTTTAGGATAGAAAAAAGTGTATGTAAATAGAAAAATGCAGGTGCTAAACACCTGCATTTTTCTATCTTAATAAACGTCATAATATCTTGATAATCAACGAATAATTCAAATTCTATTGTTTATCAAGATTTCAAAGTACAAATTCGAACGATATTCACAACCGAGTTTTTGTCGCTCTCCATTTAACGAGTATTGTTTATCAAGATTTCAAAGTACAAATTCGAACGATATTCACAACTCAACATGAAGTTCAAAAATATATGACATAATTGTTTATCAAGATTTCAAAGTACAAATTCGAACGATATTCACAACCAGAATTGATTGCATTGTACGCGGCCGTTGATTGTTTATCAAGATTTCAAAGTACAAATTCGAACGATATTCACAACCGAACAGGTGACCTGCATTCGTGTAAGCGTATTGTTTATCAAGATTTCAAAGTACAAATTCGAACGATATTCACAACTATCGAGCGCTACTATATTAAGTGCCACCTATTGTTTATCAAGATTTCAAAGTACAAATTCGAACGATATTCACAACGCGGCCGAAGCGCGTGCAGATAGTGATATAATTGTTTATCAAGATTTCAAAGTACAAATTCGAACGATATTCACAACCTCCGCTATATGCTCATAATTTCATTTGTATTGTTTATCAAGATTTCAAAGTACAAATTCGAACGATATTCACAACGCCATTGGTCGGTCTTTCTATTGCCTCGCATTGTTTATCAAGATTTCAAAGTACAAATTCGAACGATATTCACAACAAGTTCGGTTGCCTTACCTTCTTTCAGCGCATTGTTTATCAAGATTTCAAAGTACAAATTCGAACGATATTCACAACCAACGAATCGCTATTGATATTCACTCGTAAATTGTTTATCAAGATTTCAAAGTACAAATTCGAACGATATTCACAACTCATGAGTTCATCATGAGTAACGGAGGAAGATTGTTTATCAAGATTTCAAAGTACAAATTCGAACGATATTCACAACTGGTTGTGGTTGCTTGCCAAGCATCGCTTCATTGTTTATCAAGATTTCAAAGTACAAATTCGAACGATATTCACAACTAGAAAATTTGTACAGGCCATGTCCGCTGCATTGTTTATCAAGATTTCAAAGTACAAATTCGAACGATATTCACAACAGCGACGCGCACGTATCGTTCACGTTCGTATTGTTTATCAAGATTTCAAAGTACAAATTCGAACGATATTCACAACAGTCATTGGTCGGTCTTTCTATTGCCTCGCATTGTTTATCAAGATTTCAAAGTACAAATTCGAACGATATTCACAACGAACTCGGAAACCGAACCGTTGCTTATACATTGTTTATCAAGATTTCAAAGTACAAATTCGAACGATATTCACAACACGTCTTTGAAGTCATATCGTCGAACTCACATTGTTTATCAAGATTTCAAAGTACAAATTCGAACGATATTCACAACTATGCAGGTCGCCTGCATTAAATGTTCTCAATTGTTTATCAAGATTTCAAAGTACAAATTCGAACGATATTCACAACGCATTTCATTCGACAAAGTGGTGGAATATCATTGTTTATCAAGATTTCAAAGTACAAATTCGAACGATATTCACAACCAAAACATATAAAGATATTGTTGGAAAGTATTGTTTATCAAGATTTCAAAGTACAAATTCGAACGATATTCACAACTATGCAGGTCGCCTGCATTAAATGTTCTCATTGTTTATCAAGATTTCAAAGTACAAATTCGAACGATATTCACAACGTTTTTG
>JAKSNP010000008.1 GCA_024399655.1 Paludibacteraceae bacterium | reverse complement strand
AACAATGCGGAACGGAGCGAGTTTTTGAGCCACTCGATTTGGCTTTCACGAATAGTTTCGTTCATAATAAAAATGATTTAATAATTTAACACTATTCGCCTATAGACAGCAATTGGGGCACGCCTTTCGACATGCCCCAATCTGCATGCCATTAGTTGCTTGTTTATAGTCGGGAACAAAAGGCGAAATCAGCCGACTTGATAACTATCCAAAGTGAGGACGAGCAACTCCTCATACTTTCTCCCATAAAGGGTTGGCGGCGGCTCTTTCCACTCTTCCTTCGGATAGAATATTGGTATATACCAAACCGCAGTACAATTCCGCGGACGTTAGTCATGTACCAACAGTTCAATTTGAAAAATGGATAACTCCGTCCGGCTCATGCCCGAATACGGGCAAGGCACTAAGGGGCAGTCGAATTATCCAATTCCGAGTGCAAAGGTACAACATTTTTCTGAATTTTCCAAATTTTTCTTTCCCTCAGCCCTTTCCGCATTAACATTATTAACCGATTTTTCACTCCTTATAATCCGCTGAATATCTTCTCGTTATATCCGTTTTACATAAAGTTGTTTAGACACCTTTGTGTAATTCCGCCCATTTTTCGCCCATTTGTTAATATAATTTTTAACATTTCTCCCTCGTCATCAAAACTCAAAAAAAATCCACCAAGGCACACACAAAATCCACCAAGTCACAAAAAAAGCACTCGCATTTCTGCAAGTGCTATGACGGATTATTTGGATGCACAATTGACGAGGACGTAGACTGCTATGCAGCTTAATTAATGCACGATGCACGATCGGGAATTGACAAAGGCAAATCTATCACTTGACCAGTTGACCCTGAACGGTGAACAAATGACCGTTGCGGAAAAGATACAAACTGCCGTTGTGAATGAACTTGACTACCGACGACGAAGATTCCGATTCATCCAACGACGTGGACGACTCAACAAACCAAGCCTCAACCTCGACATCAGACTCCACCACAATAGTCCGAGGATTAGCCACTTCACCATCCGACCAGGACGAGAACTCGAAACCGTCATCCGGAAGAGCCAACAACATAACCTCCGTTCCATACACGTAGGTGCCCGTACCTGTAACCGTTCCGTGCTCGGCTACGGCCGAAACCGTGTAAGAATTGATTAAACTGTCGTACTGAGCGACATAAGCCGCCGTATCCAGCACTACGGAGAAAGCAGGCGACCACCCCGTGAAGGCATACGAAAAGGCCGGCGTATCATCACGGACGGGATCAGCCCCATCAAAATGGGGATAGGAGCCGTAACGATAATCTTCACGCGCAATCAGCGAACCGTCGAAATCATAGAACGAGACGGGATAAGTGCGTACATCCGCATCAAACAAAGCCACATAAGAAGCGGCAGCCCTAACCGGAACAGGAGCCGGCATCCAACCGCGGAAAGTATAGACGAATTCGGGGGACTCGGACATGACCGGAACAGAATCAGCAAACGCCGGCATCTGTCCGTAAGGCAGGGAATCGCAGAAGAGGAGCGAACCATCGAAATGATAGAACGCGACGGGATAGCGATTGACGATGGTATCGAAGACGGCGGTATAGACAGCATCTTCGGTAACGGACTGCAAGTCGGGCGACCAACCACGGAAGATATAACGGCAGGAGTCGGAAGCGGGATGAGCAGGTTGCAGGCCTTCGAATACCGGCAGTTCGCCATAGAAGCAATCCACGGAGCGAAGCGGCGAACCGTCAGCATCAAGGAAAAGGACGGTATAGGAATTGAGGGAAGCGGCATAGGAAGCCTGATACGAAGCTTCGGAAGTGACGGGCGCCAGAGCGGGAACCCACGATTGGAAGAGATAGGTATACTCGGGCGTAGCGGGACGTGAGGGAAGCGGTGAGCCGAACTCGGGATACTGACCGTAAGGCAGGGAATCAGTACGGATGAGCGAGCCGTCAAAATCATAGAAAGAGACGGGATAGCGATTGACGACGGTATCGAAGACGGCGGTATAAACCGTATTAGCGGCTGCTTCCGTTACAGCAGGATACCAACCGCTGAACGTATAGGTGTATTGCGCTGTTGCGGGCTTTTGAGGAACAGCCCCGCTGAATACAGGCATATCTCCGCAATCAAGGCTGTCTTGCTCCAGAATATTTCCGTTCTCGCCATTCCATGTAATCTGATAGCGATTCAAGGTATAAATCGGAGTGATGACGGTATCCTTTGTCAAAGTAAACACATACGGATTAGCGGTTGCTCCATTGCTCCATTTACTGAAGGTATAGCAGGTGGAATCAGAAGCCATAAGAAGAACAGGATCTCCATACAAATGCGTCTCGCCATTGACGGTATGCTCGTTGAGAGCGAAGGTAGCGGTAAACGAAGTATCCTGTGTCAAGATCATGACACGGGGGTTATCGGAGTTGTTATCATTCCAAGCCACAAAGTGGTATCCAGTAGCCGGAGTAGCAGTCAAAGTAACTTCATCACCACAATTATACGTACCCGCACCTGATACTGATCCGTTGGTAGCAGAAGCGGAGATGGTGAATTGATTCAAGGTATAAATCGGAGTGATGTCGGTATCCTTTGTCAAAGTAAACACATACGGATTAGCGGTTGCTCCGTCGCTCCAACTGCTGAACGAACAGCAAGCGGAATCCGGAGCGGTGAGTGTAATTTGATCTCCAGACAGATGAGTTTCGCCATTGACGGTATATTCGTTGAAAGCGAAAATGGCAGTAAAGGAATTGTCGTTGGTCATGATGACCGAACGGGGATTGTCGGTAACACCATCAGACCAAGCGACGAAGTGGCCATTCTCCAAGGGAGTCGCATTCACGTAGACCGATTCGCCGGCAGGATAAGTAAATATAGCGGGAGAATCGCATCCATCGGCATAAAGCGTAAGTGTGCGAGTGTTTCGTGGAAGCACAGGACGGACAGCTTCACCATAAGCGCGGATATTCTCCAAGACGGAAACATATTCTCCCTGAGTGAATCGGAAATCATACGCTGATCTCGGGTTGCCGGAGAAAAGCGAGGAAGACCAATAGAAGCCAACATCGACATCTCCGGCTTCGTAACTATATCCGCTCACCATATTAACAAAAGGAAGAAAAATAGAATTGCCGTTTCTGCCGGTGACTTGAAAGCCAGACACTCCATTCAGCGTAGTATCGGAAAAGGTGCATTGTCTATGAAGTTCATCCCATTCATTCTTAGTGGGCATTCGCCACTTGCCCCCCCAATTGACATAAGCGGCATCATCAGAGGGCAAGAGTGTAGTAAGATTGTCAACGGTGCCATAGGAGCTATCGGTGCAGTATTTAGAAAAGGTATTATATGTATCGCCGGAGTAGATATAGGTATTAAACGTATATTCGTTTTTGGGAGCGACTTCTCCCCAAGCAAAACAGTTGCCGCGGTCTTCCGGTGAAGAGGCTCCCACATTAGTAGTAGCCCAATACACAGAGAGTCCCAAATCAACCATCTCAAATCCATTTTCGGAAGTATCATTATTGTTTTGCGAAGCTAAGTCGGGGCCATTTTTGGAACAATCCTGATATATAGACGCGATTGGCATTTGGGCGAAAATAGCAACCAATATCGTATCCTTGGTCACCTTCAGGCTACGGGGATTATCCGTAACACCATCCGACCAAGATACAAAATAGCAACCGCTATTAGGAACCGCTTCGACAGTGGCAGTGTCTTCCAAAACATATTCACCGCCTCCAATCACCGTACCTCTGTTTTCAATCCCATAGCCACGTACGGAAAAGTAGATAACCGGTTGTTGCCAAGCGAGCACAGGGAATCCATCATTGATATCAGAGTAATCCATACGGAAGACATACTGCCCATTATTAATCTGATTGACAAATGTTTCCGTTTTCATTTGATTGAGAGTTCTGGATACTTCAGAGTAACTTGAAAAAGCGCCACAATCATTATTACAATAGCAATTGGTGCTATTCATGTTGCTAATGCCTCCCGATGCGTAACTAGCTTTTATGGTGCCGGCAAAATAACAATCGGAAGCATTAATATTGTAGCCAATACCATAAGCTCGTGCATATTTGACTCCCGCCTCAGTAAGAACATTAGCTATAACCGAACCACGCGCAAAGCAATAGGAACATCCTGTAATTCCGGAACTACATCCAACGATACCTCCGGCATAGGCTGTGGCGTAGGTGGAATAAGAAGAAGAGGTAGCAGAAACGCACCCCGTATTGCTGCATTGTGTGATGACCACGTTACCGTTAACATTTCCTACGATTCCACCGGCATAAGATACAGCATATAAAATGTTGATATCAGTAGAGACGGCTCCAATATTGGAACATCTGGTAACCGAACCGCCATCAATGTAGGCAATAATTCCACCGGCATATCTTATTGATACAGGCACATTCGATTTATTCATACAATTGGTTAATGAGACATCAATGCCGGATGCCACGATAGCCGCCATATAATTTTTAGAAGCAGTAGAAGTGAGCGCACCTTGAACGGTAAGATTGCTAATCGACCCGGACATAACATATCCGAACAAGGCAATATAATTATTATTCAAACCATCAAATTGAATATTTTTGATGTATTTACCACCTCCGTCGTAATTGCCCTGGAACGCAGAAGATGCAGAAACTCCGATAGGCGTCCACAATTGATTATTAAGATTCAGATCTTCGGTTTGCAGGAAAAAGGTATCCGCATAGGAATGCATCCCCTCACTCACCATATCGGAGAGATAGGATAATTGTTGTGGCGTTTCGATCAGAAAAGGATCATCAGCCGTGCCGGAACCATTGGTCCAAGGAGAGGAATTGCCATCCCATGTAAGTTCGGCAAAAGACATAAAAGGACAACACAAAAGAATAAGTACCAGCAAAAAAGATTTAGATAATCGTATCATAAAAACAATTATTTTAATATAATAAGATATATTAATTTTTTTCACAAATTTTATGCCAAACAGGAGCGGAGCGGCGTTATTTATGCACAATTCACAACGCTCAAAGCACAATTGGCTATGCAGCGGATAGGGAGAGGAAAAAAAATGAGCTCGAGAAACCGAACTCATTTTTCTTAATGCACGATGCGCAATCGGGAATTGCCGAAGGCAAATCTATCACTTGACCAGTTGACCCTGAACGGTGAACAAATGACCGTTGCGGAAAAGATACAAACTGCCGTTGTGAATGAACTTGACTACCGACGACGAAGATTCCGATTCATCCAACGACGTGGACGACTCAACAAACCAAGCCTCAACCTCGACATCAGACTCCACCACAATAGTCCGAGGATTAGCCACTTCACCATCCGACCAGGACGAGAACTCGAAACCGTCATCCGGAAGAGCCAACAACATAACCTCCGTTCCATACACGTAGGTGCCCGTACCTGTAACCGTTCCGTGCTCGGCTACGGCCGAAACCGTGTAAGAATTGATTAAACTGTCGTACTGAGCGACATAAGCCGCCGTATCCAGCACTACGGAGAAAGCAGGCGACCACCCCGTGAAGGCATACGAAAAGGCCGGCGTATCATCACGGACGGGATCAGCCCCATCAAAATGGGGATAGGAGCCGTAACGATAATCTTCACGCGCAATCAGCGAACCGTCGAAATCATAGAACGAGACGGGATAAGTGCGTACATCCGCATCAAACAAAGCCACATAAGAAGCGGCAGCCCTAACCGGAACAGGAGCCGGCATCCAACCGCGGAAAGTATAGACGAATTCGGGGGACTCGGACATGACCGGAACAGAATCAGCAAACGCCGGCATCTGTCCGTAAGGCAGGGAATCGCAGAAGAGGAGCGAACCATCGAAATGATAGAACGCGACGGGATAGCGATTGACGATGGTATCGAAGACGGCGGTATAGACAGCATCTTCGGTAACGGACTGCAAGTCGGGCGACCAACCACGGAAGATATAACGGCAGGAGTCGGAAGCGGGATGAGCAGGTTGCAGGCCTTCGAATACCGGCAGTTCGCCATAGAAGCAATCCACGGAGCGAAGCGGCGAACCGTCAGCATCAAGGAAAAGGACGGTATAGGAATTGAGGGAAGCGGCATAGGAAGCCTGATACGAAGCTTCGGAAGTGACGGGCGCCAGAGCGGGAACCCACGATTGGAAGAGATAGGTATACTCGGGCGTAGCGGGACGTGAGGGAAGCGGTGAGCCGAACTCGGGATACTGACCGTAAGGCAGGGAATCAGTACGGATGAGCGAGCCGTCAAAATCATAGAAAGAGACGGGATAGCGATTGACGACGGTGTCGAAGACGGCCGTATAAACAACATCCCCTGTAACGGGCTGCAAGGCAGGCGACCAACCATAGAAAAGATAGTGGCAGGAGTCGGTGGCCGGCAATTGCGGGTCGGGTCCTTGGAAGGATATCGTATCACCGTAGAAAGCATTGACATCATAGATAAATCGACCGTCGGCATTATAGAAGGAGACGGTGTATTGGATATAGACGGTGTCGTAGGCGGCAAAGTAGGAGAAATCGGAGGTGGCGGGTTGTAGTTGCGGTTGCCATCCACGGAAAATGAAGGAACATCCGGGTTGTTGAGGCTGAACAGGTTCAGGTCCTTGATACACGGGCATGGAATTATACGGAACGGAATCCTCCCAGAGGAGTACGGAATCGATATCGTAGAACGAGACGGCGAGGTTAGCGGGTCCGAAATAGGCCTTATCGGTCAGGAAATTGGTGACGAGTCGTATACGCGGATTATCGGTGGAACCGTCCTCCCAATGAGTGAAGACCGAGTCGGGAGCAGTGCAGACGGCCTGATAGATGACGGTATCGTTGTCGCAAGAGTAGTCGCGCAGAAATTCGACATATCCGGCGGAGTCGGATTCGACGGTGATAGAGCGCCAATCGGAGCCATCCAGCGTATAAAGCCGATTCGCAATAGCAGGATAAAGATTTTTGTAATTCTTCAAGGAACCAACCGAGAGGCAAGTGAAATAAATATAGCAAGAGTAGTTGGAAAAGAAGTTATACAAGTCAGATGAAAAAGCAGAGCCTCTAAGAATAGCCGCTTGGAGGTTAGTGTCGGCGAAAGCATCACTATTGATGTAGAATATTTTTTTACCCAAATAGATGCGGTACAATAAGGAGCAATTTTTGAATGCTTCGTTCCCGATACTAATGACGTTGTCGGGCAAATATATCTGAGTCAGGCGGCTACATCCCTCGAAAGCATTGCCTTCAATACGCTCCAGTTGTGTCGGCAGATCGATATTCCTCAACGCAGAGCAGTTACGAAAAACGCCACGTCCAATGGATTTGACGGAAGAGGGGAGATTGACGAGAGTGAGTCGGGAGCAATCAGCGAATGTTTCGTTCCAAAGCTCAGAAACGGGTCCGAGCACGGAAACCGACGCCAGATTGGAGCAGCCGGAGAAGGCGGCAACACCCAAGCTACTGAGGGATTGTGGCAGGACGACAGCGTTAAGATGTGAACATCCCGCGAAAGCGTTGTTGCCGATAGAGACGAGCGAATCGGGGAAAACGACCTGTGAGAGTGCTGAGCATCCGTAGAAGACGCCATCGTTGATTTGCCGGAGCGCAACGGGCAAATGGAGCTGAGTGAGCGAAGAGCATCCGTAGAAAGCGCTGGCACCTATAAATGAGAGCGAATCGGGGAGGAGGGCAGATGTGAGGCTGCTGCAATTGACAAAGGCGTTAGAATCAATGGAACGTAGGGAGGCAGGGAAATTGATTTCGATGAGGTTGGAGCAATCGGAAAAAGCGCTTTTGTCGATATGCCGTACCCCCTCAGGGAGTAAGACAATCGCGAGAGACGAGCAATACATGAAGGAGGCATAGATAGTGTCGATAGAAGAAGGGATACCAATCGACGGTAGTCGGGAGCAACCGGAGAAGGCGAAGTCGCCGAGATAAGCGAGTCCCTCGTTGAGCGAGACGGAAATGAGCGAAGTGCATCCACGGAAGGCATAGTCATCGAGTGTACGCAGAGAAGCCGGGCAAACAAGTGAAGAGAGTGCGGTGCAGTCGGCAAAAGCATACTTGTCAATTTTGAGGAGATGCTGCGGGAGGGAGATTTGAGAAAGGGCGTAGCAATGCTCAAAAACGGCTCGACCGATATGCAGGAGGGATTCGGGGAAAAAGACAGATGACAGGTGGGAGCAACTTTGAAAAGCGAAATCGCCGATCGTGGTGATATTATTGCCGAAAGAGAGCGACGACACCGCCTTACAATTAGCAAAAGCGTATCGTCCGATTGTGGTGAGCGAATCGGGAAGGGATATATAAAGGAGGTTGGAACAGGAGTAGAACGCAAAGTCGCCTATCTCCCTCATGCACTGGGGGAAAGAGACGAACGTAAGTCCCGTACAGCCGGAGAAGGCATCAGAACGGATACTTTGGAGCGAAGCGGGCAAGATGACGGAAGTGAGATTAACGGCATCACTAAAAGCGGCACTATCTATGGAGCAGACCACATAAGGGATATTGTCGAAGAAAACAGTATCGGGGATAACGATATCTCCGGAATAAGCAGCCTGACCAGAAAGAGGACAGGCGACAGAAGCCGTGGAATCAGCCTCAGAGAGGTTGAAAATAAGGCTATTGGAAGAGACTACAGTTGCACAAAGAGATGATACCCCAAGGATAGCGAAGAAAAGGATAAAGAGTCGCTTTTTCATAATGAAGAGGGGGGTGAAAAGAAAGCCCCGATTATACATTAAACATAAACTGCCGGTGAAATAACGTTTGCAAGAAGTCGGGCCGAGCAGGGGCGGCCAATCAAGCCAACGAGCAAATATCAAAACACCCGTAAAAATAAACAAATGTCCTTAATGGACAAAATCGGGTGCAAAGATAAGAAAAAAAATCCGATTCCACAAAAAAAAAAGGATTTTTTATAATGCATCATGCCGCAGCGGCAACTGATTGTTACACAGATCATATTGCGGGCTGAGCCGAATGATGAACAACGGAGTTGCCAATTTGACTGATTGATTATTGATTTTAACGTTTACGTTAATTGTTTATTATGTTTGATACAAGAAGGTTTAAGAAGGGATAAGAAGATTCTTTTTTATAAATTGGCAATAATATACCAGTTGACCTGAATATAAAATACACTCTACAGAGATTACCGAATGTTGGAAGAAGTTCCCGAAAGTGAATTTGCCGGACAAATTGAAAGTGTCCGCGGAATGAAAAGCAGAGGAAAATACAAATGATATAAATTTCTGCAATACAGGTATTTATGGATTAAGATGAATGCCGATACATAGAGAAGGAAGTCGGGAATTTGCGGGAATTTCCCGCAAATTCCTTGAAGTTCCCGACCTACTCAATAGCAGGAATTTAAATGTGTAGTTCTAAGAATTGATAGTGGAATCAACCATGTGTATTTAAAAAAAAGTTGAAGGAGAATAAGGGTGGAAGGGAATTGGAGATGGAGTTTGACAAGGACTTGCCACACCCTTGCAAAAGCCCGTTCCGAACCCGTTATAAACCCTTTTTTAGGACGGCAGCAGTTACAAAATCATTAATCGGCGAAAAATGAAGAGTTATGTCAAACCTGTTTCAGATTCAATAATTCACAGCCAATAGATGTGTAATACCTATTAGTATATTAGTAAGACGGTCGATCATGCAAGGTAAACTTGTATGTTATTTCCTATAAATTTCAAATATTCGTAAACATGAATCGGATAAACATGCTTGGCACTACTCTATTCTTGCTATTATAAACGAACGTTTGGCACGTTCAGGCTCGTTGCACTCGCATAAACAAAGGGGCTGGAGTATCAGAGGGAGGAGAGGGTGGAACGGCGGGAGAGCGGACGGAACAGAAGGAACAACGACACCACAACCAACATCATCACCCCAAAGAACGGCAGGCTGTGCTCCAAACTGGAAGGCAAACGGAAAACAGAACCCGGAAGAGATTCAATCCAGAAGACATAAGCATCCAATCCGTCGACCAACCAACGCAAAGGACAAGCCAAGAACTCACCCACCCCGGGCAGCCAGCCTATCGTGAGGACCAACAACGTGAAAAGCATGATCAAGAAAGCCAACGGCAAAACCACTATATTGGTGAGGAGAAAATAATTGCTGAACTGTCCGAAATAATAGAAAGTGAACGGCATTGTGCCGATCTGAGCCGCCAAAGAGACCATGATACATCCGTAGAAATAAGCCAGAATCTGTGCGAACTGGCGGACAGGCGGGTCGTAACGGTCGGGCATCGGAGGCGGGAGAAGCCGGAAGAAAAAAGGATAGAAAAGGACAATGGACAATACGGCCGCGAAACTGAGTTGGAACGAGACGGAGAAAAGGTCGAGAGGACGGAAAAGCAGGATGAAAAACGCAGCCGCAGCCAGGGTATTGAACGTGAAGGGGCGCCGATAGAACGCATACGCGAGCATATAGACCGTACACATGATAACGCTGCGTACGACGGAAGGGGAAAGACCTGTGAGCACGGCATAAAACCAGAGACAGAGGATGACCGCAGCAGCGATAAGGCGGCGATGGAGGCGATTATGATAGAGAGGCGGGCATAATCCGAAGAGCGTGAAAAGAGCCATGAGAAGGCCCATCAGGATGCCCGTATGCAGTCCGCTGACCGCCAGGATATGCATGGCTCCGGCGGCGGAAAAAGCACGCTGTGTGGCAGGGTCGAGGTCCTCGCGATAACCGAGAGTAAGGGCGAGGAGCGTGGGGGAAGAGAGGGAGAGAGAACGGAGACGTGCGATAACTGCAGCAGAAACTCCGCTAAGTGGATTGGCTCTGCCAATCGAGGCGCTATTTATTGCCCCTTTCCGTGAGTTGGTTTTCCCCGTTTGTCGGGGAACACCGAGGGTTTGCATCGGAGCCCCCGGAGAAACAGATTGACTGATGGACTGAGACGAGAGGAGAATCCAGGAAGAAAGAGGGACATATGCCGTAGCGGCAATGTGCTGACGACGGAGATAAGTGCCATAATCAAAGTCAGGCAAGGGCTCAGGACGACGGAAAGAAGTGAAAACAAGCAACGAATCGCCCAAGGAAAACTGATCCGAAGCAACCGGCGACACATCACAAACCGAGGAATCAGGAAGGGCGAAATAGAGATAGACTGAAAATGAAATATTGAATGACTGAGATGAATGCACGATGCATGATGCACGATGCACGTTTTGTGATTTTTTATCGGCAGAGGGAAGGGAGACAAGCGCCTGATAACGCACCGTGTGAGCACATGCGACAGGAGACGAAGTGATCACTACCGGATAATAATGAGGCAAAGTGTCGGACAAATCGACTTCGGTATCACGGAGAAGATTGACCGGCCAGGAGGTATAGTAAGCCAACAAAATGACCGCTACCAACGGCAGAAGGAGAAAGACAAACGGATGGGAGCGAAAAAAACGAAACATAAAGGAGGAGTGGCAGCCTGAGGCAGCATTATGGGCGACAGAGTAGCATTATTGTTGGCTGACGTCAAATTATGAACAATCGGTTAGTGATGATTTAGAGTGGAAGGGGAAGAAAAGGATCGGAGGGGAGCAGGATCTCACGGAGCGGGACGAGGACAAAATCACGCTCCAACATGTGAGGATGAGGTATAGTCAATTCAGAACCTGAGCACTCCACCCCTTCGTACAACAAGATATCGATATCAATCGGACGATCCTGATACACCCCTTTGACCGTACGGCCCAACTCACGCTCAATCTGCTGAGTGACATGCAAGAGATCAAGCGGCGAAAGCGACGTATCAATCGCCAAACAAATATTGAGGTATTCGTGAACGGACTGATACCCCCAAGGAGCGCTGAAGAAATCGGAAGAACGACGGAGGATACGTCCACAACGGGCCTCAATCAACTCACAGGCATGAGCTATGTTGGCTTGGCGGTCACCCTGGTTACTACCGAGAGAAAGGAATGAAAGCATAAATGAGTGGATGATTGAGAATGGAGAGTAATTATTATAACTGATTAAAACAAAGTGGGCCTAATTGAATTATTGACTTATTGATTTATTGATTGGCGTTAGGCGGAAGGAGGAGGAATAGAAAAATATTTTCTTCATTGGCGGCGATATGGAATTAAAATTAGCGGAGACGTTGACCGTGAACTGTATATTCATGCCCCTGACGACGAATGATTAATTGACCGTCACGGAGGAACTTCTCAATCACCTCCCCTTCTCCCGATAACACTTCGGAACCCGCAGGCTCCCTGCAAAAGCGGAGAAGCGCACGATAAATAACCATCTCATTAGTGAGCAGAAGCGCTTCCATCTTCCAATCATCCTCGGTATCGTAGACGAGTTCTGCCTTGAAATCGCTGATTTGATGATCCACACCGTTGATGAGGAGCATGGCATCGCTGAAGTTGTCAATGCCCAAAGAACGAGTGGAGAGAGTGTCGCAGTCAACGATGATTTCCATCATGCAGGAATCGGAGCAGCCTACGAAAGCCCAGGTCTCATTATCATCAAGCTCGTGCACGCAAACACTATCGAATAGGAGTTCCCGCCATTGGAAAGTACGGTTGGTGAAGAAATGATAGCAAGTGGTGTCGGAAGCGAGGATATAGGCATCGAAGGCGAATCCGTTATCGGCGAGAGACATGCCGGCAGTAAGGTTGCAGATTCCCATTTTCTTCTGATTGACGACGATGAAATTATCAGAAGAGTTGACAGAGAGCTCAGCCGGCGAAAGGGTGCAGGAGCCAGCAGGACGGTTGAACATCAGTTGCACAGAGACAGAAGAATCCCTATTGGATCCCGTGACCAGACAAGAGTTGCTACGGTTGATAAAGAAAGCGTTGTAGGAATCGACATCGATAGTGTCGTTGGCAGCAGGAGGATTGTAGGAGAAGAGGACATGGTAGCAGACGGCATTGTCGGCGAGGATATAAGTATCGAAAGAGAAATAGCTGTCGCACTTAATCATATTGCCATGGAAGTTGCGAATTGCGAAATTGTCGCCCTCGATATTGACGTATCCGCGTTTCGATTCGATGTTGAGATTCTGGAAATTGAAATTGGAATTTATATAGTTGTAATTGACAACGAGCAAAGCGCTGATATTGATGTTTCTGTCGAGTCCGGAGACGGTGAAGCAGGTGTCATTGATCTTGAGTTGCGCATTGTCGGCCAAGACGTAGACGGTGTCGACCGCCTGCGGTATGGAATAGAAGATACGCAGATGATAGGTCTGGAGGTTCTGTGCTTTAATAAAGGCATCGACGAAGAGTCCATCTCCCTCATCGGCATAAACATCAGCTTTGAAATCCAAAGGGACGATATGCTTATGAGTGCTTATTTCATTCATATAAACATCGTTGACAGAAGCTAAATCATAGGAACCAACTTTAATCACGTCAAAAGAGTTGTTGAAGAAGGAGAAAGCGAAATTGTAGTCTTCATTTTCACCGAAGAGATCGATAAATTCTGTAGCCATGAATCGCGGTTGTACGGTGACATCGTAAAAATCGATGTCGATTGAGTCGCTCTGTTTGCAGAAAAAGACATGGTAGCAAATGGAGTCAGAAGCGAGAATATATGCATCGACCGAATATCCGAAGTCATCATAGGTCATGATGGCGTTGAAATCTTTGATATATTTATAATTGGTAAACTTAATGGTTGAGTTGTTATCAGAGCAAACATCATAGAAATCGAGTGTATCGTTTCCGGCAGGCCGGAGCAGTAAGAGCGTAATATAATCGCGAGGATTTTGGGTATAGCCCTTAAGGATACAGTGGTCGTCGTAAGTTGTGAGTTCGCTACTTACAAGTGTTATTTGTATGGTGTCGTTGGGCTGAGGAGGATTGTAGGAGAAGGTGATATGGTAGCAGACGGAATCAGAAGCGAGGGCGTAAGTATCGAAGGAGATGTCAGATCCGTTTGTGATGAGATTTCCGTGGAAATCAAGGAAAAGGCAAGAAATAGAGTAAAGAGATGAAGAGTTGGAAATAACGGAAGATTTGTAATTTACAGAAGTGAGGTCGTGAAAGGTGTAGTTGCGATGATCAGGTCTCCCCGACAAGATGCATCTGGCAAAGTACCCCATCACGCTATCGTTGCCTTCGATGGAAAAGGTTTCGTCAGATTGTTTGAATTCAGCATTATTGATAACGACCTCGACCGTATCTTTGACAGGAGGCAGATTAAAGAAAGCGTTGATATGGAAGAAGCGGAAAGGAGAGCATTGTAGGATAGCGTCCACTGCGAATTCACATCCAGGTCCGACGGTGACAGATGCCAGGCAACTTGTGATAGGAACCACGTTGTCATTATAAGGTTTACGATCCATCGTTTCGCCGTTGTATTTGAAAGAAACGGAATTCATATTGTCGAGATTGTAGACGCCGGGGAAGGAATCGGTAAGGAATTGGATTGTTAATTGATTTTGTCCAGAGAAAGCGTAGACCTTATATATATGTTGTTCACGATCGAAGCTGTATTCGGCATTATCAAAAGTGACTTGTGTAGTATCGGCTCTTCTCTCGAAAACGGCATGATAGCAATGTCGGTTTTTAGCGAGGATATACGCATCGAACAAGAAGCTATTAGGATAGAGCGTAAGGGAGGCATTTAATCCGACAATAGCGATGTTAGAATCGTTGTGGTGGATGAACGAATTTTGGGTACCGACAGTAAAGAGGTCGCTATAGGTGTAGGTACCGTTTAGAGGAGGCTGTCGCAGATATAATTGAACGTCGAAATTCTGTTGGCTATTGTTGCCAGAGATAATGAAATGGAAGTTGTCGAATTCGCCGTCAGCCAAAAGGACAGGCATCTGAATGGTGTCGAAATCGGAAGGCAGTATATAGGAAAGGACGGTGTGATAGCAATGGGCATCCCTGCTGAGGATATAAGCATCGCAAGTGAATTCGGGTCCATCAGTAATCATATCGGCGTAGAAGTCGACTGCGTCGATGCGTTGTCCGTTATAATTGAGATAGGTGAAATTCGTATCGATACAGAAATCGTTGTAAGAAAAAGAACCGTTGGTATCATCCGTATAGACAGTAAGAGAAGCGTTAGAGAGATGGTCATCACTTTCCCCGACAACGGTGAAGGCGTTGAGATATGTTGTGATATCAGATTGCGGCAGATAGACATCAATAGTATCGACAGGAACGGGAAGTTGGAAGATCATGGAAACATGCAAACAATGCGAACCAGATATAAGAACATAGGCGTCAAAAATGAACTCAGGTCCAGAATAGACCATAGTAGCGTCGAAATCCCAAATTTGATAAAAAGTATGATTGTAGAATAAGGAAGAAAGTGGTTCCAAATTATAGAGATTATTGATGTGATAGGAACCATTGAGAGAAGTAGAGGCGATGGTGAAGACCGCATTGAGAGGAAGCGATTCGTCATTACATGAGACGGCGAAGCCATCAGAATATCTGGTAAGAATTGAGTTGTAGACAACCAGATTGACGGTGTCGATGGCAATTGGCGCGGTGTAAGAGAAAAAGGAATGATAGCAATGGCGGTCACTGGCTGTAATATAAAGATCGATGGAATAGTTTTTTCCGTCGTCGACAAGCACACATGAAAAATCCGTGATATCCCTTTCCTTCCCTTTGATGCGCAACATGTCGGCTATGATATCGTTAAGAAAGAAGTTGCCATTGAAAGTGGAAGTGGCGACATAAGCCTCGAACATGAAGGACCTATCGGCATTTTGTGCGTAGACGTCGAAATAGGGTGTGCCGTCTGTAATTCTGTTGTAGCCATAGTAGGAGGCTTCAATTTCGATGGTGTCGATAGCCGGATATGAAGGCAGTTTTGAACGATTGAATTTCGGCGCGTCATTACTGAGTGAGAAAGGCAGTGAATCGTGCGTATGTTCGAGCAAAGCAGGCAAGCTTTGTCGGCAGAGCGGCAGCGGCAAATAGTCCGATGGGGAGGACGCGCTCAAATAGAAAGCGAAGAAAGCCAAACAGAAAAAAGCGAAGAGTTTTTTCATTACAAACGGATGTATTATTACTTATCTCGATAAATCTCGAACGATTATTACGCAGAGGCTGTGCAGCGGGATAATGCCGCGGGGCGGCAATGATTGTTCCGCAAGCGGAAATTATTGTTGACTGACGTCAAATTATTGTCGGCAGAGCCGAATGATGGGCAACGGAGCATGCAGCAAGCTGCAAATGATGAGCAGCGGAGCGGCATTATGATCAGTGGGAGGAGACGGAATCCGGAACGGAGACGAAGGAATAAGCCAACGAAGACGAGACGGAAGAGGAGGCAACGGGCGCAAGGGTGAGCTCGAGATAGAAAGCCGGATTGCCTTTCTGCTCCAAAGCATCAAGAACGATATAGGTGACTCCGTTGAGATTGTAAACTTCGCGAGAATGATCATGTCCCGAAAGGAAAAGTTCGATTTGATGACGAGTAAAAAGCGACATCAGTTCGTAAGTCTCCTCCAATTCAAAATTGGATGTATGTCCCTGAGAAGCATCGGGTTTGAAAAGATGCGTATGGGTGCAGACGATGCGATGGCGGAAAGGCTGATTGTCGGCCCAATCAAGCAACTGCCTCAGCCAGGCGAGTTGAAGGCTGCCGAGCGAGCCCTCACCCGAATCGAGGACGATGAAAAGGTCCTGCGCACCGGAAGGCGTTTGGACAACAGCATAATAGGTGCCGGTGCGGTAAAGCGAACGATAAGTGGTCCATTGGCCGAAATAGAGGTCGTGATTCCCGACCAAATGCAGACAGGTGTCGTGTTTAAGGGGATTGGCGGGTATATCGGTGAATGCCGCATCCATAAAATCCCAGTGGGTTTGGGCGTCGATATGGTCGCCGAGATGGAGAGCCAAAGGGCAATCCAGGGCCTGACGATAGGCGGAGATAAAGTATTCAAGATTGTCGCGACAGTCGGAAATATGCGTATCGGTGCAAACGAAGACACGATAGGTTTCATCGGAAGCAGCGATAACGGGATAGCCGACCGAGTCGTTGTAGGCCATGGATTGTGTGAAGCGGACATTGGTCCGTTCGGACTGCCCGGAGAAGAGTCCGGCTACATCAAGATCGGTGGTATCGGGGTCGGCACAGGAAGTGAGGAGGAAGAAGGGCAAGAGGAAAAGATAAGAAGATTTACGCATGGGTGAAAGATTAGTGATTAATGCTGAGTGATTAATGATCAGAATCGATAGGAAAAGGAAGCGAGTGCGGAGGCGGCATAGAAAGCCGCATTGAGATGGAACATGCCCGTGGGCTTGCAATCAGCCATCAAGCCCAAACGGCAATGCGAATCTATATCATACCACGCTCCCAAGCCGAAAATGGGAGACCAGACACGCTCAATCTGAAAATCATCCCAATCCGAAAGACGGAAATACAGATTCCAATCAGCAGACTGAGGACGGACAAAAACCCGCAAGCTATAGGTGAGGATAAAGGGCTCGGCCACCATCTGTTCGGTGGAGTGATAATCAAGCGCGAAGGGTCGCATCAGCCGCATTCCGCAGCCCAGCGAAAAATCGACATAATCCATCCTATATCCCAATGACACGGCACCGGAGAACTCGTGAAAGAGATTGCGGTGGAGGTCACGATAAAGGATCTGCGTCTGCAGATAAAGGCATCCGACGGGAATGAGGAACTTGGGTCGCGCTTGGAAACCGAAAGAATAGACATCAGCCGTAGAGAGGCGTATATCGGCCTGAAGTTCGCAATAGGGATTGACGGGAAGGAACGCGGAAATATCGAAATCACCGTGACTGAGATAGGTGGAATTGTAGCCGTAGCCGGCGGAAAGTGAGAGAGCGTAAGCTGAATCGCCGTGCTGAACGGGCAAGGCAGGCCAAGCGACAAGCGGCAGGGCCAGGAAGAGAGAGAATAGAAGGATTTTTTTCATATTTCAACAATAGTTAGTCCCGCCCCACCCCTGTCGGGATCTCCGTCGTGGAAATCGACGATACGGTTGCGTCGTTTGAGCGGAGTGAGGTAGTCGCGAGTGAGTTGTTTGAGCGCTCCGGTACCGGTTCCGTGGAGGATAGTGACCGTACCGGCAGCTACCATGATAGCATCGTCCATATAGGCGATGAGTTGCTCGAGGGCTTCGTCGGCGCGCAATCCACGTAGGTCGAGCGTGCGATCGAATGAAAGTTTGGCCTTTCGGATCGTATTCTGTATATTAGGTTGGGCCGAAGGCATTTGTTTGTCAACAGCCTTCAGGTCGCGGAAATCGTGAAGAACTTTGTTATGCGCGGCAGGCTGCTGGGGAGAGGGCGATTTGGCTGGAATTGGGGCATCTACTTTCTGTTTGAGTTTTTCGACGTGTTGCCGCGCCTGCCGGGTTCGTTCCTTATCGGCATGAGATTCCTTGATTTCGCGAATAGCGCGTTCGATAGTGGCGTTTGACTGCCTGAGTAGGTCGGCAGCCTGCTGATTGGCTTCGGCTATGATTTCTTTTTTCTTGGCTTTGAGTCCTGCAATCTCCTGTTCGTAGTAGGCGATGCGTTCCTCGAGGTGTTTTTCGCGCTGGCGTATATTCTGCCGTTTGTTTTCCCAATATCGGCGGTCGCGAGCAATATCCTGGAGCGAGCGGTCGTAGTCGATATAATCCGCTCCGACCAATTCTTTGGCGCGTGAGATGATGTCGTCGGGAAGTCCGATGGAATGCGCTATCTCGATAGCGAAACTGGAGCCTGCCTGTCCGACGGACAGTTGGAAGAGGGGGCGCAGAGCACCTCTATCGTAGAGCATCGCACCGTTGACGATACCGGGTGTGGAATCAGCAAGGTGCTTGAGGTTGGTGTAGTGGGTAGTGACGATACCGACGGCATGCAGTTGGTTGAGTCGACAGAGAGTGGCCTCGGCCATAGCGCCTCCTATAAGAGGTTCGGTTCCGCTACCGAATTCGTCGATCAGGAAGAGCGTATCGGCATCCGCAAAGCGCATGAAGTGCTTCATATTACGGAGGTGGGAGGAATAGGTACTAAGGTCGTCGGAGATACTCTGCTCGTCGCCTATATCGATGAAAATATTGCTGAAGATACCCGCCGAGCCCGCTTCGGAGATAGGAATGAGCAGTCCGCACTGGAGCATATACTGGCAGAGAGCGACCGTTTTGAGGCAGACGGATTTGCCACCGGCGTTAGGTCCGGAGATAACGAGAATATCGGGCAACTGATGTTCGGATTTGGGGAAACGAGAGCCGAGTCGTAGAGAGAGCGGCACCACCTCGCGATGCTGTTCGGTGAGCCGGAGGAAGAGAACGGGATGCCTTACTTCGCGGAAATCGATGAAGGGAGCATTGACGAGAGGGGGTGCGATGGCATGAATTTGGGCTGCGAAGAGTGCTTTTGCCCGCAGGAAATCGACATGCGCAAGAAAATCAGAGGTAAGAAGAATATCGGGAACAGATGGGCGAAGCCTATCGGTGACGGCAGAAAGGATGCGAGCCCTTTCGCGGCGTTCCTCGCCTTGAAGTTGGCGGATATGATTGTTGGCCTCTACAACGGCAGCAGGTTCGATAAAGACTGTTTTGCCGGTGGCGGATTCGTCGTGTACGATGCCTCCTATTTTGCGTCGTACGGCCGGTGGAACGGGGATAACGAGCCTTCCCTCTCGCATGGTGGGCGAGGTGTCGTGATCGAGCAAGCCGTCGGCTTGAGCCTGTTTGAGAATACGTGCGATGGTTTGATTGACCGAACCTTGAGCGAGAGCGAGTTCGCGTCGGATACGGGCAAGTTCAGGGGAAGCATTATCCCGCAGCTGACCGAACTGGTCGAGTATGCCATCAATGAGCGAGGTGACGGAAGAAAGCGACTGTCCCCGATCGAGAGCTCCGTAAAGCTGAGAAAGCGTAGGGAAGCGTTGCGCATCGAGATGAGCGAAGAAATACTCGAGTTGGGCCGCGAAGAGGAGAGACGAGCGAAGGGAATGGAGTTCGCTTTCATCGAGAAAGAGTCCGACTACGCGAATGCGTGCGAGCGGTTCAGAAAGGTCGTGAATATCTCCGCGCGGGAAAGCGAGCGAAGCGTCGGAAAGGACGTGCAGCATTTCCTGGGTTTCGGATAGGAGGAGATTGACCTCGTTGAAATCGGTAAGGAAGTGCATATTATCGACCTGCGCCCGTCCGAGCGAGGAAGTGCAGAGGTCTGTCAAACGCGCGCGTAAGACTTGAAAATCGATTTTATGTTCAAATGAATCGGGAAAAAGCATTATCCAAGAATTCTAATATCACGAATCACATTTCCGTTGACGGCTTGATTGAGTCGTTGTACGAGTTGGAAACGGCATTCGAAGAGTTGTTGTCGGAGAGCGGCGGAGCGGATATGGACAAAGAGGACGCCATCCCGGATTTCGATTTTGGAAGTAAGTTTGGCGACCTGCAAGCCCATCATTTCGGGCCAAATAGCAACGAGCCGGTCCTCGAGGATTGGTTGTTCGAGTCCGGACTCATGAAGGAAGGAAGATAATATTTCAGTTATTGATTTGGCCATCAGCGAAGACGAAGGATTTGACGAGTGACGAGAGGCGTGCCGTAGGGTATGCCGTTGAGATCATAAATAGTGCGCATACGGAAGCAGAATTTCTGAGCGATGGACCAAGCCGAATCGCCCGTGCGGACATAATAGGAAGCATATTTGCGTTGCGCGCGTTTGGGTTTTGGATAGAGATAAACCCTATCATTGGCCTGCAGCACCCGTCCGTCGGTGGCGTCGTTATAGCGGCGGAGAGTGGATTCTCGCATATTAAGATAATAGGCGAGCGAGGTAAATGTTTCGCCTTCGTCAGCAAGGATATACCGATTGAGCCGCATGTGTCCGGACCTGTGTTCGTGGTAGATAGACACAGCCTCCATGCGTGAAGCGGCAAAGAAATCGTCGACGGTGTCCTCTTCCTGAATTTCGGGTGCGACAGTAGCAGGAAGTATATCAGCATCGGGGAGAGGTGAAGAAGCAAGCTGATCGAGGCGATAATCCTGTATGATTTTGATGAGTTTGTCGGGATATTGCGGGTCGGTGGCATATCCGCACCGTGAGAGACCGCGAGCCCATTCGCCGTAATCTTCAACCGGGATGGAGAAAAGGCTCTGATATCGTTGGCGCAAGAGGAAACGCGAATGGTCGGCAAAAGACTGCTCCGGGGACTCGTATTTGCGAAAGCACTCCTGAAGCCGGTCGTCATCATGGTTGAAGGTAGGGCCGTTCCAATTAGAAGAGCATTTGATGCCGAAGTGGTTGTTGGCCTCGGTGGCCAGTTCGGACAGCCCGGCACCGGATTCGAGCAATGCCTGTGCCATGGTGATAGAAGCGGGGATACCGAATTCAATCTGTTGACTGACGGCTATTTCGCGGTAGCGTGCAATATAGTCGAGATAGGCGGGATTGAGATCCTGAGCGCCAAGCGGAAGAATGGCGGCGAAGAGAAATAGCGATAGAAGATGTTTGGACATAATTATACTAGGTAAACGAAAACTATTTATTGCCAATACCTTTGGTTATTTCGGCAAATGAATAAACTATTAACGATAAAACGGTGCAAAGATACGATTTTTTTTGAATATAAGCAAAAAAATTTGCACAAATGAAGATTTTTGCGTAATTTTGCAGCCGATATGAAAAAAATACTGATTATATTAGGTTGTATGCTGGCGATAGTCAGTTGCACCGAGAAAAAAGTGTACGAGACAAACACCATCTACAAAAGCACAACAGTAAGCGTGGAATATGTGATTGAATCATGGGAATACACCAACTACGTAAACGCAGACGGCCTACCCTATGACAACAATTTCTTCTTCAAAACGGTGGACGTACCCGAACTGACCGCAGAAGCCGTGAAAAAAGGCAACATCCATGTATATCGCGTGTATAAGGACTATCAGGCCTGCCTGCCGGAAGTGACCCATTTTGAAGAAGTGCTGGAGGACAACAGTTGGAACTATTTCACCCAGACCGTGAACTTCATCTACGGACAAGGTTGGATGGTATTTGACGTAACTCATTCGGACTTCTTCTATGAAGACGACTTGACCTACGTGCCGGAAACGATGCGTTTCCGCGTGGTGATTACGCAATAAGTGGAACTGAGCGGAATAATAAAAGCACACGAGCATGACGATGTGGCGCAACTGGCGCTGCAGCGTGCCCAATACAAGGACCTATCGAATGACGAATTTCGATGGGTCCTTCAACAAATAGAAGGCCGACAACGGACGAAAGAAAAGTTGCCGAGCATAGCGGCAAGGGATGACTGGTGGTATCCCGTAAGGTTATCGTGCGAACAATGTTCGAGCGAGTTGACTGCCTGTTACAAGCGCGAACTATTGAAGGAGAAAGGGATAGAAAACGGGGAGTTGAACGACCTGACAGGAGGTAGCGGAATTGACACGTTATATCTGAGCGAAGCTGTCAAAACGGCCTATTATATCGAAAAAGACGCCGAATTATGCCGATTGGCGGAACATAATTTAGGTGCACGGATACAGATAATCAACAGCACAGCGGAGGAGCGGCTGGAAGCATTAACGACGGCAGGTACGGATCGCCGAATCCTATATGCCGATCCAGCTCGCAGGGACAAGAACGGGGGAAAAGTATTCAGAATAGAAGACTGCACGCCAAACATGACCCGACTGATCGGAACCATGCGACAAAAGAGTTGCCTACGGATGCTGAAGTTATCGCCAATGACGGATGTGACGGCCGCCTTGAAGAGCATGGGCGGCGATTGGGAGACTCATATCGTGGCTGTGGACAATGAAGTGAAAGAGATTGTGATTCTTGAAGGGGCAGGCACCCACCCCACCGTAACGGCCATAGACCTGAAAAGCGGCATACGACTGGAAATGACAAGGGAAGAAGAGAACAATCTGCCGCAAGTGACGGCCAAAGAAGCGGGAGCATACCTCTACGAGCCGAACGCTGCCCTCATGAAAGCGGGTGCATTCAGGACTATAGCGCATCGATACGGCGTGGAGCAGATGGACAAGAACTCACACCTGTATACGAGCGCGAATGAAGTGAACAATTTCCCGGGACGAAGATTCAAGACAATCGAGTTAAACAGCAAGGACCTGCCTGAGCAGGCGAACGTGATCTGCCGCAATTATCCGCTCAGCGCCGAGCAGCTCAGAAAAAAGCTGAAAATAAAAGACGGGGGCAATCTATATATAATAGGAACGCGCGTGAATGGCAAGCCGACACTCATTCTGGCAGACCGATTGGCATAAAAAACAGGCATAACCTGCCAAAATGGCAGATAAAATACGAACGCTGTGCTTTGGCATGGCGTTTGCTATTATAAAAGCGTAAGGCCGTTGGCAGAAATGGCACAAAGGGGCCTTAAAGAAAAAAAAATACAGAAACTAAATTAAAAAAGAAAAGAATATGAGTAAAATTATCGGAATCGACCTGGGAACCACCAATTCCTGCGTCGCTGTAATGGAAGGCAATGAGCCTATTGTAATCACCAACTCGGAAGGCAAGCGCACCACTCCTTCTGTGATTGGATTTGTGGACGGTGGCGAGCGTAAGGTGGGCGACCCCGCCAAACGTCAGGCTATCACCAACCCGACCAAGACCGTGAACTCGATCAAGCGCTTCATGGGCGAGAGTTACGACCGCCTGGGACAGGAAATCAGCCGCGTACCCTATAAAGTAGTGAAAGGCGACAACAACACTCCCCGTGTGGATATCGACGGCCGTCTTTACACACCTCAAGAAATCAGCGCCATCATTCTTCAGAAGATGAAAAAGACTGCCGAAGATTATCTGGGGACAGAAGTGACGGAAGCCGTAATCACGGTGCCCGCTTACTTCAACGACAGCCAGCGTCAGGCCACGAAAGAAGCCGGTGAGATTGCCGGACTGACCGTACGCCGTATCGTGAACGAGCCCACCGCAGCCGCCTTGGCATACGGACTGGACAAAGCCAACAAGGATATGAAGATCGTGGTATTTGACTGCGGCGGCGGAACGCACGATGTATCCGTATTGGAACTGGGAGACGGCGTATTTGAAGTGAAAGCCACTGACGGTGACACCCACCTGGGCGGTGACGACTTCGACCATCGTATTATCGACTGGCTGGTACAGGAATTCAAACAGGAGAACGGCGGTGCCGACCTGAGCAAGGACCCAATGGCCATGCAACGTCTGAAAGAGGCTGCCGAGAAAGCCAAGATTGAATTGAGCAACACGACGAGCAGCGAAATCAACCTGCCTTATATTATGCCGGTGAACGGAGTGCCCGCACACCTGATGAAGACGTTGACCCGCGCCAAATTCGAGCAACTGATCGACGACCTTATCCAACGCACCATCGCCCCCTGCCGCACGGCATTGCAAAATGCAGGATTGAGCACCTCGGATATTGACGAAGTGATCCTGGTGGGCGGTTCGACCCGTATCCCCGCTATCCAACAGGCCGTTGAGAAATTCTTCGGCAAAGCTCCTTCAAAAGGTGTGAACCCGGACGAAGTAGTGGCAGTAGGTGCAGCCATTCAAGGCGGTGTATTGACCGGCGAAGTGAAAGACGTTCTGCTGCTTGACGTGACTCCGTTGAGTTTGGGTATAGAGACCATGGGCGGTGTAATGACCAAGATGATCGAGGCCAACACGACTATCCCGACGAAGAAGCAGGAAGTATTCACCACCGCTGTTGACAACCAACCGAGTGTAGAGATCAAAGTGCTGCAAGGCGAACGTCCGATGGCAGCCCAGAACAAGCAGATCGGTATATTCCATCTGGACGGAATCATGCCCGCCCGTCGTGGTGAACCTCAAATCGAAGTGACCTTCGATATCGACGCCAACGGTATCTTGAACGTAACCGCCAAAGACAAAGCCACCGGCAAGGAACAGAAGATCAGAATCGAGGCATCGAGCGGCTTAAGCGACGAGGAAATCAAGCGTATGAAAGCAGAAGCCGAAGCCAATGCAGAAGCCGACAAACGCGAAAAAGAGCGTATCGACAAACTGAATAAAGCCGATGCCACCATTTTCCAAACTGAGAAACAGTTGCAGGAACTGGGCGACAAGATTCCCTCTGACAAGAAAGCTCCGATTGAGGCCGCATTGAAGAATCTGAAAGAGGCCTATGAGAAGAAGGACGCCGACCTGTGCGAGAAATACAACGACGAATTGATGAGCGCCTTCCAGGCCGCATCACAAGAGATGTATAACGCCCAGAACGCACAACAAGGTGCTCAAGGCAATCCTCAACAGGGTCCTTTTGGCGGCCAGCAAGGCCCCTTTGGCGGCCAGAACGGAGGTCAAAACGGAGGTAACCAGCAAAGTGCCGAAGATGTGGACTTTGAAGAAGTGAAATAAAGCGCCAAACGGCGAAAAATAGAAAAAAAGTGGCAAATATTTGTTTATTTGCCATTTTTTTTGTAACTTTGCAGCCCCAAAGGGGAATTATGCATTCTCCGGAAAAGAAATTAACATAAAACTATCGATATATGAAGAAATTTATGCTCTTGATTATGGCCGCATTAGCATTGGCCGTAAACGGACAGGAAACTGCCAAGTACAATGACCTGAACTATGTACTGGACGAAAAGAACCTGACAGCCGAAGTGGAC
Organism: Paludibacteraceae bacterium; assembly: GCA_024399655.1. GTDB lineage: Bacteria > Bacteroidota > Bacteroidia > Bacteroidales > Paludibacteraceae > Colicola. Next base: position 79,893 of record JAKSNP010000008.1, on the reverse strand, counting down.
AAGAATCCTCAGGCGGCAGGCGAAATCGTGATACCGGACGAGATCACAGTGGGTCAGAAGACATTCCGCGTGACGGTGATTGGTGAAAAGGCCTTCAAAGGTTGCAAGAAACTGACCAATGTAGTCTTCCCCCGCTATTTGGAGCGCGTTTATCGCAGCGCCTTTGACGGCACCGCATTCCTGAACGACAAACAGCATTATGTAGGCGGTCTGTTCATCGTGAACGACACTATCCTGCTGTATGCCAACAAAAGTATTAAATCGAAGATGGCCGTATCGTCGAACATCAAGATGATCGCCTGCGGCGCCTTTGAAGGAAACAAAACTCTGACACGTATCGAATTGCCAGAAGGGCTGACCGTACTGGAAGAAGGCGTATTCAAGGGTTGCAAGAAGTTGACTCGCGTGAATATCCCCAAATCAGTAAAGAAAATCGGTCGTTACGCCTTTGACGGCACCGGCATATATCTGAACGACAAGAAATGGAAACGCGGCGCGCTCTTTATCGAGGACTGCCTGGTGGCCACCAACAAGGATGTGCCCGCCACGTTCGTTTTCAAGACCAAAGTTCCTACCCGACTGATGGCAGAAGGCGCCTTTGCCTATTCAGAGACGCTTCAATCGATTACTCTGCCCGAGACGTTGGAAGAGATACCCGATGCCGCATTCTACCATTGTCTGAGTCTCCAGGAGATCAACATTCCTCAAGGTGTAAAACGTGTAGGCGCATACGCTTTCTATCAAGACGAGGATTTGCGTTGGGCCAAATTGCCCGCCAATCTGGAGGAACTGGGGGAGATGGCCTTCTACGGCTGCGCCGACCTGCGCGAACAGGTGTTGAGCGACAAACTGACTGAAATAGGCGACGGCACATTCTACGGTTGCCACAAGATACAGAAGTTGGCCTTACCGAGCAAATTGGTCCGCATCGGTGACGGTGCGTTTGCAGGTTGCACGGAACTGGAAGCCATCGCTCTGCCCAAGACATTGAAATATTTGGGAGAGACCGCTTTTGCCGGTTGCCAGAAGATAGAACGTGTTACTATCCCCGAAGGAATCGTAGAAGTAAAGAAAGGCGCTTTCAAGGGTTGCCGTCAACTGGTGAATGTAACCTTGCCCGAAGGGTTGTATGCCGTAGGTGACGAAGCCTTTATGGGTTGCATTCTGATAGAGCGCATCGCTCTGCCCGCCAGCACTTTCCGTATCGGCAAGCAAGCCTTTGCGCAATGCCAGAGTCTAGAAGGTATTGGGATGGCCGACAACGTGCATATGATAGAAGACGGAGCCTTCTCGTACTGCAAGCGTCTGGGTGAGATCGTGATTCCCGATAATGTGGAATTTATCAGCGACGAGGCATTCTCTGACTGCATCAATCTCCGTAAGGTGACCTTCGGCAGAAAAGTAAAGAAAATCGGTCTGCTGGCTTTCTATAACTGCCGTACGCTGCAGGAAGTGAAACTGAAAGAGAATGTAGAAGAGATTGACGGCAGCGCTTTTGAAGGTTGCAAGAATCTGAAGAAAGTGGAACTGCCCGAAGGGCTCAAACTGATTGAAGACAATGCGTTCCTCAATTGCGAGAGTCTGCAGATGCCTATCGTTCCTGCCGGAACTGTAGTGGGCAAGACTGCCTTCCGCGGCATCAGAATAGACTAAGCGTCACACTGAGCTATAGATACGACAAAGCCGGCCGAAAGGTCGGCTTTGTCGTATTATTGATAAAAACCACCAAACAGCATAACTATAACGAGGAGTATGTAAGATAGTAATAAACGATGGGGTAATTATTGATGAACTGAAAGAGGAATACAAAAAAAATACTGCCCAAGTGACGGGCAGTATTCATATAAAAGATTGAAGAGGGACGATTATTTGAGGCGTTCCAATTCAACGGTGAAGTGACGCATAAGAGGAGCCTCTTTGGTGATCTTAAGACCGCGAGTGATTTCGTTACGACGATCGTAAACGTTCTTAAGAGCAGCAGCGATAACATCCATATGGTTGTTGGTATAAACACGACGAGGGATGCAAAGGCGAACGAAATCGAGTCCGCCGAAACGATTTTCGCGAGTAACGGGGTCACGGTCGGCGAGGATGTAACCGATTTCGCAAGCACGGATACCGGCTTCGAGATAGAGTTCGCAAGTAAGAGTTTGAGCGGGGAACTCTTCTTTAGGAATATTAGTGAGCACCTTGTCGGCATCAACGAAGATAGCGTGACCACCAGCGGGACGTTGGTAAGGAATTCCGTATTCGTCAAGTTTCTTAGCGAGGTATTGAACCTGTTGGATACGAGTGTCGAGCATATCGAACTCGGTGTTTTCCATCAGGCCGACAGCAAGAGCAGCCATATCACGGCCGTTCATACCACCATAGGTAAGGAATCCTTCGAAAGGAATGCAGAAGCGTTTGCAGCCTTCGTACCAGTCCTCACGGTTGGTAGCGATGAAACCACCCATATTAACGAGACCGTCTTTCTTAGCGGACATGGTCATCGAGTCAGCATAGCTGAACATCTCTTTGGCGATTTCCTTGATAGTTTTGTTCTCGTAACCTTTTTCGCGAGTTTTGATGAAGTAAGCGTTCTCAGCGAAACGAGCGGAGTCCATATTTACGGGTACACCGTATTTGTGGCAGAGTTCGCAAGTGGCTTTGATGTTCTCCATGCTAACGGGTTGACCGCCGACGGTGTTGTTGGTAACGGTAAGAACCATGAAAGGAACATTGCCTTGGTTTTCTTTGAGTACCTGTTCGAGTTTGACGAGGTCTACATTACCTTTGAAGGGGACTTCAAGTTGGGTATTTTTAGCATCGGGGGTAGTAACGTCGATAGCGAAGCACTTACGGCTTTCGATATGACCTTTGGTGGTATCGAAGTGAGCGTTACCGGGAACGACCATACCGGGTTTGGAGAGAAGGTGAGAGAAAAGCACGTTCTCAGCAGCACGACCCTGGTGGGTAGGGATAACGTATTGGAAACCGGTGAGAAGAGTAACTACGTCTTTGAACTCGAAGAAGGAGCGGCTACCGCTGTAGCTTTCATCACCGAGCATAAGAGCAGCCCACTGACGGTCGGACATGCTGCCGGTACCGGAGTCGGTGTTAAGATCGATGTACACTTGGTCGGATTTCAACATAAAGATGTTGTTCTTGGCTTCAAGCAGCCATTTTTCGCGTTCTGCGCGAGTGGATTTACGGATGGGTTCAACCATCTTGATTTTCCACGCTTCAGCAAATGGTAATTCCATGATAAATTAATTTATATTTTGGTTGATAAAAGTCAAACACTCGGTTGGACACCGAAATTTGGTGCAAAGATAATAGTTTTTTTTGAAATATGCAAATTAAATTTGCTTATTCTCACTTTTTTTTGTACCTTTGCACGACAAAACATGAAAAAGGCTATATGTCGGACACAAGAACTCTGAAAATGTTCCCCAACTGCAAGATCAATTTGGGGTTGCGCGTAGTACGCAAGCGTGAAGACGGATATCATGATCTGGAGACGATCTTCTATCCAATATACGGATTGCATGATGAACTGGAAGTAAGTACCAGTTCTTCATCGGATTGCATCGAAATGGAGACTGAAGGAATTTCGCTAGACTGCCGGCAGGACGACAATCTGGTAGTGAAATGTTACCGAATGATGGCCGAGAAATACCCGAGAGTGGGTCATGTGAAGGTGAGCATGAAAAAATGCATCCCGTTCGGAGCGGGATTAGGAGGAGGCAGCAGCGATGCTGCGTTCATGGCCAAAGCTTTGAACGAGTTGTTTGACTTAGGGCTGAGCAAGGAAGAAATGGCGAAAGATGTGGCAAAACTGGGAGCGGATTGCGCGTTCTTTATATATAATGTTCCCTGCTACGCGACCGGCATTGGTGACCGTTTGAAAGAAATCGACTTGAATTTGTCAGGCAAAAGACTGGTGATGATAAAGCCGGACGTATATGTATCTACCAAGGAAGCCTATGCGGGCATCATCCCTTCGGGCGAAGGAAAGGCTCCCAACGGGGGTAATATGCAAGACTGGGTAAACGATTTCGAAAAGACCGTATTTGCGGTACATCCCGAATTAGGCGAAATCAAGCAGACCTTATCGGATGCAGGAGCAGAATATGCGGCGATGTCGGGCAGCGGATCAACTCTGTTCGGTCTCTTCGAGAATCATGCGGAAAGTGGTTCCGACTCCAAGTTTGGACTGATAGACGAAAAGTTGGCCTCCATGGTAATCTTCAACGATACGCTTGCTTAGGCTTAGTCCCAATCCCCAACCGCGCTGTTTGTCGGTATATCCAGGTTGGAACACCGTGCGAAATTTATTCCGTTCGATACCTTTTCCGGTGTCGGCCACATCGACATACACTTTATTTTCCACCGAAGAAACGGAGATTGTAACCGTCCCCACTCCATTCATGGCATCAACGGCATTTTTGATCAGATTTTCGACGACCCAGCTGAAAAGAGGCAGATTGAGTGCTACCAGAGGAGCAATCTCTTCAGGATCAGAGAGATTGATAGTGACTTTATCGGATATGCGAGAACGCATATATGCGACAGATTCGCGGAGTGCCCGGCACAAATCACAAGGAGCCAATTCGGGTTCGCTCCCTACTTTGGAAAAGCGGTCGGCAATCACATGCAAGCGATTAATATCCTGACGCATTTGAGGAATCATTTCATCATCGGGATAGCGCATTTTGAGCAATTCCTGCCACGCCATCAGAGAGGATATCGGTGTACCAAGTTGGTGTGCCGTTTCTTTGCTGAGTCCGGCCCAAACACGATTTTGTTCGCTTCGTTGAGCGACATACAAAGCAACTACGGCTATTATAACAAAAAGCAGGATGATACCGAATTCGACATAGGGGAACCAGCGTAGGCGACGCAAAAGGACAGATTCGTCGTAATAGATGCTGTAAGTGATCAATTGTCCCGCATCTTCTATGGAAAGCAGTATGGGTCCGTTGAGGGAAGAAGGATCGTCCACGGGTCGTGTTACATTTCGTGTATCCACGATTTGTCCGTCGGCATCGACCATATATACCGGAATCGTAGTATTAGCTTCAATGATGCTGAATTCCATTTGCAAGTCAGCCCCTTCGTCGGCTTCGATGAGGCGTTGAGTGGCTTGAGCCCAAAGTTGCACGCGATGCAGTTCTTCGTTCTGCAATTGTCGAGCTAAATGATTGGTAAACAGCACTGAAGCGATTACGATAAGCAACGCGACAAACAGGCTCCAAGAGCTGAGCGTATAGGAAGAAAAGTGATGTTTCATAGTAAAAAATCAAAAAATCTTTGCAAAGGTACAAATAAATTTGCACATATCAAAAACTTTTAGTAATTTTGCACGAAATTTTGCTATAACACAAATCAACATACAATGTTTAACCCGACTTTTGAGCAAGGGGAACAGGAATTAGTACCCCCGAGTCAAAGGTCACAAAAGATTTTTTACAATGAATCCTACTCATATTGAGCATCTGGGAATTGCTGTAACAAGTTTGGAAGAGGCTATGCCTTTCTTCGAGTTCTTAACCGGTTCGAAATGCTACTCCATCGAAGAGGTAGCTGACCAAAAAGTACGTACCGCCTTCTTCAAGGTAGGTCAAACCAAGATTGAGTTGCTGGAGCCCACCTGCCCCGAAAGCACTATCGCCAAATTCATCGAGAAGAACGGCGGCCGTGGCGGTGTACACCATGTAGCATTTAACGTGGAGAGTGTAGAAGAGACTCTGAAAGAGGCTGAAGCTGCCGGTATCCAACTGATTGACAAAGCTCCTCGTAAAGGTGCAGAGAATCTGATGATCGCGTTCCTTCACCCGAAGAGCACGAAGGGCATCCTGACCGAGATTTGCCAACAGCCCAAATAAGTAATCTTGAAAACTAAAACACAGCATTAATATGGATAAAGCAAAAATGCAAAGGCTCGTAGACAACCGCAACAAGGCACTGGCCTGTGGTGGTGAGGCAGCCGTAGAGAAGCATCATGCAAAAGGATGCTACACCTGCCGCGAGCGTATCAATATGCTTCTGGACGAAGGTTCGTTTGAAGAAGTGAACATGTTCCTGACCCACCGTTGCCACGACTTCGGAATGGAGAAGAAAGTATTCCTGGGTGACGGCGTAGCATGCGGTAGCGGAACTATCGACGGTCGTCTGGTGTATGTATTCGCTCAAGATTCGACTGTAATTGGCGGTTCCTTGAGTGAGACGATGGCACAAAAGATGTGCAACATCATGGACCAAGCCATGAAGATGGGTGCTCCTATCATCGGTTTGAACGACTCGGGTGGTGCTCGTGTACAAGAAGGTGCATGTGCATTGGCCGGTTACGGTGAGGTGTTTGAGCGCAACATTCTGGCCTCGGGTGTAGTACCCCAAATCTCCGTCATTTTCGGTCCCTGCGCAGGTGGTGCCGTTTACAGTCCCGCTTTGACGGACTTCATCCTGATGACCGAGCAGAACAGTTATATGTTCATTACCGGTCCGAAGATTGTGAAATCCGTGACCAACGAAGAAGTGACCACCGAGCAATTGGGTGGTGCCAAGGTACATGCCACCAAGTCGGGTGTTACTCATTTTGTAGCAGCTACCGAAGAAGAGGCATTGGCCACCGTACGCCGTTTGGTAAGTTTCATCCCTCAGAACAACATGGAAGAAGCTCCTCTGGTAGAATGCACGGATGATCCCATGCGTCAGGAAGATGCTTTGAACGATATTCTGCCCGCAGATCCGAACAAGCCTTATAACATGAAGGACATCATCAACCTGATTGTAGATAACGGTGATTTCATGGAGGTTCATAAGGACTATGCCAAGAACATCATTTGCGGATTTGCCCGTTTCAACGGTCGTAGCACCGGTATTATCGCTAACCAGCCCGGTTGGTTGGCAGGTGTATTGGACTGTGACGCCAGCCGTAAAGCAGCCCGTTTCGTTCGTTTCTGCGATGCCTTCAACATTCAGATTCTGACGTTGGTAGATGTTCCCGGTTTCCTTTGCGGTACGGGTCAAGAATATGCAGGTATCATCGATCACGGAGCAAAACTGATGTTCGCATACGGTGAAGCTACCGTTCCGAAGGTGACCGTTACCATTCGCAAATCATACGGTGGAAGCCATCTGGTAATGTCGTGCAAACAGTTGCGTGGTGACATGTGCTATGCATGGCCTAATGCCGAGATCGCTGTAATGGGTGCAGCCGGAGCCGTAGCTCTGTTGCAAGGCAAAGCCATCAAGGCCATCGAGGATCCTGAAGAAAAGAAGAAGTTCATTGCTGAGAAAGAGGCAGAATACAACGAGTTGTTCGCCAGCCCCTATCAAGCAGCCAATCGCGGTTATATCGACGATGTTATCGAACCACGTGACACTCGTGCACGTATCATCAACGCGTTCGAGAAACTGCAGACCAAGCGCTTGAGCAATCCTGCCAAGAAACATAGCAATATTCCTCTGTAAGCAACCCATTCATAATACTCCTAAAACAGATTAGAAATTATGATGTTACTTGCTGTCACAACCGAGACATGGGTCGTAACCGGTCTGGGATTCGGAATGGTATTGGTGCTGCTCTTTGTCTTCGTATATATAATGAAAGGCTTGGGCGCTATCATGAATCGTGCCACTGCAGGTACAAAAAAGGCCGAAACCAAAGTAGCAGACGATGCTACAAAGGCAGCTATAGCAACGACATTGGCTCTGGACAAAGATTCAGAGGAAATGGCAGCTGTAGCGATGGCTTTGGATATGTACTACAACAGTCTGCATGATGTACAGGTTCCCCAAATCACCATCCGTCACCACGAAACCATGTGGAATAAAAAATAAAAGAATCCATCCGGGTGCATCTATAAACGGTGCACTCGGACAAAATACACAAAAGCAATGAAAGAATTCACATTCAAAATCAACGGTCAAGAATACAAGACCACCGTTAACGAACTGGAAAACGGAATGACCGAAGTTACCGTAAACGGTAAAGCATATCAGGTAGAAACCGAGAAGAAAGCCACTCCAAAGGCAGCTGCTCCCAAAGCAGCTCCTGCAGCCGCAGCCCCTGCCGCCAAAGCAGCAGCCGCTCCTGCCAATGGCATGAAAGTGAACAGTCCCCTTCCCGGCAGCGTTATCAAAGTATTGGTATCCGAGGGTCAAGCCGTAAAGAAAGGTGACGTGCTTCTGCAATTGGAATCCATGAAGATGGCTAACGATATCGCAGCAGAATGCGACGGTACCGTAAAACAAATCGCAGTGAAAGCCGGTGATAGCGTAATGCAGGATGACCTGCTGATCGTACTGGGTTAATGCAACATTCTAATTCATAATTCAGCATTAGATTATGGACGGAATACTTGCGTTTTTCCAATCAATGGGATTTATGCAGATTGACGTGCGTCAAGTAGTGATGCTGTTGCTGTCGTTTTTCCTGTTGTATCTGGCTATTAAAAAGCAATACGAACCCCTTCTTCTGTTGCCTATCGCATTCGGTATGTTGTTGACCAACCTTCCGGGAGCCGGTATGTTCCATGAAGAATTGTGGGCAGCTTTTCTCGATCCCACAGGACCTGCTTATCACAGTTACGGAGCCGTACTGAAAGATGCAGGTTTATTGGATGTAATGTATGTAGGTGTAAAATTGGGATTGTATCCTTGTTTGATTTTCATCGGCGTGGGTGCAATGACCGATTTCGGTCCTCTGATTGCCAATCCTAAATCGTTTATGCTTGGTGCAGCCGCTCAATTAGGTATTTTCGTTACCTTCTTGTGCGCCAATGCAATGGGCTTCACTCCCGCAGAAGCAGGTTCGATAGGAATTATCGGTGGTGCAGACGGCCCGACCAGCATTTTCCTTACCTCCAAGTTAGCCCCCTGGCTGCTGGGTCCGATTGCGATTGCAGCATATAGTTACATGGCTCTTGTTCCCGTAATCCAACCGCCAATCATGCGTGCGTTGACCACGGAGAAAGAGCGTAAGATCAAGATGAAACAACTCCGTACGGTAAGCAAGACCGAGAAAATCGTGTTCCCGATCATCATTACCGCCATCGTAGCGTTGGTATTGCCCGATGCAGCACCTTTGATCGGCTGCTTGATGTTGGGTAACCTGATGAAGGAGTGCGGTGTGGTTGACCGTTTGAGCAAGACCGCTCAGAACGAGTTGATGAACATCGTGGTTATCTTCCTTGGTTTGTCGGTAGGTGCAACCGCAACCGGTGCTACTTTCCTGACCTGGAAGACCATCAAGATCCTTGTAATGGGTATCGTAGCATTCAGTTTGGGAACTGCCGGTGGTGTATTACTGGCCAAACTGATGAACGTATTCAGCAAAGAGAAGATCAATCCGCTTATCGGTTCAGCCGGTGTGAGCGCCGTACCAATGGCTGCCCGTGTAAGCCAAATGGAAGGAGCCAAAGCAGATCCCAGCAACTTCCTTCTCATGCATGCCATGGGTCCGAATGTTGCCGGTGTGATCGGTTCTGCCGTAGCAGCAGGTATTCTGCTGACATTGCTTGGCTAATTTGCTGACCAACTGAGACCAATGCCTATAAAGGCAAACCAATAATCCCGACAGGGATATAAAAAACACAAGAATCGCACATTTTGTGAGTAAAACGACTTGCAGGTGTGCGATTTTTGTATGTATACTAACGTATCGGTCATGTATCGGTTATGTTACGTTTATGTTACGTTTAGGTCTCGACAAAGACAGGACTGAAAATGTAGTAAGATGACAAGGTAGGGAGATGAAGAAACGAGGAATACAGAGAAATAAAATTAATTGCCTGCAAGTATAAAGTTTGCTAATAGAAAGTGGCAACTGGTATATAGTTTCCTAAAAAAAGTGGCAACTGGTATATAGTTTGCTAAAAGAAAACGACGGAAGATAGAAAGGAAGAGAAAGAAAAACCATATTTTTATGCAAGAAGTGGGACAAATATTTGCATAAATAAAAAAAAACTCGTACCTTTGCAGTATGAAAATAAAAATCGTGACATTAGGTTGCAAGTTGAACTTCGCAGAATCGAGCGCCTTGATGAATTCGCTGATTGCCAAGGGGCATACCCGCTGCAAACAGGGAGAAGAAGCCGATGTAGTGATAGTGAATACGTGCACGGTGACAGATACAGCCGATCATAAAGACCGTCAAGCGATTCATCGTGTAAAACGCGAACATCCGAATGCACGAGTGATAGTGACAGGCTGTTACGCGCGTTTGAAGCCACAGGAAATAGCCGAGATGATAGAAGTGGATCATGTAATGCCCAAACGTGACGACCGTTTTGAGCATGCGTATTCACGTGACGACCGAACCCGTTGTTTCTTGAAAGTGCAAGACGGATGCAATTATTTCTGCACCTATTGTACCATCCCGATGGCCCGCGGTCGCAGCCGGAATCCACGAATAAGCGAATTGGTTTCGGAAGCGCAACTCGCGATAGACGAAGGCGCGAAAGAAATAATCCTGACCGGAGTGAATATAGGTGATTTCGGTCGCAGTACCGGCGAATCATTTATCGATTTGCTCAAGGCGTTGGACGGGTTGAACGTGAAAAGCCAAGAAGGAAACGGCTATCGAATCCGCATATCCAGTTGCGAGCCCAATCTCCTGAGCTACGAAATCATCGATTTTGTAGCGACGAGCAGCCACTTTGCACCACATTTCCATATTCCATTGCAATCCGGTAACGACGAAATGCTGAAAATCATGCATCGCAGGTACACGCGCGATTTATTCAAGGAACGCGTGGAACATATCAAACGAGTCATGCCAAACGCATTTATAGGAGTGGACTGTATGGTAGGCGTAAGAGGCGAAACTGAAGAACGCTTTGCCGATTACATAGCCTTTGTGGAATCGCTCCCCGTAAGCCAACTTCATGTATTCACGTACTCGGAACGCGCGAACACGAAAATGCTGGAGATGGACCTGTATATTGTACCTCAGAAAGAGCGTGAACGGCGCAGCAAGCTATTGCACGAGATATCTGCACGCAAATTGCAAGCCTTCTATCAAGAGCATGCCGGGGAAGAAGGAACCGTACTGTGGGAGAGCAAGAACGCCCACGGCGAGATGTACGGATTCACCGAGAACTATATCAAGGTGAGCGGCTTATATGACCGAAAGAAAGTGAACACATTTGAGCAAATCCGCCTCAAATAACGGTGAAATCATGCTATTTTGCGCAAAAAAGCGGCAAGAATTTGCATATTTCAAATAAATTGCGTATCTTTGCAGTCGATTTAGGAGAAAGTCTACTCCGCCCTTTTCGAAAATCATACTATTTATATGCAATACGACATTAAAAAACTCGAGCGCATGTCGCCCGAAGAATTAAAGCAAGTGGCTACCAGTCTGGGTGTCAAGCCCCGCCGTACCGCAACGCCGAAGATGATTATTTACGCCATTCTGGATGCACAGGCAGACCAGAAAGCCGCCACCGTACAAGCCAAGGAAGAAGCCAGAGAGAAACGTGACGGCGAACGCAGAGAACGTACGAGAATGCGTACGAGGATTCAGGCCCAGAAAGTGAATACCGACCATATGCGCGGTGAGAAAGTGATTGCCACCGTAGGAACGGAACAGGAACAGATGGGTGAGTTGCAAGAACAACTGAAGCAAAACAACCATAAAGCAAACCGTACGGTACAAGCTATTGAAGCCCGCAAGCCGATGAACGGCAATCTGGAAGATCTGCCAATCAAGGAAGACCGTCCGGAAACGAAACCGACAGAAATAAAGCCGGCAGAAACGCCAGAGGTTCCAGAAAAGAAAGAGGGAGAGAAAGAAGCGGAAAAAGAAACAGCCGCCACTCCTGTTGTAGAGAGCGAAGCCATAGAGGTTCCCATAAAGAAACAGCCCAAGAAACGCGGCCGCAAGAGCAAGAAAGAGAAAGAAAAAGAAAACCTTGTAAATACGCAGGAAATTGCAGAACCACAACCTGCAAAAGAACAAGTAGAAAGCAAGACAGAACCTACAGTTGCGAATGAGCAAGAAGAGCCTCACAAGACAGAGCCGGCAGAAAAGCAGGAACCGCCGATAGCTGACTTCGGGGAGAAAGTGATTGCAATGGGAACATTGGAATGCGCTGCCGACGGATTCGGTTTTCTCCGTTCCGCCGACTACAACTATATTTCATCACCGGATGATATTTATGTAAGTCAGCAACAGATTCGCCAATACGGTTTGAAACCCGGAGATACGGTGGAGTGCACTATCCGCTCGAACAAAGAGACGGACAAATATTTCCCGATGGACAAAGTGATACGAGTGAACGGTCTATCTCCAGAAAAAGCGAAAGAACGCATTTCGTTTGAGAATCTCACTCCCCTATTCCCTGACGAGAAATTCAAACTTTGCCAAGGCAACAAGAGCGATCCGTTGTCGGTACGTATAATCGACCTATTCTGCCCTATCGGCAAAGGACAACGCGGATTGATTGTGGCACAACCCAAGACCGGTAAGACCGTTCTTTTGAAAGAAATCGCGAATGCGATAGCCGCCAATCATCCGGAAGTATATATGATAGTGCTGCTGATAGACGAACGTCCGGAAGAAGTGACGGATATGGCCCGTTCTGTAAAAGCCGAAGTAATCGCTTCCACTTTTGACGAACCAGCAGAAAACCATGTAAAAGTGGCCAATATCGTTCATGAAAAAGCCAAACGTCTGGTTGAATGCGGACATGATGTAGTCATTTTGTTGGATTCGATCACTCGTCTGGCCCGCGCGTACAATACCGTAGCTCCCGCAAGCGGAAAAGTTTTGTCAGGCGGAGTGGAAGCTCAAGCTCTACACAAGCCTAAACGATTCTTCGGAGCAGCGCGAAATATTGAAAACGGCGGATCGCTGACGATTATCGCCACCGCACTTACCGAAACGGGAAGCAAAATGGATGACCTCATCTTTGAGGAATTCAAGGGAACGGGCAACATGGAATTGCAGTTGGACCGCAAGTTGAGCAATAAACGCGTATTCCCCGCTGTGGATATACCCGCGTCATCCACCCGAAGAGACGATTTGCTACTTCCTCAAGAAGTATTGAGCCGCATGTGGATGATCCGCAAGCAATTAAGCGACATGAATGGTGTGGAAGCCATGGAAAAACTGAAGACCTATATGGAACGCACGGATGACAACGACGAATTCCTATTGGCCGTAAACGGAGCTCGATAAACTCCTATCAGACAAAAGGCGATGAATATACTGGTAGTAAACGGACCTAATTTGAATCTATTGGGTAGACGTGACCCTCAACAATACGGGACACGCTCGATGGAACAGATTATTTTGGGCGTGCAACATGCCCATCCTGACATATATTTCACCTACCGCCAGTCGAATCACGAAGGAGACCTGATCGATTGGCTTCAAGAAACCCAAGCAGACGCCGTGATTCTAAATGCCGGCGGTTACACTCATACCAGTGTCAGTTTGCGTGATGCTGTAGAACTCTGTAATGCACCCGTCATTGAAGTGCACTTAAGCGACATAAAGAAACGAGAAGAATTCAGACGCATAAGTCTATTGACAGATGTATGCGCAACCTCTATAATAGGACAAGATTGTTATGAAAAAGCTGTCGAGTATATTATTGATACTCTCCATTAGTATATCCCTTTCGGCTGTGAACAGCATAAGCGGTCGTGTTTTAGATGCAAGTACACGACAAATCATCGATTTCGCCAACGTTGCTTTGAGTCAAGCCGGAGACGGCAAACTCGTGACCGGAACGAGTACGGATATTGACGGAAAATTCACATTAAGCGGCATGGCAGACGGTACCTACAAAGTGACCATTTCCTTCATGGGTTATAACGATTGGAGCAAGACCGTAACCATAAAAGGGCAAGCTGTAGACTTAGGGAAGATTTATCTGGAAGAAAACACGCAAGATTTACAAGAAGTGGAAGTGGTGGGACAAGGAACGACAATGCGCTTCGAGTTGGACAAAAAAGTATTTTCAGTAGACCAGAATATCGCCGCCACCGGTGGAAGTGCGACAGACGCGTTGGAACAGGTGCCGTCGGTGGATGTGGATCAAGACGGCAACATTTCACTCCGTAACTCGGATGCCGTAGAAATATGGATAAACGGTCGTCCTTCCGGATTAAGTGCAGAAAACCGCGGCGACATACTGAAACAAATGCCAGCAGAAAGCATCAAGGAGATTGAAGTGATTACAAATCCTTCCGCCAAATATTCTCCAGAAGGAACAGCCGGCATCATCAACCTTGTGATGAAGAAAGACCGAAAGGCGGGATACTACGGATCGCTCAATCTAAATTTGGACTATTATTTAGCCAAGCCTTGGAATATACCACCAGGAGGCCGAGCCGGCTTCAATTTCAATTTCAACAAAGGAATAGTGGACGGCTATTTCAACATCGGATATCATTACCATACCTCCAACGGTTCCAGCATGACTGACCGCTACAATTTCAGTCAGAGCGACACTACTCATCTGCTTCAAAACGGTGAAAGTCACCACAACGGGGGCGGAATGTTTCTTAGAGCCGGATTGGATATCCATGTAACGGATCGATCAAGCATCGGATTGAGCGGCTTCGGAATGGTGACCAGTCCCAATGATAAAACCAACGGATTTTTCTCGAATTGGAGCATTAATCCGAATTCATACGAATTGTATGATGTAACGCATTATGTCGGTCCGCAGAGCGAAGATAATGAAGAAACCCTTTTGCGCAAATATGACCGTACCCAACAAGGACGCGGCTATCACCCCGGTTATAATGCCATGATTGACTGGCGTTTTGAAATCAACAAGCAACATAAATTCAGCATGTCGGCTCAATTTGATGAATTTATATGGAACAGCGATCATTATTATATCCAAACAGATTATAATCCAGCAGATGAAGCCGAATTATTCAGTACGGTGCAAGAACAAAAAACTGCCAATGACGACAAGCGCGTACAATTAAAAGCCGATTATGAATGGAAGCCGACCGAGCAATCACGTTTTGAAGCGGGTTGGCAAACGGATTTGGCCTGGCGCAGCACATTGGCTGAGGCATGGAACTGCAGCAACAACGAAGGATATGAACGAACAGAAGAACTGACCTCCATTTACAACGACTTCAAGAACAATGAACAGAATCATGCGTTGTATATCACGTATGGAAACCGTTTCTGGAACAAATTCTCTGTACAAGTAGGACTTCGCGGCGAATATTTTATGCGACATATCGAATCGTCGTACTATATGGACGGTACATTGAAGCCCTACACTCAAGACACTTCCTATTTTCAAGCGTTTCCATCAGTCTATTTGAGTTACGATTTCGGCAACGGACATGAATTGCAAGCCAATTACACTCGCAGGATAGACCGTCCTCGTGGCCATCAGATCAACCCGCGGCAAGATATATCGGATTCGACCAACATTTCATACGGTAACCCTTCGTTGCTGCCCCAATATTCCTCGTCCGTAGAATTGAACTATTTGAAGAATTGGGACCGTCATGTATTATCGGCAGGTTTGTTCTACCGATATGCAGATGAAGTGACGCAAAACATCAAATTCATTGATGGAAGCGTAATGCGCAATACATTCGTCAACCTGGGCAAACGTCATGAAGCCGGTATAGAAGTAGTGGTGAAGAACCGTTTGTTCGGTGAAGTATTGCAATTGACCACGTCAGCCAATTTCTATTATAACCGATTGGATGCAGCCACCTATACACCGATATTGAATGGTATCACTCTGCCTCAAGTGGAGATAAAGGAACAAAATATTTTTGCTGGTTCGGTGCGTTTGAGTGCCAATTTCATGTTCACCAAAACCTTTACCGGACAAATAAGCGGCAGATATCGCAGTCCGCGCGTAGTGGCACAAGGCCGTACGTCGCACAATTATTCCATCGATTTGGGTTTACGCAAAACATTCCTTAACAACACCCTGGCATTGGCACTTAACGTAAGAGATCTTTTGAATTCACGAGCCCGCAAGACCTATAGCGAAGGTGACGGATTTTGGCAATTCAATCAAAACAGATGGAGTTCTCGCACAATCAGTTTGAATTTCACCTACAATTTCGGAAATACACAACCCAAGCGAAATGAAGCGTTTATCAATAATAGCAATAGTGCTGCTTCTCAGTTTGAAGACAACGGCTCAGATGAATAATCCGTATGTGGACGACAAATTAGTCCACTTCGGTTTCTATTTGGGAACCAACTTCATGGGATATAGCATAAAAGACTCAAACCTGCCCATCAACGGGGAGACCTATCATGCCCGTGTCAGTAGCGTTTTGCCAGGCTTTTCAGTAGGATTTATCACCGACTTAAGGATAAGCCGTCACTTGAACTTCCGCTTTACGCCCGGTCTAAACTTCGGTCAACGCACGATAACCTATAAAGCAGAATCGGGACGCGCCATACGAGGGAGTGAAGGCAACAACGAGCATATAGAAGTACTATCTCTACCTATCAATCTGCCAGTATATCTAAAATGGTCGGCCGAACGAGAGAAGAACTACCGCCCTTATCTTATCTTTGGCGGCGGAGCCAGTTACGACTTCGGTGGAAGCAAAGAACGCCCCATCTATACACAGAAATGGGACTATTATATTGATTTCGGATTTGGTGTGGACTTATATTTCGCATGGTTCAAGTTATGTCCAGAGATAAAATATCAAATCGGATTTGCCAACATGAAAGTCCCTGTAGAACAACGGCCAGAACTTCCTGCACCCGATCATTTCTACACAAATGCATTGGATCGTTTACGTAACCAAATGATAACCATCACTTTCAACTTCGAATGAGTAAACAAACATTACATATAAGGATATGCCGCCATACTATGCTAATAGGTTGGATGGTCATGTTGTTGAGTTTATTTGCGAGTTGTAAATATCAACAGGTGAGTGATGATCCTACATTATGTTTGCGATTTTCGGTTGATTCCATATCATTTGATACGGTATTTAGCACCATCGGATCATCCACACAACGCATCATGGTGTACAACGACAATAAAAACGCGTTGATATTAAAGAAAATCAGTTGGAAAGGTGCTCCTTTTTATATCAATCTGGATGGCGAGAACAAAATAGAACATCTACATGACATCAAACTGAACGGAGGTGACAGTCTGTTTCTTTTCGTACGCGTATCCATCAATCCCCAAGAGAAGAACCAACCCGTATTGATAGTGGACACATTATGTTTTGAAGTGAACGGGCATCTCCAACGTTTGCCCATGCAAGCATTCGGGCAAGATGTAGAGATAATCAAATCTGAAAGCAAGCGGAGCGATATATCCGGTGATTTTACGTTCACAAACACCAAGCCATATCTCATTTTTGACACCTTGTGTATCACAGGAAAGACTATCATCGAAGCCGGAGCCACCATATATATGCATCATAATGCCAATTTGCATCTATATGGCGACTTGGAAGCCATAGGACAGCAAGAACACCCCATTCGTATATTGGGTGACCGCTTAGACCGCCTATTTGAGAATGTACCCTACGCATATGCCTCCGGACAATGGGGAGGAATATATCTATGGCATGAAAAAGGAACGGAAACCACAAATCATGAATTAGATTATGTGGATATACTATCCGGATCGATAGGGTTATATTGTTATAACGAAGATCAATCAGACCTCTGCTCCATTAAGATAAGCAACAGTCGGATTCATAATCAAGCTCTATACGGCTTAGTGATGGTAAATGCCAATGCCGAAGTATATAATAACGAGATCAGCAACGCCGCATCATACAGCCTATTTATCGGCGGAGGAAAATATAGAATCGTGCATAATACAATTGCAGCATTCTTCGGTTATCCGTATACTACCATCAATCTGCATAACGTAGCGAGAAGCGATGTAGCTGCCGTATATATCTATAATCAAGAAGATGATGAAGTGGGGCCGACCAGTGTAGAGATATACAATAACATTATCGTGGGGGCCAATCAAAACAATCTGGTTACCGATACCACCGAAAATATGAATTTCACAGCAGACATAGCCTATAATTATCTCAAAGCGGACAGTATCACTACCGAATGGGGAGAATATAACACCTATGCAACCGAAGCAGACTCCGTATTATTCCGCAACATCTATTATCTATACAAAGAATACAATTATTACGATTTCCGCTTATTACCAACATCACCGGCTCGTTTTATTGCAGACAGCACCCTATCAGTGACCTACCCCACCGACAGGCAAGGCAATGCCAGACCTATGAGCCGCCCAGATGCGGGATGCTATCAATATATAGAAGAATGAACTACGCAGCCACTATAGGATTTTTTGACGGTGTACATTCAGGCCACCGATACTTAATCGAACAACTAAAAGAAGCAGCCGCTCAACAACAATTAAAAAGCGCCGTCATCACCTTTGAGAATCACCCCAAAGAAGTATTAATCGGAAAGAGTCCCAGTCTGTTAACTACCTTTGATGAGCGTATAGCGCTTCTCAAATCACTAAATCCTGACCAGATATATTGTTTTAATTTTGAAATTGTGAAGGATATGACGGCCCGTGAATTTATGACCGTTCTGCACACTCAATGCGAAGTGGACGCATTATTGATGGGATATGATCATCGATTCGGAAGTGACCAATTAAATAATATAGAAGACTATATTCACATCGGAGAAGATGTCGGCATTAAAATCATCCCTCAACAGCAAGCACCAGAAGGAGATGTATCAAGCACGAAAATAAGACATGCTTTGAGTGAAGGAAACATACATACCGCCAATAAATATCTAGGATATTCCTATCATCTATCCGGTACGGTTGTTCACGGACGAGGTATAGGTCACCAAATAGGTTTTCCGACCGCCAATATCCAAACAGATTCACAGAAATTAATCCCCAAAGCCGGTGTATATGCAGTAGAAACCAACGGTCATAAAGCCATTGTAAATATCGGGACCAATCCTACAGTAGGCAATAGCGAAGAGACTATAGAATTGCATATTCCAGCATTTGAAGGCGAGTTGTACGGACAAAAGATAGATATACGTTTTATCCGTCGCCTACGGGATGAAAAAAAATTTGCCTCGTTAGAAGAACTAACCAGGCAAATCAAGTCGGATATCGCATCCCTCTGAAATAAGCATTTACTAAGTTTGTATTTTATCGAGGCATACGCCCTGGCTGTGGTCCCTTGGAAGGATTGGAGCCAGATTCCATCATTTCCTGCATATAGCCTGCCATACCCGTAGCTTTCAGGTCACCCATTTTGTTGAATTTGTAGGTAAACGTCAACATAAAATAGGTTGGCAACGTGTTGAATTTTTTGTATTGCACACTATTGTCATTAATAACCTGTACAATATTTTTTTTCTGATGCAAGATATCGTATACCTGCAGCGATAAAGTAGCATTCTGCCACGATTTATTAATTTGAGCATTCAAAATCACCTCGTTAACATCTTTAAGTTGGTAACCATAACGAGCTGTATAACCACAGTCAGCCGCAATATTCCACTTTTTAGGAAGATGGAAGGCTATATCTCCCGTAACTCCCCAATTGAACACATTACTGATATTATCCGGATTAATTGAGTTGTCGGTACGAGAATATGTAAAATTACCATTTACACCGATTTCCACTATATCGTGAGTGAAGCGCAATGAAAGATTCTCCCGAAGTTGCAAGTTTCCCGTTTGACTGAGATTTCCTAATTGAATTTTACCTGACTCAATCATTTCTGCGATTTGTAATGAAGTCATTTCACGGGTAGTATATGCAATACGACGGTTGTATGAGATATCCGTACGAGTATTGAACTGCATCAGTTTGTTCGCAAAAGGAGTATTATACATAAAATTAGCTCCAATATCGTAAGGAAGCGACTCCGCATTAACCGTTTGTTGATACAATTTACCCGTTTCATCATAAATTGAATTATTGACTAACGCATCTTTCGTCAAATTGCCTTGTAATCCACACATAATACTGGAGAAACTCTCCTGATTGAATTTGGAATACATAAATCGCAACGTATGACGGAACGAAGGTTGCAAGCCGAGATTACCCAAAGTTTCGTTCATGGCATTGGAATTGTTGCGGACCGGTTCCATTTGATTAATAGAGGGTTGCGTAGACGATCCTCGATATATAATGCGCGCGAAATCCCGTTTGCCGAATTTATATTTGAAGGAAGCATTAGGACTCCAGTTCCATACCGACAACAAGGTATCACGCGTCAATACCTGACCATAATAATTAATGGAACGGGTCTGACTAGGATTCAATTTAAGACCGACGGTCAAATCACATTGTTCAGAAATCCACCTATAGTTGACTTCAGCAGCTTCGGAAAAGAAACGGTTGGTAAGATTATTGGAATACGTGCTATCGTATTTATACTCATTGGAAAGCAAATCCATAGACATCTGATCCTTAACCGACTGACGGCTATTTCCGGAGAAAGAAAGTGCGAATTCCATCAAATGGTTATTGCCGTGAATAGGCTCCACATAGGAAGCACGAATCGAATAACCAATTTTATCATTACCTGAATTGGTATATTGATCCACTTTTGACTGTCCCAAGATATTATCCCAACTATAAGTTTTAGCATATCCGACCGTATTGGTAAAGTCAACGGAACCAGTAAGTGTAAGCGAACGACCGGGACGATAGAAACGGTGATTATAATTGATTTTCATGTTGGCAGAGATATCGCGCGAATCAGATGATTGATTTTGATAACCGTCGGAAACCAAATCCGAATCACGATAATAACGGTATTCGTTGTGTCCTTCACCAATATTCTGAGTATACGAGAAACCCGGTTGGAACAAAAGCATATTTAGCGTATCTATCTGATACTCCAATTCCAACCGAAGATTGACATCCCATGCCGTTGACATTCGCCCAGTAGAATCCGTATTGTGATAAGTAGCTCCAGGAGAATAACTCTCTTTTTCAGATTGAGTACGACTATCGTTGTTGGAATGCGAAAAAGCGACATCACCACCAAAAAGAAGAGAAGTTCGGGCATCTTTCTTCACGATATTTTTACCCAAATCGATATTGGTGTTAATACCAATATTTTCACTCCAAGTAATACCTTGGTTCTGTTGTCCAAATCCACCTCTACCACGTCCCATACGGATTTGGTTAGTATTGTTGGCACCACCAATTATAGTAGTTTGACTTTCACCTGCGAGTATATTGGTAAACAAGCCTGCTTCGTATCGAAAATCATTAGCAAAAAAATGTCGTGCCAATTGATTGGATGTAGCTCCATATGCGGGATTAGCATAATCAAACCATCCGCCATTATCTGTTACCATATCCATGCCGACACCAAGATTATAATTGCCGAAAACTCCTTTCTTGCGGTCAGATTTCAATGTAAGATTGATAATACGCTCCGATTCGTCATCATCAAATCCTGTCAACTTAGCTGTTTCGGATTTTTGGTCAATCACCTGGATTTTATCCACCATATCAGCGGGGATGTTCTTAGTTGCAGATTGGACATCATTTCCGAAAAATTTTTTACCATCAATACGAATACCTTTAATCGCCTCTCCATTAACTGTGACATTTCCCTCGTTATCCACTTCGATGCCGGACATCTTTTTAAGCAACTCTTCCACCATATCCGTTTCGTTGACTTTATAGGCGCTGGTATTATATTCAATCGTATCGCCTTTCACCGTCATTTCAGCAGCATGCCCCTTGACGCTAACTTCTTCGAGGAACTGAACATCTTCATCCAACTTAATCGGTTGCATCACCACATCCGCTTGCTTGAGGACAACCGGAAGAATACGAGTTTTGAAACCTATATTTGAGATGATCAATTTATAGTTACCTGCAGCAACTTTTTCCATTACGAAATAGCCATCCAAGTCTGTTTGTACACCTTGAACAAATGTACTGTCCGTAGATGATGAATAGGAAAAAAGTCGGATTGTAGTCATCTCGACAGGAGCATTATCCACTGCAGACAAAACACGACCGCGAACTGAAAACTGAGCCATTAAAATGACCGGCAAACCTATCAATAGCAAAGAAAAAATGAATCGTTTCATATACCTGGATGCAGCAAAATTTATGCCAAAGGGAGGAATTCCATTATCAAAGAGACAAATAAACTAAAAATAAATAGAAATTTTCAGGATCAATTCACCCAAAACAAATAAGATAAACAAATATAGGATGTGTTCTACAAATCCTCGTTTAACAATAAAAGATGACAAGAATAAAAGGCTTGATGCACAAATACATCAAGCCTTTTAGAGTAGGATCAAAAGTTGCAATTACTCTTGGTTGAGGGTAATACGACGGAAGTCGGTAATAACCACATTCTGCTTTTTGAGCACATCCTTAACAAGTTCTTTAGAATCGCTAAGAATATATTGTTGCTCAACCAAAGTAGATTCCTTGAGGAATTTCTGCAGACGACCTTGAGCAATCATTTCAACCTTCTTCATATTGAGAGATGCTTCAGCTTCAGCAGGAACATTAGCACGGATTTGTCGAGCCTGTTCAGCTTGTTCTTCGGTCATCCAACCTTTAGCGGTGTTGCTAGCAATATGATCATCACTATCAGCGTGAGCGGGATTGATACCAGCTTTGCGGAGAGCGTTTTCGATAGCTTTATTGATTTCGTCCTGTTTGGTTTTCTCAACGGCGACACTGAGTTCGCGATCCTTAACTTCTTGAGCGACATGGTCAGCATCAAGAGCAACAGGATTCATAGAAGCAACTTGCATGTTCATACCGTGAACGGTTTCAGCATCAGCTTCAGCGCAATCAGCAGCGATGATAGAAGAAAGTTTGTTTCCAAGGTGGTTGTAAGCATCCACTTTAGCAGCACGGAGGAAAGCGTAGTCGCTGAGTTCCATTTTCTCACCAGTAACGCCACTGCGCTCGGTAACGAGGTCAGCCATAGTTTGTCCGTTAAGAGTAAGAGCTTTGAGCGCGTCAAGAGATTCGGGTTGTTGTTGCATAGCAACATCAAGAATTTTCTTAACCATAGCTACGAAATCAGCGTTTTTAGCTACGAAGTCCGTTTCGCACTTAACAGCAACGATGCAAGCGAAACCGTTTTCAGCTTTAGCGAGGACGCAACCTTCAGAAGCCTCTCGATCGCTACGCTTAGCAGCGATAGCCTGTCCGCGTTTACGGAGCAAATCTTTAGCGACTTCGAAATCGCCGTTAGCTTCTTCAAGAGCTTTTTTTACATCCATCATACCTGCGCCGGTCATATCGCGCAGTTTTTTAATATCAGCAAGTGTAACAGCCATACTAATAAACGAATTGACGATTAATACTTATTCAGCTTTTTCTTCAACTTCAGCGGTAGCTACTTTCTCTGCTTCAGCAGGTTTGGCAGCTTTGCGAACGCGTTGACGACGCTCTTTGGGAGCGGCAGCTTCGTTTTCAGCAGGAGTTTCCTCTTGAGCTTGAGCAGCTTCTTCGTCAGCTTTTTCAACACGGCGCTCTTCAAGACCTTCGCGAATAGCTTCGCAAACAGCGGTCAGAACGAGGTCGATACTCTTGGTAGCATCATCGTTAGCAGGAATAACATAGTCGATATTCGAAGGATCGGAGTTGGTGTCCACAATACCGAAAACGGGAATACCCAGACGGTTAGCTTCAGCAACAGCGATATGCTCTTTCATAACATCAACGACGAAGAGTGCGCTGGGAAGACGTGTAAGGTCAACGATACTACCGAGGTTCTTCTCGAGTTTTTCGCGTTGACGAGTGATTTGGAGTTTTTCACGTTTGGAGATATTGTCGAAAGTGCCATCAGCCATCATTTTGTCGATGGTAGCCATTTTCTTAACGGCTTTACGGATGGTGGGGAAGTTGGTGAGCATACCACCAGCCCAACGCTCGGTAATATAAGGCATTTGGACTTCCTGTGCGTGAGCAGCTACAGTGTCTTGTCCTTGTTTCTTGGTAGCGACGAAGAGGATTTTACGACCGCTCTTAGCGATGTTTTTCAAAGCCTCAGCAGCCTCATCGATTTTGACAGCAGTTTTGTTGAGGTCGATGATATGAATGCCGTTGCGCTCCATATAGATATAAGGAGCCATAGCGGGATTCCATTTACGTTTGAGGTGACCGAAGTGGCAGCCAGCCTCGAGAAGTTGATCAAAATTAGTTCTCATTTTGTTTGATTAGTTTGAATTATTCTATTAATAATTATTCCTTTGCCCTTATGCCACAGAGAAGCGCGGCGTGAGGGATTCAACAGGTGTCAAGCCAATCAAGCCACCAAAACTGATGGCTTGAAAACGATTAACGTTTGCTGAATTGGAAGTGTTTACGAGCTTTGGGTTGACCGGGTTTCTTACGTTCAACTTCACGAGCGTCACGAGTCATGAAACCTTCAGCCTTGAGAGCGGATTTGTCTTCAGGATTGATCTTAACGAGAGCTCGAGCGATAGCGAGACGCAGAGCCTCAGCTTGTCCTTTGAATCCGCCGCCATCAAGATTAACCTTGATATCATATTTAGCCTCAACACCAAGTTTTGTGAGGGGCTGTTTAACAATAAATTGAAGAATAGAGCTGGGGAAGTACTGCTCGAGAGGACGTTTGTTGATCGTGATCTGACCAGCGCCTTCATTAACGTAAACGCGTGCAACAGCAGCTTTACGACGACCTAATGCATTGATAGTTTCCATAATTCTTCGCTTTATTATTTAAGAGTATTGATATCGATTTGTTTGGGTTGTTGAGCCTGCATATTGTGCTCGGCACCAGCAAAGATGAAGAGATTGGTGATCAAACGATCGCCGAGACGGTTTTTGGGAAGCATACCCTTAACAACCTTGCGGATGAGGCGGTCAGCGCCTTTGTTCATCATATCGCGAGGAGTGCAGATACGTTGTCCACCGGGGAAACCAGTGTAATGAACATAGGAACGATTGTCCCATTTGTTACCGGTCATCTGAACTTTGTCAGCATTGATGATAATAACGTTGTCACCGCAATCCACATTGGGGGTGAAACTGGGTTTGTACTTGCCGCGGAGGAGCTTAGCAACCTTCGTGCACATACGGCCAAGAACCTGGCCTTCAGCATCAACAACAACCCACTCTTTTTGAGCAGTTGCTTTGTTAACTGATACTGTCTTGAAAGATAAAGTATCCATTATTTAATTAATTTTTAATGCCAGGCCGACAGACATCATTTACGCCTCAACTAGGCCACTGCCCAACCTGACGAGTTGTTAATATTCAAAAAAGCGTGCAAAGGTACTGCTATTTTTTGACATATGCAATACTTTGCCCTAAAAATTTCTCATTTTTCGATCGAAGAGCCTTATTTCTTCGAGATTCGGCATTTCTTCTTGTATATTTTCCCGAATAATCACAAAATTCTGATAGGGTTCGGGGCGCTGAGGATAAACAGGATGCATACCGTAGATAAACTCGTGTTGCCATTGTTCATCCCAACCTTGCGATGATACATCGTCAGTTGAATGGACAGCTTCGTGCAAAGCCTTATCTGTGGCCGCCAAGTCGTTTTCAAGGCGCTGAAGAACAGCCGGATAAACCTTATCGAATCGTGTAGGATGCGCTGTATAAAAAGCGATTGTGGAATCAAACTGAGCCTGTGTGATTCCGTACTTCATCAAAACCGCGTTATAATAAGCACATAATTCCTGATCACTACCATAGGTGTAGCCCGCTTCCTCCAAAATACCATCTGCCCGATGCAACTCATACAGCAGGTCTTCCAGGGTATGTGGTGAAAGGATGCCTCTGGGACGGCATCCCGGCAAGCCGAGCAGCATGACGGCCAACAAAACACCATATAGACGAATCGAACGCATCGGCAGACAATCGGAAAGGAAAAGAATTTATTTCTCTTTGGACTGTTGAGAATTTGTATTTTCCATAGCAGGGCGAGACAGGCTTGCATCCAAATCACGACGATACCACAAAAGAATCACAAAAACCGCTACAGTAATACAAGAATCCGCAAAATTAAAAATCGGGCGAAAGAAAATACATTCGCCGACCTTATTGGTAATGAGGGGGAAATAAAGCATATCCACCACCCTGCCGTACATCCAATCAGCATAGCCGAACAAACGGCCATAGCAGACACAATCCACGATATTTCCCAGAGCACCTGCCATTACCAAAGCCACAGTAACAAGGAAACCGTTACGAACCCGTAGAGGAGCCCCCGATTGGAGGCAACGGGAATTAGAAACGATCAAGCGATTGGCATACCAAGCCAATAAAGCAACTGCCACCAGGCGGAAAAGCGTCAAGAAAATCTTGTCGAACCACTCAATACCGAATGCCATGCCATTATTTTCAACGAAACAGAGTTTGACAAACGGCAACACTTCGCGTACCTCCCCCATTTGGAAATGAGTACGGACATATAATTTAATAGATTGATCAATAACAACAGCCAATACCACGATAGCTGCCACCAACCAACGAGATTTGCGTGTATATGCAGTTTTTTCCATTTTTATCAATCCTATATATTATTTCTCATCTATTTATACGATAAAAGCACGCTGCCGGCAGAATCAAGTATCAGCGAAGTTTTACCATCTCATTACGAATATCATCGACGCGATCCAATTTTTCCCACGTAAAGAGTTGGACCTCACGGCTGAATACGCGTCCGTTTTCGTCGACAAACTGTTTGGTAACGCATTTAGGTTTACGTCCGAAATGCCCATAAGCAGCCGTTTCTTCGTAAATAGGCATGCGCAGTTGCAAAGTTTGTTCGATAGCAGCAGGACGAAGGTCGAAGAGACGGCGAATCAAAGAAACGATCTTCCGGTCGGAAACAATCCCCGTCCCATTAGTATTGACATAGAGGCTAACCGGCTGAGCGACACCAATAGCATAACTGATTTGTACGAGCATCTCACGAGCCACTCCTGCAGCAACCATATTTTTGGCGATATAGCGGGCCATATATGCAGCCGATCTATCCACTTTAGAAGGGTCTTTACCGGAAAAAGCGCCGCCACCGTGAGCGCCACGGCCGCCATAAGTATCAACAATAATTTTACGTCCGGTAAGTCCGGTATCACCATGAGGTCCGCCAATGACAAAATTTCCGGTAGGATTGACCAGCAATTTGAAATCACCGTTCAACAACTTCTGATAACGCGAATCACGTTTTGCGACTTCAGGCAGAAGGATGTTACGGATATCGTCCGAAATCTGTTGTTGTGAGACATCAGGATCATGTTGTGTGGAAATAACGATGGTATCCAACCGAACGGGTTGGTCATGCTCGTCGTATTCGATAGTTACCTGACTCTTGGCATCCGGACGCAGATAGGTCATCTGTTTACCCGCCTTACGTATACGCGCGAGTGTATATACTAAGGTGTGGGCCATATCCAAAGTGAGCGGCATAAAAGTATCTGTTTCGGCCGTTGCATAGCCGAACATCATACCTTGATCGCCAGCCCCTTGTGAAAGTCGGCCCTTACGAGAGACGCCTTGATTGATATCAGACGACTGTTCATGAAGTGCAGTAAGGATACCGCAACTTTCCGCTTCAAATTTATACGCGGAGCGCGTATAACCGATGCGCGCGATGGTATTACGTACCACCGTAGGAACATCCACATAGCGTTTGGACAAAACCTCTCCAGCCACTACCACCTGTCCGGTAGTTACCATGGTTTCGCAAGCCACATGGCTTGCGGGATCTTGCGCAAGAAAATTATCGAGAATAGCATCCGAAATCTGGTCTGCTACTTTGTCAGGGTGTCCTTCCGACACCGATTCACTGGTAAATAAGTACCTCATTTTAGCATTTGTTTTGTGGGGGTTGCAAGTTGAATAAATCTGTCCCCGATTAATAAAAGATTTTGAGCTTTACCGAAAAAGCCTGCAAAGTTACGATATTTTTTTGAGAATGCCAAAAAAAAGTGCATTTTCGGAAAGAAAACGCACTCTTTTTAGCAGAATCAGAGAGAAGAGAAACGAATTATTCGAATTTTTTCTCCCAAATAACGACATTTTCACCTTCTCCGCCAAATTTACCGATTACACGGAAAGGCAAATCCGTAGGTGTGACATGATCGGCAGGCAATTGAGCCGCAGCCGTTTCCGCATAGTCACGAATCTGCTTTTCCCATTTGCTTTTGCGCATCAATTGGAAGAAAGTGGTGTGATAGAGACCGTCTATGCGGCCAGTACCCGCCTGGTAGAAGACCTCATCAAAAGCGTCATACACTTTTCGGTCGTTTTCAAAAATATTGCACTCGTCAGCATGCACATCGTCTTCGCCCATTGCGAATCCCCAGGATACCCTACAATCGGATTTATCTTCAAAACACGAATTCATCATCAGGGCAGTCAGGCCACAGATAAGATAGAAATATAGTTTTTTCATATAAAACCTGAATTCAATAAAATCGGACGTATAATCGAAGGCTTATGTCGTGACAGGATACAAAAGCATCAGATTTCGATTTCCAAATCGTAAACGGCCTTTTGGCTATCACTTTCATTTCCCCAACCATAGCGGAAACGGATCGTATCTTTTTTCGGATTTTCAGCGGGATACTTTTCCTGCAGTTCCTTGATGGTCTGTTCGATAATCTTGTCAGCATGAACTTTGACGAATTTGTCCAACTGTTTCTTACTCATGATTTTATCGGTAAGTACCAAACCTCCCGACCACGTATGTTGTCCTTCCAAGCATCCTGCTTCGATGAACCCATTCCAAACAGCATCCAAATAGTCGCAATAAATACCTGCGAAATTGTCATTTCTCAGTCCGGTAGGCGTATTATCAGCAATACCGAATTCAATCATTCCAGTTTCTTTGGGCTGGCACGAAGCAAAAAACAAGCCACAAACAATAACGGCAACAAGGCCAAAAATAATCTTTTTCATTTTGAATAGTAGTGATAAAATAGTTTATAATTATTCCAAATTGGACAAGTTGATATCTGTTTATAAACGTCGGTTGCCATTGTGGCCAACGTTATAAAAGTGCAACAACACGCATAATATTTACTACAAAAATCATGCAAAAGTACTATGAACATTGGGGGGTTACAAAAAAAAGAGTATTTTTTTACTAAAAAGCGAAAAAATGCATTCCGTTGAGACAAGAAAGGCCCATAGGATGCCCCTCAAAAGTACGGAGGACGGGTGATACTTCGCTCACGATAGCGTGATCCTTCGGTAATACCATGACAAGCGAAAAGGCCCAGGAGGGCTGGTAAAATGTGAAAAATGGCGATTGCAGACATGGTTTATTGTGTATACTGATCGCATCACAGGTGAGGATGGATTGCATGAATTGCAGAATTGCAGAATTGCACATTCATGCAGATACCTAATATGGCCATTATCTGCAATTCATGCAATTCTATGTCCTAATAATGAGCATGTCTCGCTTCACTCAAACGAAGATTTTTTTGCCGGATTTGCAAAAATGGAATGTTCGTTTTCGCTTTAACTCGAACGAAGATTTTTTACTGGAATTTGCAAAAATGGAATGTTCGTTCTCGTTCCTCTCGAACGAAGATTTTTTTGCATTTTTTCGGAAAAAATTTGCAAAACCTAAAATGTTGATCGTATATTTGCAACGTCTTTCAAGAAGGACGAGCAAGAAGGACGAGCGGATAGGTTGCCGTTTAGGATGCGTATAGGGTCCGTATACTGTCAAGCACTCGGAAGCGGGACGAGTGTCGGGGAGAATGTCGGGAGAGTGTCGGGAGACTCTCGGCAAAACAAAGGGACGAACGTCAAGACTGCATACGAATACTTTCGGTATGAATCTGATGCAAGATGGTTTCAACAATCACGGGATCAAGATTGTGATCTTTCGCCCAAGCAAGTCGGCGAGTCAAAACTTCGTTGAAACGAGCGGGTTGTACCACTTTCATATTATGCTGACGCTTATATGCACCGATAGCACGGCTCACCTCCATGCGACGCAAATAAACATTCCAGAGGTCATCATCCACTTCGTCCATCATCAAACGGAGCCAAGCCAAATCATCCGGACGAGCAGTATGAGTCCTATCAGGGAAATCTTGAGCCAAGACAGAAAGCAGAGAAGACAATTGAGCAGGAGTGAGTTGCTGTTTAGCATCCGACAAAGCACAATCAGGCTGATTATGCACCTCAATCATCAAGCCGTCCAACCCCAATTGAAGCGCGACATGTGACAGTCCGGGCACCAAATCAGCCTGTCCACTCATGTGACTGGGGTCCAATAGCAAAGGCACATCCGGCATTTCCTGACGCAAGCGATAGGCCATTTCCCAACAAGGGCGATGATTGCATCCCCTATGGATAGCCTGGACAGAAGCTCCAGCAGCCTGCAAACGGCGGATATTACCCAGCCAAAGAGCAGTATCCGTATTGGTAGGATTTTTAATCAATACCGTCAGCTGCCGACGAACGGAGGATTGTAGCTGTTGAACCATATTAGCCAAAGCCTGTACGGCAATCGGGTCAGCAGACGTACGAGCGCCAATCCACAGATAATCAATTCCTGCCTGCACAGCCAAATTCATCTGCTCGGGTGTAGCCACTTCGGTAGCCACGGGAAAGCCGAAAGATTGGGACACCTTCATCAGCCAAGGCAAACCGTTCTCTCCTACTCCTTGGAAGGAAGAAGGAGAAGTGCGTGGTTTCCACAAGCCGGCTCTGAAGATAATTTTCGAAAAAGGAGCGGAAGAGGAAATAATTTCACTATCGGCAAAAGCACCGGCAATATCAATCAATTGTTGTTGGCTCTCAGCAGAGCACGGACCGATAATCAACATAATAGCGTATTCTTATCAAAATGTTGGCGAAAAGAGGAGAAAAAGCAGTGGAGGCTGAACCCCCACCGCCATCAAGATCAATAAGTAATCATCAACTTACCTGCTTTGATACGCTCTTTATCGTTCTCGAAGAAGCAGTAGATATAAACTGTATTGAGTTCAAGTTTGAGCGTAGGACATTGGCTGTAATCACGAACATGCGTGAAACAATCACGCCCATTACCATCGGCTTCAACAACGATGTTATTAGGATCGGATTCTTCAAGCGCCTGGTAATAAATCATCTGGCCGCTACGATCATAAACGGCGACACTCACGTTCTTTCGCAATGAAGCAAAAGCGACTTGGCTTGTGCCCGGGATACGTTGGACAAGCACATCACCTTCGTATGGTTTATCAGCCGTATTAATAGGCGAATAAACAAAGTTGATTTCGTAATAAGCGGTCGTACCATCCTGAGCTTCACAAATAATTATCCAAGGAGCGACTTCGATTTCGCCCGGAGTAACAGGATAAGCTATACTGAAAGAATCAACCGGGTCAAACGTAATCTGCGGAACCGTCTGTCCCTCATAGAGGTAGTAAGTATATGAATACGTGAGGGAATCAAAAGCATAGAACGGTTTGCCATCCAGATAAATCATTTCAACCAAGCAATTGGAAGAAAGGATAATCTCCTGACGCAGGATATACATACGATAATCTTCACCATTCTCGGCGATAACCTTAATGCTAATCGTAGAAGGATCATCCTGACGGATTTCAGCCGTCTGATATTGGTCGCCCAATTGATAGCTTACATCATCTGCCGCAAAGAAGGCTGTAGAATCAGAACCAATAGGATAGAACTTGGTATAAGTGAGAAGGTCCGGAGCGAAGTCAGCATCGAAGTTCTCATCCATGGACACCGGCAGGCCCTTAACCATAATGGTATTCAGAGCTGTAAAGTCACTCAAGCGATAGGTAAAGGAGATAATGTATTCAACCATATTTTCACCATCGGCAGAAGTAACCATGAGGAGATAATTGACATAACGTCGGCCATCCATCTCAACAGAAACAGAATCAACACTTACAGACTGCATTTCTTCGCCTTTGAGCCAGGAAATAGCGGGAAGCGACTCACCTTTCTCCAATACTACATCGTACTCAAAACTATCGGGAACGAATGTGGGGATATCGACTCCATTCAAACTGATCATATCCAATAAAGCATACGGCGACAATGCACGAGTGAAACGAATAGTATAAGTTTGCGTGGAAACACCGTCTTCAGCCAAGACGTTGATAGTACACAAACTATCACCTTCGACAATGATATCCACATTCTGGGCATCTTCTTTCTTGGTAACCGTTATATTACCCAAATGCTCGGTGCCATAGGGAAGAACGACGCGATAATTGAGGACACCTTCGTCGTAGTTCGCGAGGTTGGTTCCATCATACCAAATCATGTTCAATGCCACTTCGTCAGACAAAGTCATCGGGAAATGAACCGTATATGTACGTTGAGCGCCGGTTTGAGCCGTGGCGACAATATCCAAGCGTACTCCCAAGCTCTTCATCAACATAGTATCCGGCAAGACAACTGATGTAACCGTCTGATATTCATCACCACTGATGAAATAGAAATCAGGTATCTCAGAGGCTCCGGCAGGAACAGTATAATAATAGACAGACTGATACGGATCAAAACCTGCTAACGGGCGGTTGTCAATATAAATCATCTGAAGGGTATCTACAACAGATTTAAGGATGGAGAATTCAACCGTATAAATATTCTTACGTCCCGATTCGGCAATCACATTGACCTGTACAACCTGATTGTCAGCAGACTGACGGATAACGGAAGAAGATACCGTCTGCCATTCGTCACCGGCTTCCCAACTTACCTCCGGGAAAGCAACCGTTCCGACCGGCAGATCAACAGCATAGAAGAATGTATCAGGACGGAAGTCGGCAATTTCCACGCCATCGAGATAAAGATCAAGCAACTGATCCTGATCGGACTGCAAGAAGACGAATTGCAAGGTGTAACGTAATTGTGTGCCATCCTCCGCTGTAACCAAAATGACCGCTTTATTATCAGCCATTACAGGTGATGCTACAGATTGGGTAGTTTCTTCTTTCAATCCATAAATTTCAGGCAAGGAATGCGTACCCACGGGCAGATTAACCAAGTAATACGTAGTTTCACGATCAAAGCCCGCCATTTCTTCACCATCAAGGAAGATAGCCTGCAGGTGAGCATTGGAGGACAACGGTGTGAAGAATTCCAACGAATAGGTATTGGTAGTAACTCCATCACGTGCTGTAACATCCAGATAAACCGTCATACCTTCAATACGGACATCAACAATCTGGCCATCCATCGACAATTGAGCGGACACTTCAGGAAGGACTGTAGAACCGGAAGGAAGATTGATGGAGTAACGATTTTGCATCGGAGAGAAATCCAAACGAGGATTAATCATGTATTGGAAATGTTTGAACTCCTCACCATCAAGCAGAATCATACGCAAGGTAGCATCTGAAGACTGAGCTTCGACAAACAAATCAATCGTATAATCAGTGGTTGTAGTACCGTCCTCAGCTACGACACGAATAATGCGTTCGTTGTTTTCACCGGCCAATTCCGTAATTGTTTGGAAACTATCAACCGTTTGCCATGTAATTTCAACTTCATCGGTTTGCACCTGCAATGAATAATAATGACGACCGGCTTCAAAGTGATCAAGTGCAGTACCATTGACATAAATAGCAGACAACTCCGCATTATGGCTGGGTTCAGCCTCAATCAAAACACTATAGAGAGCTGATGTCAAGCCATCACCTGCCGTCACGTTAATATAGGTAGGTTCACCTAAAATGCCATATTCAACCTGCGCTTTTTGTGAAGGCTCAGCGAGGACGTAGGACAAAGACGGCATCATCGGTTGACGTTGTTTGGAAGATCCGGCCGGCAGAACTATAAGATAATTCAACGAATCCTGGCGGAAGGCAGGAATTGTAACTCCGTCCAAACTGATATCA
The DNA here is from genome assembly GCA_024399655.1 of Paludibacteraceae bacterium. Taxonomy (GTDB): domain Bacteria; phylum Bacteroidota; class Bacteroidia; order Bacteroidales; family Paludibacteraceae; genus Colicola. The sequence goes on along the minus strand of JAKSNP010000008.1, from coordinate 46,096 downwards.
CTCAAGTAGGCATTATCCGATTGATTAGGCAACAAGGTAACCGTATAAATCATTTGCGTAGTTGCATCTTCAGCAGTAACGGTAATAGTATAAGTATTTTCACCTTCAGGACGGACGACTGAGATATGCTGACGTTCATCTGCACCGACAGCCTGCAATTGGACTGCAGAATCGCTATAAATGGTATATTCGGTAACAGCAGAAGAGAATCCCTCCAACGGTGTACCATCAACATAGATAGCAGCCAAGTTGGCGATATGAGAAGGATCGGTAGGATAAGTCAAACGATACGCATGCGATTCTGCTCCATAAACTTGCCATTCCATATAAGTACCGGTCTGAATGAAAACAACAGAGTCAAGATTATTTTCACGACGGAAAGCAGTAGAGGAAGGACGCTCTTTTTCGTAAGTATAGGTAGTGTTGTGGAAATCAGCAGGAACATTTCCGTTAAGTTCAAGTTCCGACAACAAACCGGTAGATTCAGGGGCAAGCATATTCAAGGTAATTGTATAAACACCTTGTGAACCATTTTCAGCGGTAACAACAATATGGGTCAACTGATCATTAACTGCGATTTGTTCAACAACCTGTTTATCCATATTTTTGATAAATGAAATAGACGGCATCTTATCTGCTTCAATAACATAATCATTTTGAGCAGGATTGTACTCGACACCTTCGGCTACAATATCTTGAAGAGTGACATCGCTACTGAGGTCAGTTACCATGCGTATGGTATAAATGGTGGAATTGCCATACTCCGGAGTTACCGTAATAGTGAAAACAGAATCAGAATATGCAGTAGTAACAGTTTGACGGCTGCTTGCCATAACAGGCACGATATCAGGCAAACTATGAACGGAAGAATTGAGATGGATTGTATAATCCGTTGTAGCAGGAACAAAATTCTTGAGCAAAGTTCCATTCACATACAATTGGCTCAATTGATTTTTCTGACACAACGGGCGTACCACAGAAAGAGTATAATCCGAATAGTCAATACCGTTTTCAGCAAAATTTCGGATTGATGCCGTACGAACCGCATTGGCCCCGTCAAGAGTTTCCGCACTCCAAGTCACTACAGGCGCCTGGTCAAGGACTTCTCCGTTGAAGGACAAAACAGGAAGTTCTATTTGCTCGGGATCATCCAAAACATATTCAAATGCATCATCCGTGCGAATAGCCTCAACACCGTTGACAGTCATGCTGACAAGTTCATGATTATAGAACATGCGAACATAATCAATATACATTTGAGGTGTTGTAGCTGCGGTAATCGTACCTGACACTTGATAATACGAGTCCAACACGATATTAAGAAGTGTAGGATCACCTGCAGCGACATTAGCAGCCGAAAGGTCGAAATCCACCACTTTGTAATTGGAAGATGTTTCTGTATCTTTCCATTCCAAAGTACTTTCGCCATTTGAGCCGACCAATGTGTATTGAATCAGACTATTATTTTTGACAGTGGTACTATAATAACGAATCTGCATTATATCCGGACTGTTATGGAACGAAATACCACCACTAATATCAAAACTAGAAGAACCGGCCACACCCCATGAGCCATGCACTTTACCCAAAGTAATAAATCCGGGAATTGCGCCACCACCAGGATTACTATATGCAGTAGTCAGTTTTACAGCATCAGTTCCGCTTTTTTCAATCAAGGCATCCGGAGTAAACGAACCGATAATGATGATATTGTGCTTACCCAATGCATCACCAATTGTATTCCAGCCTACCGGTTTGTTTGCATCCGAATAAACATCACACGTGGTCCATTCAGTAAATTCGGCATTGGGGACATACTCATCCGGATAATAATACCAAACATTATACACATTCGTACGGTCGCCATAAGAAACTTCTGCAGACCAATGCTTACTTGTCTGGTCCAAGATATTGATTTCAGCACCTTTATTGAGAGTATAACGGATGACCGGTCTTGCAGAAACATTCACGATATATGAGAATTGTTCGCTATTGAAACCATCAATCGAAACACCGTTAACCATAATATCGGTAAGAACAGCAGGATCTGCAGTCGGTACAACAGGTATCACCGTATAAACTTCATCAGCGACGCCATCCACATTGGCTTTAACTGTCAAGACGGTAGGATTGTTTACTCCACCTGGTTGCACGAATACCGTCTGCTCAGGATAGGATTTGGTATATTCAACAGTAAATGAACGACTACCATAAGGCATATCAACAGTAAAGGTACGTTGATTCTTGTCTTTAAGACTTATAGTATAATCGATTTCCGCAATAGAGAGCGAAGCCAAACGATTGGGCAGAGATTGTTTTTCAACATCAAAAAAGAGGTTGTAGGTACGTTGATCACCGTTCTCGGCTGTAACAACGATCTTACTGGTTTGTCCCAACGGACGAGATACGAACTCGACGGTCTGTTCCGGTTCACCTTCTCCATATTGAATTTGAGGAACAATCGTATCTCCCAGAGGAAGGAGGAATGCATAATCCGTCTGCTCTGGACGATAATTAATAGAAACCGTCTCATGATCAATCATGATATATTCGAGAGCCAGATTAGAAGATTTGCGAACCGGGAACTGAATAGTATAGTCGGTAGTAGTAATACCATCCGGGGCTTCGACATGAATGGTTGTAGTACCATTAATGCGGCTATGATTGGTTGTGATCACCTGATCTTGATGTTGACCGACAGGATGAACAGCAGGAACAACAGCAGTCCGCCAAGCCAATGTATCGATATAATCATGTTTATCGGCTGCAAATCCATTCAGGCTGACTCCATTTAACAAGATATCCTGCAAAAGCGCATTAGCGGACAAAACGCGCGTATAATATATAATATAGGTGTTTTGGGTACCATCTTCTGCTGTTACAATCACTTTCTGAATCGTATCATTTTCAGTCACCATCATCGTTGTTTGACCTTCTCGTGCTACAACACTCAAATCAGGCAAAGCGACACCGGCATCGATTCTCTCATGATATTCATAAATATCAGGAACAAAGGCCAACGTACGGTCGGCCAATGACATCGATACCAATTGGGCATTGTGATACTGTTCCACTACAAAAGATACGTGATAGGTAGCAGTATCGCCATTTTCAGCCGTAACAAACATGTTACAATGATTCCGGTCCGAAAAACCGAACACAACGGATTGCAAATCAGTATTGCGCACGTATGTCACGACAGGGATATCACTGCCGGCAGGCAATTGAATCGAATAATTCAATTGAGAAGAAACGAAACCATTCAACCCTACTCCATCAAGCAGGATATTATTCAAGGAACAATCGCCAGACATGATATATGGGGCAGGAACCGTATCATGGCTATATGATGAATGACTGGAAGTAGTGTCGATAAAATGAAGTACGTAAGTATTGTACGCCCCCGATTCAGGAGTAACTCTAATACGCGCGGTACCGGCAGAAGCAGGAGAAGTAATCGTCACTTGCTGTCCTTCCTCTTTGTCAACTGTAATTACAGGACAGGAGGATGTAGCCAAAATCAAACTGTCGTATACCAGATTAGCAGGCTCGAATCCAGGAAGAGAATCTCCATCAAGGTATATCATCTTCAAATAGGCACTCTCGGACTTTTGAACGACAAACACAATTGTATATATTCTGATAGCTCCATTTTCAGCAGTAACTTTGATAGTTTGCGTATAACCTTCCACAACGCTGAGGACTTTCTGTCCATTCTCCGCTTTGGTATAAGTTACCGTAGGAATTGTACTTTGACCTGCGGGAAGAGTATCCACATAATTCAAAATCTCAGGATCAAAACCGGTCAATGGTTGACCATCCAAATAAATCATCAAAAGATTTACATTAGAAGACGTAGCAACCGAGAAGTGAATTATATAAGTACGGCTAGCGCCATTTTGGGGACGAACAGTCAAACGATAATCACCATTAAGTCCACCCGATCTTGCCGATACAGTCTGCCATTCATCAGCTTGCGTATAAGTAACTTCAGGCAGGACAGTCGTTCCTTGCGGCAAATTGACCCAATATTCAGTCAGTTCCGGGGCGAAACCAGGCAACGAATCACCATCCAAATAAATCATGCGCAGTGAAGCATCTGTAGCCTGACGGACGGAAAATGTAAGTTGATAAACGGTGGTGTTGCCATTACCCGCCATGACGGTCAAACGAGTAGTTCCATTTACAGAGCCGGTCATCATTGTAACAGTCTCATATTCATCCGACATATCATAAGTGATAACAGGAAGCGAAGTAGTACCTACAGGCAACTCTATATGATAAGCCGTTATATCTGATGAGAAGCCCGACAACGAATCACCATCCAGATAAATCATATCCAACGTGGAGATTTCCGATTTAAGCGTCGTGAAAATAATTTTATAGACCGTTTGTTCGCCATTGGCGGCTGTTACGGTTACACGGGTCGTACCGTCAATACCGGCTGTAGTCAATTCAACAGACTGATAAGCGTCCCCCTGTTCCCACGTAATTGAAGGCAATTCAGTAGTTCCGATCGGAAGAGTCACATAATAAGTATATTGCGATGGAGAAAAATCAGGCAAGCTGACTCCATCCACTTTCAAATCAGCCAACAAGCTATAAGAGGATGCCTCCAATTTAAAATTCAGCTTATATGTCTTGGGCATCGGATTACCCGGAGTGGTTACCGCAATCTGATACACGCCGCCATCTATTTCTGATGGAGCCGTATAAACAATTGTTTGTTCACCGGCAGGATATTTGGATACTGCTTGCACAAGCGGCATTACCGTAGTCCCCAACGGAAGAGAAACGCGGTAATTGGTAGTTGACGGCGAAAAACCGGGAACGGAATTACCGTTTACTAAAATATCCTGCAATGTATTGTCAGACAATAGGGCGACCTGGAATGTCAACATATAAGTGACCGTGGTAGTTTGGTCCGCAGCCGTCACCGTAATGGTGGCGGTTCCTTGCAACGAAGATGCCTGATTAATCTGAATCGTTTGTGTCTCTTCTTGCGGGGTAGCCGTTATAACAGGAGCTTGAGTGGTTCCATAGGGCAACGTCACCACGTAAGAGGTGTTCTGTGGATTAAACCCGGGAATATCAATACCATTGCATTGAATAGCAGACAAATACGGATTATGTGAAGCCTCACGAACAAATTTAATACGATAGGTGGTGGTGCTTGATCCATCCGGAGCAGTAACGGTAATCACGGTAGGTGAACCATCAATCGTTCCATTCACTATATTGATTTCAGAGGCGCCCAATTCACGACCGGGGAAAGAAGTGGTCACTCCTTTTGAATTGGTCAATTGCCCTTCACCACGACGTGCCACAATGGCAGGAATCGTCGTCGCGTTTTGGCCCAAGGAATAAACTTGCTCTTCACTGGAATTAGGATCAAACGCCAGCCATTCCTTACCACCTATATACAAATGTTGGATGCGACTGGAATAAATCATTTCAACATCATCCACATACAAACTATTGCCTGAATACAGACCGCTATTTGCTCGGAAGTTAGGATAGTTTGACGCAGAAAAAATGATATTCATCTTTTCAGGCGCACTATTACTCATATAATAAATAGGAACCTTTATTTGTGTCCAAGTGCCATAAGTGGCCCGTTCATGCCACCAACCTTCAGCCACTTGAGTGGCTTTGGTATCCGTACCGCACTCGTTACCATCGGTTGACTGTCGTATATCACTTTCCTCATCGGTTTTGCTAACCGAAGTACAGTTTCCGTTCTTACCTTTATACTTAGAACTTTGAGCAGTTCCGTACCAAGAATAATACAACAAATGGAAATCCTCCTTATCGGTATTATTTCCGGTACGTTTCACCCAAACAACCATCGTATCAGGCAGATACGACCAGTTGATTCCGCCATAAGTTCCCGCAGACGCTTCACTCACTTTGGTCAAACTTTCCACATATACCCAAGGTTCACCCAAAGATACATAACCAGGACTTGTTTCGGTTATACCGGCGGCACCCACATCTTGGTCTTGAACCATCATACTATAACTACCCGTGTGGCCGCTTTCCTGATGGGCAAAATTAAACTTGAAACCGAACTGTGTCACATTGCTGGCATGCCAGCTGGTAGGTTGCGCATGACCATCAAATGCGGTTCCTCCCCAGTTCTCAAATCCTGCATTCGGAACCTGTTGAGCAAACAGACGAATACTTAAAAAAGAAATCAAAAAAAGATACGAAAGTTTCTTCATATTGAATATAATCTTAAAATTCTACATTTTTTCACGCTGCAAAATTACTGCTTTTTTTTGGATGCAGAAAGTCACTCTATTATGAAAAAATTATCATATTTTACGAATTGAAGTTTGGCACGAAATTTGTACTTAATATCGGTAAGACATTTGGACACTTTTTTACAGTCATTTCTGTAATTTTATGGCATTTTTTCTGCCTATTTTGTCAGTAACGACTGCCAAAAACACAAATTCAAAATATCTTGATATTTTTTTATACATAAATATATGCAAACCACAGTTGATATTCGCGAACTTCAAGAGCGCATTGAGCGTGAAAGTTCATTCGTTGATGCCCTGACAATGGGTATGAATCAAGTAATCGTCGGCCAAAAGCATCTAGTAGAAAGTCTACTCATCGGTTTATTGAGTGACGGACATATTCTGCTTGAAGGTGTTCCCGGTCTAGCAAAAACATTAGCTATCAAGACCTTATCTGATTTAATAAAGGCCAAATTCAGCCGTATTCAATTTACACCTGATCTTTTGCCGGCAGATGTACTCGGCACCCAAATTTACAGTCAGAAAAATGAAGAATTCAAAATCAAACGAGGTCCCATCTTTGCAAATTTTGTATTAGCGGACGAAATTAACCGTGCCCCGGCAAAAGTGCAGTCCGCGTTGCTCCAAACGATGCAGGAAAGACAAGTAACGATAGGTGACGAAACATTTCAACAAGACGATCCATTCTTGGTGCTTGCCACTCAAAACCCTATCGAACAAGAAGGGACCTACCCTCTTCCTGAAGCACAAACCGACCGTTTTATGCTTAAAGTGGTAATCGGTTATCCGAAGAAAGAGGAAGAACAAGAAATCATTCGCCAAAACATCAGTGGAGAGCGCAAACAAGTTGTACCTATTCTCTCTACCGACGACATTCGAAAAGCACGCGAGGTGGTTCGTCAGGTATATATAGATGAGAAGATAGAAAAATACATCGTCGATATCGTCTTTGCGACACGCCAACCTGAAGAATACGGCTTGGAGAATCTGAAACCCATGATTCAATTTGGCGGCAGTCCTCGTGCTTCTATCAATCTAGCTCTGGCTTCGCGCGCATACGCGTTTATACATAGGAGAGGTTATGTCATTCCGGAAGACGTTCGCGCAGTTTGCTATGATGTACTCCGCCATCGTATCGGTTTGACATACGAAGCTGAAGCCAATAATATAACAGCTGAAGATATTATTACTGAAATCCTGAATGCAGTACAAGTACCATAATGACTTCTGAAGAATTATTGCAGAAAGTCCGCAAAATCGAGATTAAGACTCACGGACTTAGCCGAAACATCTTCGCAGGCGAATATCACAGCCAATTCAAAGGTCGTGGTATGGCTTTTTCCGAGGTACGCGAATATCAACCGGGAGATGATGTCCGCAGTATTGATTGGAATGTAACGGCTCGTTTCCACAAACCTTACATCAAGGTTTTTGAGGAGGAGCGTGAGCTTACCGTTATGCTCCTTATTGATGTTTCCGGCAGTCGTAACTTCGGTACCATCAGTCAGTTCAAGCGTGACACAATCGCTGAAGTGGCTGCCACTTTGGCATTTTCCACCATCGAGAACAATGATAAAGTGGGGGTAATTTTCTTCTCGGACCATATTGAAAAATTCATTCCTGCCAAAAAAGGCAAAAAACACGTACTTCATATCATTCGAGAACTATTGTCTTTTACGCCACAGTCTTTCGGAACGGATATAGCTGCCGCTTTGGAATATTTCACCAACGCACAAAAGCGTCATTGCGCAGCTTTTCTCATCAGCGACATGATGACAGAACATATCGAAGAATTGGAAAAACCGCTTATGATCGCTGCAGGACGTCATGATATGCACCTTATTCGCATATATGACAAACTGGATATCGAATTGCCTGATGTCGGACTGATCAAACTCAATGATGCAGAAACGGGACATCGTATATGGGTGGATACCGGAATTTCGTCAATACGCAAAAATTATCAACGTCATTGGGAACGGATTAACGAGAAAATCAATACGATTCTAACGAAAACCGGTACCAAACAAGTCAGCATTCGTACTGACCAGGATTATGTCAAGGGATTAATGCAACTTTTTAAATATTGATACAATTAGAAAGGTTCGAATCCGATATCATGTTACTATAGTTAATATTATTTGAATTTCATATAATGTTGAATTTTATTTTTGCTATCATAGTCAGCGCCACTATCGATTCAACTGCGCTGATGATTGGCGATCAAACCGCATTACACTTACAGGTAACCGGTGAACGCATAGAGGAATTGGCGCTTCCCATCTATGATAAAAGTTTGATTCCCGGCATCGAAATTGTAGAATCTTCACCGATTGATACCATTTCGTTAGGGAACGGGCAGGTGCAATTAGCACAAGACCTGACCCTTACTTCTTTTGTAGACTCGCTATTCTATATCGATCCCATTGCTTTTCCCAATCACGGCGATACCATGTATAGTGAGGCGCTTACATTAAACATCATTCAACCGTTTGAAATTGATACAACTTTAGCTATTACGGATATCAAGCCCATAGAGCGCGCTCCTCGCTGGATTTGGGGCACACTTCGATGGATCTTGTTGGCTTTGTTCATTTTAGGTTTATGTGTCGGAGGGTTCTTCCTCTACCGCAGGATACAACGACATAGAAGAAATGAAGCCGGAGAACAGCCGAAAGAACCGGAACGCCCAGCTGAAGAAGTGGCTTTGGAACAATTGGACCGTATTCGACAAGAAAAAATCTGGCAAACAGGACAGACCAAACAATATCACACGGAACTCACCGATGTGGTTCGCGAATACATAGGTCGTCGATTTGATGTTCATAGCACGGAGCAAACATCTGATGAAACTTTGCGCGCTATGCGTGAACACATGAAAGACCGTCGAGAACTCTTCGAAAAGCTCAAAAACATTCTTACTTTGGCGGACTTGGTTAAATTTGCCAAATGGACGACCACACCTGATGAAAACGAACAGGCGCTACGTTCCGCTTACGAATTTGTCAATGCAACCACTCCTACAGAAGCCACGATTGCTGAAGAGGACAACATACAGAAAGGAGAACGCGTATGACATTTGCCAATCCAGGATATTTATTTCTTTTGCTATTGTTAATCCCTATTGTGGGATGGTACATATACCGATTGCATGACCAGGATGCCAGCATCCGTTATTCGTCCACCTCGTTTTTTGAGCGGCAACCGAAAAGTTGGCGTATCTATTTGTTACACATCCCGTTTGCATTACGGGTTCTTGCCGTTACTTTGTTAACTTTAGCATTGGCTCGCCCACAACTAACCAACAGATGGCAATCGGAATCTACTGAAGGCATTGACATCATGATGGCGCTTGATATTTCAGGCACCATGCAAGCTGAAGACTTCCGCCCCACCCGTTTGGAAGCGGCAAAAACTGTTGCATCAGACTTCGTATTAGACCGTCCAAATGATCAAATCGGGTTGGTGGTTTTTGCCGGTGAGAGTTTTACACAATGCCCCTTGACAACAGATCATGAGGTGTTAATCAATCTCTTCCAATCCGTTCAATTCGGCATGATTGAAGACGGTACTGCTATCGGATTAGGTTTGGCTAATGCCGTCAATCGTATGAAAGACAGCACCACAAAATCAAAAGTAATCATACTTCTTACCGATGGAAGCAACAACCGGGGAGATATTGACCCGCAAACGGCAGCGCAAATTGCCGCGTCATTCGGCATTAGAGTGTATGCTATTGGTGTAGGATCGTATGGAAAAGCTTCCGCTACCGTACAAACTCCTTATGGCCCACAACGAGTTACCGTAAACGGAGAATTTGATGAGGAAACATTACGAGGGATTGCTCGCACTACCGGTGGCGAATATTTTCGAGCAACCGACAACAATAGCTTGAAAGCCATATACGAACAAATCGACCAAATGGAAAAAACCAAACTACGTGTTCACGAGTACTCGAAACGAACAGAAGGTTTTGCGCCATGGCTGATTGGTGCATTTATTTGTCTATTGTTAGAAATCATCATACGATATTTTGCACTTAAAACCTTATCCAATTAAAAATGTTTAGATTTGCACATATAGAATATTTGTGGCTATTGCTCCTGCTTCCTTTGATTACGGCAGCCTATTTGCTTGTCTTACGCCACAAACGTCACCAATTGCATGAATTTGGAGACGAAAATTTAGTTCGTCAACTGATGCCAAATGCTTCACGCATACGCCCGAATATCAAATTCTCTCTCTTAATGGTGGCGTTGATGCTACTCATATTCGCCATCGCGCGTCCCCAATTCGGTACTACAGAACGTACTGTAAAACGTCAAGGAATCGAAGTTATGATTGCTTTGGATATATCCAATTCAATGATGGCGGAAGATGTAGCACCGTGCCGACTTGACAGAGCAAAACAGATGCTTTCACGAATGATCGACAAAATGGTGGATGACAAAGTGGGATTAGTTGTATTTGCGGGTGAAAGTTATATACAACTTCCTATCACTTGCGACTATGTATCTGCTAAGACATTTCTAAATAGCATCAATCCGGATTTGATCAAAACACAAGGTACCGCTATCGGCGATGCCATTCGAACCTGCATGCGCGCCTTTGGCACTCAAGAATCAGATGCCGGTAGGGCTATCATTATCATCACTGATGGCGAGAACCATGAAGATGATGCAGAAGCGGCTGCAAAACTGGCTCACGAAGCAGGCATTCAAGTGGATGTGATCGGTATAGGAAAACCGGAAGGAAGTCCTATTCCAATCCCAGGAACGGGCAATTTCCTGAAAGACCGAGATGGGCAAGTGGTAGTAAGCCGTCTAAATGAAAAAATGGGGCAAGATATCGCTTCTGCAGGACACGGACTTTACGTAAGATGCGACAACACCAATACCGCTCTGCAGGCCTTATTGCGGCAATTGGACGACTTGGCTACAGCAGAACTCAAAACTTCTTCTTTCAAAGAATACAACGAACAATACCAATCGTTCGCCTTACTCGCTCTTTTACTGATAATAATTGACTTTTTCATTTTCAGTCGCAAGAACAAAACGTGGCAGAAATTCGACATATTCAAAGAAAAGGTAAACAAAAATTAATTTTGTTACAAAAAGTTACCAAAGCGGATAACTGTTTGACATTTGAATTCGCAAATAAATGGCCGCTTTTATGAACAAAAAACAGATCAATCCGAGAGGAACGTCAGTATAGGATGAGCGAAGGGTCAGGCTACTTTCACAACACCTAGGATTCTTCTCAAAAAAAATGGAAAAATAACATTTGATATATTCATCGTTTTTTGCGAATAGAAAGTTTTTATTAAAAAAATTTTGCATATATCATAAAAAAGCAGTACCTTTGCAAATGATTTTAGATTTTGTCTTAAGACAAAAAGCACGAAGTTAAATATATGAAAAATCACCTTAGCAAAATATTACTTCTCGCCTCGCTCATATGCCAATCCACATGGATTTGTCAGGCACAACAGGAAGCTCCGAATGTCCGTCACGGAAACCGCCAATACAATAAAGAACAATATAGCGAAGCGGAAGTGGATTATCGCCGTGGCTTGGACAAAAATCACAAGTCGTTTGAAGCACAATATAATCTGGGAAACGCACTCTTCAAACAAGAAAAATATGCTGATGCTATTGAAATATATGAAAAAGCACTTTTTTTAACCGGCAAAGACGATAAGATCCGTCAGGCACAGACATACCACAACATAGGAAATGCTTATTTCGCTCAACAACAATATAGTGAAGCTATTGAGGCCTACAAAGAGGCACTTCGACGTAATCCCTCCGATAACGACACACGCTACAACCTGGTAAAAGCGATGCAAATGCTCCAACAGCAGCAAAATCAACAAGAGCAACAGCAGGAACAGCAGCAGCAAGAGCAACAACAGCAAGAACAACAGCAGCAGGAACAGCAGCAAGAACAACAGCAGCAGCAACAGCAACAGCAGCAACAAATGGACAAGGAAACTGCAGAGCAGATTCTCCAAGCCCTTGAGCAGGATGAACAAGAAACTCAAGACAAAGTGAACGAACAGAGAATGCAACAAGGTTCTCGCCGACATATAGAAAAGAATTGGTAATATGAAACGTATCCTGATTTCGATATTTTTATTAATTTCTGCCATTGGTGTGATGGCAGATGAAAACATCACCTTTCAAGCTTCCGCCCCTAAACAGGTGGTACAAGGACAACCGTTTCAGGTAACTTACATAGTCAACCATCGTGCAGGTGATATCACTCCACCCGAGTTTGTTGATTTTGAATATCTGGCAGGCCCTTATACATCTACATCCCAATCCTCCACATTTGTCAACGGGCAATTCACGTCTACTTATCAGCAACAATATACATATACACTCCGTCCCGACAAACAAGGAACATTTACATTAGGAGCCGCCACCATAAAAGTAGGCAGCAAGCAATATACTTCCAACGGGCTTCGAATTACTGTACTTCCACCAGACGAATCCGTACAAGCATCCGGTAATTCCAACAAGAAATCCAATGCTTCTTCTGCAGGAAAAACATCTGCTACTACAGGGAACGGTGACATATTTATTCGTACCATAGCCTCAAAAACCACCCTTCATGAACAAGAGGTACTGACATTGAGTTACAAGTTGTATGTTACCGGAATGGACATCCGTGGTTTTACTGAAAAAACCCAAATACCGGAATTCACCGGTTTTTTGAAACAGGAATTGGATCAAAAGGACATTCAATTTGAGCTGGAGCATTATAACAACCGCAACTATCAAGTTGCGACAATTTACCAAACCTTACTCTATCCGCAGCATGCCGGAGATATTGAAATCGAGTCGGGTTCTTTCGAAGCAATTATTTTGCTTCCCAACACACACCGCCGTTCCTTCTTTGACGACGCTTATATTCAAGCTACCAAGATGTTGAAAGCACCCGGTATAACTATTCATGCCAAGTCGCTGCCGGCCGGCAAACCGGCTGACTTCTCCGGTGCTGTCGGGCGTTTCTCCATGACACAATCCATTTCAGAAACGGAGTTGACCACTAATGATGCTGTCACCATCAAATTGGACCTTTCGGGAGCCGGCAATATGAAACTCATTAAAACGCCGGCTGTGGATTGGCCCGAAGGATTTGAGCCATACGATCCAAAAGTGACCAACAATTTTCAGACTTCCTCATCCGGTGTGTCCGGCAGCAAATCAATCGAATACCTGGCTATAGCACGTAATAGCGGGGATTACACGATTCCATCTATTACGTTTTCATATTACGACACACAAGAAAGCCAATACAAAACATTGCAGACACCGGAATACACACTCCATGTAAAGAAAGGTGTAGGTGACGCTTCCACCGGAAATCAGGGGACAATGGCCAATTACACACAAAAAGAGGATATCAAAGAATTGGGTACTGACATCCGATATATCTATACAGGAGACTTGCGTCACACCAACACCAATGGAAGACTTAAATTCAATTCTCTTCTTTTCCATCTGCTTTTCCTTATTCCACTGGCTATAGCGATTGCAATATTCATCATATTCCGTAAAAGGATTAAAGAAAATGCCGACCAAACCAAAGTCAGATATCGTAAAGCTAACAAAGTAGCTCAACGCCGTTTGAAAGCAGCAAGCCGTATGCTTCAAGCTAACGATAAGGAACATTTTTACGAAGAGATTGAAAAAGCCTCATTCACCTATCTGAGTGACCGTCTCTCAATTCCTACAGCGGATTTATCGAAAGATAATATAGCAGATATCCTACGGCACAAAGGAATTGACGACAATCTTATTCATGATGTACTTGATGTACTCAGTACAGCTGAATTTGCCCGATATGCCCCGTCATCCGACCATCAAATGCAGGAAATGTTTAATACCACTACCCAATTAATCAACAACTTGGAAAATCAGAAATTATGAAACTCTTGCTAATTATACTTTCATCATTATTCGCCGATGCGAATGCACAATATGCTGCCGGCAATTATGCGGAAGCGGTTTCCTTGTATGAACAGCAATTGGAACTGGAGCAAACTCCTGCTGCTGAAATATACTATAATTTAGGGAACGCCTATTTCAAACAAGAGGAATTGGCACAAGCCATTCTATGTTACGAACGCTGCTTACGTTTGGCACCTTCAATGCGAGATGCAAAACACAACCTTGCGTTCGCCCAATCACGTATACAGGACAATATACAAGATACCAATACTTTCTTCATCCGCAACTGGCTCATATCATTCCGTAATTTAATGAGTGAAAGCGAATGGATCGTTTTGAGTGTTGTTTGTTTCTTCCTTCTTCTGGCAATGGCGTTGCTTTTCGCTCTCAGCCGCGAACCTCACTTACGTAAAACATCATTTTATATTGCGCTCGTTGCACTTATTGTCACTTTTATTGGTGTCATCAACGCAGGTAGATTGCATCATCGGGATTCCATTCGTGAAGAAGCCATAATAACGCAAGGTGTAGTAAATGCGAAATCATCACCGGACCGTAGTGGTACAGACTTATTCACCATTCACGAAGGAACAAAAGTCAACATCAAGGAAGAATTGGGCGAATGGTGTCGAATCACTGTTGGCAATTATGTCGGTTGGATTAAACTTTCCAACTTAGAACGAATATAATCAAAAACAATCCAACTCCCCTGAGTAAAAGGAAAATATTCATATTGCTATGTTTTGCGTGCTTCGGTGCTATTAGTGCTGTTGCACGCACAACGCGTATTTATGGTTATGTGGTAGATGAACATAATGTCGGTATTGAGCTGCTCAATGTTTATCTCACAGATGGAATCACCGGCACTACTACCAATAGAAACGGCTATTACTCTCTTACCGTAGCTACTGACGATACTATCACCTTAGTCTATTCCATGATTGGTTATACCACCATTCAACAAGAGATCTACACAGAACAAGATGTTCTGAATATTAATGTAGTGATGCAAAATGACGGGCTCTCTCTTGATGAAGTGGAAGTACACGGTATCCAAAAACAAACAGGTACGATGGATCAGGTCAGTTCATCGGTTGCAAGGGTAATGCCGGATGCTACAGGCGGCAGTATAGAAAGTCTACTCATCACCTTTGCCGGTGTTTCGCAAAACAACGAACTCAGTACGCAATATAATGTTAGAGGAGGCAGTTATGATGAAAACTCCGTATATGTTAATGGAATAGAAGTACATCGCCCATTATTGCTGCGTAGTGGACAACAGGAAGGATTAAGCTTCGTTAATCCAGAGATGGTGGATCGAGTGGAATTTTCAGCAGGAGGCTTTGGAGCTCAATATGGTGACAAAATGTCCAGCGTTTTGGACATCACTTACAAACGCCCCACTCGCTTGGAAAGTACGGTCAGCCTCAGTATCCTTGGCGCAAATGCATATGTCGGCTGGGGAGACAGTACTCAAAGCCAAATGCACAGCATACGATATAAAACCAGTAGATATTTTCTTGGAGCATTACCATCTAAAGGAAATTATCAACCGGACTTTATTGACTATCAAACTCAAATGACTTGGGATCGCAATAAGTGGCAAATAAAATTACTGGGCAATTTTTCAAGAAACTCCTATAGATTCCAACCGGATTCCATGTGCGAAAGTTTCGGCACCATGCAATACACGCTTAACCATACTATATGGTACGAAGGGCAAGAGAAAGATTTATTCACTACCGGTTTTTTGGCAATACAAGGCGAGGAGAAACACCAATTATCAAATGAAGACATACTAAGCAGCCGTCTAACCGCAAGCGGATTCTACACTAACGAACAAGAAAACTATGACATTAGAAGCGAATACGTATTGACAGACGCTCCTATAGCAGGTTCACAGTCCGGCTCACTTCGTCCTGGAGAAAATACAGATGGAATTTCAACCGGAACTATGCTCGGAACCGGCACTTATCACGAGCACGCCCGCAACTCACTACAGGCTATTGTAGCCAATATTTCATACGAAGGAGAATGGAAGCATCAAAGCAATCTATTTCAATGGGGAGTAAGCGGACAATATGAATATATCCACGATAACATCAGCGAATGGGAATGGAGGGACTCAATGGGATACTCGATTCCGAATACAGACCGCACGATGGAACTATACTATACGCTAAAGAGTATGAATGAAATGCATAGCGGACGGGTTCAAGCCTATCTGCAGGATTGTTATAAATGGCATACTCTTCATGGCAATGTGTTTTTAACCGGCGGCGTTAGATTAAATTGGTGGACCTGGACTAACGAAGTTTTGGTTTCACCACGCGCATCCGTAGTGTGGATGCCGGGCTGGAAAAGAGATATGACTTTCCGTTTTGCTACCGGTCTATACTATCAAGCCCCCTTCTATAAAGAGTTACGGGATACCATTGTTGAAGATGGCGTCACGCGAATTCAACTCAGCCATGATCTTAAAGCACAACGAGCCGCTCATGTTTTATTAGGTACTGACTATTATTTTAGAGCTTGGGGACGACCATTCAAATTCACCGTCGAGGGCTATTTCAAGTGGATCGACCGAATGGAAAGTTATTCCGTTGAAAATGTCAGAATCAGATATTCCGGGCGGAATGATGCCGAAGGATATACTTTAGGTTTGGATTTAAAGTTGTATGGAGAATTGGTTCCCGGTGTGGATTCGTGGATTAGTTTTTCCACCATGCGTAGCCGTATGCGCATGCTTGAGGATCCTTATGCTCGTGGATGGTTTCCTCAACCGCAAGAACAGCGATATTCATTTTCCATATTTTTCCAAGACTATATACCCAAATTCCCTCAATATAAATTTCACCTGAAATTCATTATCAGCGAAGGTCTGCCCTTCGGATATCCTCGAAACGAAGAATTACGTTACTTAAGCCATATGCCCGCCTACAAACGATTAGACTTAGGTGCCAGTCGTACATTCTCAGCAGCCACCGATAAATTCATGAGAAAAGAAAGTGCTCGTCATGTAGCTGCATGGAGTATCTATTTTGAGGTATTCAACGTAATTGATTGGAAGAACGTGAATTCGTATTATTGGGTAACAGCAGGTGATGGCATTCAATGGGCAAGTCCTAATTACCTGACCGGACGGTTATTCAATCTCCGCTTTACAGTAGATATCAAATAAGACGCACCATAACGATAGTTGAACGACAGGTGAGAAATACATGTCGTCGGAGTAGTTGCAATCTATTCCGCTCATGCTCTACACAATAACCATCGTTACTACTCTACTCATATATACAAGTGTCGGGAGACTGTCGGTCAACTCTCGGCAGAATCATTTTGATAGACGATGCAAAGATACAATAGTCCCCTTGTTTTGCAAGAGTTGTCCACAACTTCATTCTTTTTTGTCCCCATCAACTGCAGGTAACTATCTATAGATAGCAGTATGGACAGGGCAAAGTGATTTGATAGAAATAGATATTAGCAGTTAACAGTTAATTGTTAACTTCGATACGATTTTGTTATTACACCTACATCTTCGTACTCGTAAGCAGGTATATTACATACCCCGATTAAACCGCAGATGAACCCGTTTTTGACATGTTTATCAATTAATAAGATAAACTGGCAAAAAATCGGATATTTTATTTGCCACCTACTAAAGAACGAATCTCAGACAGTTTATTCAATGCCTCAAGCGGGGTTAGATTATTAATATCCAAAGCGGTCAATTGATCTCGAATCTGCGACAATACAGGATCATCCAACTGGAAGAAGCTCAATTGCATATCCGAAGGCATACTTGATGTCTTTGTTTTTATGCTGGAACAATCAACTGCCGGCGAAACCGTCTGAGTAGAAAGTTGAGCAGATGAATGTTCAAGATCCGACAGTACTTCATTGGCTCGATCGATTATTGTAGTAGGTAATCCTGCCAATTTTGCGACATGAATACCAAAACTATGTTCAGAACCTCCACGCACAAGACGTCTAAGAAAAATAATTTTCCCATTCACCTCACGAACCGAAACATTATAGTTGCATACTCTAGGGAAAGTAGATTCCATCAAATTCAGCTCATGATAATGCGTAGCAAAGAGCGTTTTTGCATGCGTAGGATGAGTATGAATATATTCTACGATAGACCAAGCTATGGAAATGCCATCGTATGTTGAAGTTCCGCGGCCCAACTCATCAAAAAGGACAAGCGATCTAGGACTGAGATTATTAAGAATGGCAGCAGCTTCAGTCATTTCAACCATAAATGTACTCTCACCACCGGATATATTATCCCCTGCTCCGACTCGGGTAAATACCTTATCCACCAAACCAATAGCAGCTGTTTCTGCAGGAACAAAAGAACCCATCTGCGCCATCAAGACTATCAAAGCGGTTTGACGAAGCAAAGCAGACTTACCTGCCATGTTAGGGCCTGTAAGAATGATTATCTGTTGCGATTCCGGATCAAGGAGTATATCATTAGCTATATACTGCTGACCAAAAGGCAGTTGCTGTTCAATAACAGGATGTCGACCTTGAGTGATAGAAATCGCCAACGAATCATTTACTATGGGACAAGAATAACGATTGATAACTGCAGTGTGGGCAAAAGAAACAAGGCAATCCAATTGTGCCAAAACCTGCGCATCAAGTTGCAAGACAGGCACATACTGTGACAATGCCAACAACAGTTCAGCATATATTCTATTTTCTATTATTTCGATACGTCCTTCAGCATTAACGATACGATCCTCATACTCTTTGAGCTCAGGCGTAATATATCGTTCTGCAGATACGAGTGTCTGTTTCCGTATCCATGTCGGAGGCACCGCATCTCGATAAGTGTTACGCACCTCAAGATAATATCCGAACACATTATTGAAACCGATTTTAAGGCTTTGTATTCCAGTAGCTTCAGCTTCTCGTTGCTGTAATTGCAGGAGATAATCTCGTCCGGAATGTTGAATGGCTCGCAATTGATCCAGTTCTTCATCCACCCCAGCAGCAATCGCTCCCGGTCGCCCGGCTACTGCAGGCGGATCAGGCACAATAGTATGATTGATTCGTTGCGCCATTTCGGTGCATGGATCCAATTGATTCGCCAACATAGAAAGATACGAATCCGCTGGAGCATCCTCACATAGACTTCGAATATCGGTAATAGCACTCAAAGCGGAACTTAAGACAATCATTTCACGCGGAGAGATACGCCCCGTAGAAATTTTACTGACTATACGCTCAATATCTTGAATATTTGAAAGAATAGAGCGCAGTCGATCCCGTTTTTCTTCGTTAGAAACGAAATAAGAAACAACGGATTGACGACGAAGAATCGGTTGTAATTGTTTAAGAGGGAGAGACAACCATCGTCGCAAAAGCCTAGCCCCCATCGGTGAGCAGGTAGAATCTATGACATCAAGCAGCGTTCTACCTCCCTCGTACTGATTGCTATATAGCTCCAAATTTCGAATAGTAAATTGATCAAGCCATACATATTGATCAGCTTCAATACGACTAATAAGACGAATATGACCTGTTTGGAGATGCTGCGTCATATCGAGGTAATGCAGAATTCCTCCTGCAGCAATAACAGCATTGGGCAATTTCTCAACTCCAAATCCTTTCAAATTGGCCACGCCAAATTGTTTTAACAACCTATCATGAGCCGAAGAAGCATTGAGCATCCAATCATCCAATTCGAAAGTGAAATATCGTGAACCGAAATTTGATTCCAACAAATCCCGCTTACCTCGAAGGAAAAGGACTTCCTTAGGTGCAAAATTGACAAGCAATTTATCAATATAATCAGCATTCCCTTCAGCTACGAGAAATTCGCCGGTAGAAATATCCAAGAAAGCGACACCAATAGTTGTTTTTGCGAAATGAATACAAGCTAAGAAATTGTTTTCTTTTTGTTGTAGAGTGGTATCGGAATAACTGACCGCAGGTGTCACCAATTCAGTAACCCCCCGTTTGACTAACTTTTTAGTCAGTTTAGGATCCTCCAATTGATCACAAATAGCCACACGTATTCCCTGTCTGACCAATTTCGGCAAATATGTATCGAGCGCATGGAACGGGAATCCCGCCATCTCTATACTACCCGCTCCTGCTGCACCGTTACTACGATGGGTAAGCGTTATTTGAAGGATATTAGATGCACGAACCGCATCGTCGGCATAAGTTTCGTAAAAGTCACCACAACGAAACAAAAGAAGAGCATCAGGGTATTGAGCCTTGATGTCGTGGAATTGTTTCATCATTGGGGTTTCTGTGGCAGTGGACATAATTATATTAAATATTTGTCAACAGTTGTTATATCAAAAAATCACCAACATTTTGGATACAAATTGCATAGTTATGCGCAAAAAGTTGGAAAGATTCGGATTTCTATCTATATTAATTTATATATGACACCATCAATTCGTTTCGTGAACCGTTTAGGATTCAGATGATTGCATATGTACCAATCGAGCGTAGTAACCAGCTATATCCATCAATGAATCATGTGTACCGGATTCAACGATGCGTCCTTCATGTAACACACAAATCAGATCCGCATGCCGAATAGTACTCAGTCGATGCGCTACCACCAAAGTAGTACGATCTTTCATTAGATTTTCTAGTGCTTCCTGCACCAACTGTTCTGACTCTGTATCCAACGCGGAAGTGGCTTCATCCAGAATCAGAATAGGCGGATTCTTAAGAATGGCGCGTGCGATGCTAAGACGTTGACGCTGCCCTCCACTAAGGCGAGAACCGCGGTCTCCGATACAAGTCTGATATCCATCAGGCATAGCCGATATAAAATCATGTGCATTAGCAATACGTGCCGCTTTTTCCACAGCTTGCTGCCATGTCAAGCCATCGGGAGCAGGGCGCGACAAATCTACGCCAAAAGTGATATTATTGAAAACTGTATCATTAAACAATATCGCTTCCTGATTCACATTACCCATAAGCGAACGAAGATCATGCGTACTGAGATCACGAATATCCACCCCGTCAATTGTAACAGAGCCGCCGGAAACGTCATAGAAACGCGGCAGAAGATCCGCCATTGTGGTTTTTCCCGAACCGGATTGACCAACGAGGGCGACCATTTGTCCCTTATGAATAGTAAGATTAATATCGTTCAAAACGGGTACATCGGAACGATATGCAAAACAAACATTATTATATCGAATATCAGAAGAAAAAGCCGGTAGTGGAAGCGGTTGGTCCCGCTCAACGATATTAGATTCAGCATCAAGTATATGGTCTATTCTTTCGAGTGATGCAGTACCGCGTCGTACCCCATAGAGAGCTTTGGAAAGGTCTTTAGCAGGATTGATAATACTATAGAAAATTACCAGATAATAAATAAAAGTGGCAGCATCAATATAACTATGTTCCGCAAGGATGAGTCCTCCTCCATACCAAATCAGAATAGCGATGAGCGCTGTGCCGAGGAACTCACTAACAGGATGAGCCAAATAATATCGACGATTGATATGATTGAAAGTGCGTCGTGTATCATTCGCCAAACGTGTGAAACGATCAATCAATTTAGATTCCGCATTAAAAGATTTCACGACACGCAAACCACCCAAAGTCTCGTCAATTTGAGAAAGCAGATCCGCAGTTTGCTCTTGTCCTCGAGTGGACTTATGTTTCAAACTTCGCCCAATCCGTCCGATTAGGAGACCTGCAACAGGCAGCAGAATCAAAACAAAGATAGTAAGTTGCCATGAAATAAAGAACATGGTAAGGAGATAGATCAATATCATCACAGGATCCTTGAATAGGATATCAAGCGATGACATAATAGAAGCCTCTACCTCATTGACATCAGTAGTCATACGAGACATTACATCTCCTTTTCGCTCTTCCGTGAAATAACCAATCGGCAGGCTGACGACTTTACGATACAGTTGGCAACGTAAATCACGCAAAACGCCGGTTCGAATCGGAACCATAAAATAGTTGGCCAACCATGAGGTGACACACTTAAGTCCCGTCATCAATACCAGAAAAAGACCAAGTGCGATCAATACTGTTCCTGGAGAATGAGCAGAAGCCATATCCGAGAGGAAACAATAGAGGTTATTTTGCAAAGCATCGAGTGTTGCACGCAAAGACAGATCAGATGAAATTTCAATATACTGTCGTACGCCCCCGGAATCTGAGATACCGAAAAGCAGTTTAAGTACGGGTATAATGGTAGCGAACGAAAAAAGTGACAAGATTGTAGAAATAATATTGAATGCAATATTGAGCGCTACCTGCGTACGATATGGCGGTACAAAACGATGCAGTATTCGGAATATAGACATAGACAGAACTAATTAATGCTTGCGGTTGTTCTCGCTAACATAAGTTGTTATTTGGCGGCGGAACAAATCAGGTTCAGAAATATCCATCGTTACCGATACAGGGATCAGTTTGGCTCGCAAAGAATCAGATATATTCATATCGCGTAAACGGGCCATATCCTTATCAGTAGTAAGGACGAAAGAATAATAAGTAGCATCCTGCTCCAAATGTTGCAGTTCATCATCGCTCCATCGATGATGATCGGGATACGTAAGGAATGTAGCATTGGGATACAAAGAGCGGATATAATCCTGCAGGTATTCCGGGCGTGCAATTCCAGTCAGGACCAATGGATTTCCTTTTTCCGTGATAGGAGGATAACATACGGATGAAAAATACAGATGCTGATAAGTGGGCAGATTCAGTTTAGAATCCAAGATTCGTTTTTGGATAGGAGTCAAAGTAGGAGGACACTTAGTAACCACCACTACATTTGCCCGCAAACTTTGAGAAACATTATCACGCAATCTACCCCATGGCAAATAATGGTCATCCACATATAAGCAATCAGCAGCAGTAAGCAGTATATTGAATCCAGCATGCAACCGACGATATTGGAAAGCATCATCCAGAATGACACATTGCAAATCCGGGAACAGTCGTTGAAGATGCTTGATTCCATGCACACGATCCTTGCAAACAGCAACCGGTACATCCGGAAAATGCAGATGAATCTGCATAGGTTCGTCACCAATGGTAAGTGCTGTTGAAGATGCATCAGCCAATACAAATCCGCGCGTATGCCGACGGTAGCCACGCGACAAAACAGCCACACGATATTTTGGAGAAAGCATACTAACCAGATATTCAACCATTGGAGTTTTACCGGTTCCCCCCACGGCCAGATTACCCACACAGATAGTAGGAACCGTTACACCATGGGAATGGACCAGTCTTTCTCCATACAAGGTGTTACGCACCCAAACGGCAGCGCCATATAACCAACTGATCGGAGCTGCAAATATAGATTGAATCGTATTCAAAATTATTGGATTTTAACTTCGGGCATAAGAGCAAGAACACGCGGTTGTGAAACGAATTCACGGAAGCGCATCAAGATTTTCTCTTCGTCAGAAGAATTATCAAACATACTTAACAAATCAGCCATAGGATCGGAAGGTTCCGGGAAATATGACAAACTATATTCATTCAAATCGGCCAATTGAGCAGCTTTCTTGATGGCATCATCAAGATTGCCCAATTGATCAACGAGACCAAGTCGGATAGCATCCTGTCCCAGCCAAACACGTCCTTCCCCAATAGCTTTTATACTATCTTGAGGTATATTTCGCCCTTCGGCACAGCGGGAAGTGAACAATTCGTAGCCTCGTTCTACCATAGATTGCATAATTTGATGTTCTTCTTCATCCATTCCGCGATAGACCATATTAATATCAAGGTCAGAATGGCGGTTGGTGGAAACACCATCAATATCAAGACCTACTTTTTCGCGCAATTCTCCAAATGAAGGCACCATACCGAAAATACCTATCGAACCAGTAAGGGTATTAGGTTCTGCAAAGATATAATCCGCTTCACAAGATATATAATATCCACCGCTGGCAGCATAATCGCCCATAGAAACGACGACAGGAAGTCCTTCTTGTTGCAGTTGTCGAACAGCATGATTGATAAGTTCGCTGGCATCAGCGCTACCACCGGGACTATTGACACGCAAAACAAGAGCCTTAATATGTTTGTTCTTTTGGATTTCGCGCAAGGTTTTAAGAACTTTTGTATCAACGATACCGTTCCCTGTTCCTGAAGTAATTTCGCCATCAAGATAAAGCACAGCCACGGCATCTTTCACAGAAGACTCAGCACGTTTGACATTGGCCAATTTATGGAAAGAGATAGTATGATAATCCTCGGTACCAGCAAGTTTAGTGAGGATGCTATCCATTTCGTCTTCATAAACGAGTCTGTCGCAGAAACCCCGTTCCACATATTCGGTTTGCTGACGCAATCCCATATACAAGTCAGCATATTCGTCCAATTGCTCGATAGAAATACCACGACTGTCGCTAACCGCCTGTTTCATCAGATTCCAAACACCACCCAAGTAAATCATAGTCTGCTGGCGGTCAGCTTCAGACATTTCAGTACAGAAGAACGGTTCAACAGCGGATTTGAAAGTACCGACTTTCAGTATTTGGACTTTCACGCCCAATTTTTCCAACAAACGAGTATAATACATTTTCTGAGCGGTCAGACCATTCCATTGAATATTTCCAATGGGGCTGAGATAGATGCTGTCGGCAACAGAAGCGATATAGTAATTGGATTGCGAATAACTATCAGCATAAGCTACGATAAACTTACCTGAAGATTTGAATTCGACAAGTGCATCACGAATAGCTTTTGCCGAAGCCTGACCGACTGAAAGATTTCCTCCGTAAAGATAGATTCCCTGAATTTTATCGCTACCTTGCGCCAGACGGATATTGCTAAGGATTTGATCGAGTCCGATCACTTCTTCCATATTATAGCCAGGCATCGTACTCATGAATCCGCTAAACGGATTATCCATCGGAGCCTGTTCCACAACTGTTCCTGACAATTCGAATTTATAAATAGAATGATTTTTGAGATGAGCTTCAGATGAAGAACCTGAAAATACTCCATTCAAAAATTTAGCACTAATGAAAGTAAGCACCATGTAAATAATAAGGCCGATGATAATAGCCCATAAACAACCGTGATTACGACGGCGAGGAGCAGCATTCTGCTCGTTTTTTTTGTGGAAAAGACTCATAATAAAGTATATTTATCGTTAATATTTTTTGCGTTCAGTAATAAATATCATCAGAACGGATAGCCAATTGCAAAGTGGAAAGTCATGTCATCTTTCCAACAAAGTCCGTTGCCAGCAGTTCGCCATTGTTTGCCATCAGAGATACGACTAGGATCATACAGTTTGACACCGAAATCTACACGAAACACAAAGAAATTGAAATCAAGACGAAGTCCCACGCCATAACTCCAAGCCAATTCCTGATAGAAACGATTCCACTTGAAGTCACCCTCAGGTTGTGAATCATATTCGGTATAGGTCCAAATATTTCCGGCATCCGTAAATGCGGCCAAATTGATAAAATTCCACACATTCCAACGATATTCCAGATTAAGATCCAGTTTAACGTCACCCGATTGCGTGTTATAATCAATCTTATCACCAGTTCCTTTGTATGCACCAGGTCCTAAACTGCGAATAGTCCAACCACGCACACTATTACCACCTCCGGCGAAATAACGTTTTTCAAACGGAATAACCTTTGCATTGCCATAAGGAACTGCGCATCCTAAATTACCGTGAACGACCAATCGATGTTTCTCGTTGATAATATAATGGTAAGCGAAGTCAAAGTCAGCTTTAACATATTGCGCATAAGGGATATTGAAGATTTTACGTGTTCCGTTATCATCAGTCGGGGCTTTGGCCAAACGAGCAATTCCATCCAGCACATTACCAGCCGATTCCACTTGCAGGCGGAAATTTCCATACGAGCGAAGAGGTTGTTTTTCGCGGAATGATGAATACGAACATGCGTAAGAAAAGGCGACGATGAAATGATTTTCGTATGAATACTTCATAATATTGGTCGGCTGCAAGAACTGAGCACGAAAATCATCGCTTATCCAAGGCAGATACACATAACTGATATCAACAAAATTGAAGGAGTGATGCCATCGTCCTCCGGGATGATGAATAGAAAATCCGAGGTGTGCATTGGCAATCGTACGAGTAAACTCTTCGGGACGGACCTGATAGTTGTATTCTATACCCACTTTGAGTTTGTTAGGGAAAGCCAATCCAGCAGACGCAACACCTTCAATCGCTCTGCTTCCGTTCTGGCGCCATTCGTAGCTTCCGCGTCCATTAAGCGACAGTTCTTCCGCTCCATGGAAGATATTTTTGTTGATATAACTCAAACCAGCAGAAATTCCCCAATCACCGGCGGAATAAGTTCCTTCAATCTCAGCAGAAACCGTATTAAGTTTGCGGCGGGAAAGCGTAATATAACAATCCAACTCGTTGGGATTGTCAGACGGACGGAAGGAAATATTCATATATTTCACCACTCCTAACGAATTGAATTTTTCGTATGTTTTTTCAACAGCATCTTCACAATACAAATCCCCTTCATGAATCAAATTATTTTTACGCAAGGTACGACGACGCAAGAAATTAGAATCGTTGCCCATTTCGTAATAGACATGGCCGATATAATATCTGCTGAATATTTTGGAAAGAGATGAATCCGACAATTGATCCATATACGGTTGCAGTCCAATTTCCAGATCCACCTGTTTGTGTCCGACCGTACTATCCGCAGTATAGCGGAGCATCTCTTTTTCGAAATAGAAATAGCCATGATCACGCATATCACTTGCGATACGGGATCTTTCTTCGCTAAGTCGATCGGCATCAAAGAGCATTCCTTCCTGCAAAAAAGAAGTTCGTGAATCCGTAGCAAAATCATGCAAATCAGGTTGAGTGAACACATATCCCACATCGCGAAGGCGGTATGGTTGATTTGCAGTGATAGAATACGTAAGATTGAGTTTCTGTTTTTTGACAAATTGGACCGTATCTACTTCCGCAAGGAAATATCCTTTGTTCTGCATTGCCTTTTTCAACTGTTCCATACTGGCAGCAGTTGCATCCTCATCAAAGATTTCGGGAGCCTCTCCCATACGATGAGCATTTCGGGCCAAACGTTTACGAGCTTTAGTTGTTGTATCTTTCGGTGCGGTATTATAGATATGCAGTTGCAATTTCCAAAAGCCGAAGATTTCGGAGTTTTGAGTTTGTCGCAGATATTGTTTGAGTTCAGCAGGACTGACATCTTTCGTATCCGTCACCTCAATTTTTGTTTTATTGAGCAGATATCGGTCCTCGGGCACAAATTTGGTAGTACGACACCCGGAAAGAGTGGTCATGAGCACGCAGCCCAACAAAGAAAGCATCATACCACTCCATTTCATATGTGACGACAAAAACCGCATTCAACAATAAAGTTATAAAATAAGTCCGCAAAATTACGAAAAAACTACGATTTATGCAAATTTTTTTGTTCATATACATTTTTTTTTGTAATTTTGTACCACTTTTTAGGACAAAAAGCATAAATTATCCGTCATCTTGCATCGAATATGATACAAATCACGAAAGCACAAGTAAAACTTGTGAGAAGTTTACAGCAAAAGAAATACAGAGACGAGACAGGTCTTTTTGTAGCAGAAGGAGACAAATGCATCAACGAATTAAGGAATGCATTCCAGTTGGAAATTATGGTTACGGAAGAGAATGCGACCAGAAGTGAAATAGAACAAATGTCTTCTTTGCGTACTCCCCAAGGATCAATTGCAGTATTCAAAAAACGTCAAGACAACGGAACGATCGACCAACAAGAAGGACAGAATCTGACACTTGTGCTTGATGACATACAAGATCCCGGCAATTTAGGAACAATCATCCGTACGGCAGATTGGTTCGGAATACACGATATATTTTGTTCAAAGAATACCGCCGATTGCTATAATCCGAAAGTCGTACAAGCCACAATGGGCAGTTTGGCACGAGTAAGGATGCATTACACGGATTTGCAAGATTGGTTAAAAAAGCAAGATACGCCCATATTCGGAACTCTGCTTGAAGGAGAAAACATGTATTCCTATTTCAGCAAGATGAAGGAGAATCAAGAAGGATTTCAACAATTGACCAAGGGAAAGAGCATCATAATCATGGGCAACGAAGGAAACGGGATTTCGACCCCTATCCGAAAAATGATTACTCATCCTTTACGCATTCCCTCCTACCCCTCCGATGCCGATACAGCAGAAAGTTTGAATGTGTCCATAGCAACTGCCATCATATTATCAGAATTCCGCAGATTAGCTCGTTAATCGGATTCACGAATCAACAATTTTAAGTTTTATTAAATAGATACAACCACCTTGTATCTATCGGTTAAGTGTCGGTTATGTTACGTTTAAGTCACGATAAAAGGTTGAAATTATCGGCCTTGACTACTAATATAAAATAAGATTAAACAAGCTCTTGTTTTTTAACATATTGTTGGTTATAGAAACGCACAAAAGGAAGTAAAAATAACCGATTCATTAATGCAAAATAACCGATTCATTAATGCAAAATAACAGACTCATCACAGTATAAAATCTGATTCATTAATGCAAAAAAAGCGGGTTAAACAAACCATTTGAACGGAAACAGAAAGACAGATCAGAAGCAGTCATATTATCTAAACAAGTACAAAAATGGAGCCTGAGAAGACTCCATTTTTGTATATATACGGAAAGAGACTCAAATAGAATCCATATCCGCAAAGCAATAACAGTAATTATTGCAGAAGCAGTTCCATCACGAGTTTAGCACTATGAGCAACGCTGGTACCAGGACCAAAGATAGCAGCAACACCAGCTTTGTAGAGGAAGTCATAGTCCTGAGCGGGGATAACACCACCGGCAGTAACCATGATATCTTCACGGCCGAGTTTTTTGAGTTCAGCGATTACTTGCGGGATAAGAGTCTTGTGACCAGCAGCAAGGCTGGAAACGCCGAGAACATGGACATCGTTCTCAACGGCTTGTTTAGCAGCCTCAGCGGGAGTTTGGAACAAGGGTCCCATATCAACATCGAAGCCACAGTCAGCATAACCGGTAGCAACGACTTTAGCACCACGGTCGTGACCGTCCTGACCCATCTTAGCGATCATGATACGGGGTTGACGACCTTCTTTCTTTGCAAATTCTGCGGTCAAACGGCTAGCTTCCTGGAAGTCAGCATCGTTGGTAGTTCCTGCTTTGTACACGCCTGAAATAGTTCTAATAGTAGCTTTATAACGACCAACCACAGCTTCGCAAGCGTCAGAGATTTCGCCGAGAGAAGCACGGAGCCCTGCAGCTTTAACAGCGAGTTCGAGAAGGTTGGCACCTTTCTTACCGTCAGCCCAAGCTTGGACAGCAGCGGTGATTTCCTTAAGAGCAGCTTGCACAGCTTTCTCATCACGATGAGCGCGGAGTTCAGCCAAACGAGCGACCTGTTCGTTGCGAACAGCAGTATTGTCGACTTCAAGGATATCAATAGGATCTTCGTGGTCGAGACGATATTCGTTAACGCCGATAATTTTCTGTTCACCAGAGTCGATACGAGCTTGCGTACGTGCAGCAGCTTCCTCAATACGCATCTTAGGAATACCGGTTTCGATGGCAGCAGCCATACCACCCAGTTTTTCAATTTCCTGGATATGTTCCCAAGCCTTATCAGCGATTTCCTTGGTCAGCGATTCTACATAGTAGCTACCAGCCCATGGGTCAATCTGTTTGCAGACTTTGGTTTCCTCCTGGATATAGATTTGGGTGTTACGAGCGATACGAGCAGAGAAATCGGTAGGAAGTGCGATAGCTTCGTCCAGAGCGTTGGTATGGAGCGACTGAGTGTGACCCAGAGCAGCAGCCATAGCTTCGAAACAGGTACGACCTACGTTGTTATAAGGATCCTGTTCGGTAAGAGACCAACCGGAAGTCTGGCAGTGGGTACGGAGAGCCATAGATTTGGGATTCTTAGCGCCGAAGCTCTTAACGATTTTAGCCCAAAGCATACGACCAGCACGCATTTTAGCGATTTCCATGAAGTGGTTGGTACCGATAGCCCAGAAGAAGCTCAAACGGGGAGCGAAAGTATCAACGCTCATACCGGCATTGACACCAGCACGGAGATATTCCATACCATCAGCCAAAGTATAAGCCAACTCGATATCAGCGGTAGCACCAGCTTCTTGCATATGGTAACCGGAGATGGAGATAGAGTTGAACTTAGGCATATTCTGAGAAGTATACTCGAAGATATCGGCAATAATCTTCATCGAGAACTTCGGAGGATAGATGTAGGTGTTACGAACCATGAACTCTTTGAGGATATCGTTCTGGATGGTACCAGCCATTTCCTCGAGTTTAGCGCCCTGTTCCAGACCTGCGTTGATATAGAAAGCAAGAATAGGCAGAACGGCACCGTTCATAGTCATAGAAACGGACATCTTGTTCAAAGGAATACCTGCGAAGAGTACTTTCATATCTTCCAGAGAGCAGATGCTCACACCAGCTTTACCTACATCACCAACGACACGCATATTGTCGGCGTTGTAACCACGGTGAGTGGGGAGGTCGAATGCGACGGACAGCCCTTTTTGTCCGGAAGCGAGGTTACGGCGATAGAATGCATTGGATTCAGCAGCGGTAGAGAAACCAGCATACTGACGGATGGTCCAAGGACGCATCGGGTACATTCCGCTGTACGGGCCACGCAGGAAAGGAGGCAGACCTGCAGCATAGTTGAGGTGCTCCATACCCTGGAGGTCTTCTTTAGTATAAATAGGTTTGACGTCGATCAGTTCGGGCGTCTTCCAATTGGCTTCGTTGGCTCCTTCTACATGAGAAGCAGCAACTTTCTTGATATCAATGTCTTTAAAATTCGGCTTCATAGTAGCGATTATTTATTAAGGAGTTGTTTATTGAAGTTTTTAAGGGTGTCAAGCACATTGCAACGAACATGGATGAAGTTCTGGATACCGAGTTTCTGGAGGTCTTCCATGCAAGCAGGAGCGCCGGCAACGATGAAGATTTCCTTAGCATTTTCCAATTCCATCCAAGCTTGAGGAGCGAAGTTGGCGTATTCATCGTCGCTAGAGCAGAGAACGATGATATCAGCTTTAGCTTTGCGAGCAGCCTTGATACCGTCATGTACGGATTTGAAGCCGTTGTTGTCGATTACTTTGTAGCCAGCGCAAGCGAGGAAGTTGCACGAGAATTGAGCACGAGCGATACGCATGGCAAGGTTACCGATAGTAAGCATGAATGCAACGGGTTGTTTCTTAGCGCCTTCGGTTTCAAGACGAAGGTTTTCGAATTCTTCAGCAGCGCGAGCTACGGGAAGAGTTGCGATTTCGCCCTTTTCGGAGCAGCAGCAAGTACCACAATTGGTAGTTTTGATCTTCTTAGCAGCTTTTTCGTTGAAGTTGGGGAATTGGTTGGAGCCCAACAGAACTTCTTTACGTTTTGCTACATCGCTCATGCGGGTCTTCAAGTTAGCTGCAACAGCTTCTTGTACCTTACCTGCTTTAATCATCTCAAAGAGGCCACCGTTGTCTTGAATAGCGAGGAATTGTTTCCATGCTTCAGCAGCAATGCTGGCGGTGAGGTTCTCGATATAATAAGAACCAGCAGCGGGGTCAACCACTTTATTAAAGTGAGCTTCCTCTTTAAGCATCAATTGTTGGTTGCGTGCGATACGCTCAGCGAAATCGGTAGGTTGTTCGTACGTTACGTCGAACGGAGTAACAACGATTTCATCAACACCGGCAAGAGCAGCCGACATAGTTTCGGTCTGGCTGCGGAGCAGGTTGACATAAGCGTCGAAGACGGTCATGTTGAAACGGCTGGTTTCAGCGCAAACATTCATTTTAGCGGCATCTTTGAGAGCAGCGGTGAAAGCAGGAGCTTTGTAAGCTTCCACGATCTTAGCCCACAACAGACGAGCTGCGCGGAACTTGGCAATTTCCATGAAGTAGTTGCCACCGATACCCATATTGAAGCGGATATTGCGGGCAGCCATATAATTGGGAACGCCAGCTTCGGTCATCATATTCATATATTCAGCACCCCAAGCCAGAGCATAAGCCAATTCTTGAGCGCAATAAGCACCTGAATTGTTGATAACGACGGAATTGACACCAACTACGCGATAGTTAACCAAAGCTTTTGCAGCCTTAACGGTAGCGACCAAGCGTTCAGTAACTTCTTCACGGGTGAGGTTTTTGCCCTTCAGCAGCATCATTTTCATCGGGTCAACGTTGATGCTACCATGTACCGATTTGAAATCGTATCCCATACGGCCATAATAGCGAACCAGGATAGAAGCCAGTTCAGGAGCCTTGCAGGGGCAGATATTGAAGTTAATATTGATGGCGCGAGCATCAATACCTTCGAGGAGGACTTTGATGAAATGATAATTCAGTTTTTCAGCGTCAAGGCAGAAGCCCAGCGAAGTGATACCCTTTTGAAGGATTTCCAGAGCTTTCTTGTTAGCCTTACGAGCATTAACGCAAGCGCATACATTCTGACGGACAGCCCATTCGTTGTTGGTACGAGTACCGCGAACATAGGGGAATTGACCGGGAGCGGATACGGTGGTTTTCAGACCTTTAAGATCTTCCTGACGATAGAAAGGCTGTACATTGAAGCCTTCCGTGGTGCGCCATACGAGTTTTTTCTCGAAGTCAGCGCCCTTGAGATCGGTGATGATTTTCTCTTTCCAAGTCTTGGTAGAGATGGCGGGGAAATCAGACAACAGATTCAATTTTTCTTCTGCCATATTGATTTAGTTTTAGTTGATATTATGTTGTTTATAATCTGCCATTTTGCATAGAATGCGTCATACATTCCAATCAGCGTGCAAAGTTACAACTTTTTTATGACACTTGCAAGAGAATTCCGTTTTTTTGTGCGTTTTTTCCTAAAAAACATCGGTTTTAGCGCTTTGGCACTCATTTTTCGGTCATTTTCTTGCGCGCGTTAAATAAAATATGTACCTTTGCAGCGAAAATGGAACTTGGGGAACTTTATGATGTATTGACTCGCCACCCTGCCATCGGGGTTTTGAGCGAACAGATAAAAGGTAAATGCAGGGAATCACATTTCCTGCTTAGCGGTTTATATGCCTCCGCTCGAGCAATCGTTCTACGGAAAATAGTGGCTGATTTACCATTTTCCATGCTAATCGTAGCAGATAACCAAGACGAGGCCCAATATCTATATGCAGATTTGAAGTCGGTTAACGAAAGCCTACCCAAAGATATTCCGACTTTATATTTTCCGTCCTCTCATCGCAGGCGTCAAGGTACGGATGAAGCAATGGAGATTCAACGGACAGAAGTGTTATCACACCTATCTGCAGACTCTTCGTCTTGTATCGTGGTCACCTACCCCGAAGCCATAGCGGAATCCGTTCCATGCAAGCATCAATTGCAAGCCTCGACTTTCGTCATTCAAACAGGACAAGAAATACATGTATCCACCTTGAGCGAACAATTGACCGAACAAGGATTTGAACGAGTCGATTTCGTTTACGAACCCGGGCAGTTCGCTATCCGAGGCGGGATTGTCGATATATTCTCCTACAGCCACGAAGATCCATATCGTTTGGACTTTTTCGGAGACGAAGTGGACTCGATACGAACCTTTGATATCGAGACGCAACTGAGTAGCGAGAAAGTAGATAAAATAAGTGTGGTAGCCAGTAATGATAGCTCCACTACCGAGCAAGATTCAGCCTATATTACCGATTACATCGCTTGCAACACCTTGTGGGTGAGCAACGATTGGAATATGGTCCATTTCAAACTGGAGGGATTGCTCAAACCGGACATTCACACCAGTATCGAAATACGTGACAAGTCATTTTATCCCAATTTTTCCGAAATACATTTTGACACACTTCCCCAACCGCTTTTTCACAAAAATTTCGAATTGCTCACTCAGGACATCAAGAAAAAGGAAGCAGAAGGTTACCATATATATATACTTGCCGACCAGAAAAAACAGACGGACAGACTGGCAGCTATCTTTGACAGTATTAGCGGAGACGACAGTCATAAATCGTATTTCACGCCTGTTGACAAAACGCTTCATTCCGGTTGGGTAGATCGTGAAGCAAAAGTTGCGTGCTACACAGACCACGAACTATTCGAGCGATTCCATCGCGTCACACTAAAAAGCGAAAATGCCCGACGCGGCAAAGCCATAATCACCTTGAAGGAAATCAATCAATTGCAACCGGGAGATTACGTAGTACACAGCGACCACGGAATCGGGCAATTCGGCGGTTTGGTTACCACTTCCGTCAACGGCAGGGCGCAAGAGATGATCAAGTTGCTTTTCAGAGACGGAGACACTATTTTCGTCAGTATCCACAACCTGCATCGAATCAGCAAATACAAAGGCAAAGAAGGCAGCGTACCCACTATATCCAAATTAGGGTCCGGAGCATGGGAACGGCTCAAAGAACGCACCAAAGACCGAGTAAAAGATATAGCCCGTGACTTAATCAAGCTGTATGCCACACGCAAAGGTCAAAAAGGTTTTGCATACACTCCCGACGGATATATGCAGCATGAGCTGGAAGCTTCCTTTATCTACGAGGACACTCCCGATCAAGCAAAAGCCACTTTGGACGTGAAACGAGATATGGAAAGTCCGATGCCGATGGACCGACTCATCTGCGGTGATGTAGGTTTCGGAAAGACTGAAATTGCCATGCGGGCCGCCTTTAAAGCAGCAACCGACGGCAAACAAGTAGCTGTATTGGTTCCAACGACCGTATTGGCCTTGCAGCATTACAATTCGTTCAAGGAGAGATTCCGCGATTTTCCGGTCAATATTGAATATCTTTCAAGAGCCAAAAGCGACAAGCAGGCAAAAGAAATCATACAGCAGTTGAAAGACGGCAAAATCGATATCCTTATCGGCACCCACAAGATTGTCGGGAAATCCGTCACCTGGCATGATTTGGGACTGCTCATTATTGATGAAGAGCAGAAATTCGGTGTTGCCGTAAAGGACAAATTGAAAGAATTAAGGGCCAATATCGATGTTCTCACGCTAACAGCCACCCCTATCCCCCGCACTTTGCAATTCAGTCTGTTAGGAGCACGAGATTTGAGTGTAATGACCACCCCACCTCAAAACAGATATCCCATCCAAACCGAACAAATCACACCGGAAGATGAAGATATCATCAAGGAAGCCATTGACATTGAAATGCAACGAAACGGGCAGGTATTCATCGTCAACAACCGTATAGACATGCTCGAACGCATCGAGCATCGTATACAACGCCTATGTCCCGAAGCACGAATCATTACGGCACACGGACAAATGAAATCGGAAGAAATGGAGGAACGACTGGAAGCCTTCATCAATTATGATTATGATGTACTGATATCCACCACTATTATTGAATCAGGCGTCGATATCCCCAATGTAAATACAATCATCATCTATTCCGCGCAACATTACGGTTTAGCCGATTTGCATCAATTAAGAGGCCGCGTAGGCCGAAGCAACCGAAAAGCATACTGTTATCTGGTAGCTCCGGAAAGAGAATTGCTGACGGAAGATGCACGCAGGAGGCTGGATGCTCTATCCACATTTGCCGATTTAGGAAGCGGTTTCCATCTTGCCATGCAGGATTTGGACATCAGGGGTGCCGGCAATCTGTTAGGAGCCGAGCAATCCGGATTCATCGCCGATTTAGGATACGAGACCTATCAACGCATCCTCAACGAAGCGGTTCAGGAGTTGAAAGAAGAAATGTTGCTACCCGACAAAAGCGTGGAAGCAGAAGAATCGGGTAATTTTGATACTACGACGATTCCTTCTGGCGAACATCTTTGGTGTGCCGATTCTCAATTGGAAACGGATATTCCCGTCTCGTTCCCGTCCACTTACATCGAAAATATCAGCGAACGAATCACTCTCTATCGCGAGTTGGATACACAACGCAACGAAAATGAATTGGCAGAGTACAAGAAACGACTGATTGACCGATTCGGTCCTCTTCCTGACGAGGCCGAAGAGCTGATGAATGTAGTTAGGCTTCGTTGGCTATGCTGCAAAATGGGAATTGAAAAAATCTTCCTCAAACGGGAACAGATGACCATCTACTTCACCATGCGAAGTCCGAATTATTGGCATAGCGATATCTTCAACCAAATCATGAATTTTGCCCTCAGCCGATTAAACCGTTGCAGATTGGTAGAAGAAAAGGACAAAAAAACGCAAAAAGTAAGCAAACGTTATATTACCATACAACAGGTAAGAACGATTGCCGGAGCTATGAATATTCTCAGCAAAATTGAAAGAGGCGACATACAAAACGGATAAGGACAACGCAAGTTGTATATCAGAAGAAAAGGGATAAACACAAAATTAGATAAAGATACTACCGTAGATTACGAACGCATATAACGGCAAACCTTATCAATCTGTTCGCCCACCTGTTCCCCGAAACAATGATTAAAAAATGCGCTTCCTATTGTAAACGCCCACGGTTGAACAGATTTCACCTCATCCAAGCGTTGATAGGAATCGATACTTCCTGCCAAACAGACAGGCAGTTGCAATTGCTCTACCAATTGACGGTTAAGCGCCAACGCATCCCCTTTATAACGATACCCTAAAAGATCAATACCGGCAACCCCACATTGCTTGTAGGTTTCAGCCTGCCGGATCATATCTTCTATATTCCCTTCCAATACGGAAGGACGCCCAGACACTTCTCCCACAAAAGGCATATAGCGGATGTCGTGACGCAAACAGAATTCGTTCACCTTATCAGAAAAGATTGTCCCTAACAGATAATCACAACCACAGTTTAACGCCATCTCCGCGCCATTCAAGCCCTCCTCTTCCGTCAGACCGACGACCTCCAAAAACGTAGTCTTACCGCAATCCTTCATTTGCCCGAATAGCATCTGCATTTCAGTTGGGGGAAGCGGTTGTTCTTTCATACCGAAACAACGGGCATCTGAATCTTTGCATTTTGCAAAGACTTCCGTTGCATTTTTCACCGTTAAATCGTGGTGGGTCAGCATTACTATCAATTCGGGTACGTCGGTTTTTAGCATCAAAAGACAATTGAATAATCGGTATTTTTCAAAAAAGCGTGCAAAGGTACACATAAATTCAGAACCATGCAAATTTATTTGAAAAAAACACATACTCAAAGCATCGTTATAAGGCATAGAGCGACCGAGACATGGATTTTTTCTTCAAAAGTTTGGTCAATTCGATTTTTATTTGTATCTTTGCAGCGTAAATTGGAATAAAATAAATAAATCTATGCAATTCATAGGCATCATACCAGCTCGCTATGCCAGCACCCGTTTCCCGGGAAAACCGTTAGCCCTTATCGGTGATCAACCGATGATCGAGCGCGTCTATCGACAAGCCAGCAAAGCTTTGGACAAAGTGGTGGTAGCCACCGACGACCATCGTATCTATGATACGGTCATTCAATTCGGAGGACAAGCTGTCATGACGCGCGAAGATCATAAATGCGGTACGGACCGATGTTTGGAAGCATACGACAAACTGCAGAAGCAGAATCCCGACCTAAGGGACGAAAATACGGTCATCATCAACATACAGGGAGACGAACCTTTTATTCAACCGGAACAGATTGAAGCCGTCAAGTCTTGTTTTCCTACGGAAATCGCCACCTTGGTCAAGCCCTACACGGAAGAAGACACTTGGGAAGCATTGGCAAATCCCAATACGCCAAAAGTGGCCATTCATTTTGACGAAGACGGAAAAACAGGTCAAGCCCTTATGTTCTCACGCTCCATCATCCCTTATCTTCGCGGGATAGACAAAGCCGATTGGCTGAAAGCCCATAAGCATTACCGCCACATCGGACTTTACGCCTATCGTGGAGATATTCTCCGCCAAATCACCCGACTGCCGCAAGGACAATTGGAAAGAGCAGAAAGTTTGGAGCAATTACGCTGGCTTGAAAACGGTTATCGCATCAAAGTGGCAGTTTGCGCCACCCAATCCATCGGTATCGACACCCCCGACGACTTGAATCGAGCCATCGAATTTCTTCATACCATTGAACACAACAAGAACTGAAGTCCCAAAACTCCGGAATCAAATCCAAAATCAATTTTAAGAACACCCCTAAACAACGAATATTGAATATGAAAGAACAAACTCCCACTCCACATATCGGAGCCCAATACGAAGACATTGCAAAAACCGTTATCATGGCCGGTGATCCCCTACGTGCCAAATTGATGGCAGAGCGTTTTCTTACCGACGCCGTTCAAGTGAACAGCGTACGCAACATGCTCGCCTTCACAGGTATGTATAACGGGAAGCGTATTACCGTGATGGGACACGGGATGGGCATTCCTTCCATCGGTATTTACACTTATGAGCTGTACAATTTCTACGACGTAGAGACCATTATTCGAGTCGGTTCGTGCGGAGCACGCCAAATGTATGTGCATTTGGGAGATATAGTCATAGCACAAGGAGCCTGCACCGACAGCAATTATGCAGAACAATACAATCTTCCCGGGCATTATTCCTGCATCGCAGATTTCGATTTATGCCGCCGCGCCGTTGACGCTTGCGAAAAAATGGGCTATACGTACCATGTAGGCAATGTATTTTCCGCAGATGTCTTCTATTCAAAAGATCCTCGCAAGAACAACTGGACAAAAATGGGAGTATTGGCCGACGAGATGGAAGCACCCGCGTTATATATGAACGCCGCAAGAGCAGGAAAACGCGCGTTGGTAATATGCACCGTAAGCGATCATATTTTGACCGGTGAAGCCACCACGGCCGAACAGCGTCAAAACA
Organism: Paludibacteraceae bacterium; assembly: GCA_024399655.1. Classification (GTDB taxonomy): domain Bacteria; phylum Bacteroidota; class Bacteroidia; order Bacteroidales; family Paludibacteraceae; genus Colicola. The sequence goes on along the minus strand of JAKSNP010000008.1, from coordinate 7,062 downwards.
CCTTCACTCAAATGATGGATGTAGCATTCTCCTTAATCTAATGAAAACTATCTTTAGCCATCTACGCCTAAAAACCGCTGTAGCCGCTATAGCCCTGATATTTGGTTTATGTGCTCCAGCCGCAGCACAAGATATAGCCAGCCCCAAACGCATGCATCATCGTAGCAGCCGAGAAATCCTCACCGGATTTTCAGGAGGAATGATGGTACATGTAGGATACGGTTTTTCCACCAGTCCGGACGAACTGTTCCGTAATGCGAGTTTGAAGAGCACAACCGGCAAATCGGATATCCCCAACGATGGAGTTACCGCCGGCGTGGGCGGGCAATTGCGTTTGCACCTGCTCAATCACATTCATCTCGGTGCCGAAGGCGGAGTCAGCACCATGCCCTTGATGAAATCAGGAAGCAATATCCGTACCGGATGGGGAGGTGCCATGTGTGATTTGTATTGGACATGGGGTAAAGTATCTCCATTATTCGGATTTACAATTGGCGGTGGCAGCCAAAGCAGGCTGTATGTTCCCCAGAATGCAGAAATTGTAAGCGGAGCGGAAAACACGACCTACAACGCATCCTTCACCCGAACACCATTTTTCCTGTTGGACCCTTATATAGGTTGTGAGGTAGAGATTACCGACCGGATTCACATGATTTTCCGAGTTGATTATATGTTGCCCTTCGGCAGCAAAGACAAAGGATTGGAAATATTGCCCTCAGCCGAACCCGAAGCACAACAAAAAAATAACGGATGGAGCCGATTCATAGCCCCCAGCGGGCCAAAACTGTACATCGGTTTTATGTTTGTCCATTAAGAAATTGCTTTCCACCGATTATTGATTTAGGTGACGGATTTCGTTATTAAAAGGGGAGCATAACGGGTTCGTAACGGGATTTGGTAAGGGGGTGGCAAGCTCTTGTCAGGTTCAGATTCCTATTTCCTGGCCAATCATTTTTCTCCTTTATTCACCTTCGGCTGTTTCTTGAAATTTCAAGACTGATTCCGACTACTTTTTCCTTTCAACACATAGAACTCCGTATTGGAATTCCCTCTTTAGAGGGTCGGGAATTTGAAGGAACTTGCGGGAAATTCCCGGAAATTCCCGCCTTCCCTTTTTATGGTCCGGCATCAATTCCAACCCATAAACATCTGTATTACAACAATTTACATTTTGCAGCATGCCTCTGTTTTTCATTCCGCGGACACTTCTGATTTGTCCGCTGAATTTACTCGGGAACTTCTTCAAACATCATTATTTCACTAATTGTTGGTACATTTCTAGTAGGCGGGCGACGCAGTCGGATTCGGACATCTTGGTACTGAAGCCGTATGTTGCCATCACCGCACGGTCATTCTCTCGGTGGGCTTTGCGGAGTTCCACAGGCATAGCCACTTCGTCGTATAAGTCTGCCAAAGAACAATCAGGATATTTGGCGCGAGCATCCAATATCGCTTGTGCCGTCTGCTCTATCTTGGCTTTCTGCTCATCCGTAGGAGTAGGCCACGGAAAGTTGTTATAAACAATCGTATTTGAATAACTATAATCTGATTTCAATCTTCCACAGACAGCACGCATCCAAGACATGTGAACATTAGAAGTTAAAACACCAAATAAATATAAAGACGGGGATTGGAGCATGAATAGTTTATCCCCAGGTATGATGTCTTTAGACAAATAATCCATTGGGATATATCTTCTCTTTTCCGAGGAAACTTTTGGTATTGCAACATAATTTTCAGTACATTCGCGAACCTCATCGAATAACATTGGAAAATATGCTTTTTTTCTAGTTGCTTCTTTGGGACTTTGCAAACGATAATTTCTCACACTTTCTATTCTCTGCAAAATTAAAGGACATTTTCTCAATTCCGAGGGAGAAGCACCAACCATCCATAAACAATAACGAGGTTTACGATCAATAAAGTCTTTTCCCATCATGTAAGGACGAATAAATTTTAGGGCATCTGTGTTTTTAGCAATGAGATTCTTCTTTTCTTCTTGAGATAAAATTAAAAAACCGCCTTCGGTGGGTTTACCTCCATTTTGCATTTCCGGAACATCGCAGAGGGGTTTGTTCCTTCCTTCTATAAATATATTTTTGGCATCTACTAAATATGGATTGATATTTTTACATTGTTGGTAGGTGCCATCAGGCAAGTAGAGACGCGGGGCGGAAGTGCTTGCATTGGCACTAAAACCAATAATAACACAATGCACATGGGCTTTCAAACTACTTTCGCTATCCCAGCGAAAAGTAGGATAAGCAAAGTCAAAATGAATGCCAAACCGTTCAAATAATGGCTGCCAAATGCCTGCCACCTGCTCGCCTTGGGTGATAGAGTTGGTAGAAACAAGGGCTGCACGGATATTGGGATTAACGTGCATCATTTGGGCTGTTTTATAATACCAACCTGCAACATAATCTACTTTGCCTGCCATTTTGTAGGGCTTGCCTTTTTCGTCCACCATAATGGACAAAATGTCCTTTTTCTGTTCCTCGGATTGTAAAGAATATCCTACAAACGGCGGATTACCCATAATGTAGTTTAATTGGTCAGTCGGGACCACCCGACCCCAATCAAGGCGTAGGGCATTGCCTTCGTGGATATTGTGGTAGGCTTTGAGCGGTAGCGGGTTATCATTAAAAGAAACAATTTTCTCCGTCTCACGCATCATCTGTAACTCGGCTATCCATAATGCCGTTGTTGCCACCGATACGGCGAAATCGTTAATCTCAATGCCGTAGAACTGGTGTATATCCACCTTGATAGGACTGGCGAAGTCACCAATCACAATTTGCGCACCTTGCAGTTTCTGAATAACCTTATTCTCCAAACGGCGCAGACTGACGTATGTCTCCGTCAGGAAATTACCGCTACCGCAGGCAGGGTCGAAGAATGTGAGCGAAGCCAACTTGTCTTGGAAACGCTCATAGTCCTTTTTGGTGGCACAGGCATCAAACTCGTGGTAGAGTTGATTGAGGAAAAGCGGGTCAATAACCTTGTGTATATTCTCAATACTCGTATAGTGCATACCTCCGCTACGGCGCGTTTCAGGGTTGAGGGTGCTCTCAAACACGGCACCGAAGATAGTAGGCGAAATCTCACTCCAATCGAAGTCTTCGCTGGCTTTGGCAAGAAGGAGTTGCTTGATTTCCTCCGTAAATTGCGGTATTTCGATATTCTCGTTAGAGAAAAGTCCGCCGTTGACGTAGGGGAAGACTTTGAGGTCGTCGTCCAAATAGGGGTCACGGTCTTCGGGCTTGGTGTCCAAGACCTTGAACAAATCAATCAGAGCACGGCGAATTGATTTAGCGGGATATTGACTGAGGTAGTCGTGAAACTCGTTCTTGTCACCAAACAGTCCTGCATCTTCAGCAAAGAGGCAGAAAACAAGCCGCACACATAGTTGGTTGAGCGATTGAAGTGTTTCGGGCGAGTCAGGATTCGCATACTGCGGACGAATAGCATCATAAATTTTGCCTACCAAATCTCCCGCTTTGATACTGAGTTCCATCTCCTTCTTGATATTCTCATTGCCCTCTTTGATCAGGAACTCCAGTCGATACCACTCTTTCTCCAAGTTCTGCAACAGAATTTTTTGCGGTTCGCCATTCGGTTGTTCCATATCGTAGACCCAAAACTCACGGAAATTGCAGGTCACTATCCAACGCGGTCGCTTGCTATAGGGCAATTCGGCGGCATACCGTTTAGCTTGTTGGAAGGGGTTAAGCACGGATCCGTCACTCTGCTTGATAGGGTCACCAAGGTCTTTTTTGATAGACTTCTGCTCTATCATCACGTTGGTGGATGGTATATAGCCATCAATAAAAGCCGTATGGTCGATATGAACCTGCTGCTCATACTCGATGAATTGGGCAGGTGCTTCTATGCCCAAAGCATGCAAGAGGTCCAACCAGAAAGGCTGTGATTCGCCTTTTTCGTAACCTTTGTCCGTCCAGTTGGCGACAAAATCATGAAGGAGTTTAGGGTTTATCATAAATGTGCATTAAGATTCGAAAAGCGAGAGGAAGGGAGATAAAGCAAGTTGCAAGTCTGATCAGGAGTGCGCACGTTGGCGTACCGCTTCGTAGAGCATGATACCTGCAGCGACGGATACATTAAGACTTTCAATCGGACCAACCATAGGGATACGTACCTGATGAGTGGTCTGTTGGAGATTTTCCTCATATATACCTTTTTCTTCACTCCCCATCAAAATAGCCAACGGCTGTGACATATCCACATCGGTATAATCATCCGTGGCGTGCTCGGTAGCGGCTACGATATTAAGTCCGCTTTCACGTAAGAATTGAAGAGCGTTCTGCATATTGTCCACTTTGCAGACGGGGAGACTATGCAATGCACCGGCCGACGTTTTAACAGCGTCGCCATTAATGGCGACACTTCCGCGTGTACCTATAATCAAAGCATCCGCACCTGCGCATGCGCAAGTACGAGCAATCGCTCCGAAATTACGCACATCAGTTACCCCGTCAAGCACCATCAACAACGGATTTCGTCCATTTTCGAACAAAGAAGGAACCAGGTCTTCGATTTTATAGAAATCGATGGGCGAAAGGAACGCTATCACCCCCTGGTGATTTTTGTCGGTATATTGGTTCAATTTTTCCACCGGAACTTTTTGAACGGGGGTCATCGTACCCATCAAGCGCTTGAGCAATTGTTTCCCGAGATCGGAAGTCATATCCCGACGAATGAGGATTTTATCAAGCGTTTTACCTGCGTCAATAGCCTCAATCACAGCATGAATACCGAAAATCATCTCTTTCTCAGGCGGACGTCGCGTTTCGTAGTCGCGTTTAGCAACGGGTTTTCTAACGAAATCTTTGTTATACATATATATAAGGTGTGTAAAGAAGGTTCTATTGATTGAATTGGACAAATCAAGAAAGAATCCTGACTTGTCCAATCAAATAATTTAGATAAAGTTATGCATCAATATTTGAGCCATTGCAAGAATTCATCCACATCCGTAGAGAATGCGTGTGTATCTCCAATCTGATTGCCTTGATTATCCAATTGGACAAAGAAGGGTTGTGCATTGGCATTGTATTTTTCGCGTTGAATACGGCTATTGAAATCGCCGATACTTTCCGAATTATCGGGCAACATGTGTTTGTCATCGACATAAAGCGAGATGAACACATAGTGAGCGAGGCGTTCCTGTACCTGAGGAAGATCCAGAACATTGGCTTCCATTTTGCGGCAATTGACACAACCGAATCCGGTGAAGTCGAGGATAACGGGCATATCGTGTTCTTGTGCATAGGCGAGACCTTCGGCATAATCCGTGAAGTGTACACTTTTCTGTTGATTGTCAACAGCAGCGGTAGCTTGTCCGGGAGTCATAACCCAATCTTGCGTATACATAGGAGGAGCAAAAGCGGAAACTGCTTTGAGCGGAGCGCCCCAGAGACCGGGAAGGAGATAAGTGGCAAATGCCAATGAGATTGTACCCAAGAAGAAACGAGTGACAGAAGTTTTCTTATGGTCCTCATCATCCCCCTTGAAGGAAACCAATCCGATGAGGTAAAGTCCCAGCAAAGCAAAGATAACAACCCAAAGGGCGATGAACACTTCACGATCAAGTATATGCCATCCGTAAGCCAAGTCGGCAACAGAGAGGAACTTGAGCGAGAGAGCCAATTCGATGAATGCAAGTGTAACTTTGAAGGTATTCATCCAGCCGCCGGATTTGGGCAATTTCTGCAATACGGTGGGGAACATGGCGAAGAGGGAGAAAGGCAATGCCAAAGCGATGGCAAAACCAAGCATACCGATTGTAGGAGCCAAGAGCGATTTACCGGCAGCCTCTACCAGCAATGTACCGATAATAGGACCTGTGCAAGAGAAGCTGACGATGACCAGCGTGAATGCCATAAACATAATAGAAAGGAATCCGCTGGACGAACGTGATTTATCGTTCAATTTGGTGGACCAGCTGGAAGGCAGCGTCAGTTCGAAAGCTCCGAAGAAAGAAGCGGCAAATACCACGAGGATGAGGAAGAAGATGATATTGACGACTGCATTGGTTGACATGGCATTAAGTGCAGAAGCGCCAAAGACAGCGGTGATAAGAAGTCCCAATCCCACATAAATGATAATAATAGACAATCCATAGAAGAATGCATCACGAATAGCCTGTCCGTTGGTGGTACCACGTTGAGCGCCGTTACGTTTGATAAAGAAAGAAACGGTCATAGGAATGATAGGCCAAACACAAGGTGTAAAGATAGCCAAAAGACCTGCGAGCATACCCATGAAGAAAATCCAGAAGAGCGATTTTCCTTCGGGGCTCTGCTCTTCCTCCTCGATTTCGGCTACGGCTTCCACAACAGGAGCAGGAGCAGCCGCTACGGTATCCTTAACAAGCGAATCAGCAACCGCTTGGGCCGAATCAACCACAGGAGCCTCTTCAGCGACTTCTACAGCCGGTTTTTCTTCTTTCTGTTTTTTAGGCTTGTATAAATAAGTTTCCTTAGCGATGCACATCTGGTCGTTGCACGCATTATAAGTGATAGGCGTAGGCTCGGCTACCGTGATTGTATATGTTCCCACGTACTCGGGAGCATCCCAAGGTTCGAATTCCTGATCACCGATTTGGAAGATGGTCATGTGGAAACCTTTGTCGATTTTTGCAGTCAGACGGATAGAATCCCCTACCTGTTTGCCGGACCAATGTACGGGCTGAACGATTTCAGCGAATGCCAAAACGGGCATCAAAGCCAAAAAGAGAAAGAGTTTTTTCATATATATTGAAATTTATTTACAAATTTGGGTGCAAAATTACATAAAAAATATGGTTCTTGCAAATTTTTTTATACAAAAGCATCATTTTTGCAGCCTCATGAAAGCCTCAGCAGGTCCTCACGTGCTCCGTTAGTGCTCCCCAAAATATCAGGAGACTATCGGGAGGCTATCGAGAGACTATCGAGAGACTCTCTGGAGACTCTCAGGAGACACAGGACCAAAATATGATAGGACTGCTTTGTCCTGAAAAAGGTTTACTCGTTAACTGATATGGTTTCTTAATAATCG
>JAKSNP010000007.1 GCA_024399655.1 Paludibacteraceae bacterium | reverse complement strand
CTAAAATCTTAAAAATTGAACATTTTATGAGTAAACCTTATTCAGTTTAAGACATAGTAAAGATAAAGGTGTTAAGTGTTAAGTGTTAAGTGTAAGCGAATTTGCAAATGAATGTGCTTTTCGCGCGTGCACGTGAGCGTCTCTCTTCTCGGGACCATTGCAAATTAAAATTGCATCGACTTAACACTTAACACTTAACACTTAACGGTTCTCGTTCTCGTTAAATAATCAATCAGTCAATCATTCAATCATTCAAGTTGTCATCCTATACGGACAGTATACGGATCGTATACGGCTGGCGGGGTGGGTGAGACTGTCGGGAGAGTGTCGGGAGACTCTCGGCTAATCTCGTATTGTGTGATCGAGTTAAAAAATGCTAAAAATGCAGCTTGTTTGTGTAAAAATATCGTTTTTTATGCATAAATTATCTTTCTTTATTGATAATTGCGATTTTTAGCATGGTTTTTGCAAATATAATTCCGTAATTTGTCGTTTGTAGGCGAAGGACTCCCTATGGGTCGGAAAGCGTCTATCTGACGACTAACTTAATTAAGTATCTGAAATCCAAGTGATTTCGATAGCGTGTTGTAGAATATGTATAAGAAAATAGTACTCGGTGTTATGCTGATGCTATGCCATATTGGTGTAGTATTTGCCGGTGTGTATACTTCTTCTTCTATTTCGGAGTGGGGAAGTGAAACGCCGTTCGGCAGCATAGCCAGCGATCCGTTCGGATCTTCTAACGGTCTGTCCGCCGCCCCTCTTTCTTCGGGGTGGGATTACGACCAGTCAAACAACGATTGGCTTTCCTCGGATGGAGGGTCGGTAAGCGCTTACTCCATCCACGATGAGTTGCAGCCTCGAAACGGGGTGTTTGCAGCTCGTGGCTCGCTGGATGCCTGGCATATCATGAACGATGTGTTTGATGATCAGACCTCGGGCAAGTCGTTCGATGCCGAGCAAGGCGGTCCCAATGGTCCCAATCATATCATCATTATCGATCCTAACAATCCGGGTCTCGGCAACGAAATCGGTGTATTGCCTGTAGGCGATGCCGTATTGCCGCTTCTGTTGATGTCGATGCTTTATGTAGTAGTGAAATGGCGCAAACGTCATCAATCTTCGATTGAGAAATAAAATCCCTTTTCTTTTTTATTCTATGAATATACAAACTAATATGAAAAAGATATTTTTTGTTTTATTTTTTTTCGCGTGCACGTGTGTGTCTGCCTTCGCAGCTACAGGTACAAATGTGAAAGTTACTGACATCCCCAGCGGCTCGATTGTGACAATACAGTCTGTAGAGACCACAGTAGAGTGGAGCCAAAGTCAGCAAAAAAATGTTTTGAGGGAGTTGTCAACAACACACTATATGGCTGTTGATGCCAAAGGAAATATTGTGACATTGAGTACTCCTTCTGTTTATGCATTATGGGAATATAAGATAGTTAATGGCCAGGTTCAATTAAAAAACTTAGGTTTGCAGAAATATCTTTATTTTGTGCCGGGTCAGTATGACGGATGTACGCTGACAATGTCAACATCTCCTCAAGGAATAAACGTTTTGTCGTTTACTAATTATTCGGCTTCATCTCAAAATGAGTATCTGAAATTTGTAGAATTGCAATACAATGGTAAACGCAGTGGTGGATCTGATGCCACGTATTATCTGCATTGGAATAAAGATAATGCTTCTTTTATTTATCAAAATTCTCATGCAGCTAACACTGATATATATAATATAAGTGGAAACTTGCGCATTCAAGTTTGGGGAGAACATAAGGCTGAAAGTCAGGTAAAGGGTTTGGCCATGTCTTTTGAATTGTCGGCATATTCCTTCGGTTTCCAGAATGATGCCTTGAATGTAAGTACTCCGGCTCAAACCGTCAACTGTCTGCTCTCTTATTCTACCAGTTCTCCGTCTGAGTATTATTACAACAAATCGAATACTACTACCCGAATCTACACCAGTGGCAGCAGCTCCTCAGATGATGATACGGAAACGGATGCTCAGGTGCTCTATAATCAAGGTATTATCCCTACCTTCTCTTGGGAAAGCAATGGATTGTCCACGGTTTCGTCTGACAATGGTACGGCGATGATGACTATGAGCACGCCTCAGATCGCACAAGTGGAAGGACGTAACGTATGGCAGTTTACACTTACTCCTAATGGCAATAGTCCCTTGGCTGAGCGCTCGGTGGGTGGAGTGAGTGACTATGTAGACCGCATAGTGGCCACAGCAACCGTCAACAGTAAACCTGTGACTGCCACTTGTGAGGCCAAACGATTGGCCATCGTATATGAAGATGTCGAGGGGTTGGATGTGCAGATGTCTCCCTCTACATTTGTATTTACTGCAGCCGGTGGAACCAAAACGATGAATATTTCAATGAAATTGAAAGATGCCCGTCTTTTCTATTTCGCTACCAGCGGTCTGAAGGAAAATTTTGAGATTAACCGTTTGCCATCAGCTGAGGAGATTGATCTAACCGATCCGAACAATAATATACAATACACCATCTCGCCCCTTGATAATGACAATGGTGTACAGCCAACTTGGTTGACTGTTTCCCCCAGCGGCACAGGTACCAATCTGTCCGGCAACACGCTGACGTTGACAACTACTGTTAATGGCGGTAACCTGAGTAGGAGCGCCCGTCTGAATTCTTCTTTTTCCTATACTGTAAACGGCAAAACCTATAGTAGCGGCATATGCCAAGCATGGGTAACCCAAACATCACCGTCCGGAGAATACGGCCAAAAGTTCGTTCCCAATATCGGTAAAGGTGATGTCAGCCTGGATGCTCAAGGACGTCAGAAAGTGCATGAATACCACAAAACGGTTTACTATACACCCGGAGAAGTGTTGAGGCTGCTTGTTCCGGGGCAGACCTTCCCGGCTTATGTCCGTTGGTATGATTACGAAACTAATCTCAATCCTGAATACAATACAGATCCGGCCGGATTCAAATGGCGTGATTACGGAGGTTTGACGGATGCTCATTTCGGTTTGTATGCCACCCATAAAGGCGAGGTCTATCCTCGCTCGATTGACGCATGGAATGACGGCCAGACTCATATTATCGCTTGCGATATGAGTGACTGTACCGACTATACGGATAATAGCACTACGGTGAAAGAACCCACATTGCAATATCGTTTGGTGTATCATTGTATTCCGGCATCCGTAATAGCTGACTCATTGACAAAATGCACCGGAGGTCGCAAAACCGGCAATTATTACGAAGAGCACAACTATGTGATTCCTTATGGCAGGGATGTGTATCTGGAAACGAATTTCCGTTATAAAAATACCTATCAGGATGAATCGGAGAAATGCTACTACTATTGGAATCAGAGTCATCAACTTACTAAAATAGATGGCAACAAGGTACAATGGTGGCGTGATGATGAACAGATAGGTCCGTCTTATATTATTTCCGACCTGTTGACTATCCATAGACACCAAAAAGGTAAAAGCACCTATTATTTGCGCTATGTGGATGGTAGTACGGAGATTAATCTGGCGCGTTTCAATGTTACTGTAATTGATCCCGCTGAATGCGGTCCGTCAACCGATGCTTTGGTTACCGCGCAGGATATTGAGCGGGATTATATCAGCATGTCGTACAACGATTTCAACTACGGGTATAAGCCTACATCCTATCATCGGCAATTCGCTCCTGTACATCTGGCCTGGGAAGATGCATCCTACGGGCACTATTATGACCAACATTGGGTAAATGGTTATCCCGGACGTTACCAAACCGGAACATCAAGTGATTTTCCATACTATGGTCAGTATGTTTTGGTGAATGCTATAAATGAGGATTTTGCTAAGGGAGAGAGTTACGGAGGTAAGGCTAACGACTATTCATTGTATGTGGACGGTATGATGGAGCCCGGTATGGTGGTCAGCATCGATGCCAAAACCAAAATCTGCTCCGGCCAATTGATGTATTGCTCGGCATGGATTAATAACGTATGTCCATCCAACTATTCTGGCGCTGACCCTATTTTCCGTTTCAACGTGCAGGGCCGTAATGCCGATAACGAGGATTGGGAAGACGTAGGTGTATTCATGGTTGGTAAATTGGCAAAGGCCTCCGGCTGGCAACAGGTGCGTTTCCCCTTGGAGAGTGCCAAGGACTACAACCAGGTGCGTGTGTCGCTCTACAACTTTGCAGAAAGTAGTCAATCTAACGATTTTATGGTGGATGAGTTCCGCTTGTATGCCAGCCGTCTTGCATTGACCAGTTATCAGGTCAGCACCTCCTGTAAGGCTACTGACTCTATCATTTCCGTTATTCGTCTTGACTATATGAGTTTGGATGAGGAACGTTGGGCCGGCAAGTCGCTCTATTATGACTTGTACAATGCTACACGCGCTACCAAACTGTCTCCCAGCGGAGGATATTTCTACGAGCCGAGCACTTCTGACGAAACGCTAACTTATGGTAAACTGAACATTCCTGCCAAGACTTATAATCCGTCGGTATCAAATCCGGAAATGGTTTATGAAAGTGCCAGCGAGTTCATATCTCTCCTGCAAACAGAATATGCCAATGGCGATTACTCGCGCCCGCTCAAAGGTTTTGTAAAGGAGACCGTAGGCGGTCAGGACCACTGGATACTTTATCTTGTTCATACGCTTGGCGGTATGAGCGCTTCCAATATATATTTGATACGTATGGCTTCCGAAGCTAAAGATTTGGACCATGCAGAATGTGCTATGACCACTCAGTTGAACGTATCCAAGCAGACCGGTATTAAGTTTGAAGGCGAGGCTCTGCCCGATAATGAGAATAACCAATGTGCGAATGGTGTAGTCGGTTTGAGTATGGATGTGAGCAACCTGGATATTGAAGGAGAAGTGACCAAAGGAACATGCTCGGCAGATTGGCTGATAGGTATTGCATCGGATAATGTATATTTGGAAGGTTTAACTCCTGCCGCTACTGATGCTCAGCGGAGTCAGGCAGATTCGGAATTTGAAGCCTACTATCATTATAGTCGTACTGTGGTTCGTTCGGCTTTGACGGATTTGCGCCGCGCCGATAGCGAAACCGACCAGACCTCCAAAGCCCACAACCCCAATAGAGAAGTAAGCAATGCCAACCTGTTGGTGCGCGAAGGTTTCAACAATGAGGATTATTACGATGTGATAATGTACTTAGTCAATAATAATCTCCTTCTGTTGAATGCTTCTGAACAGAAATTCTATATGGGCGCCGGTCAGGATTTGTACACATGGGTATATCCTATCCCCAACACCGGTATAAGCGAGGATGGAGATTCTCTTCTGGTTTGTGACGAACCTATTTTCGTGGCTTTCCATACTCCGGAATCACAATATATTCTCAATCTCAGTACAGTACCGTTGGAATCAATGACGGAAGAGCAACGTTCGCAAATTCCGGCTGTACGTGCGTCGGCTTACGATGCCAACCGTATGTTGAAAGTGCCCGTATCCGATATCCAAAACGTAGTGCTCGGTTACGACTCAACCCGTCTGTTCGCTACCACAGATCCGGTGCTCAAGAAGAAGATGGAACAGGGAAGTACCGTATCTCTCCGTTATTATCAGGACCGTATCTATCAGGATGCCAGCGCAGCCGCCTATTATCAGCCGGGTGACAGTATAGTGTTCCGTCCCGTGGATGCTGCTCGTGTGGACGCCAATATACAGCGTCATGATGAAGACAATGCTGCTGCTACAGATGGACATATAGTATGGACAGATGGTCATCCTGGATGGCAAGTGGCCAATACCGATACGATGCGCCCGGGTTATGAATATACGTTCAAAACCAATATGATGACCACTACTTTCCAAGCGCAATTGCCAGATTTCTGTCCTATCGGCGAGGCTTATTTCACCCTTGTCGTGGTGCCCGATACGATGCTATGGTCACCTAAGGGAAATGAGTATAACGACTGGTCGGACGACGACAACTGGCGTTGTATCGTCAATGGCAAAACGCTTGATCACGGTTATGTACCGATGAAGCACACCGTGGTGATCATCCCCAAACTGGCTGAAGAGTCGCTTTATCCGTATATCTCCGGCAATTTGCTGAGCATTGATGCCCACTTCAAGCCGAATGTATGCAAACATATCCACTTTGAAGGCTATGCCAAGATGCTGCGTCAGGAGAATCTCAGTTATCAGGATGCCAGCGCCGTGCTCGCTTATCCCGCTGCCGATTGGATTGGCGTTTCTACGCCGTTCAACTCCTTCTATTCGGGCGATATGTATCAAGCCTTGGACGAAGATGATGATATATGCAAAGCCGCTCCGCTTGATTACGTACGTGGTACGGCTGCAGGCAACCACTTCTGGGCTTCTTACTACAACCGGACGGTAGGTCAGGTAGGCGTCGACGGAAATGTAAGCGAATCGTTGGGCCGCGCCAGCCAATGGACTCCCACCAACAGCATGGTGGAATCCATCGCACCCGGTAAAGGATTCTCCGTATTGAGCTACGGTCCCAACTATAGTTACGGAACCGCTGAAAATCGCCTGCAGATGAACGTTCGTCTGCCCAAAACCGAAACGGCCTACACCTATTCGCGCTACGGTGATGAGACGGATGTGGTGACTGAAACGATCGACCGTACCGGTTCCAACCGTCTGGCCCTTACCTTCACCGGTCAGGACAGCACGCAGACCTTCCACCTCACCAACGCTACAGCCGACCAATGGTTCCTCTTCGGTAACCCCACTATGGCCTATATCGATATGCAACAGATGTTGACGGACAACGGCCTTTCCACCACCTTCTACTATGCTGAGGAAAGCGAATGGGTGGGTGCTACTCCCGCTTCGGCCGATCAGCCCCAAACCCGCTATCTCGCTCCGATGCGCAGCGCCTTGATTAAGGCTACCGCAGCCGACACCGAACTCGACGTGGTGCTCCGCAAGAATCATCTGGTATTGAAAACGGATATGAACCGTCCCGTCGTGCCCCTCAATCCCAGTCAGGCTCCGCGCCGCAACAACGGCGTACGTACAGGCTACCTGCATAGCGATGTAATGAATATCTATATGTACAATGACAACGGCGGTTCCTCGATGCGCCTCTGCCTCAACAGTTTGGCCGACGACGCTTATGTGGATGAAGAGGACGCCAAGTTCATCTATTCGCCCAACGTGGATATCAGTCAGATGGCTACGCCGATGAATGTCTACACCCTGGCGGGAGATGTGGCCCTGATTGCCGATGTACGTGAATGGATCAACCATGTTCCGCTGCTCTTCATGATAGATGCCACCTATGCTACGCCTACCATTAAGGTTTATTTCAACCTCTCGAAGGATTGGCCCGAATACGTATGGCTCTACGACCAGCAAACTGACCTCTATTATCCAATCTACGACGGTATCACTTACGAGCTGGATTGCCCCGACAACCACGAATTGCGTTATTATATCGTAGGCGGTTCTTCGGATGATCCTACCGTGCCCACCGCTTTGGATGAAGTGGAAGACGATGAGAAAGCCCTGGAGACCTATGTCACCGACTGGAATCTGGATGTATATAATTCGCATGCCGGTCACGCCACCTTGTTCTGCGATCTTTCGATGACCGATATCGTGGCTTACGACCTGGCCGGTCGTGTGATCGCCCATATCGCGCCCAACAGCACCAGCGCTACGCTCGCTCTGCCGCAAGGTGTCGCTCTCTTCGAGGTGACCACTCCCGCCGGCAAGCGCGTTGTCCGCAGTATAATCAAATAATGCCGCAAGCGGCCTATTTGACTGATTGAATTATTGACTGATTATAGCCCGCCGATTTGTGGCGGGCTATTTTTGTATTCTATGCGCCAAATCGCCAATCACCAATAACAAATAGTTAAGGTTAACGTTAAGGTCAATGTTAAATTACCAATCACCAATTCTTCATTGTGCATTCTCCTCTCTCCACTCAACTAAGATCAGTATGATAACTATTAAGAGGGGGTAAAAAGTCAAAAGTATCGAATTTTGTTTTTGCATGTGCAAAGCTTTAAAGTCTATTCAGAATTCAGGATTCAGAATGAAGAATTGGTGATTTGTGATTTGTAATCAGATAGGGGTGATACGAGAGGACTGACCGATTTTTTTTGCTCTAAAATTTGGTTATATCAAAAAAAGGTTGTACTTTTGCAGCCTGAAAGGGGATAGATGGTTTTGACAGCAGGCAGGATGGATAAGTAAGCATGTCGAGCACGGGTAACGCTCGTTAATCCTTATCCAAACCAATAACTGGCAACAACAATGTAGCTCTCGCTGCTTGATCTGAAGCATAGTAGGATCGCTTTTTCCCGATGCAAGGCGTTGGGACGAGACGTCACTCCAAGCCAAACTTCACGGCTGAATGGATATAGTGGCGCGGAAATGGTGAAGTTAGTTGCTGTAGGCTGTGATGCAGCAATGAAAGTTTAACAGATAAGCCGGTAGTAGGTGGTTCGGGTCTTGCTATCGGACGAAAATGAAGGCCGAAATAAGCATGTAGAAAGCTTATGTGTTCCCTGTTTGGACGCGGGTTCGAATCCCGCTATCTCCACCCCTTAAGAGTCAAAAGCGCTTGGTGAATCCAAGCGCTTTTGATATTGTTTATTGTTTATTGTTTATTGTTTATTGGTGATTGTTGATTGATAGCCTGTCAAGTCATATGTTAAATCAATCAGTCAATAATTCAATAATTCAATCAGTTGCCGCAACGGGGCATGGCTTTCGTCAATTGTCTTCCTGCTCCTGCCAAAGGAAAAGGCGGTCGCCGCGATGAACGGGTTGTTCGGTTTTCAGACTGAAAAATTCGCCTTTCCTAGCCACTTCGGTGGGGTCGCCTTTGGCATTATGCATCTCGTGGGCGGGAAGCTGCAGAACGCCCGTAGTTTCGCCCGTAATCAGCAAATCGTCCCCTTCTTTCAACTGCTCTACCGCTTCGATATAGAATTCGGCTACGCTCAGTTTTTTGAACACGTTGGTGCATCGTCCCACATACACTTTTTTGCGGGTGGCGCGGCTGCCGTATCGGTGGGTCCATTCGCCCAGGCGTTGACCTTGGTAGTAGCCGTCCCAGAAACCGCGGTTGAATACGGTGGCCAGGCGGTTGTTCCAATCCTCAATCCGGCTTTCGATGGCGGGTGTGGCGTATTCGCCCCGTTGCCAGGCGCTAACGGCTTCCTTGTAGCAGGTAACCACAGTCTGCACGTATTCGGCTCCGCGGGCGCGGCCTTCTATCTTCAGCACCCTTACGCCCGCATCCAGCATCCGATTGAGGAAATGGATGGTCTTCAGGTCCTTGGGCGACATGATATATTGGTTGTCCACCTCCAGTTCCAGATCGCTTTCTTTATCCTTCACTATATATCCTCTGCGGCAAACCTGCATGCAAGCTCCGCGATTGGCGCTGGCGCCCAGGTTGTTGAGACTGAGGTAGCATTTGCCGCTTACGGCCATGCAGAGGGCTCCGTGGCAGAACATCTCGATGCGGATGAGTTCTCCCTTCGGACCGCGTATATCCTGCTCCAGAATGTCACGATGAATAGACGCCACCTGCTCCATATTCAATTCCCTGGCCAGCACTACCACATCCGCATAGCGGGCGTAGAACTTGAGGGCTTCGGTATTGGCTATATTGAGTTGGGTGCTAAGATGCACCTCCACGCCCGTAGAGTGGGCGTATTCAAGCACAGCTATGTCGCTGGCTATGATGGCATCCAGTCCGGCCGATTTGGCATGATCCACTATCTCGCGCATCAAAGGCAGGTCTTCGGGATACATCACCGTATTGAGGGTGAGGTAGGTTTTTACACCCGCTTCACGGCATATATCCACTATCTTGTGGAGGTCGTCGGTGGTGAAATTGGCGGACGAGCGGGCACGCATATTCAGGTGCTCGATGCCGAAGTAGACGCTGGTGGCTCCGGCTTGGATGGCGGCGCTGAGACTTTCCCAGCAGCCCACAGGGGCCATAATTTCGATATCGTTTGGCATTGTTTATTTCTTCAACAGGGTTTCTGCAATCTGTACGGCATTGAGGGCCGCTCCTTTGCGGATCTGGTCGCTCACGCAGAAGAAGGTGATTCCGCAGGGATGGGTAAGATCCTGACGGATGCGGCCTACGTACACGTCGTCCTTACCGCTCAGGAAAAGGGGCATCGGGTATTCTTTGGCCGCCGGATTATCCAGGATGCTGCAGCCCTGCATACGGCGGATGGCTTCACGGGCCTGCTCGGGAGTGACGGGTTGCTCGGTTTCCACCCACACCGATTCCGAATGGCAACGGAGTGAAGGAACACGGACGCATGTGGCCGACACGCTGAGGTCGGCATGAAAAATCTTGCGGGTTTCGTTGTGCATCTTCATCTCCTCGCGGGTATAATCGTTGTCGGTGAATACATCGATATGAGGAATCAGATTATAGGCTAACTGGTAGGCGAATTTCTCCACTTTCACCTCGCTTTCGCCACGGGCGATGGCGGCGTATTGATCCTGCAGTTCCTGCATGGCTTGAGCGCCGGCTCCGGATGCAGCCTGATAGGTGCTGACGTGGATGCGGCGGATCGGACTGATACGGTGGATAGCCCACAGGGGCAACGCCATGACGATGGTGGAGCAATTGGGATTGGCGATGATGCGTCGCGGTGCGGATTGTGCATCTTCCGGATTGATTTCGGGTATCACCAGAGGCACATCCTTATCCATGCGGAAGGCGGACGAATTATCGATCATCACGGCTCCGTAGCGGGTGATATCGTCGGCGTATTCGCGACTTACATCTCCTCCTGCCGATACAAAAGCTATGTCTATATCGCGGAATTGGTCACCATGTTGCAGTTGCTCCACTACGAGGCTGCGATCCATCCATTGATAGGTGCGTCCCGCGCTGCGGGCAGAGCCGAAAAGACGCAATTCGGTGACAGGGAAACGGCGTTGAGCCAAGGTGAGCAGTAGTTCCTGACCTACTGCTCCTGACGCTCCTACGATAGCTATTTTCATACGGCAAGGATGTTTTTGGAGGGTTAGTCGGTAAATTTGCGGAAAATCAGGCAGGCGTTGTGTCCGCCGAAGCCGAAGGTATTCGACATGGCGGCGCGAACTTTTCGTTTTTGCGCCTGATTGAAGGTGAAATTGAGTCGATAGTCGATAGCGGGGTCCTCATCGTCTGCAGCATGGCTGATAGTGGGGGGCACTATATCGTTCTTTACGGCCAGTACGGAGGCTATGGCTTCCACCGCTCCGGTGGCTCCCAGCAGGTGACCCGTCATTGATTTGGTGGAAGATATATTGAGCCGGTAGGCATCTTCGCCCCACACCTGCTGAATGGCTTTCACTTCGGCCACATCGCCCAAGGGGGTACTGGTGCCGTGTGCGTTGATATAGTCGATGTCGGCCGGCGTAAGGCAAGCGTCCTGCAAGGCCAGGCGCATGGCTGCGGCAGCCCCTTTACCTTCCGGATCGGGAGCCGTCATGTGGTAGGCGTCGGCATTTAATCCGGCACCTGCCATTTCGGCGTAGATCTTGGCGCCGCGATCGACGGCGTGTTGATATTCTTCCAATATAAGGCATCCCCCGCCTTCACCCAATACAAATCCGTCGCGTGATGCGGAGAAGGGGCGTGATGCGGATGAGGGACTGTCGTTGCGGGTGGAAATGGCGCGCAGGGAGTTGAATCCTCCGATGCCCGAATAAGTGACGTCGGCATCGCTGCCGCCGGTGAGTATCACGGAAGCACGCCCCAAGCGGATGGCATCAAAGGCAGCTGCTATGGCGTGACCCGAACTGGAGCAGGCCGAAGTGGTGGCGTAGTTCGGACCTTTCAATCCGAACACCAGCGATATATGGCCTGCACCCATATTGGTGATGCTTTTGGGAATATAGAAGGGATTGAAGCGTGGAGTTCCGTCGCCGCGTGCATAACCCATCGAGTCCTCTTCAAATGCGATCAATCCGCCCATTCCGGTTCCCCAAATCACGCCGATGCGTTCACGGTCTTCCTTATCCAGATCAAGTGCCGCGTCCTGCAGGGCTTCACGCGCACTCCATACGGCAAATTGGGCATAACGGTCCATCTTGCGCGCTTCTTTGCGGTCAAGCATCGATTGGATATCCCAATCTTTCACCTCTGCTGCGAAATGCGTTTTGAATAGCGTGGCATCAAATCCCTTGATTTCATCTATCCCGCTAATCCCGTCGATCATAGCTTGCCAGGTGTCCGGCACGTTGTGACCCAGGGGAGTGATTGCTCCTAACCCCGTCACCACTACTCGCTTCAGTTCCATATTATATATGTATATTGATATTTACAACGTACGAGTCCACGATCAATATTGCCGCAGACTCGTATGGGTTAATTCAGTTCTGATTCTGATTTAAGCAAGCGCTTTTTCGATATAAGCCACTGCATCACCTACAGTCACAATCTTCTGGGTATCCTCATCAGGAATGGTGATCGTGAACTCTTTCTCGAAATCCATAATCAACTCAACGGTATCCAACGAATCAGCATTCAGGTCAGCCGCAAAACCGGCTTCCAAAGTAACCTGTGATTCTTCCACGCCAAGCTTATCCACGATAATAGCTCTTACTTTTTGTTCAATTTCTGACATAATTGTTTGAATATTTAAGTTATTGTTTCTGTTCTTATCCACCCACTTTACAAAATCGAGTGCAAAGTAACAACTTTTTTTTGGAATATGCAAATTTTTGACCGTAAATTGTGGAAGAAATAAATAAAAAACATCATTTTTATCTAAAACGTCGTATTATTTCCTCATCTGTCAGCATCGTCACTACGGTTTGCCCGTCGGGTGTGTAGTGGTAGGAAGGCAGTTTCCAAAGCTGGTCAAGCAGGTTCTGCATCTCGTGTTGGGTCATGGTTTTGGCCGTGATAGCCGATGCTTTGGCCAACGACCATGCGATGCGTTGTTGCCATTGCTGACGGATGGATTCGGAATCTTGCGTCTGTTCCAAAATCTGCTTCAAGGCGCCGGTGGCGTCTTTACCGCTCAGCAGGGAAGGAACGGCCGATATCGAAAATGCGTTGGGCGAAATCTGTTCCAGTTCGAAGCCCACGTAACTCAGGTCTTCAATCAGTTGCAGCACGTGTTGAGCATCGTCGCGGTTCACTTCCCAGATATCGGGGAAAAGCAGTTGCTGGCGTGTACCCTGTCGCATGGAAATCTGCTGCATATAAATAGAATAAAGTACGCATGCATGCGCGCGATGCTGATCGATGAGCATCAATCCGCCCGTAGCGGGCAGCATGATATATCGTTGGGCATATTGCAGGGGTTCGCCGGTGGCTTGTCCCGGATCAAAAAGAGTGGGGGCAGGCGGTTCGGCCATCGACGGAGCAGGATTGACCGTATCGGTTGCAGCCGATAGGGGTGCTATTGAATCCGCCGGTGGCTCCGGCAGGGATCGGGAGGATACGGAAGCGGGATAGCTGTTTACCGAGGGGCGATAGTCCGTATTGCGGGTGTGGAACGGATTATAGTCGGTTCCGTTGGAAATGACGGGGATATGCAGTTTGGTGTCGGTGGCGGATGTGTGAACAGGCATTTCGATGCGACCTTCCGTGTCAAAATCAAGCGAGGGGGCTACATTGAATTTGCCCAGCGCTTCGCGTACTGCAGCCAGCAGAATAGGGAAAATCAACTGTTCGTCCTGAAATTTGATTTCGGTTTTGGTAGGGTGGATGTTGACATCAATGGCCGACGGATTGAGTGCGAAATAGATGAAATAGGAGGGGGTGGCGTCTCCGGTCAGCATGCCGGAATAGGCGTTCATCACCGCTTTGTGGAAATACGGATGCCTCATATAGCGTCCGTTCACGAAGAAGTATTGTTGAGGTTGTCGGTTGGCGGATTCGGGTTTGCCTACAAATCCGCGTATGGATATGATTTCGGTATCCACTTTTATGTCCACCAATTGTCCGGTGAACGATTTGTTGCCGTGGCCGAACAGCTGTTCGATACGTTGTTTTTCGGTTCCGGCTGGCAGTTCCCAGATGATTTCATCCTGACTGATGAGTGTGAACTGCACTTTGGGATAGACCAGCACGATCCGGTAGAATTCCTGCAGGATATTGCGCATCTCGGTCTGGTCGGTTTTCAAGAATTTGCGGCGTACGGGCACATTGAAGAAGAGGTTCTTCACCTTGAAATTGGTTCCAACAGGGCAGGATGCGGGTTCCTGCCGTGTTACTTCCGAACCGCTGATTTCGAGTACGGTGCCCACTTCGTCTTCCGCGCGACGTGTAAGCACTTCGATTTGAGCTACGGCGCAGATGGATGCCAGGGCTTCTCCCCTGAAGCCGTTGGTAGTAAGGCGGAAGAGGTCAGCAGCCTCGTGGATTTTGGATGTAGCGTGTCGCTCCATGGCCATACGTGCATCCGTTTCGCTCATGCCGCTGCCGTTGTCGATCACTTGCAGCAGGGTGCGGCCGGCATCGCGTATGATTATATCTATACGGGTGGCGCCGGCGTCAAGCGAATTTTCAACCAGTTCTTTCAGACACGAGGCGGGGCGTTGAATCACCTCGCCGGCGGCAATCTGGTTGGCTACATTATCAGGAAGCAGATGGACTATATCCATAGAGCGTGGAGCGGATTAACGAAGAAAGAGATAGAGCAGTATAGCCAATCCGAGCAGAGCAAGCCAGAAGACGAGTTTGGATTTGTTCTTCTGCTGGAGAGTGCTCATGTTCTTCTCGTGTTCTTCACGAAACGACCCGTGATGAAGGCGCGCAAGTTTTTGCTTGCGCGCCTCTTTTTCCTCATCATAGTAAATGGGGCGGTAGTCCCATTCACGGGGTTTCTGTACCTTTGGGAACAGAATAGACATTATTTAATGATGCTTTGGAAGGTTTCGTCTTCAGCGAACTTCGAGAATTCGATATCTTTCTGAGCGCGAGTTTTCATTTTGGCGTTGCGTTCGATAGCGGTACGGAGGTTGCTGTAAACGGCTTCGCGGTCGTTGGTGCGGGCACCTACGATAGCTTGCAGATAAGCGGTGGTAGCATCGGGTTCAGCTACGGCAGCCAAAGTTTTGCGAGCGGCAGCATAATCCTCGTTGAGGATCTGTTGAACGGCAGCGTTGTTGCTTGCGCTTTCAGCGTAAGCGGTTTTGGCTTTCTGGTAGTCACCGGTTTGGGTGTAATAAGTACCCATGGCGGTGTTGAGGTCACCCTTGGTGCCGGCAGCTTTGCCGAGGTATTGTTGAGCTTTGTCAACATCGTTGTCAGCCATAGCGGCGATAGCGGCGTTGTAGTTGACATCAGCGTTGTCGGGAGCGATTTCCAGCGCTTTGGTGTAGCAGCGACGTGCTTCAGCCACATTGCCTTCTTTCATATAGGAGAGACCCAGGTTGTTCCATCCGCGATAGTCGTCGGGGAATTGGGTGGTAACCTGTTTGTAGATATCCATCTTCTCAGCCTGGTTGTTGGTAAGGGTGGCGGCGTAGAGGAGTTCTTCTACATTGAGGGCAGCGGGATCGTTCTTGACAGCGTCGGTGATTTCTTCGTCAGAACGGCCGATGATATCGGTGGTCAGGATCAGACGGCTGCGGCGCAGAGCGGGCAGAACATCGTCAGCGATGGTGCGATATACGTTGCTCAGGTTTTTGATTTGTGCTTCACGCTCTTCGGGATCTTCATACATCGAGAGGACGCGGAGAACGAGGTCTTTGTCCTGGATGTTGCTGTTTTCCATAGCGGCTTGGAAACCTTCCCAGTCCTCAGAAGTCATGTTGGCCTGGATATCGGATTTCACTTTGTTCTTCTTCATGTTGTCCTGGAGGAACTTTTGAGCTTTTGCTTGACGTTCTTCTGCCAGACGAGTGTTGAGCTCCATACCTCCATCGGGGCTGGCGTAGCCGGCTACCTCGAGGTTGTTGATGGCTTTCTTCTCGTTGTTGTTAGCGTCTTTGATGGCGTTGCAGAGGTCTTTTACAGCTTGGCTGCCGGTTTCGGACGAACGGAGAGTGGATTGCGAAATAAGGAACATGATGTCAGCTTCCTGCATCTCTTGGATGGTGCGTTGGAATTTGTCGCCGGTAACTTGGCCGGGAACGTTGCTGGCGTCAGCAAGCATGGCGGTGGTAACGATACCGTCGGCAATCTTCAGGTCGGGCACATCATAAGTTTTGTTGCGTTTGCGAGCTTCGAAGCGGAGATAGAGTTCGCATACGGCCATATCCTCTTCGTAGGGGAAGTTGATGGATTGGCTGTAGGTACCGCCTTTAGCGTAGTCAACCACTTTACCGTTTTCTTTTACTTTTTCACCTACATAGGTAACAGGGTCACCCACCATTTCCTTGCCGTTGTATTTCAACACGGGGGTAACTACCAGGACACCTCTTCTTACGAATTTCTTCTCGGGGAAGGTACCCTTCATCTCAGCGGTTACACGACCTGCTTTCACCTGCAGGGGGCTGGGATTCACTTGAATCTGATCCGGCTGAACCGGCTCATTACACGACGAGAGCAAAAGTGCTACTGCCATCGTCAGAAAAAAGAAACTTTTTTTCATACGTGTTAGTTGATTTGTATTAATTGTTATATGTTTTATATGCTTGCTTTGCCTGAATTTATGGTCAAAACACACCATATCGGCTGCAAAGGTACAAAAATTTTTTATTTCATGCAAATTTCCCGCATTTTTTTTTCGTTTTTTCAATATTTTTGTGTAACTTTGCAGCGTTTTTGAACTAAAAACAGAAGAAACCCGCTAATTGTCTGAAAAATGAACATACAAAAACTGCTTATTTTGGTCTTCCTGCCCGCTTTGGTGCTATGCACCTCCTGCCACAAACGTCCATCCAAAGTGGAACAGATGCGTGCGGAGAAAAACGAACGCGACAGTCTAGCATATATCCAGGCCGGACAGACGCTTCATTATGCCGATTCGCTTCTGCAAACGCTGATGCCGGAGGTGGAACCGCTGATGAAATCTTTCCGCTATGAGAAGAACGAAAGTTATGAGGATCACGGGCACTATGTGCATAAATTGCTGGCCACTTCGAGCAATTCACAACGTTGTTTTTTGCAGGCCTATGTATCCGATGACCGCCAGACGGCAGTACAAAGTTATTTCTACGGTTCGGCGGCTATCCATCAACATTATATCAACCTGTCGGTCAACGATTTGTATGTGGAGGCCGAAGGCCAAAACCATTCTTTTGAAGTGGAAGGGGTTCACGAAATTCTGTCGGTAATAGGCGACGATGCCATCAATATCCTGCGTTTTATAGAATCCAATCAGGACCAGCGCATCAAAGTGACGGCCAAAGGCGACCGTAAGGCCGTTTATTATCTGACGGCTGACGAGAAAAAGGCCTTGAGCGAAACTTATCAGTTGGCCCGGCTGATGGCCGATATCGCCGAGATGGAACATACTATCCGTCTCTGTAATCTGCGTATCGAAAAATACCGTCAAAAACACCATATCCAATAATTTTGTTGGTGGCAAAAAATAACGGGCATCGTATATCGATTGAGGGCGATTGACAGCCTCTGTGCAAAGGTTTGTGACCCTTCGTTTATGTTACGTTTATGTTACGTTTAGCTCTCGATAAAGCAGGGTGGGAAAAATACGTATGTCAGATAGTGCGGAAGGTGAGGAAACAATGTGATTGCAGGTGCTGGAAATAGGTTGCCGGCGGATATGCGGATTTCTGATTTTTTTCTATTCGGAATTATATTTCAACAGCGGGTTTCGCGTCAGGAAATTCGCAGGTCAACCCTGTCTGTTCGTGTATGGCAGATGGCCGATTGTGAATAAAATTCAGGTAAATAGTATTTATTTTATAAATAAATTTGCATATTTCGGATTTTTGTTGTAACTTTGCCGCTTAAATCAGAAACCAACTAAAAAAGAAACCGTTTATGGCAGAAAGCAAATATGAAAGTCATGTGACATCCGTTCCCTGTGATGCTCATACCATATATTCCGTATTGGGCAATCTTGACAATATCAACAAGGTTCGCGACCGTATTCCTCAGGACAAGATTCAAGAACTGGAGGCGGGGGAGGACTTCATCCGTCTGAAGGTGGACGGACTGGGGCAAAAAATAACGGTGAGAATCGTTGACCGTATTCCCGATGACACTTTGAAATTCGGTTGTGACAATCTGCCGATGCAAATGAATTTCTGGATACAACTCAAGCAGGTGACCCCTGCGGATACCCGTCTTCGTCTTACGTTGAAAGCCGATATCCCGATGATGTTCAGGATGATGCTGGAGAAAAAAATCCAGAAAGGGCTGGATGATGCTGCCGATATGCTCACCCAATTCCCGTATGCCCAATGGCTGTAGGCGGATGCAGAAAGATTTTTTGACAGATTAACCATAAAAATCCTATAGATATGAACCGACCTCATATACATCGCGAAGGACGTAATGAAATCATCAGTCTTACCCTTTTGTTGCTCATCATCAATGTGGTCATATTCCTATTTGTACCGCATTGGGTGTTGGCCATTACGTTGATTCTGACGGCAGTTTTATTGGTGTTCGTCACCTATTTCTTCCGTAATCCCGTGCGCGTTTTGGAAGTGGACGATCCCAAATTCCTCATCGCTCCAGCCGACGGACGAGTGGTGGTGGTGGAGCCGACAGAAGAGAACGAGTATTTCCACGAGCGCCGTTTGCAGGTGTCCATTTTCATGTCGCCTTTCAATGTGCATGCCAACTGGTATCCGATTGAAGGTGAAATTCTGGTGAGCGAACATCAGAAAGGTCGTCACAAAGGCGCCTGGTTGCCCAAGTCGAGTACGGAGAACGAGCGCTCGTTGGTGGTGATTGAAACGCCGGACAAGGTGAAAGTGGCCGTGAGACAGGTGGCCGGAGCCATGGCCCGTAGAATAGTAACTTATGCCAAGCCCGGGCAGCAGAGCCATCGCAACCGCCACATGGGCTTTATCAAGCTGGGTTCGCGTGTGGATCTCTATCTGCCGCTCGATACCGAGATGTATGTGGCTGTAGGCGAATCGGTTAGGGGCAACGAAACGATTATTGGTCGTTTGGCCGATTGATTCCTTGTTTTGCCTTTGAAAAAGACAAGATTTTTCGAGACCTAATCGAGAGTAAGTCATAAAACAGGTGTAGTATTTAAGTTAAAAAAACTATATGACGAAATTTGAAGAATTGTTTGCAGCGTATCCTTTTACGCTGACCGATGACGAAGTGAAGCAGAAAACGGCTGAAATCCTCAGTCGACATTACGATGAAAACAACAACCGCGAGGTGTGGATCCAATGCCTCTCACAGATAGACCTCACCACCCTTAACGGGGACGATACCACCGAAAAAGTGGCAACCATGGCCCGTAAGGTGAATCAGTTTGAAGCCGCTTTCCCGGGATTGAAGAATGTGGCCGCCATGTGCGTATATCCCGCCTTGGTGGAAACGGCCAAAGCCAACCTTACCGCTCCTATCGGAATTGCAGCCGTAGCGGGAGGTTTTCCCGCTTCGCAAACCTTTATCGAAGTGAAAGTGGCCGAAGCTGCTTTGGCCGTACAGGCCGGTGCCACCGAAATAGATATCGTTCTGTCGGTGGGCAAATTCCTGGAAGGCAGATACGAAGAAGTGGCTGACGAAATCAGCGAGATAAAAGCCGCTATCCGTGGAGCGCGGCTGAAAGTGATACTGGAAACGGGCGCGCTCAAAACGGCCGCCAATATCTGGAGAGCCGCTGTATTGGCTATGGCTGCCGGAGCCGACTTTATCAAAACATCCACAGGTAAAATCAACGTAAACGCCACTCCGGAAGCCACATTCGTGATGTGCTCTGCCATCAAAGCCTGGTACGAACAGACGGGTGAGAAGATTTGCTACAAACCGGCAGGAGGCGTTTCCACTACCGATGAAGCCGTACAGCATTTTACGCTCGTGCGCCACTTGTTGGGTGACGAATGGCTCAATAATTCAAGTTTCCGTTTTGGTGCCAGCCGTCTGGCCAACAACCTGCTTACCTCCATTCAAGGCGAGGAAACCAAATATTTCTGATAAAGGGGGGATAATATTATTTTTTTGACTGTCAAATTATGAATACTGTAATATCGAAACGTTTTTTCTCCGACAATGTGGTGGAACTGGTATTGGAGGCTCCGCTGATTGCACGCAGTCGCCGTCCGGGTCATTTTGTAATCGTTCGTGTGGACGATCATAGCGAGCGCATGCCGCTTACTATCGCCAATGCAGATATCGAAAAAGGGACTATCACTTTGGTGGCTCAACGGATAGGTGTGTCTTCCTCCAAACTGTGTGCGCTCAATCCCGGAGATCAACTTCATGATGTGGTAGGTCCGTTGGGCAAAGCAACCGATATCCGCAAGTTCGGCACCGTGGTTTGTGCCTGTGGCGGTGTAGGTGCTGCGCCTATGTTGCCTATCGCCGAGGCTTTGCATAAGGCAGGTAACCGTGTGATTACCGTATTGGCCGCCCGTACGGCAGAACTGATTATCCTTCAGGACGAACTGGCTCGTGTTTCCGACGAGGTGATTGTTATGACGGATGACGGATCAATGGGTCAGAAAGGTGTCGTTACCGTAGGCGTAGAGCAGGTGATTCAACGCGAACAGGTGGATAAATGCATCACAATCGGTCCGGCTATCATGATGAAATTCGTGTCGCTTACCACACTCAAATACAATATCCCCACCGATGCGAGTCTGAATACGATTATGGTTGACGGAACGGGAATGTGTGGCGCTTGCCGTGTTACCGTTGACGGAAAGACGCGCTTTGTATGTGTTGACGGTCCCGAATTTAATGCGCATCAGGTGAATTGGGACGAGATGATGAGCCGTCTCCGTTCCTACAAACCCGAAGAGGCTGCGGCTTATGCTCAATATCAGGAAATGGTTCGTCCTCTTACGGCCAAAGAGCGTGCCGCTCTGCCGCGTGTGAAGATGAACGAACTGCCCCCGCAAGTACGTGTTCGTTCGCTTCGTGACGAAGTAAATCAGGGCTTGACTTTGCAACAGGCTATGACGGAGGCGAAACGTTGCCTCAACTGCAAAAATCCGACTTGTGTTCAAGGATGCCCCGTCAATATCAATATCCCCGCTTTCATTCATCAGGTGGAGCAAGGCAATATAGCCGCTGCAGCCGATATCATTCGTACCAGCAGCACTCTTCCTGCCGTATGCGGTCGTGTATGTCCTCAGGAGAAACAATGTGAGGCGCAATGTATTCATCATAAAATGAATCATGAGCCTGTAGCAATCGGTTATCTGGAGCGTTATGTGGCCGATCATTCCGTATCCGTTGCGGCTCATAATGCAACTCCGAAAGATGATGCCAAGAAAGTGGCAGTAGTAGGTTCCGGTCCTGCGGGACTGGCTTTTGCCGGAGATATGGCCAAATATGGTTATAATGTTACCGTATTTGAAGCCTTGCACGAAATAGGCGGTGTGTTGAAATATGGTATTCCCGAATTCCGTCTGCCCAATAGAATTGTGGATCGCGAGATAGAAGGGCTGAGAGCTTTGGGCGTTCAATTCCAAACCGATACAATCATCGGCAAGACCCTTACGGTGGATCAATTGCGCGAACAGGGCTTTGCCGGAATATTCGTGGCTTCGGGTGCAGGTCTGCCTCGATTTATGGATATCCCCGGTGAGAATCTCAACGGAGTGTTGTCATGCAACGAATACCTTACCCGAGTCAATTTGATGGACGCCTCTTCCGATACGACGGATACACCATTGCTATACGGCAAGAATGTGGCTGTAATCGGAGGCGGAAATACCGCAATGGATGCCGTCCGTACGGCCAAACGATTGGGTGCGGAACGGGCTATGATCGTATATCGCCGTTCGGAGGATGAAATGCCTGCCCGTATAGAAGAAGTGCGTCACGCCAAGGACGAAGGGATAGAAATGCTAACCTTGCATAATCCTATCGAATATCACGGAGATGAAAACGGGCGTGTTTGCGAAGCCGTACTGCAGGTGATGCAATTGGGTGAACCCGACGCTTCTGGACGTCGCAGTCCGGTGCCGGTGGAAGGAAAAACGCTTACCATCCCCGTAGATTTGGTGATAGTAAGTGTAGGTGTTTCGCCCAATCCGCTTATTCCTCGTAGCGTGGACGGTTTGGAAATTTCCAAAAAAGGAACTATCGTTGTGGGTGATGATACTTTGCAATCTTCTATTCCTGCAATCTTTGCCGGTGGTGATATAGTTCGTGGCGGTGCTACCGTTATTTTGGCTATGTCAGACGGCCGACGGGCTGCCGGTGCCATGCATCGCTATTTGTCGGAGTGATTTTGGCTCTACCATTTCGCGTTTCGCATCGTTGTTGACGGAAGATTTTCTGTACGAATATGGCAGTCAATCCCAATAAACCCTATCTTCAGGTAGAAGGCTTGAGCAAGTCGTTTGGTGACCGCACCTTGTTTCGTGATATCAGTTTCGGTATCGCGCAAGGACAGCGTGTGGCTCTTATCGCGCGTAACGGAAGCGGTAAGACCACTTTGCTGAACATACTTACCCGACACCAGAATGCCGATTGCGGTGAGGTGACTTTCCGACGCGATTTGCGAGTGGGTTATCTATCGCAAAAACCCGAATTTCCGAGCGAAATGACGGTGTTGGAAGCTTGTATGTTGCACGCTCCTGCCGAAACCGAATTGCAGAAGGAATGGGATTACGAAACCAAATACAAGCAGATATTGGGCAAACTGCAAATACGTCATCTTGAGCAAAAAGTGGGAACCCTTTCCGGAGGACAACTCAAAAGAGTGGCTTTGGCGTCGGTGTTGATACAGGAACCAGAATTGCTGCTTTTGGACGAACCTACCAACCATCTTGATTTGGGTATGGTGGAATGGCTGGAAGATTTTCTGCGTCGTTCTTCAATGGCGTTGTTGATGGTAACTCACGACCGTTATTTCCTTGACCGTGTATGCAACCGGATAATGGAATTGGACGGGCAACAACTCTATTCCTATCAAGGCAATTATTCCTATTATCTTGAGAAACGTGCCGAACGGATTGATGTATTCAATGCCGAAACCGAGCGGGCCAAAAATCTCTATCGTACCGAATTGGAATGGATGAGGCGCATGCCGCAAGCGCGCGGACATAAAGCAAAAGGCAGGATAGATGCGTTCTATACGTTGCAAGACCGTGCCCATCAGAATATACAACAGAAAGAAGTGAGTTTGGACAACAGGTCCACCTATATAGGAAGCAAAATATTTGAAGCGCGCTATATCAACAAGCAGTTTCAGCGTGAAGGACGCGAGCCGTTGGTTATCATGCGTGACTTCTATTACAATTTCTCCCGTTATGAAAAAATGGGAGTGATCGGCAACAACGGAACCGGCAAAACCACCTTTATCAAGATGCTTCTGGGCGAAGAAAAACCCGATTCCGGTTCGTTTGATATAGGACAAACCGTCAGATTCGGCTATTTCTCGCAATCAGGATTACCTCTTAACGAAGGGAAACATGTGTTGGATATTATA
This sequence comes from Paludibacteraceae bacterium, assembly GCA_024399655.1. Classification (GTDB taxonomy): domain Bacteria; phylum Bacteroidota; class Bacteroidia; order Bacteroidales; family Paludibacteraceae; genus Colicola. Next base: position 84,076 of record JAKSNP010000007.1, on the reverse strand, counting down.
CGTGACGAAGCCGAAGAAATAGATATGGGTGGTGGCAAACACCTGACGGCATCCCAGTTTCTCCAGCACTTTTTGTTCTCCCCATCCCAGCAGTATGATTATGCCGATAAACTGTCAGGAGGCGAAAAGCAACGTCTTAATCTCTGTCGTGTGTTGATGAAGAATCCCAATTTCCTGATTCTGGACGAACCTACCAACGACCTTGATATTCCTACGATGAATATATTGGAGGACTACTTACAGCATTTCAAAGGATGTCTGATCGTGGTGAGTCACGACCGTTATTTCATGGACAAAGTGATTGACCATCTGTTAGTGTTTAAAGGTAACGGCGTGATTAAAGATTTTCCGGGTAATTACACGCAATATCGTACCGAGGTGGGTGATTGGGCCGATACTACTGAAAAACCGATTGCTGCTTCTAAACCGGTACCATCTTCGGCTCAGCCAATAGCCCAACCTGAAGTTCAGAAGAAAAAACGCCTGAGTTTCAACCAACAACAGGAACTGAAGCGTTTGGAAACCGATATCCCTCTTTTGGAAAAGGAGAAAAACGATTTGGAAAGCCAACTGAGTGGCCTATTGACCGACCCTGAACAGATTCGTCAGGCTTCAGCTCGTTATGAAGAATTAACCGCCCTTTTGGACAATGCGGAAATGCGGTGGCTCGAATTGAGTGAATAATCATTCTCCTATAGCCGGCTTCAATATGGTTGTACATGACCTATGTACCTGTTTTTAATGGAAATCTGAAAATACAAAATAATTATGAAAACATTCAAATTTATTCTTTTGGCTTGTGTGGCTCTTTCTTTCAATGCTTGTTTCCTTATCGAACCCGAGCCGGAAAAACCAACTTCTGAATTGAAGTTTCTTACATGTGAGCAGTTGGCGGTGCTTACACAATATGGAATGGATGAAATTGTAGATTCGCTCCGTATCTGGGGTTGGACCGTGACCGAGCAAAACAAATACTCGGATGTTGCGTTCGATATCAATGCCGATTCCAAGAAAAAGGAGCAGATTGTGCTCTATAGGGAAGAAGATGGTGTGGAACTGCATTATTTCGCCTTTTTTGAAGATAGCCGATTGAAACAGGAGACACAAGACCTGCAAGATTGGGTAAAGTATGTAGGTCTGGAATTTGATAACGAGTTCGGCGATGGTTTGTTTGAAGAAGGAGATGTATCATATGGCTCTTCCGAATCCCGCCATCAGGATTTTGAAGGTATGAATTATGAGGATTTTATCACAGCTCTTTCTCAAATACCCGGTCATGCATATTATTCGGTGGATGCCTATTGGAGCGTATCTCCTTATGGTCTCACTCCGTTCAAAACCCTCAACTGTTCGATGCGTCATGTGCCGACGGAGCAGGGGGATGATTATCCGGCTGTATACATTTCAGTTCTTTAAGTGATATTCTGAAGGAACAAAATAGCCATTCATTGCCATCTAAAATAAACGGGCCCGGCGTATATCGTCGAGCCCGTTTATTTCTTCTATACAGTCTGTTTATGCAGATACGATAACATTGTAGCCTTTGGCAATAAGGGGAGCTGCAATTCGGTCCATCTCCTCGCGCGATATTTTCTCCAGCGTCTCGACAGGGGTGGCGCGATCAATCACATAAATCATCAGTTGTTGTGGATGCAATCGGTCGACAAGGCGATACCATGCTTCCAATTCCGCATCGCTGGTGTTGTCGATACGTTGTCCTTTGTATTCTCCTCGTAAGAAACAGGTTTGAAGAGTGAATTCACCTTTGAATGGGCTAAGCATATCCACTATGCGTGCCACAGTAAGGTCTTTATTGACAGGTTGATCAATCAATTGCATGGTGCTGTCGATTCCGGAATCCAGTTTCAGAATACGGTTGTCGCATTTCATGAGAGCTTCCCTAACAGATTCTCGCCCCAATTGGGTGGAATTGCTGAGAACACTTACTTTGGCTTTGGGGCAGTAGCGGTCACGCAAAGCGATAATGTCTTCAATGATGCCGGCAAATTTGGGATGAAGAGTAGGCTCACCGTTTCCGCTGAAAGTGATTACATCGGGTTGGATATCCATAGATGAAAGGGTGGATTCCAATGCTTCCCGAACTTTCTCTCGGGTTGGAATTCGTGCATACAAGGCAGGCGTGTTGAATCCGCATTCGCAATATATGCAATTGAACGTGCATAACTTTTTATCGGTAGGCATCAGGTTGATACCCAACGAAATTCCCAGGCGGCGTGACCGTATCGGGCCATATACTATTGAATCGAAAAGCATTTTTAATGAATTTATCCTTTGATTATTACGCGGTTGATCAGTTGACTGATTATAGATTTATTTCGTTGTATTTCTTGCATTTGGCCTAATAGGACCATAGCTTGTTGGTAGTCACCTTCTTGTTGAATCCTGGATATCTCAGCTCGAAGTTTTAGAATCTCTTTTTGCACTATGGTCAGCTTGATTTCCATGAGCAGGCAGGTGGTTTGTCTGCTGAAGTCTTTTGCTTCTTCGTTCTCTACCACTTCGGTCGTGACATTTTCGGATACCGTCTGCTTGAGATACATTTTGCTGATTTGATATTTATCAGATAGCATATTGATGACGCATTGGCATAGTTGGCTATCATCATGGTTGATGAAATAGTGCTCGGCGTTGAAGCCTTCTTCTTGTCTAAGGTCGTAGTATTCATCCCATATTTTTTTGTGTATTGGATCGTTGGGTACTACTGCATCCACTTCCATTTCCTGGCGTATGTATTCAGCTATACATATGTTCTGATCAGAACCGTTAATACGAAGCGGTTGGTTGCCATAGCGGATGATAAATGCCAAGATATTTTCGAATTGCTGTTTGTAGCGCTCTTCCAATTTGGAGATTTCGTCATTATCTGTACTTGCCGGTTTCGGATTGTTTTCAACGGGAGTATTTTCGTTTAAGTCCGGCACTTCGGGGATAGGCTTTTCTTCATCCGATTGAGGAGCGCTTCCTTTTCCGTATTTGTTTCGTAATATTTTGTTGACTTCACGGGCTAGAATTTCGGCTCTGTATCCTAATAGGTGAGCGCACTCTTTAATATATACCTGGCGGGTAAGAGAATCCCGTATAACTGCTATGGATTCCACTACAGAATGGAGAAGCCCGGATTTCTTGATAGGATCATCTTGGGCTTCATCCATCAGAAGACGTGTTTTGAATCGGATAAAGTCAGTTTGATTTCTGTTGATGAACTCAATCAATTCGTTGGCATTGTGGGAACGGGCAAACGAATCGGGATCTTCTCCGTCAGGCAACAGTACTACTGATACGTTGATGCCTTCTTCCAGAATCATGTCAATACCGCGTATGGCGGCTTTGATACCCGCTTTGTCGCCGTCATACAACACTGTTATATTTTCGGTGAAGCGGTGTAGGTTTCGGATTTGATATTTGGTCAGACTAGTTCCTCCGCTGGCGACCACATTTTCTATTCCGGCTTGTACCATTGATATGACATCCATCTGTCCCTCCACCAGATAGCAACATCCTAGACGACCGATAGCCGATTTAGCTTGATAAAGGCCGAAAAGAACTTCATGTTTCTCAAATATGGGAGAGGTGGGCGAATTGACATATTTGCCTACTTTGTCGTTTTGCTTCATCAATCGTCCGGCAAATCCCGCTATTTTTCCGCCCAAAGAGAAGAAGGGGAAAATAACGCGTGAGTGGAATCGGTCGTACATACGGCCATCCTCACTTTGCAGGCATAGACCGGTACCGATATACGGTTCGGTGGTCGGGTCATTCAGGATATAACGTTTTTGGTAGCCGTGTTTTATAGCTTCAATAGCCAATAGGTTTTTGTCTGGCGAGTAACCCAATTGAAATTTGCGAATGATGTCGTCTCTCAGTCCGCGTTCGTGCAGATAACTCAATCCAATTGCTTGTCCTTCGCGAGTTTCCCAAAGTTGATTCTGGAACCAACTATTGGCCCACTCGTTCAGGATATACATGCTTTCTCGGTCGTCTTGCAATTGTTTTTCTTCTTGTGTCATTTCGCGCTCTTCCACTTCGATATGGTAGCGTTTGGCCACCATTTTGAGTGCGGTCCAATAGTCGCAATGTTCTATTTCTTGCAGGAAGCCGATAGCATTTCCTGCTTTACCGCAACCGAAACATTTATAGATACCTTTGGCGGGTGATACGGTGAATGAACCCGTTTTCTCGTCATGAAAAGGGCATAGACCGATCAAATTGGCACCTCGTTTGCGTAAAGTGACATAATCGCCTACGATATCTTCTATTTTGGCCGCTTCTTTAATGCGCTCCACCGTCATAGGTGGAATCTGATACTTTGGCATATTTTCAGCAGGTTTAGTCGTTCCAGATATAAATACCCAATTTCACTTGCCATTGATCCAGACGTCCGCGGGTATTGCGGTCAAAACCATAGCCCATTTTGTTGAAATTGTGGTAATAATAAGGATTCATCAATCCGAAATCGTATCCTCCGCGTATGAAATATCGTCCGTATTGGAATCCTACTCCGATTCCCCAAGTCACATTGATGCGATTGTAGCTGTGTGCGGGATCGTTTTCATACTCGTAATAGTTGCTTTTCTCAACCTTTTCTATTTCGGTCTGATTTTTGTAGCGTATTTGATCTTTGTTGATACGCTGCAGACCGCATTGCATGGTCGGTCCTGTGTAAAGAATCAGCCAGGTATGGTGAGCGATTTCGAATTTATATTGCCAATCGATGGCCAGTTCCAAAGATTGATATAGTTTTTGTGACCGTGAATCTAACGGATAAATTTTATTGGTAATCGGTTTGCCGTTGATATCAAATCGATAGTCATTCCAGCTGGTTTGGGTGCCGGCAAAAGTGTAGTTGATAGCCATATTCAAACCGAAGCCGCGAATGAGGGTGGCGTCGTAGTTGAAACCTATTTTTACACCGCGCAGATTGTCAGGAAAAAGATTTGCTTTTTGTTGTTCGGGCGAATCGGGTGAATTCAGACGATAAACGGGATTGGCATAGCCCAATTGGATGCCGATAGCTTGGGAGTAAGTTTGCGCATGCAGTAGGATGGTAGAAGCGCAAATCAGTAAGGTAAAAAGTATTTTTTTCATGTTTTAGGATAGTATGTATGGGGCTGTTCCCTGTTAATGTTTCTTTTTGTTGCGTGCAGGCCGTTGCGTGGCAGGCTTATCTTCTTCCTCCTCTTCTACGGCTGCAGATACGGCTGCTGAGGAAGGGCGGACTACTTTTTTCGATACACGGAATACATCGTCCGGGTCGGTAGGACGAACATCTTCAGCCCAGAAGAACGGACGCAGTTTTTTCTCGTTTTCCGGCATTTGATCTAGGGGATAAAGGGTGCCGGATGTGCTGGTGGTGAAAAGGATATGGTCGATTTTCTGTTCGCGGAGATACATTTTTATATTGCTGCTTTGTGTTCGATTAACTCCGATATACGATCCATCCTCTTCTTTGGGGTAGAAAACGGTTTCTGCATTGCCGTTTACATCAATCTGTCTTAATTCACCCTCGCGAATATAGGCGAACATTTCTTTGCCGGCCATTTGATCGAACATGTCGAAATCTTCCATTTTGATGGCGATGGCGTTGTCGATTCCATGAATGTAGTCAACGGTTTTGTTTTTCAGATATACTACTATCAGGTCAGCCGCCACTTGTTGTGAGTCGCTCCAGCATACCGGCAAATGATAAAGGGTGGCGATCGAGTCTTTGTCGTTGTAAAGCAACGAGTCGCATACGGCCTGATAATCCTTGTTGTATGCTCTTACATTATAATATGCCCTAAGTTGACGGTGTGTGGTGTCGCGGTAGGTTGTATCTTGTGTCAGCGAGTCCAGTTGAGTGATAATCATGAGCGTATCCGGCACCACTTCAGTAAATATGCTGTCGGCGTGGATATAGGTGTAAGAGGTGTCATTACTCCAATCCACCAGGAGCGTGTGCCGGGTGACGTAGCCGTGTTCGCCTACATAATGCTGGTCGCCGTATTCGTGTAATTCACCGTAGTCGCCGTATAAAGTGCCTTTTTGAACGGTATCGCGCAATTCAAAATGTGATAATCCTTGTCCGTAACCGGTTCTGCGGTTGTAATTGATGGTGTCGGCAGTCATTTGTTTGCCGTCAATATGTAATATTTGTGAGCGGTCCAGCAGTTGAGACTGTTCTGTGGCTGTATTATACCATCCGTTAGAGGATAAAATCGTGGTTTCGTCCTTATATACGATTACCGTGGGAGATACCAATGCGGCCACGTGTGTCCCCGTATTGTATTGTAGAGTGTCGGCATCAAGCACCATATCGTCATTGAACAGGTGCACTTGTTTGCGGAATGTGGCTTGATTGGTAGGGGGATAATATTGGCCCCATACGGAGGTAAGTGTACTTACGGTATCTTTTATCTGACCGCCGGTATAGTACCAGGCCAGTTCCGAAATTCGGTCATAATTGAGGCTGTCGGTGGTCAGGATGGTGGCGCGGTGTACCAGTTTTACGTGTTTGCGCAGCTTGGCGAATTTGCGGTTGCCGTCATAATACATCACGTCGCCGTATCCGGACAAAGTGTCGCCTTGTATGAATCGCACATGGCCGAATGCGTCCAAAGAGTTGGTAGCTTCGTAGAAATAGGCCGAATCGCAAAACATCAAAGCGTTGTCGTGCCTGAAACAGACGTTTCCGCTCAATATCTGAGCGTCGGGCAGTCGGTCTTGGTCATAATTAAGCGTTTCGGAGTGTTCCAAATACACCAAATCTTGTGCCCATGCAGTCGGAATACATCCAATCAGCATTGCCATTGATAGCAATATGTAAGTTTTGACTTTCAATTCTTGGTTTTGATTTTTACTTGTTGAGTATCATTATTCGTGAATCCATCCCGGATAATGGAAATCGCATCCTCTCCATTTGGGATCGATGCTGATATAGGTCTCTTTCTGTTTGGAGCGGATCCATTGGTCGATGTATTCTTCGCTCAGTTTTTGCTCCAACATTGCTTTTATCACCTGAAAATCGTCCGTTAGATTGGCTTTATGAGCGTCTCTTTTCACTTTCAGTTTTACGATAGCGCACACTTCTTTATTTTTCTGCTCGTCCATCATTACGAAAGCGTCGGAAATATCGCCCTCGTTCAAATTATAGATCTGACGCGCAATCTCAGGGGGAAGATCCTGATATTCGAAAAGGGACGAACCTGTATTGGGGTTGGTCATGACACCGGCGCTCATGGCGGTGGCTTTGTCGTGTGAGAATTTGATAACAGCTTGCTCAAAGCTCAATGTTCCGGCTTTCACGATGGTTCCTATCGAATCCAAACGTTCCAGACTTTTCACTTTGTCGGCTGCGGATATGCGCGGGTGCAGGAGAATATGTCGGCAGTTGATCCGGTCGCCTTTTTTTTCAATCAATTGAATGATATGATAGCCGTATTCGGTTTCCACGATGCGGCTCACTTTTTTCGGGTCGGTCAGGTTGAAAGCCACATCGGCAAATTCGTTCACCAATTGTCCGCGCCCTACAAATCCCAGTTCACCACCTCGTTTGGCGGTTTCAGGATCTTCCGAATAGAGACGGGCCAGCATTGCAAAATCAGCATTCCCGCTATTGACGCGCTCTGTGAACTCTCGTAGTTTGCCTTTCACTCGGTCAATCTCTTCACGAGGTACAATTGGCTCAAAACTCAATATCTGCACTTCCACTTGAGCAGGAATCATGGGAATAGAATCTTCACTCAATCCTTGATAAAAACGGCGTATTTCTGCAGGAGTGGGCTTGATATTCTCCGTTAGTTTGGCTTGCATCTGTTGGATAATCATTTGGTTCCTAACCGTGGTCATCCATTCTTCACGGAGTTCCGAACTGCTTTTGCGGAAGTATTCTTCCATTTTTTCTTTCGAACCGATTTGTGACATGAAGTAGTTAAGCCGCATATCCACTTGGTGGCTTACGGTGGCTTCGTTCACTTCTATCGAGTCCAATTCAGCCTGATGCAAAAAAAGTTTTTGTATAGCCAACTGTTCTGGAATGAAGCAATAGGGGTCTCCGGGAATCTGCTGTCCTTCGTATTGGGCGCGCATGCGTTCTTCTTCCACCTCACTACGTAGGATGGCCTCATCGCCTACTATCCATATCACTTCGTCGATTACATTGTCGGCTATGGCGCAAACGCTACCTAATAATGCTATTAGAGTTATCAGTTGTTTTCGCATTTTGTTTTTCCTTATTTATATTCGTTCATTATATTGTCGTCAATCGATGTTGTCGTGATTATATATCTTCACTTTACCGAATCTTCTGCCTTCATTGTAAAGCGCATCAAGGTGTTTCCGTAAGAAAGTGGCTTGTCGTTCAGCCAGAAGTACATCTTCTATGTAGGGACGGGCGAATTCTATCGGCATTTGTTCTCCTGCTGAATGCTTGGAGGACACTTGCAGAAAATAGGTCATTGTTGAATCATTCACTTCAATAAAGTTGTGATTGGCCAACAGTTCATTCAGATTGTTGCGTTCCAAAGGCAAGTGAATCAGCAATTGATTGGCCGTTTGCCATTCATTGCGGAAAAACTCGTAGCCGGTGGCGTATTGATAGGCATATTTCTCGATATGCTCGATATCTTCTTCCTTGGTGGATTGCATCCAACGGCGTAGTTTGTCCGCTTGAGGAACTTCTTTCGGCACTACCAGCAAAATACCCTTTACGATGGATTCTTTCAGTACGAAACGGTCCTTATGTTCTTCGTAGTAGGATTCAATCAGCGAGTCGGGTAGGGTCTTGTCCATTTTTTGCTTCACCAATTCTTCTTCGTATGCGTGAATATACAAAGTGCGGCGGTAGTCATCCACCAATTGTTCTATTTGAGGGTCGCTTCCGTGACTGGCTTTGTCATAGAGCAGTATGTTGCTGGCCCATTGACGGATATATTCCTCAGCTATTCTCACGCTGTCTTCTGGTGTGGCGGCTTGGCGCGTGATAAAATCCAGATCCTGACGTAAAAGAATCTGACCGTTCACTTCTGCGGCCGTTCCGGCCTGATGCTTGTGGTGAAGGTATTGACAACCGCACATCAGCAACATCGTCAGTATCAGATAGGTCGTTTTTTTCATTGTTTGCGGATTTCGTATAATAGTTGGTTTTCCATGCGGGTACATATGGCTTGATTCATGTCTGCTTTTGGAGCGGCCACTCCTACTACAGGCTGCGGCTGATCTGCTGTCAGTTCGGCCAAAGTGTGAGGCCCTTCTTCTATATGAATTTCATCCCAGATGCCCGTACTCAAAATATGGTTCAGCCATTCGCTGCCGCCTTCCACTAATATGCTATGAATATGGCGTGCTGCCAGGTCGTTCAGTATGTAAGGCCAATCGGTACGCTCGCTGTATACTATTGTCTCTGCATCGGGACTCAGGATCTGGGCATTTGCTGTTAGTCGATGGTGTCTGTCTGTCACTACTCTCAATGGATTTCGTCCGCTCCAATGAGTCGTCTTTAGTTTAGGGTCGTCCAACAAAGCCGTACGGGTGCCTACCATAATCGCCATGTTTTCGGCGCGTTTTTTATGTACCAGTTGCTTGGTTAATTTGCTTGAGATGACCACCGGACCGTTCCCTTTTTCCTCGCGGCGACGGTCCAAATATCCGTCACTGGTTTGTGCCCATTTCAAAATGACATACGGACGATTCTTTTCCATTAAGCAGAGAAATCGTTTGTTCAATTCCCTGCATTCTTTTTCTAAAACGCCGGTTTCTGTTTTTATTCCTGCTTCTCGCAGAATGGACATCCCTTTGCCCGATACTTGAGGATTCGGATCTAACATCCCTGCTACTACACGTCCCACTTTCTTTTCGGTCAATAATAAGGCGCAGGGTGGCGTTTTCCCCCAATGGCTGCAAGGCTCCAAACTGACATACAGGGTGCAATCGCTATAATCTTCTCGCTTTTCGGCAGAAGCGAAGCAGTTGACTTCTGCATGAGGCCCGCCGTAACGTTGATGCCATCCTTCGCCTATGATCTTTCCCTTGCTGTCCACCAGAACGGCACCTACCATTGGATTGGGGGCTACATAGTAGGCTCCCAATTTTGCCAATTGCAAACACCGTGCCATATATTGTTCGTCCTGAGTCATTTTGTACTTGCTGTAGATGTTTTTCGGTTTATTAAGGCGCTTTTTTGCCCCGTAATTTTTGATACAGTTTGCAAAGGTACAACTTTTTTCCCGATTTACCAAATAATTTTATAAAAATTATCACTTATCGCATCCCTGCTTTTTTTGAATCCGCATTCTTTCTCTTTTTATACTTTGATTCTCCTCCCCGGGTAAAAGGATGAAAAATATACGATTTTTAAGATTTTGCTCGGATGACGTCTCCGAAACGTCAGTATAGGGTTAGTATAGGGTCAGTATAGGATCACCAAATCGAAAAAATATACGATTTTTAAGATTGAGAAGGTTTTCGTTTTCCTTTCCTTCCGCTTTTTTATGACTGTTTTATACTGCAGAGTTGATTCGGAGTGCCGTTTTCTTTTGCTGATACACAAAATAATTTGCGAATGTCAAAAATAAATTGTACTTTTGCAGCATGTTTCAATATTTGAGCATATTAACCAATCGCTTGAAGGATGTATATCCTTTGGATGAGGCTCGTGCCATTGCCCGTTGGGTGGTGGATGAGTGGCGTGATCAACAACTCAGCGAGAGGGAAGTGGATCGGCAATTGCCGTCAGTTGTGGAAAGATTATGCCGTCATGAACCCGTCCAACAGATTTTCGGACATACATTTTGGAATGGGTTGAGGCTTAATGTTACTAAAGATACGCTTATTCCTCGTCCAGAAACAGCCGAGTTGGTCGAATGGATTGAAGACGATGCTGCTAAATGGGCGAATGTTTCCTCTTGTTCACCTTTAAAAACAACCGATGAATACAAGAAAAATACCTTGCATGTATTGGATATCGGTACGGGAAGCGGATGTATTGCTGTCGCCTTGGCGGTTCATCATCCCGAATGGGCGGTTTCTGCGCTTGATAAAAGTGATAAGGCTTTGAATGTGGCTCGAAAAAATGCCGATGAAAACAAGGTTTCTATATCTTTTTTAAAAGCGGATATTTTGCATGATTTGGATGGTGAAAAGTTCCAATATGATATCGTGGTTAGCAATCCGCCTTACATCTGTGAAAGCGAGCGGTTATCAATGGATGCTAATGTTGTGGATTACGAACCTTCTATGGCGCTGTTTGTGAGCGATTCCGATCCGCTACTTTTCTATCGGAAGATTGCAGAATTGCGGCTCGGCCGTCATCTCTATTTCGAAATCAACGAAGCTTTTGGCATGCAGGTGGTGGAATTGCTGCAACATTTGGGGTATAAAAATGTGCAACTAAAAAACGATATTTATGGAAAACCGAGATTTGTGTATGGAGCGCTTGATTAGCCGGGCTCAAGCTTATTGTGCTACCGCGGAGCGTTGTAATTCAGAGGTGCGGCTGAAATTGTTGCGTGTTTGGGGAGCCGACAATCAGCAGGCAGACAAGGTTATTGAGCAGCTTTATGAGCAGAATTTTCTCAATGACGGGCGTTATGCTGCTGCTTTTGTTCACGATAAAGTAGCTTATCAAGGATGGGGAAGAATAAAGATAAAATTGATGCTTGAGCAAAAAAATATCCCGTCTTCTGTCATATCGGCTGCTCTGGAAAATATCGATGAATCCGTCTATTTTGCCAATCTGAAGAAATTGGCCGATCAAAAACGGAAATCCTTGGGGATGGGCTTGTTGCGCCTGCAGGGAAAATCAAAAGATAATGCTGCCGCTTCTGTTTATCGTTTCTTGCTCCAACGGGGATTTACATACGATGAAATTCATCGTATCCTTCCGGAATCTTGATCGTACGTTTATAGGAGAAGCAATCATTCCCCCTGGCGTATCCAACTTGTGCTTCTGCTACTCTATAGGTAGTAATATAACCTGTTAGGTAGTAGGGGGACGTGTATTATTTCCTTACGCGGGTGTATAGGAAGATCCCAATTCCTAAGAAAATGAAATTGGGTATCCATGCTGCCATAAACGGCGACATGATTTTGCTTGCAGAAAAAGTGGTGCTTACGGTCGAGAATAATATATAGGCTGCCGATAAGGTGATTCCGATACCCAAATTCTTGCCTATTCCTCCTCTAACCTTTCTGCAACTCATGGTAAATCCTAACAAAGTCATAATGAATACACCGATTGGAGATGCATAACGTTTGTGCAACTCCGTTTCAAAGGCTTGAATATTGCCTGCACCTCGTTCTCGTTGGCGCTTGATATAGTTGCGCAATTCACTATTGGTCAATTGTTGGGCTTGTTCTGCTGTGATGAAAAGTTCATCCGGAGTCATCGGGATAATGGTATCTAGTCGCATCCCTTTACTGAGGTGTTCGTACATACCGTCAAATTCACGTTTGGTGTAGTTCTCAAAATGCCAATTGTAGGCTGTATCATACACAACGCGCTCTGCTGTAATTCGCATTTTTAAAGTCTTATCCTCAAAATGTTCGTACGAGGTCCTGTAACCCGTATGGTTCGGCTGACGGAATGTCTCTATATATAGTACGGTTCCCTCCTCCACTTTTATTTGTACATTTCGTGCATTTTCTGTGGTGAAGTGATCCACATATTTATCGGTGAAATCAAGCAATTTACCTGATGCGGGAGGAATCACATAACCACCTAATATAAAGGTGAATACAAAGAGTATACCGGCAGATATCAGATAAGGAACAAATAGGCGTTGCATACTCATTCCCGTAGATAACATCGCGATAATTTCGCTGTTTTGCGCCAGTTTGGAAGTGAAGAAAATTACAGAAATAAATATGAACAACTGAAGAAACATATTGGCGTAGTAGGGAATGAAATGAATGTAATATTCCTTTACTACAGTCCAAAACGAGAGTTGAAACTCATAGAAATTGTCCATCTTCTCTGTGATGTCAAATACGATACCGATACTCAATATCAGCACTATCGAGAAGAAGAAAGTGCCGAGAAATTTACGGATAATATAGACATCCAGTTTCTTCATGCGGATGAGTTTGTCAGAGTCGTACGGTAATGCGGCGCATTATATCGTCTTTCCAACTCTTGAAATCGCTGTCAATTATATGTTGTCTGGCTTCACCTACCAGCCATAGATAGAAGCATAGATTATGAATACTTAGGATTTGCAAACCCAACATTTCGTCAGAATGAATCAGATGACGAACATATGCGCGGGTGTATTGATGATCGACAAAACTGGTTCCTTCCTCATCCAAGGGGCGGAAATCTGCTTCCCATTTCTGGTTGCGCATGTTCATTACGCCGTTACGAGTGAAAATCATTCCGTTGCGTCCGTTGCGGGTGGGCATGACGCAGTCGAACATATCCACTCCTCTTTCAATCGCTTCCAGCAGGTTCCAAGGCGTTCCCACTCCCATTAGATAGCGTGGCTTGTTTTGGGGGAGAATATCATTCACCACTTCAATCATCTCATACATTACTTCCGCCGGTTCACCTACTGCTAATCCGCCTATAGCGTATCCGTCACGATCTAAGTCTCTGAGGCGTTGGGCTGCTTCTCGTCTCAAATCAGGATAAACACATCCTTGTACGATGGGGAACAGATGCTGATGATAATCGTAAATATCCTTGGTTTCATCGAATCTTTTTATGCATCGATCCAACCATCTGTGGGTGCGTTGCATGGATGCGGTTGCATATTGGCGGTCTGCCGTTCCTGGGCAGCATTCGTCAAAGGCCATCATGATATCGGCTCCTATTTCGCGCTCTATATCCATCACGCTTTCCGGGGTAAACATCAACTTGCGTCCGTCTATGTGTGAAGAGAATTGTACTCCGTCTTCCGTCATCTTGCGGATGCTGGTCAATGAAAATACCTGATAGCCGCCCGAGTCGGTTAATATGGGTCTGTCCCAACCTTCAAAACGATGTAAACCGCCGGCTCGATGAAGTATGTCGGTTCCGGGGCGAAGATATAAATGATAGGTGTTCCCTAATATGATTTGAGCTTTTATATCGTCCCGTAATTCTTTGAAATGCACACCTTTCACTGTTCCTACTGTGCCAACAGGCATAAATATGGGTGTTAGTATATCGCCGTGGTCAGTATGCACCACGCCTGCGCGTGCTGCACTTTGTGAATCGGTATGGAGCAAATCAAAAAACATTTCTTATAGGTGATTGTTTGTTGGGAATACGATTTGTGGACGGAATGTCTTGGCTTCCTCGGGGGTCATCAATGCATAGGCCATAATGATAATTACGTCATCCACATGCATCAAGTGTGCGGCTGCACCGTTCATGCAGATACATCCGCTTCCACGGCGTCCGGGAATAGTATAGGTCTCCAGACGGGCTCCGTTGGTTACATCCACTACGGATACTTTTTCTCCGCTCAAAATTCCAGCTGCATCCAGCAGGTCTTCATCCACTGTAATCGAACCGATGTATTCCAAATTGGCTTCTGTAATACGAACGCGATGAATTTTTGATTTGAGGATAGAAAGAAACATAATTGATTATTTTTTAGTCCGTTTATTGTTTTTGCTGCTTTGTGTGGAAGAATGTTGATCTTCCAATATCTTGAGGCATTCTGCTTCGGTTAAGTGTTCGGCATCAATGGATCGAGCTAGGCGGAAATTTCCTTTTTCTGTCTTTAAATAATATCCGTAACGCCCTTTCATCACTTTGATGTCGCCAAATTCTTTCAATGGCTCGTGTGCATCATGATGCTCTTCGATTAAGGTGCGAATTTCTGCAGCACTCATTTCATTGGCATTCTTCCCTTTCGGAATTGAAATGAAACGGTCGTCATAGCGAATATAGGGGCCGTACTTTCCTTCTCCGGCAACCACATCTTTTCCGTCTATGGTTGCTAGGACACGAGGTTTGGCATCTTCAAACAACGCTAACGCTTCTTCTAATGTGATGGTGAATACTGATTGTCCTTTTTTCAACGAAACAAATTTTGGTTTTACACAATCGGCATCTCCCAATTGGATGCATGGACCGATTTTGCTTATTTTGGCAATAACGGGTGCTCCGTGAGCATCTTGTCCCAATAAACGACCGGCCACTTTGCCTGATGGAATTCGTTCTATTCCGGGATGGAATGTCTTGTAGAATGTATCCACCACTTCCACCCATTCTGCTTCACCGGTGGCTATGCGGTCGAAATTCTCTTCCTCTTTGGCGGTGAAATCGTAACTGAGAATGTCGGGGAATTGCTCCACCAGAAAATCGTTTGTGATTCGTCCCAAATCGGTTGAGAGCAGTTTCTGTGAGTCTTGTCCTGTAATTTCGCTACGCATCTTGTCGCTGATTCGTCCGTTGCGCATCGTCAATACATTATATTCGCGTCGATGTCCGGCTACATTGCCGCGTTCTACATAATGGCGCGTTTGAATGGTTTCGATGATGGCATTATAGGTGGATGGGCGACCGATTCCCAGTTCTTCCATTGCTTTGATTAAAGTCGCCTCGTTGTATCGGAATGGTGGCTTGCTGAAGGTTTGACTGGCAACGAACTCGTCTGTTTTTACAGGCGTAGATTCGTTGAAACGAGGCAGAAGTGATGCTTCCGTTGTTTGCTCTTCATCGTTGGATTGAATATAGGCACGCATGAATCCATCGAAAAGCACCGTTTCACCTGTGGTTACAAAGATATAAGGTATGCCGCTAGCCGAAACTTCAATACGGGTGTTCTCTATTTCGGCGTTGGCCATCTGTGATGCCAATGTGCGTTTGCGAATCAAGTCGTACAAACGTTTTTCGTCTTGTGTTTGACCCGCGGTAGCAACATTGATATAGGTGGGGCGAATGGCTTCGTGAGCTTCTTGTGCTCCTTTGGAAGAGGTATGGAACTGACGAGCTTGATGATAGCGTTCGCCGTATTCGGCTATAATCGTTTCTTTTGCTGTACCTATGGCCAATGACGAAAGGTTGACCGAGTCTGTACGCATATAGGTTATCTTACCGGCTTCATACAACGATTGAGCCAGACGCATGGTCTTGCTTACCGTGAATTTCAACTTGCGGGCTGCTTCTTGTTGAAGAAGTGAGGTCGTGAACGGAGATGCAGGCTGACGGCTGGTTGGCTTTGTTTGTATCGAACTGATGCTGAATTCGGCCTTGCTGCATTGTTCCAAAAAGGAAATGGCTTCTTCTTTGGTGTTGAAACGATGGTTCAACTCGGTATGCAATACGGCTTCTTTTCCGTCTATATCTTCTCCGTTGAAGTCTGCAACTACACGATATTGTGCTGTTTCTTTGAAATTCTCGATGTCACGCTCGCGCTCCACTATCAGTCTTACTACTACCGATTGGACGCGACCTGCAGATAAACCCGTAGTCACTTTGCGCCATAAGACGGGACTTAATTCAAATCCAACGATTCTATCCAGAACACGACGGGCCTGTTGGGCATTCACAATGTTGTAATTCACTTGACGAGGATGTTTGATGGCTTCCTTGATCGCCGTTTCCGTTATTTCGTGGAATGCTATTCGACGTGTGCGGTCGGCTGGCAACTGCAGTACTTCCTGCAAGTGCCAGGCGATGGCTTCACCTTCACGGTCTTCATCACTTGCCAGCCATATCATCTCTGCTTTGGCGGCTTCTTTCTTCAAATTGGCTATTAGTGATTCTTTGCCGGGATCGATTACATAATTCGGTTGGTAGTTGTGGTTGAAATCAATACCTATACTGTTGCGTCCTACACCTTCGATGTCACGGATATGACCCTGTGACGACAATACATGATAATCTCCGTGAAGAAATTTCTCTATTGTTTTGGCTTTGGCGGGGGACTCTACGATTACTAAGTTTTTGCTCATATATTATATAAGGTATGCTCGATTTTCTATGGTTGGTTCATCTTCTGTTTGGTGCTGGAAAGTAATAACCGAATCGTTGGCTACTTCCGCTTTGCTTGTAAATAGGCACTTTTCGACCGCTTTTTCCTTTCGGGCTGCAAAAGTACAACATTTTTTTTTATTGTGCAAATTTATTTTTTTATTTGTATATATCAAAAATATTTAGTATTTTTGCAGCCTGAAATATTTTTTTTACTAAAAATGGACTGGTTAATTGTTATTTTACTCTTGGTTTTTGGAGTGATTTTGCTCTTGGCGGAGCTCTTTTTGCTCCCTGGTTTCGGTATTGCAGGTATATCTGGCTTCATTTGCTTGATCGCTGGTGTTGCTTGGGCTTATGTTCGCTTGGCACCGGTGTATCCCTGGGCCGGACATCTTATCTTGGCGGCTACACTTCTTTTGATATTGGTTTCTATCATAATTTTTATCAAAAGCCGTGCCATTGACAAAATGGCGCTTGACACCGCCATTGATAGTAAAGTCGAATTGGCTGCTCCGGGCAAAAAAATCGAAAATCTCGAAGCGGAAGCGAAAAAAATGGAGAAACTGCAATAATCGCCTTCTTTTTCCCTTTTGCCAATTGATTGGGGTATCAACTTTTTCGAGACCTAACCGAGAGTGGATGCTCGTATGAACTTCATTCTTCAACGGTTGTTTTTAACCTTTTGTATAAATCTATAAATATTCGGCATTTTGTACGACAGACTGCTTCATGTGGTTAGCATGCAGGTCCTCAGTATTCGCGTAGCCGATATGAAAAATTGAATATTAACTAAATAAGTTTTTGATATGGAAGTATTTGAAGTAATTTTGGTAGTGTTGGTTGCCTTGTTGGTAATCATTTTCTTCTACTATGTTCCGTTTATGCTGTGGATCAATGCCCAGGTAAGCGGTGTGCGCATCTCTTTGGTGCAACTTTTCCTTATGCGTATACGTAAGGTGCCACCTACGCAGATTGTCAATTGTTTGATTGAGGCTCATAAAGCCGGTCTTACTGATGTTAAACGCGATGGTTTAGAAGCTCACTATTTGGCCGGTGGTCATATTACACGAGTCGTTCATGCTTTGGTTAGTGCTTCCAAAGCCAATATCCAACTTCCTTTCCAAATGGCTACCGCTATTGATCTTGCCGGTCGTGATGTGTTTGAGGCTGTTCAAATGTCGGTTAATCCGAAGGTGATTGATACTCCTCCTGTTACGGCTGTTGCAAAAGATGGTATCCAGTTGATCGCAAAAGCACGTGTTACGGTTCGGGCCAACATCCGTCAATTGGTGGGTGGTGCCGGTGAAGACACC
The DNA here is from genome assembly GCA_024399655.1 of Paludibacteraceae bacterium. Lineage (GTDB taxonomy): Bacteria > Bacteroidota > Bacteroidia > Bacteroidales > Paludibacteraceae > Colicola. Next base: position 65,863 of record JAKSNP010000007.1, on the reverse strand, counting down.
GTTCTCGCTCGTGTTGGTGAAGGTATCGTTTCTTCTATTGGTTCTGCTGATAGCCACAAGAGCGTTTTGGAGAATCCCGATAGTATCTCTAAACTCGTCCTTTCTAAAGGTCTTGACGCCGGGACCGCTTTCGAAATCCTTTCCATCGATATCGCTGATATTGATGTCGGTAAAAACATCGGTGCTCAACTTCAGATGGACCAGGCTGAAGCTGACAAAAATATCGCGCAAGCTAAAGCCGAAGAGCGCCGCGCTATGGCTATTGCCAATGAACAGGAAATGAAAGCTAAAGCCCAAGAAGCTCGTGCTAAAGTAATTGAAGCCGAAGCTCTCGTCCCGCAAGCTATGGCTGATGCTTTCCGCAACGGCAATTTAGGTATTATGGACTATTACCGTATGCAGAATATGCAGGCTGACACAGCTATGAGAGAGGCTATCGGTAAACCCGAGAAGAAGAAATAATCGTGTTCAGAGTAGCTGTCTTGCAATATCCCATTCTTTGGGAAAATAAAGAAGAAAATCTCCGCTTGACGGAGCGTAGAATTCATCGTCTCAAGGGCAAGGCCGATGTGGCCCTGCTACCTGAGATGTTCACTACTGGATTTTGTACCGACCGACCTGATTTGGCGGAACCGATGGATGGAAGGACGATGCAACGACTTAAAAAACTGAGCAATGAAACGGGTGTCGCTATTGCGGCCTCCTTTATTTGTGAAGAAGAAACTGACACTTTTCTTAATGGGGCAGAACAAATTCAAAGTCAACTCTACAACCGTGGCTTTTTCGTCCGTCCTGATGGCGAAGTGACTGTAGTTGACAAAGCCCATTTGTATGCACACGGTGGTGAGGACAAATTCTTCACTCCTGGACATGATAGAACCGTTTTTGAATACAAAGGCGTAAAAATGAGAATGCTCATCTGTTACGACCTTCGTTTCCCCATTTGGGCAAGACTCGATAACGACAATCAATACGATATATTGTTGGTTAGCGCCAACTGGCCTGAAATCCGAATCGCATATTGGGATGCGCTCGTTGCTGCCAGAGGTACGGAAAATCAATGCTATGTTGCGGCGGCTAATCCCGTGGGCGATGATGGATTGGGATTGCATTACAACGGCCATTCAGTTGCGTATGATACGCATCTTAATCCGATTGTCAAATTCAAAAATAATGAACAGGGAACTCGTATAGCGGAGTTCGACATCGAGAAATTGCATCATTTCCGTCAGGTTTTGCCCTTGTGGAAAGATGCTGACCCCTTCACTCTTCAATAAGAACAAAAGTGGATTACGCTTGGAATATATGGCAATTGACTCCTGAGCAGAAATCGCTCTGCTTGGATTTGGCCAAACAACTTAATATTAGCGAAGCTTCTGCTAGGCTTCTCGTTAGGCGTGGTATTACCACTCCCGATGAAGCGCGTAGCTATGTTCGTCCTTCGCTTGACGAACTGCATGATCCCTTCTTGATGAAGGACATGTCAAAAGCGGTTGGAAGACTTGATCTGGCACTCAGGGAAAACGAACGTATTCTTATTTATGGAGATTATGATGTGGATGGTACGACGGCGGTGGCGTTGGTTTACAAACTGTTGCGTACTCTTACCGACAATCTCGATTTCTATATCCCTGACCGCTATACCGAAGGATATGGTATTTCTTTCAAAGGAATTGATTATGCGCAGTCCACTAATTGTAGCCTGATCATTGCTCTGGATTGCGGTATCAAAGCCGTCGATAAAGTGGAATACGCCAAGCAGAAAGGAATAGACTTAATCATCTGTGATCACCATACTCCGGGAGATGAAATACCCCGTGCCGTAGCCGTACTTAATATGAAAAGGCACGATTGCTCATATCCCTACAAGGAATTGAGTGGGTGTGGCGTCGGTTTCAAATTGATGCAGGCTTATGCTATGAGCAAAGGACTCGGTTTGGAACCGCTGATGAATCTGCTTCCTTTGTTGGCTATGTCCATAGCTTCCGATATTGTGCCAGTTACGGGTGAAAACCGTGTATTGGCTTATTACGGACTGAAGCAAATCAATCAAGCGCCTTTGGTTGGTTTACGCAGTATTATGAAAGTGGCTGGTATAGAAGACGGCAAAAAAGTAACGATTACTGATCTTGTATTCCGTATAGGGCCACGTATCAATGCCAGCGGACGTATGAAATCGGGAGCCGAAGCGGTCAGATTGCTTATTACCGATGATGAGGAAGAAGCGGACGCTAAAGCACAGGATATCAATACCTATAATACGGAACGAAAGGACTATGATACAAAAACTACCGATGAAGCCTTGGCTTTATTGAGTCAGGATCCTGATAACGAACGCAAATTCACTACCGTGGTATATTCTCCGGATTGGCATAAAGGAGTAGTCGGAATTGCGGCCAGTCGTTTGACTGAAACTTATTTCCGTCCTACTATCGTGTTGACTCGTAGTGAGGATGGACTTGTTTCCGGTTCTGCGCGTTCGGTTGGTGGTTTTGATATTTATACGGCAATTGATTCGTGTCATGATTTGCTCACTAATTTCGGCGGACATCAATTCGCGGCTGGTCTCAGTATGCGTGAAAAAGACTTGTCCGAATTCAAACGCCGTTTCGAGGAATTTGTCGCTACTCATATTCGAGAGGATCAGCTTCATCCTACCATTGAAGTGGAGTCGGAAATCGCTTTCTCTGATATTTCCGTACAATTCTTCAATATCCTTAAACATCTGGAGCCTTTCGGGCCGGGTAATCCACGCCCCGTCTTTGTGACGCGTCATGTCATTAATAATAGATATTCTAAAAGGGTCGGGAAAATGGGAGAACACCTTAAATTGGATGTTACCGATTTGACGGCTGCAATTCAAGGTATCGCTTTTGGTAAAGGAGATTTTGCCTTGCATTTGCAGAACGGACTCCCGATGGATGTATGCTACGAATTGGATGAGAATACATTCAACGGCAATACCAGCATTCAAATGATGGTTCAAGATATTAAAACGGATTAGATTATGTTTTCAGAAAGAGATACACAAGGCCCTGTTAGCCGTAGAGGAAGTATTGAAGTGGTTTGTGGTTCGATGTTCTCCGGCAAAACGGAGGAATTGATTCGGCGCATGAAAAGGGCTCAATTCGCCAAACAGAAAGTCGAAATATTCAAACCGTCAATAGATGTCAGATATAGCGTGGAGGATGTGGTCAGCCACGATCATAATACGATACAGTCCACTCCTGTTGATTCGTCAGGTAATATTTTGTTGCTTACAGCAGATATCGATGTCGTTGGAATTGATGAAGCCCAATTCTTCGATGCGGGTATTGTGGATGTCTGCCTCGAATTGGCTTCGCGTGGTATTCGTGTGATCGTTGCAGGTTTGGATATGGATTACAAGGGTGTGCCTTTCGGTCCTATGCCGGCTTTGATGGCTGTTGCGGATGATGTCTACAAAACACATGCTATCTGTGTCCATTGTGGAGATTTGGCGTATGTAAGCCATCGTCTTGTGGCTTCCGAGAAACGTGTACTTTTAGGTGAAACAGATAGTTACGAACCGCTTTGTCGTGCTTGTTATGCTAAAGCTCTTGCTCGCGAAGCTCAATCGGCTGCAGAAGCAAATCATTCATCTAATATTTGAAACTTGTCTCAACTACAACTACATGTATATATATATATATAATATATCTTATCCCATTCTATATAATATATAAGGAATAATATATATAAGGTGTACATTCGTATTTCCTGTCTTATGTGAATAAAATGCGGTTCTACCTTAAAGGAAGAACCGCTTGATTTTCTGTTGCTATATTTATTAGAACTGTATTTTATACAATATAGAAAATATCTCTCATGGGCTTGATTTTCTCGGCTATGCTATAGTAAATGCCTACAAAGGATCTATATCTGCTATTACATTTACTCCTTTACCTTCAGGTTGTGAACTGAAAGCGTCAATTTCGGTTTGTAGCATTTCTTTGGCTTTCGAGATGTTCTCTCCTAAAGCGAATCGTAAGTTAATTTGTCGTATATATTGTGATTGTATTCGTGTGATTGACGGTAAAATTACATTTGAGCAACGTGTCCCGAAAATATATACCAATCGTTGATGCATGTATTCGCTTGCACTTAATAAGCGTTCTTCTCGATTGTGTTTTAGTGTCAAAATTATCATCCTGCTATAAGGAGGAAGATGAAAGGATTCTCGTTCTTTCAGTTGCTCGTTCAGGAATGTATCGGTTTGATGTTCTTGAAGTAAAGCATATAGAGGATGTTCCGGATCAAAAGTTTGTATCATCACTTCTCCTCTGCTTCCATGTCGCCCTGCTCTTCCGCTAACCTGCTCCAACATTTGAAAGGCGCGTTCGTAACTCCGGAATGAAGGTTGATTGAGCAGATGGTCAGCATTCAATACTGCTACTAGACTTACATCGTCAAAATGAAGGCCCTTGCTTACTAATTGTGTACCGATCAGTATATCAACTTTGTGTGCGGCAAAATCATCTATGATAGTTTGATAATCGTCTTTGTGGCGGGTGGTATCCAGGTCCATACGGGCGATACGTGCCTCAGGAAAATATTGTCGTACTTCGTCTTCCAACCTTTCTGTTCCGAATCCGTGTATACGCATTTCACCTCCGCATTTAGGGCAACGGGAAAGAAAAGGTTGCGTTTGTCCGCAATAATGGCAAGTGAGAAGCCGTGCTGATAAGTGGACGGTCATCGCTACATCGCAATCCGAACATGTGGGAACTTGTCCACATTGGGTGCAACTGATATATGGGGCATATCCTCTGCGGTTTTGAAATAGGATAACCTGTTTCCCTTTGCTTAATTCTTCTCGTATTCGAGCAACTAATGGATCAGAGAAATGTCCGTACATCTCACGCCGATGATATTGGCGCTCCAAATCAATCAACGTAATTATAGGTAATTGAATACCGGCATATCTTTCTGTCAGTTGTACATGACCGTATTTTCCGTTCTTTGCGTTATAGAGAGTATCTACAGATGGAGTGGCTGTCCCTAAAAGGACTTTACATCCGAATTGTTTGCCGAGCATAACGGCTACGGAGCGAGCATGGTATCTGGGAGCAGGATCTTGTTGCTTGTAACTCGGCTCATGCTCTTCGTCCAATATAATCAATCCGGGGTTGACCAATGGGAGAAAAACGGCGGAACGCGCTCCTACTATCAATTGTCCCTTAGGTTCGGAAGTACCCTTTTCTTTCGCCCATGTGAATTGCAGGACTTGGCGATAGAGTTCGGCTCGTTGTCCGTCACTTACACGAGAATGATATACATATAGTTTATTGCCGAAAACCTGTTTTAGCCGTTCTGTTAATTGGGTTGTCAAGGCTATTTCCGGCACCAGATATAATACTTGCTTCCCTTGTTCCAACTGCTCGTGGATAAGATGCATATATACTTCGGTTTTGCCGGAGGAGGTCACTCCTTGCAGTATGACTATCGGATGCTCCAGAAAGGCTGTTTTTACCTCATCTGTTGCGCGCTGCTGAGCAAAAGACAAAGTCTTTAGGGGGGATGTCTCACCTTCGTATTGGGGTAGTTTGATTCGTCTTCGGATGGAAGGATCAAGCGAGTATTGTCTATCTTGTAATTTTCGTGGAATGGCAGCTTCCATCACTTGTCCGAGGTTGCACATGTAATAATTTGCTATCCATCGCCATAAATCTAATTGTTTTTGCGTAACCGAGGGTTCCGAATCCAATACCGTTATTATATCTCTGATCTTTTCGGGTTCAATATCAGGCGCTTCATCTTGAACGAGATTCACTATGCCAACCATTTCTTTGGCTGCCAAAGGAACTACAACCCTCATTCCGGGTTGGGGACATGACAATGTATCGGGAACACGATAAGTGTAGGCGTTCCTGATAGCCAGAGGCAATATGATTTCTACCCATTTGCTCACGGCTAATGATTATTGTTTGATAAAATGCTGATAATCGTTCGGGCTGAACGGATTTCCTAACATCTTGAAATTGGTATCTGTAATGGGTAAGAGTGTTACACCCAATTCAGAACAAGTGGCGTTGATGTCGTTGTCTGCTCTCAGCAATGATATATACCATTCGGCTTCATCCAAAGATTCCAATCCTGCTACTTGCAGAGCGCATTGTTCTGGAGTGAGATATGGTAATTGCATCAAATCGAAGTCTTTGATAAGGAATTGAGTAAAATTATATAGAGCCACTTCATAGAGCAAACGGTTCAGATTTTGTTCGTCAGTAGGAATTATTAGCAATACATAAGATGATTCATTGCGTTCTTTAGAGAAGGCTATATCAGCAGGAATAGTGTCCTGCGGTTGTTCCACAGTTCCCCGTGTTTCCGCTAATGTGGATGGCGCTGAGTTGTCTTGTTTGCTTTCGGCACCAACATTCATCATAGCAAGCATGTTTTTTGCCATTGCCCCCAACTCATTGGTGGGATAACGGTTTACCATATCCCTGAGTGAATTGACAAAGGCATCTTGCCCTTCTGTCTTTGCTACAGCAATTGCATTTAGGAATAGAAAACGAGGCATCAGCGGCGATAGCGACAAACTGTCTTCTGCAAGTTGCTTATTGGCCTTTACCATTTGGAAATCCGCATTTCGGTAGGCTAAATAAGTCGCTTCATACACCGAATCCTGCATCTCGGCCGTATGTTTGAGCCGATTGAAATAATCAGGGTCGCTTACTATGCGTGCTTGTTCTGAATTTGGGAAGATGCGCACTATTTCCGCTCCATATAAAGAGGCTACGCTGTCATTATGTGTGCGCAGGGCGTTAAGATATTGGGCGTAATATAAATCGCAGAGTTGTTCACTGTTGGGGAATCGACGACAATATTCTGCAAAAGCGGAATCAGAAAGTGCTTGATTTCCTAATTTGTCGCGATATATGCTTACCAGATGGAAAAGTGCTTCGGCAATTAGTTCGTTGGAAATTCTGATATCGTCTTCATTTTTAGGTATTTGTTGCAGATAATAGGCAGGATCGTGAGGGTCGTTTGAATCACTTACGGGCAGCGCAGTTTGTAAAGAATCATCAGTCGTCGTTGAATCTGTATTTAGCTCAGTGGGTATCAAATCATCAGATTCATCATCGCTATTTGGCATCATTGGAGATGAAGATGACAAACTTTTGCTCAGTCGGCGCCAATCGTCTTCCAGATTTCGTTTACCCCAGATTTTGTTGAATTGTTGTCTACCGTTCTGTACCAGTTGGGAGTTGTAGAAATACCAGCTGTTATCACCTTTATTTCCCCCAATCATGTTTAGAGTATTTACGGTAGGTTTACTCGTGCTCAAACTTGCTTTACGAGCATCTGCTATCGCTTGTAGAGAGTCGGCTAACTCTTGAGCTTTTAAACTGTCTATGATTTGATTGATAATGACTAATTGTTCGTCTTCGCTCAAGGTGCTTAAATATTGTAGAGAGTCTTGCAGGGTAATAACATCTGTATGGCTAACCACTTCTTCCAACACTTCTGCCAAGTGTCGTACGCGTTTATAGTCCGGGTGTTCGGCAGTAATCAGTTGAATGGCTTCGCTATACATCGGTCCGGCTTGATTGTAATTTTCTTGACCAAAATGCAGATCTCCGGCCAATATAAGTACAGCCGCTTTATTTGGGCCGGGTTGTGTGCTGTGATCGATAGCCATTTGGTAGTATTTCAGCGCTTGAATGGTATCTCCACGCGCCAAAAATATATTGCCTATCATTCCGAATATTTGATCCTGCTTGTCTTCGTTTTTCTTTAATTTCGCTAACTTTTGCAATTGTTTCACGCTTTTGACAGTATCTCCAAGCATCTCTGCGTAATGCAGGTTGGCGTTAAAATTGAGATCGGGATCTGGATTGAGATGGGTCACGCGTTTGTATGCTTCCTTGGCTGCAGCATTTTGATGATTATATTGATATAATTGTCCCAATATATATTCGAATCGTGCTCGGTAACCTTTGCGATTTTCACTCTCCCGTGCTATTTTAACGAATGGAAGTGCGTCTTTATAGCGAGCCTGTTTTAGCATGATATCACCTGCTACTGCTGAATAAAAAGGTTGGTTCTTGCGTTTGAGGTTGTCAATGTTCACTTTGCTGAGCGCTTCTTCCGCTTCGTATAACCAACCCAATTCTGCATATGAACGGGCCACCCATAGTTGGCATTGTGCTACGATATCTTTATCGTTTTCATATAGTTTTTCTACGTAGTGGAAGGTTCCTATAGCACCAAGAAAGTCTCCTTTATGAAATTCTGATTGACCGAGCATCAACCATGCCAAATACATCTTGTTGTTGAATTCTTTGCTTTGCAACCACAATTTGTATTGAGGATCGTTCTTCCGTTTTGGATTGATCTTTTGCGGTTTCTTCTTAATTGAATGTAATTTTATACACTTACGGCATTTTTCGATTGAAACATCCATTTTTGATGCAGACGCTTTCGCAGCATCGTGATTGGATACGGGATACATGCAAAGTATACCTGAAAAATCATCGTGGTTGGCAGTATTGATGGCCTTTAATCCTTCTTCGTAATTGAGCCGTCCGTTGTAGTAGATATTGTAGTATGTCTTTGTTTGATGAAACGACCGTGAGAGTGCCGTGTTTTTTTGCGTGGAGCAGGCTGACTGTATAATTACAGCCGTCAGTACGAGTATGTATGTCAGAACTTTCTTCACGCAGTATTTGTTAGGAAATGATTGGATGATACTAATCAATTAAGACCTTTGATGTGGCTTGGAGCGGCTACAAATTCTTTTAAATAAAATGGCTCGAAATAGGCAAGGTCCTTTCCATCTATTTTCTTTATATTTTGCCCTGAGATTTGTTTCATATTGATCAGTTTGCAAATATATCGAGCGTCTGGTATGATATCACGTAGCAGGTGTACACGATTCTGTTCCAAATATTTTTGACATTTGGCGGCGCCGTCGCCGAAGTAATATACCTCCATATCTTCTTCCAGACTGCTCTCTTCTGTTATTATGCGAGCTTCAACGGGGGCCGCTTCCAAGGTATCGTTTAATACCATTCGTGAAGTATAAACTTCCATACGGCGGGCATCTATCATTGGGTATAACGCCAAGGGGCGTTTTGAAGGCAGTAAATCAAAGGCAGCTGCAGCTATGATTTCCAAGGTGGGAACTACTAATAAAGGTATGTCCATTCCATAGCAGAGTCCTTTTGCTGTGCTTGTACCGATACGCAATCCGGTATAACTACCGGGACCTTCGCTTAATACTACCGCATCAATTTTTAGTTCTTTCTCCCTTGCTTTCTGGAGTAAGTCCTCAATATATACGGGCAATAGAGCAGCGTGATTGCTGCCTTCTGTGTTTATACGATGGTCTATTACCTTGTCATCAATGCTCAATGCAGCCGAGCATACTTGTGTGGAGGTTTCTATGGATAATAAGGTCATGTCTTATAATTCGCAATTTAGCCTGCAAAGATACATTTATTTTTTGAAATATGCAAATTAAATTGATACTTGCTTGCTAAAAAACAAACTTTTTTCCATAAAATTTGGATTTATCCAAAAAATATTGTACTTTTGCGTTTTGTAATTAATAAATAGGCAAGGATATGAACAAACGAATTGTAGTATTTACAGGTGCCGGCATCAGTGCTGAGAGTGGTTTGGGTACCTTCCGTGATGCAGATGGCCTTTGGGAGAAATATCGTGTGGAAGATATTTGCACTCATGAGGCATGGTTGCGTAATCCGAGATTGTGTGTTGATTTCTATAATGCTCGTCGCCGAGATACGCTCAATGCTAAACCGAACGAAGCTCATTTGGCTATTACTCGTTTGCAGCAGGCATTTCCAGACACCCGAATCATTACGCAGAATATTGATGATTTGCATGAGCGTGCCGGATCGCATGCCATAACGCATCTGCATGGTGAAATTACAAAATTGCGTTCCGATATTAACGAAACGGCAACCGTGTCTCTTGATGGTTGGGAACAGCACTATGGTGATCGCCATCCTGATGGAAGTTTGTTACGACCATATATTGTCTTCTTTGGTGAAGGTGTTCCTTACTTCTCAGAGGCTTGTGATATCGCTTCACAGGCTGATATCCTGCTTGTTATCGGTACAAGTCTCAATGTCTATCCCGCAGCAAGTCTGCTGCATTATGCACCTTTGAATGCGCCTATCTATTTTGTCGATCCCGGATTACCGGAGTTCGGACCATATCGTGATAGGTTGCAGCATGTTCGTAAGCCGGCCACTCAAGGCGTTCCTGAAGTGGTGGATTTGCTTATTCGTCAATATGGAGATTGACTGGATTGATGGTTTGAGCGATGTGGTGGAGTGTGTCCGTCAATTTTTACTGCTCGATAATCAAGCGGAAGCGGATTCCCCAATTGGCAGTTCCCGGTTCGTCTCGGTGAGTCAGACGCCAGATTGCATGTAAATCGCATACCCTGAAAATATTCCCGATGCCGCATCCTAATTCAATATATGGGGTGGTTAAGGGCTGAAAAGTGGGTGTGCCGATATAGGAAGGATCAATAGTGGTAATATTCTTTTCTGGTGTATCCAATAGATCGAAATGACTTCCATGAAGTCCTCCCCAAGCTATTTTGAAAGTGACAAGCTCTCGTAAGCGCAGAGCCCGTATTCCCGGAATGAGGTTGAAAAGACAACCTCGTCCGTTCCATTCTGTATGTAATAGCATATAACGGTCGGCTGCAAACTCATAATCATACATCAAAGTGAATCGGTAGGGATCATATGCGTATGATTGATTCCCGCTGAAAATGTTGAGTAGTGGATAGGGAACATTACCAATAATCATTCCTGCATCAAAAATGTAGGTCAACTTTCCCATAATGCCTAAGGGTAACGTTTGACGCAACATCAGATTCAATTTTCCGTACATGCCGTAGGTCGATATCTTCTCTGTGCGGTAGCTGCCTATTTCTGCGCCTAAATACAGTATCGGTAGGCGTCCGTATGTGTGGAAACGACGGAAATACATATCCACTCTTCTATCATCAAATCCTAATCGGAAGGTGGTACCCACTGCCGAATGAGTGAATGATTTGCTGAGTGTGTATTCGGTTGTCGGGTCTTGGTAGCCTCGACGTTCTACCGAAATATAGAAGTCCTGCTCCAAAATATCGTTCCAATCGTTTTCTGCCCAAAAACGGAATTCCCGTTGACGGACTTGATGATTGAAACTCAATTCATGCAGATTGTATATACCGCGAGTCAAAGCAGTAGTCAAACCCATTGATTTGAACCACATGGCGTTCTCACGGTAATAATCGTTAAAATAATTAATCTCCGAATAGGTGTAATCGTCTGTGTATCTCAGGTGTAGTACATGGCGTCGTTGGGTTGGCAGATTGATGTGAATCATTCCGCTTCCTTTCCATCCGTGGTCTTTGAATCCGTATGCGGCATAGGCTTCTAGGCACACGTTTTTCCATAATTTCTCGCTTGTTCGCAACGGAATGCCCAGTCGCATACCTTCTTGTGGGGTAAATCGTATTATTTCATTCACTTTTCCAACTTCAATATACGATCCTGTCGGTATATAACCGGTTTGGATGATATATGCCAGGAACTTGGCGGTGCGTATCAAAGGAAGTTCGCTTACCGCGGCTACGGTTGAGTCTCCATCGCTGATATGGTGTGTGTATTCATCTTTCGTTTGGCTATCAGGCTCGTTCTTCCGGCCTTCTACATAGCTGTTAATCAGCAGGGTAGGGAATGTTCGTGAAGTGTCGGCTTTAATAGCTGCATCCAATAACATTGAGGTATGTGCAGCTGTCAAGGTCGGGAATTGGTCTTCTAAAGTGAATTGTTGGTCTATCGTTACATTCCTTAGATAATTGGCGGAAACTTGTGGAGGTACGACGGCATGAATGGAGATTATGGCGCATGTGAGCGAATCAATTTGCATACGCCCGTTGAATGTTGGATAATAAGGATTCCTGCTTCGGAAATCTACAGTATACGTCTTCCTTTCGTGGTGGGCCATACTGCTATCCTCTTTCAATATTCCATCGTCCTCAATCGGTGCGGGGATGCTGTCAATCAGATAATAGTTGTAGAAACTGTTGCTATTGGATGCCAAGGGGGAAACAAACGATTGGTCGTATAACGGTATTGAATTGAGATAGAAATTAGGCGCTCCGTCCACGCCGCTCAATAATGATGTGAAGCCGGTTGCGTCGCATATAGCCGATTGTATCTGTGTTTGTCCGTTTTTTTTACTACTATGATAGATGGGGAGAAGATATGTCGAGTCATCTTCTGATACCATTCCGCTTTCTAAACTTTGCCAAATTCGTTTCTTCAATTGGCGGGCCTGGATATCGCTCACTAATACATCGGTTTGTGTATCGGCCTCCTCTTTCCCGAAGTAAGCGATGTTGTTTTCATTTCGATGCGCTCTTACGCGTTCCATAAGCGGAAGTGCGGGATTGCTTCCCGGAAGCACGAATACATCGGTCAGGTTAGTCGTTTTCTCGGTTAATGCTATTTCGATAGCCAGACTCTCACCTGGGGTGATATGGAAGCGTTCTGTTTTATAGCCGACGGCGCTTGCTACCAGGGTGCTTTTCTTGTTTATATCCGCTTTGATGTAAAAAAAACCTTCATCATCACTGGCGCTGCCGTACGGAGTCCCCTGGATACTTAAGTTGACATCCGCAAGCGCTTGACCTGTTTCTGCATCATAAACTTCACCCACAATGGTGGTTGTTTGTCCCGACAGCAATATGCTGACGAAACTAAACCAAAATAATATGAGTGTTTTCTTTATGGTCATGCGCTTGATGCGATGGGGATGTTCTTATGATTTCTTTTGATTCACCGGATGATATTTCAAAATTGTCTCTTTCAAATCTTGAATATCAATGTGTGTGTATATCTCGGTGGTGGTTATATTTTCATGTCCCAGAAGTTGTTGAATAATGCGCAAATCAGCTCCGTTTTGAAGCAGATGAGTGGCAAATGAATGGCGTATGGTGTGGGGGGATATGGTTTTTTGAATTCCTGCTTTAGCGGCAAGTCGTTTGATAATGGTGAATATCATCATCCTTGTCAGTTGTTTGCCGTTTCTGTTCAGAAAGGCAATATCTTTGTGCTCGGGATGGATATCCAATCGGGAACGGTCCTCCATCCAATATCCGAACCATTCATCTGCTTCAGGAGATATGGGAACTAGCCTTTCTTTATCCCCTTTGCCGTGAATCAGCATATACCCCTCCTTTCGATACATGCAACTCAATTTTAATTCCGTCAGTTCGCTTACGCGTAATCCGCTGCCGTATAGCATTTCAATGATGGCTCTGTTGCGGTGTCCATCTGCCTTTGAGAGGTCAATGGCGTCCACTAATGCATTGATTTCCTCAACGGTTAGCACTTCAGGAATATGGAATTCCTTTTTGGGCCATTCCAATAGTTCAGAGGGATCGTCTTCTCGATAATGGTGGTAAATGAGAAATTTGTAGAAAGATCTGATACCGCTTAAGATGCGGGCTTGCGAACGGACATTGGTTTCGGATGAAAACTGATAATGCAAAAAATCCTGTAGGTCTTCGAATTGCATTTTTTCAGGATCGCTACGAAATTCGTATAATTTCTTTATATCCTGTTCGTAAGCTTCTACCGAATTTTCGCTCAATCCGCGTTCCAGCTTCAAGTAAATATGATATTCTTTACTTAGATCTGACATGTCGTGTAGGATACCATGCGGCGGCAAAACCGATGCTTATTACAATAATCAATACAATCAATATATCCGTGGCTCTGACGGCTACCGGGTAGGCGTTCAGTATGTATTCGGTGCCGGAACCCAACTTGAGCAGACCGAAATGTTGCTGAATGAGACACAGCGTTAATCCCAATAAAATACCCGCAACGGCGCCTATACTTGATATGATCCAACCTTCCAACAGAAAAATCCTTCTGATCATGGCTTCGTCAGCACCCAAATTGCTTAAAGTGCGGGTGTCTTCCTGCTTATCCAGCATCAGCATGGTGAGCGAACCGATCAAATTGAAGGCGGCTATCAACAATATGAATACGAGAAGTAGACCGGTTAGCAGTTTCTCCACACGCAGGATGCGAAAGAAATCGGCTTGTTGTTCATATTGGTCGGCTACAACATAATTGTCACCCAGAATTTTGCGGATTTCTCGTTTCGCATGGCGCAGTTGTGTTCCTGCTTTAATACTGAAATCTATTTCCGTAACTTGTTGATCGCTGTAATCAAAAAGATGTCGGGCCGTTTGGAGACTGACTAACATCATTTTATCATCATATTCCACTTGATTGACAGCGAAAATGGCGGAAATGAATACGGTAGATTGATTGAAATTCTGTTCGGGGCGAAGCATATTCACTTCTTCGCATCGTTTGGGCGCATATAGATGCAGGCCGCGAATGAAATGCGCTCCAACGCCCAACTGCCAGGCTAGTCCTTGACCGACTACCGTACGTTCGAATCCTCCGTCAAAAGTCTGAAATTCTCCATCCACCAAAATGGAATCGATATGAGTCAGTTGTTGATAGTTGCTGTCAACTCCCAATAGGACGGCCGGCAATTGATGGCTTTCGAATTCCACCAGAGCGGTTTCTTTTACGGCCTCGCACCACACGTCTATATAGGGTAAGGATTGTACTTCTGCAATACGCGGGTCATCGGTTGAAAAGTACTTCCCTTGTGCGGCCGTAATACGCAATTGTGGATCGAATTCTGAAAACATCTGCCGGACTATATCGCCGAATCCGTTCATTACACTCAATACGCAAATCATCGCTGCGGTCACTACCGCCACAGCGACTGCGCTCACTCCGGATACGATATTGATGGCATTGTGGCTCTTTTTTGAGCGTAAATACCGCCATGCGATATGTCCTTCCAGGCTATACACGCTTTATGGTTTCAATAGTTCGTCTATGCGTTCCAACTTGTCGATAGTTTCGTCCAAATGGAAGTGAAGTTCAGGGATAATTCTGAGTTGATGGCGTTCCAGATTCCCCATCTCAAATCTGATTTTGTGACTGTCTTCCTCTATCCTGGCCATCGTGGATTCCACTTTGTCTTGTGGAAATACGCTCAAATAGACATGTGCAATGGCCAAATCGGGAGATATCCTGACTTCGCTGACAGATATCAGCGTTCCTTGCATGCTGCGGCTGTAGCGCAGTAATATGTCACTCAGGTCTTTTTGAATCAGACGGGCAATCTTTTGTTGTCGTGTGTTTTCCATTTCTTTTAGGTTGTTAGGTCGTTATTGCGCCCCGTTTTTGATGTGGGGCAACTGCATTTATGCAAAACAAGGGAAAGGAGACGCATCTCTTTTCCCTATAAGTTATGTATTAAATCAACGGTTAGGTGAATTAATATTTGTGGCGTCTTTCGTCAGCTACAGTCAGTTTCTTGCGACCATGAGCGCGGCGGGCTGCCAATACACGACGACCGTTTGCTGTAGCCATTCTTTCACGGAATCCGTGTTTGTTGCGACGTTTGCGTTGCGAGGGTTGAAATGTACGTTTCATATCTGTTTTTGGTTTTTGTATGCCGGATATCGCTATCGGGCATTAGGGGTTATTAACTCGTAATATTGCCAATTCGTGTTAGCCGTTAAACGAAAAAGCGTGCAAAGGTACTGCTTTTTTTTGGATTGACCAAATATTTCTGCAAAAAAAGTGTTTTTTACGCAGCCGTTTGTGTTTTCGTTTCTGTTTTATAACATCTACCTGCCTGTTATTTATAGGAAACGATATACATATTTATATGCATGTCTAATATATTATATATGTATTATGTATTATGTATGTCTTTATGTATGTCTTAATGTATTCTTTTTTATGACATCTTTTCGGTCGTGCCTTTATCGAGAGCTAAACGTAACATAAACGTAAGATAAACCTAACGTCACCGAATGGTTGAATACCTTTTCCTGTCAGACTGTCAGTCAGCTTTCGTTTGATATATGATGCTTGTTATGCCCATTCTGAATGTTGTCATTTTTCTACTGCCAACATATATATTATTCCCTTTTGGGGGGTGACAAAATGTTTTTTCCTTTTTTTCTTGCATATTCCATAAAATTGTTGTACCTTTGCACCCGCTTTTGGTAACGGGAAGCAGGTGAAAGTCCTGCACAGACCCGCTGCTGTAATTCGTAGTCAATCTTTCTTTTCTTATGGTCACTGGCTGATTGCTGCCGGGAAGGCCTGAAAGATGGAGCGATAAGTCAGAAGACCGACCAATTGCTGATTATTTGTGTCGTTTAGCCTTCGTGGGATAGGGCATGTGACCGTGAAACGTTGTATCTACATATTGCTTACCTTGTGTATCCTGTCTTTGGAGGCAGGCGTGTCTGCGTTTGCGCTTGAGCCGGACCAAAAACATGTTCTCGATAGCATTCTTCAGCAGTTTCAAGTGGAGGAGGTTACTGTTACTGCACCGGCTGTCGAACAGGAGGTTATCCGCCCGCAAACTCTCAAAGGAGAAGAATTGGAACGATCGGGCGGTTTGTCGGTTGCAGATGCTTTACGTTATTTCTCCGGTGTACAACTCAAAGACTATGGCGGAGTAGGGGGAATCAAAACCATTAATGTCCGTTCCATGGGAAGTCAGCATGTAGGGGTGTTTTACAACGGTATACAATTGGGTAATGCTCAGAACGGACAGATCGATTTGGGTAAGTTCGCGCTTACTGAGATGGAGGAGATTCGACTCTACAACGGACAAAAATCTGATATCTTTCAGTCTGCTCGAGAAATGGGTAGTGCCGGAGCGGTATATCTGCAGAGCCGAAAACCCTATTTCCGACCTGGAGAAAAAGTCCATGCGCGGATTTCCATGAGATGCGGAAGTTTTGCCTTGGTCAATCCGTCGGCTTCATTGGATATAAAGTTGTCAGAACGACTTGCTCTCACGCTAAACGGCGAATATGTTTATGCCGACGGCAAATATAAATTCCGCTATCTTCGTTTTACGCCGGATGGATCGGTAGCCTACGATACTACAGCTGTGCGTGAAAATGGCGATGTTCACGCTTTCAGGGCTGAAATGGGGGTGCATCATTATTATAGCACTACGGGCTTTTGGCGTATTCAGGCTTATTATTATCAAAGCGAACGCGGGGTTCCTGGAGCAATAGTCAATAATGTATGGAGCAATGGCGAACGGCTTTGGGACAGGAATGCGTTCGTCCAAACTCAGTGGCAGGAGCAGGTCGGACGTGTATGGTATATCAAGTTCAACCTTAAATATGCCAATGATTATACACACTATATCAATCAGGATATGCGGCTTCTACCTGCAGATAACAGTTATCTGCAGCAAGAACTCTATGCGTCGTTGGCGCAGAAATTTCATGTTTTTGATTGGTGGCAACTCAGTCTGGCCTATGATTTTCAGTATAATAAACTTCGTCGTGATGAATTGATGGAACCGGTATTAACGGAACATTTTGACCGCTTTAGCCATTGGCTCAGTTTGGCAACGGCTTTCAAAGTGCGTGATATGTTCCGTATTCAGGCTTCCGCTTTGATGACTGCTATTGAAGAGCAGGTGCGTTTTACTCCGGCGGTCTTCTTCAATTATCGTCCTTTCCATCGCCATGAATTCTATATCAACGCGTTTTATAAACAGAGTTATCGCTATCCTACCTTCAACGATCTCTACTATACCGACCTTGGAAATGCCGACTTGAAACCGGAACTTGCTCGTCAACGCAATATCGGTCTGGAATATTCGTTGCCGTTCGCACTTTCCTCCAAATTCGTTCCTGCTCAAGAACGGACTTCTCTATTCTCTATTAATGCCGACTTCTATTATAATCGGATAAGCGACAAAATTATTGCATATCCCAAAGGGCAGCAGTTTCGATGGACTATGCTCAACCTCGGACTTGTGCGGATTTTCGGTCTGGATTTGGCTACGTCTGTTCGTTTGGCTCTTCCTTTGAGATGGAATATAACAGGCAAATTGCAATATACTTGGCAGAATGCAAAAGATGTAACCAATCCGTCTGATACGTACTATGGTCATCAAATCCCGTATATCCCGCATCATTCCGGTACTGCCGTCCTGGAACTCGATTGGGCTTCAAGGAGAGGCGATGTATACGGACTTAATTATTCGTTCGTTTATGTTGGTGAAAGATGGAGCCAGCAGGAAAATATCATCTTCAATTATGTACAACCTTGGTATACTCACGACCTTTGCTTTTATGCGGATTGGGGTATACCGTTGCCCGAGTCGTCTGTCTCAACGAAACCGGCTCAAGATCAATTGCGTCTAAAAGCAACCTTGGAGATAAATAATTTGCTCGGACAGGATTATGAAGTAATCCGAAATTTCCCGATGCCGAAGCAGAATGTCCGATTCACTCTTTCACTTCAATATTGATTCATCCTCTGTTAAATTATAATTTATTGATGATATGAAATATTCTTTTGTTCTTCTTTGTATGTTTCTGTCGGTAAACATACTTGCGCAATCTTATGTGGCAGATTTCGAAGAATCCGAAATCTCGCCTGTTGCTGAGGATACTATTTGGGCATCCACCTCCAACAACGCTTTTGTCTCCGGTTCGGTTTTCTCTTTCCAACAGGAGGTGTCAAATTACGGAGGAGTTTACTACTATGCCGGTTCCATCGTTAGCAATCAGGTAGATACAATTTATGGTTATTATGCTGATGCCTACAATGCGGCTTGTGGTGCTGCTCATTCAGGTTCCAATTATTTGGTCTGGTATCCTTCATGGTATGGTTACGATAGCGTGCTTATGGCGCAACCTATGCAGATGGAGGGAGTCTATCTCAATAATACTACATGGGTAACTGATGCTATTGTATATGGTGATCACATGGGAGGAAATGTCTTTTCCTCCGACGATTGGATCTCGCTCACGATTAATGGATGGGCTTTTGTGAATCAACAACCTGTTTCTACCGGCTCCGTGGTTTATTATTTGGCTAAAGATGGTGAATATCTTATGAATTGGACTTGGTGCGATTTGTCTTCTTTGGGGACGATTGATGCACTTACTTTTGTTCTTGACGGCTCTCAGTATAATGAGTATGGTTTATCCACTCCCACTTATTTTTGTCTGGATGATTTAACTGCTTCTGTCCCTACATCGTTGCAACAGACGGATAGGGATGGTTCTGCAGGTTCGGTAGTGCTCACATCTCGGGGATTGCGTATTGAACGTGACGGTATGTTATATGATTTGCTCGGTCGTCGTCTTTTTTGATACTTTCCGTTGATTCCATAAATATGAAGATAAAAAAAGAGCTGCTTGATTAATCAAGCAGCTCATGTGAGAAGTTTGTATACCGAAATTATTCAGCAACGGTCTCAACAACAGCGTCAGCAGCAGCTTCAACAGCGTCAGCAGCTTCTTCAACAGCTTCAACAACTGCATCTTCAGCAGCAGCTTCTTCTACTACTACAACTTCTTCTTGGCAGCACTCACCGCAGCATTCGCCTTCGGCAGCCTTCTTGTTACCGCAGCTCATAGCGCACAATGCGATAGCTGCAACCAACATGATTTTTTTCATGACTTAAAACTAGTTTTAAATGATTAATTTGTACATAAATTCGGTTACTCGACCGAAATCGACTGCAAAATTACACTTATTTTTGCATATATCCAAAAAAAAATGTAATTTTGCACAAAATTTTTGAAGTTTATGTCGAAAAAACATCAATTTTCCGATTTTTACCGCTCAAAACTCGGTTTTTTAGTGGTAAATTTGCTATCAGCGGTCTTTTTGATCGTCTTTGTTCTCGTCATCGTCGTTTTTTGTCTGAAACGATATACCGACCATGGTGTAGAAGTGGAAGTCCCCCAGATTACTGGACTCTATTTGGAGGAAGCGCAACAACTGGTTCTCGAAAATCAATTGCAGATTCTTGTAGTGGATTCCACATTCTCATCCAAAGTACCTTTAGGTACTATTGTTGAGCAAAATCCTGTTCCTATGACGCATGTGAAACGTCATCGCACGATATATGTAGTGCTTAATGCGCGCCAGCGTCGCCAAGTACCGCTTCCTGAATTGCATGACCTCAGTTATCGTCAAGCGCAGAATATGCTTACATCCCTCGGTTTGATTGTTGATAGCATTGAATACGAACCTTCCGAATACAAGGATCTTATATTGGATACCCGTTGCGGCAACCAATCCGTGGAGACAGGTAAAATGCTCACCGAAGGAACGCATCTTATTTTAGTGGTAGGTTTCGGACAGGGTACGGAAATGGTTCCGGTACCGGACCTTAGAGGACTGAACCAACGTGACGCGCGACAACTCTTGCTTAACAATAGACTTACATTGGGTGCTGCCGAATATGATGCTGAGGTTACCGAAGAGAATGCAGACCGTTTCGTGGTTTATTCTCAATCGCCCGCTGCCGACGAGATGTATCTTGAGGGTAGTAGCGTGAGTGTCAAACTTTCTATGGATCTTGAAAAAACGGTAACCGAAGATAACGAAGATAACGAAGAAAATTTCTTCTGATGGACAACTTGGATAACGATATATTGGAGGAAGAGCTGTTTGAGCGTTGGAAATGTGTGGTTGATAAGGGGCAGACGCCTGTGCGTATTGATAAATTCCTTACTGAACACATGGCGGGTACCTCACGCAATCGCGTACAAAACGCTGCTGATGCCGGACATGTGTGGGTGGATGGCAAACCCGTTAGTAGCAATTACAAGGTACGTCCTCTACAAACCATACAGGTCCTCCTGGATCACGAACCGCACGATTATACCATTCTTCCGGAAGATATCCCCCTCAATATTGTTTATGAGGATGAGGATCTCCTTGTTGTGAATAAACCAGCCGGACTTGTCGTTCATCCTGGGCATGGCAATTATGAGCATACCTTGCTTAATGCACTGGCATTTCATTTTAATGCCAATCAGACGGGATTGGATATCAATAATCCCGAAATAGGGCTCGTCCATCGGATAGATAAGGATACAAGTGGTCTTCTGCTTGTCGCCAAAACACCGCAAGCTAAAACAGATCTTGCCCTTCAGTTCTTCAATCATACAACGCAACGTACGTATAATGCATTGGTTTGGGGTACTTTCTCTGAAGAGCAAGGTACAATTAACGGAGCTCTCGCGCGCGATACGCGCGACCGCACGATATATAAGGTGTATGACCTTGAAGAAAACCCTAATGCTAAAGAGGCTGTTACGCATTGGAGAGTTATTGAGCGTTTCCCTTATGTGACACTCGTGGAATGCCGTCTCGAAACCGGACGAACACACCAAATACGCGTCCACATGAAAACTATCGGGCACCCGCTTTTCGCAGACGAGAAATATGGTGGAACAGAAATTTTAAAAGGATTGCGTTCTCAAAAATACGCCCAATATATTCATAATTGTTTCCAACTCTGTCCACGACAAATGCTACATGCCAAAACTCTTGGATTCAAGCATCCGCGTACGGGAAAAGAAATGTTTTTTGATAGTGATTGGCCTGCTGATTACGCAGCCGTAATTGATAAATGGAGAAAATATGAACCGAATACTTTGGGCTGATGACGAGCACGAAATGCTCCGTCCGTATATTATATACCTTAATCAGAAAGGTTACGATGTCACTACCGTTCCCGGTGGCCAGGATGCTCTTGATAAAGTGCGAAAGGAGCAGTTTGATATCGTGTTTCTTGATGAGCAGATGCCCGGAATGAGCGGATTGGAGACGCTACAATTGATTAAAGAACTTCGTCCCGAATTGCCTGTTGTAATGGTGACAAAGAGCGAAGAAGAACGGATAATGGAGCAGGCAATCGGTAGCAAAATTGCCGACTACCTTATCAAACCGGTCAATCCGAATCAGATCTTGATGTGCCTCAAACGTCATATACATGAGCGTGAAATAGTGGCAAATGAAACCAATCGTTCATATCGAGAGGAATTTGCGGATATCGCATGGATGATTGATACGGCTTCCACTGCAGATGAATGGATGGCGGTTCAGCGTACGCTTACCAAATGGGAACTCCAATTGCAAGATGCGGATTCATCTATGGGTGAAATCCTTCTTCAACAACGCAAACAGGCAAATGCCGCTTTCGCCAAATTCATAGCGCGTCATTATGAGGAATGGTTTGATGCAAAAGGAAATCTCGTTGCCGATCGACCTTTCTTCTCTCCTGATATATTTCGCAAAGAGATTTTTCCGCTGTTGGATGAAGGAAAAAAAGTGTTTGTGGTGGTAATTGATAATTTCCGTTATGATCAATGGAAAGCAATCCAACCTCTTCTTAGTGAAATATATACGGTACAGAAGGAGCAGATGTATTTTTCCATACTTCCTACAGCCACACAGTATGCGAGAAATGCTATTTTTGCAGGACTTATGCCTGCTCAAATCCAACAAATGATGCCTCAATTTTGGGTTGATGACGATGGTGAAGAAGGTAAAAATTTAAATGAAAAAGCACTCTTGGACAGTCAACTTGCCCGTTTCCGTCGGCATGAAACAACTACTTACTATAAAATCAACGAAAGTGACTTCTGTGAAAAGATTACAAGTCAATTGAAGTCACTTCATTCTACGCTTAATGTAGCTGTCATCAATTTTATCGATATGCTTTCTCATGCGCGTACCGACAGTAAAATGATGAAGGAATTGTGTCCGGATGAGGCTGCATATAGGAGTCTTACCCTTAGTTGGTTGCGACATTCCCCAACTTTCGCCTTCTTACGCCGTATTGCTGAGTTGGGCTATACTCTTGTTCTGACAACGGATCATGGTACGGTTCGTGTCAATAATGCTGTCTCCATTGTAGGTGATCGCACTACGAATACCAACCTTCGATATAAAGTGGGAAAAGCGCTTAATGTGCAGGGCAAAAATAACTGCTGGACCGCAACACGGCCTGAACGAATTGGGCTGCCCTGTCCCAATGTTAGTAGTTCTTATATATTTGCAACCGGAGGTGATTTCTTCGCATATCCCAATAATTTCAATTATTATGCGCAGTTTTTCCGCGATACCTTTCAACATGGTGGAATTACGTTGGAAGAAATGTTGATACCTCTTGTTACACTCACACCCAAAACCTCCAATTGACAGGTTGAAAATGGCTAAACATAAGAAACATAAAGGTTGTCTTCGTCGTCTGCTCCTTTGGCTTATTCCTTTGGCGTTGATAGCATCGCTTCCTTTAATTGCGCATAATCCGTTCCACCATCGCCGTGAAGGGAAAGATTTTGATCGAAAGATTTCAATCATGACCTACAATACGCATCGTATGGGTATGTTCCACAAAACGGCTGATAATCCTGTACTTACTTTTCTGATGTCACAGGATGTCGACATTGTCTGCTTGCAGGAAGTGGAAGTATATCATGATTCTCATTATCTGACCCTCGATGAACTTCGGCGGGCGATGAGCAAATGGCCCTACACATATTTTGATTTCAAGATTTACAATAGCCGACGACAATTCGGTAATGTGGTTTTTTCACGTTATCCGCTTATTGACAAGCATACTGTTCCTTTTACCTCGCGAGCCAGTATATCCAGTTGTTGTGATGTCGTCGTTGACAATGATACGCTTCGGCTGATTGTAAATCAGCTTGAATCCAATCGTCTTGAAGCCGAAGATATGCCGTTGGATTCCCTTCGTACGGATCCAAAATATGTTTGGTATAGGGTAAAGGGAAAGATGGGGAAAGCTGAACCGATACGACGTAAACAAGCGGATGCCGTTAGACAGGAAATCAAAGATTCTCCTTATCCTGTGGTGGTGGCAGGTGATTTCAATGCACTTCCGTATAGTTATACCTATCGCCATATAAAACATGGTTTGCGGGATTCTTTCCTTGAAACCCAATTCCTTCGTATGGGCTGGACTTATGTCCGCCATCATTTGGGAGTACGCATCGATTATATCCTTTGTTCTCGTTCTCTCACTCCGATAAGCAGTCAAGTGATACATACCTCAGCATCCGATCATTATCCTTATATTTCTACTATAGCTTGGCCAATTCCTGACGCGGAATAATATAGAAAATCTATTATTTTTATTTATAATTATGTCCTTTTTAAGAGTCTTATTAGCTATCTTTTTCCCACCTTTGGCCGTTATTGATTACGGGTGTGGCAGTGTATTGATTGTCTTGCTGCTTACATGTGTGGGGTGGGTTCCCGGAGTAATTGCGGCTCTTGTTATTCTTAATAAGAGATAACCGTTTGTCGGGTTCTTTTTACTGAAATAGATCAATCATCCGTTTTTTCAAACCTCTTCCTCTTACTTATGAAACAACGCTTTTTCCTCTCAATTTTTCTGCTTTTTGCAGGAGCAATTCAATTGACTATGGCACAAACTTATCTTTACCGTGGCAATTCCACATATCGTAGCGATATCTTGTATACCTGGGATGGCCAGTATCTCTACCGCGGCAATTCTACTTATCGAAGTGATATCCTTTATACTTGGGACGGTCAGTATCTTTACCGCGGCAATTCCACTTATCGCAGCGATATCCTTTACACTTGGGATGGCAAGTATCTTTACCGTGGCAATTCCACATATCGTAGCGATATCCTTTATACTTGGGATGGAGCGTATCTTTATCAAGGTAATTCCACATATCGTAGCGATATCCTTTACACATACGACGGAAGCCATCTTTTCAAAGGCAATTCCACTTATCGTAGCGATATTTTAGCGACGACATCTGCTTTTATTCCATTGCCGCTTCTTCTATTGATGATGAATTGATGTAGCTGTCAGGTATCTAATTGAATAGTTCTTGTGTCACGTAGATTCCTCTTGTTTACCACATCTCAATGGATAGGAATAGCCGGACTTCTTCTGGCTGCAATTGCTGTGTGGTGGTTGGTTTCTCTGCGTCCTTCCGCGGATGCTCCACAACCTGCTGTTATAGGCGATTCGTTGAGAGTTGATACCGTTCCTCTAGCATTGCAACGCGAGGCACGTTTTCGCCGTTATGATAGTATACATACGGCCCGTCGCGACAGTATTCATCGTCTTCACCTTTTGCGTCGTGATAGTTTGAGGCGTTCTGACAGCCTTTTCTGGGCCAATTCTCACTCGAATGACAGCCTTTTCTGGGATAGCGTATATAGGGCGGATAGCATTGCAGGCCGTCGTCCTCCTCGACATATAAAGCGAGATACCGTCTTGGAGCTTAATTCGGCGGATACAACCCAATTGATGTTGATTCGGGGTATAGGGTCGTCCATGGCTCGTAAGATAGTGTCGTATCGTCGAAAATTGGGAGGCTTTGTGTCGGTTTCTCAATTACGTGATCCGGAATTGGGATTGCGTTATCCTTTACACGATTCTGTTTTGCTGTCTTTTGTGGTTTCCACTGATTCTGTTGTCCGTTATGATGTTAATCGTATCACCGCCAATCGTATAGTGAATCATCCGTATTGTTCGTATCCTCAGGCGAAGGCGCTTGAAGATTTGCGCCATAAGCGAACTATTCGTTCGTTGGATGACCTCCGCTCTCTCGAATGTTTCACAGATTCATCCCTTCTGCGTCTTGCCCCTTATTTGATTTTTCCTGCGCCCTGATTGTCACATAGATAAGCTGTCTGTAGAGACAGGAAAGTGTTTGTGTTTTTTAGTTAACTGTCTACTTTTTCAGGGAAAGACAATAAGCATGGATTGCATGAATTGCAGAATTGCACATTCATGCAGATACCTATTATGGCCATTATAATAAATATAAATATATATATTATATTATAATGATTTTTTTAGTGACCATAACCAATCCGCACAGATGTGCAATTCTGCAATTCATGCAATTTTATGTCCTAATATTGTGCATGTCTCGCGATGCTCTAACGAAGATTTTAGCAGCAATTTGCAAAAATCCCATGTTCGTTCTCGCTCCACTCTAACGAAGATTTTTTTGCATTTTTTTTCGGAAAAAATTTGCAAAACCTAAAATGTTCATAGTATCTTTGCAGCGTCTTTCAAAAAGGATGCCGTATAGGATACGAATAGGGTCCGTATACTGTTAGACACTCAAAGGCGGGATGAGTGTCGGGAGAGTGTCGGTCGACTATCGGCAAAAAAATGATGTTTTATGATGTTTGTGGTTTTATGTGTTCGGCAAGTAAGTTGATTGATGGATATGCAAAAGGTGTCAGTCTGCTTGATGTGCTTTCCTGCACAATAGAACTGACACCTTTGGGTTACGCCTGGCAAAAGGCAATACGTGAAATGAGCCTTTGCTCCTTTTATCTTATCCTGCTTATAAACTCGATCAAAGCGTTATAATTGCTCTCAAATTTGAAACTTTTTTTCAGCAGCATGTAATTTCCTTTATCGGGGCAGGTGAAGTAAGCTGTTTTGAGAAATTCAAGACGATTTTCGTCAAATTCGAAACTCTCTGCAATAATGGTTAAATCATGAGTGTAAACGGCATTCTTGCGAACAAATTCTTTGGCTGCATTGAGACGGTCTTTATCAAAGTTCAATTCTTTGAGGTAGTGCGTCATCGCAACCACTTTATTTCTGTCAGCAATCGGGATATCCATCATCATCGCTCTTTCGGGACGTCGATTGGACATTCGGCGATATTCACCGGCTTTCGGACTTCCTGGATGCCCGTATTTATAAGAAGGCGCTTTTTTCATGGGAGTCCCATGAGGGCCATTGGGATGTCCGGGTACATCACGGCGCATTTCTTTAACGGGTGCACCATGACCTCTGGTTACACGATTCGGGGTGAATGCCAATGCGCTACCGCTTATCAGAATGGTTGTCAATGCCACTAAAATAGTCTTTTTCATAATCGTAAATTTTAGGGTTAAACATTTGTTTTGACTTAATATACTTTACCCTAAACAAATATTATGCCAAACGATTTGTCCACCACCATCCATTCCTTCTTCTGCCGGAAATGTTATTGTTGGTCGGAACAATCTACAGAAGGTTTGGCGGATATGAGACTTGAAGTGAGGGTACCGTCGATAAGATGGGTAGTAAGGATGGTTCCGTCAGGAAGATCTGAAATGCTGCGAACAATTTGACCGTTAGACGTCAGCAAACTATAACCGCGATGATAGATGAGTAACGGTGATGATGCTTCCAAACGTTGACGGAGAGTATTAACGTGGTTAGTCTCTCGTAGTATTTGCCGCTCATTTGCAAATAAAAAGCGTTGCCGCAATTGTTCCAACCGATGCGAACGTACTAAAACCTGTCGTTCGGCCGTCCGGATAAGACGATCTCTAAGTGTGGCCACGAGATTTTCTTGCGAACGGAAACGGTCGATGAGAAAGTCGGCAACTGCTGTAGGTGTTTTGAGTGGCATAAATGCGACCATATCCAAAATACTGACATCACGTGTATGTCCGATACCTGAAATGATGGGAATCGGGAATTGAGCACAATGTGCGCATAGAGAATAATTGTCAAAACAAGATAAGTCTAGAGTAGCGCCTCCTCCTCGGATGATGACCACAGCATCAAACTGACCACCTTTTTCATGTGCCTTCAATATTTCCTGCAAGGCCAAAACAAGCGAAATAGCGGCTTGGTCTCCCTGCATGGTAGAAGGGAAAAATGAAATTACGAAAGCATATCCTGATGCGGAAAGTTGGTGGCAAAAATCCTGATAACCCGCTGCTCCTGCAGATGATATAACGGCCAAGCGACGAGGTAAACAAGGCAGTTCAAGCGAAGTGCGTTGCATATCAAAGACACCTTCTTCCTGCAGTCTGAGTATGGTTTCTTGTCGTTGACGGGCAAGATCACCCATGGTGAACGAGGGGTCGATATCGATAATTTGTGCAGCAAGACCGAATCTGCTATGGAATGATAGTTGTATTTTAACCAAAACCTGCAGGCCGGGTTGCAACTTGAGTCCCGTTGATTCTGTGAAATATTTTGATAGGGAGGGAAATATGTTTCCCCAGCACGTAGCCCGTAGATTGGCCGCTATCTGTCCGGAAGGAGATTTTTCAACGAGATCGAGATATGTATGTCCGCTATAGGCATTTGTAGAAAGCGACGATATTTCAGCGCGAATCCAATAGGAATCGCGAAAAGCGGCATGAATTACTTCTTCTATGTATTGACATAACTCCGAAAGTGCTATGCCGCGTTCGGAATGGATAGGTGAAGATGTCATTGCATCATTTGTCGAATGGCAGCAACCGGATCCAGTGCACGAAAGACAGCGCTACCAGCAACGAGTACATCTGCTCCTGCAGCAAACAGATAGCGTGCATTGTCAGCATTAACGCCTCCGTCCACTTCCAAAAGGGTATCCAAATGGCGTTCTTCTATTTCGCGACGGATGAAGCGGACCTTATCCATGGTTTCGGGGATGAATTTCTGTCCGCCGAATCCTGCGAATACAGACATCAAGAGCACCATATCGACCTGATCGAGATATGGGAGTAGGCGTTTAGGGTCTATGTCCGGATTGATGGTCAAACAAGTGCGTACACCGCAATGGCGAATGATGTCTAATGCGGGCCGTGGATCATCCACTGCTTCCAAGTGGAAACCGACACTCCATGCTCCAGCTTCACAGAACCGTTGTACATATTTCTCGGGATGTACAATCATGAGGTGGACATCAAGTGGCTTGGTACTGCAATGATGTAGGGCCTCCATTACCGGAAATCCAAAGGAGATGTTGGGAACAAATACTCCGTCCATTACATCTACATGTAGGAGTTGGGCATCACTATTATTAACAAGCTCGACATCGTGTTGAAGATTGGCGAAATCGGCGGAAAGGATGGATGGTGCAATAGTTTTCATAGTGCAAAGGTACTACAAAAAAACGAAACGGGCAAGAGGGAGCTATGTTTTTTTATGGAAAAATACCAGAAATGGGAATTTGATTTGCATAAATGAAAAAAAATATGTAATTTTGCAGGTTGAATTGAAAAAATAGAAAAATGAAAAAGAAAATAGCAATTGTTGCAGGCGGATATAGTTCGGAACACGATGTCTCGCTGCGTAGCGCAGAAGGTATCTCCCAATGGATAGACAGAACCCGTTATGATGTTGATATCGTGGATTTGGAGAAAGGGGATAATAGCGCTCTAGATCGTTTGCGTGACTATGATTTTGCCTATATTACCATTCACGGAACACCGGGGGAGAACGGTTTGCTACAGGGGTATCTGGATATGATCGGTGTGCCGTATTCATGTTGTGGCGTATTGGCAGCGGCGCTTACTTTCAATAAGTATGCATGCAACCATTATCTTCAAAACTTCGGTATCCGAATCGCTAAAAGCATTTTGTTGAGGAGTGACGGAAAAGGTGGGGCGAAATTGGTAGACGGTGGAGATGCAAGCGCTTCAAAAATTGTAGAAGAGGTTGGATTGCCATGTTTTATCAAGAGCAATGTGGGCGGAAGTAGTTTCGGTTGCACGAAAGTGAAAACGGAGGCTGATGTGATTCCCGCCGTCGAGCGTGCCTTGAAAGAAGGTGACGAGGTTATCTGCGAGTCGTTTATGAAAGGAACGGAGGTGACCTGCGGCGTCTATAAAACAAGCGAAAAAGCAGTCGCTTTTCCTGTGACTGAAGTGGTGACGAGCAACGAATTCTTCGATTATGATGCTAAGTATAATGGTCAGGTTGATGAAATTACTCCTGCACGCATTCCTGATGAAGTCCGTGACCGTTTGCAGGCTAATACTTTGCGCATATACGATATCTTAGGCTGTAATGGCATCATTCGTGTTGATTATATTTTGACGGAAGGGTGGACATTGAACCTGTTGGAGGTGAATACAACGCCGGGAATGACTGCTACAAGTTTTATTCCTCAACAGGTACGTGCGGCCGGATTGGACATTAGCGAAGTCTTAACTGACATTATTGAGAATAAACTTAAGTAGTCTTTGTTAACCTCGGTATTTAGAAGCTCCGAAAGATTATGATAGATATCAATCAAACGATAGCCCGATTGGATTGGAAGAAAGAGCCATATGGACTATATGAGCCAATAGAATATACATTGTCAGCCGGTGGAAAACGATTGCGCCCGACCTTAGCGTTGATTGCGTGCAGAATCTACGGAGGAAAAGAAGAAGACGTGTTGCCTGCAGCATTGGCGTTGGAAGTTTTCCACAACTTTACCTTGTTGCATGATGATGTGATGGACAAAGCCGAAGTGCGTCGTGGGCGTCCATGTGTACATATCAAGTGGGACGAGAATACTGCGATTCTTTCCGGTGACCAGATGATGATAGAAGCCTACAAACTGTTGGCCCTGGTTAAAGAAGAATGTCTGCCGGTGGTATTGAGGATGTTCAATCGCATGGCCACAGAAATATGTGAGGGTCAGCAATGGGATGTGGAGATGGAACATGGAGAATGGGCGATGAAAGACTATTTGGAGATGATCAGATTAAAAACTGCTGTTTTGCTGGCCAATGCCTTACAGACGGGGGCTTATATTGCAGGTGCCGACAAAGAGCAGATGGAAGCATTATATGAATATGGTATTCATGTGGGTCTGGCCTTCCAAATACAAGACGATTATTTGGATTGTTATGGCGATCCAGCCACTTTTGGTAAAGCGATAGGGGGAGATATTAGAGAAGGAAAGCATACATGGATGCGCTTGACTGCTCAGGAAAAAGGCGGAAATACCGACCTGTTGGATTCACATGATGTCAAGGCAGTTTTGGATGAATACACTCGATTAGGTGTCGACAAAGCTGCATTGATTGAAATAGCAAGATTGACAGAAAAAGCTCTTTCGTATTTGGAAATCGTCCCTCAGAATGAAGCTACCGAGCAATTAAAGGAATTGGCTTGTAAATTGGTGGGACGCACACATTAACGACAAAACAATAGCATTATGCCATACAGAAGACTCCCTAACACCGATCAAGCGCGACTGAGTGCGTTGCAGACCGCTGTACAACGTGCAAGTGAAGCAGATTTCACCGAGCAGGTGATAGAGTACCGTACATTGACTGAAGCTCAAAAATTTTTGATGCAATTCGAAAATGCGGTGAGCCAATATCATCAGAATTTCGCCACCACTGTATCTGCCAATAAACAATACAGGCACATGGTGCAGAATGCGAGGATGTATATTTCCCATTTCATTCAAGTTTTGAATCTGGCTGTAATTCGTGGTGAGATAAAAAAAGAGATGAAAGAGCTATATAAGTTGGATACGGAAAATCATATCCTCCCGGAGTTGAGCAGTGAAGAGGATTTGTTGGTGTGGGGGCAAAATATTATTGACGGCGAACGCGAACGAATTCGTCAAGGCGGTTTCCCGATTTATAATCCTGCAATTAACAAAGTGCAGGTTCACTATGATATCTTCAAAGAACATCAAGTGAATCATGTGATGCACCAAAAGACGAGTGACCGTGTCTATGAAGAAATAGAAGCGATGCGAGTGAAAGCCGACAGTATTATCCTGGATATATGGAATCAGGTGGAGAACTACTACAAAGATCTTTTACCCTATAAGAAACTTCGTAGTTGTCAAAACTATGGCTTGATTTATTATTATCGAACCGGAGAAGCTCGCTTAAGTCCTGAGACAGACAAACGGTTGGAGGCAGAATTGCAGCAGCAAACTAAACTTGAATGGTCTGAGTAGGTGTCACCACACGTTGCATGGGTTGATCGCGCCAACCATGCGGGATATCATCATGCAACTGAAAATCATAACAAACTCCGACTTGAACTGCCCCTTTAATGTTTTTGAGGAAGCGGTCGTAATATCCTCCTCCGCGCCCTAGACGATGGCAATGGTGGTCAAAAGCCACTCCGGGAACAAGTATAAGGTCGATAGGACCTGTGTAAGCCGGAGTGTTCGGCTCGGGAATACCGAAACGTCCTTTGATGAGAGGTTCTCCTTTAATGTATTGACGCACCTCCATACGGCTTTTGCTAAGAGTGGCCGGGAGAAGGAAAATCTTATCATCGGCATATTCATGAACGAGATGACGCAAATCTACCTCGTTATGGATAGGATAATAGATCATTACGGTATGAGCTTCGCGGAAACAATGCATTTGTTCAATCTGCTCTACAATTTGACGAGAAAGTGTGTGGGCCATCTCTTTATCCATTACTCGGCGTTTCTGTCCGTCCAACGCGCGTAACGCTTTTTTCTCGTTATTGATACGGATCCATGGCAATTGTTGCCGCAAATCCAGCCATTGACTATTGAATAACATACTGAACTAACTTGGGATTAAATTAAACTGCCCGCAAAGGTACAACTTTTTTCCCAAATGGCCAAATATAGACCGAAAAAAAAGAAAAAATACGCTTATGAAGAAATTGAGCTACTTGATATTAGCAATCGCTCTAGTATTGGTTTCTTGCGAAAAACCGACGAAAAGCGAACCTTCATCCAATGCCTTGGTATCAGCATTTAAATTGACCAGCAAACAGTCGCCTCGTTTGAAAGATGTGGTGTTTACTGTGGATCAGCGTGTGGATACAGGACGAATTTATGTGCCGGATTCTATTCCGTTCGGTTGTCGTCTTGATAGTGTATTGCCGATGGTCTCATTCGCCTCAATTCCACAATCAGCTTATGTGATTACTCCTGACACGATGATTGGCTTGACAGGTAGCGATACATTGAATTTGAGCAAACAACCTATATATCTTAAAGTTACGGCGGCTGATGGTAAAACGGTAAAAATATACCATATAGATTTGTTTGTTCATTCTATTGAGCCACGGCAGTATGTGTGGGAACAATTATCGGATGCTCTATGTGACGCTATGCCGATGGAACAAAAATCTTTCTTAGAGGCTTCAGGTGATTTGCTGATGCTGAGTACCGATGGTTTTAATGTGAAGGGTTTTCGTTCTGTAGATGGAAGTAACTGGACCGAATGTTCAATAAGTGGTTTGCCGGCAGACTGTAGTGTTAGTGATATTGTATATGATAAGGACGGAGCGATGTATTATTATGCCGTTGGAAATACACTTTATAGCTCGGAAGACGGTATCATGTGGAGCAGTAATTCAACAGAGGTGGATTTCATAAAATTGCTTATAGTATATGATGGAAAACCTTGGGCTATTGTTGATGAAGGGGATGACCACTATCAATTGGCTTACTTGGATGGAAGTGTATGGCAGGTGGAAAATCAATTGTTTAATGAAAAAGAATTGCCGATGGACTTCCCCATCAGCCATTATGCGGTTGTAAGTTATACAAATGAGGCAGGACAGGCCCATGCTTTAATAGCAGGAGGATATGATCGTGAAGGGCGTATGCAGAACGGGCTGTGGAATATAGAATGCTTGACTCGCTATGATGAGTCGGGAACTGCCCAACGGAGTTATCGTATTGCCAATTTGGGTCAACATCAGGCAGCAAATAGTCAGCCTTTTGCCGGAAGCAGCATTGTATATTATGATAATCGCCTTTTGTGCTTTGGCGGTATGAATAGCAAACAGGAAATCAGGGAAGGCATTCTCTGCTCTTTGAATGAAGGAATAAGTTGGCAAGAGACGGATACACTGAACCGTCTGCCAGAAAACTATATTCCCCGTCTGCAGACTACAGCCTTGACAGACGGAGAATATATATATCTTATCGGTGGGAAAACGGATAGCCAGGTGCTAACCGATGTGTACCGCGGCAAGTGCAACTCTATTCTTTGGTAAATCAGAGTTGCGGTCCGGCAGGAACAAGAGCTTTTCCTGCTGCATTATACTCGTATTTTACAAAGTTCTTGATGAATCGGGAAGCTAAGTCTTTGGCTTTCTCCTCCCATTGCGTGGCATCGGCATAAGTGTCGCGTGGATCAAGAATGGCAGGATCAACACCCGGAAGAGCTGTCGGCACTTCAAAATTGAAGTAAGGAATCTTTTTGGTTGGTGCCGATAGAATGCTTCCGTCAAGAATAGCATCAATAATTCCTCGAGTATCGCGAATTGAGATTCGTTTTCCGGTTCCGTTCCAACCCGTATTGACGAGATAAGCTTTAGCTCCGCTTTGATTCATCCGCTTTACGAGCTCCTCTGCGTATTTGGTAGGGTGAAGTTCCAGGAATGCTTGTCCGAAACATGCGGAGAAGGTGGGAGTGGGCTCTGTAATTCCACGTTCAGTACCGGCCAATTTGGCTGTAAATCCTGAAAGGAAATAATATTTGGTTTGTTCTGGAGTCAAGATGCTGACGGGAGGCAAAACTCCAAAAGCATCTGCTGAGAGGAAGATGACATTTTCAGCGGCAGGACCGGCTGAAATGGGGCGTACGATCTTTTCGATATGGTTGATAGGATAACTAACGCGAGTGTTCTCGGTAACCGATTTGTCATCAAAATCAATATGCCCCTCTTCGTCAACGGTGACATTCTCCAGCAGGGCGTCACGACGAATCGCATTGTATATGTCGGGTTCGCTTTCCTTATCAAGTTTGATTACTTTTGCATAGCAACCACCTTCAAAATTGAAGACTCCATTATCGTCCCAACCATGTTCGTCATCGCCAATGAGGAGTCGTTTTGGGTCTGTACTGAGTGTCGTTTTTCCTGTGCCGCTCAAACCGAAGAATATAGCGGTATTCTTGCCTTGCATGTCGGTATTTGCAGAACAGTGCATAGCTGCTATACCTTGGAGGGGAAGGTAGTAATTCATCATAGAGAACATACCTTTTTTCATCTCACCGCCATACCATGTGTTGATAATCACTTGCTCGCGGCTCGTAATATTGAATACAACAGCTGTTTCAGAGTTCAGTCCCAACTCTTTGTAGTTCTCAACTTTGGCTTTGGAAGCGTTGTATACTACGAAATTAGGCTCAAATTGGGCAAGTTCCTCTTCTGTAGGTTTGATGAACATGTTGCGTATGAAATGAGCTTGCCATGCCACTTCTACTATGAAACGTACTGCCATGCGGGTGTCAGGATTAGCTCCGCAGAAGCAGTCAATAACATATAGACGCTTGTTGCTGAGTTCTTTAATCGCGAGTTGCTTGAGTATATTCCAGGATTCGATGGAGCATGGTTTATTGTCGTTTTTGTATTCTTCACTGGTCCACCATACAGTATCTTTGGAATTCTCGTCCATCACGATAAATTTATCTTTTGGGGAGCGTCCGGTATAAACACCGGTCATTACATTAACTGCACCAAGTTCGGTGAGCTGTCCTTTGTCATAGCCGGTAAGTCCCGGCTTCATCTCCTCTTGAAAAAGAGTCTCGTAGGAGGGGTTGTAGAGAACCTCGGTGGTGCCGGAGATTCCGTACTTTGTCAAATCCAATGTTTTCATATAATAGTAATTATTGTATCCACAAAAATAATAAGCATGTACGTAAAAAACAATCAATGCGTATTACCAATTCATTGCACAAAAGTACTATGTTTTTTCGAAATATGCAAATTTTATATGCATTTTCCTGCAAAAAATATTGATTTTTAGGTAAACAGGTATGAATTTCTCAGCCTGCTAACGGAATCAATGGTGAGAATAAAAGAGATAATGAATGTGCCATGTGATGGCTCTATGAAATAAATACGGACATCTTTTCATACGAAAAAGATATATAGAATGTTAAAATGGCAGATTCAAATCAATTTGATTTGCGTATTCAAAAAAAAACTTGTATCTTTGCAGGCAGAAAAGATCGATATGAAAGAATATAACGATAAAGATATAGAAAAAGCGGTAGCTACGTTGCGAAATGGCGGTATTATTCTTTATCCCACCGATACGGTATGGGGAATTGGATGTGATGCTACCAATTTCGAGGCTGTCGCGCGTATATATTCATTGAAACGAAGGGCTGACAGTAAATCAATGCTCGTGTTAACTGCAGATAAGGCGATGACTGAAATCTATGCGGAAATTTCAGAAACAGCTCTGCAACTTCTAAACGGAAAACCTTATAAACCCTTGACCGTTATTTATCCCAACGCCAAAAATTTGGCGGAAAATTTGGTTTCGGCGGATGGTAGTATTGGAATTAGAATAAGTAACGAACCTTTCTCGCAAACTTTATGTCGTGAATTGGGGCGTCCCATCGTTTCCACATCCGCAAATTTAAGCGGACATCCAACGGCCAAGACATTCAGCCAAATTGAGGAAATAATCCGTCAAGGTGTGGATTATATCGTTGAATACCGTCGTGATGATGAGCGCGAGCAACAACCTTCATCAATTATCAAAGTGAATACTGACGGAACCACCACCGTTATACGATTATGACTGCACGTCACCGACAACAATTGATTTATATTCTGACCGATATGCTATCTGCGTTAGCAGTATGGCTATGTTTCTTGTTGTTTAGATGGTTGGTGTATGAGGGTAGAGTCTGGTCATTGGACCAAGTTTTAATTCCGGCTTTCGGTTTTCGAACCCCGTTGGTATTATATCCGATAGGTTGTTTGATAATTTATTATTTGTCCGGATATTATCTTCGTCCGTTCGGAAAACGGTTGAGTCGTGAGTTTGCCACCACAATGGTGAGCGCAGTGATTATTGCGTTGGGCGCTTTCTTTGTGATCATCATCGATGACAAAGTGACCGATTATCATCACTACATCGGTTCTTTGGCAGTACTGTTTTCCCTGCAGTTCCTGCTATGTTATATACCGCGTTTACTTATCACGCTGCATGTGCGAAAAAGGCATCCGAAAGAGGATTGTATTATTATCAATATGCCTGAAGGAACACCGCCAAGTGAACTATATGCCAAGATTCGTGAAGCATTTCCTACAGGGAAAGAGATATTGGTAGTGCCACAGGTTTACGATTATCTGACGGGAGCTGCACGTATTGATGAATTGGAAGGAAATCCTTATATACGAATAAGCGAACGTCATATGTCGGATGCCGGAATTTGTATCAAACGTGCTGCTGATGTATGTCTGAGTTTCTTCGGTTTGGTCATCCTGCTGCCAATATTCGCTATACTGGCTATAATGGTCAAGAAGAGTTCACCTGGCCCTGTTTTGTATAGTCAACAAAGAATCGGACTATATGGAATGCCTTTCAATATTCTGAAATTTAGAACGATGTATGATGATGCTGAAAAAGGGACACCCAAATTAGCTAATGACGATGATCCGCGAATTACCAATGTAGGGCATGTGTTGCGTCGCTATCGTCTGGATGAACTTCCCCAATTATGGAATGTACTGAAAGGAGACATGTCCTTAGTAGGACCTCGACCCGAACGGCAATATTTCATTAACCGGATAGAAGAAAAAGCTCCCTATTATTGCTTGTTATATAAAATCCGTCCAGGGTTGACAAGTTGGGGACCGATAAAAGTTGGCTATACCGACACGCTGGAAAAAATGATTGAGCGGTTGAATTACGATATAGCGTATGTGGAAAATCAGTCGCTTAAATTGGATATAAAAATATTGTTTTTTACAATAGGCGTTTTGATGAAAGGAAAAGGAAAATGAATTACGACGAAGCAATCAAAAAAGCGGAAGAGTTGGTGCAATACTTGGAGCAAACCGAAGCTATCAGCGTAGCTGAATACCGTATCAAAGCTGCAGAAGCAAAAAAACTGCTTGATTATTGTGAACAGCAACTCAAGGAAACGGAAGACGAACTGAAGAAATAGAGCAGGGCTTTGTCGATATACTTATATATGGCTGTTGCTCAATTATTATCTATTCTTCAGAGAAAGTAACTAATACATCACGATAAGAGGAGAATATCTTGGATTTGGAAACAATTCCAAGATATCTTTTTTGTTGGTCAACTACGGGCAAATTCCATGCGCCTGTATCTTCAAAAGTCTCCATTACTTTATCCATTTGCATATCGTTGCGTAATATGGCAGCAGGGGATGTCATTAGATCTTTTACGGTAAAACGGTCATATAGACGAGGTTGGAACATGATGTTGCGCACTTCATCTAGTAACAACACGCCCATTAAGCGTCCTTTATGGTCGATGACAGGGAAAATATTGCGCTTGGTTTCAGCTATCACTTTGATTAACTCACCTAATGTCATTTCCGGATACAAAGTGCGGAGGTCTTTTTCTAATACTTCGTCAATGTGCATCAAAGTCAGTATGCTGCGGTCTTTATTGTGGGTGAGCAGTTCTCCCTTTTCTGCCAAACGGATGGCGTAAAGACTATGCTGCTCAAACAATTTGATAACCAAAAATGACACTACGCTGACAATCATTAGAGGCATAAAGAGATGATAGCCGCCTGTCAGCTCGGCAATTAAGAAAATCCCCGTCAAAGGGGCATGCATTACTCCTGACATCAATCCGGCCATTCCAACTAAAGCAAAATTAGTTTCGGGTAGTGAGCAGCCGGAAAGATTAAGTGCCCGTGCGCATACAAAACCTACGATTGCTCCAATAAACAATGAAGGTGCAAATATACCACCAACACCTCCACCACCATTAGTGGCTACGGATGCCACAATCTTGATCAGAAAAATCAGAACAAAATATAGCAGGAGTCCCCAACTTGTATTGCCTAATGATGCGAGCGGACTATCTTGAATGGCCGAAATGGAATCACCGTTGAGCAATTGTATGATTACATCGTATCCTTCACCGTATAAGGGAGGGAATAAATATATCAGTATGCCCAATACTGTACCGCCGACAATAATTTTGAGTCCTATGGAACGTACATTACGTTTGAACCAGCGTTCTAAGAAACTCATGCCACGGGTGAAATAAAGGGATACCAATCCGCATACCACTCCTAATAATAGATAGAACGGAATTCGTGAAAGAGCAAACGGTTCATATGATGTAAGTTGGAAGAGAGGAGTGTCTCCCATTGCGATATAAGATATGGCGGTGGCCGTTACTGAAGATATCAGTAGGGGGCCTACAGAATTCATCGTAAGATCAATGAGCAACACTTCCAATGTGAAAACCAAGCCTGCAATCGGCGCTTTGAATATACCTCCGATGGCTCCGGCTGCACCGCACCCTATCATCAGCATAAGTGTTTTCTGATCCAATCGGAAAGCCTTTGCTAAATTTGAACCTATTGCAGCGCCTGTCAGTACAATAGGGGCTTCCGCTCCTACTGAACCACCAAAACCGATCGTTAATGCTGATCCTACGATACTGGACCAGGTGTTGTGCAATTTGATAATGGATTTGCGTTGAGAAATGGCATATAATATTCGTGTAATGCCATGGGAAATATCATCGCGTACGATATGGTGTACAAAGAGTGCTGCGAGCGCAATACCAACCATTGGACATATAAAGTACCAGAAATGGTGATGCGCTATCAGTTGTGTTTCTGCCAGCCATTGAATGAGACGAATCAACTGCTTAAGTATTATGGCAGCGCAAGCGGAAAGGCAGCCGACCATCAAACTGAGAAACAATACCAGATTGCGTTCTGATATATGTCTCTCACGCCATTCAATACACTTATCGTAGAAATTCTGAAAACGCTGCATTATAAGATCATGTAGTTTATTGGTCCCAGCCGATTCCTTTGTATTTGCTGAGGTCCCACTCTTCGTCCACTTCGTTGAGGTATATGGTTTGCGGTTCTTCTTCCTTATCAGTTTCGTCTTCTTCCCGTTCGATTTGTGTTACTTCGATGGGAGCATGCGAGATATCTATTATTTGATTCTGTTCTTTCTGCAACTCGTTCCAAATAGCATCTTTGAGTTCGGATATCCCCAATCCGCTGACGGAAGAAATCTTGAGCACAGGAATTCCTAATTCCGCTTCGAGTTTCTCTGCGTTGACAGGTTGCTCATCCGTTTCTACATCACATTTGGTAATAGCTAAAATTCGGGCTTTGCTCAAGAGCTCTGGATTGTATTGCTCCAATTCGTTTAGCAGAATTTCGTATTCATGCTTTACATCTTCCGTTATAGCAGGCACCATGAACAAAAGAACGGCGTTGCGTTCGATATGACGAAGAAAACGAAGTCCCAAACCTTTTCCAAGGCTGGCGCCTTCGATGATTCCGGGAATATCTGCCATACAGAATGAACGGTCATCGCGATAGGAAACGATGCCCAGATTGGGAGTGAGGGTTGTGAACGGATAGTCGGCGATTTCGGGTTTGGCTGCCGATACTACACTGAGAAGTGTCGATTTTCCGGCGTTAGGGAATCCAACCAGACCTACATCTGCAAGCACCTTGAGTTGAAGGATAACGTTGCGTTCTTGGCACGGTTCTCCGGGTTGGGCATATCTGGGGGTTTGGTTGGTGGCTGTGCGGAAATGCCAATTGCCTAATCCTCCTTTTCCTCCTTTGAGCAACACAATCCGCTCTCCGTGTTCTTTTACTTCGCAGAGCCATTCACCGGTGTCACCATCATATACGACTGTTCCGCAGGGGACTTGAATAATCTTATCTTCACCGTCCTTTCCAAATGAGCGGCTTTCGCCTCCCCGCCCTCCGTCTGTAGCCATTATGTGCTTCTGGTATTTGAGGTGAAGAAGTGTCCATAAGTTGCGATTCCCTTCCAGTATGACATGTCCGCCTCGGCCTCCGTCACCTCCGTCCGGGCCGCCTTTGGGGACATATTTGGCTCGATGCAGATGCATACAACCGGCGCCTCCTTTTCCGGAGCGACAGTAAATCTTTACATAGTCGATAAAATTTGCAGACATATAGCAGAGAGGATGAGTTGGTTGAAAAACGACGAAAAGACTGCTGATTGTTGGATTAGTTGAGCAGTTTGACTATCGTTTGTATTTGGGCAAAAGTATAATCGGGATTGATGTTGCTGTTGATATAGAAATACTTGTGCTCGCCTACATAATAAGCGCTGACGGGTTGTGTTTCGGCATGATATACGCTGAGACGCTTTTTGATCGTTTCCAGGTTGTCGTCGGCACGGCCGCTCTTTTTGCCACGATTGATGAGGCGGTCAATAATCACTTGCTCTTCTGCAAAAAGATCCATCATTACGGCATCCATATTGCGGCGAGCGAGCATTTCTGTAAGTGCCTTCGCCTGTTGAAGCGTACGAGGAAAACCATCAAAAATTACACCTTTGCAATCGGGGGCCAGACCATCAAGAAAATGCTCAAGAAGGTCTATCATTTTTGCGTCAGGAACTAGGTTGCCTTTGGAAATTAAGTCTCCGATTTCTTGACCAAGAGCGCTTCCGGATTTGATCTCAGCACGAAGCACGTCACCGGTAGAAAGATGTTCCAAACCATATTCTTTGCTTATTAACTCTGAAATAGTACCTTTTCCGCTCCCTGGAGCTCCACCTAAAATGATGTTTAACATATTGTTTTTATATTTATTTTTATAACGATTTTCCAATGAATATATAGTTAAGATAAAGGGAATATGATAGTATGTTCAGGTTTCATGAAAAAGCGAGTTGCCCAAATCCGAGCAACTCGCTTTTATCTAAAGATTGCTTCTTACAGAGCCAATTTGGCACCGGCTTTGAATTTAACAGCCTTGTGAGCAGGGATGTTGATTTTTTTGCGAGTGCGGGGATTGATTCCCTTACGAGCGGGTTTCTCTACAACTGACAGGGTTCCAAAACCGATGAGTTGTACATTTTCACCTTTCTTTACAGCTTCGATGACAGCCTGCATTGCAGCGTCAAGAGCGCGTTGAGCTTGTGCTTTGGGCATCTCAGCTTTAGCTGCCATTGCAGCAACGAGTTCAGCTTTATTCATACGCTAAAAATTAAAATTATAATTAGTTTGTTGATATTGCAGTAGAGTAATACCACAATTACGGGTGCAAAGGTACGAAAAAAAAATGTAACTACCAATAAAATTGTCAAAAAAAAATGTTTTTTTGTATTTTTTATTCAAAATTGTCGTTTTTGCATAGTTTTTGTTGTGCTTATATCAAATAAAAGCAGTATCTTTGCAACGTATATTCATTTTTGGCTTAATCTAACAAGTATGTTCCGTAATTTACCTCCTGTAACCAAGAATTTATTGCTCATCAATTTTGTGGTGTTCCTTTTCGATGCCGTGTTTCAGAAATTCGGCATAAGATTCGCTCAGTATATCGATTATTCCGTACTGTTCGGATTGAATTATTGTACGCCTTTCGGTTTCCATTTTTGGCAACCCGTTACCTATATGTTCATGCATGCCAATTTCTCGCATATTTTCTGCAATATGTTCGCTGTGCTGATGTTCGCACCTGCTTTGGAACAGAGTTGGGGCGCGCGTAGGTTCACTATTTATTATTTCATCTGCGGTATTGGCGCAGCGGCCATACAGATGTTGGTTTGGGCACTCTTTTCACCTGGCATGCCTGCCGTTACTATTGGTGCGAGCGGTGCCGTCTTCGGGGTGCTGTTCGCTTTCGCATGGTTGTTCCCGGATGTCCCGATGTTTATATTCTTCATCCCAATTCCTATCCGAGCTCGTACGTTGGTATTAATCTATGCGGTAATCGAGTTGCTCGCCGGAATTTCCGGCGCTGGTAATGTGGCCCATTTCGCCCATCTCGGGGGAATGCTGTTCGGATGGTTGGTGATTTTGTGGTGGAGGCATTCAGATCATTGGCATTTCCCGAAGTTGGGACGACGCAAGGAGAAAGATGATGACGCTTCTCAATTTGACGGTTGGCATTATCAAAAGCCTCTATAGGAAATTACTTCATATAGTCATACTTATATAGTCATACTATATACCTGTAGTCATACTATACCTATTAGTCATACTATACCGACCCTTTCCTGTTATTGCATTTATTGCATTTTTCAGCCCTGTCTTTATCGAGACCTAAACGTAACATAAACGTAACATAACCGACTGGTTAAAGACGTGTTCAATCTGGCTGTAATCTGTTTTTACTGCCAAAATGTTTATAATCCCACAATTGAATTTGAGGTTATTCGTTTAAGTGGCGAATCGCCTCATAAACATTTTGCATATAAGCTTTGAGTTGGGGGAGTCTCGTTTTGATTGAATCCTCATGAAGGGTTCCGTCCATTTTCCGATCAAAAACGGTCAGTCCGGTAGAGGTGATTAAACCAAATCCGTCATTAAATGCATATACAGCCCATCCGGCGGAAGTACCGATAGCATCTTTTGCGAACGGATAAGCATCACTAGGCATTTGCATTTCAGCCAGTAGAGTGGGAATCCAATCAATCTGGCTGCAAACTTGATGAATTGTTTGATATCGTGTGAGCGCACCACCCGTAAAAATGAGCGGAAGATGGTAACGGGCAGGTTCCTGATTCTGTACTCCGTTGGGATATGGATACCCGTGGTCTCCTAAAATGACAACTACCGTGCTATCCCATTCCGGTGATTGGCTGAGACGATCAATCATAACTCCTACACAACTGTCGGTATATGCTATGGAATTCAGATATGGATGTTCAAAATGGCGCGTAGCCGGTACTTCAAACGGCTCGTGGCTGGAAAGAGTAAGCACTACGTCAAGTGTGGGACCTTTTATCGTTTCCCATCGTTTTAGAATCGTGGTAGTGGCCGTATCCGTCAGAATATGATCAGGAACTCCCCACTTGGACAGACGGTCGGAAATGGGGAAACTATGATCTGAAATACGATGATTGAAGCCGGCGTTGGTGAGATATGAGCGCATATTGGTGAAATCCTCATCACCGCCATAATAAAACTGAAGATTGTATCCTTGTTTTTGCAGGTCGCGACTTATGTAAGGCAAACCTTTTGTAAGAGTGGGGGCTGTCATCAAAGAAGATGTCGGCTGTCCGGGAAAACCGCTCAATACGGCGACAACTCCACGGTCCGTGCGAAAGGATGACGCATAAGCCTGATCCATTATTATAGATTTTGAGGAGACTTCCTGCATACGGGGCATGGCTTCCCATGCATTGGCTGACATACTTTCCCAAATAATAAGAACGATATTCGGGCGCTTGGTTCGCAGCCAACTATCGTGAGCAAGAGGTAGTGATTCGGCCTTCAGAGCATTTAAAGCGGTATCTGCTTCTTCTTCGCTCATGAATGTATAACGATTGAAATCAAAAGACTGTTCGCTTAGGGATTCCACAATATTGAATACCGGATTCACAGCGGCTAAATTCAGCATTTGTTTATCTGAGAAATATACGCGGCCCGTATTCATCGTAGAAACCGTGACAGATCCTCTGATAGGGAGAAACAAAAGGGCCGAAATAAACAAAAGGGCTGCCGTTATTCCTATGTGTCGCTGCAAAGATTGTTTTGTGGATTGCAGATTGCTGATTCCTACCCATTTGCCATAAAGCCACATCCAACCTGACATAAGTACTATATAGGCTATTCCTCCTGACAACCATTGCCACCATGGAGCGCATGCCAATACTTCGCGTGGAGATGTCAGGTAGATGAATATGGTGCGGTCCATCCGGAATCCCCATGAGGGAAAACATCCGTTGTCGCCGAGCATGACCCATAAACCAATGGTAAGCATTATGGCTGTGTATACATGACTTACCCATTTTGTAGTATTAGGGCGAATCCAGACACTCACGCATAACAACAACCCGTACACCAATGTTACATAAGAAGCTACACTCAAATCCAAGGGGAATGCATGGTAGATAACACGGAAAAAATCGACAAAGGTGACATCTCCCATCAAATTATGCTGCCAAAGCATAAAAACCGGGTGTTGAATCATAAAAAATATCACCCAAAAAAGATAATAGCGAAGAAATATTGAAAAGCGTTGCTGCATAACGTGTATATCATGATTGTTGGCTGTCATGCCATTATACATGGGAAAGAATAATCGATTGGTTTTGCTCTCAATTTATCGGGAATTGGCGGGAATTTCCCGGAAGTTCCCGACTTCCTTTTCATATAATATCATCTATATGGATGCT
The DNA here is from genome assembly GCA_024399655.1 of Paludibacteraceae bacterium. Taxonomy (GTDB): domain Bacteria; phylum Bacteroidota; class Bacteroidia; order Bacteroidales; family Paludibacteraceae; genus Colicola. Next base: position 21,115 of record JAKSNP010000007.1, on the reverse strand, counting down.
TTAAGGTTTTGAATAATAGCGATTTGCTATATTCGTCTTCATCCGTTGTCTATCATCTCGCGGACGCGTTCAAGGTGCCCGTCAGAAACTTGCCATCCATTCTTCTCTTTATCTTGTACGGTCAATATTGGATAAATCGATACAAAAAGTAGCCAAAAGTCCGATAGGAATATCCATTATCATTGATGCGCGGTTGGCATACGGGATATCTTGTATGAACGACATTTCTGCCAAATCGGTGCAGAAATCCCAGGCGTTGTAGCATTCAAGTGTGAGGGACATGGGGATAGATCCCGCATTCCAGCGTCCGCGTAAATGAACATCGATGTTGTATTTGGCGCAGTGACGACGACCGAAATCATTGTCGGTTGGGTTAGTCCCACGTGATGTATTTGGCAGAATGGCAATTTGTCCGTCAGATGTGAAATAACGATAGTCGGTAAATGGCTTTCCGTCCGTCCATTTTACAGTAATACCCGCTTCAAGAAATTTACATATGTTGTATGCCAAATAGAGCCTGCATACATATCCCTTATCCGGATTATGACGGCCGACGCCGGGATAATGGGATCCTTGATTGGTCACTACATTGGAAGTGTTGGGGTTAGCCGTCGTTTCGCTGAGGACACCTATAGAATTGCTGTTGACACCATTACCTAATGCCGAGAATCCGGCAGCTTGCATCGATTGCCAACTCAGGGCAAGCATGAAACGTTTGGCTTCAAAAGTGTAGCGAGTGAGTTGTGAGAAATAATAGGGCGACCCTTTGATAAATCCGTCACCGCATTCGGGAGCATAATCCACTATGTGTTGTTTGGGGCCGCCATTCATATAATAGACTTGCAGCCCGTCCTGTTCTTTGAATTCACCATTGGCGTCAATACCTTCTGCGAAGAAAGTATGCCAGGTATGGTAATATTTGCGGTAACTTTGAAGAAGTGATATGGTGTGTCGTCCACGTTTGCTTTTAAATGTGAATTCAATCGGAATGTCGAGACGGACATAGGAAGGTTGCCATAGGTGGGATGCGAGTTGGTGGGATTCGCCGCCGGAAGTGGCAAGGATATTGCCGTTAGGCGCTACGATAGTAGCATTCATATAATCAAGCGAAAGAAAGCGAACCTGCTCTGAATTGTAAGTCAATCTGTCATGAGCAAGTATGATCTGCATATCAAACCACTTTATTGGATGAATGTCCAAACCGAATAGTGCGGAAACATTGGGGGTTACTACGGAGCGTTGGCGGAGAAGGATTCCGTCAAGCGTAAAATGAAGAGAGGCTTTCATCCCCAGCCATGGAGTGAGTTGATGGTTGGCATCCAAACCCACTTCATTTTCCATCAAGCCTGCAGCAAAAGCCTGACTGTGCCATTGATAGGTATAAAGAGGAGTTGGTTGGTCGGCTACGGGCGATTGCATATAAACGGAATTGATAAAATCATTTTGCTCGGGGGAAAAATAGAGCATTTGATTATAGGTGTTCAGCGTGAATTGCAACCATGGTAGAATGCGATACTGATAATCTGCTTGAAGTCGGAGCGAATGGTAACCTCCGTCTGCTACGTAGGGAAAGAAACTTTCTCCGTCCTGATCAAGAATGTTCTTGCTGAATTGTAGGTCGGTGTGGTGAACTATGTCGGAGGCCCAACTGAGTCCAAGGAAAAAGTAGGCAGAATCGTAATTGAGTTTTGTTTGACGGAAAAAGAGCGAGCCGCTATAATTACGATGAGTATATACTTCGTTGAAATTATACAGGTATTCACTACCCGCATCGTCCCGACCGGAGAAATTGATCCGGTAGCCCAGTTGAGGACGGAACGGCTTGATTGCATTGCGTGGTGCAATGGGGAAATAACCGTCTGCCTGCACTTTATAATAAGGTGCATTATAAAAAGGCTCATCAGTAATCAATCCGCATTGGTTTTCACGAGTGAGCAACCTTTGTCCGTAGGCTGCATAAAGATGTTGACGGAACGTGTTTCCATCCGCATCATGAACCGAAAAGGCAGCGTCCAGATTTCCCGCTCCTGCCAGATGTCGGCGTGCCGTAATATGTTTATAGGTATCAGCACTCTCCATTGGTGAGCGGTGGGTGATATTGAATATCGCTTGTGTTCCTGCAGCAGGTTCTCCATTGCCTACTTGTCCGAAATTGTAGGACACTTGTACGTAATCAGGTGCGGCATGAGGGGAATTGTCTGATTCAAATATCATCTCTCCTGTATTGGCATCGATACATAAATTATATGCAGTCATATTCGGGACATATACGGAACTTCCGGGTTGAAAACTGTCATCCGCTCTAAGTCCGTCAATCATGAATGATGATGCCGATGAAGGCAATCCTTCGATGGCTATATTAAGGCGCTCTGGTATCCACCATTGTCCATAATTGGTGGTTTCTGTAATCGTATGCGGATTGAAGGCCTCAAGATAGTAGATAAGGTCGCTTTTATGATACCATTTGCGGAAGAAATCGGCGGAAGTGACGCTGACGCCACCTTCAGAACGGGTGTCGTGTGCGTAATTGGCGGCGCGATAATACCAATCGACTGAATCTATAAACGAATAGAAATTTTCGGTAGGCGTATCACTTTCGGCCTTCGTTGTTTGCTCGATTTGAGCATTGAGCAAACATGGCAAACATAATATTATGCAACAGAGTAGGCGTTTCATAGAAAGTAACCCTCCTTGTTGCGGTTGAGTATATCTATATTATACACCAAACCTACGCGAAGTTGGTGGAAAGGATAATCATTAATGCCGTATTGGTATTGAATATAAGGTTCAAATCCCTTTATATGTCCGGAAAGTATCGCTTTGACACTCATCGGTCTGTCGCCATGTTTTTCCCAACCTACATAGCCTCCCCATGTGGTACGTAAAGATATGTATTCTGATTTAAGGAGAAGTTGCAAACCGTACATTACTGCGTCATTCTGTCGTCCGTTGTCGGTTTGCCAGCATAGAAATCCTGCCGAACCCGAGAGACGGAGTTCGAATGAAGAGTCCCTTGCATCGGCATAGGGGAAATAGCGCTTCCGGCGACCGATTGCTTTACGCTTCTGACCGAAATACATTGATTTGCCGATAGCGCAATCAAAGAAATATCCGGGATTATCGTAATAGCGGGCCAATCCGAAACTACCTCCGCTGGCAGTCTTTACTGCAGCGCGGATGGCGATATCGGGTACCCATTCGGAAGCTTTGAGCACTTGAATGTCGGTGGAAATATATACATCACCGGCTTCGTGTCCGCGGATATCTTGATCGGATGGCTCTTGAAGGCGGCATTCCACTTGTCGCTCAGGAGTCATGCTGTACCATTCCATAATGGGCATCCATAGCGTGAAATTTACTCTCTCAGTCCACAGAGGAATGGAAATCCGGGCAAAAATATCTGCAGTCCAATCTTTGCTGCGGCCGAGGAATCCGTCACCAGCCAGTTCTACACGCAGGTTGGCTTGTGTACGTCCGTCCAGCATATCTGGAATGGGGAAGGCGTTAGGTCCGAAATAAAGTGGGGCAATTCCGGTGGGATTGCCTCCTAAATGGGGTTCGATGATAGGTACCTCACTAAAAACAGTAGTGGCGGCACTTAAAAGTACCGCCATTATTATCAGTCGATATGTTCGTATCAAATGATGCATTAAGAGAACAAATTCTTGAAGAAATTTTTCTTGTCAGCCGAGCCGGGTTGGACATTTTCTGACTTTTGCAATTGTTCTATCAACTTCTTCTCATCTTTGTTGAGTCGCTCGGGAATATATACGCCTATATTGATGAGCAAGTCACCGGTACCGTATTGACGAGCGTACTGATCGATGATAGGCAAACCTTTGCCGCGCATTCTCAATACTTTGCCTGGCTGAGTGCCGGGAGCGATTGTGATTTTAGCGTCACCGGTAAGAGTAGGAATCATAATCTGTCCGCCCAAAACAGCAGTCGGCATATCAAGAAGCAAATTGTAGATAAGGTCATTTCCGTCCCGCACTAGATTGGGGTGCTGCTCTTCTTCGATTAGAACCAGCAGATCGCCCGGGATTCCTCCGTGTGGAGCTGCATTGCCCTTGCCTTGAACGGGTATTTGCATACCTCCGGATACGCCTGCGGGTATGTGAATTGTAATAATCTCCTCATCACGAACAACGCCTTCTCCTTGACAATGAGTGCATTTGTTGCGAATGATTTTTCCTTCGCCATGGCATTGGGGACATTCTTCTTGTACTTGCATCATGCCGAATATGCCGCGTTGTGTGCGCATTACACGTCCTGTGCCATGGCAGTTGGGGCAGGTATCTCCCTCTCGTCCGTCAGCGCTTCCGGTACCGTTGCAATCCGGACAGGGAACCAATTTGCGGACTTTGATTTTCTTGTCTACACCGTTGGCAATATCTTCAAGAGTGACGCGTACTTTTACGCGCAGGTCACTTCCTCTGCGTTGACGAGGGCCTCTTGCTCCTCCACCTCCGCCGCCGAAGAATGAGCCGAATCCCATATCGCTGAATATGTCACCGAATTGTGAGAAAATATCGTTGATGTCGGTAAATCCGCCGCTGAATCCGCCGGCTCCGCTCATTCCTGCGTGCCCGAATTGGTCGTAGCGTTGGCGTTTCTGGGCGTCGGAGAGAACTTCATAAGCTTCTGCGGCTTCTTTGAATTTTTCTTCCGCTGCCTTTTTGTCTTGTTCGGAATCGTTGATATGACGGTCAGGATGGTACTTGAGTGCCATCTTTTTATATGCCTTCTTTATTTCATCGGTAGTGGCGTTTTTATTCACGCCAAGTACCTCGTAGTAATCTCTTTTTTCTGCCATTTCGGTTCCTCCTTTCATTATTCGCCTACTACCACTTTGGCAAAGCGGATAACTTTTTCACCTAATTTATAGCCTTTTTGTGTACAATCGATGATTTTTCCTTTTTTGTCTTCACCGGCCGCAAATGTAGTGATGGCTTCGTGCTCGTCTGTTGAAAAATCTTTTCCTTCTGTTTCAATAGCGGTCACTTTGTTCTGCTCCAGGAATCCGAGGAATTTGCGGTAAATCATCTGTACTCCTTCTTTCATTGCGTTGATGTCCTCGTATTTGTCAAGCATCTGCATGGCGCGTTCCAAGTCATCGATTAACGGGAGCATGTCGGTGAAAATACCTTCACCGGCAGTAGCCATCAGTTCCAATTTCTCTCGATTGGTACGGCGACGAAAATTGTCGAACTCGGCCATTTGACGGAGTTTGATGTCTTCCAATTCACTCACTTGTTTCTTCAGGGCTTCCACTTGTGCGTCCAATTGCTCTTCGCGTGTGGGAGTCGGTTCTTCGGTTTGGGTTTCAGTGCCCTCGGATGGGTTCTGCTCCTGATTAAGTTCGGTAGCAGCGGTCATTTTTTCTTCTTGTTCTTTATTCTTTTTTGCCATAAACATATTATTTGCACTTTGTCAAGTATAGTCAAATACCGTGCCGAATGAATAAATCTGCCAATTTGTCACAGTATAGACATGATGTCGGTCAATTTTGTCACAGTAAAGGTGGGTTGCATGTCGGTTGGTGCCATCGTGTTGGCGGGGGCAATCCAAATCTGATCGATGCCTGCGGCATGAGCTCCGGATATATCGCTACTGATGCTATCGCCTATCATAATAGCTTGTTCGGCTCCTACACCGTTTCGTTTCAGCGCTTCCTGATAGATTCCCGGCATGGGTTTGTTGATTCCTACTTCTTCGCTGATGAGTATGTGAGTGATATAGGGTAGCAGACCCGAATGTTCCAATTTATAATGCTGCACTTCCTGGAATCCGTTGCTGATTATCGACAAGGGGTATTTGGCTGCCAGGTATTTCACCACTTCTTCCGCTTCTGGAAGCAATTGAAAATAGCGATTGGTAAGTTCCAGAAATGTTTTCCCCATTCTGTCAGCCAGGTCCACCAATGCCTGAGGGGCTTTCATGGTTTGTCCCTTATCCAGTAATTCCCGCCATTCTTTTTCGCCTTCAATAAAACCCAATTGATGCAAAACGGGATAGAGACAGCGGTCACGCTTGAGAAATGCTTTGGTGATCAATCCGTGTCCGTACAAATCCCAAAGAACGGTGTTGTGCTCGTGATAGGCGTCATACCAATCATCATAAGAAACAAACCATTCGCTTAAGTGAAATTGTTCGTATAAGTCATGTTGCGCCATTCGGGCCGAACGATTCCAATCTCCTATAGTATCGTCCCAATCCAGAAAAACGGCTTTGTATTGTTTCTCAATCATCGCTTATCAGAACAAAGTTGGGCCGTCAGCGGCGTTGTACATCGGAGTTTTGCCGAGATGACGATATGCCAATTCAGTAGCTTCGCGTCCTCGCGGAGTGCGTTTGATGAAACCTTCCTTGATAAGATACGGTTCGTATACATCTTCTATCGTACCTGCATCTTCCCCCATAGCGGTGGCAATGGTGTTGAGACCGACAGGTCCGCCTTTGAACTTATCGATGATGGTGCAAAGCAGTTTGTTGTCGATTTCATCCAATCCGAACGTATCGATATTCAAGGCTTCCAGAGCATAGCGTGCAATATCCAAATCGATGGCTCCGTCTCCTTTTACTTGCGCGAAATCGCGAACACGACGCAAGAGAGCATTGGCTATACGTGGAGTACCGCGACTGCGACGGGCTATTTCGGCAGCAGCTTTGCTATCAATATCCACTCCCAACAAACCTGCCGATCGGGCCACGATTCCGGCCAGAATATCGGCATCGTAGTATTCCAGGTGGCAATTGATGCCGAAACGGGCGCGTAGAGGAGATGTGAGCAGTCCGCTACGTGTGGTGGCTCCGATAAGGGTGAAATGGTTGAGGTCGATCTGAATGGTACGGGCGGAAGGACCCTTGTCAATCATGATATCGATCCGGTAGTCCTCCATTGCCGAATAGAGGTATTCTTCCACTACGGGACTGAGTCGATGGATCTCGTCGATAAAAAGCACATCGTTTTCTTCCAATGAGGTCAATAGTCCTGCCAAATCTCCGGGTTTGTCAAGTACTGGGCCGGAAGTCACTTTGAATCCTACGCCCAATTCGTTGGCGATGATGTTGCTCAAAGTGGTCTTACCCAAACCCGGAGGACCGAACAGCAGGACATGGTCAAGGCTTTCGTGGCGCATGCGTGCAGCTTCCACAAAGATCTTGAGATTGCTTACTATCTTGCTTTGTCCTGCAAAATCGGCAAAGCGTAGCGGACGCAAGGCATTGTCTTGCTCCTTTTCTGACATCTGTTCTCGTATATCAAAATCCTGCGACATATCTATCGGGTGGGGTTAAGCGTTGTTTTGGGTCAATTGATGAAAGAGTTGCTCAAGGTCGTCAATCTGTCCGATGGCTTGATCGGTACGGATGGTGCCGCTGTCTATAATTACTACCCGGTTGCACATCTCCTTCACTTCCTGCATAATATGAGTGGATAGGATTACGGTACATTGATGGTTGTCGACTGCCAATCCTTTGATGAGTTGTCGGATTTCAATCAATTGGTTGGGATCCAGTCCTGTTGTGGGTTCGTCCAAGATAATCAGTTCCGGTTTGCCCATCAATGCTTGGGCCAGGCCTACACGTTGTTTGTATCCTTTGCTCAGTTGGTTGATGCGTTTGTTGGCTTCAGCAGTCAGACCTACTCGTTCAATCAGATTTTCCACATCATCTCCTGCATGCGAAATACGAGCCATAAATTGGAGGTATTCGCGTACATACATTTCTTCGTACAGCGGATTCTGTTCGGGCAGATAACCTATATGTTCGGGCACGCAAATCTGCGTTTCTTTGTTTTTGTCGGCTTGCCATACGCCCGTCATTATTTTCATCAGGGTGGATTTGCCGGCTCCGTTCGGACCGAGCAGACCTACCACTTCACCGGGATTGATGGTAAGGCATATATCGTGCAACACCTGTTGCTTGCCGAATGTTTTGTTGATATGAGTTAATGTGATCATTTTTCAGGAGGGTGCTTATATATTGAAGGGTTCGGCGTAGGTACATCCTTCACGCCAGCGGCTGCATCCGTATCGGGTGTTTCCGCGAATGACTTTTCCTTTGCGGCATACCGGACATAGTTGTCCTGCTTTGTTGGTTTTCACTTCCAGCACCACTTGCCTGGTCATGTCTTTCAGTTCGTTCAGCATCTGCTGTGAGGTATATTCACCTCGTTCTATCTGTCGTAGTTTCTGCTCCCACAATCCGGTCAGTTCCGCTGATTTAAGCAAGGGTGAGATAATGGTATGTATCAATTGTATACCCACTTCGGTGGCATGAATGCTTTTGCCTTTCCGCTCAATATATTTGCGTTGATAGAGTTTTTCGATGATGGCGGCTCGAGTGGACGGTCGGCCGATGCCGTTTTCCTTGAGTGCTTCACGCAATTCTTCATTGTCGATGGTTTTCCCGGCCGTTTCCATAGCGCGGAGTAAAGTGCCTTCGTTGTAGTATTTGGGCGGAGTGGTGGTTTTCTCTTTCAGTTCTGGGGTGTGGGGCCCGGATTCTCCTTTGGTGAACGAGGGTAACACTTTGGCTGATTCTTCCTCCGTATTCTCGTCGGAATCGTTTTTCGTTTCTTCGGGTTCTGTTTTATCATAAACCGTACGCCATCCCGGATCAAGCACTTCCCGTCCGGTTACTTTGAACGGGATGAGGTTGAGTTCTCCGTCGGTTGAATTAATAGGAGCCGATGTCTTCACTTCGCCCAAAACAGTGGTGTTGGCCACGAGGCAATCGGGATAGAAGGCGGCTATGAAACGCAGGGCTATCAGGTTGAATACCTTTCGCTCGTCGGCACTGAGGTTGTCAGGCCGTTGCCCTGTAGGAATGATAGCATGGTGGTCGGTCACCTTTTTGTTGTCGAACACTTTCTTTGATTTGGGCAGACTGCCTTTGCCTTTTCCTCCGTCGGCTTTCAATTGCAGCAAGGGCTGAACTTGCGGGAAATATTCTTTTATTCCCTGCAAAGTGGCCGGTATTTTGGGATAGATGTCTTCGCTCAGGTAAGTGGTATCAACACGAGGATAGGTGGTCACTCGCTTCTCATAGAGTGATTGTATATGCTTAAGGGTGGTATCGGCACTCATGTTGAAGCGTTTGTTGCACTCCACTTGCAGACTGGTCAGGTCGAATAACTTCAATGGCGATTCGGTACCTTTCTTTTTCTCTACCGAAGTTACGGTAAAAGGTTGTCCCGTGATGGCATCAGCCAGTTGCTGTCCGTATTCGATACTGCGGATGGCGTAATCGTCCTCTTCCGCAGGCAGTTGGGCGGAAAACAGGGTGTCACGATATTTGGTTTTCAGTTCGTAATAAGTCTTGGGGACGAAATGTTCGATTTCCTGTTGGCGTTTTACGATTAGTGCCAAAGTAGGAGTCTGTACGCGTCCGATGGATAGGATTTGGCGGTCTTTGCCTGCTCCATTGGCATAGCGGAGCGTATATGCTCTGGTTGCGTTCATTCCCAAGAGCCAGTCGCCGATGGCTCGTAACAGACCTGCCTCGTACAGGCGCTGGTATTCGGATTGGTCCTTCAGACTTTTGAATCCTTCACGGATGGCTTCTTCGGTAAGAGATGAAACCCACAATCGTTTCACGGGTACCTTGCATCCCGCTTTCTGATATACCCAGCGTTGAATCAATTCTCCCTCCTGTCCGGCATCACCGCAGTTCACCACTTCGGTGCATTGGGAAATCAGGTTTTGCAATATACCGAATTGTTTGCGGATGCCCTTGTCGTCCATCAGTTTGATACTGAAACGCTCGGGAATCATCGGAAGTGACGATAAGTTCCATCCTTTCCATAGGTCGGTGTATTCTGCCGGATCGTATAGACCGCAGAGATGTCCGAAAGTCCAACTTACCCAATAGCCGTTACCCTCATAATAGCCGTCATGCTTGACGTTGGCGCCAAGCACGGATGCTATATATTGTCCTACATTGGGTTTTTCGGCTACACAGAGTATCATGATGCGGGATTATTTCTTGTTGTTGGAGGTATCGCCTTCTTTGCCGCCGTACATGAATGAAAGGGGTATTCCTTTAGGCACACCCATGGAGGTTCCGCCCACTTTGATTACAGGACGGAGAAGGACGTTCACTTGCGTGGGTTCGGATTCCATGCCGATGAATTGTTTGATCACTTTGGTGACGGTAGGTTTGCTTTCGCCGTTCAACACCTGTTTGAGGTCGATATCCAATTTCAAAGGAAGATCGGCAGAACTGTTGCCCACCACCACAAAAGGTTCGGTCACGCTACCGTCGGCGATATGGATACTGTCAAGGCTGACGGAATAATACAAACGTTCCATGGCGGCAATGCTGCTGTTGGGGTTGCTCACTTTCAAATGTACGGTGAATCCCAAGGGTACGGTTTCGGTTTTCCCGAGCAGAGCTTTGGTCACTTTGGCTATGCCTGAAATCGAAAGCAGGTCGCCTTTCGGCATGCCCAGAAAAGTCATATCACTCAGTTTTTCGTATTCGTAGGTGCAGTCTTTCAGATGTACGGCTTGCAGAATACTACACGATGACACGGTCAATCCCAATAACAGGATAATGACCCAATACTTGTTGACGCCCCACGCACGAATTTGACGATCGCGTTCCGTCTCACGGGGAGAAATTTCGTTTATCATAAGTTTGAGAAAAAAGAATGCCAAGGGTAGACCGAGTCCCAATATCAGAACGATAAGTAAGATATGCGACAGACGGGGTGACACCTTTTCGGGATTTACCTGCGCTTTGTCCACCATTTTGGCGGGCATAGCGGAAGAAGTTAGCATCAGACGGTTGTCTTCCATTTTGGTACTGAGGAAAGTGTAAACTTCTTCCACCATATCGTGTTGGCGTTTCAGTTCCAGATAGCCCCGTTCTTGAGCGGGTACGCTTTCCAACAAACCGGCATAATCCTTGCCGTTGTCACGCAGGTTCTGCATTTGGATATTTAGACCTTTGCGTACATTGGTGACGGCTATCAGAATGTTGCGGCGGATAAGGTCCAGTTGCTCGGCTTTCTGCTGCATCATGGGGTTGTTGTCGGTGGCGTTCCGTTTCAGACGGTTGTAATTGAGTGTTTCCGAGTTATAGGATTTGATCAGTTCGGTAAGCGTGGGATCGGATATGCCCAGGTTAGCCGGGATAAGATCGGTCTCGTTGGTCTCGTTGCGGACAAAATCTTCCACAAAGTCCAATACTTGTTGTTGGGTACGGATGTCGCGTACCTGTTGTTCGTACTGTTCGTTGGTACGCATATAGAGGTCGGCGGTGCTGCCCAGATCCGAAATATGATGTGCGCTCTTGTAGGTTTGCAAAGCCATTTCCAACGAATCCAATTGGGCTGCCACGATGGCCAATCGTTGCTCGATAAAACGCTCGGTATTGGCGGCTACCAGGTTCTTGTCAGATGCGGACTGGTCGTTGTATTGGGCCATCAGCGTGTTGAGCAGATCAACGGCCATTTGCGGGCAATCCGAATTCATGCTCAAGTTGATCACATCCGATTCGCGGCTGAGTCGCGTTACATTGATGCGCGAACGGAATTGCTGGATTACGCTTTGGCGTACGCCGGTACGCAAACGATAACGGTTGCCTGCGGTAAGAGGAGAGGAGGCGATCAGACGGATAGTGCCTACGCAGGTGGAAATGGGTTGATCCAAATCTTCCACTTTCATCTTGCTCTTGTGCCGCCAGTCTTTTTTAACACTGATACTATAGCCGTTGTTCAGGACTCGCAATTTGATGTTGACTGTGCTTTGTGGCATCGTATCATACACTACGCTAAGGTCGCGTACAGGATATTGGGTAGTCCAAAAGCGGCGTCCTTTTTTCTGGACTGTAGTCTGCAATCCGAGTTGGTCGACAGCAGCACCGATAATTTGTCGTGAACGGATAATTTCCACTTCGTCGCCGGCTTGTTTTACGCCTCCGTATCCCAACATGCTGATCATTTCGTCTTGCGAGGTGGGGCGTGTGGCGTCCGAAGAGCGGACCATCATCGTGCTGCTCACTTGAAAAACGGGTGCGGAATGGAGATAATAGAACAATCCTGCTACACCGCATATCGCAATGCAGATGATATAAATATACCAATATTTGCGGCTGAGTCGTATGAGTTCGGTAAGGTCAATCATAATGTTGTGAAGTTGGATTGTTTGGTACGAATGCTGCGTCCGTGGCGGGGACTGATATAAATGATGTCGCCCTTTCTAAGCAGGTAGGCGGGTGAACTGAACATGGAGTCGCTATTGATATTGACGCGATAGCGCATTATCTGGTCGCCTGATTTGCGGATCACCAGTACGTTGTCGGTACGGCCGTTGGCGGTGATGCCGTTGGCCAGCCCCAGCGCTTCGGGGAGAGAATTCACACCAAGTTCCGTACAATTGAAGCATCCGGGACGATTCACTTCGCCCAACACGGTAATATGGATGGTGCGTAACTTGACATCCACTACGGGATTGCGTACTATGGTGGAAATAAGAGAAGTGAGGGTGTCGGCTGCTTGCAGTTCGCTCATGCCGGCCACATGTACGCCGCCTACGATCGGCAGAATGATATCCCCGTCAGCGGTAACTCGGAAAAGATGGCGGTCGACATTGAACGGAGCCACCATCTCGGCCTCCACAGCCGTAACTGTAATCACCAGTTCATCTTGCGGCTCGATCACGGCTTGATTCAGGGTTGCGGCTACGTTTACGGTATCCGAGCCACTGAAGAGGGTCATATTTTTTGCACTTGTACATGCCTGCCATAGACCAGCCATGCAAAGTGTGATAATCAGGTAAGTCAATTTATGCATATTATTCCAATATTAAAATCGCTGCAAAGATACTGCTTTTTTTTGGAATATGCAAAAAAAAGTGACCCGGAGGCCACTTTTTTCTCTATGTAGGCTAAAGCCTATAATTCAACGCCGGTTACGCTGTACGTCTTGCCGTCCCGCAAGATGACGAGTTGACCGTTGATGATGCGTTTGATGCTGTTGTTCTCGCGCTCGGCAGCGGTTTGGTCGATAGCCGTAGCGGCTTCTGCGAAGTAGGCCTGACCGTATTTGATTTCGATGGTAGTGCCTTTTTCGCCCACGTATTTGGTGATCTTGCCGGTTACGAATACATAGTCGCCTGCTTGGATATAATTGTCGATAGCGCACTTGTAGGCTTCAAATTCGAAGAAGGTCTCGCCCGTAATGGCATCGCACATATACCAGGATGCGGTGTCGTTGGCGGTTTGGAATGCCACTTTCCCTATATAGCCCACTACGGTCACTTCCGTTTCGTCGGTGGTGTTGTCGGCCAGGGCCTGACCTTTGGCCATTGCTTCAGCTATGCTGATGGCATCTTCGGGTACGGGTTGGAAATTCAGGTCTCTGTCAACGGGTTTGTTGCCGCCTTCCAGAATGACGATGTCGCCGTTTTTGATTTCGGCCGTCTTGCCGCTGAAGTTCATCAGTTTGCCGGTAAGAGCCACTTTGGCGTCAACGGGGATGGGGGTGATGCCGTCGGGCAGGTTGGCCCAATAAGCTTGCAGAGTTTTGGTGCTGCCTTTTTCGTCGCTCATCCAGAATACCTGTTGACCTTTGCTTACAACACCGTCGGTTGAGGTTACATAACCGATTACGGTTACGCTGAAGTCGGCTGTAGTGCCTTCTGCCAAAGTATTGAGAGCATAGTCGGCAGCTTGAGCACAAGTGATGGTGTCACCTTCTTGTGGAACATAAGGAACGTCGTCGCTCAAGGAATAGGGAGCTGCATAGCCTGCTGTATAGGCGGGCATTTCATAGGTGTTGGAGATGCGGTACATGACGCTGTCGATCTGTACGATAGCCTCCAGATTGTATTGATTGTAAACTTCGCCTGCTTGAGCGTAGGTGATGTTGAGCGAACCGGATACGACCGATTCTCCTGCCACTACGGTGGTGCTGTCAAGTGTGTATCTGCCTGCGATACCGTGTTCTTTCTTGTTGCTGAAGAGCATCGTTACGGCAGGATCTCCGTCCTCTTCTTCCAGCAGGTTGACCTGCCAGTCGTATTTGCCGTTCTCGTCCTGACCGAGATAGAGGGCTTCCGCAAAAGTATATTCAAGTTGAGTCATAGCGGCTTCGCCAATCACTGAGTCGAAATAACCGCCGTTGATTTCGTAGAGTTTTTTGGCTTCAAAGTAGCTGAGGGCGCTGGCGAATACGAGAACGGTATCGCCTACATGAATCATGTCTTTGGCTTCGTCTTCGGTTTGGAATTTGGTACCTATGTCGCCTTTACCCACGTTGAAAGCCTGAATGGTGTCGCTGCTGTTGGTGCCGTCCACCATATTGAAAGAAGCCAGACCGGGGAAGGAATTGTAGGCGTTCCACGGATCGGAAACAACCACGCCGATTACATAGTGGTTGTGGTCGTCCTGTTGGTCCACCAAAGCGATTGCTTCGCTTACCGTGATGGTGTCGGGAGTCCAGATGACGGGAGTCTCGTCGATGGTTACCACTATTTTCGATATCTTACAGGTAGCATTGGCGGTGAAGGTGACGCTGTTGCTCGAGCCGGTCCATGACCCTGCGGTCAATTCGTTGAAAGCGGTAGCGGCTCCGCTCATGGTGATACCGGTGATGGGTTCGTCGGCGCAGGCGATAGTCATCGTACTGTTGGTATACATACGGAGGTCGTAGCTTCCGCTGCCGTTCCAGATACGGTTGTCGGTTTTGGCCACTTTTACAAACGAAATGGTGATGCCTTGATAACTCAATGTAACGCCGCTGAGGTTGGTGGCTTGGCCATCGGCGGGAAGGGTGAGACCCAGTGTATCACGCAAGAAAGAAGCGTTGGTGAAATCCCAGGTCACAACGCGTGCATTGACCGTCAATGCGAGGGCCAATACGGTTAGAAGAGAGAAAATCTTTTTCATAAAATGGATATTTGGTCTTACTTAATTATTGCAGTTTCTTTTGTCCGTCAATGATGACGATGCCGCGATAGTTGCCGTTGACGCGTTGGCCCAATACATTGTATCTGCCGTTGCTTGCAGGGGTTGCGGTGGTGGTTTCAAGGGCGGTGGAGCCGCTGATGTCGGTCCATACGGCATGTACGGTAGTGCCGTAATAGGTAGTGGCGTTCACTTCGACGGTGCTGCCTTCCGGGCTATGGCTCACCACTACGTTTCCGCTTCTCAGGTAATAGGCCGTGTTGTAGTAGTAATAGCCGTCGTATTCTTCGAAATCAGTCAGGATTACCGAAGGATAGTCCATCTCGTCGTCGCCGCCGGGAGAAGCCTGTACGGTAAGGTTGAGCATCGAGTCGTCGATAGGATAGGTGCCTGCGGGAACGATATGATCCTCGTCGGCGGAAGTGAGGTTGAACATCAGGTCCATCTCGTAGTCGTCGCCGGTGAAATAGAGTTCAGCCACTTGATAATCAGCCACAAAGTCGTAAATCTCCATATCGTCGAACGTGATGTTGAGTTGAGTGGGGGTGGTGGGCTCGTAATCGTAGTTGTAATAATCGCTGCCGCCGCCTCCCAAAGTGACGTCGGGATTGGCCACGAAATACACTTCCACTTCATAGCATCTCATCTGTTTTACGCAGCTTACGGTCACGCTGGTGGAGTTGATGTCTTTAATGATGACCACTGGGTCGGCTTCTACGGCGTCGTCAAAGGCGTCCACATATTCGATATCGCCATGGTTGACATCAGCGTCAAAATCTTTTTTCACGTAGCCGTTGATGACGATGGCCTTGATCGGACGGGTGGCGGTAAAGGTGATGTCGGCACCGGCGTTGCAGCCGAAATAGTTGGGGTAGACGGCACCGGTGGTGCAACTTACTTCGATATTGTTGACGATAAAGCTGTAAGTTTTGTTGCTGCCCAGCGAGTCGGGAGAACTGACCAAAGTGGGTTCGGAATAGACGTAAGCCGTATCCAGCGTGGCGGGATGATCGTCGTCATCGTCGTCATCATCGTCATCGTCGTCATCATCGTCGGTGGTTCCTTGTCCGTTAACCACCACTTTCTTGATGATGCGTTGTCCGGACGAACCCATGGTGAATACCACCTGGCTGCCCGAACCGGTCCAATGATCGACTTTGGCATCGTCGTTGGCGGTGGAGGATCCTCCGGAAACCAGCGTTCCCGTTCCGGCGCTCAGCGAAGCGTAGGATTTGGAGCTCTGCTTGGTGAAGGTCATGTCCACTGAAGTGACGGAGGTGCCGCTTACGGTAATCGTATTGCCTGCATAGAGGCGCATTTCGGGTTCGTTGGTGTTGAAATTGGTGTAGAAAGTGGGGTCGTTGCTTCCCGAGCCTTTGGCCAAAGTAACGGAGATGCCGTTGATGGTTTGAGTTTGAGTCCCGTCGCTGTTATAATTGAATGTTTGTGCATTTAGCACAAAAAACAACATCAGCAACGTGGTAGTGGTGAAAATCTTCTTCATTTTGCTTTTTAATTTTAAAAATTTCTGCAAAGATACTAATAAATTTGCGAATACCAAAATTTATTTGTAATTTTGCACGTTTTTTCGATAAAACTTTTACACCTTATGGCAAAGATACTGGTAATAGATGACGAGCGTGCCATCCGCAATACGCTCAAGGAAATTCTGGAGTTTGAAGGATATACGGTCGATTTGGCCGAAGACGGCGCGGTAGGCGTCAGTAAGGCGCGTGAAAACCAATACGACCTGGTATATACTGATGTCAAGATGCCTAATATGGACGGAACGGAAGTGCTGGATCAGCTGGCAGGAACCTGTCCTGTCGTGATGATTTCGGGTCACGGCAATATCGATATGGCCGTGGATGCACTCAAACACGGTGCGTATGATTTCCTTACCAAACCGATCGACCTCAACCGTCTGTTGGTAACCACCAAGAACGCCCTGGAATCGAAGACTCAGAAAGAAGAGATCAAGAGCAAGAACGAAGAGATATCCAACCTCAAGCGCAAAGCGGGCCAAATGAATCAGATGATCGGTTCGTCCCCCGCCATCGAACATGTTCGTCAGATTATCGAAAAAGTGGCTCCCACGGAGGCCCGTTGCCTGATTACGGGTGATAACGGAACCGGCAAGGAAGTGGTGGCCCGTCTGCTCCACCAGCTTTCGCCGCGTGCCGACAAGCCTCTGATTGAAGTGAACTGTGCCGCCATACCGAGCGAACTGATCGAGTCCGAACTTTTCGGACACATGAAAGGTTCGTTTACGGGTGCCATCAAGGACCGTGCCGGCAAATTTGAACAGGCTGACGGAGGTACGCTTTTCCTGGACGAGATAGGCGATATGTCGATGGCAGCACAGACCAAAGTGCTCCGCGCTCTGCAGGAAAGCGAAATAACGCGTGTGGGCAGCGACAAGGCGATCAAAGTGAATGTTCGCGTGATTGCCGCCACCAACAAGGACCTGCCGCAGGAGATCATCAACAAGAATTTCCGCGAGGACCTCTACCATCGCCTCAATGTGATTCCCGTTCATGTACCCAAATTGGAAGACCGCGTGGAGGATATCCCCGCTTTGGTGGAGCACTTCGCCAATATCATCGCCGAAGAACAAAACTGCAAGGTGAAGGAATTCACTCCCGAAGCATTGGAAGCCCTGCAACAACGCAAATGGCCCGGCAATATCCGCGAACTGCGTAATGTGGTGGAGCGCCTGATTATTCTGGCGGGTGACGTGATTTCGGCTGACGACATAGCCATTTTTGCATAAATAGAACAACCAAACGGCCGACTCGCTCCCGACACTCTACCGACAGCCGTTCGACCTATCCGATTAGATTTTACCCATTGCTGAACCGTGCAACTGCATCAACTCCATATATTGAATTGGAAGAATATCCGTGAGGCGGATCTCGTGTTTGCCGACAAACTCAATTGTCTGGTAGGCCTCAACGGACAGGGCAAAACCAATGTATTGGATGCCATCCACCTCTTGAGTTTCACCAAGTCGGCTTTCAATGTGACTGACAGCCAGAATATCTCCCACGACGAAGCCATGGCGATGGTGCAGGGCGAATACACGGATGTGGTGATAGACGGGGAAGAAGGCGTCAGTATCAGTTGCGGGCTCAAACGCGGACTGAAAAAACAGTTCCGTTGCGGCAAGAAGGACTACAAACGTCTTATCGATCATATCGGACGACTGCCTCTGGTGATGATCAGTCCGGAAGATAGCGGACTGATTGCCGAAGGGAGTGACGAAAGACGCCGATTCATGAATGTGGTGATTTCGCAGCAGGACCGCCGTTATCTGGAATGCCTGACCGACTACAACGCCCTGCTCAAGCAGCGTAACGCCCTCCTCAAGCAATACGAGGACCGTCAGGTGGTTCCCGACGACCTTTTGGAGGTGTTTGAATTGCAGATGATTCCCCCGGCCGAATATATCTACCAATGCCGTAGCCGCTTTATTGAGGCGTTTGTTCCCGTATTCCAGGAGATATATCGCCATATCTCGGGTGATGCCGAACAGGTGAGTCTGCGTTATATCAGTCAATTGCAGGATCGTGATCTCCGCGAGGCTTTCGTCCGTACGCGCTCACGCGATATGATATTAGGTTGGACATCCCAGGGCGTGCATAAGGACGAACTGGAAATGCTGCTGCAGGGCTATCCTCTGAAACGGGTGGGGAGTCAGGGGCAGCAGAAAACCTATCTGCTATCGATGAAACTGGCCCAGTCGCTCTATCTGGGCAAACCTATCCTGCTGTTGGATGATGTGTTCGACAAACTGGATTCGGAGCGTGTGGAGCGCATTATCCGTCTGGTACGTACCGAGCGATTCGGACAGATTTTCATAACCGATACCGACCGTCAGCATCTAACGGACATCCTGAGCGATGTGACCGATGCCAAAATATTCCATGTACACAATGGCCAAATATCCGAATAAATTACATACTCCTCTTTCTCTGACGAAGCGCAGCATGTTGCTGTTGCTCGTGCTGGTTGTAGTGTTGCCGGCAGCGGCGCAGTCGGTTCTATCCGACCTCAAACCCCAATTCTCCCCGGAGAAATCTACGGCTGTCACCTGTAAGCCCGCCACGTTTTTCCGTGGAGCGTGGATAGCTACGGTTGCCAATATCGATTGGCCTACCGAGAAATCGGTGGCGGCAGCCGAAGCGCAGAAAAAAGAGATGATTTTCATTTTGGATTCGCTGAAGAGCATCGGTATCAACGCCATTGTCTTTCAGGTAAGGCCCACGGCGGATGCTCTGTATATAAGCGGTATGGAGCCTCCCAGCCATTGGCTTACGGGCACTCAGGATTCGTTTCCGCATTATGATCCTCTGATGTTTGTATGTTGGGAAGCGCACAAACGCAAGATGGAGGTGCATGCATGGCTCAATCCTTTCCGTATGACGCTCAAGGGGACTTCCACGTCGCAATTGGCCGATAATCATATCTTCCGTGCGCATCCCGAGTGGTTTTGGAAATACGACAACCAATGGCTTTTCAATCCCGCTTTGCCCGAAACGCGCGATTGGATATGCGGCGTAATAGAAGATATAGTGTGCCGTTATCCCGTGGATGCCATCCATCTGGACGATTATTTCTATCCTTATCCCGCAGCCAATGCCAAAATCCCCGATGCGGCCGATTTCAAACGTGACCCGCGCGGTTTTACGGATATCAAAGATTGGCGTCGCGACAATGTGAATCTGACCGTAGAAGCCATATCCAACACCATCCGTGCCACCAATCCGCATGTGCAGTTCGGTATAGCCCCGTTCGGAATATGGCGCAATATGAGTGTGGATTCCACCGGAAGCGCTACGCGCGGGCTGAGCAATTACGACGACCTGTATGCCGATATCCTGCTTTGGATCAGACGTGGATGGATCGATTATGTGGTGCCGCAACTGTATTGGGAGATCGGCAAATCCAATGTGGATTACGAAGTGCTGGCCCGTTGGTGGGCCGAACAGGTGAAAGGAACCCGTTGTCGTTTGTATATAGGTATGGCCAGCTATAAGTTGGGTGCGGAAAACCAGCCTGCCGCATGGCGTAAAGGCAACGAAATCGTCCGTCAGATGCATCTGAACAGGACTATACCCGAGATAACGGGCGAGTGTTTCTATTCCACCCGTCCTCTATTGAAAAACCCCTTGCATGTATGTGATTCGATCAAGAACATCTATCAGAACGAATCCCCCTATCTCCATCGAACCGAGGAACAGGTGAAAACCCTTCCGTAGCTAAGGACGATAGTTCTCATTTTGTTCATCAAAAAATGAAGGGTGTGTCGTAATATGGCGGCACACCCTTTGCATATTTAATATATTTCTACCGTTTATTGGATCTTTGCACCTATTGCATTGTATTGAATGCCATTCTTGATAATGACCAATTGTCCATCCTCAATGACTTTATAAGATGGCATACGGATAGGAAGCTCAGGTATAGCCGTATCGGGAAAATCTGTGACATTTGCGTCAAAATCTTCATAATTGCATCCGTATGATTTAGCAGAAAAATCCTGACTACCAATCATTGATAGGTAAAGATATACCGTATCATTCACCAAATAAACATCTCCTTCTACAATCTCAGTAGCACCATCAATATCCGGAATTTCCTGTTGGGGAATAGAAATATGGTTGGTACTTGGCCAAGGTGCGCGAACGATAGTGCTAGGCCCTGCTTGAACAACGCAATCCGTTCCGTCTTGCGAGATTGTCAACATGTATCTACCTTGCGTAAACCAATAAATGTCTTCGTTTGGCATATATTCCACTCGTTGCCAATCGTATATCGACCACGTCTTTAACCATTCAGCAGGAGATGTCGGTGTTTCTTGAATCATGGATACAAACTCCTCAAAGTGAGAAATCTTTGCCGCAATAGAATCCATATCAGTTGCCATCACGGAAAGAGACCATCCGCAGATGAGAAATAAAAAAAATCTTTTCATACTTCATTTGTTGTAAAAGGTTTATCAAACCATTCAATCAGTAAAACAGGCTGTCTACGTTTGCGTCTGTATCTACGTTAATTGTGCATTCTTTACTAGACTATTATTAGACTATTGCTAGACTATTACAATCTTATTTACCAATTGTCTACAAATTTTGCTTTGTCCTGCTTTGTCCTGAAAAAGGTTTACTCGTTAACTGATATGGTTTCTTAATAATCG
>JAKSNP010000006.1 GCA_024399655.1 Paludibacteraceae bacterium | reverse complement strand
CGATTATTAAGAAACCATATCAGTTAACGAGTAAACCTTTTTCAGGACAAAGCACAAGCCATAGTATACTCTCGAGCGTCAACCGATAGTCAACCGATAGTCTTTAGAAAAATTCACGAAAACAGCCGATTATTCTGATGCCGTTTGCCATGTGCCTTGATAATAATCCAAGATACGCAACCGGAAAAGATAATTGTATTTGGCCTGCAAGGCGGAGGACACTGCTCGCAAATAATCCGTTTTGGCAGAAGTATATTCATAAGACGTGCCGCGTCCGGCTTCCAATTTCTGTTCGGCATAACGCAACGCTTCTTCAAAACTTTGAGCAGAGTGTTCGGCAGATTGCTGTTCGACATAGGCGTTGGCTGCATTATAATATGCCTGGTCTATATCTTTGCGAAGAGCCTTCTTCTCCTGTTCCAATTGCAGTTGAGCATTTTCGAGCGCCATCTTACGTTGACGAACAGCCAACGGAGTCTGCAATCGGTCGAAAATCGGTATCTGCATCGTCAACCCTACTCCTTCGGTCAGATTGTCGGACATCTGAGTGGCGAAACTCTCGTTTTCTACTCCTTTCATTTTATAGTAGTTGGATCCTACAGAAGCATAAGCGCTGATTGTAGGCGAATAAGCTGCTTTCGCACCTTTTACGGCTGCCTCATTGGCAGAAATGGAATATTGTAACTTTCGTATTGACGGCCAATTCTGAATGGCGTTCTGATAAACAGATTCCTTATCTGGAAGCAAACCTGTTATCAGCTGTTCGTCAGACGGAACAACAATGTCAAACGACTCGAAATCTACTAGGTCAATTGCTTGCGCCAAATCCAAAAGCGACAGTTGCAATGTGTTTTTAGCCTGCAGCACATTCAATTGTTCTTGGGCGGCTTGCGCGCGAATGGCGTATATCTCACCCTCTGCCATTCGGTGAGCGGCAATCAGTGCAGAATCGCGCTGTAAAGTAAGGCTTGTTTTCTCCAATTGTTCTTCCGCAACCTGCAACAACTGTTTGTTGAGCAATACTTGCAGATACATCGATGCCACAGTCAGGCGTAATTGCATCTCGTATTCCTCCAATGCTGCCGCAGAGGATTGCATGGAAGCTTTGGCTTCATCTATGCGGAATTTCATTCCCAGTCCGTCAAAAAGAGTGATTCCGGCCGAAAGGTCGAATGAGGTGGACGACGCATTACGCGACACAATCACATTATCCGCACCGGTAGAACGGCCGAATGACCAATTCTGACCCACACTGCCTTGAATGGAAGGAGCCAAACTGGATTTGGATTGCGTATATTGCAAACGTGCCTGTTCGTAACTATTGCGTTGCGTACGTAGTGACAAACTGTTGACCAATGCGGTATCTATACATTGCTCAAGCGTCAATGTGGCTGCATGCCCCCCAAGAGTTAGCGATAAGACAAAGATGAATAGTAGAAATCTTTTTTTCATAGAACAGAAGTACTCTCCGATAGTTAATCTACAAAATTACTTAGTCTGGCGGGACTGTTATTCAATCGTCACGGCTATTCCCTGCGCAGATTGCTGAGGCATCATCATATTGACGGAATTGCCTCTCACCACATCACCTTCCTTCAAACCAGAAACGATTTCGATATGCATGCCGTCGCTCAAGCCGGTTACCACTTCTCTCCGTTCAACCGTCTTGGTGGTTTCATCAGTCAAAACCTGGACGAAAGAACGGTTTCCTTCCATTTCCAACGTTTCTTCAGGCAGTATCAACACCTGCTGGCGCTCTTGCAAAACGATTTCTGCGTTTGCGCTATAGCCCGAACGGATAACCACACTATCTGGAATATGAGCGGCTCCTTTTATTTCGAACATCATCGCACCGTTGTTGCTGACGCCTTTAGGAGCGATATATTCCAACGTGGCGGCGAAACGGCAATCGTTCAAAGCGCCTACCAGCAGTTCCATCGGCATGCCTTCTTTCAATTTCCCCACTTCGGTCTCGTCGATTTTGCCGACAAAAAGCAAGTCTTGCATATCGGCTACCGTGGCGATTGTGGTACCTTCACCAAAATTACTCAACTGAGTAACCGAATTACCCACTTTGACGGGGATATCCAATATACGTCCGGAGATGGTGGAACGAATAATCGTATTGGTGTTGCCTGATTCGCCGGCAGAACGGGTCATTCCGTCACGAATAATCGATAGATTATCTTCGGCGGCTTGCAAATCCTCTTGGCACGTAAGGTATTGCAGATACGATTTGTCGTATTCTTCCTGTGATATCACTTTTTGAAGATACAAAGCCGAATCGCGTTGGAACACCTTTATCTGATTTTGAAGCGTTTTCTCGGCCAATCTTACCCGCGATTCTGCACTACTCAAACTGGCGGCTTCGGTAATCACCTGAATACGAGCGATTGGATCGCCGGCCTTTACTGGATCGCCAGCCTGCTTCAACAATTCGGCGATAATACCGTTAATCTGAGGTTTGATTGCCACTTCACAACGGGGTTCGATATCTCCCGTTACAATCGTCGTTTTGCGAATATCACCCGTAGTAACGGAAATCCATTCATACTGAACCTGTTTGGGACGCGAATGTTTCCACAAGGACACAAATACCAGTACCACTGCCAAGGCAAAGATTGCCAACAGAATCCATTTGATTGCTTTTTTCATATTCTTAACTCATAGTGCTTGGAGCACCGATTTTTGATTTGTTAGTGTTCTTATCTTATTGATTTGCTAGTGTTCTTATATTAGTGATTTGTTAGTGTTCTAATCACAATTATTTTGCTCAGTCTTTATCGAGAGTTAAACGTAACATAAACGTAACATAAACCTTACGTCATCGATGGGTTTAAGACGTCTTACTTACTGGTCATCGGTTCGCTCTCACTGGATATTCGACACTCGTCATATCCAATTTAGTTCTTATCATTTTTTGCTGCCGACGAATAATTTCTTAAGTCATTCATCAACCGTCATGTTTGCGACACGAACTTGAAAAAAAGGGCTAAATGCCTTATTCTTCACTAAGCGCTTCTATCGGCTTGATAGCCAATGCACGTGTTGCAGGCAACAAACCGGCCAGAACGCCGACCAAAACGATGATGACTAAAGCGCCGATAGCCAACCCGAAACTGATTTGAGCATCCACTTCGGGGATATTCGGTATAGCCGGCAACAGTTTGTTGGCCACATTCAGCAACCCTACTCCGGCCATTATTCCCAAAATTCCGGCGATAAAAGTAAGCAGAACCGACTCCGCCAGCACTTGGCGCATAATCAGCCACGGACTCGCTCCCAAAGCACGACGGATACCTATTTCACGCGTCCGTTCACGAACTGTAACCATCATAATATTGCTTACACCTACCGCACCTGAAATCAAAGTACCCAAACCGATCAGCCATAAAAGGGCTTGCAGACCGATGAAAACATAGTTGATACTCATAAAAATCTCTTCCATATTCGAGGACCAGATTGCCCTTTCGTCATCAGGAGCGATACGATGAACACGTTTGAGCACCGTCTTGATAGCTGTTTCCATATCTTTTGCCTTCACTCCAGGAGCTGTACACGCGTATATTTCATCAACCGTTTTACCCCTATTGTACGCACGTTGAAAAGTGGACAATGGCATCGTAATCACTTCATCCATTTGTACGGCCTCTCTAACATCTTTGTCCGCCACGCCTACAATACGGAATTGCATACTGCCGATATGAATCATCTTGCCGACGGGATTCTCTCCGGCGAACAACTGCTGGTATGCCTTGTATCCCAACACGCACACTTTGCGGTTTTCACGGATATCCACTTCGTTGATATATCGTCCGCCCATCAATTTGATACTTACCATATTCAGGAAATCCGGCGTCACCCCAAACAAATAATACGAGCCGGTTTTTTCTCCGAAACGGACATTGTTAGTACTGGCAAAAGGCATTGATACCGGACAGATCGTTTCCGCTTCCTTCACTTCCTTACGCAACAAATCAATATCATCCGTTGTAATATCCCATCTTCTTCCCTCCGGCATTCCCTGATACGGTTTGCTGGTAATACTGGTACCCATATTGCAGGAATTGGTGGATATGCCTGATATATTCATTTTAATACCGTTGACGAATCCCGTACCTACACCAACGAGCAGCAAGAGCATCATCATGCCCCAAAACACACCGAAGCCGGTCAGAATGCTACGAGAACGGTTCTTCGCTATGGTCTGCCATATTTCATTCAAAAAATCCAAGTGATATGAAGATTTATGATGTGTTGATTAATTTCTTATTATCGCAGAAAGAAACTTAGGTAATTTACTTATCTGCGTTCATGGCTTCAATGGGTTTGATATTCATCGCTTTGCGCGCGGGAATTGCTCCGGCTATAACACCAACGATAATTAGAATAATAGTGGCGGATACTATCGTAAAGGTGTCTACCGTTGGATTGACAAAAACGGACATGTTCTCGCCTTGAGGAACCACCTTTCCGATAATCGCCACCACGCCGGATCCCAAAAGAGCTCCGATCAATCCGAACATGGCGGTAATAACGAAGGACTCACCGATCACAGATATCATCACCGAACTGGGAGGAGCGCCAAGCGCTTTGCGGATGCCCAATTCTTTCGTACGTTCCTTAACCGACACCAACATAATATTGCTGACGCCAACGGCTCCGGAAATCAAAGTGCATATACTGACTATCAGGATAAAAAGACGCAGGCCGTACACCACTTTCTGCATCTGCTCCATACTTTCCTCATTGATACCGACATACAAGGCGTTGTTATCTTCCACATTGAAATGCATCAAGGGAGCAAGCATTTTACGGAGATAGTCTTCCAATCCCTTGGAACTGCCGTTTACCGTAAGAACTAATTCTCCGAAATGATGATCCGTACTGTATATGCGCTGGTGTACCGAAATCGGAATCAAAGCGAAATTGCCTTCCCAGTTGTTGCCCTTGATGATTCCTATTACCCGGAAACAGATTCCGTTGATTTCTACGAACTGTCCGACTATAGAGGAAGATCCGTTGTTGAGTTCATTCATGGCCCGTTCGCTCAATACAACCACTTTGTCCTCTTCCTCCACTTCACGCTGCCGCATCAAACGTCCGAACAATGGTTTGAGCCGGTTGATTTCTTGATAGTCGTTGTTCACGCCTCTTACCGACATGGAGGCCGTCTTGTTGTTGAATTTAACGGTCTGGGAAGTAGTAACTATTGGAGAAAGCTTATCCACATGCTTGTCTGCCTGCAAAATGCGCAATTCACGATCCGAGAAATAGGTGGAACGGAAGGCTGGCAGTCCGTCACACGGCATCTGGGCCCATCCGGCCCACAAGCGAACCGAATTGCTTGCCGTATTATTGAGATTGAGCATCAAACCGTGTTCCAGTCCGCTACTGGAGCCCAGCAGCACGACCAGAATAAAAATACCCCAACTGACCGCAAAACCCGTCAGGGCCGTGCGAAACTTGTTGCGGCGCAACGATTCGAATATTTCACGCAGTTCGTCCATTTACCATCTATATATATGCTTCAAAAAATCAAATTGAAAGGCTCGTTCTCAGATATCCAGGATATTTCCGTCTTTTATGCGAATAATACGATTGGTGGCATCAGCCACGCTCTGTTCGTGAGTAACGATTACGGTAGTGATTCCTTCGTTGTTGAGTTCGCGGAACACATTCATCACCTCAACCGTCGTTTTGGAATCCAAGGCTCCGGTTGGTTCATCAGCCAAAAGGATTTTAGGTTGCGCTATGATAGCTCTTGCGATAGCCACGCGTTGCTTCTGACCGCCGCTCAATTCGGAAGGCAGACGATCGGCCCAATCTTTCAAGCCCATACGATCCAACTGCTCCATAGCCATCATCATACGTTGATGGCGCGGAACGCCCTTATAATATAAGGGAAGCGCCACATTTTCGACCGCTGTCTTGAAAGTTAGCAGATTGAAACTCTGGAACACGAAACCGATCAGTTGGTTTCGCAGGAGCGCACCTTGTTTTTCCGACAGATTTTTGATAAGTTTGCCTGCCAGATAGTATTCGCCTTCTTCATACGTATCCAAGATGCCCAAGATATTGAGCAAAGTGGATTTACCTGAACCCGACGCGCCCATCAAGGAAACAAATTCACCGTCTTCGATATCCAAACTGACCCCTTTTAATACATGCAATGCATTAGCCGTATCGGGGTTGTAAGTTTTATGTATATTCCGCAATTGAATCATAACACCAAATTAGACGCAATCAATAATAAAACACTACATATTTAGGCTGCAAAATTACTAAAAAAAACGCAAACTTGCAAATTTTTTGACAAAATAAAGAAAACCTGGCTGTAAATAACCTGATTTTTCAACAACACTAAAGCCCGTTCCATCCATTTTTAGCCTTATACACCTCATCCTCAAGGCGATCCCCCCTACCGGCAGAACGGAATAAATTTGAAATCCAGGTAAGAAAAAAAATGCTTATTGCGTTGAAATCAATAAGCAGTAGTAGCGCTGAAAAGAACAAGATGAAGATTATTTTTTCAGTTGATCTTCCAACAAACGGAGATCGTGCGCGAAAACAGTATCGTACGACTGTTGGTCGCAAGCCACATTATATGCGTGCAGAACCGTAGCATGCGAACGATGGCCGAGCGCCATGCCGATATCGTTGTAGGAGCGATCGGTCAACTGTTTTGCCAGATAGACAATCAGTTGGCGAGCCCTGTTCACTTCACGTTGACGGGATTTGCTTACGATGGTGTGTTCGCTGATTCCTTCGTGTTCGCAAACAAGCCCTATCACATCTTCCATAAGGATTGTCTTGGGTTGTACATCCACCAATTTGTCAACCACCGACTTAACCAACTTGAGGTCAATATCGCAGTTCATCAAGGTGGAGTGTGCGAGCAAAGCTGCCAATATACCCTCGATATCGCGGATATTGTTGCATGCGTTCATGGCGATATAATCGACTATCTCGTCAGGCAATTCCAGACCGTCTCGTTGAATACGGTCGTGCAAAATCGCTTTGCGGAGAGTGAAATCGGGACGTTGGATTTCCACCGCCAACCCCCATTTGAAACGGGTCAGCAAACGTTCTTCCACATCCTTCAGCTGCAACGGACTGCGATCCGAGGTCATAATCAGTTGCTTGCGAGACTGATGAAGATAGTTGAAAATATGGAAGAAAGTATCCTGAGTTCCTTTAAGGCCGGAGAAATACTGAACATCATCCACAATAAGGACATCGACACTTTGATAGAAAAGCAGGAAGTCCGAGAGTTTGTTTTGTTTTACCGCCTCCTGGAATTGGAGCTTGAACGTATTGGCACTTATAAATAATACGCGCGCATTGGGAATCTGCCGAGCAATCTGATTACCTATCGCATTGGCCAGGTGGGTTTTCCCCACTCCGCTGCCGCCATAGATAAAGAGCGGATTGAAAACCGTTCTGCCCGGTTCTTTGGCGATTTCCAGACCGACTGCACGAGCCAGCTTGTTGGTTTCGCCCTCGATAAACGAAGAGAACGTGTATGAATCGCTCAGTTGGGTTTCCCAATCGTTGCGAGTGTTCTGGACAAGCGGGAGAATCGGCTGACGGGCATCTGCCACAGTATCATTGGCACCCTTGAAAGTTGCGACTGCTCCCGTAGTAGAATCCATGAGGACTCGATACTCCAAACGGGTCTTCGGACCGAAGGTACGCAAGATGGCCTTACTGAGCAAATCAACATAATTTTCTTCTATATATTGAGCTACGAATTCGCTCTTTACACGCAGCACCAATTTATTATCAACAAAACTGACCACTTCAAGCGGGGCGAACCACGTTTCAAACGCGGTCGCCGTCAAATTGTCACGCAAGATTTGCGAGCAATTTTGCCATAATATTTTAAGGTCTTGTTCCATTGATTTTCACGAAAAACGATGCAAAGGTACTGCTTTTTTTTTACATGACAAAATATTGCCATTGGTAAAATTTTGGCGCCAAAAACCAAACACTCATTTTTCAATCAATTATGAGTAATTCGTTACATATCAACGAGATAGCAAAGTTTTCAACATCTAACTCGTTGATTTTCATAGGGAGAATGGTGAAATGTTCCACATAGTGACTGTGAAACATTTTTTTCTACTCTATGAAAACTAATCAATTAGAGAATAAAATAAGTCTCCGGCTATTTAGAATAGAATAAAATAAGCAGAACTTAAAAGTTTATAAAACGGCATTAAATTTACTTATCTTTTTTTCCAAAAACAGAGAAATGCACATACCGTTTGGGATGTGCTTTTAAGTCATTTATCAGACTATCTACGGATACGACTGTAGAATCTATATGTTGATAAAGCGCTTTGTCGTTGAGGAGCAAACCGAGAGTACCCTCTTGAGATGAAAGAACCGCATTAAGCGTATCGACCGTTGTATTGAGACGGGCGACTGTAGCTTTAAGATCGGCATCACGCAAATCGGCTGCTACATAATTGATATTGGCGATAGCGGAATCTGCATTTTCCACCAATCCGGGCAACTGATTGTGGGTAAGATTGCGGATATCGGAAGCGCTCACGCTAAGTTGGTCGGTAATCATATCCACATGTTGAAGGGAAGCTTGCAAATGATTGTCAGCCAATTGGTTGTTGACGGTCAGTACCAGCGAATCGATATCCGACATCACGCCGCTGAGTTTGCCCATCAAGCCTTCCTGCAACGAGGCGAGAAGCCCCAACTCCACAGAAGTGGGAATTGTATCGCCTTTAGCATAAAAATGTTCGGTTTCCGTACCTACCGGAATAGTAAGAATAATCGCCTTACCTCCCAGCAAGCCGTCATCAGCCAAAACAAATTGACTTCCTTCGGGAATAAGTATATGCTTGTCGACGGAAATAGTGACGGTGAAAGCCTGTTGTTTGCTGAAATCGTATTGAATGAGGTCAACTTGACCTACTTTATATCCGCGCACATACACGGGAGCCTGCTCGGTCAAACCACCTATATTTTCATAAATAGCCACGAACTGACGAGTAGGTGCGAATATATTGACTCCTTTGAGGAAATTGAATCCGAAATACAGCAGACAGCCGCAAACAATAGCCAGAACGGCCACTTTGATTTCTCTGGTATTTTTCATAATGTTTTATATAACTCAATCCACTTTCACCACAAAACAATCGGGAAATTTCTCACGCAGTTGTTTCATCAATTGCGTGGCTTCCTCTTTGGTGGTGCAATTACCGTACATATATTTATATAAGCCGTTAACCAGCTTGTAGGTACAACCTTTCAAGCCCTTGAAATTATGTTCGGACTCGGGCAGTTTGGTGCGAGAGACGAATATCTGCACCCGCCAAGACGCTTTTTTGCTCATAGCTACCGGTTGCTCGGTAGCTGCTGTCTTCTGATCCTGCAGCTTTTTGACATCCGAACGGTCTGCCAGAATATCTTTGTTGTTGATATCTGACTGTAAGGACGGTTTAGGTTGCGCGATTGAGTCGTTGTCCGTTTTTTTGATTCCGCTCTTGTCATAATAACGTTTGAACGCGTTGAAGAGCGATTCGGTAATTTCACGTTTACCCTTGTCGGACGAGAGGTATTTTTCCTCATCGGCATTGGATATGAATCCCATTTCAACGAGCACGCTCGGGCAAGCCGATTTGAGCAGCACCCAAAAAGCGGCCTGACGCACGCCCCTGTCGTCACGATGCAGGACATCTGCAAATTCGGTCTGCACGAGTGAAGCGAATTGCAAACTCTGGTCCATATATTGGTTTTGCATCAATTCGAACATGATATAGGAATCGATGGAGTTGGGATCGAATCCCTGATAGGTGGTTTGATAGTCGGCTTCCAGTTTCATCACCGCATTTTCGCGCATAGCCACATCCAGGTTCTTGTCCATTTTTTCAGTACCCAGGATAAAAGTCTCAGCCCCTTGTGCAGAGCGGCTTTCTGCGGCATTTGTATGAATGCAGATAAAGAGATCGGCATTATTTTTGTTGACGATATCCGCGCGGCCCTGCAGGGTGATAAACTCGTCCTTGTCGCGAGTAAGAACAACATTCACTTCCGGATATTCCGTACGGATTTTGGATGCCAATCTGAGGCTGACATCCAAGTTGAGGTTTTTCTCCTGTATTTTCAAGTTTCGGCCAATGGCTCCGGCGTCTTTACCGCCGTGACCGGCATCAATAACGACAGTAAAAGGTTTTGCCCACACGCCACAGGCGAGTGAGAAAAGGACGGATAATATAAGTACTCGTTTACGCATAATATTCAAATTTGCGGCAAAGGTACAAAAAAAAAGTGATATACACAAATATCTTATATAAAATATAAGAAAAAACGCATTTTACTTGCATATATCAAAAAAAACATTTACCTTTGCAGGCTGATTAAAATAAATTGAGCTTAATATACCCAGTCACGAAGCAAAAACGATGACCAAAAGTGAATTCACATACGAAGAAGAGCAAGCGATTGAACAAGAGTTTCAGGCCCTTTTGTATGACTACGCTCACACGCTACACCGTCAGAAGGTCGATATTATCACGCGTGCCTTCCAATTCGCCCACCAGGCGCACAAAGGCGTACGCCGTTTAAGCGGAGAGCCATATATCATGCATCCGTTGGCCGTAGCACGCATCGTCGTAAGGGACATCGGATTAGGCAGTACGAGCATTTGCGCCGCATTGTTGCATGATGTAGTGGAAGACACCGACTATACGGTGGAGGATATCGAGCATCAGTTCAGTCCGAAAATCGCTCAGATCGTGGACGGATTGACCAAAATAAGCGGCGGCGTGTTCGGCAATCAGGCGGAGAAACAGGCCGAAAACTTCAGAAAATTGCTGCTGACCATGTCGGACGACATCCGTGTGGTGCTCATCAAGTTGGCCGACCGTCTCCACAACATGCGTACCTTATCGGCCCAGCCTGTACATAAGCAGCACAAAATTGCAGAAGAGACACAATATATATATGCCCCCCTAGCCCATCGGCTGGGATTCTTCTCAATCAAGAGCGAATTGGAAGATTTGAGTTTCAGATACGCCAATCCGGAATTGTATGAAGATATAGCGAAGAAATTGGCCATGAAGCGCGAATCCGAAATGGAGGACTACCAGACATTCATCCAACCGGTGCGCGAGAAATTGGACGAATTGGGGTTGCAATACACTATTTCGGCACGAATCAAAACGGTTTACAGCATCTGGAAAAAGATGCAGACCAAGCATGTGGAATTTGACGACATCTACGATCTGTTGGCCGTCCGCATCGTATTCAGGCCGAACGATCAGGAGGCGGAGAAAGACCAATGCTGGAAAGTGTACGGTGCGGTTACCGAACTTTATCGTCCACACCCGGAGCGCATAAGGGATTGGATTTCCACCCCCAAAGCCAACGGCTACGAAGCATTGCATGTAACCGTAATGGGGCATCGCGGACAATGGGTGGAAGTGCAGATCAGGACCGAGCGCATGGACGAAATAGCCGAACACGGTTTGGCTGCTCACTGGAAATACAAGACGGGAGAGCACGACGAGACCTCCGAATTGGACAAATGGCTGCAGGATATCAAAGAGATATTGGCTCAACCCGATCCGGACGCATTGAAGTTCCTCGACAATTTCAAATTGAATCTTTTCGCTCATGAAGTCTTCGTCTTCACCCCGTCAGGCGATATCAAAGTGTTGCCTCAAGGATCTACGGCGTTGGATTTCGCCTATATGGTGCACTCGGAATTGGGTGAGCATTGTATCGGAGCCAAGGTAAATCATAAGATGATGCCTATATCCTATCAGTTGCAGTCGGGCGACCAGGTGGAAGTGCTGACCGCTTCGGCTCAATTACCGGAACGAGAATGGCTCAATCTGGTAACAACAGCCAAGGCTCAAAATGCCATCCGACGCTATTTCCGCTCACGTGCCGAAATGGGCGAGAAGAAAAACATGGAAGCCTATCTTGTGAATCTGGAAATGCGCGGTGCGGACGCTATAGGTGTAGTAATGAGTATATTGAGCGTGATATCCGACAAGTTGCATCTTAACATGCAAGCCGTACATATAACCGCAGAGAACAACTGTTTCGTATGCAAATTGGAGTTGTTCGTCTTTGACGAGCCTCAGGTGGAACAGGTGTGTCGCGAATTGCGTCAGATTCCGGAACTGACCGAAGTGATTCGAATAGACGAGAAAAAAGAAGGCACTTTGCGCCGTATTTGGAGAAAAATAACTTAATAAATAATATCATAAACTAAAACGTTATGAAAAAAATCTTATCAATGGCAGTTGTACTGATATTGTCAGTTGCTGCAATGGCTCAACAGCCGGTTATCACATTTGAAAAAACCAGTCACGACTTCGGAAAGATAAACGAAGCAGATGGCAAAGTAACTACCGTATTCGCATTCAAGAACGAAGGAATGGCTCCCCTGGTGCTGTCGAATGTGCGTGCCAGTTGCGGATGCACCACTCCCAAATGGACTCGTGAGCCCATTGAACCCGGTCAAACGGGCGAAATAACCGTCACCTACAATCCCAGCGGCCGTCCCGGTCATTTCCAAAAGACTATCACGGTGACCAGCAACGCCACCGAGAGCACGAAGAAGCTGTCGATCAAGGGTGAAGTAATTCCAAAGAGCGCCACTCCCGTCGACCAATATCCCGTTAAAATGGGCAATCTCAGTCTGAAACAGAGAGCATTGGATTTCGGTAGCGTGACCAAAGGAAGCGGCGAAGGCAAAGTGCTGACAATCGAATACGCCAACAAGACACAGGAAAATGTAACCGTAGATCTCTATCTGGGTCAAGGTGCCGACATGTTGAACTACAATCTGACAATGAAGACCCTGAAGCCCAACGAGACCGGTCAATTCCAAGTGAGCATCGATCGCAAAGCAACAGCCGACCTGTACGGTCCCTTCAGCGTTAAAGTATGGATCGTGGTTGACGGAAAGAAAGATGTATTGAAAGACGAGAACTTCGTCATCGTCATTTCCGGTGACATGAAAGAGGATTTCTCACGTCTCAGCGCCGAGCAACGCAAATTGGCTCCTATTTCACAAGTAGGCAAAACAATTGAATTCGGCACGATGTCTGCAGGCAAGAAATACAAGAAGACTATCACCTTACGCAATATCGGCACCAACACATTAATCGTACGTCGTGTATATTGCAAATTCGACAAACTGGTAACGGTATCCGTACCCAAAACCATCAAGAGCGGCAAAAAAGGCGACATCAAATTCGAACTTAACACGCTCGGATTGAATCCCGGCACCTACAAGCGCGAGATGCAGATTATCACCAATGACCCCGCAACTCCCGTACAAAAACTAACCGTTATCTTTACCATTCAATGATCGAACATCCTGAAAACGCAGCAGAATACAAAGGACTGACCGTGAATGAAGGGGTGGAAAATCTGCCTCAAGTGAATCCATACGCCACCTTCAAGCGCAAAAAACGCACGTTAAGTGCAGAAGAATATGTGGAAGGAATCCTTCGTGGCGACATTACCCTATTAAGTCAGGCGGTAACATTGGTGGAAAGCAATCTGCCGAGCGACCAACTGATAGCACAGAAAGTGATTGAGTTATGCCTACCGCACGCCGGCAATTCCATCCGTTTGGGAATTACCGGTGTGCCCGGAGCGGGCAAATCCACGTTTATCGAGGCATTGGGTACCGAATTATGTCACCAGGGGAAGAAACTGGCCGTATTGGCTATCGACCCATCGTCCGAGCGAAGCAAGGGCAGTATTCTGGGTGACAAGACACGAATGAACGAGTTGTCGGTGGAGGCGAATGCCTTCATCCGTCCTTCTCCATCGGCCGGCTCATTGGGAGGCGTAGCCCGCAAGACCAGAGAAACCATCGTATTGTGTGAAGCAGCTGGATTCGACACCATTCTGGTAGAGACGGTTGGCGTAGGTCAAAGCGAGACAGCAGCCCATTCGATGGTAGATTTCTTCCTACTCTTGCAAGTGACGGGTACCGGAGACGAACTGCAAGGCATAAAACGCGGAATAATGGAAATGGCTGACGGCATTGCCATCAACAAATGCGACGGCCACAATGTGGAACGTGCAATGGCAGCACGGGTCAGTTTCAAGAACGCTCTGGCTCTCTTCCCCCCCACCGAAAGCGGATGGAAACCTTATGCCGAAACATGCTCGGCCGTAGAAAAGACCGGAATATTGGATGTATGGAAGATGGTTGAAGAATATATAAGGTTTACGCGCGCGAACGGCTATTTTGATCATCAACGTACCCAACAGGCCAAATATTGGATGTATGAAACCATCAATTCGTCGCTGCTGAACGGTTTCTACCAATCACCTGATATGGAGCCGCTCATCGAGCAGGCCGAGCAACGCGTATTGAACAATGAATTATCCAGTTTTATCGCAGCAGCACAATTATTAGAAAGATACAAAAATTTAAAACAACAATAACCTAAACCTATATGGAAACAACAGGAAAAAAGACCAGTACACGCAAAAGGTCCAACGCCACGTCGAATATGTTGGAGACTTTGGACAAAAAACCGCCCCAAGCCCTTGAATTGGAAAAATCGGTATTGGGCGCCATCATGCTTGAGCAAGACGCTTTCGCAACCGTAGCCGACCTCCTGCGTCCGGATTCATTTTATGACATCAAACACAGCCGGATATACGAAGCGATCGTTGCGCTCGGCGCGCAGGAGTGCCCTATCGATATCCTTTCGGTGGCGCAGAAATTGAAACAGCTCGGGCAATTTGAAGAAGCCGGAGGAGCGCTTTATCTGAGCGAATTGGTATCGAATGTAGCGTCAGCCGCCCACTTGAGATATCATGCTCAGATCGTGGCCCAGAAGGCAACCGCCCGCGAGATGATCGACATGGCCAATTCAATCATCGAGATGGGCTATGACGAAACACAGGATGTAGAAGACCTGATGAACAAGGCGGAAGCAGATATCTTTGCCATATCCCAACGGAACACCAAACGTGATGTGGTGCAAATCGACCCTGTAATATCGGAAGCATTCAGACGAATGGAGAAAGCTTCCAAAAACGACGGCAACATATCGGGAATCCCTTCCGGATTCCACGCTTTGGACAAGATTACGAGCGGATGGCAGAAAAGTGACCTCGTCATAATCGCGGCACGTCCCGCCATGGGTAAAACGGCCTTCGTGCTATCGATGGCCAAAAACATAGCGGTCAACTATAAGAAAGCCGTAGCGATGTTTTCGCTTGAAATGTCGAATGTCCAGTTGGTTAACCGTCTGATCATGAATGTATGCGAAATTGAAGGCGACAAGATCAAGAACGGCAAATTCTCGAGCGAAGACCGCCAGAAACTGGAAAACAAGATCAACGATCTGTACGGCGCTCCGTTGTATGTGGACGACACCCCTGCCCTATCCGTATTCGAGTTAAAGAGCAAGGCCCGCAAACTGGTGAAAGAAAAACATGTTGAACTGATAATCATCGACTACCTTCAGTTGATGAACGCCAACGGCATGAATTTCGGCAGTCGTGAGCAGGAGGTATCAATCATTTCTCGTAACCTGAAAGCCTTAGCGAAAGAGTTGGATATACCGATTATCGCTCTTTCGCAATTGAACCGATCCGTAGAACAACGCGGAGGAACGGGATTGGAGGGCAAGAAACCTCAATTGAGCGACCTGCGTGAATCGGGAGCGATCGAGCAAGACGCCGATATGGTCTGCTTTATCCACCGTCCCGAATATTATCATCTCTATTCCGATGACAAGAGCGGCAAAGATTTGCGCGGTTTGGGCCAGATTATCGTGGCCAAACACCGTAACGGTGCCACCGACGAAGTCTGGTTGCGTTTCCGGGCACAATATGCCAAATTCCAGAACGAAGATGATTTGATTGACGACGAGCCGTCTTCTCCCTTCAGTTATCCGGGCGATACCGTGAGGACAATTCCTTCGATGATCGGATCGGCTGACGGTGCACGTTTGAACCGAGGCGACCTGGTTAATCCTGAAGACACCGACGCTCTGCCCTATTAAGCGGAACAAGGGAGTTAACCCCCACAAAACACTAACTTTGTAATCAATATAAAAACAATATATTTATTATGATGCAACGCACTGAAATCATAAACGCTCTGAAGAGCACCAATTTCAATCAACCGATCAACGTACGCGGTTGGGTTCGTTCCCGTCGTGGCAACAAGCAAATCAACTTTATCGCCTTGAATGACGGTTCCACGATCAAGAATATCCAGATTGTGGTAGATTTGGCTAAATTCACCGAAGAACAGATGAAACCCGTAACAACGGGCAGCTGCATATCCGCCACCGGTATATTGGTACCGTCGCAAGGCGCAGGCCAAGCCGTGGAAATCCAGTTGACCGAGTTGGAAGTTTACGGCACGGCCGATCCGGATCAATATCCTCTGCAAAAGAAGGGTTTGAGCATGGAATATCTGCGTACCATTGCTCACCTTCGTCCTCGTACCAACACGTTTGGAGCGGTATTCCGTATTCGTCACAACATGGCGATGGCCATTCACACCTATTTCCACGAGCACGGCTATTTCTATTTCCATACGCCTTTGATCACCGCTTCCGATTGCGAAGGTGCCGGACAGATGTTTCAGGTGACCACCAAAAACCTTTATAACCTCAAGAAGAACGAAGAGGGCAAAATCGATTACTCCGACGATTTCTTCGGCAAGCAGACCAGTTTGACCGTCAGCGGACAGCTGGAGGGTGAATTGGCAGCCATGGCTTTGGGCAAGATTTACACGTTCGGTCCCACCTTCCGTGCCGAGAACTCCAATACGCCTCGTCACCTGGCCGAATTCTGGATGATTGAACCCGAAGTGGCCTTTATCCAAAAGGAAGAACTCATGGCGCTGGAAGAAGATTTCATCAAATATTGTGTCCGTTGGGCATTGGATCATTGTATGGACGATTTGGAGTTCCTTAACCAGTACGTGGATAAAGGTCTGATTGAGCGTCTTCGTAGCGTTGTAGACACTCAATTCGTACATCTCACCTATACTGAAGGCATCGAAATCCTGCAGGAAGCCATCAAAAACGGTCATAAATTCGAATTTCCCTGCAACTGGGGTGACGATATCAGCAGCGAGCACGAACGGTATCTGGTGGAACAGCATTTCGGCAAGCCTGTAATCATGACCGATTATCCCAAAGATATCAAGGCCTTCTATATGAAGATGAACGAAGACGGCAAAACCGTACAGGGAACGGATGTTTTGTTCCCGCAAATCGGTGAGATTATCGGCGGCAGCGTCCGTGAAGAGAATCTCGACAAATTGAACTCCGAAATCGAACGTCGTCAGATTCCGATGAAAGATATGTGGTGGTATCTCGATACCCGTCGTTTCGGTGCCGCTCCACATGCCGGATTCGGTTTGGGATTTGAGCGTCTGATGCTGTTTGTTACCGGCATGCAGAATATCCGCGACGTGATTCCCTTCCCCCGTACTCCGAAGACGGCCGAGTTTTAAGTTCTCCCCCCTCCCCCGGCAGCAATACGCATGAGAGCGAAGTAATGCGTGCCGAGCGTAAAGATGACGGCTCCAAATTAGGCAGGGCATAGGATGAGCCACCCGTCACACATGAATATGTAACTTATCTACTATCCGTTAATGAAAAAAATACTGACAACATTAATCGTACTGAGCAGTTTCGTTTCGGCCTGGTCACAAGCCACGTTGAAAGGAAAGATTGTGGACTCGAGTACAGGTGAGCCGATTGCGGGAGCCAGCGTAACGCTCGCCAATCAGAATATCACCACAACCACCAACGAAGCCGGTGAGTTTCAACTACTATACCTCGATGCGATAGACGAAGAAGTTCTGATAGATGCCGAGGGTTATGAATCCGGCATCGAATTGGTGGAGATAGCAGCCGACCAGACCACGACCATCCCCCCGATTTCGCTCCAACCGGATATGGCACAGAGCGCCAACCAGGAAGTGTACCTCAACATCTTGGAGCAGGACTTCAACGACGACGAAGGCCGTACCCAGGAGCAATCGTCGGCCGCCTCTTCAAGTATGGATGTATTCAACAACATCACATCGTTCGCCTGGTCAACGGGACGTTACCGCAATCGTGGTTACGAGCAGCGTTATGAGCAGAATTACATCGAAGGTCTGCCGTTCAATTCACAGGAACGCGGTCAGTTCAATTTCTCCGCAATGGGAGGCTTGAACGACGCATCCCGCTACAAAGAGACGGTCAATCCCATGGAGGCATCCAATTTCGCCTTCGGCGGCTTGGGTCAATCCACCAACTATCTCATGTCGGCCTCCAATTACGCACAAGGCTGGAAAGTGGGCGCAGCGGGCACCAACCGCAACTACAAAGCCGCCTTACGTGCCACCTACTCCTCCGGGCCGCTCAAGCACAATTGGTATGTAGCCACCCAGTTGGCATTCCGATTCTCACCCTATACGGAAAAGAAAGGGCAAATCGGCGAAGGTATCGACTACTACTCGTTAGGTTATTTCATTACGGCAGAAAAGCGTTGGGAACGTGATCAACTGAGTATCATCACGTTCGGTGCCCCCACCTCCCGCGGACAATCGGGAGCGGTGACGCAAGAAGTGTATAACCTGACCAACCAATTCAACAAGAATCAATGGGGCTGGAACAACTACAACCCGTATTGGGGCTACCAGAACGGCAAGATGCGCAATTCACGCATCGTTCACAGCTTCGACCCCACCCTATTGGTGTCGTATAAGCATACGTTGAACGAAAAGCAGACCATCCATGCAGCCGTAGGATATCATTATTCGCTCTATTCGAATTCAGCCTTGAGTTTCTACAACGCCCCCGACCCTCGTCCCGATTACTACCGCAACCTTCCATCCTTCCTCTGGGACGGGCAATTGACGGAGAACGGCGACTTCATCCATACGGACTATGCGGGCAGACCGTTGGGCAAAACCGACGGTGACGGGTTGCTGGAAGACCCCGCTTCGTACAACGGAACGGGCATCGGTCACTCCATCGACTACAACAGCTATAAAGCCCTAACCGATTTATGGACCTCGCGTGACGACAAGGCCACGCAAATCGACTGGGAGGCGCTCTATTTAGCCAACTATGCCAACAACCACACCAATCCCGAAGGCTCGGCAAGATATATTGTGGAGCGCCGCCACAACGACATTCAGGAAGCGGCCGCTTCGTTCCGTTATACGGATGTTCAGTTCAACCATCTTCGAATCATCGCCGGCGCGGAAGTAAAATATTCGGAGGGCGACCACTACAAGACGATAGACGACCTGCTTGGCGGCAAGCAATGGATAGATATCGACCCCTTTGCCGAGCGTGATATCAAGGAACTGGCCACCAACATCAATATGACTCAGGGAGAAATCGAGTTCGTCAAGCAGAACGACCTGAACAACCCGAATCACAAAACGGGCACCGACGAACGATTCGGTTACGACTATCAGATCGCCATGGCTTATGCACGTATCTGGGCTCAGAACGAATGGAACTGGCAGGATTTGGATTTGAGCTATTCATTGGCCCTCACCTATTCGTCGATGCAACGGTCGACTCAGATGCTGAACGGGCGCGCCGTATATCTGGCAACGCTCAATCCCGCAGAAGCCGAACTCTATCTGGGCAAAAAAGCCGACAAAGTGTTGAGCGGTATATTCGAGAGCAGCTACACCGGGGCCAACCACTCGTTTATCGACCCCGCCTTCAAGTTGGCGCTCAACTACAAGATCAACGGCCGCAATCATATCAAGTTGAAT
The DNA here is from genome assembly GCA_024399655.1 of Paludibacteraceae bacterium. Lineage (GTDB taxonomy): Bacteria > Bacteroidota > Bacteroidia > Bacteroidales > Paludibacteraceae > Colicola. The sequence continues at coordinate 94,760 of JAKSNP010000006.1, read as the reverse complement.
ACGATTGCTCAGACTCAGGCTCCATGGGCTCGCGATGCGTATATCTCGCAACGCGTCCACGACCGTGTGATTGAGAATATCTATACCCACGACCACGCCCAGTCACTGAGCGACTACTATGCCGCCTCCGAAAAGATAGTGGGCGCCGATCTCACCTACGAATTCAATTATCCCGTCGTTAGAGGACGTATCACGGGCTTCTTCACCCAATTCTGGAACGGGAGCGAATTGAACGGCTATTACGACGACGAGGCGCGAACATTTGTCAATCAGGCCCTCTCGGGGATCAACCGTCGTCATGTAGGCGGAGAAGCCGCCGTTGCCGTAAAACTGGGCACCTATTTCACGTTAACCGGAGCAGCCTCTATCGGAGACTTCCGTTATACATCCAACGCGTATTCGGTGACTTCAGCCGAAAACGGAATGGCCTTGGACGAGAGCGTGAACGACGCCGGCAAGAATATTTCGGTATATGAAGTGAGAGACTCCGTGCTCATCAAGGGTTTGCACGTAAGCAACGGCCCTCAACTGAATGCCAGCCTGAAGCTCAGTTTCTTCCATCCGAAGATGTGGTTTGCTGATATCACCCTTACCTACTACGATTGGAACTGGCTCGATTATGCTCCGGCCCGCCGCATGCAGGGCCTCTACTACGGTGTACGTGCCGACGGGACCTCGGTGAACGGTTCCTACGCTCAGGTGTATATGGATCATGACCGCAGTTTTGACGCACGTCAGCTGAATGAAGACGGAAGCGTGGCATTGGATAAATACGGCACACCTCTGCTGGAGGAGCCGTATCAATGGCTCGCAGCACAGGAATCGCTGGTGAGCGACAAGATCTGGCATCGTTTCGTGATAGACATGTCGTTCGGCAAACTGATTTATCTGCCCAACCGTCAGTCGTTGAGCATCAACCTCTCCGTGACCAACCTGACCAACAACGTCAATTTGAAGACGAGCGGGTTCCAGCAGGCCCGTCTCCCGCGCTCCACCCGCCAAGGAGAGGCGGACGGCGAGAACTCAACCATCAACTCGAATATATGGAAATTCCCGTCAAAGTACTATTACGCATGGGGAACCAATTTCTATTTCACAATGACCTATAAATTCTAATCAACGATATGAAAACCGCATTCCCTACAACCGCACGTATGCTAATGCTATCAGCGGCGGTGTTCCTTATATCAGGTTGCCACAAGCCGGTTGCCGAAGATGAGTTGTTCGCCACGGAAGCACAGGTGGCAGAGCTGACCAAAGACGGTCATCTCTACACGCTCAACGAGTTGGTAGACCGATTTATGACCGAGCAAGGCAACTACCTCTCGGATACCACCCAATACCGCACCCGCGCGAACAACGACGGCGTCAATCCCGGCATTTGGCTTTTCTCGATCGATACGCTGCCCTCGCAAGGTGAAGGCATCTATATCCGCGGCCGTGTAATAACCGACGACTACGGAGGCAATTTCTATAAGGCTTTGGTCATCCAGCAGGTGGTGGACGGCGAGCAGCAGGCCCTTCGTCTGAGCGTGGATGCAGGCAGTATATCCGGCATCTACCCACTCGGTCAGGAATTGCTTATCCGCTGCAACGGCTTTGCCATCGGGCGATACGCCAATCAGGTTCAGCTGTGTGTACCGAGCCACAACAACAATACGTATGCCGACAACGCTGAGCAGAAGGTGGGTTGGGCTCCCGGGCGCATCCCCTTCGCGCGATTCAAGGCGGCCACCACATTGATCGGGACGCCCGATGTCAGCCGATTGCACGTAGATGAATACACGATTCAGGAGATAGCTCAGGATTACGACATCCAGAAAGCCCGGACCAAAGACGGCTGTCTGGTCAGGATTCGCAATATCTTCTATACCGGTCAATACGAATACAACGGAACATTGGATAACTGCACGACGGGCAATCCGTCAACGGACACCTACGCCAACGTTTTTGCACCTACGACTGGCAATGTGGGCTATCCACAATCCCGTATCATATCCGACGGTACGCCCTATAAGACCAATATCTCGATGTCGGAATACGCCAAACAGGCCAACTACTACCTCCCCGGAGCAGACAGCACGGGTGTGGAACATTGCAAGGATTTTGTGGGCACGGTGACGGGAATATTGAGTTATTATATGGATAACGCCAATTACGCCCCCGACATGTATAATTGGTCGATATCCATCCGTGATTTGCGTGACCTGGAGCTCTACCGTACGGACGATATAGAGAAGCGATACGATTGGCTGACCAACTACGCGACCGAATACACGTTTCATCCGGAAGAGGAGGAGCAGCAATGAGTTGGTTGGATTATATCATCCTGGTACCCCTGTTGGTGGCCTTGATCTGGAGCATATTCCGCGGGGCTCATCATTTGTTGAGCGGTGTACTTAATCTGGTGAAATGGGCATTGATACTCATGGTGTTGGTGTTTGTGACGGGTCAGTTGGACAATCATTTCCATTTCATCCCCGAAGAAATAGCATCTGGCAGTCCCGTATATCAGACCTTGTCATCGTGGAGCAACCTTATAGCCGACTGGATACTGGGTTTGGTACATCGTTGGATAGACTGAGCCCAAGAGGCGCGTGCTGCGCGATTCAGCATACAGATACATACACATGCGGACAAAAAAGGGATTGTAGCATTAAAAAAATGCATTTTTCGCAAAAAATATTTGTATATATCAAAAAAAAGCAGTACCTTTGCACCCGCTTTTGAAAAAAAAGCGTAAATGGTGGTCTTAGCTCAGTTGGCAGAGCATCGGATTGTGGTTCCGAGTGTCGTGGGTTCGAGCCCCACACTCCACCCCGAAAACAAGATTGAGAGAGTCAGATGGATCTCTCTTTTGTTATGTCTGTACCGTGTTGGCTCTCCGTTCAGGTTCTCCCTCCGCTATTGCTTCGGTCGATCTGCTCCTTTCAGTCGCCGTGCGAGCCCCACACTCCACCCCGAAAAAAATAGAGGAGATTCCGAATGGAGTCTCCTCTATTTCTTAATTAGTACGATAGGATTCAGACCAAGAAACAGTAAAGATTTGTCACTTCATTATTACTTTATTTTATACAGAAAATGGTCGAAGCGCGTGAAACCGATGGCGCGAATAGGTCATTATGGTAGCGGTTGGTTGAGACATTATTTTTTATTGTTTTTTCTTGATTTTCGTGGGGTGCGACACCCGGTCGCTTTAAATGAAGTAGGAGATCCATAGCCCGTCAACACGACCTCTTCGGCCTCCGTTACAATATCTTCTTCGGCGAACCGAACTACCATATTTGGTTCGGAGAGCCTTTTGATCGTTTTGTACACTATATAGTTGAACAAGAGTGTATCCCCCTGGCACGCATCCAGTTCAAATAAGCCATCAACGTCTGTAACTGTCCACAATTCTGTGCCGTCTACCTGCACCGAAGCCCCAATAAGTGGCAAGCCAGTCTCATCGAGCACCTGCCCTTTTATGTGAATCGTATCATCTTTCGTCAAACGGAAATTTACAGGTATGGTATATTTCACATTGACCGGTTTTCCTCTTTGTGTGCCAGGCTTCCAATTCGGCATGCTCTTCAGCACGCGAATGGCTTCGGCATCAAGGCGCTCGTCACCAGATGAGCGAACAACCTCGAAGTTCGACAATGTACTGTCTTGATTGACAACGAACTGACAAATGGCGCGACCCTCCTTGCCTTCCTTTTGTGCTTCCTCGGGATAATGCACATTCTCTGTCAGGAACTCAAAAAGAGCCTTTTGACCACCGGGAAACTCGGGCATACATTCTGAAAAATCATCCAAAATCACGCCAGCGAATTCTTCACTTATTGAGTCCTGATATGTTTGTTGCACAGACAACGTGTCATGCGTTTGTGCTGCAGCAGGCATACCCATCAGAGCAGATGTGGCAATACCGGTGATACAAGCGGCTTTGCCCATTGCTTTGCGCCGAGCCAATTCTCGCTCCAGATGGGCCACCTCGGCCTCGCAACGGGGGCATGTACCGGCGCAGTCGCCCTGATAGGTACACTCTTTGATGACGAGGTCAATATCGTTCGCCTCTGCTATCTGCCGTCTGATGTCCTTTAGGATGCGGCAGGTTGTTTTACCTTTGAATGCCATACGTTATTATTTTAACTCCTTCGCTCCGCTCAAACAGAGGAATTGGGAGGGATATTTTTCACCATACCTTTTTTGTAATGGTCTTACTTGGACACTCTTTGATCATAAGGTTCAAGCCAGTTATCTTCCTTCTTTTGAGGCTGCATTCTTGTCGTGTAGCAGTATTATCTCCGAAAGATAGGGGTCGAGTTCCTGTTTAGGAATAAAAATCTTGATATGTTTGGGGCCATACTGATAATCCATAGGGTCCGCTATTGGAAAGGCAAGGTGATTAACATTCATTTTCTCCGAGGCACTCATCAACCCTGTCCATGTAAAATCCTTAGGCAAATCCGTTTTACACAAAGCCGGCTCGTACCATGTATATTTTCTCTTATGCTCCACTACTTTGTTCTGCCCATCAGGTATGGCATAGACACTATAATAGATGGTATCCTTGGCTTCTACGACCCCATACAGCAAATTCTCGCACTCTGGAGATGGTCCACAAGGCACATCGTAACAGGTCACCATCATCCGCTCGGCACGAGGTGTCGTCACCCACGAGAGCGAGTCACGACCTCCACCGTTAACAATGGCGAGTCCCGTCACATAGACATCGTCATCCATATCAACATACAAAATATAGTCACCCTTACTATTCGGCTGCAAGGTTACACCGGTACAAGGGTCGCCATCCGAGAGGGCACTATAGTCGGCATCGGTAAACCATTGGCTAATCCGGTATCGACTCGGGCTGAGCCTATGATCTCGAATGGCATTCACATCCAGACTATCCGGCATCGATGAGAAATACGCCATCCGAAGCGGTTGGGACGAAGCATAATCAAAATGCTCAAACACTTGATGCAGACTATCCGAGAAAGAAGGATTCTGCTTCCAATTCCACGCAGGCATCCATACACTATATCCAGGCGCCTCCACGCGGAGATCTAGTATGTGCGCTGTTCCATCTCCCCAAGCAGCAGCCGGTGAATAGTCATATTGGAAGTTGTTGCAAAGTGCGGTTCGTTCTTCTCGTTTCTCATGCCGACTATAATGGGTTTGGAACTCCTGCCCCAAGTTGTATAAGCCCATGGAGCAAGGATGTGCCAAAGTGTATTCAACATGGAGCGTACGCGTCTCATGCGGACGCATTGACAATACCGTGTAGTACCATCGGCGGTGCATGGCATCTTGCAATATCAACGTGTCCGTTGGAGTTCCTTCCCACTCCCATGCACTAACTATATCATACCAGTTATACATACTGGTCGTATCTGCCGCCAAGGTACTATCAGGCTGGAAGTTTTCCCAATCCGGATAACCATAATCTCGGTGCCAATCCCCACTCGTATAGGCCGGTCGCAAGAGCGTGTCGCCACTCATTCGGGCGGCTAAGTTCCTGCCATTCCACGAGAAAGAAAAGTCGCGTACATAGTCGTTCGACCAACCTTTTTCGTAGATAGACATTGTCCAATTATCTCCCTCCCAATGCAAAGAATCATCGCCAAACCAATCCACTGGGAAACCATAATGAATCTTGCCGAATCGCTTGCCGGAAGTATTGTGCAGAACATAATCGACCTTAATACGCGAACAACCATGCAAGAGTTCAATATGCAAGTTCTCCCGTTCGATTTGTATCTCTGGGATAGCACGCGGCACAGGTGCCTTGCTCAGCGTCAAGGCACAAAACTCCGCTGTCGGATCGCCATTGGCATACACCACCAATGGCAAGAGCAAAATTAATATGTATAGCAGTCGTTTCATACGGCTTTTTCACATGTATTTTCTACGCAGGAACTACAGCATTAAGATACCAACGAAAATTAGGAAATATAGCAGACGTCTATCCATTCCTTTCGGCACATCGTCTGCCGCAGCGTCCCAAAAAGCAAGGATATTATTGATATGGTATTCTTTGTTCTCATCATCCGGAAACGGTATGAAAACTATTCGCAGTTTGCTGGTCGGTACAAATTTGAAACAACAAAATCCTTGAACACACGCACCTCGTTCAACTCTCGCCACGTGGATATACTGACATTCCGTACGCGAATTTTATCGTCTTCCGGTTTATCTTCATCATCTGCCGTAGGAATGACAACCGAATAGCTGACACCTTCTTCGTCGATAACAATAGCCACACCATCTGCCATATCGCGATAGATTTTTGCGGAATAAAGCCCTGCCAAAACGCTGAACAACACCAATATACCTATTCACATGAGCACATACTGCCAACCTACCATAACTCCAGGCACAACCATCAGCAGAGCAAACAGCAGATAGTGCCACCATTTCCATACGAGTATAGCGCACAGATAGTTGCAATACAAACGCCAAAAATCCGTTTCAGAATCAAAAACAATGGGGTTAGGAGTGGATTTCTCGTACTCGAATTTGTGCCGTCTGTAGATTTTTATATTGAGCAAATATACCCTGTTCGATAATTATTCTTTCTTCTTTCCAGCTACTCGTTTCGAATCGTTGTTGCAGGCTTCAGGATTATAGTGGAACTCGTCTTTGGAAGGTTTCCTTGTTGAGAAAGCACGCTGCTCCAAATACAACACCATCTGGATATCAAAGTACATTTGTCCTTTGCGTCCACTTGCAGTGGTATAGTCAAACATATCACACAATGTAGAAGTGAGATACTGATTACTTGGCGTTATTTGCAGCACATTCATGAGAAAATACTCATCACGGATCGAAGCCACATGAATTGCAGAACATGGATTATCACCACTTCCGGTCACAAAAATGCCATTCAGAAGTTGCATAGCACGCATATTCACATTAAGAACAAAAGCACTATCTGCACCCACATATTCTAACAGTCCACCACATTCCATCAAACCTCTGCAATCCAAAGGATTGGCCGCCAGATGTTTCTCACAAATACGAATAATCGTCTTTGTATCCTGACGCTCCAAGGCATTATTAATCTCTGCATACGTTTCACGGGACATACCATCCGAAACATTACCATGGAATGGTGCTCCGTAATACAAAGCATGTATCGACTCGGTGGGCAACATTTCTCCTGCCACAAATCGCTTCAATAGCGCATCATACTCACTCGCCTTCATCTTCTGAATAGCTTCATAATCCGGTTTGACAAACGTTCGCTCCGGATAACGAATTGTACGAATCGGCAATCCCATAGATTTATGGAAAGTCATTTTAGTAGAGATGTATCCTTCTGAGAAGTAGAGCCCCCACGCCTCACTTTCATCATAGCTATTAGCCGCCCAATATCTACCTGTAGTAATAGCGGAATCTTTTTCCATCTCGCCTGTCATATAACGAATAGGCACAATCGGAAGAAAGATTGAATCGCCACTGGGGCCGATAATTGTATAACCAGAATCGCGCCACTGCCATTGACACATAGTCTCTAGTTCCAGAAACTCATCCAAAGAAGGGACCTCACTTCCCGGATATTTCTCGATGGATTCATAGAACGTATAGACACCCGGCTCATTACAATCCGCCCAACGTATGCCGGACGGCAAACCCAAATCCACATAACGAACAGAATCCGTTAAAACAGCAGATTCAACACTTTCCTGCGCTACTGCGCACATACTCGCTGCTGAGAGCAGCGCCAAAAGATACTTACGCATATTTATTTTTTCAATTCCGCATGCAAAGATACAAAAGAAAATCGACATACACAATAGACAAAGGGCACCTGGTAAATCGAATTTTCTTAATCACCTGATAATCAGATAAATATTTTTAGCGGAGCATAGCATTTTTTCAGAACTTCTCCACCACGCTCAAACAGAGGAATTGGAAGGCAATACGTGCATATGGATAAATCTGCGGGTTCGAACATATCTTCCTTTTTGCTTTGCTGGCGTAAATATTGGCATATCATCTACTATATGCAACGCAATCGAATCAATCTCAGTTACACCCTAACTTCGCACAATTTGCGCACTATCAGCACAGCCATCCATTTCAACAATATAAGAGACTACAGGATTGCATACCGAATCCGGCAAAGACACAATACGAGCCGCATATAAGTCGATAGATGGCTGATATTCATCATCGCCACCAGGAAATATGGGAGTTTTCTCTGCTACACTATAGACAAAGTTATCTATTGGGGCGTTTTTAGAAACAAACAAAATGAACATTACGCCTAAAATTCGTCCTAATCTTTATTTCGCTGCAAAGTGCGGAAATATTTTGAATCCTGCATCATTTTTGAAAATAAATTTTGTAAGTTGTCTATAATGCAGGGACTATTATACATTCGCTGAGCAAACAACAATGATATTGCAGCAAATAACGAAAAGCAAAATCGTTGCCAAGAAGTAATATCACAGATATTTGAATACTTTCTTCATGGCTTTAGTTATCGTTAGTTGATGGCAACTTTACATTATGAAGTTTGAAATCATAATAGTTTTCACAATTAGATCGAACACGATGCGCAATGGAAGTGCCCGGATATTTCTCCATTATCGTACGATAGTTGAGAAATAAGAATTGAGCAGATGCAGCCCGCTCATCATTCGTATACATAGCTAGTGCCTTATTCACTAAGGAGTTCGCCATGGCAAAGGTCGCTTCCCGATGCTTGTAGTGTGTATTAGGAGAGTACGAATCTATAAAGCACGGATTACCTACTCCGTACGCAGAAAGTTGCCAACAGTCACTAATGGAATTACGCAAGCCAATAGCGTATTGTATCTGGGCGTCTGCTCGGTCATCAACTGATTTTGCCGATGTCATTGCAAACTCTAACTGCATCATCTTCTTCGCGAATTGAAGTTTTGTAGTGCTGCACGAATCTTTCGTCATACGATATTGAACAGCAAACGGATCACCAGGCACCACAGACCAGTAAAAATCTTCCGGAACATTGCTGAGGATAGAAGCAGCACGTTGATAGTTGCGTTCACGAATGCAAAGAGTACCAGCAATGTCCTGTAGATAGGTATAGTCAATATAACTACCGGCATTCAGGAAGTTGTCCAACGGTGTATGTGCACTTCGTAGGTGTGCAATGTAATCAATAGTCACCTTAGAAGTACATGTATCTAAACATTGGAATAAATATGATGAATGTTCATTGGTGTAATATGAAGGGCTAATCTTCTTAAACCAAACATTCTCGGCATAGTTCGTTACTTGTATCGAACGTGTACGCCTTCCAGAATTAGCCAACTTCGGAGCATAGATACCAATAGCTATTCGACGGAGCATATCATTCCAATAATATGTACTATAGTTAGCTGACACACAGCCCAAGCAAAGATTGTCATCATATGGCTCGTCACGCCAAAGGCGTTCTGTTATCCATTTAAGGTTGGTGAACATACGTGCCTCGTACGCATCGTTCACCGGTTGCATCTTGGCATCCAGATAGATGCGGAAAAGATGGATGGATTCTGAGATGTACTCATCCCCTTTGGCTTGCTCAGCTTTTGTAAGGAATTGGTTGGAAGATTTCATATCCCCCAGCACATCGTCGATGTAGGCTAATGTATAATACCATTGCGCTAGGTATTTGGTACCAGGATGAGCAATTGCCTTCAAAGCAATCTCTCGATAATGCTTGAATATATGTTCAGTCCGCTCTATCTCATAATCATCATACCCATAAGATCCGTCGTAATCCATTTTTTTCAAAGTGGACTGCATTGATAGAAATGTGTTGGGATTGTTATAATAATCCTTCGTTTCTATGGTGAGTGCATCTTCCTGCTCGTACATACCAAGTTGATGGTAAGCGCCGATAATATAGTCCACCATCAACTTGCGCATAATGTTTGCAGTATCCAGATGAGAGACATAATCTTCCCAAAGACGAACATTTTCTTCAGGACGACGTAAGGAGATCTGCGCACGTACCATTTGCAAAGCGTAGCGGTCACGTACCAACGAATCAGACATGTGATTCTTTGCCGTCTCGATTACTTGTTCCAGCTGCTGCACATTCTCATCATTGTGCGAAGGATAATACCATGGATCAAGCATATTCTCTCGGGCTTGCTCACACTTCTTTGCCGTCAATAGAACCTCCGACAACTCATCACGCTGGCAGAGCAATTGCGCGAATTGATTTTTAGACAAAGACTTTGGAGCAACATGTGCCTTGAGAATCTGCTCCATATCCGAAATGCTAGAGCGGTAAACGACATTATAAATATCACAATACGAAGGATTACCGCCCACCAAAGCACGCCATGCAGCAACATTCTGTGGCTCATGGTACGGGACAGAACATTCACCATCAATAAGGCGAAAGATTCGAAGCCCTGCCGGTGAATATATCGGACCAGAACCGCATGCCAAGGCAAAACCTGCCCAACATAGCAAATTAGCGAGCAAATATATTTTCAATGTCTTCATGAGAGTAGCGAGTTAATTGTGAGTCGTCAAGGTGATAAAGAATGATTGACTGATCATTTGAAATCTCAAGGTTGTCTTTGAGTTCATCAAGCAATTCCGGCGAGGCATAATCAGTACGGATTTTATCATTAGCCCAGTAATACAGACGTTTGTAATCGCCATACCATCTAGCTCGGTAATGGCGTTGGTCGATTTGCTCAAATTGGGCGTCGTCGAAATCGGTGTGTGTAACCAAACATCTAAAATCTCCCTCCTCGTCATACACGGCGCTCCAAGCAAATGTAGGGAAAGCATAATCCAGATGCAAACCATATTTCTTGACAGCATTATTACTCAGATAATTTTGGCAAGTTTGAATAGTGAGAATAGAGTTCTCTGCATCTGCATCATTTACACTATTGGTGTTATAAAGCATAAGAACACCATAGTCAACCGGAGGAACCAGTTCACGCAGATTGCTCAAACGGATGGTAGCGGATAGCGCTATATTTTTCTCATGCAAAAGGGAGCGTATCGCCTTGCAAAGTGCAAAGTAGGTATCACGGTATGAAGACTGCCAATCACCATCAATCTGCATCTCCTGCACATTCGGAATGTAGTGCCAGTCCACCATATTAAGGACGCGAGTGACTATCTTCTGAGCAAACTCTGACTCTTTACCATTTATGCTACGAATAGCATCCTGAGTGATATATACGGTAGGAACATACTCAATACCGAAAGGAAGTGAGTCCTTGAACAATAATGTAGCAACCGGCTCGGCATTATGGTAGCCAGATTCGTCAATATCAAACAAATGGAGATATACGCGTTTGATGTTATGCTCCTCTAAAAAAGCACGTTCCGCATCGCTAAGATTAAAAGTTGTTCTCCAATAGTACACGGAGTTTAGCGTCTCATGACGCAGAACATATTTATGCCGTGTCGCATACTCGATGCTTCTTTGGGCAAGCGGGATTAATGCCAAGCAACATAGAACTCCAGCAGCAAGTCCTATAAGTATTTTTTGATATATTTTCATTTGAGTAAAAGTATTTGTTTGATAACATTCCACATGTCATCAGGAAGGCGTTTACGAACTTCCTCCACGATATAGTCGGGGATTTTTTTGTAGAATGCACCGGCTATACAACCCGTGATACAAGCGATATCGTCGCGCTCCTGAGCTCTCAAAAAGCGTTCTAGCATGTGACACTGAGTACCTACGGAATCTCCTACAATTGCTTCTAACATAGTCTACCTTAACCCATTGGCGGAATTAAACTAGCGAATATTTAACTCTTCCAATTGGTTTGTTATTAAAGTTAATATATTGTAGGACGGTAAGTGCGTTAACTTTGCCAATAATTCTGGCAAACAAACCTACTTGTTGTTTAGCATAATTGCAACACACCATAAATTGGTCATCCAACTGTGAGAAAAGTGTTTTCACCCGCTTTCTTGCTTTTGCAAAAGGCATAAAGGTTGTTTTCTAATCATTTTGATTCAACCGATACGGTACCTCAAGTCGTATTTCGACGGATTCAAATGCATGTCAAGAAGATTTTAGCATTGTGATTGGGCACTACAAAGTTACTAAAATTCTGCGACATACACAACTTTTTTCGTAATTATTTCGTCTAAAAATCAATATTTTTTTATTCCGAACAACGGGTATATTTTATGTATTCCTTTACAGATAGCCTAGTTTATAAATCATACTGAGATGTGCTCCTTGCAGCACACGCAGCGAGCGATCAATAATGTCCGTATTCAATGCCTCGTCCTCATCAATAAAAGACTCTACCGAGATTTGAATGACTAGTTCACCATCATCCATTTGCATCGGAACAACCGTACAATTCTTCTTGGTATCCGTCGTTTCAATCGCCGCCGCAGCCACTTTTTCATACGAAGAGTTGGTCACATCGTAGATGGCAAAGAATCGCAAGAACCCCTGATTGTCATCAAATAATCAAAGACCACGCGGTCTTCATTCGAGACGAAGACATACCGATTATTCTCCGCTGTCTCAATTGGACACCCTTGCTCAGTCAGATAATCCAGCACCTGCGTGTCCAGCGCAGGATGTTTTTCTGACTGCCACTCGATGAGTAATAGCACACCGAACATTACGATGACGCCAATGAGACCTCCTATAAGAGAGAATTTGATAGATGTTTTCATACGATACGTTCTGGATAACATGATTTATTCGGTTAGTTGGTTAGAGAATTCGAATCGACCCAGCCCCAGCACATTGAACGCGCGTTCCAAGACAGCGGACAAGTCGCTCGTATCTTCGCTGATAAAGAGCTCCACCGCCAACATCACATCGCCATCGCGGTCTATATAGGCCTTGAGGGTTTTGACACGCTCCACCAGATGGTTGCAAGCGTCCAGCACTTTCTCTCGCGACACCGCCGAATTGTCAGACAGCGAGTAGATCACCGGTGCCATCACGCGCACAAACATATTGTCGCGTTCGCTGGCCTCGCATACGAGGTTCATACCCTGTGCCTTAAAGTGAAGCACATCTCCTGTTTCTTCAAACTTGTACCCCTCCTGCTGCAGGAAGTTACGTACTAATTCTTTGTTCGTCATAGTTGTAACGTTTTTTGTTGTTATTGTATAAATGATGTTTGTTTAGTCTATGTTCCAACACGCGCTTGGATCACCATCAAAGATAGTATCGATATCGTCATCCGAATACCCCATAACATCTTGTGCATAGGAACCATTGTAGCGGTCGTAAGTAGGTTCATCATCGTAACATTGATAATCCTCAGAATCATCACCATAATCACAAGGTTCGTTGCCCGTGGCATACGAATCTATGGGAGGTCTCTCTAAGTTATTTAGACGACATCGCTCAAACGCCTCGTAAATGGGGAAGTTCGGATATGCAATCCTGATTTCTTCTAATGCATTATCATAGAGCAAGAACTGTTCTATAGTAGTGACGCACCATATCAGATATTCCGGATTGATATCCATCACGTCTGCCAAAGTTAATCCTTTGTAGCGTCCAAACGTGAAGCGAGACTCAAGACTTGTAAACTCTACGCATCTCATAGTTTCTCTCCTATCACAATGGGCGTCAAGTCATCAGCATTGTATAGTTCATAGGTCATGCAACCGGTTACCATGTTTATGCGGCGACATAGCACCTCAAAACAAGGAGCTACAGCCTTGATAACTTCCGAACCAGTTTCAAAGAACGTATATTCCCCATCATCCATCTTGTAGTATGGTACAGTTTCTCCATTATCTGACACCTCGACCAACTTCTCATCCTTGAAAAGTTGAGGCCTCACGATACCCTTCATTTGGTATTCATTGTAATAGTGACCACCTTCACGTGAGATAACCCGCAGAAAGCGAAGTGGCACTTGTCGCTCCTCTTGATTAAGCGCAATAGCCTTATAAATGGGATAGGTTCTCACATCGGAATTTGCAGTACCAAGATAATGAGAAGGCCTTTCATCGTGTAGCCTAACCACGATTCGATTAGCCACTACACGTGTGTCCATCATTCCAAGATTCAAATGGTGATCCTCTTCTTTCATGGGAACAAAACCCACAATCTCCATCTCTGGTATCAACTTGCAGGCAGCCATAACTCCAGCATCTACTTGCTCCCCATTTTGGAGTATTTCTTGAATGGTTCTTGCAATTGTAATCATATTTCTTCTTGTTATAAAATTGTTGTATGAACGAGGGTTATTTCTTTGGGCATATTTTTGCCTTGTTTGAGTGTAACGGTTATTTTGAGTTCATCACCCGGTTTGAACTCCACCAATGATACAGGTGTGACATCTTTCCCAATAATCTTACAAATAATCTCACTTCTAAGTTTTTTATTCGTAAGTTTAGCAAATGTCTCCGGCTCAGTTTCCGCACTCAAGGACACCTTGAGTTCCTCTGCCACTTCGGTCATGTACTCTAATAGATGTTCCATCCACTCGGGTTTCTTCATATTACCTCTCTGCTCTTTGGGCAGGAATTTGTCAATGACAATACAATTTTTCTTATCCATAAATATGTCTTTTTTTGCGTTAAACATTATGCGTTTTTCGGGGTTAACCACATACCATCAAGGATTGAAATAAGTCGCGCATCCTGGTATGCATCTTCTAATGTTAGAATAGTTTCTGGCAGGTAATACTTATTCTTGCAATCAAGCGAAAGAACCAAAGCAAAATCAGGACTGCCTCCAGCTATTCTATTCATATAAATTGGCATAAGCATCTGCACACGATTCTCTTGCGGGCGATACATTGGAAGCACAAAATGGTCGTTTCGCTTTGCCATTTTCACTCCAAATCGAATAGCATCATTCAGTTTTCGAGCAACCTCGTCAGGATTTGTTTGGTACAAATAGCGATACTCCTCTGGGAAACGCTCAATACGCTCGTTCAATATGTGATTGAAGCGTCGAAGTCTTCCGAAATTTCCCAATCCTTTTGATAATGGGTTTCTTCTTGACATTGAAAAAACTTTGGAGCCATCGGATATACGCCACGCTTAAAACCTAAATATGCAAGTTCGTGTTCACCTTTCGCTCTCTTGGGGTTAAACAACAGTTCCCGACCACTCTGTAATTTACGGACCTCCATGACTACCCATACTTCATGATCGAAGATGTCTAGCAAATTGGTGTTCAAAGCCATGTGCTTACGATCTTTACTGTAGAGCAGACGATTTTCATGCTTCAGCACATAGAAGATATTCTCAATATAAGACCTCAATATCGGGTACTTAATCTTAGAAGGCCTATGCTGGAATGTCCAATCTTCTGGCTGCGAACTGATAGCCAAGTCCTCCAGAAACGCCATAGCACGCGCCTCATCATCAAAGTAGAGTTCGCCAAAATGGAACTTATTTCCGATCTCAATCTGTTCCGATAGATCTTGACAAGTGCACCAGGTCATGCCTACAAAGGGCGCACCGAGTTTAGCCCGTTCGAGGACTCCAATAATCTGTTCACCAGCCTCATTGGTCAAGCCGGTTTCAAAATAACGATACTTGGCTGTATCTTCCGGAATAGGATTACCGTCTCGATCTTTCGCATACCCATATTTATTAAGGAGTACGCACGATGCATTCCCCGCGATAGAATTAATCTCATCAATCGTGATAGTTTCTTCGCCCAAAAGTGCATTGAGACCATTTAAGTTAGCATCCTTGATGTAACCGAGCGTGTAAAGACCGAACTTTGTAATATTGTTATTTATCATAATGTTTTGCCGAATGTCTCACCCAAAATTAAACATTTGCCAAACCAAACATAACTTATGCGCCTTGTATGGCAGGTAGACAATCGGACTAAAATTTGCGACCACCTCAGCGCTGTTTGTCGTTTGACGGTGCAAAATTAGCACAAGAAAATCAGGTGTACAAAAAAATCAGGCTTCCGACCTAAAATACGGAAGCCTGATTAAAGAAGTAGAAAGAAACAGAATAAACTTGTGCAGAAAGAAATAGAAAGAATCTATCTTTTATTGCTGTTTTTATCTTTATAGACATTATCGACATCTGCCTTAGAAAATTCAAATCTCTTTTGCAAGTTATTTAACTCGTTTGCCAATTCTTTATGGCTAAAGCGATTTGGATTAAAGTGGCTCTTGTTTTCTATTATACTACGGAGCACCCTTTGCTTTCCTCTTTCTGGCGAATCATTAATTATCTTGTAGAATTTTTTCTGACAAATTTCAAAAGATAAATCATCAGTTCTATATAACATGGTAGTCTCCATATTGATTTTAGGTGTAGATGCCTTCTCAACTTTATCAGATGATTCTTCCACCAATGGTTCACTTCTCTGACTTGTATTTGCGTTCTTAATTTGGTCATTTACATCTGATATCTCCTGTGTCATTTGTTCTAATTGTTGTTGAGCAATATCCATCAGCTGTAACTTCTGCTCGTGTTTAGCAATCTCACCTTCCCAAAAAGTGATACGCTTTCGAGAATGTTCTATACTATAAATATAATATGCATTTATAGGTTCATCCCCATCATAAACCACATCCTCAATAGTATATTCGCCATCTGCCTCTTCTATAGGAACCATTATGGATACATCTTTACCATTTTTCTTTTCACACTCTTCACATTCAACAATAATCTCCTGATGTTTTGCAATCTTTTCGTTAGCTTGTTTTACTTGATTACGCACATCATCAAAAGACATATTCTCTCCTATTTCTTGAAGTTGTTTTTTCCATTTTTTTTGCTCAGCAAACAACTCCATTAACCGTGTACGAAGACTTGCATGTTCGTTCTTTATTATTTGCTCATTGTTTTCCTCTGACAGCATAAGTTTCTTTGCCATAGCACTATACTTGGTATGATGTGACGGTTCTCTATTAGGGATCAACTTATTGATAGTTTCTTCATAAATTTTATTATAATCTTCTGGGGCAAGAGAAGGTAATGATTCCAATTTTCGAGTTATGCTATAATTTCCATATTGGTATTCCAATATACGCAGATAGTCCTCATCTCGAATTATCAACGAAGCATCTATTTGCGACTCTTTGTAACCGCAATTACTAATCAAAAAGGAAATAACTTTTTGTATTTCGACTTCATTGTCTTCTATGCAAAAATTTCGCAACGCATTTACCAATTTTATCGCCATATGAATTGTGTGTGTGTATGTTAAAAATTCAATATCGAACATATGACCTATTTACAGGACTCCATAACATCCTGAATAAAAGAATCATAATACTTCTTTTTACGGTAGCCATATTTCGTCATATACATATCAAAACTTTTGCTTAGCGACAAACTCCAACCTTCTGATTGGCTAAAAGAAGCACATTCATGATAGTACTCATCAAAAACAACTCCAAATCCTTTTGATTTAAAGATGTCTGCATATAGAAATAGCGTATCAATGGAAACCGTAACTATAGGATAATAAGCCTCGTCGGGGTGTTGTGTCTTTCCGTTCTTTTTCCATAGTTCTTCATTATACCAATTTTGGATCAATGCTGCCGCTCCAGAAGTTACCAATTTAGGATTCTCAAAAACGACGACTGGATAATAGGAAACTTCATCAGGAATAGATTTATCCCATCCAAACGTGTTTGAATCAATATGTGTTATATGCTTAATCAATTGTCGAACTGCAAAATCCTCATCCTTTCCTTTTTGATTTATACCATGAACTACCTTGCTATAAAACTCATTAACTAAAGGCATTACCTTTCCTTTTTCCTTTAATACCCCATTCAATTTAATTGCTTTAAGTTCAAACACGACAATATCTCCCTTATACCTTACATAAAAGTCTGGTTGATCTTTATCTTCTTTTATAATAATGGAAGATAGGATTGCTTCTTTTTCTGGGACATAATGAAATACTCGCTTACTACCATCACATATTTTTAACATTGTTTGATGGTAAAGAAATTCCTCTACAAAATGTTTATAATAGAAACTATTGAACTCCCTACCATATAATTTTGCCAAAACAAAATACAAACTATTGTACAGCAGTTCACATATCATTTGAGAATTTATTGGATGATAATAACCTGCTGCGTCTTTTATTAATGGGCATTCTCTAAATCTTCTATAGTCAACATTATTATTTCGATCTCTGTTATCTATGGCATCAAAAGCAATATACTCTTCCATGTCAATAGATAACTTCTCTAACACGGGCAAAGAAAGACGTCTACACAAAATAGGTGACATCTCTTTTAAGGAAAACTTAGGATTACGTTTCTTATTATTTTCACGACATAGTTGCATATGAGATAGTATCCCCATGATTGTTGACACATATTCATGCCAATGCCGAATTCCATAATAATCTAAGAATTTTTTATATAAGTCACCTGATTTGGGAGACTTCTCTAAGAAAGTAAAAAGCGTTCTACAATAGTAAGCTTGAGCTCGAGTTGAATCCGCTAAATTATTAAAATTTGAACCATTTATAGCGTATTCCAAATAAAACATCATAGAAGCAAGATCATCAGTATCACTTCTATCATTATATAAAGTTTCGTTAATAGCTAATAAAAGACGAAATAGTTCATATTCAAAATCCTCTAACTTAATTTCGTTGCGATACTCATTATACGGAATAGAAAAAACATATCGCAATAATTGAAGTGTAGTTCTATAGGTGCAGTAAAAATCACGTTCTCCTCTTGTAGTATTCTTCGCTAAATAAATTCGATTTATCTCTGTTGTCTTTTCATAATACTTCTTACTCGTTTCCGAAAAAAAAGGAGCCTCTGGATTTTGCAAATACGCATTGCCAAAATTCATACTAAGAACAGAAACAGCATCAACCAACATCTCACGACTAAACCGTATTAGAGATGTTGATATATCTATCGTCTCACCCACAAAGAACTCCGAGAAAGAGACTACTTTATATAAATGCAATTGTTCCATATTTTAATAAATGAATTTACTTTCATCCACCACCAGCCTCTGCAGTGAGTGGTGCCAATTACCTTTCACCTTCCGGCTCGTATCCAGCAGTAGTAATCACTCTTTCTTACTTTCTCCATCATCAAAAGGTAAAGCCTCCGTATCTTCTACCGGGAGGATATAGTCCGAAGTTCTCTCTGGAGATACTATGCTGCGACCGGTTTGCGCCTCAATCTGAGCACGCGTTTGAGCCGCAATCTTGCCACCTTTATGAGCAACCTTCGCACTTTGCACAAAGCCCTTGGGGTTCTCTGCTTTAGAGATCTCAACCGTTGCAGCCTCTGCTACCATGTTGAGTGCCAATTCCAGCGTGGTCATATTATCACGGAGAGATTCTTTCTTCAGCCCCTTAAAATCCTTGTATTGACGTGTCGTCTTGCCCGACCACTCCTTGGTAATAATATCCGTCAACGCAGCATATTGTTGCTTCTCCGTCACACCGGCACGATCCCATTCGTCCGTCAACTCCTTACGAGCCTGAATAGTTTGCAGACGTTGGTTAATCCATTTGTCTGAATATCCTAGTCGTTTGTAGTCCGCAAAGGCTTGCTCAAAGTTCAATTCAGGATTTTGCATCTGGTTAAGACGCTCTGCAGCCACCTGCGCCATCCATCTTTTAAAAGGCTCTGCCTTCTTGCTCGGGATGGACTGAATGATACGGAATAGGCTTTCCGCATTAGCCACATCGGTAAGACGTTGTTTACCATCTTGAGCCGTTAATTTCAACTGGTTACAATTTGTAACCGGTTCATATCCCTCCTTTATCAATCTGTGTTTCAGCACTTTCCAATAGTTTCGAGCCAGATCGCTATTGGGCTGATCTGTCAATATTCCACATACATCTACTATCGAGAAGAACCATTCCTCCTTCTCGCTATCCCAGACAGATCGTACTTGCTTACTTTCAAATAGTTTTATTTGTTCCGTTTGACTCATATATGTTGAGTATTTTTATTGCATATTCCTTTCACGCTACAAAGTTACACATTTTTTATGACATGTGCAAATAAAAATGACATTATTATCGACAGTCTCCTTATATCAATATAGAAGAGGCGAAGAAGGACATTGGTAGTTTTATCGACTTTTATAACGATAAACGACCGCATATGAGTATTGGTTATCAAACTCCAAATGAGGTCCATCAACAGACCGGTCCTCAAGAAAAAAAGTGGAAAGGTAGGAAATCATCAACCATCTCAAAGGCTGCAGATCCAGCTTCTGAGATACCAACCTATACTACAATGATAAACTGTCTATAAAAATAGGAATGCGTCTATGTTTTTAGTTAACTGTCTACTTTCTTAGGAAAATTTATCAATAACTGTCTACATTTTTTTAGGAAAAGACATTTCTTATAAAAATTGCAAAAAGTGGAAGGCACGATTCTAGCGTTCCTGTTCCTCACGGGGGAATATGATAGTGAATACATTAGCCGTACGTCAGCCGCAGATGCTCCGTTAGTGCTCCTAAAAAAGTCAGACAATTTGGTATATACCACCAGCTGGAATTTACGTTTGATGACTTTGGAAAGTTTGTATGATGTTTGAGATTATTGCATAGTTCGGTCATGTACCGATTGCTAACGATGTGCTTACGAGAATTCACAATGCACCATCAGCGATGCTCAATGCACAATGCAGAAAGGGAACAACATATATACATCCCATATACTGGCCTGGGGCTGATATCGGATTGGTATCGGTGTGGTTTCGGATATGACAGTAATGTCGCGGAAATTTATTAAGTGAGAAACTAATGGAGATGGTGTTATTTATCAATCAAGCCGGCTTTCAGACAACGGATCACCGCCGAGTTGAATCCCGCATGATCCAATTCGTTGAGTCCGCGGATGGTCAAACCGCCCGGAGTGGTGACCTTGTCGATGGCAACTGCAGGATGCATTCCGCTCTCTTCCAATAAAGAAACAGCTCCTTTCATCGCCTGAAGCGCTATCGCACGGGCGTCGTTGGGATACAAGCCCATTTCCACTCCACCCTCGGTCATGGCATGAAGAAAACGCATGATATAGGCTATGCCACAGCCCGACAACATATTGCCTGCCGACAACTGCTGCCCGTTGCACCGCATCACTTTGCCCAACTGGCGCAACAGCTGCTCCGCAATTGCCATATCAGCCTCCTCCACCCCTTCGCCCGCCGTCAGCAAGGTCATGCTCTGCCGGTATTCGGCCGCAATATTAGGCATGGCGTAAAACACCCGGGCGGACGGACAGGAGAAAAAGCCACACAGTTCCGAAGGCGAGATATTGGCCGCCACCGAGATGATAATCTGATGACGGAAATCTACGGCTTCTTTGATTTCGGCCGCCACCTCCGCCACTTTCCATGGCTTAACCGCCAACACGATGACCTCCGCGCCCCTGATGGCCGCTACATTATCCCGACTCGTCTTGACCGAGGGGCACTCGAGGCGAATGCGATCAAGGGTGGCTTCGGAAGCTGCCGTAGCCGTCAGCGTGTTACCGCCCGCTTTGACCCAGCCTTTGAGCATGGCACCGCCCATATTGCCGGCGCCGATAACGGTGATATTCATATTCTATTCCGGATTAGCGTGTGACGGGGGAACCAAGTACATCGTAGACCACACCGTAAGATTCAATATAGAGATGCCCGTCAGAAATGTACTTCTGAGGACGTGTTTCCGCAGTTTGCGGGTCATCCAATGCCAAAGTGGTAACCACAAAGGTGCAGGTGACCGGTTCGGTCAAAGCCAAGCCGCCATCTTCGGACATCGGGACGAGCGAGAACGTGAATTCGCCCTTGGAGGGGACTGACAGGCATGCCGAAGCAACCGCCACCGTATCACGCAAATTCTCCAATTCCTTACCGGACTTGTTGTTGAATACCCGATAGGAGAACATCGGAGCCTGACTGCGCCAGGTGAAGCTGACACGCGAACCGTCAACCGAAGCCTCGAGATCGTATACCGCATAATCAACCGCCGTCTGCACCGTGAAGTCAGGACCGACCCCGGGCCATCTACCATCCCACTCGCCTGAGGCGTCAGCGGAATAGACCTGCCAGGAATAGCTGCCCGAATAAGGGAAATCATATACGAACGACGTGGAGGAAAGCAAGGTATCGATATAGGGCTGTCCCGCAAACGACACCTTCAGCAGATACTGATGACCGGCATCGAGCGGATTCCACGACAGGGTGAAAGCATGACCGTCCTCGGAAACGGCATTCAATCCGTGGATAGGCACGTAGCCGCGACGGCGTACGATATAGCCTCCGTCGAGCGAAGCGCTATGTGCGTCGGCGTCGACAGCCAGGGTAGCCAATACGACCACCGTATCCAAGGGCAGAAGCTGACGGGCGTCGGTGAATGCCGAGTCGGCCGCGAGCGAGAGACCATAGCCCTGCAGCGTACGTGTTCCCTCCAGCAGCGTGTAAGCGAGCCGCCCTTCGGACGACAAGGCCGACGTATCAACCGCGGAAACCACACCGGTGAACAGATAAGGGATAGGCGAGAGAGCCGATACCGATGCCGAGGCAGCCTCTCCCGCCGCGTATGAAGGCGTCAATGCCGCCATCTCATCGGTCAACAGGATGGGATCTTCGGTGGATTCGACTACGGCAGTCACAGCCGATGCGGGCAGGGACACCTGACCCCGGTAGGGGAAGCCGTCCAATACGAAATAATAGCAAACGAGGTAAGACCCGTCCTCGCCGGGCACCACGGACAGTTGCAAATCGTCCAATTCCATTTCTTTGTACGAATTGATCGAACCGGTGTAAAGCAAAGCCCTGAAGATATGCCCCACCTGCATGCCCGATGCCATACGATAGGTGCCCGCCACCGACGAATCGGAGGAGGAACAGAGACCTACATAGAGCAACGCGTCGCGGTCGGAACGATTCCAGAAATTGTCGGTCTCCAAATGCAATATCCATGCAGCGCCGCCGCTCACATACTGATCGGGGCGATAGAAGGCGTTGAGACGAGTGTAATCGATGCGGGAATAGTCCATCGCCGGCTTGGCCTTGAAAAGAAGCGAATCGGCGGTAACGTCAAGCATGAAATGCTGTTCGCCCACACCGTAAGCATAAACGGGGAAATATTCGGATTGGCCGTCCATCGACACGCCGATCATCACGTCGTACTGCCCTACGGGCAGCTGACTGAACGAGGGTGAAATGCTGTATTGATCACCGCCGTAGAGAACAGGTATTTCAGTCGACTCGGGATCATCCGAAAGCGCCTGCAGCAGCGTTCCGCGGCTATCGTACACCAATGCCATCAGACGGCCCGACCAATCGCAGGCGCCGAAATTAACGAACCAGTCACAGGTAATGACGGGGGATTCGGTTTTGGCCATTCTATAACGGTCGAGCGTGATGGAATTGCTGATTATCGTGGGACGGGGACGACCGCCCTGATTTGGCTGTATGCCTCGTATGATCACCACGCTTTCAGTGAAAGCCATGCCGCTCAGGGCACCGCCCGCACCCTGCTCTTCGGGAGCGAGATTAGAAATATCGAAATTGCCGTCGGCCACGCCGCTCCAGCCCCAGTTGATATGTACATAGCCGTCGGCATCTATTCCGTCGCATACGAAGCAGTGGCCCTCGCCCCGAGGCGTATGTCCTTCCACGACCAACGGACGCGATGCGAGCAATTCCTCCTGGATGATATCCAGAAAATCAAGCGCGGGGAAATAATCCTTGCAGATCACCTGCAAGGAAGAATCGTAATCGAAATAGCGATACATGCCTGCTGCCATATCCTCGGCATACGAACCGCTTGCAGCAGCCGAATACTTCATCTCGCACGCCACGCCCAGATGATACATGATCGTACTGACGGCATTTTCCTGCTTGCTGGTCCAGGTATAATTGGTGGTATTGCGCATGCTGCTCCATTCGTAGGTGGTGTTGCCGAAATCGGCAGAAAGGGTTTGGGGCGTACTATAGTATCCCCCACTCCAGGTGTAGGAATGCGACCCGTTGCCGTGTTCGGGATAAGCATGGTATTTCATCACCTGGGCAAATGCGGTGGCGATACATCCGGTAAGCGACTGGTATTGGCCGTCCATCGGGCATTTGAGGTTGAAGGGATAGCCCTGATTCCACTTGGTCTGCATCAACGGAGCGACGGGAGTATACGCATTGCGCATCCGTTGGCGTGCCGATGCGGATTGAGGGCAGGAAGCCGCATATTCAACCGACGCGGCAAAACGCTCAAGCCAATAAGCCACATTGGCGGGCATATCCTCGGTGAGAAACGTTCCGGATTCGGCATATCCCAAAACGGGCGATGCCGCCGCATCGTCAGCAGCCACCAACACAAAACCGCCATCCGTACCGCGGTTGAAGACATAGAACGCGGGGACCTGCGCCTTCGGCTGCATGGCCGTATACGCCAATCGGAGGGATTGCGCTTGGGCACGATGCTGAGGAGCGACGGAGGCGAAAAAGGCATCAGCCTGCTGCTGAGCCTGCTGCAACGACACGGGAGATGCCGTGAGGGAGATGGAAAGGACTACGGCACTCAAAAGAAGAATGAAGCGAGAACGTATTATCATAATATTAAATTGCGGATGCACAACGGCGTACATCCATTTCGCTTGCAAAGTTACTGCTTTTATCCGAGATATGCAAATTTTGATACAAAAAAATTACCGCCCGCACATAACGGGCAGTAATTCATAGCCTAAATTCCATCGGGCGCAAGGGCCCGCCATACTATCGGAGCAGCAGGCCGGCCGCGTCAAACCATCTGTTCTCACGTCGGATAAGCAGACGATTGTCGCGTATCAATTTCACGGCTTGTTCTTCCGCCTCGGTGATTTCCATATCGGTGGGCTCAGCCGTAACCGAGAACTCGAACAACTGATAAGCTCCCAGATAGGCCGTATAACTGTCGTTGACGGGACGGATATAGAAATAATACGTACCTTCGGCCGGCAGAGTGCAGGTGAAGCTATACCCCTCCACGAATTCAACATCGATCAGCTGGTTTTCCAGTTCCTCGTCAAACACCGTAACCTGGAAGACGTTTGCGGCGCTGGTCCATTCGAAGGTGACGGTCAATCCGTTGGATGTGAAATCGGTGATTGATACCGAATAATCGGTGTCATCCACTATAGTGATGTCCTCTCCGTTGGCGAAAGTAAGAATCGAGCCGTCGGATTCGATGGCATATACCGTCCATTCGTAGGTGCCCGTATAGGTGAGATCGAGCGTGAGCGATGTGGACGTGATCACGCTGTCGCAATAATAATAGGCGGCATCTTCCGAATAATAGATGATGCGGAGCCTATATGCGGGCGTGGCTGGGGTACAGTTCCACGAGAAAGTGTAAGTGACACCGTCGGAGGAAGTGGCCTGCAGATTGCTCAGCGAGTATGGATTGGCGGGGCAGGCGAAGATGGAGCTGACCCAATTGGAAAGCGGAGTATAATCGTCATTCATCGTACGTACACGCCAGATGTAGGTGTCCGAACTGTTGCAATACAAGGACAGTGTCGGTTGGGTCACCGTAGTGGAATAAGCCAAATCGCCAGTGGCCTGTTCGTAGATTTCGATACGCCAGAGACTGCCTTCATCCGAAGTCCAGGACATAGTCACATTTCCGACCGCCGTGGATGCCTGCAATGAAACGGGCAAAGTGGCCGCCGTAAGGGGCAATGAGCAATCAACGGACGTCAATGCGTAACGTGCACCGTCCGAATACCCGACCACCAGGCATTCGCCGCCATTGAGCAGGGGCGAATCGTAGGTCTGGTAGGCTCCGTCCCAGCCGTTGACCGCTACATTACGATCCACTATCAGGCATTGGAACTGATTGTCGGAACAGGGAACGGAAACCGTATAAAGGCCGTTTCCTTGCGGCTCCGCCGCCACGCAGGCACCTGCAACGGAATTGCTCCACCACCAGGCATAAAGTCCGTCGGGAGCAGCAAATGCGATATCGTCGGGCAAATAGACATTCACCGAAATTTCATCATCTACGGGAGGATCGTCAGGAGCGAGGCGCTTGTCATAGTAGACATATCCCTTCTGGAAGCGTACATGGGGAGTCATACGCGTGAAGGACAGCGTGGCCAACACCACTATGGTATCGCCCTGCTGGATTTCGTTGCCGGTGACGAAACGGGTACTGTCAAGCCAATAGATATCCGTACAATAGAGGCCGTAGGCGCCTTCCTGAAGATTGAATTTAGTGTAACCGGCGGAAGCTCGCTGAGCGGCCGTCTGGCGGTCGAAATCATAGATATATCCGCCAATCAGGTAGGGAATCGGGGCATTCTGACCCGCGCTCCAATAATCGGTCATATCCGACGCCGCCTGTATGCTCATCGCCGTGGCGGGATAGCGACGGAGTGAGATGGAGGCATCGGTATCGGCATTGGAGGCCGTAACACGATTGGCGGCAAACACTACGGTATCCTGATATTCACCGCCGTTCACCGTATATTGGAAGAACGCCTTGTAGGTGCCGTCGGCCTGAGCCACCAAGGTCAGTTCTCCATCCGAACCGCTCATTTCCGTATAATAACTGTTATTGCCGCTGAATATCTTGACCAGAGCCATCGAACCGGGATCGGTGGACGATGCATAGCGATAGGTGCCGGCAATTGAATAGGGAGATGACGTGTAGATGCCGAACATCAATACGCCGTCGTTGTTACCACCGTTCCAGAAATTGGCCGTCTCAAACTGCAGATTCCATCTATAGGAGCCCGTCAGCGTGTTGTCGGGATAAGCGTATGCGCTCAGGTCAGTATATTCGAATCGAGAGTAATCCTCTTCACTCTGTTGGTTGACAAAAATAAGCGAATCGTTGGTTACGGTAAGGTCGTAATGCTGTTCGCCGTGATTCCACAGGTAGATAGGATAACATCCGCTCTGCCCTGCCATCGTCACGCCCAACATGGCGTCGTATTGACCGGCTGGCAAGGAGGAGAGGTCGGGTTCGATAAAATAAGATGAAGTGTAATACCATCTTCCCAAACTGAAATCGTAAACATCGTCCGTGTAGGTGCCGACCAACGCACCGTTCTGGTAAACCGCAAGCACAAAACGTCCGCTCCAATCACCGACACCGTAATTCATGAAGCGGGTGGCGGTGAAACGAGGCAAAGTGGTTTTGGCCATACGCATATAATTGAGACTGATATTATCGGCCACAACGGTAGGACGCGGACGTCCGCCCTGTGCGGGACGAATACCTCTGAAAAGCGACACATCTTCGGTGAACGCCATGCCGCTGGCAGCGCCGCCGATACCCTGGTCGTACGGATCGAGATTATTCACATTAAAATAGGCGTCGCAACTGCCGCCCCACCCCCAGTTGATATGCACGAGACCGTCGGCATCGATACCGTCGCATACAAAACAGTGGCCTTCGTTATTGACGGTGGCTCCGTCCATTAACATGGGGCGTCCGGCCTGCAATTCATCATAAATAATATCCAAGAAGGCGGGGGCCGTCATATAATCCTTTCTGATCACCTGCACCGCCGAATCATAGCCGAAATAGGTGTAGAGCGCCTGAGCCATA
The DNA here is from genome assembly GCA_024399655.1 of Paludibacteraceae bacterium. Lineage (GTDB taxonomy): Bacteria > Bacteroidota > Bacteroidia > Bacteroidales > Paludibacteraceae > Colicola. The sequence continues at coordinate 67,313 of JAKSNP010000006.1, read as the reverse complement.
TCTTCGGTAAACGCTCCGCTGCCCGAGGCTGAATAGCCCATTTCACAGGCTATGCCGCAATGCGACATCAAGGTAGCTACTGCCGTTTGCTGAGTGGAGGTGGCGGTGGAATTATAAGTATTGAGCATATTGGTCCAATCGTACGTGGTTGCTCCGAAATTGGCCGACAGCGTTTGTGCAGGCCCTTCCTCGCCGCCATCCCAATAATAGGAGTGGCTGCCGGTTCCGGTTACGGGCCAGTTATAGAACTTCATCACCTGAGCGCAGGCCGTGGCCACACAGCCGGTTACCGAATTGTAGTCACCGTCCATCGGGCATTGAATATTGTAAGGGTAGCCTTGGTTCCAGCGAGTCTGCACCGACAGCAGGATAGGCGTAAAATTGGCTTTCTGACGTTTGGGCGTTTTCAGCAAAGGATTAACCGGACGTTGTGCGTTCTGCTCGACGCTTGCGGCAATGCGCTGCATCCAATAGGCCACGTTGTCAGGCATGTTTTCGCTTACAAAAGTGCCTTCATCCGCATAGGCGATAACAGTTTCGGTGCAATCGTCGGCTGCCACAATCACAAATCCCGCGTTCTGACCGCGATTGAATACATAATAAGCCGGCTGACCGGACACAGGCTGAACGGCGGTGTACGCCAGTTTCATGGGAGCCGACATGGCCATGCGGCGCATCGGCGAGGCATCCTGACGAGCGAACAATTCCGCTTCATACAATGCCTGCTGGGGCGTACGCGGTGCTGCAAAAAGGGCCGCAAAGCATGCCGACAGACATACGGCACATAAAGTGAGTTTTTTCATATCGTACTATTGATTGAAGTTAAAAATTCCATATTTCGGCTGCAAAATTACTACTTTTTTCTCAATTATGCAAACAAAAACATGCATTTTGTTATTTTTTCTGTCAAGAAACAGAAATATAGGAATCGGCAAAAATCACGCGACATACCGAAAATGTTTGCATATATCAAAAAAAAGCAGTAACTTTGCAGCCTGAAAATTATACGATATGAAAGCAGAAGAATACAAGACCTGCAACCCCGAGGGTATGCAGGAAGTGAGCAAAGCCATCAAAGCATGCGGCTACTATATGATTGCCACGGCTGAGGGCGATCAACCGCGTGTACGCCCGTTCGGGACATGCCATATTTTTGAAGACAAACTCTATATTCAAGCCGCCCATTGCAAACGGATTGCAGCCCAAATCAAAGCCAACAACCGCGTGGAACTGTGCGCCTTCAACACCGAAAACCACTCGTGGATAAGACTGGCCGGACGTCTGCAGGAAGACGATCGCGTTGAGGCCAAGAAATCGATGTTGGACGAATACACCGACATGCGCAGCATCTACAACGAGAACGACGACAACATTGCCGTCTATTATCTGACCGACGCCGTGGCTTGGATCACCTGCTCGTACGCTCCCGAAAAAGAGATTCGTTTTTGATTTGAGATGAATATCATCGAATTCCGCGAACATTGCCTCTCGCTCCCCTATTCCACCGAAGACATGCCGTTTGACGACACCGTGGTGGTATTTCGGCTCAAAGGCAAGATATTCGGTTGTATCAGTCTCGACCAACACGACCGGATTGTATTGAAATGCGATGCCGAATATGCTTTGCAACTGCGCGAACTTCATCCCGAAATAGAAGGAGCCTGGCATTGGAACAAAAAATACTGGAATCAGATCAATCTGAACGGCAATCTTCCCGACGACCTGCTCAAGCGCCTCGTGCGGCACGCATGGGATGAAGTCAACAGTAAATTACCCAAAAAAGAACGCGTCGATTTTCCATAGCACCAACCGCCAATCGGATACGGGACCAGAAAATCGCTCTTATTATATAATATAAAAAAAATCGCTCTTATTATATAATAATATAAAAAGGTGTAGCTACCAAAGCAGGCAGATGAAACGAAACATACACGATATTCCCTTATATTCCGAACTGGCCGGACTGCGCAACGATGCACAGGCCGTTCAGCAGTTGCGGTTTTTCAAATGCGGAGAAGGGCAATACGGCGAAGGCGACCGATTTTTAGGCGTTCGCGTGCCACAAATCCGCCGATTGGTAGCACGATATTGGAAAACAACCTCGCTTGACGATCTCCACATCATGCTGTCCTCCCCTTTTCACGAGAGCCGAATGGCAGCACTTCTCACCCTCGTACAACAATACAAACACGCCAAAAACGAGGCTGAAAAGGAAGAAACAGTGCAGTTTTATATCCGCCATTTGGAGCGGATCAACAATTGGGATCTGGTTGACCTTTCGTGCTACGAGATTCTCGGACCTTACCTGTGGAATCGCGACAGGCAACTGCTTTACGATTGGGCTCAAAACGGCGAAACCATCTGGCAGAAACGCATCGCGATTGTCAGCACCATGTATTTTGTTCGCCGCAACGACTTGAACGACACGCTGAATATCGCCGGTCTCCTGCTGTCAAGCGAAGAAGACCTTCTCCACAAAGCCGTGGGATGGCTGTTGCGCGACGTGGGCAAACGCGACGGAGACGTCCTGCGCAGCTGGCTGAAAGCCAACTACTCCCGACTGCCGCGAACCGCCCTGCGCTATGCTATCGAGCATTTTCCCGAAGAAGAAAGACTGACTTTTCTGAAGGGGGATTTCAATTAACAAAGCCGGTTTATGTCACGATTTTTCATTCTGTTGGTTATCATTCTTTTCGCGCTGACGGCCGCCTTGATTTTCGGTCTGTATATGGCTTTGCGTCCGATTGTCAGGCGCAGAGGGCACAAGCTTTCCTACAAGCCCTTCGGCCTCGCCACCTTGCTGCTGATTGCCGTCGGAACAGCGATGATCATCTACGGAAACCGTGTCGGCCAATGGCAATTGCAAACCAAACGCTACACTTTGATATTCAACAACTTGCCTGAAGGATTTGAAGATTACAGAATCGTACATATAAGCGATTTGCACGTAGGTTCGTTCGCCGATTGTCCCGAGCGGCTGCAAACGATTGTCAACCGCATCAACCGACTCCAACCCGACCTGATTTGCTTCACCGGCGACCTGATCAATCTGTCGCCCGACGAAATCATTCCCGCCCTGCCCGTGCTGAAGGGATTGCATGCTCACGACGGCATCGTCAGCATACTCGGGAATCATGATTTCACCCCCTACAATTCCACACCCGAACAACAGGAAACCAACCTCAAACGCATCGTCACCATCCAACGCGACAGTCTGCATTGGCACCTGCTCAACAACCAGAACTTCAAAATTCGCCGATGCAAAGACAGCATTTTCGTGATTGGCGTCATGAATCAAAGCTACGACAAACTGCTTGTCCGTCGCGCCTTCCCCATTCAAAAAGCCGACTTGAAAAAAGCCATGCGACAGACCGACGGGTTCAGAATTCTGCTCACCCACGATCCCACTCATTGGCGTCGAGAGGTGGCCGACACCCTGCCGATACCCCTAACGCTCTCCGGACACACCCACGGAGCGCAATTGCGACTCTTCGGATGGACACCCGCAGCATGGTTTTTCGACGACGTGTCGGGACTCGTAAAAAACCGTAACCGATGCCTTTACATCAACACCGGATTGGGAGGAACTGCCCCCTGCCGTATCGGCGTTCCGCAAGAAATTACGCTGATAAAATTAAAAAAAGTACAATAAATTGTACATTTTTCCCTTACAAACTTGCATAGTCCAAAAAAAAGTTGTACCTTTGTCGTCAATTAGAATATTTTGAGATTTTATGACGAAAAAAGGATATATTATTATAATGATTGTCACGTTGATCGTGACCGTCTTCTGCGGTTGGCTGATGCCCAAGGTGAATGTCAATAGCGACATGACCAAGTACCTGCCCAACAATTCACAGATGAAACGAGGGGTGGAAATTCTATCCACTGATTTCGCCGGCAACCAGTTGCAGGCGGCCGATGTCAAAGCGATGTTCAACAACATCTTCGACAAAGCCGAACGAGATACCATTGCCGCAGAATTGGCCGCGCTCGACGAAGTGCAATTCGTCAGTTACGAAGTGAGTGCCGACAGCGCATACACGCTCTACAATATGGTCGTGGCCAAGAGTATCGACCAGAAAGCCTTCGGTAAATCCATTCGCGACACCTACGGGAAAGAAGTCATCGTGGAAACAAGTCAGGACGGAGCCACTCCGCCGATTTCCGCACTGGTCATCGCCGGCGTCCTGGTGCTGATTATCCTTTTGTTGATGAGTCAATCGTGGCTTGACCCGCTGATTGCCCTGCTCACCACTGGATTTGCCGTTATCATCAATATCGGAACCAACGCATTCCTGCCTTCCGTAAGTATCACCACCAACTATATCGTGGCCATCTTGCAGCTGGTGCTTTCGCTTGACTATGCCATTATCCTGATGAACCGTTTTCGTCAGGAAATGAAAATCGACGATTCATCGGTCCTGAATGCCGCCAACCGCTCCGTAAAATTGGCTTTCCGGCCGATTATGAGCAGCGCCCTCACCACGATTGTCGGACTGTTGATGCTCAGCTTCATGAGGCTGAAGATTGGATTGGACCTCGGTATCGTATTGGCCAAAGGTGTGGTTTGCAGCCTGATCTGCACATTCACGCTCTTGCCCGCTATGCTGCTTTTCTGGTACAAAGGAATCGTGAGCTCCGCCAAACCTACCCCGTATCTGCCTACTGACAAGTTGGGACGTTTTGCCACCAATCACAAAATCAGCATGGCGATTTTCTTCGTGCTCCTTTTCGGCTCCGCTTTCTATTTCTCGCAACGAACCGATATTTATTTCTCCACCAACGGCGAAAGCCAAATCAGCCAGGTATTCCCCAAAATCAATCCGATTGTTGTGGTTTACGACACGGAAGACGAAATGTCGGTTATCCCGCTGGCGCAACGCATTCCTCAGATGGCCTCTGCCCTGGACACCGCCACCGGCAATTCCTATGTCACCAACATCCTGTCCTATCCCACCTTGCTCAAACAGCAGTTCACCGCCGAAGAATGCGCCAATTACGTCAAAGTCCTATCCGGCGAAATGAGCGACTATATGTCCAATATGGATATCAGCCTCGTCACTCCGGACGCCTTGAAGATGGTCTATTACCTGCGCAGCAAGGCCGGTGACACCTTGCACATCCGCTTCCCGGAAATGATGAGCTATATCAGCGAAGAATGCCTGTCCAATCCCCTCTTTGCCGATGCTATCGACGATAACATGCGAAGCCAGATGCAATTGTTGCAGACGATGCTCAACAACAGCACCATTGAAGACGACGAGGAGGATGACGATATGCCGTTGCCTGTCGTACACCAACGACACACGACTCCCGTCGAACTGCCTGCCGAAAAACCGGTAACCGCTCCGTCCGCTACGGCGGCCGCTCCAGCTGCACAGACGGCCGAAACTGCCGTAACCCATTCAACCCCCGTGCCGGCGGCATCCGACCAGATTCCGCTCAACGTTTTCATCGACAGGCTATACCAATACTACCCCACCGACTCCGTGGCCTATTTGGTACAGTTGCTGGACACCACCATCTTACGAAAAGAACTGAACGTGAAGCACATGGCCGAACTCATCGGTTCTTCTGCCGCTCAAACCAAGATGGTCTATTCGCTCAGCAAAAACGGAAAACGGATGACACCACTCGAATACGTCCACTTCCTCAGCGACGACCTTTTCAACCGGAAGTCTCTCGCATCTTTTGTCAACGAAGAACAGAAAAACGGACTGCGCCTGCGTACCGCTTTGATGGACTTTGCCATTGCCGACGGAAAGACATCGGCCAAACAGATCGCTCAATGGATGACGCAATACGGACTTGATTTAAGCGAAAGTCAGGTCCGCGCTATTGCCGGACTTTCTTCCACCGCTTCGGCAACTCCTCTGCCTGCGGCTGCCAATAGCGAATCTACCGAATCTGCGGTTGCTTCCTCACAAACGGCTGCTTCCGCAAGCAAAACAACGGCCTCCACGGCGGCTTCCACAAGCACCAAAAAGACCACAAAACCCGTAGTTAAGAAAACACAAGCCGAACGACAGGCTGAAGCATTCGACAAACTGATGCGCTCCGACAAGGCTTACACCTATACCGAAATGGCGCAGAACTTCAAAAAACTGGGCCAAGACATCGATCCGGAAACGGTTAGCCTGCTTTATGCCACCTACGGAAGTGCACGCTGCTACAACGACTCTATGCGCGTCAGCCCCGAGCAACTGCTCACCTATGTGGCGGACACACTCGTCAGATATAAGGTGCTGGCCGGAATGATTGACGAACCTACACAACAGGCTATTGCCGATGTCCAGACGCAATTGGACAACGCCATCAAGCAGATGCGGCATAGCGACTACTCGATTATGGCGATCATCACCACCCTGCCCGACGAATCCGACGATTCCTATGCGTTTGTCGACGAGCTGCAGCAAATTGCCGACGAATCGCTCGAACACGAGCATTATCTGGTCGGCGAAAGCGTGATGTTCAGCGAGATGAAAACCGGATTCAATCACGAGATGACGGTGGTTACTATTCTTACTATTTTGGCCATATTCATCATCGTGGCTATATCGTTCCGTTCGCTCATCGTCCCTACGATTCTCGTTCTTACCGTCCTCACCGCCGTATACGTCAATGTGGTGGTATCAGGGCTTGTTACGGGACAGATGCTCTATCTGGCTTACCTCATCGTCCAAAGCATTTTGATGGGAGCTACGATCGACTACGGCATATTGTACACCAACTACTATCGTGAATTGCGCGCAACGCAAACCAAATACGAAGCGGCAGGAAACGCCTACCGCAATTCCATTCGCACCATTTTGACCTCCGGCTTATTGATGGTTGTCGGGCCGGGTGCTATGGCTTTGTTGGTCGACGACGTCACGATTAGTGCTATCGTGGGTTGTCTCAGCGTGGGGGCTTTCGTAGCTATTCTGCTCATTCTGCTGGTATTGCCCGCTTTGCTCGTTGCACTCGACAGATGGGTGGTCGGTTGGTGGAAAAAAGCCAAATAAACTTTTGCTACAATTTCACCTTCTCCGCTGACATAATGTCAAAAGTAACGTCAGGCAACTGTCAGGCTAGGATGAGCGATACGTTAGAGAAGGATGAAAAACGATTGGCCGAATTCAGATTGTCAGCATTTTGATAGATTTGCTTACATTTTGACACACCTTCAGCTCTCATCCTCAAGATGCGAAACACAGTCATTTGCCCGACAAAGTACTTCTTTCTGGAGTTTTTGACACGGATAACAAATAGAGCGTTATGTTTTTTCCCTACCCCATACACGCTCATTTACGACTGAACAGTCCAACTGTCCTCCGACAATAAATAGATAAAATCTATTTTTTTGGATTTTTTCTTGCATATCTCAAAAAAAAGCAGTAACTTTGCACGCTTGTTTATAGCAAGCGTGTATTCGTTATACGCTTCAGCAGTCAAAATCGCTAATTAATAATCAAAATCATTTATATTTTATGGCAAAATTAATTGAATGCGTTCCTAATTTCTCGGAAGGACGCAACATGGATGTGATTAACAAAATCGTGGCTGAAATCGCCGCTACCAACGTAGACGGCAAAGTGGTTAAAGTATTGGATGTCGATCCCGGAGAAGCTACCAACCGCACGGTTGTTACCTTCGTTGGTGAACCCGAAGCCGTTGTTGAAGCTGCTTTCCGCGGTGCGCGTATGGCGGCCGAGTTGATCGATATGCGTCAACACCACGGTGCTCACCCTCGTAGCGGTGCTACCGACGTCTGCCCCCTCATCCCCGTAGCTGACATTACTTTGGAAGAATGCGCGCAACTCGCACGCGCTCTCGCTAAACGCATGTACGAGGAACTCGGCATCGCTTGCTATTGCTACGAAGCTGCTGCTTTCACACCCGAACGCCAAAACCTCGCTGTTTGCCGCGCAGGTGAATACGAAGCGCTGCCCAACAAGGTGGCTGACCCCAAACTCAAACCCGACTTCGGTCCCGGTGTCTACAACGAACGTGTCGCTACCGCCGGTGCAACCAATGTCGGCGCACGCAATTTCCTGATTGCCGTCAACTTCAACCTCAACACCACCTCCACACGTCGAGCAATGGCTATCGCTTTCGATGTTCGTGAAAAGGGACGTAAAGCACGCGAGGACGGCAAACTGACCGGCAAAGTGCTGAAAGACGAAAACGGCGAAGAAATCTGGATCCCCGGTACGCTGAAAGGATGCAAGGCCATCGGTTGGTATATCGACGAATACGGTATCGCCCAGGTTTCTATGAATATCACCGACATCAACGTCACTCCCCTACATGTCGCTTTTGAAGAAGTTTGCCGAGCAGCCGCAGCGCGTGGAATTCGTGTTACCGGTGCCGAAATCGTCGGTCTCGTTCCCAAATGCGCTTTGATCGATGCGGGTAAATATTATCTGGCCAAACAGCAACGCTCGCTCGGTATCAGCGAAGCCGAAATCATCCGCATGGCCGTCAAATCGATGGGATTGGACGAACTCAAACCTTTCAACCCCAAAGAGAAAGTAATCGAATACATGATGATTGACGAAAAAGAGCAAGCCGAAAAAGAACGTCTCGTTCGTATGACATGCGTAGGTTTCGCCAACGAAACGGCCAGCGAATCTCCCGCTCCCGGTGGTGGTTCTATCTCTGCTTATATGGGTGCTCTCGGAGCTGCTCTCGGTACGATGGTGGCCAACCTCAGCTCACACAAACGCGGTTGGGACGACCGTTGGGAGGAATTCTCCAAAGTCGCTGAAGAAGGACAGGTGGTTATGAACGAACTCCTCGCCCTCGTGGACGAAGACACCGCTTCCTTCAACAAAATCATGGCCGTATTCGCTATGCCTAAAGGCACTCCCGAAGAAAAAGCCGCTCGTGCCGAAGCTATGGAAGCCGCCACACTCTACGCTACACAGGTACCTCTCCGTACCATGAAAACCGCTATGCGCGCTATGCCCGTGCTCAAAGCCATGGCTGAAAAAGGTAATCCCGCCAGCGCATCCGACGCCGGTGTGGGAGCTTTGGCTGCTCGTGCTGCTGTCCGCGGTGCTGATATGAACGTTCGTATCAATGCTGCCGGACTCAAAAACAGAGAAGTGGCTGACGCGCTCATCAGCGAAGCTGCTGAACTCGTTCGTCAAGCTGAATTGGAAGAGAACGCTATACTCGCGCTCGTCAATGCCAATATCGACAAATAAAGTCTATGTCAATATCGACAAATATAGTCTATGCCAATATCGACAAATAATCAATGTCTACTTGTTCAACTAACGCCTAATCATTTATCGTTATGAATAAATTTCAAGAAGAAATACTCGCAGGTATTCCGGATGAGTTGCCTGAGGTAAAAGCGTACGACACGGTTATCAACCACGCTCCCAAACGTAAGGACATCCTTACCGAGAATGAGAAAGTGCTCGCTATCAAGAACGCTCTTCGTTACTTCCCCAAGAAGCACCACGAAGTCTTGGCCAAGGAATTTGCCGAGGAATTGCGTCTGTACGGACGCATCTATATGTATCGTTTCCGTCCGAGTTACGACATGTATGCACGTCCTATCGACGAATATCCTGCCAAATCGCGCCAAGCCGCTGCTATCATGGCTATGATTCAGAACAATCTTGACCCGCGCGTTGCACAACACCCGCACGAGTTGATCATCTACGGAGGCAACGGTGCCATCTTCCAAAACTGGGCTCAATATCGCCTTACCATGCAGTATCTGGCCAACATGACCGATGAACAGACGCTGGCCATGTATTCCGGATTCCCGATGGGTGTATTCCCCAGCCACAAAGATGCTCCTCGCGTGGTGGTCACCAACGGTATGGTTATCCCTAACTACTCCAGCCAGGATCATTGGGAGCGTTTCAACGCTCTCGGCGTTTCGCAATACGGACAGATGACTGCCGGTAGTTATATGTATATCGGTCCCCAAGGTATCGTTCACGGCACCACAATCACCGTTATGAATGCTGCTCGCAAACAGTTACGCAAACGCGGATTGTCCGGAAGTCTCGAAGAACGCAAAGGTATGCTCTTCGTTACCGCTGGCTTGGGTGGCATGTCTGGGGCACAACCTAAGGCTGGTAATATTGCAGGAGTTGTCAGCGTTACGGCTGAAATCAACCCCCTCGCTGCCGAAAAACGTCACGAACAAGGTTGGGTGGACGAACTCCACTACGATCTCGACGAACTGATTGCACGTATACGCAAAGCACAGGCTGCCAAAGAAGTGGTCAGTCTGGCCTATGTCGGAAATATCGTCGATCTTTGGGAGCGTCTCGCTGACGAGAACTATCCCGTGGATCTCGGTTCCGACCAAACATCGCTCCACAATCCTTGGGCTGGTGGTTACTACCCCGTCGGCTATAGTTTGGAAGAGAGCAAGAAAATGATGGCAGAGGAACCCGCCAAGTTCCACGAAGCCGTTCAGGCTTCTTTGCGCCGACACGTAGCTGCTATCAATCGCCTCAGCGCTAACGGCATGTATTTCTTCGACTACGGAAACGCTTTCCTGCTCGAGAGCAGCCGCGCCGGTGCCGATGTAATGAAAGAGGACGGCACCTTCCGCTATCCTTCTTATGTGCAAGATATCATGGGGCCCATGTTCTTCGACTACGGATTCGGTCCTTTCCGCTGGGTTTGTATGTCGGAAGATCCTGCCGATTTGCAGAAATCGGATGACCTGGCCGTTAAAGTTTTGAGCGAAATCGTAAAAGACGCACCTGAAGAGATTCAAGGGCAGATGAACGATAATATACATTGGATTGAAGAAGCCGGACGAAATCATCTGGTTGTGGGTTCACAAGCACGTATCCTCTATGCTGATTGCGAAGGACGTACCAAAATCGCTCTCGCTTTCAACGAAGCCATCCGCAAGGGCGAAATCAAGGCTCCTATCGTACTCGGACGTGACCACCACGACGTATCCGGAACCGACTCTCCTTTCCGTGAGACCAGCAACATCTACGACGGCAGCCAGTTCACGGCCGATATGGCAATTCAAAATGTAATCGGTGACGGCTTCCGCGGAGCTACCTGGGTTTCAATCCACAACGGTGGCGGTGTCGGATGGGGAGAAGTAATCAACGGCGGCTTCGGTATGGTAATCGACGGTAGCGAAGATTCCGCTCGCCACATTCAGAACATGCTCTTCTGGGATGTCAACAACGGTATCGCTCGACGTAGTTGGGCACGCAACGAAGGTGCTAATCACGCCATCTTGCGCGAAATGCAACGCACACCCGGTCTTAAAGTTACAATGCCTAATGTAGCCGACGAAGAGATGATTAAGAATATTCTTAAATAATAAATTTTGTTACTATGCATACTATTTCCAACAAAAAGACTCTGACTATCGACAGAGTAAAAGAAATTATTGATAACCACGAAAAACTGAAACTGGGTAAAGACGCTATTGCCGCTATTGAGAAATGCCGTAAATTCTTGGATAGCAAAATGGAAGATATCGGCCGTCCCGTATATGGTGTTACTACCGGTTTCGGCTCGCTTTGCAATATTACAATTCCGGCAGCAGATCTCAGCCAACTGCAACATAATTTGGTAATGTCACACGCTTGCGGCATGGGTGAAGAGGTTAAACCCGAAATCGTTAAGATTATGCTCTTGCTCAAGGCTCAAAGCCTGAGTTACGGACATTCAGGTTCACAACTCGTCACCGTTCAACGCTTGGTGGATATGTTCAACAACGATATTCTGCCCGTTGTTTATCAGCAAGGTTCGCTCGGCGCATCCGGCGACCTCGCTCCTTTGGCTCACATGTGCCTGCCGATTATCGGTCTGGGCGAAGTGATTTACAAAGGTCAGCGTCGCTGCAGCGCCGATGTATGGAAAGAACTGGGTTGGGAGCCTATACGTCTGCAATCCAAAGAAGGCCTTGCCTTGCTCAACGGAACGCAATTCATGAGCGCCAACGCTGTTTGGTCGGTAATCCAAGCTGAGCGCTTGAGCCAATGGGCCGATATGATTGGTGCCATCTCTCTCGAAGCTTTCGACGGCCGTATCGAGCCCTTCTATCCTCATAGCCACAACTTGCGCCGTCAACCCGGACAAATGGTGACCGCCAACCGCTTTAGTGAACTGCTTGAAGGTAGCGAACTGATCGTTCGTCCTAAAGTGCATGTTCAGGACCCCTACTCTTTCCGTTGCATTCCTCAGGTACACGGTGCCGTAAAAGATACAATCAAATATGTTAAGAGCGTTATTGAAAACGAAATCAATTCTGCTACCGACAACCCCAACGTATTCCCTGATGAAGATATGATTATATCTGCAGGTAACTTCCACGGTGAACCGATTGCCATTCCGATGGACATGCTCGGCATCGCCATGAACGAATTGGGTAGCATCTCCGAACGCCGTATCTATAAACTCATCTCCGGCCAACGCGACCTGCCTTCATTCTTGGTTGCTAAACCCGGTTTGAACAGCGGATTCATGATTCCTCAATATACGGCTGCCAGCATCGTTAGCCAAAGCAAAGGTCTCTGCTGGCCCGCTTCTTGCGATTCGCTTCCTTCCTCACAAGGTCAGGAAGACCATGTATCTATGGGTGCTAATGCCGCAACCAAATTGGTTCGCTTGGTGGAAAACACCGAATCGGTTTTGGGTATCGAACTTTTCAATGCTGCACAAGCGCTTGAGTTCCGCCGTCCTGCAAAATCCAGTCCGAAACTGGAGAAAATCATGGCAGAATACCGCAAAATCGTTCCTTTCATTGACGTCGACCGTTATATGCATCCCCTGATGGTTGCTTCCAAAGAGTTTATACGCCGTGAATACCTGTATTAAAAATATTAGTGAAATAATCGGTATCGTTCCTCAGGGTATATTGCGCAAACAAGGCCCTGAGATGAACGAAACCGGTACGCTCACCAACGCCTATCTGCTTATCGATGGCGATCGGATTGCTGCATTCGGCCCTATGGCCGAGATGCCGCAAGCGGATCAATACATCGATGCCGAAGGCGGAATGCTGCTTCCTTCTTTCTGCGACTCGCACACACATATTGTATATGCAGGCACTCGCGATGGTGAATTTCTTGACAAGATCAATGGTCTCAGTTACGAAGAAATAGCAGCACGAGGAGGCGGAATACTGAATTCTTCCGACCGTTTGCACGAATGCTCTGAAGACGAACTTTATCGTCAATCTATGATTCGTGTCAATGAAATGATTGCCAAAGGAACTGGTGCTATTGAAATCAAAAGCGGTTACGGCCTTAATCCCGAGGACGAAATGAAAATGCTTCGCGTCATCAAACGCATCAAGCAGAATTGTCCTGCATTGATTATGCGCACCTTTTTGGGAGCTCACGCCATTGGCCGTAAATATACCCATGAAGAATATGTACGCGTTGTATGCGAGGAAATGATTCCTGCCGTTGCCCGCGAAGGTTTGGCCGACTTTGTTGATGTATTCTGCGACGAAGGTTTCTTCACGGTCGAAGATACGGATCGTATTCTTTCGGCTGGAAAAAACTTCGGTCTCCGTCCAAAGATTCATGCCAATGAATTGGCTGTAAGCGGAGGCGTTCAGATTGGTGTTAAACACAATGCCTTGAGTGTTGACCATCTGGAAAAGACTACTGACGCTGAAATCGAAGCACTGAGGAATAGCGTTACTATGCCCACGATGCTTCCTGGTTCTTCATTCTTCCTCGGTTTGCCTTTTGGACGTGCCAAAGAATTCATTCAGGCAGGCTTGGGAGTGGCTTTGGCCAGCGATTACAATCCGGGATCAAGTCCGAGCGGTGATATGCGTTTCGTCTTGGCTATGGGTTGTATCCGTATGCGACTTACGCCCGTTCAAGCACTCAACGCCACTACGCTTAATAGCGCTTATGCAATGGGAATAAGCGATCAGGTTGGTTCAATCACCGTCGGTAAACGCGCCAATTTGATTATTACTCGTCCCTACCACTCACTTAATATGATACCCTATCATTATCAGACTCCCTGGATTCATCAGTTGATTCTGAACGGTAGCATCATTCAATAACACTTTCAATCTCATCAACTATGGTTTTTGATGGTAAAAAATTAGCAGAAGAAATCAAAGCCTCCCTTTTGCAGGAAACAGCTACTTATCCCGAAAAATACGGACGTGTTCCTTGCTTGAGCGTTTTGTTGGTAGGCGATGATTATGGCAGTCAGCGCTATGTGGCTTCGTGCGAAAAGGATGCTGCTTTGGCCGGACTCGATTGCCGCGTCATACGAATGTCACAAGATAGCACCGAACAACAGGTGCTCGAACAACTGGAGATTCTCAACAATGATAATACGGTGGATGGTATCCTTATTCAGATGCCTTTACCCAAACAAGTGAATACCGAACATATTATTGCCGCACTCAATCCCGCGAAAGATGTGGACGGTGTCACTAATACCAACGTTGCCAATCTATGGAAACAGAAACGGAGCGACTATTCTCGTTTTTGCGTTCCTTGTACGCCCAGAAGCGCTATGCGCATCTTGAAAGCGGCAGGCATTGATTTGGACGGCAAAAATGCCGTGGTAGTCGGACGAAGCAATATCGTAGGACTTCCCGTCAGCAAATTGTTGATGAACGAAAATGCGACCGTTACCGTAGCACATAGTCATACCAAAAATCTCCCGGCTCTGCTTCGCAACGCTGACATTATCGTGGCTGCTATCGGCAAAGCTAAATTTATCACATCCGACATGGTTGGAGACGATGCCGTAATCGTAGATGTCGGCATCAATTCCGATCCCGAAACCGGAAAAATGTGCGGAGATGTGGATTTTGCCAATGTGGCTGATCGATGCACAATGATAACACCCGTTCCGGGAGGAGTCGGTCCTCTTACCATTTGCTCCTTGATGGAAAATACAAGAGATTGTTTTTTAAGAAACAGATAAATAGAATATGGAACTAAGCGAACAAGAACAAGTACGCAGACAAAGTTTGCAAACGATGCGTGATATGGGACTCAATCCCTATCCTGCTGCCGAATATAATGTAACCGGATATTCCACGGATATCAAAGCCAATTTCGACCAATTGGACGGACAAAGTGTCCGCATTGCCGGTCGTCTGATGTCAAAACGAATTATGGGTAAGGCTTCTTTCATTGAGTTGCAAGACTCCAAAGGTCGTATCCAAGTTTATGTAAGCCGCGATGATATACAAGCTCCGGTTGCCGAAGGTGAAACTCCGGTTACCGTAGAGCAACAGATGTATAACGTTGTATTCAAAAAACTGCTTGATATTGGTGACTTTATCGGTATTGAAGGCTTTATTTTCCGCACTCAAATGGGAGAAATAAGTGTTCATGCCAAACAGTTGACTGTATTGAGCAAATCACTTCGTCCACTTCCTATCGTCAAATATAAAGACGGCGTAGCATACGACGGGTTCAATGATCCCGAACAACGTTATCGCCAACGTTATGTTGACTTGGTGGTGAATGACGGAGTCAAGTCCACATTCCTCAAACGAGCCACCATTTTGCGCACCATGCGTCAAGTTTTTGATGAGGCCGGCTATACGGAAGTGGAAACCCCCATGCTGCAGCAAATCGCAGGCGGCGCAAGTGCTCGTCCATTTATTACTCATCATAATACTTTGGATGTTGATATGTATCTGCGTATCGCCACCGAACTTTATCTCAAGCGTCTCATCGTCGGTGGATTTGAAGGTGTTTATGAAATCGGACGTAACTTCCGTAACGAAGGTATGGATCGCAGTCACAATCCGGAATTCACTTGTATGGAACTTTATGTCAGTTACAAGGATTACAACTGGATGATGACATTCACCGAAAACCTGCTTGAACGCATTGCTATTGCTGTTAATGGCACTACCAAAGTGCAAATCGGTGACCACGAAGTGGATTTCAAAGCCCCCTACCGACGTCTGCCTATTTTGGATGCTATTAAAGAAAAGACCGGTTACGACCTTTCATCAATGACAGAAGACGAGATTCGTCCCATTGCAAAGCAATTCGGGGTGGAAGGAACCGACAAAATGGGTAAAGGCAAACTGATTGACGAAATATTTGGTGAAACATGCGAAGGTACATTTATCCAACCCACATTCATTACCGACTATCCCGTTGAAATGTCACCGCTTACAAAAATGCATCGTAGCAAACCTGGTTTGACGGAACGTTTCGAATTGATGGTCAACGGAAAAGAATTGGCCAACGCATATTCCGAGCTGAACGATCCGATTGATCAATACAATCGTTTTGTTGACCAGATGAATTTGGGAAAGAAAGGTGATGATGAAGCGATGGTGATCGACCACGACTTCGTACGGGCTTTGGAATATGGTATGCCTCCTACCAGCGGTATCGGCATCGGAATTGATCGTTTAGCCATTTTGATGACCGGGCAACCCACTATTCAAGAAGTTCTGCTCTTCCCAACAATGAAACCCGAAGTATAAACCAATCGTATCTGTCAAATGGATCAAAGAAAAGTTGCTATCCTCGGTGGCGGAAGTTGGGCTACAGCATTGGCAAAAATCGTGATGACGAATGTGGACCATATTTCATGGTTCATGCGTCGTCAGGATGCTATCGATGATTTCCTCGAAAATGGCAAAAATCCTGATTATCTTAACGCTGCTCGGTTTGATACATCTCGGATTTCGTTTTCCACAGACATCAATCTCGTTATTAGCGAATCCGACATCCTTATTTTGGCTATTCCATCTCCTTATGTGGAGCAGGCTCTGAAGAAAATTCGTCGTAGCTTGAAACAAAAAGTGATTATCTCGGCTGTCAAAGGTATGATTCCTGAAATCAACCAAATTGTTACCGACTACCTCCACGAGCATTTTCATGTTCCTTACGAGCGTCTGGCTGTGGTGGCAGGACCTTGCCATGCCGAGGAAATTGCTTTGGAACGACTCAGTTATCTTACTATCGGGTGCCAAGATCGTAAGCGCGCGCTTGAATTATGCGAACTGTTGAGCAATAATTATGTTCACACCACTCCAAGTGAAGATGTGGATGGTTTGGAATATTCCAGCGTGATGAAGAATATTTATGCCATTGCTGCCGGATTATGCCACAGTTTACGCTACGGTGATAATTTTCAATCGGTTCTTATCAGCAACGCCATTCAGGAAATCGAACGATTCACCAACGCTGTTACAATCAATAAGTCTACTTCTGCTTATGCCCGACAACTGACTCAAAGCGGCTACTTGGGCGATGTACTCGTCACGGCATATAGCAAATTCTCACGGAATCGCCAATTTGGGCAAATGATTGGCATGGGATATTCTGTCAAAGCCGCTCAAATGGAGATGCAAATGATTGCAGAAGGGTATTATGGCACTAAATGTATTCACGAAGTAAATGAGAAATTGAAAGTCTCATTACCTATTGTGGACGCCATATTTGATATCTTATACAACCACCATTCACCTACAATTGTTATTAACAACCTGACCCAAAAACTTTTATGAACCAACTAAGTTTTGATTACAGCAAGGCAATTGCCGACCATGAATGCGAGCAATTCGCAACATTGGCACGTCAAGCCCGCCACACTCTCGTTAATGCAACGGGAGCTGGTAATGATTTCTTGGGGTGGATTTCGCTGCCCCAAGATATTCAGTCACAAATTTCGGATATTCAATCAACAGCTGCCATGCTTCGTCAAAACTGCGAGTTCATCGTTTGCATAGGAATTGGAGGAAGTTATTTGGGTGCGAAAGCTGTAATTGAAGCACTCAGTCCGTCGTTCGCAATAGAGAATAACGGACCGGAGGTCCTCTTTGCTGGAAACAACATCAGTGAAGACTATCTCTGGGAACTGCAGCAAAAACTGCTTAATCGCAATTTCGGAATAGTTTGTATTTCCAAATCGGGTACCACAACCGAACCGGCCATTGCTTTCCGCCTGCTCAAGCAGCAATTGGAAAACCAGATAGGAAAAGAAAAGGCTCAACAACTAATTGTTTGTATTACAGACCGAGCCAAAGGAGCATTGCGAACATTGGCGCAACAAGAAAACTACAAGACGTTTGTTATCGAAGATAATATCGGCGGACGATTCTCCGTATTGTCACCGGTTGGTTTATTACCTATTGCATGCGCAGGCTTTGATATTCAGCAATTGATTGACGGAGCAAAAGAAATGTACGATCAATGCGCCTCCCATGAATCTATTGCCGAACAATATGCTGCGGTTCGCAATTACCTTTATTCGGTAAAAAACAAAAAAATTGAATTACTGGTCAACTATAATCCTAAATTGCATTATATCGCTGAGTGGTGGAAGCAATTGTATGGTGAAAGTGAAGGAAAAGACGGTAAAGGAATTTTCCCCGCAGCCGTTGACTTGACCACCGACTTGCATTCTATGGGCCAATATATCCAAGATGGGGAACGGATCTTGATGGAAACCGTTATCTCTGTTCAACGGGCCAACCATTCAGTAATTATCCCGAATGATGAAAACAATCTTGACGGACTCAACTTTATGGCCGGCAAACATGTAGAAAAGGTTAACCAAATGGCACAATTAGGAACACAATTGGCTCATGTGGATGGTGGTGTTCCCAATATGCTTATTACTCTACCCTGTATCAACGAGTATTATTTAGGAGAACTGATTTACTTTTTTGAGTTTGCGTGCGGTATTTCTGGATATATGTTAGGTATCAATCCTTTCAATCAACCTGGTGTTGAAGCATACAAAAAAAATATGTTCGCATTGCTTGACAAACCGGGCTACGAACGTGAAAGCAAACTAATTAAATCCAGATTATAATTCACTCTACCTAACTATTTAAAATCAAACTATTAGAACGATTCATTGAGTATACATTCATCATTGATTATAATCAATATGATATAGGTCTAAGATGATACTACTCTATTATTAAGGCCAATAATAATCATATTTGATACCGTCCTAATATGATGCAATCAAAAAACATGGATAAAGAAATAAAATTATTGGCTATCTACATTACCATTGTCAACTTAGCTGCATTTATTACATATAGCATTGACAAATGGAAAGCCCGTTCCAATCAACGAAGGGTGCCGGAAGATAGTTTGCTATGGTTAGCATGGCTGGGCGGAGGCATCGGTGCTCTATTGGCCATGTTGATATTTCGTCATAAGACAAAACATAAAAAATTCCTTATTTTGGTTCCATTGGCCATCGTTGTCTATGCTGCCGGCTTTATCTATTTGGCTTACATCATATTTTCAGCCGAATAAAGACAATATTATATCTACCTACTTGTCAGTTCGTATCAATGATATAATTATTAATGCCGTTTGAATGATAAATAAAAAGGAACAAACCATTGTTTGTTCCTTTTTTGAGCCACTTCCCAGATTCGAACTGGGGACCTACGCATTACGAATGCGTTGCTCTACCACTGAGCCAAAGTGGCAAATTATAAATGCATTATGCTCAAATCGGGTGCAAAGGTACTGCTTTTTTTTTATTTATGCAAATTTTTTTTGATTTATTGGCATAAATTTTGTACCTTTGCAGTCAGATATGAAATATTACCTTACACTGATATTGTTTTTTACCTTGGGCATCTGCTCAACGGCACTGGCATCCGACGATTCTTTCGGAGTTCATACCACAGCCATTTACAACCCTGATATTTATACTTTACGCGTTCGCTATCTTTCCGAAGTGGATAATAATTCATTACCTACCCGTCCGTTTTTAATATTAAATAATGAAGAATTGGATGGAAGCGATCCTGCAAATACGTTAGAAATCTCTTGGGATGAGATGAGTCACGATGCTCGGTTATATAGTTATACCGTATGCCATTTGAATCATGACGGTAAATATAGCGACCTGCAAAGTTCTGAATACATCAATGGCTTCACTACCGGAGATGTAATTGATTACACCACCTCTATGAATACTCAACGAGACTATACCCACTATTCAATTGTATTTCCTAACGAAGATATGCGTCTTTGCCAATCCGGCTTATATGTTATGCGCGTCTACGAAGATGGAGATATAGATCATAGTGTACTTGAAGTATGTTTTGCCGTTTTAGAACCTTTGGCTGATATCGATGTCAATGTATCTTCCACAACTACTCGTGAAATTGCAGGTCGTTTCCAGCAAGTTAATATTGATGTCAATACCAATGATGTCCCAGCTCGTAATGCGAACGACATATTTCTCGTAGTAACTCAGAACAATCGAGAGGATAACAAAATTACCTCTCCACGACCCTCGTATATCGAGCCCAACAAATATAGATGGATCAATCACCCTGAACTTACATTTGAAGGAGGAAACGAATATCGCCATTTTGATATTTTCTCAACCTATTATGCGGGAACCAATATCGATCGGATTCGCTATGAAATGGGAGATTATCAAGCCTATTTATATACCGATCAAATAGATACACACCACTATATTCATAATTTTGATGTAGATGGACAACGCGTAATCAACGCTGAACGGACTTCCGATCCGGATATTGAAAGTGAATACATGTGGGTGCATTTCATATTGCCAATGCAAGATCCTCTTTTTACCGGTTCATTATATGTAGGCGGAGATTTATTCCTCAATTCATATAGTCCTGCCAATCGTATGCGTTACGACAATGAACACCATTGTTATTACCTGAATACTTTAGTAAAGCAAGGAGGAACCGACTACATGTATTTCTTCATTCCTAAGGGAGATACAAAAGCGACCCTCCAATATACTGAAGGGTCACATTGGCAAACACAAAACACTTATACCATTTATGTATTCTATCGTCCGTTCGGTTCTCGAGCAGACAGATTGGTTGGAATGAAGACCTATTCGTCTTCATCCATGTAATAATTGTGTAATTCCTCTTTCTTATTCCTGCGAAGCAATTGTCCGTATCTATAACGGATAGAATTATGTTGCTTATCGGTATCACCATAGTTTGAACCGTAACTTGAGCCATAACCATAGCCGTAGCCTCGTCCGTATTTACCATAGCCATAGCCGGTACGAGAACCATAAGTGTAAGCATAACCGTAATTATAACCGTTGTGGAATCCTTGAGTAGGTAGATCTGAAAGAATCAAATGAATCTTATCTTTATGATCTACAGCCAATTGTTCCAATGTCTGACGGCACATTGACTTACTGGTTTGCAGACAACGAATGATATACATGGTTGTATCACAAAGTTCGATAATGGAATATGCATCAGGAACCAATCCGATGGGGGATGTATCCAAAACCACATAATCATACATATCACGCAATTGATGCAACAGATCCGCCAATTTATCGGAGTGAATCAATTCACCCGGGTTAGGAGGAATAGTACCTGCACGGACTATATCAAAATCATAAGAAGAATCATGAGTAATAATATCATTCAAAGAGCAATCTCCAATCAAATAATTAGTGATACCTACTCCATCTTCCAATCCTAATTTATCGTGAATATTAGGTTTACGTATATCCAAGTCTACCAAAATGGTTTTCTTTCCGGTCATTGCATACAAAGCTGCCATATTGGTGGAGAAGAATGTTTTACCGTCACCGGACTCGGTGGAAGTTACACAAACCATAATGCCCACCTTACGTTGTACGATAAATTCTATTCGAGTACGAATAGTTCGTAACATTTCGGCATATCTGGAACGGGGCGAATCCTTCACCAAAATAGGATTTTGATTGCGTGCATGGCGTAATGTACCAATTAAATCGAAATTACTTAACTTATTCACTTCTTTCGGCGTACGGATTTTATCGTTAAGCAATTCACTAAGAATAATCAACAACAAAGGAATCAATAGACCAATCATCAAGTTTTTGGTCATCGTTTTCTTTTTAGCATTTGCATTGGTAGTGACCGTAGTACGAGCACGGTCCATGATTTCGTTGTCAGGCGTATTGCTGGCTTTCTGAATCTCAGCCTCTGCTCGTTTCTGCAAGAAGAAGGTATAATAGTTGTCATCGATACGATAGTTACGTTCGATACTAACCATTTGTAATTCTTTTTCCGGCAGGTCTTGCATATCTCCTTCAACTTCCGAATATCGATTGCGCAATTCCTTTCGTTCAATATCCAACGAAGCCCGCATCGACTTTATTACTTCTGCCAAACCGTCTTTAACTTGCTCAATATCATTGGTATATTTAGCATAATATACATTTTTCTCTGTCAGCTCGGAACGTTCCAATTGCAAACGATTGAGTTGGTTAACAAATTGAGTCAGCATCGGTTCTGTCACTCCCATTGAAGTAGGAGCTACAATTGCACCATCCTCTATTTGCTTACGTAGATATTCATCCAAGTAATTTAAATAGGATTCTTTCAAACGCAATGACATATTCTGCTGATCATATTCCGACAAACGCGACATTAATGTACCTGCATAGGAAGATACATCAGAAAATTTGTTATCTTGACGGAACTGAGTCATTGCACCTTCCGAAACATTCAATTGGCCCAACAAAGTCTCCAACTGCCTATCAATAAAGGCGATGGAGTTTTCTGCCACCTTATTTTTTCGTTCCAAGTTCTGCAAAAGATATATATCTTGAAGTTTATCAAGGAATTCACAATCCCGTTGCGGAACTTCGCTAACCAACGATAGACTCATAACTGTACTTCCGTTGGAAACAAACTGAACATTAAGACGGCCAATAAACTCATCTACCAATGATTCACGCGAACGGAAACGGAAGAATATATGTTGTCCTGCTTTTGCTTTGAAATCTGTAGGCCAAAACATTGCCGTAAAATATGGCGTGGATAAAGGAATTCCATAAGCCGTTTCTGCAGACAAAGCATACCGTTCGTCGGTGGATTCAATCAACAAACGTCCGTTTTCCATAAAGGTACAACGGAACAATATACCGTATGCGACATCCGACAAACGAGTATATTGAACCGATATAGGCGATTGACGATAAATATTGCGAGTTTTGAATCTTCCTTGGGTGATATAATCCACATTCAAAACGGGCAATGAATCCACAACACGTCCAATCAAGTCATAGCTTCGCAACATAATCATTTGGTTATTTACATTGCTATAACCCTGACCTACGCCAAAGCCTTGTAGCAGAGAGGTTGGTTGTCCTCCCCATGCTGATGATTCCTTGATAATCAGTGTACAACTTGACATTCGTTGAGGAATCCATTTACGATTCTTCAGATAAGCCAAACCATAGGCTATTACCAAAGCAATTACAAACAAATACCAATAATGCAAAATACGAATCACCCACTCCATCAAATTGAAGTTGGACTCTTCTTCCTCCTGAGGCATTTGCGGAGCAGAAACTGCATTTATATTACGGGGTATTTGATAAGCACTTTCTTGACTTTGCGGCATCTTTATATCAGACATGATTGATAGTATTTTTTAGCAACAGGTTTATATTGTCAAATGATTATATTTCTATTTTGTTAACAGAAGCAGCCACTGATGAGGAAACCATCCTGCAAATTATAGATTAGGTATATAGTTCAAAACGGAAATCAACAAACTTACCGAACTGGTAATCAATCCCAAAAAGCCGGTATAAGTAGTTTGCTTATAGAAACTGGCAGGTTCACGACTTACATAAATCAAATCATTGGGATAGATATAATAGTATTTTGAATTGATAATCGTATTTGTGCGAATATCGAATTCCAGTACTTCCGGTTCAGCATTTCCGTGAGGACGAATAATCCGCACATGCCTACGATCACCGGATGTCATTACATCTCCAGTCATAGCCAAAGCCTGAAAAATAGTCATTCTATCCTTATATATATATCGTACACCGGGTGACATATCACCTAAAACGGTAAAGTTCTTGTTATAGAGCGCC
Source organism: Paludibacteraceae bacterium (assembly GCA_024399655.1). Lineage (GTDB taxonomy): Bacteria > Bacteroidota > Bacteroidia > Bacteroidales > Paludibacteraceae > Colicola. The sequence goes on along the minus strand of JAKSNP010000006.1, from coordinate 43,490 downwards.
AGTTTAACATCTGCATCGGGAATCAATTCGCGCATATATTTCGTCAAAGTATCCTGCGCTTCCAATTCAGTCAATCCTTCTAAATGAATCGGTTCCAAGAAAGGTAGTTCCACCGTTCCATCTGCATAAATACGATATGAATTGGCATATTGAGAATTAGCACCTGCACTACTATTGGTTAGAACCGTCTTTGCAATAGTTTCATCCAAAGTGAATACACGATAAATAATTTCATCGTTCACTTGCAAACGATATGGCTGATATCCTACTGAATCATACACCGGCAAACGCTTACGATCCTGCAACAAACCTACCTGACGATGACTATAACAACCTGAAAAAACACAAGCTATCAGGAAGCTCACAAAAACGAATGATATTTGTCTATTAATTTTCATGGTTTCCTCACTTTGTTTCATTAACTTTGTTCATAACCCTCACTACAAGCGCATAGATAAATCCACCGAATGACAATGTAGATGCCACAATTGCCACCGTAGTAGCCGCATTGGATACTCCAAAGGCTTGTCCACGCAACTTTTGCACATAGATGACATCATTAGGTTCGATATAGTAATACTCGGAATGTATAATGTCAGCTGAGCGAATGTCAAATGTCAACACACGCGTCTGACCTTCAATTTCACGAATGATACGCACCTTGGAACGATCAGACCAATCACCCACATCTCCGGCTTGCGCAAGAGCTTCATATATGGTGAGTTTTTCTTTACTGATAGGGAAGTTACCGCTTCCACGTTGTGAGATAACGCTATAGGAACGCTGCACTACATTGACTTCGCAGGAAATCATTTTAGCCACACCATAGTTTTTTATCAAGGTACTCAATTCTGTTTCCAGCACCTGTTTCACTTCGCGAGTAGTCATATCACGCACCTGCACATGTCCAATTTGCGGGAAATCAATGGTACCATCATCCAAGACGAGATAGGTATACAATTCATTCGTGCTATTTTGCGACATCTGTTGACGCATCTGCGCTCCATGCCCGGTACCTCCGGCATTGAAGAGTTTCATTATCTGTTCATCTACAGAATACACATATACATACAAGCGATCGCCAGTTCTAAGGCGATAATCTTCAAACGAAAGTGTATCCACATATTCAGGAATACGATTGTGCTTGGTCGGTTGCTGCAAGAGATTGACTTTCTTAGACGTCACACACGATGACATCAAGCAAGCCAACAACATTGCAGTCAATAGACAAACAGAAAATTTCTTTCTCATCACGTTTACAATTCGATTTATCGTAAAAACATTATCGGCGCTCGTCCCATCCAAACGGGTGCTTAGCCAACGGCAGTTTTGCTAAAGGATGATAATCTCCCACCAAACCGATAGGCTCGGCATGACGAATTTGACTTACGATTTCTATACATGGTCTGGCTTCGGAGATACGGAAACCCTGACCAGCCAAAATGCGTTTATAGGATTCGGTATGCAACTCAGTAAAACCGGCGCTGAATTCAAATTCTTCACCGTCGATATTTAAAGTTCGATAAGTACGTTTTTCACCTTGAACTGCATTGGGAGGCAGACATTCGCTATTGATACTCAGGAAATAACGAACACGTGCTTGTTTCAGTTCAAGATAACCGGCCACACGGTCGAAACTCATCACATGAACGATATTCTTTTGAACAGGGCCGAATATCCATTGCAACATATCGTAGAAATGGACACCGATATTGGTGGCCACTCCACCCGATTTATGCACATCACCTTTCCAACTGCTGTAATACCATTTACCGCGAGAAGTGATGTATGTCAAATCCACATCGTATATTTTATCTTTTGGTCCCTGCTCCACTTTGCGTTTAAGATTGGCAATCGCTTCATGCAAACGAAGTTGAAGTATAGTATATGCCTCGTGCCCTGTTTCGTGTTCCAATTCAACCAAGTTGTCAATATTATAAGGATTGAGAACCAAAGGCTTTTCACAAATAACATTCAAGCCCAAACGCAAGCCATAGCGAATAAAAGCGTCGTGCGTATAATTGGGGGTACAAACCGACAACCAGTTAAGCGGATTGTCCGTACGCATCTGTTTGGAACAAAAACGATCAAACTGCTCGTTCTCTGTAAAGAACGAACAATCCGGGAACGAACTATCTAAACGACCAACTGAGTCGAATTTATCATAAGCCACCATCAAATTATTACCGGTATCGGCAATAGCTTTGATATGCCTCGGTGCAATATAACCTGCTGCACCAATCAATGCAAAATTTTGTTGATTTACCATATATTTAGTTTTTACACACAAAATAATGTGCAAAAATACAAAAAAAATTCCACTCATGCAAAATATTCTAAGAATATTTGCATTTTATACCTATTTTTTATCCAATATTGGGAATTCCGGAACGAATTGCCAGCATTAAGACGCACAAAACATCAACCCGTTCTATCTAAAGCGACCAAGATACGAGGTACTTTTTGATTTGTAGAATAGGATGAAATCCTATACTCACCCTTCGCTCATCCTTCGCTCACCTTTCGGTGATATCATGACCATTCTAACCTCATCCTATGATACACTTGCGCAATACAAAAGACATAGAAATCACTAAGCCGAATGCATTTTTTTGAAAAGGATACTATGCATTGTCATGAAAAAATACTTGATATCCGTCCACACCGGATGGCGGAAATATTCGTCCAGATATTTATGTTCACTAGCATAAAGCTCTTCAAAGTTTTTGGGGTGATCCACATAGAAAGGCGGAATCAATCCCGGTTTGCAACGAGTTCGTTTATCCTGCAAATCCGGAGGGTATTGATCAAACATCGTTTTTGATAGAGGACGAACTCCGACCAATTTAACATCACGTTTCAGCCAGTTAATGAGCATTGGTAATTCATCCAGCCAATATTTCCGGAACAATCGTCCCCAATTGGTAATTCGCCAATCTTCGTCGGATTTATCTGCAATATTCATGCCTCCACGTTGGTCAAACACATATTTCTGGATATATTCCGAATACGGATGCATGGTACGCAACTTATAGAAATAAACAATATTCTTGTCCTTGCATACGCGCGGCAAACGAATAAGAGGTCCATACAACTTCATTTGTACCTGCTCATAAGGTTGGGAATGACGATGCGCAATTACATATTCAATATGGCCCATCGGAACCACTTCATCCACTTCAAATCCGCAATAATACAAACGTCCCAAAACTTCTGTTTTGCTCAACACACGTTTGCGTCCTTTGGTAACATCATAGTACAAACGCGACATCAACAACATTCGCGGAATAACACGACGGAAAACAAACCAACAAGCATACGCGAGATAATTGATGCCCCATGGATAGCGTGTCATTATCTTTCGTTTCACAAATTCTTGCGGACGATAACAACATACATAGATTCCCTCATCCGGCAATTTTTTGTTTACCTGACAAAAACGACGGTTGATTCCACGAGCATTATTCAACAATGTCAAATCAACAATCGTATTATAATGATAATCAGGCAATTGAACTATTGGAAACAGTTCGGTACTAGCCACCACTTTGGTCAATCTACTATCCAGATGAGCTTTATTCAATAGCATTTGATAGTCAGTTTCCGTAGTAAGCGACAAAACTGCCTGATGGATATTTTCTATCGATTCTGCAGATCGAGGCTGATCTTCATATACCAGTTGCGAACCTTCTCGTTGTTCGATTTGCAATGGTTGAATCGTCATATTGAGCGCATACTTTACATAATGTTTGCACAATATTACAAAAGCATCGATAATCATGACGATGACCACCATCCACAAAATCACAACAGGCGACAGACTATAAGGCAAATGAGGCAAAACCCACATCAAAGTACAAATCAATGCACTTCCTGTCAGCAACATCGCCACCATTTCCTGCCAGTACCATGTTTCTTTGTATGAACGATATTTTTGGAAGACAAAACCGAGCAAAATATAAACTACCATCATAATGCCGAACATTACAAGGTATATCGCGATTTCGCTCTTATGAGCTGCCATTCGCCACAACATACAAATCAATGTTGCCAACAACCAAATTACTATGTCACCGCAGATGCGTCTTCCCATATATCAGAATTCGTTTCACTATATTCTTCAAATTTTGTGCCAAAAATTCTTTCAACCACTCTATTTTGTGATCAGTCCAGCGTTGAGGATGGGTTGTTATCATCATGCACTCCACATTTTGTAGTACGGATGAGAAACCGTTGATGAGATCATCTGTCTTATGAAAAACTAAACCACGACGACACCACTCATCTTGTTGAGCTACTTTATCTCTTACGCTCACTTTATAACCGTCCCACTGACGACCTGTATCTGTAAGATACAACACATGATTGAAATCAATATCGAAATACGGTTCCCCAATAATGTCGTATTGATGATAATCGTACGATTTCCATAAATCCCGGCCGTCATATTTGCTAGTAGGCGCTCCATGCATACAAATGGTGGATACAGGATAAAATCGACGGAAATAGGCCAGATGCTCCGCGAAGTGCACAATCGCAATGTTTACACTCCCGTTCGCCATCGACAAATCCTCGTAGTGATAACCTATCTCATGCCCCATTTCAGCAATTTGGCGAATTATTTCAGGCTGATTTGACTGAGGTACAACACGGAAATAATAACTTGCACAAATACCTAACGACTTTTCCAATTGAGCCGTATGCAAACTGTTCATAGCCTTCAAATCCACATCGTGCCTCAGAATTACCCATTTACATTGAGGTTTATCCCCTTGACAATATTGTTGAAAGGTAATCGGCTGATAGCCTGCTTTCAAAAGAGCTTGAAGCAATTGTTTATATTTGCGTAATGTAAAATCCAGAGTTTTTACGATTTAAAAGATTAACAAATAATATTTTTTTCTTTTCGGCCGAAATTGCTGCACTTCCCTATTCAATATCCACTCGATAGTCGACCGACACTCGACCGACAGTCGTCATCTACATTTTATCGGTAAATCTCATTCAACAATTGAGCCAAACGGATACCCGCGGCATAAAGTTGCCATTCCATATGCTGACTCCAATAATAGGCATAATGGTAGGCATTGTTGTCCCATTTCTTTTGATATTTATATATTGCATCAGTCAGATGATAGTTATGGACAATTAGTTCTTCCGGAGTCATGGCGATAATTTTCTCACGCTGACCGCTCAATTTATCTTCTAGATAACGAGCATATTCCGAATAACTGTAACCTTTGTATTCGATCAAGCTGACATCCCATATACTATGCAAATTAGTGGAGCTCTCAAACCATTTGCACCTGACTGAGTTACCGCCACGATCATGTTCATGCCCCATATGCATCGGACAAAAACGGTCGCCTGTCAAATGAACGATAAATACCAAAGCATCTGCATCATACGGATTCTTTTTCAGGGCATTAATCAAACTGTCAGTCATACGATACAAATTACCGCCATGAGTCGGATAGTCGGTCAATACTGCTATAACAGCCGAATCCGTCATATTGGCGTCCAAATCCTGGAAATGCCAATCATAACTGGTGGGATATACTTTCTCGTCACTTTTAATTTCATCAGGCCATGTCGACCAATAGATGATTCCGTGTTTCCCTAAAACGGCATCCACACTACGCTGAGCCTTGCGGGTAAGATGATTGTAAGCCACTTGCGCCACGATTCGGTGACCTTTCGGTCCCCATGCAAAACCGGGAGCAACCGTCAAAAAAGAGAAAAGTATTATCAAAATATGACGTTTCATCACCATTTGCTTCTTTTATTACAGTTCTTCACGAATCAAATAATCATTACGGGACTGCGAGTTACGTATAATCAATTCACCCAAGAAACCCGCCAAGAAAAGCATACATCCTAAAATCATCATCAAAATAGAGATATGGAACCAAGGATTATCGCCTACCAACATTGCACGCACACCGTGACTTAGAGCATATAGTTTCATTGCCCCAACTACGATAATGGCAATAAAACCGATTACAAACATCAAACTGCCTACCGATCCGAAGAAATGCATGGGCTGTTTCCCGAATTTATTGAGAAACCACAGAGTCATCAAATCCAGATAGCCGTTTACGAATCGGTTCAAACCGAATTTGGACACTCCGAATTCACGTTTCCGATGTTGTACCACTTTTTCTCCGATTTTGGTGAATCCTGCATTTTTAGCAAGATACGGGATGTATCGATGCATTTCAGAGAACACTTCGATATTTTTAATTACCTCTTTCCGATAGGCTTTCAGTCCGCAATTCATATCGTGCAACTGAATTCCGGTCACTTTGCGGGCTGTTGCATTAAAGAGTTTGCTGGGCAGATTTTTGGTCAATTTATTATCAAAACGTTTTTGTTTCCAGCCGCTCACCAAATCATAACCTTCTTCTGTAATCATACGGTACAGTTCCGGTATCTCGTCAGGAGAATCCTGAAGATCGGCATCCATAGTAATCACCACATCCCCTTCTGCAGCACGGAAACCGCAATAAAGAGCAGCCGATTTACCGTAATTGCGACGGAAACAGATACCACGAACATTATCGTTGTGAGCCTTCAATTCACGAATCACATTCCATGAGCAATCCGTCGAACCGTCATTTACATAAATCAGCTCGTATGAAAAGCGATTTTCTTCCATCACCCGTTCAATCCATTCCTGGAGTTTGGGCAAAGATTCTTCTTCGTTGAATAAAGGTACAATAATTGATAAATCCATATATTTCAGTTATCTCAAAATAAAACACTATTTCATTTTTTACCTTTAGGTAATTCGGCTGCAAAGTTACTATTTTTTTTTGGATTAAGCAAAATTATTTGCATAATTCGGAAAAAATATCTATCTTTGCAGCAAATTTAAATATTGCCATCGTTTATAACGAACTCAATTCGATGAATCAAATAGAAAGTTGGTATAGTAATCTGGTAGAGGTAACCGCTGATGACAAAGCTGATTTCGAGGTGATGTTAATGGATAAACGCCATCCGAAAGATGCAGAAATGGCGATTAGCGGAATGGTGGTCAACACCCTTCAGAAAGGACTCAACACCGGAATTATGGAAATGCTGATGAGTGCCTGCAAAGCGGACATTCAGCCTAGGATACGCAACAAAGCTTTCATCGCTGTTTTGATTACCGCTATTCTTAATGACAAAGTATGGCAAAAATACAACGGATTGGTAGAAACGATGCTTGATTTACTGGAAACAGGACGGGAAGATGCCTTTCATATTTTATGCGCTTTGGCAAGATTGGAAAAGCATACAATTGCAATCGGTCCCAAACCTACGATCAAGAATACTTTGATATATCGATTGGTGGTAGTTGGTGAAAAGGCTAATCGAGCGTTTGACCAAAATTGTTGCTAAGTTGCACCATTCGATCATATTCTTCAGGCGACAAATCATAGAAATAGTAATTTCGCGGATCAACGGGATTTTCATGTACATGCACTTCATAATGCAAGTGCGGACCTGTTGATTTGCCGGTATTGCCGACCAAAGCGATTACATCTCCTCGCGTCACTTTCTGACCTTCACGAACCAATGCTCGGAAAAGATGGGCATACAAAGTCTGATAGCCGAATCCGTGATCCAAAATAACGGTATTTCCATATCCTTGTTTCCATCCCACATATGCCACTTTAGCATTGCCTGTTGCATATACATCTGTGCCTTTTGCTGCTGTAAAATCCATTCCGGAATGGAATTTCTTGGTATGATAAACCGGATCCACACGCCATCCGAAACCGCTGGCTACATGCGTCAGGTCTTTGTTTAAAATAGGCTGAATGGCAGGTATATTTTCCATTCTCACTTCTTGTGTACGGGCCATCTGCATTATATCGTCGTAGGATTTGGCCTGAACATATATTTCTCGCTCCAACACATCCACTTTATATGTCAAATCAGATGCCAAACGGGCATTGGTTCGAAGCATTAACGAATCATAATACGCAATACGTTGTTGAGCTGCATATCGAGCTTGTTGCGGAATAGGTTCGGCATCAAACAATACGCGATACAAGTTATCATCACGTTGCGCCAAATCATGCAATACTACCTGCATTTGGTCCACTTTCTTGTCCAAAATCGCATATTGATTACGCAAAGCACGATTCTGCTCTGATAATTGCTTCTCACGTGGGGACGGGAAAAGCATAAAATAGACAAAGAAGAAGACTATACCAAGACAAATACCCGAAAGGATATAGCCGCCTGACTTCTTCAGCCAATACAATAGTCCCTGCTCTATTCGTTCCAAAGCGAGGGTTTCTGGATTGATGCGGTATTTATGCTTTTTCATCATTTTGTTTCCACCAAAAGAAGTAACGATTTTGTTGTTGTTTATCTTGCGCAGTACGCGCTACATATAACGGTTCAAGCGTTTCCGGATTGAGACCGGTATAGAACATGGTTGTGGCCAGAGTCATCGGTGTTGGTGTAAAATCCTGCACCTGCTCCGGACGATAATGCATTCTACGGGTTTCATCGGCCAAAAGTTGCATATCACGCGATGTACATCCTGGGTGAGAAGATATGAAATACGGAATCAACTGTTGTTTCAAACCGTTTTCTTCACAAACACGCAAAAAGAAATCTCGAAACTCCAGATAATGTTTCCACGACGGTTTCCGCATAAGACGCAAGACATTGTCACTACAATGTTCCGGAGCCACTTTGAGACGACCGCTGACATGACGGGTTATCAATTGTCTGCCATATTCCTCACTCATTAGATCATAACGAATACCGGACCCCACAAAGGCTTTTTTTATATACGGCAAACGATCTACGGTACGATATACATCCAATATCGGTTTGAAATCCCTATTAAGATTGGGACATACCGCCGGTTGCAAGCAGGATGGACGGGCACAACGCTCGCATAGCGACATATCTCGTCCGTGCATCTCATACATATTGGCAGACGGACCTCCTAAATCACTCAAATAGCCTTTCCAGTCAGGCAAGTCTTTCAAACGGTCTATTTGACGCAATATACTGGCTTTTGAACGGGATGTAATTGCCTTTCCTTGATGAGCTGAAATAGTACAGAACGAACAACCGCCGAAACAACCGCGATGCATACAAACCGAGAAACGAATCATCTCGTAGGCGGGAATACGATGTGCATTGTATTTAGGATGCGGACGATACATAAATGGCAAATCGTATACAGCGTCCAATTGTTCTGTCGACATCGTTTCATATGGCGGATTGACCACGATATCATCCTGCACTAAAGTATGAGCATGACGCAAATTGGACTCATGTTCTATCACACGAAAATCCATGGCATGTTTACGTTTGCTTTGTTGTTCTTCAGCATAGCCAAAGAGCCTGATGGTATCATCCGGCAATGGTTCGGTATCACATCTATATGCGGTCTGAGGTATATTATGCGGCACTTCCCCTCTGTCACGAATACTGTTAGCTATATCTACAATCGGACGTTCGCCCATTCCATATATCAACAAATCGGCTTTTGAATCAACCAATATGGAGGGCATCAACCGATCCGACCAATAGTCATAATGAGCCAAGCGACGCATTGAGGCTTCGATTCCACCTATCACGATAGGCACTTCCGGAAAATATTGACGAAGGATTTTGCAATAGGTTATCGTACAATAATCCGGACGCAAACCGGCACGACCGTCTGGTGAAAAAGCATCATCAGAACGACGACGTTTATTGGCGGTATAATGATTGACCATCGAGTCCATGCATCCCGCAGAAACAGCAAAGAACAACCGAGGACGCCCCAACTTCTTAAAATCTCTATGATCTCCATGCCAATCAGGTTGCGGCACAACGGCCACACGATAACCTGCTGCCTGTAATGTTCGTCCGATTACGGCAGCACCGAATTGCGGATGATCGATATATGCATCACCCGAGAAGAGGATAACATCCACTTCCTCCCAGCCGCGTATTTCCATTTCTTTGCGGGTAGTTGGCAAATATAATTTCAAATCTTCAGCCATATATCGATTTTTCGTCCTATTACGTTTGCAGAAGAGGTTTTTAGAGCAGTTGCATATTCAATGTTGAGGTTAATTCTGCTAAAGCGGGATTTTTCTGCATCAACACTTTGTATTTTTCAGCATCCGTATACACTTGATTGTCTTTTTGATATGTTGCTATACGCAAATGTAGTATAAAACGATCGTTTTTTAGATGTTGGCGCGCATAGGTATTGATCGTTTGCATTACTTCTGTGTCAAACAATTCCTCTTGCCATGGATTGGTCAACACCAGTTCTGCCTCCGTATCTGATAGCAAAACAGGTTTGTATTCATTCAATATGGAGGTGAGACGTGTTTTATCAAAAAATAATTTTGGCAGACCAGCCCACACGTCTAAGAGTTGGTCAAGTCCAAAAGGGTTATTATGCTCCTCGTTTTGAAAAGTTGACATGGGAGAAGCACCTGCTGATTTCTGCTCGTATTGAACTGCTGTATGCAAACGAGGCATAGCAGAAATGGTATTAACCGACGGAGCAGAGGGTTTGGGTGCAGCCGGACGCGTGAATCCAGATGGCGCCACCTGCGCAGCAGGAGCAGGCGGAGCGGACTGAGCTATTGGCCGTTGAGGTGCTGAAGAAGCAACCGAAGCAGGAACTGCTGTAGTAGAGGAAGACGATGAATTGGCCGCTACTGGCTGCATGGCTGGAGCCGGAACGGATTGTGCTAATCCCAATTGCGTCAACTTGATCAATGCAATCTCAACAGTCAGACGTTTGTTACGAGCCGTGCGGTATTGCACATCACAAGTATTCAGCACATCCAATGCCTGAAACAGCCATACGGCTGGACATTGAGTTGATTGAGTAGCATATTGAGTGCGGATGGCATCGCTTGTTTCCAACAACGAAAGCGTTACTTGATCTTTCGCCATCAGGACATTGCGTATATGTTGCATCAGCCCCACCACAAAACACCCGGCATCAAATCCTTTTTGAAGTATCTCGTTGAACATCAACAAAACAGCTTTGGCATCATGCTGAAGAGCCGCATCCACAAAACGGAAATAATAGGCTGAATCCAACACATTTAATACCTCAATGGTGCGTTGATAGGTGACGGTATTTCCACAAAAAGCCACTAATTGGTCAAAGATGCTCAATGCATCACGCATTCCGCCATCGGCCTTCTCGGCGATTACGGCCAATGCTTGTTCGTCAGCAGTAATACCTTCCTGTTTGGCAACATAGGCAAGGTGATTGATAGTGTCACGAACTGTTATGCGTTGAAAATCAAACACCTGACAACGGCTAAGGATTGTTGGTAGAACCTTATGTTTCTCTGTCGTCGCAAGGATAAAGATTGCATACGAAGGAGGCTCTTCCAATGTTTTCAAAAGAGCGTTGAACGCACCTTGACTGAGCATATGAACCTCGTCGATGATATATACGCTATATTTACCGATTTGAGGAGGAATTCGTACTTCTTGAATCAACGCACGGATATCTTCCACTGAGTTATTGCTGGCGGCATCCAATTCATGGATATTGAAACTTCGTTGCTCGTTGAATGCACGACACGACTCGCACTCGTTACATGCATCATGATTGGGCGATGGGTTAAGACAGTTGATTGTCTTGGCGAAGATACGGGCACAAGTGGTTTTCCCCACTCCACGAGGGCCACAGAACAGATATGCATGAGCCAGGTGATTGAGACGGATGGCATTGCGTAACGTTTCCGTCAACGCATCCTGCCCTATCACGGTCTCAAACGAAGCCGGTCTGTATTTTCGCGCAGATACTATATATTGCTCCATAATTTTGTTATATTGCGATGGTTAAAAGCGACTGCAAAGACACGAAAAAATTCTGCGTTCACACCAAATATTTCGAACGTTAGAATATTTTCGTTTCTCAGTTTTTGGTGTACGTCAGGCGAAGTACCTGTTTCTCATTGTCTATTTCAATACGACCTAAGCGTTGGAATACCGACTGCCCTAACAGAAGAGGTGCGTTCTGAGTATGCACTACTGAAGCCTTGATATCATGCAATACGATTCCACCGACATTCACTTCACGCAGATTGATAATCGTTCCCTCGCTGATATCACCGGTAGCATTTACAAAATTCTGTTTACCTTGTATATCTTGAGCTGTCAGATACCCGTTTCTCAGCATATAATTGGCTTCTACACTGGAGATACTGACATCTGCTGCACCGGTATCGAAAATAAAATACAGTTGCAACCCGTTGATCGAGCATTTCACCTCGGTCACACCATTTTTGCGGGTAAACGGAAACTCCACCACCTGCTGATCGGTCTTATTCTTTTTTGCCTGCTCATGAGCTGCCACTTCGGCTGCCACCTGAATATCAATACTGTCTGCCAATGCAATGAAACGAGAGTCTTGCGCTATCGGACGGAAGCGATATGCATATCGTGCTCCGACAGGCGCGAAATGATTGTGCTGGAATGACTGCCTGAGATGAAATACGGCAGAATCCGGCTCACCCAACATGGAATAAATTTGAGCATACTCATATTCTCTTCTTCCCTGATTGAATCGTTGGGGTTCAATTAAACCCAATTCTTTCAAAGCCGACTCTTTATCGTTGAGTGACGCATATGCGTATGCTTTTGTGGAATGTCGGTCATTCTCGTCATCTTTTATCGTATATTCCACCACTTCACGCAACAATCGTTCGCCTTCTTCCTTGTTGCCGAGACGCAATTTATATTCACCGGCATTCAGTTTAATCAGGATTTCATCGCTCAACAACAAGGCTGTATCCATCAATGCGGCTGCATGCGTATAATCATCTTTCATAGCATATAGACGGGCCAAACCGCGATAATAAGAAGCGTTTTGCGGATTTATAGCCAAAGCTTTACGTATTTGAATCATAGCCGGCTCTATGCTGTCCATAACTAAATAGATATCCGAATATACTTCATATATAAAGGCGTCCGCATTGGTTGAATCCAAATCCAATGCTTTCTGAATCATTTCCAATGCTTTATCAAATTGATTCAAATCTCTATACAACTGTGCTTGATATAGATAAAAAAACGAAACTGACTGATTTTCATCAATCAATTCTTGCATATAATCACTCGCCTTTAACTTATTGTTCATCCAACCTGCCGCTTGGCATTGCAGATAGGGCCACGTTATAGTTCCGGGACGAGCTTTTTTCATCAATTCCAATCCTATGGTGGTGTATTCGGGCGATTTTTCCAACAACGAATCCAACAACGGGATATCCATAGCATCTTCACCACCCTCTTCTATGGATTGAAGATACGAACTGACCGCCTTGTCATATTCTCCTTTGCGCAAATGGATTTTGGTCTGCAATTGATAGGTTTCCGGAAAATCAGAACCCAATCCGAATGCATAATCCACATGATATTGGGCCTCATCCAACTTATTCTCTTCAAGAGCCATTGTTCCCAAATCATCATGAGCCGCACGTTGACCGGGATATATCTTGAATAGTTGAGCATATGTTTGACGGGCTTCATCATATTGTTTGGACTTCATGTATATTCCGGCTTTTATGCTATACCAATCGGTTTCTTCCGGTTCCAATTTAAGGGCGTTATCCACATAGGCCAATGCTTGATCATACATTTCAGCTATTGACAATATTTGCCCCATCCAGCTATACATTTGTGCTTGTTTATGCTTCTCTTTCGGCAACAGGCGAATTCCTGCAGCACATTCTTCAAGGGCTTGTTCAAATTGACCGGTATGACTGTATAAATATCCCAACAGATAGTGACATTGACCGTCTTTCTTGTTCAATTCGATGCCTTTCAACGCAGCAGCAATAGCTCCTTCCATATCATTTTGCTGCAATTTTTCCATGGCCAAACGCGATTGATACGACTGCGCGTTTACTGCCATACAGACACATAAGAAGCAACTTGCAATAATATAACGGATATTTGATATGCTCTTCATAATTATTCTGCTTTTACGGTTAATGTTGCCAATTCCTTTTTCTGAATTTCTTTATATTCAGCTATCAAGGCCTGAAATTCGGGGTTGGTTCTTAAAGAAACCAAGTCCCAATCGCATAATACGTGAGCAAAATCACGCATATGATGTTCAAATGAACGGCGAAGCCATTTCAAAGCTTCAGTTTCATTGCCTGCTCTGCAATACATACATGCGATATTATATTCTTCAGAAGCACGTGGACGAATCATCTTCTCCTCATTTTCCACCTCTTTCTCCAACAGAGCGTTCACGCTGTCAGTTTGCCCGTGATAAAGATAATACTCACATGCAGTCATTCCTTTGCCTTCACACATCTTCATAATCAGTTCCCACTCTGCTGTCGCACTAACCGAATCACCTGTCAAAGACATCATCGTGGCACGACCGCTATGAGCCGAAATTGCTTCGGGATCACACAATACGGCTTTGGTATATTCGTCGAGAGCCGACCGATAGTCTCCCGACATTCGATAGTTACGGGCCCTTAATTCATAAACGTTCTTGGCAAAAGGAGACAGACGTTGCGCATTGTCCAATAAAGAAAGTGACTCGTCAAGCGAACCTATATCCTGACAAAATGACGCTTTGGCTATATAATTGAATGCCCTCGTCGAATCCTTCTCAATGGCCTTATCATAATATTGACGAGCTGCCTCCTCGTCTCCTATATAAAATTCATATATAAAGGCGACCGATTTATAGATTTGATCCATCGGATTGATTTTTATGGCGCGAAGATACATCTGCAACGCTGCTTCATAGTCAAGCGCATACGAGTCATAGATATCACCTTCCAAAGCCGGCCACAAAAAATTGTCCGCTTCGGTCTTCTCGTATTTCTGCAGAGAATCCAACACCATTCGATAATCCACGCTGTCTGCAATATCGTTCAGCAATTCAATGGCATCCGATGTAATCGACTGTTTGATAGAACGAATTGCGGTATGGATTGCTTCCGGATAGCGTTTCAATTGATAAAGCGCTTGCCCTTTCAGCACATAGCCGTATGTATAGGTCGAATCCAATTCTATCGCCTTTTCGGCGTTCGCCAATGCTTCGTTCGATTTGCGTAACTGCAATTGGGTACGGGCCAACATACCGTAAGCGGACTGAGTTTTGGAATTCCATTTCACAGCCTTCAACAATTGCAATTCCGATTGTGCATATTGCTCGAACACATAGTACATCTGTCCCGAAGCGATAAGGGCGGATCGTGGACTTGCTTTCAGATACAATTCTGAACAACGGATCGCCTCGGCTGTATCTTTGCAATTGATATAGATGTTCATCATCGTCGAATACACTTCGCTCAGAAACACATCATCCGATTTCTTCAAATATTTCAGCGCGTCAACACAACAATTCAACGCTGCCGCCTCTCGATTATTCTCATGATAAATCATCGCGGCAAGCGTATGAGCATATCCGTTTGAAGGATGGTTGCTCACCTCTGAGCCCAAATACTCCAAGGCCTTGTCATAATCATCTTCTTGATATGCTTCCAACGCACGCTGAAAATTATAGGTGTAGTTTGCGGCATTGTTTTGAGCAGCCACAAAACCGGCACCTACAAAGGCCATAAAAATTAATAAGATTTTCTTCATATTTGTTGAAATTTAGGGTTATCGTATTTCAATTACCATTTCTTCCGGGTTCAAAGTCGCCGTTCCCAATTTGGTAAAGGCCGATAAATTGATTACCATCGACGATTTCAAATGTGCGTCACGTTCCACCTCCAAGTCTGCGATACTGATATCGCCTATCTCTATCGAACGGAAACGGAATGTGTTTTTATCAACAATTTCATCACGATGTATATAGTCGTTTTTCTGCATAAAATCCGCCTCTATGGCCGAAATCTTGCATTTTTCCTCTTTCTCGTCTATCGTCACATGAATCGTCAAACCCGCCACTACGGCATCCACCTGTATCTCGTCAAAAGCTTTACGATACGGAATCCGATATTTTACGGGCAGCTCGACACTATCGGTATCAGCAATGGTGGCGCTACTGTCACGCATGGACGCCGTCAGCAGTTCCAATGCCGCACGAACGGTCTGTTTCTGCTCCGAATTGCGCTCTGCCAATTCCAAACGGGCCACCAATTGATTCCGCTGAGTTACCGTCAGACTTTTCACCGACTCCATACCGTCCACTTTCATTCCGTTGCAAACTGCCGAAGTAATATCAGCCAATGCATTCGACCACTGCTGACGCTGAAGATAGATGCGCGCACGCAAATCCAGACACAAAGTATCCCGTTTCTCCACTTTCAATACGGCATCCAGATGCTTCATCGCTTCAGCCGTATCTGCGCATTGCCAGGCAATCTGAGCCAAACGGGCATGAGCAGAACGATCGGTAGGATTTTGTTTCAATATTTTCAAACACTCTTTTTCCGTTTTGAGCTTGGGAGCCTTCGGAGCCGACCAACCTGCCACACACAACACACACGCCGCCACAAGCAACACAACCCGTTTTTCTTTTCCTCTTGATTTCATAGTCACACTTGATATATTGCTGGTTTTTCCATTTTACCCTGCAAAGATACAACTTTTTTTTTACATATACAAATTTTAAGCCAAGATTGCCCTAAAAAAAAATATTTCGTACTTATTTCACCCCTGACTTGCATATTACAAAAAAAAGTTGTAATTTTGCACCCAATATGAACGAAGAACAATTATCCGCTTCCGGAAGCAACCGACAGTACTTCCGCCTGACAGATGACAACGGACAGACCTGCATTCGTGTCATCGGCACTTCACGCGAGGAAAATCAGGCTTTTCTCGCAATGGACCAACATTTCTACGCACAGGGACTCAATGTCCCTAAAGTACTTTCCGTCAGCAACGACATGATGCAATACACCCAGGAAGATCTGGGCTCTACTCTGCTTTTCGACTACATCGCCGAAGGACGGAAAACCGGCGTATTCTGCGAAAAGGAAAAAGAAATGTTGCGACTGACCATGCGCCAATTGGCACGATTTCAGGTAATCGGTGCGCAGGATATGGATTGGAACGTCTGCTATCCGCTACCCGAATTCAACTTGAGAAGCATTCGTTGGGATCTCAATTATTTCAAATACTGTTTTCTCAAAGCCACGGGACTCGAATTTCAAGAAGACAAACTTGAAAACGATTTTGAGCGCATGGCATACATCCTGCTCGAAAAACGCATGGATACATTCATGTACCGCGATTTCCAAAGCAGAAATGTCATGGTCGTGGAACGAAACGGACAAGAAATTCCCTACTTCATCGATTTCCAAGGCGGAAGAAAAGGTCCCATCTACTACGATGTCGCTTCTTTCCTCTGGCAGGCAAAAGCCAATTTCCATCCCGAACTGCGAACCGAACTCATCGAAGTATACTTGGATGAACTCCAAAAATATTTGCAGGTAGACCGTGATGACTTCATGATGCGCCTACGTCATTTTGTACTATTTCGTACGATGCAAGTACTGGGAGCTTATGGTTTCCGAGGCTACTTTGAGAAGAAACCGCACTTCCTGCAATCCATCCCATTCGCCATTGGTAACCTGCGACAGTTGTTGGCGGACCAACAAGACGATTATCCCTACCTGATTGAAGTGCTGAAACAGATGACCGAAATGAAACAATTCAAAGGAATTGGCGAACGAAAGCCTTTGGTGGTTCGCATCTTCTCTTTCAGCTATAAAAAAGGCATACCCAATGACGAAAGCGGAAACGGAGGTGGATTTGTTTTCGACTGCCGAGCTGTCAACAATCCCGGAAAATACGACAGATATACAGGACTTACGGGCCTCGACCAACCGGTCATCAAATTTCTTCAAGATGACGGCGAGATTTTCCCATTCTTGAGTGCCGCTTACACTTTGGTCGACGCAAGCGTCAAACGATACATGGATCGCGGATTCCAAAACCTTATGGTTTCTTTCGGTTGCACCGGAGGACAACATCGAAGCGTATTTGCTGCTGAAAGAATGGCAGAACATCTCAACGAGAAATTCGGCGTCGAAATTCGACTCATCCATCGCGAACAAAATATCGAGAAAGTGATTCCTGCAAAACGATAAGCCTAATTTCTTCTGTACTTTCTTAATTAATCGCCACTTTCCTCATGTCTACATGCACATAGAGCCCCCCCAAAAAAAGGGATGTATCTTCAAATCGGATACATCCCTTTATATTGTTGTAGTTTTCATCAAGCATCTGCCGTACCGGCGATCAATTCTCTTTTCTCAAAAAAAACTCATCTCACAAACTTTTCG
This sequence comes from Paludibacteraceae bacterium, assembly GCA_024399655.1. Taxonomy (GTDB): domain Bacteria; phylum Bacteroidota; class Bacteroidia; order Bacteroidales; family Paludibacteraceae; genus Colicola. The sequence goes on along the minus strand of JAKSNP010000006.1, from coordinate 25,236 downwards.
CAAACGCCTCTGCTTCTTCCAACAGATCGATTTTCCCCACATCCATCATCTTATAATCTTCGGGCTCGTAAGCTTTTAATTTCTCACGGCCGCATATATGAAGATAAAAATCAATCAACGAGAATTTACTGCCTTTTTCCTTGGCATACAGTTGCAACTCGGCTGCAGTATGCTCATTTAAAACCGACATACCCGAAAATGCCAGATGCTTGCCGTCCTTACCTTTTATTTCACCTGTGCTGACATTCGTCCAACCGCATAGATAACCGTTGTCATCAAAGCATAGATAACGTTGCGTTTTTCGATTGCTCACCACCAACAATCCGTCGTCATCTCTCCGGCATGCATTTACTACCGACTGGATATCAATATTCGACAGAATATCCACATTTAGCGCCAAAACAGCCTCCTTGCCGTCCCATGCTTTCAACAATCCGCCTCCGGTATCCAATAGCATATCACGCTCGTCGGAAATACTGATATTACAACCGAATCCGTCATGTTCCCGCAAATATTCGATAATCATATCAGGGAAATGATGCACATTCACCATGATATCTCTTATGCCGGCTTCCCGCAGCTTGACAATCTGGTATTCCAACAGGCTTTTGCCGTTGAGAGGAACCAACGCTTTGGGCATATTATCAGTCAATGGGCGAAGCCTTGTTCCTAGCCCCGCTGCAAAAATCATCGCTTTCATAAATTTTGTATTATTCGTTGAAATCGTGAATTTCCTTACCCTCTTCACAATATTGAGGTACCGTCATATTCAATGCATGATGCAGACAGGTCACCTTGCACGAACCGACAATATCCATCAATATGCCGTCCAATTCCAATTTCAAATGTTTCTTGGTATTGATATTCATTTCCGTTCCCGAGAACTGATAAACGAAATCCAAGTTCATCAAGCCGCCATTAAACAACTTGGTTGCACCTTTCAACACTTGTTTGAACGTTGGCGACTCCACAAACAAACCGTGGAAAATACCATCGCGAGGATCGGCATCCGCATTCTGTTTCATACCGCCGCCGTTATAAGGACCGTTTGCGATATTCATATGGAAAAGCTTCTGATTGGCCACCTCTTTTCCGTCCGCTATCAACTGCATATACACGGTCTTCAACTTGGCCAACGCAATAAAGAAACCGATAAAATAATTGATATGATGTGCTCCAATATAGGGTTTCAACTTGGCGGCATACACACAAGTGAGTGAATCCACGCCAAAACCGATTGAATTGATAAAGTAGCGTTTATACTCCACTCCGTTGCGATAATAGGTCAAACAGCCCACATCAACCGACTGAGATTTTCCATTGAAGAAAAGCTCCAACGAACGCTGGTAATCTTTATCCAACCCCCAAAAACGAGCCCAGTCGTTTCCGGTTCCACGAGGCATAATGCCGAATTGGATATTCTTGCGTTGTGATTCTGGTATATCGGCCTGCATAATGCCGTTTACCACTTCACTCAACGTTCCGTCTCCACCCAACACCAATATTTGGTTACAACCTTTCTCTGCCAACTCACGACCCAACTCCGTTGCGTGGTCCGCATATTTGGTCACCCTATAAGTGAAAGGTTCGTGCAAATTACGAAGCAGACGCCACAAATACACACGCTGCAAACGAAACACTCGCTTTCCCGACTTAGGATTGATCACTATTCCCAACATATATATATTCACTATTTTATTACACCACAATGAGTTATTCAATCTTCTGAATCTGTATCAACACGTACATATCACATTTTTTAGATTAATAATATGGCTCATTTACACAAATTCGTCGGCAAAGGTACAACAAAAAATGCACATCTGCAAATAAATGTGCATTTTTTCATATTTCCAGTACTATTTTTATACTTTTACGGGATCGATTATTTGAAGAACTCAGTCACTTTTTCGTTCTCCACTACTTCCTCTTGGAAGAAATAGGCTCCGGTTTTCGGGCTCTTCACCATCTTGATGCATTTGGTGTGAGTACGACCGGCGTTTCCAGTATGCAGGGTTGCAACCGCTTTCTTTGCCATAGTGTATTCCTTTCAGCTAAGGGGTTAATTACTTAATCTCTTTATGAAGAGTATACTTCTTCAAAATGGGATTATACTTCATGAGCTCCAGACGATCAGGAGTGTTCTTACGGTTCTTCGTCGTAATGTAACGAGAAGTGCCGGGAAGACCGCTGGCCTTCATTTCCGTGCATTCAAGAATAACTTGTACACGAGCTTCTTTCGTTTTCTTTGCCATAATCTTCTCCTCCTAATTATTCAAGGTAACCCTTTTCGGCGGCCTGCTTCAATGCAGCATCCAAACCGATCTTGTTAATAGTACGCAGACCAGCTGCACTCACGTTCAGCTGAATCCAACAATCTTGTTCTACCCAGTAGAACTTTTTGTGGAACAAGTTCACATCGAAACTACGCTTGGTATGGCGCTTCGAGTGCGAGACATTGCATCCCATCATGGCTTTCTTGCCGGTAATTTGACAAATCTTTGACATTTTATTTTATATTTAATTCATTTTCAAGCCTTTACACGCGCAATTAGGGCCTATTACGGCCTACTCCACGCGAAAAATCGTGCAAAATTACTACTTTTTTTTCATTCCACCAAATATTTCTGCTTTTTTTTGCATTTTTTCTAAAAAACACACATTTTTTCTTCTTTTGAACTATTTTTCTGCGCACCCTTCACAAAAAGAGAAACGGATACCTGGCTTTCGCCGGATATCCGTCTCCTGCTCTTTTTTTTCCTACCGATTATCCCATTCCGCCCATCATTTCTGGAACTGAATAATGGTAATAAGGTCTGCCTTCAAGGCGTTTAGTCTGAAGATCGATATACTGCATAAGGAGTCTGTAAACAGCGGGATTCGCCACTAGCGGAGCTGCCATCGATTTTACATACGGGTCAGTAATGCTGTTGTAGAGATCCATGCTTTCCATATAGATAGGCAGGTTTTTCTGCAAGTCACTCCGCAGTTTGGCAAGAGTAGCAGTAAACAATTTGTCCCATTGCGGAATAGCCATACGATTATATTCATCGGCAACAGCATTCATACGGTCAAAATAGGATTGTGCGAAAGCGGGGGTCTTGATGGCAGTCCCTTGGGAAATTGCGTCAACTTTGCCGTATAATTCATGTTCGATAACCGACACACGATCCTCATAAGGCCTATATTGCTCCAATTCCTTGCTATGAAACTCATTCAATTGCCCCTCCAACACCATTATTTCGCGTTCATTATAAGAGATTTGGATCTGCTCTATCAATTGTTGGATGCGTTGCCATTTATCATAATCAGCTTCATTTACCGATGGGCCATCCATTTCTTGAATACCATATTGAGCAAAATCCGAATTCTGCATACGGTTCATGCGGTCCTTGTTTCCCTTGACGTATGCTTCGGCCTGCTTGTCGCTCATACCTGCCATAGCTTGCATTTCTTCGGTGGTCAGTCCGGATTTTTGAGCTACGACTGACATGGCAATTGCCATAATTTCCTCTTCCGACATTTGTGCCAGTTTGTCTGGTGTGATACCGGCTGCCTGTAAAGCGGCCATCATATCTTTGCCGGCTGCCATCGTGGCTTGTTTTTGGCTGGCTGACATTTGTGGCTGTTTGGGTCTCGGAGCTGATTGAACGGCGGATAAAGAGGCGTTTATGCGTTGATATTCCGCCTCGTTTTGTGCCTCGAGTTGTTTGTACAGATTAAGTGATTTTTCCACAAAAGCGGCATCAAGCATTTGTGCGCCGGTCACTTGCGGACATTGATTATAAATGGTAGAATAATCCGCTGCCATTGCCAATAATGGTAACATGGCAACAACCGCTAAATACAGTTTCTTCATATCTTCTTTTTTATAGTGAATATACCAAAATATCTTATTTCTTTACAAATTCCACACGGCGGTTCTTGGCTCTGCCTTCGTCCGTCGAATTGTCGGCTATCGGGCTATGACTGCCTTTTCCTACTGCTGTCAAACGACTGGCTGCGATACCCTGCTCCACCAAAGCTGCCACGATAGCTTCTGCACGTTTCTGGCTCAACGCATCGTTCACTTTGTCGTTTCCGGTATTGTCACAATGGCCTTGTACTTCAAAATTAAGAGACGCATCATCCTGCATCAGTTTGGTGATGCGCATGATCTCCACCTGCGATTCCGGTTTCAATTCGGCCTTGCCGGTCTCGAAGGTGATGGCGTAGGTAATAATCTTGCCGTCAGTAGTCAAACGGTCATAGAGAGGTACTGCACCTTTGGCGATACGGAAATTCGTCATATAATCTGCACCATGGTCCTGCCACGAGCGACTACTGATTGCCATATATGCCGGAGCTTTCATATTTGGAATATTGGTCACGCGTGTCCCGTTGACATAAGCCTTCAAAGCGCGTTTGTTGAACGACAGAGAAAAATGATTCCATTCGTTTGGGCGCAGCAACTTATCAGTTTCAAAACTGGAAGAAATACCATTGTCAGTTATTGACGTATAATACCAGTACGTTTTTGTATCATCGCCTGCGGTAATTGCATATTCAAGTACTTTATACCCTTCCAAGTCGTAAAAAATTAAAGTATAATCAGAACGGGAGTACAGATTTTCTCCTATTGTTGAGTTATCGCCCGCAAAGAAATCAAATTCTATCGTGAACTCGCTGGTGAGATAATTCTTTGGATCTTTCATCAAGGGTGCAATTTCTGTAGAACTGCTTTCAAAACCGACAGCCATTCTCCCATCATGCTTCACCACTTCGGAATTGCCTCCAAGCAAATCCCACTTGCTGGAGAATTCTCCTAATTGTTCGTTGGCAAAATCGTCGTCGAAGATGACCTCGTCACCGGGAACAAAGTCGCATTTGGAATAGGCCGTTTCCACTTTCTTTGGCTGAGCAGATGCTGCGGAATTGCCGTCAGGACGTTTTGCGCCGCACTCGTTGCAGAATTTACCCGTATTGCCTTTCGTTCCGCAAGAGGGGCAGGTCCAGGTGCCGTCTGACGGTTCGGGCTGCTTGGCTCCGCATTCGCTGCAGAACTTGCCTGTATTCCCGCTCGTACCGCAAGAAGGGCATGTCCAACCGCTACTATTGCTGTCCTTCGACTTGTTGGACTTCTGTTTCGACGACTCGTTATCATTCGACTTTTCATTCTGCTCGCCGTCAAAAGCCTGATCCACTCCCTCTTCTATCTTTTTCTCCACATTTCGCTGAACCGCATTCTCCGCAGCATTACCGGCCGCACGTACCAAACGGTTTAAGAACTGAGCATCGGCATTTACCAAACCGACACACATACACAACACGATAAAAAATGATTTTTTCATATCTGGTGATTTTGATATTTTTCAAGTCTGCAAAAGTACGGATTTTTTTTGAATTGGCCAAATTTTTTCCAACAAAATTAACTTTTTGACCTTCGTTTTGTTTTTTTTTCTTTACATCTTAATTTTCTTGTTGACAACGAAATTCCACGCTTCCGAACCCAATTCTACCTTTTGCCAATTTCACTTTTGCCATACTTTGTCGAGACCTAACCGAGAGTAGACCGACAGTATGACTACAGTTGTTCGTACCGTTTTTCAACCTTTTCACAAATTTAAGGTTTACCATAGCCTGAGATCGCCATTGGAGAAAGAATATCCGGAATAACTTATACTCAGTTCCAAAAAACATATATTATATGTTCGCGTATATACACACGCGCGTAAGAAACCTGGCCAACTACAATCAACCGACAAACAATTACAATCTCATGCCCTTCAATTGAATCTATATATTTCAAAACAATATTTGCATATTTCATTTTTTTGTTGTACCTTTGCATTCGCATTTGCGTTCATCGCGCGCATCTTATCCAAGATAAGAAAAATGGCCAAAGCAAGACTAATTTGGCAGCCATACTGACAATATGGCAGTATACATCCTGCTCTGTTGCCGTCATTCACCAAGTTTGGCAGAATAAATCCCTCTTTATCACTTTGGCACAAACTTTGACTATAATAATTCGCTTACGATTGTATAATCTAAAACTCTAAAAATATGACAAACATCAAACCTTTAGCAGATCGCGTACTGGTTAGACCGGTAGCTGCTGAAACCAAAACCGCTTCTGGTATCATCATTCCCGACAACGCAAAAGAAAAACCCCTTCGTGGAGAAGTGCTCGCTGTCGGTCAAGGAACTAAAGACGAGCAAATGGTCCTCAAAGCCGGAGACGTTGTTCTTTACGGCAAATATTCGGGAACCGAAATCGAATTGGACGGCGAAAAACTTCTCATTATGCGCCAATCCGATGTAATGGCTACACTCGCCTGAACGGAAAAACACACATTTATTATTCACTAAACTAAACATTCTGAATTATGGCAAAAGAACTTATTTACAATATCGAGGCACGTGACGCCCTCAAACGTGGTGTTGACCAACTGGCTGATGCCGTTAAAGTTACCCTTGGGCCTAAAGGCCGAAATGTGATTATCGACCGCAAATACGGCGCTCCTCATATCACCAAAGACGGTGTTACCGTGGCTAAAGAAATCGAGTTGCCAGACGCTCGCGAAAACCTCGGCGCACAACTCGTCAAAGAAGTGGCCAGCAAAACCGGTGACCAAGCTGGTGACGGTACCACTACAGCTACGGTTCTGGCACAGGCTATCGTGGGTGTCGGACTCAAAAACGTTACCGCAGGAGCCAATCCTATGGACCTCAAACGCGGTATCGACAAGGCCGTTGCTGCTGTTGTTAAGAGCATCAAAGAGCAAAGCGAAGTGGTCGGAAACGATTTCGACAAAATTGAACAAGTGGCCACCGTTTCTGCTAACAACGATGCTACTATCGGTAAACTGATTGCTGACGCTATGCGCAAAGTCAGCAAAGACGGTGTGATCACCATCGGAGAAGCCAAAGGTATGGACACCACTATCGACGTGGTACAAGGTATGCAGTTCGACCGTGGTTATATCAGCCCCTACTTCGTTACCAATACCGAAACCATGGAAGTGGAAATGGACAAGCCTTATATCCTTATCCACGATAAGAAAATCAGCAACCTCAAAGAACTGCTTCCCGTTCTTGAACCTGCCGTTCAATCCGGTCGTCCTTTGCTGATTATTGCTGAAGACGTGGATAGCGAAGCTCTTACCACGCTCGTTGTCAATCGTCTTCGCGCGCAACTCAAGATCTGCGCTGTCAAAGCTCCCGGATTCGGTGACCGCCGCAAAGAAATGTTGGAAGATATCGCTATCCTTACCGGTGGTACCGTTATCAGCGAAGAAAGAGGCATCCAACTCGAAAACGCTACTATCGACATGCTCGGTACTGCCGAAAATGTTACCGTTGCCAAAGATAACACAACTATCGTCAACGGTGCAGGCGACAAAGAAGCCATCGCTGCTCGTATTGCTCAAATCAAGAGCCAAATCGTTGCTACCAAATCACAATACGACAAAGAGAAACTTCAGGAGCGTCTCGCCAAATTGGCCGGTGGCGTTGCTCAGCTCAACGTGGGTGCCGCTTCCGAAGTGGAAATGAAAGAGAAGAAAGACCGCGTGGATGACGCACTCTCCGCTACGCGCGCAGCTATCGAAGAAGGTATCGTTCCCGGTGGTGGTGTTGCTTATATTCGTGCGCAAGAAGCACTCGTCGGACTGAAAGGTGAAAACGAAGACGAACAGACCGGTATCGAAATCATCCGTCGCGCCATCGAAGAACCGCTCCGCCAAATTGTCAAGAACGCCGGTAAAGAAGGTGCTGTGGTGGTTGACAAAGTTCGCAACGGTAAAGGTGACTACGGTTACAATGCCCGCAAGGACACTTTCGAAAAAATGAAGAAAGCTGGCGTGGTGGATCCCGCAAAAGTAACACGCGTTGCTCTTGAAAATGCTGCTTCTATCGCCGGCATGTTCCTTACTACCGAATGCGTCATTACCGACATTAAGGAAGAAACTCCTGCTGCTCCCGCTATGCCCAATCCCGGTATGATGTAAGAGAACAAGAATACACAGAAATATCCCTCATTGAGTGCTAGATTTTGTAAAAAAAATCTCTCTTAGTGAGGGATATTTTATTTATATTAAAATTACAAAATCAAAAACAGATAATTCTTTTGCTGTAATTTTTCTGGACCCATACTAATGATAAATTTTATACTTTTTCATTTATCTAACGAGCATTTTAAAACATTTATAGCCTTTCTTTGAGAATTCGACAAAATGCATAAACGAATATATAAAATCAGCTCAACAACTTATATTGCAGAGCTGATTTTAATTATTGAAATAAAAAAAAAATATTTATCTCACATTAGATATAAATACGGCAACCCCATCCGTTGAATTAATTCCATCACCATATTGATAAGTAACATCAAACATAATATCACCTATTCCTATATCCTGCCCCGCCCAATATTGGGATTGGGTGTCTACCCAAAGTGCATTTAAATTTTGCGTTTGGAAATCAGCTTCATTATCAAACATTCGTAAGAAATCAGCATAGGAAGTAGTCATAGAAGAAGAATTAACAAAATGCGCATTGCAAAACTGCATCGTAGTTTCTCCTATTTCGTATCGTTCACCTATTTGATTATACCATTCTTTTGCTTCTAAAACATTCATTCCTTTATTATATCCATTATAAAAGACATAGTTAGTAGTCTTTGTGGAATCATTTATATCCCACATTATTGCAATTACTTCATTATCAGAAGATATCGATTTATACCCATATCCGCCTGAAGTTGAATCATCCTCAAATAGAGCATAACCCATATTTTTCAAGATATTCTGAGCCTCAGAAACAGAGATATGAAATAATGGCAATAAGTCCGATACTGATAAGTATGGAATATTGGCGTTTTCATTTGGAAGCTTAGGTTCTTTGACTTCATTTTCACATGAAGTCAATGCAAGAACCATCATCAAGGAAAGATAATAAATTGATTTTTTCATAATTATATATATTATATTTACGCAATTACAATGACTTGGCCACTTCCACCTGTTCGAAGGTTTCGATCATATCGCCTTCCACGATATCGTTGAAAGCTTTGATACTCAAACCGCATTCTTGGTTGACACCTATTTCCTTGATATCGTCCTTGCCGTGTTTCAAACTGCTCAATTCGCCGGTATGGATAACGATACCATCACGAATTACGCGGCATTTATTGGCACGTTTGGCTTTTCCTTCACGAACGATACAACCGGCAATAGTTCCCACTTTCGAAATATGGAATGTTTGCAGAATTTCCAAAGTAGCGGTCACTTCTTCCTTGATATCGGGTGACAACATGCCGGACATAGCAGCTTTCAACTCCTCGATAGCATCATAGATGATGGAATAGATACGAATATCCACTTCTTCGGATTCGGCCATCTTACGAGCCGTAGCCGTAGGACGGACATTGAAACCTACTATAATGGCGTTGGATGCAGCGGCCAGCAATACATCGGAATCGGAGATGGCACCTACAGCTCCATGAATCACATTCACTTGAATATTCTCGGTAGACAACTTGATCAACGAATCGCTCAAAGCTTCTACGGAGCCGTCCACATCACCCTTAACGATCAGGTTGATTTCCTTGAAGTCGCCGATAGCCAAACGACGGCCGATTTCATCCAAACCGATATGTTTCTTGGTACGCAGACTTTGTTCACGCTGCAATTGTTCGCGCTTGTTGGCAATTTCACGAGCTTCCTGTTCGGTAGGCAGCACATTGAATTCGTCACCTGCTTGCGGAGCACCGTTCAGGCCTAACAGCATACAAGGTTCGCCGGGAAGTGCTTCTTTGATTTTTTGGCCACGTTCGTTGAACATAGCTTTGATTTTGCCGTGATAAGTTCCGGCCAGAACGATATCACCCATGTGCAATGTACCGTCACTAACCAATACGGTTGCCACATAGCCACGTCCTTTGTCCAATGATGACTCGATAATCGAACCTTTAGCACGACGTTTAGGATTGGCTTTCAATTCCAGCATATCGGCTTCCAGCAGCACTTTCTCCAGCAGTTCGAATACGCCGTCACCTTTTTTGGCACTTATATCCTGACTCTGGTATTTTCCACCCCACTCTTCAATCAGAATGTTCATATTGCTCAATTGCTCCTTGATCTTGTCGGGATTTGCACCCGGTTTATCGCACTTGTTGATGGCGAATATCATCGGAACACCTGCAGCTTGAGCGTGGTTGATAGCTTCTATAGTCTGAGGCATAACGGCATCATCGGCTGCTACGATAATGATAGCTATATCCGTCACTTTGGCACCACGGGCACGCATGGCGGTAAAAGCTTCGTGACCGGGAGTATCCAGGAAAGTGATATGACGTCCGTTCTTCAATTTAACATTATAGGCACCAATATGCTGAGTAATACCGCCCGCTTCACCGGCAATTACGTTGGTGTTGCGGATATGGTCAAGGAGTGAGGTTTTACCATGGTCTACGTGACCCATAACCGTTACGATCGGGCAACGTTCCTCCATATCTTCCTCATTGATTTCCTCATCGGCATTGATTTCTTCCGTAACATGAGCGGATACATATTCGGTAGTATAGCCGAATTCTTCAGCCACCAGATTGATCGTTTCAGCATCCAGACGTTGGTTGATACTTACCATCACGCCCATCAACATACAAGTTCCGATTACTTTGGTTACAGGTACATTCATCATTGTGGCAAGGTCGTTGGCCGTAACGAATTCGGTCAATTTCAGTACTTTGCTTTGTGCCTGTTCTTCAGCACGGGCTTCTGCCATTTTTTCGCGTTCCAATTCGCGACGCTCACGTTTATGCTTTGAGGTGGCCGTTTTTCCTTTCTGCCCTTGCAGACGATTCAGAGTCTCTTTGATTTGGCGTTGTACTTCCTCATCATCCACCTCCACTCTTATATTGTTTTTCTTGTTGTTCTTTGAAGGTTTACCGCCTTTTTGGTTGCGTGCGTCATTGATGTCCACTTTGTCGTGACGTATACGTTCCCGTTTGCGTTTTTCACCATCACCGGCTGCAGATCCAGCTGCAGCTTGGGCATTTTCGTTAGCATGATTGTCAGCACGTTGGTTACGGCGCTGTTGTTCACGCGCTTCGCGTTCTTTTTTCTTTTCCTCCTTCGATTTTTTTCCGGGATGAGTAGCCTGGTTCAAACTTGAGAGATCGATTTTTCCCACCACTTTCAGTCCGGCAGACGCTTTATCCTGCAATTTTTTCTCCATAGGAGTTTTAACCGGTTCCGGAGCTGGAGCTGGAGCGGCAGTAGAAGCAGCTGCAGCAGCCATACGCTCGGCTTCCTTCCGAGCTCGTTCGGCAGCTTCATGAGCGGCTTTCTTTTCAGCCGCAATAGCGGCGGCACGTTCCGCTTCTTCACGAGCACGACGCTCTTCGGCAGCTTTGCGTTCTTCCTCCGCTTTTTGAGCAGCAGCACGCTCGGCTTCTTCACGAGCTTTCTCTTCTTTAGCTTTGCGGGCGGCCTCCTCTTTGGCTTTCTTGTCTGCGTCCAAGTCAATCGAACCAACCACTTTGATTTTGGGCTGTTCCACCTGTACGGATTCTACCGGAGCTTTCGGCTCGTCAATTTTCAGTTCTTTTGGAATCTCACGCTCCTGGCGCTCTTGGGCCATACGTTCTGCTTCCATTTTCAAGGCCATATCCTTGTTGAATTCTTTGGCCAAAAGCAGATACAGATCGTCATCAATCCTCGTATTAGGATCGGTGGCTATCTCACGACCTTGCTTTTTAGAGAATTCAACGGCAGTGGACATGCCGATGTTGAGTTCTTTACAAGCTTTGATGAGTTTTATTGCCATAACTTTGAGATTTGCGAATCACGAAGATTCTGATTTTTGATTATACTTGCAGAGGAAAATTTATGTTGATTAGTCTTCGAATTCGGATTTGAGGATTTCCAGTACACGATCGATGGTTTCTTCCTCGAGGTCAGTTCCTTTTAGCAGTTCATCTTTCGGGGTTCCCAATACTGCCTTAGCGGTATCCAAGCCCATATTTTTGAAAGTATCCAATACCCATTGATCGATTTCGTCGTTGAATTCGTCCAAATAGATATCTTCCACATCCTGATCGTCCATCTCACGATATACATCAATCTGATAACCGGTCAGCATCGATGCGAGTTTGATATTGAAGCCGCCCTTACCGATAGCCAGACTGACCTCATCGGGTTTCAGATAGACTTCCGCTCTCTTTTCTTCTTCGAAGATATTCATCGAACTGATTTTGGCAGGAGCGAGAGCACGTTGGATATAGAGATTGGTATTCGATGTATAGTTGATCACATCGATATTCTCGTTACGCAATTCGCGTACGATACCATGGATACGAGCGCCTTTGATACCTACGCAAGCACCTACGGGGTCGATTCGTTCGTCAAAACTTTCGACAGCCACTTTGGCGCGTTCGCCGGGGATACGGGCGATATTCTTGATGCTGATCAAGCCGTCATGTACTTCAGGAACTTCCTGTTCGAACAGACGTTGCAGGAACAACGGACTGGTACGGCTCAGAATGATTTTCGGATTTTGATTCTTGTTATCCACTTGTACGACAACGGCACGAACGGTATCGCCTTTGCGATAATAGTCGGTTGGAATCTGGTTCTGTTTGGGAAGATACAGTTCATTATTATCCTCATCCAACAGCAGCATTTCCTTTTTCCATACTTGATACAATTCACCGCTTACCACTTGGCCCAACATTTCCGAATAACGGATATACAGGTTCTCTTTCTGCAGTTCCAGGATTTTGGATTGCAGAGTTTGGCGCAGGTTAAGGATCATACGACGGCCGAATGAAGAGAAATCCACTTTATCAGTAACCTCTTCTCCGATTTCAGCCTCGTCATCGATTTTCAGGGCTTCGCTCAACTCTATCTGAGTATCGGGATTGGCCACATCACCATCTTCCATTACCAGACGGTTACGATAAATTTCCAAGTCGCCCTTATCGGGGTTGATAATCACATCATAGTTGGCATCAGTGCCGTACATTTTGGCGATTACATTACGGAACGAATCCTCCAACACATTGATAAATGTTTGACGGTCAATGCTCTTCAGTTCTTTGAACTCTTTGAAAATGTCAATCAAGTTGATTGATTCTTGTGCTTTAGTTGCCATTTATGTAAGTATTAAATTTTCGAGATTAGTGATTTCCTTGATTAGAATGTGATGTTGTATATCACTCGTTTCACCTCATCATAACGGAAGGTAAGCGTTTCTTTGGCATCGATAGTGAAGGTGTCTTCGTCTACGCTGACCAATTGGCCGCTATGTTTTTTGTCCTCCATATCAGTTACAACTACATTATGCCCCAGATTCTTCTGATATTGGATTTTTGTTTTGAAGGGGTCGGTCAAGCTCACGCTTCCCACTTCCAAGCTGTAATCTTCCTTGTCACCCAATTGCTCCACCAGGAAGCGATTGAGATCTGCGCAGAAGTCTACATCCACAATGCCCAAGCGGTCCACTTCCACTAATATATTCATATCCTTGTCAATTTCCAAGGTTTGCAACTCATAGTCCGTTTCGCTGAGGAAGCGGTTTACTAAGGTTTCCACTTGCTGTTTCGTAATCATGGTCGATTATGTTTTCCGAGGTAAAACTTGCTTTAATTTGTACGAATTGAGGGAACCTTTTCGGGTCCCCTCATTCAAATCGCATGCAAAGGTACAACAAATTATTGACTTATGCAAATTTTTCTGTGATTTTTATTAAAAAAATCGCATATTTGTTTTTTTTGGACAATTTTCAGTTAGTCCGCAAGGCTTCTTCAGCTCAATCCAAGCAGTCGTCCAAAGCTTGTGTAATAGCCTCTTGATCCATATTTTGACCGATGAATACCAGTTTCTGCATACGGTCTCCATATTGTGGATCCCAATCGCGACGAAGCATCGGATCATGAGCCATCATTGCCTCCAATTCGTCCTTGGGCATGGTAGCGTAGAATTCGCCACATTGTTTGATTCCCAATTGACGGCCTGCTTGTTCGAAGAGATAGCACATGTCATATTCATCCGAGAAATAGCACATGCCTTTGCAACGGATTACCGATTTAGGCCAACGGCGGGCCACGAAATCGTCAAATCTACCGAGATTGAACGGACGGCGACGATAATAGACGAACGTGTCGATACCGTATTCATAAGCTTCACCTTCCTCTTCGTTCTCCACATCGCCTTCTACGCCCTCCAACCAGGCTGCACTTCCTGCCACCTCGTTGAAATCGAGCAGACCGGTATGGAGCAATTTCTCGAAAGGAACATCTCCATAGTTGCAGGGGATGATTTCCGCATGAGGTTGGATAGCTCGTATGATGGTGGTGATACGGTCCAATTCTTCGGCTGACACTTCAGCTGCTTTATTGAGCAATACCAGATTGCAGAATTCAATTTGTTGGATTACCAGACTGGCCAGATCGTCCTCATCCAAATCTTTGCGTTGCAAATCACGGCCTTCCGCAAATTCGTCACGCAGGCGGAGAGCATCGCACACGCTCACTATGCAATCCAATTTAGGAGCGGGATCTTCGGTGAACGGTATCATCTGACGATACGAACATAGAGTTTGCGCGATAGGTGCGGGTTCGCAAATACCGCTGGCTTCAATTACGATATAATCGTATTTGCGTGCGGCGCACAAGTCGTGCAACTGTTGCACCAAATCCATCTTAAGGGTGCAGCAAATGCATCCGTTGGACAGTGACATCAGATTGTCGTCTTTCGAATTCACTACACCACCCTTTTCGATGAGGGCGGCATCAATATTAACTTCGCCTATGTCATTCACGATGACTGCGAAACGAATCCCCGCCTTATTGGCGAGGATCCGATTGAGTAAAGTTGTTTTGCCGCTGCCCAGATAGCCGGTCAACAGCAATACAGGTACATTATCTGCTTGCATATTCTATGTAACGAGTATAATACATGTCAAACAATTCTTTTTGGCCGTAGCGTTCCAGATTTTGCAGCAGATAGCCGAAGAGACTTATATTCTGTTGCAATCCCTGTTTCAACGACCTGCGTTGTTCGCGGGTAAGCGTATCGGTCCATTCGAAGTATTCCACTAGATTGTCGCCGATTACCTGCATAATATGGTTACCCTTCGCGATATCTTCTTCGTTGCCCAATACATAATACATCGAGCCGATTGACAGTCCCGTGTACATCGACGATGACGAATAGCCGTAAGGAACATTGCATTCGGGGAGAACCACTTCCGCATAATCCAACACTTCGCGAGCGCTGTCGTTCTTATGTTCGTTGATGAGCGTTTCGGCAAGATACATGAACATCATACGATGGGTATCGCACATACGCATCAGGTTCTCGTCAATATAGATACCCGGATAATTCATATTGCCATAGACGAAATTATGCATCAGGTTATCATACATGATTTCCGAGTTGTAGCGTTCGCGCCCATCTTTACTGCGAACGGGAGTGACGCGATAGGCCAAACCGGTACATTCGAAATAAGGCTCCAAACCGAGGTAATAATCATGACCGACGGTTGACGCGAAATAAATAGGACGTTTCCAGCCTTCTTTCGATATATTGCTCAGCATTTCCATCACCATCATTTCCGAACGGGTATAGCGGCGTTGCTGTTTCAGATACATCGGTTCACCGTTTTCGCCGGTAATATACATACGGTCGGTAGGAAGATAGTTTTCACCGTCGCGTTTGGTGCGAGGATCATCCGAGCGCAGGAAATCGAAGGCAGTACCCACTTCCAACGGTTGTCCGATACGGTTTTCCACCCACACGACTTCGTTGGTTCCGGGCATATAGTCCTTGTATTCCCACGAAATAGGCAGAGCCGAACTTTCGTAATACGGGCGTTTCATTTGCGATATATACCAATCGGTTTGCAGATAACTCAAGTTGCATACACGGAGGTCGGAACCTACGCTTTCCACTTCCTGATTGTACCACAAGGGGAATGTATCGTTATCGCCGTTGGAGAAGATGATAGCATCTTTCTCGCAACTCTTCAGATAGTTGGCTCCGAAGTCGCGGCACGAATAGCGGTTGGAACGGTCGTGGTCATCCCAGTTCTGGCTGGCCATTTGAGCGGGAACCAGCAGGCAGACAAGGGTTACTGCTCCGGCAACAACGGCCTTCAAGCGCTCGTCTTTCATTTTGTTGCTGATCCAATCATAAAGTGCCATGACGCCCAAACCGATCCAAATACAGAATGCGTAGAACGAACCGGCATAAGCATAGTCACGTTCACGAGGCTGAATAGGAGTTTGGTTGAGGTAGAGCACGATAGCCAGACCGGTAAGGAAGAACAACAGGAAGGTGAGCGTGAAGCTGCGCCATCCTTCGTTCACCCATTGTGCTTTCACGCCTTCGCCTTTCTTGTGTTTCACGGAACATTGCCATGCGATGCCTATGATACCCAATATCAGGGGAAGCATGTAATACACATTATGACCTTTGTTTTCGCGCAATACGGTAGGCAGTTTCGATTGATCGCCCAAACGATGATTGTCGAGGAAAGGAATTCCGGTTATCCAGTTGCCCTTCGAAATGTCGCCATACGACTGCAAGTCGTTCTGACGTCCCGAGAAGTTCCACATGAAATAGCGCCAGTACATGAAGTTCACCTGATAGCGGAAGAAGAAGCGCATATTCTCGGCAAATGTCGGGCAATAGTCGGTTTTCTGCTGGCCGCAATAGTCGTATTTCACACGGCGTCCGCGTACATCAGCCCATTCTTTGTAAGCCTGTTTGTGGATTTCCTGCGGAGAATACATACGGGGGAAGAAGGTGCAGAATTCGTCCATATACACATAACTGGTCTTGTAACCGGTAACCACATAATGGTCTTTTTCGCCTTCCACCGAAGGTGCAGGTGCATATTGAGCATGACCTTGTTTTTCTACGGGAATGCAAATATTGCCTTTCACATCCAGTTTGACAGGAGCGTTGTAATATTGACCGAAGAAAAGGGGACGGTCACCATACTGTTCGCGGTTGAGGTAATATTTCAGCGAGAATGCGTTGTCGGGCGAGTTCTGGTCCATCGGAGTATCGGCACTCGAGCGGATGACCAGCACGGCATAACTCGAATATCCGATCAGGATGACAGTAACCATCAAAAGACCCGTATTGAGCCAGCGCATTTTTTCCGAATATTGCTTCTGCAGACGTCTATAGGTGTACCAAATACCGAACACCAACAGAGCCACTATCAGCACCAGACAAACCGCCATACCCGTATTGAACGGACAGCCGAACACATTGACAAACAGCAGTTCGAACCAGCCGATTACGGTAGGAATACCGGGGATGATACCGTAGAGAATGACAGCCAGGATGACGCACGAAGCGATAAAGGCGAGGATGACGCCTTTCCAGCTGAACTCATAGCGACGGAAATAGTATACCAGCACGATAGCGGGAATGGTCAGCAGGTTAAGCAAGTGGACACCAACGCTCAAACCCATCAGATACATGATCAGGATCAACCAACGGTCACTACCCTCTTCGTCTGCATGTTCGTCCCATTTCAGCATCAGCCAGAATACGGCCGCCGTAAACATGGAAGATGACGCATACACTTCGCCTTCCACTGCCGAGAACCAGAAAGTATCGGAGAAGGTATAGGCCAAAGCTCCTACGGCACCGGCACCCAGCAACGATATACCCTTACCTATCGTATCGGGCACCACCAATTTGCGACCAAGCGCGGTAATGGTCCAGAAAAGGAAAAGGATACAGAACGCGCTGGCCAAAGCCGACATGGCGTTCACACACATGGCCACATGACTTGCATCGCTGGCAAACAGCGAGAAGAAATGGCCCATCAACATAAAGAAAGGTGCTCCAGGCGGATGGCCCACATCCAGCTTGTCGGCGCTGGCGATGAACTCGCCGCAGTCCCAGAACGAAGCTGTGGGCTCGATGGTAAGGAGGTAAGTCGCAGCTGCAATGGCGAACACCACCCAGCCACAGACCGCATTCCAAAGTTTGTAATTTTTCATGGATATTTGTTTTTTATGCTTTTATTTGCGAAATTGTTCCATTTTTTGCCTTATCTCTCGCAGACGGCTGACCGATGGATTACCACATTTCCGTATAGGATCCGTATAAGGTCCGTATAGGACGGCTATAGGATGGCTATAGGATGGCTATACCTTCGCCCTTGTTCTCCGCTCGACCGTCAAGCTCTTACTTCCACCGCTGAATTCATCGGTTCCCACTTTTCGAGCCTTTTCTGCAATTAGCCTGCAAAGTTACTGCTTTTTTTTCACTTATGCAAATTTTAAAATAAAAAACACGCACATCTTTTATTTTTTCGCGTACGCGCTTGCGTATATCGGATTTTATTCGTAACTTTGTCGGCGAATTGGTGGATTTTGCATGTCATATACCATCCACCCGCCCCATAAAAATGAAAATTGCTATCGATTACAGACTCCCGCACGATTGGTACACTCGTCTTGAAGGTCACGACATCGTCATTTTCAACGATGCCGAATCCCTTGATGCCATACGCGATGCCGAGGTGATGTTTACCTCTTTCTACCAGAAAGTCACTCGAGAGTTGATCGACACTCTCCCGACACTCAAGCTCATCGCTCAATACGGTGTTGGATACGACAATATCGATGTGGAATATTGCCATCAGCGCGGTATTTTGGTGACCAACACCCCTACCCCCGTCATTGAGCCGACCGCAGAACTGTGTATGGCTCTGATGATGGCGCTTGCTCGTCGGATTTCCGAATTTGACCGTAATCTCCGCTACGACGATTTCCAATGGGGATTGATGCGCAATTTGGGTCACGGACTTTATGGCAAGACACTCGGAATCATAGGTTTGGGAAATATTGGTCACGCCGTAGCACGTCGGGCGTTGGCCAACGGTATGCGTGTGATTTACCATAACCGCCACCGTGCCGCCAACGATGAAGGAATGACCTATGTCACCATGGAACAGTTGCTACGAGAAGCCGATGTGGTCAGTCTCAACCTGCCGTTCACCCCTGCCGTGCGACATCTGATCGGCGAAAAAGAATTGAAGATGATGAAGCCGTCGGCCTATCTGATCAATACCGCCCGCGGAGGACATATAGACGAAGCCTGTCTGGCGAAGGCGCTCAGCGAGAAATGGATCGCAGGAGCAGCGCTTGATGTTTACGAACACGAGCCGGAAGTGACGCCCGAACTAAAGAAACTGGACAATTGCATCATTGTTCCTCATGTAGGTACGGCCACCTGGGAATGCCGACGCGAAATGGCTACGGCACAGGAAGATAACGTATTGAATTTCATTCAAGGACAGATTGACAGGATGACCACCGTTTAACCACGAAACATTTATACAACACAATACAATATGAATATTACAGATAGATTCCTGAAGTATGTCAGCATTTGGACCACTTCAGATGACACCACGGGAACCACTCCCTCCACTGCACGCCAGATGGATCTTGCCCGTTATCTCCGTGACGAACTCACTCAAATGGGCCTGGAAGAAGTAACGATGGACGAAAACGGCTATGTGATGGCCACTTTGCCTGCCAACACCGAAGGCAAACCCGTCATCGGATTCATCGCTCACATGGATACCGCTCCCGACGCTTCCGGAGAAAATGTAAAAGCCCGCATCGTTAGCAATTACGACGGCAAGGACATCTTGCTGAACGAGAAAGAGAACATCGTACTCGAAACCGCCAAATACCCCGAAATACTTAATTATGTAGGTCAGGACATCATCGTTACCGACGGTACCACCCTGCTCGGAGCTGATGATAAAGCAGGTGTGGCTGAAATCGTATCGGCTGTGGAATACCTGATGGCTCATCCTGAAATCAAACACGGAAAAGTACGTATCGGTTTCACTCCCGACGAGGAAATCGGTGAAGGTCCCGACCATTTTGACGTTCAGAAATTCGGTGCCGAATTCGGTTATACCATGGACGGCGGAGCTATCGGCGAACTGGAATTCGAGAACTTCAACGCAGCCGGTATGAAAGTTCGTTTCCACGGTGTGAATGTTCACCCCGGTTACGGATACAAGAAGATGCACAACTCGCAACTGATAGCCAACCGTTTCGTATCCATGCTGCCCGCAGACGAAACTCCGGCACATACTCGCGGTTATGAAGGTTTCTATCATCTCATCGGCATGCAAGGAAGTGTGGAGAACACCACGCTCAGCTATATTATCCGCGACCATGACCGTGCACGTTTCGAACAACGCAAGGCCACCGTTCAACGCATTGTGGAAGTTCTGAATATGGAATACGGAGAAGGAACCGTGGAACTGGAGCTCAAGGACCAATACTACAACATGCGCGAAATGGTTGAACCCAAGATGTTCATCATCGACCTGGCCAAGAAAGCCATGTTGGAAGCCGGAATCACTCCGAAAGTACAGCCTATCCGTGGCGGAACCGACGGCGCCAGACTCAGTTTTGTAGGTCTTCCCTGCCCCAATATCTTTGCCGGAGGCGAGAATTTCCACAGCCGTTTCGAGTATCTGCCTATCCCCAGCATGCAGAAAGCGATGGAAGTGGTAGTGAATATACTCCGTCTCGCATAATGCTTTTCCTAGAAGAGGCAACACCTATGCGATGGCATTCCGAATCGCATTAAACAGCAATATACAAGCAAACAAAATAACTAAAAACAAATAATTAATTATTACTACTATGTTGAAAGAAACTCCTTTCACCGCCACCCACATTGCTTTGGGTGCAAAGATGGCAGATTTTGCCGGTTTTAATATGCCTATCCAATATCCGACGGGCATCAATCAAGAACACATGATTGTCCGCAACGGTGTCGGCGTATTCGACGTAAGCCACATGGGCGAATTCTGGGTTAAAGGTGAGAACGCACTCGCATTCCTGCAGTACATCACCACTAACGATGTAAGCAAACTGGAAGCCGGTAAAGCTCAATACAACTGCTTCCCCAACGGTAAGGGCGGTATTGTTGACGACTTCATCGTCTATATGTATTCCACCACCAAATACCTGCTCGTAGTAAATGCCGGCAATATCGACAAAGACTGGGCATGGGTTAACCAACACAATACCGAGCGTTTCAACGTTCAACTCGAGAACGCCAGCGACAAATACGGTCAATTGGCAGTTCAGGGTCCGAAGGCTACCGAAATGCTGCAAAAACTGACGGATGCCGAATTGGCAGCAATCCCCTACTATTGCTTCCGCGAATGGAGCTTTGCAGGTGTTCAGGGCGTTATTCTCAGCAACACCGGTTACACCGGAGCAGGTGGTTTCGAACTTTATTTCCCCAAAGAGTACGGCAAACAAATTTGGGATGCCCTCTTTGAAGTAGGTAAAGAATACGGTTTGGCTCCTATCGGACTTGGCGCACGTGACAGTCTCCGTCTGGAGAAATGGTTCTGCCTCTATGGCCACGATATCGACGACGAGCACTCTCCTCTGGAGGCTGGTCTCGGATGGATCACCAAATTTGACGCCAAAGACTTCATCGACAAAGAATATCTGCTGAAACAGAAAGCAGAAGGTCTTACCCGTCGTCTCATCCATTTCGTAATGGAAGAGCGCGCCATTCCGCGTAACGGTTATGAAATCTGCGATGCAGAAGGCAATGTAATCGGTAATGTAACTTCCGGTATCATGCTGCCCAACACCAAACAGGGTATCGGTATGGGTTATGTAAAGGTGGCTTACAAAGCTCCTGACACCATCATCTATATCAAGATCCGTGAGAAACTCTGCCCCGCAAAGGTAGTGAAATAAACTCACCCATCCCAACAGAACAGCCGCATAGGAAGACTATGCGGCTGCATCTGTTCTTAGCACATATATCATAGAAAAGAAACCTTTCCACTCACATATAAACGTTCAACAACGATGGCCAACAAATTTGCGACAAAGTTCGGAGTAGTAATGGCGGCAGCCGGTAGCGCTGTCGGTTTGGGTAATGTATGGCGTTTCCCCTATCTGGCAGGACAAAACGGAGGCGGAGCATTTTTGCTTATATATTTGGTTTGCATACTCTTTGTGGGTATGCCGATTGTATTGAGCGAATTTGTAATCGGTCGTCGCAGCGGTCAAAACGCATTGGAAGCCATGCGGACCTTATCCGGATCACATCGTTGGGATTGGTTGGGTATTATGTGCGTTGTTTGCGGAATTCTGTTCATTTCGTTTTATATCGTGATAGCCGGCTGGTGTGTCCGTTATCTAAGTCTGTCGATTTTTCATGCGGCATTACCGGATATTGCCAACACGCTGATAGCCTTGGCGCTTAATGTGGGTATCATCTGGTTCGGAGTGGAAAAGGGAATCGAACGAATCTCCACTCTGCTGATGCCTTTGTTGTTGATTATTCTGCTCATGCTGGTGATCCGTTCGCTTACATTGCCGGGAAGTGGCGAGGGATTGAAATTTCTTTTCACCCCCGATTTCAGCAAGATAACGCCTTCGGTATTTATGGCGGCCATATCACAGGCCTTCTTCACACTCAGTATAGGATTGGGTTGTATGCTCACCTATGCTGCATATATGAAGAAAAATCAAAATTTGATAGCTACGGCAACGCAGGTGGTAGGAATCGACACTTTGGTAGCAATCGTAGCGGGAATAGCCATCTTCCCCGCAGTATTTTCATTGGGATTCAGTCCTGCGGAAGGTCCGCAACTGGTTTTCTCAGTACTTCCGGCAGTATTTGCAGAGATGCCGGGAGGTAGCATCTTTATGGTGCTTTTCTATATTCTGCTGCTGATAGCGGCAATCACATCCTCCATTTCGATGCAAGAGGTGGCCGTAGCTTATTTTGACGAGCAACGCCATATGCCGAGAAGGAAAGCGATTTTGCTGACGACAGGAATAATAATAGTTCTCAGCGTGCTCTGCACGATCAGTTGCAACAGCAGTATTAATTTATGTGGACGCAGTCTCTTCGACTGGTTTGATTATCTCACCTCCAAATTCATGATGCCGATAGGCGGTCTTGCCTTTGCCATCTACTTGGGGTGGTTTTATCCTTTGAAGGACACACGCGAAGAATTGCAACAGGGAAGCAACCTCAAACCTTGGTTTTGGCACACTTTCCTATGGACCATCCGAATCATTGTTCCAATAGCTATTCTGGCCATTTTCATCAACGGTCTGCTCGCATAAAACCATTTACATAGGAAAAATATCCTCGTATATAGAGTCACGTAGTGATAGTCGGTACATGTTGTTAGTACAAACTATCACCAGACTCGCATTTATAGACGTGAACTTTCTCAATCGATTCACCATCGAATGAATGAGGCATGGAGAATGCACAATTGCGACAGAGTCGCATTATGGTTGGTAGAAAACAAATTAGGGTTGTCTGAAGACAAATTATGGTTGGCAGATGCAGCGGAGCTGCAACTGATTGAGGGATTGACCGATTGACTGATTGGGGGATTGACTGATTGAGGGATTGGGGAGGAGGGAGAGGAGAGAGGAGATGGTGGAATGGAGTTGAGAGTTGCGAAAGGAGAATTGAGAGTTGAGAGTTGAGAATGGAGAGTTGCGAAAGGAGAATGTAGATATATAAAAACAAAGAGGGCCAAGCGATGCTTGGCTCTCTGAAAATGGCGGCTACCTACTCTCCCACTATACGCAGTACCATCGGCGATGCTGAGCTTAACGACCCTATGCTCTCGCCCCTCTCCGCTCCGCTGTGTCTCCCGCGCCCGCGCGCCGCAGGCGCGCACAGCCACACCCCGCATGGCTCCCTCCGCGCGCACACCGCACCCCATAGCGCCACTCCGCCACCGATGAGGCATACACGGGGAGGCAAACGCAGATTATTCCTACCGGGGCAGAAAAGATATGGTCTCTCTCAAAAAAGGTCTATAGGTCTTTCTTTTTTTTCGAGCGACCGCAGGGCGCGCGAGAGAATAACGGGTTAGAGGGTTAAGGGGTTAGTAGATTAGAGGTTGAGCGGGTATGGGGTTAGAGTTTATGACCGGAGGTGAGTTCGAAATGACACTTGACGATACCAAGATCAAGATGGGTATAGCCGATGAGGGAAAATTTCGTTTGGGCTTGTACGCTTTGGTCAGCGTTTAGAATGAAGGTAAATTTCTGTTGGTTAACGGCGGTCGGTGCCAAGAGTGCCGCCTCTATTCCTTTGATGAACCATTCCGGTAACGGTTGGTTGGATTTGTTCACGGTTACGTCGTCGATAGATTTCTTTTGCGGGTGTTGCACGCCTTGCGTTACTCCGTATCCTAATGAGATTACCGCTTTCAGTTCTTCGCCGGGTGCGACAGTATAGGCGGTCTTGATATTCTTGAAAGTTAAGCCTACCCAACAGGTATTTAGTCCAAGCGTTTGCGCATGGAGCACTACCCTTTCTCCATAATAGCCAGCGAGTTCGCTACCTTCGTTACCTTTGGGTGCGACGATAGCAATGTAATTACGCACATTCGTAAACTTACCATACATAGGGGCATTGCTTTTGCTGAAAGCAAGCGGTTCGTCTGTTATTAGTTGAAGATGTGTACCGCCTTCGCGGTTGCAGAGGTCTATCGTATCACGCAGTGATTGCAGTTTGTCGGCTTCTATCGGTTTGTCTATGTACTGCCGCACGGAGTGACGGGATTGGATGGTTTCTAAGAGTGTCATTGTGATGTTGTTTACGTTTGCGAGTGCAAAGGTACAACAATTTTCCGATACACGCAAATAAATGTGAGTGAACGTATTAAGAAAATGCGTTCACGTTCCACACCGCAGGTAGTTGTCATTAAACCTATTCCTTTTACTATGTTAAATTTGTTTTTCCGTCGGAGACGTATATACAGCCGTGAGGGTTACCGAACACCTTATGGGAAAGACCTATAGACCTTACATAATATACACGTGCGCGCGTGCGCGCACTCCTTAATTGAGAGAGACCATATCTTTTATGTAGTCGAGAGGAATAGGCAAGTTTTGGGAGTGATATGTATGCCTCATCGGTGGCGGAGTGGCGCTATGGGGTGCGGTGTGCGCGCGGAGGGAGCCATGCGGGGTGTGGCTGTGCGCGCCTGCGGCGCGCGGGCGCGGGAGACACAGCGGAGCGGAGAGGGGCGAGAGCATAGGGTCGTTAAGCTCAGCATCGCCGATGGTACTGCGTATAGTGGGAGAGTAGGTAGCCGCCATTTTCAGAACCTCTGAGATTCGTCTTGGGGGTTCTTTCTTTGTATAGCATGTCCGGCGATGCAAGCGGTAAGCCGACC
>JAKSNP010000005.1 GCA_024399655.1 Paludibacteraceae bacterium | reverse complement strand
ATTGTTTATCAAGATTTCAAAGTACAAATTCGAACGATATTCACAACGCACATCGTGCGAGAGCATCATGCGAACGTATTGTTTATCAAGATTTCAAAGTACAAATTCGAACGATATTCACAACCGAGGTATGGTATTGATTTGCCAGATCGAAATTGTTTATCAAGATTTCAAAGTACAAATTCGAACGATATTCACAACTCAGTGGTAATCTCAATATCAAGATATACCATAGTATAAAAAAGTCCGACATTAAGTTAATCTTCTATTTCGCCTGCAAAATTACAAAAAAAATAGCATTCCTACAAATTTTTTACTCAAAATATTTGGTCAATTCAAAAAAAAGCAGTACCTTTGCAGCACAAATTTGAACGATATTCACAATAAGGATTATTCCGTTGTGTAAACATCCAAAGTGGGACGCAAGTCTCGCTTTTTTTTGCCTATCGGTGAAATAAACGGAGCGGGCGGAACCTAAGGAGAAAAGGATAACCCATTCTGCCGCACAGATGTGCAATTCTGCAATTGTGCAATTGTGCAATTCAGACGAACAAAAAGGGGGCGACCGACCGGTTGCCCCTTTTTGTTTTGTATACTCGTATCAGGGAAGAATCCGATTTCAAGGTGTTGCCAAAAAAAGTTCTTCTTTTTTTTGAAAAACATACTTTCTATTTGGAGAATCGGATTTTTTTCGTATCTATGCAGGAACATGTATGATGCTTGATGTATATGCCTTCGGCAGAATGATATGACACCCATCTCAATAATGAATCCGACCCAAAAGTTCACGAAAAGGATTCTCACGGACAAATCAGAGGCGTCCGTGAGATGAATTGCAGTGAGAATGGCAGAACGCCAGAAAGTGCTGAAATTCAGCGGATTAGTGTTGATTTTATAATCTGGAAATACCCAAAAGGAAGTCGGGAATTTGCGGGAAATTCCCGAAAGTTCCCTGAAGTTCCCGATACCATAAATGAAGGAATTTGATAAGAAAAAGAGCGATAGGATACGGAAGGGTATATCATGAACAAGGGTCTGCCACAGCCTTGCGAAAGCCCCTTATGAATCCGTTACAAGCCGCTTTTAATAAAGGCAACGAAAAAAACGAATAAAGGAAACTGAAACCCTATATACATCCACCTTACAGGTATTGATGAAACAAGGGTGATGTATCGGTGTGCTAACGGTGTGGTAACGGGAAATGCAGCGGAGCTGCCTATTTAACGAGAACGTGAACGAGGACGTGAACGGCTATGCAGCGGAAAGGGGAGAAATTCTAGTGTATCTAGAAGATCTAGTAGATCTAGAGAATCTAGTAGATCTAGAGAATCTAGTAGATCTAGAGGATCTAGGGGAGCGAGGGGATCTAGAATATCTAGAAGATCTAGGGGATCTAGGGGATATAGAATATCTAGGAGATCTAGAATATCTAGAGGATCTAGGGGGGATTATCTAGAAGCGTTGAGGCGGTGGATTTCTTCACGGAGGGTGGCATTATCCTTGCGGAGGGTGGCATTCTCTTGTTGGAGAGCGGCGGTTTCGTTGCGGAGGGCGGCGAGCTCTTGTTGGAGGGCGGCATTATCCTTGCGGAGGGCGGCGAGCTCCGCTTCCTGTTGGCGGAGACGCTCGTCCTGACTCTTGCGATAGCCTGCACGGGCGGCATGCATTCGCTCCTTGATACCGCCCTCTTTGATGAACTGCGTTTCTATGCCCTGTATATAGGATGTCATCATCCGGTCGACCATTCGGCAAAGCGTGTAGCCGATGTTCGCCATTTCTTCTTCCTGCCAACGCTCCAAGAAGGGCTGATAATCGGCCAGCAAATTATGCTCGCGGCAGAAAGCCAGCATCTGGTTGTAGCGCGGATGTGTATCGTCCCAAATGCGGAGTGTGCGAGAAGTGAGATAATCCACAAAATCCTCCTGCAGCTCCTGAATACTGGCACGAGCCACATTAAGCAGCTTGAGTTGCATCTCGGAAGATGCGACTCCATCGGCTAACCCTTCCACAATATTCTGCTTACCGGAGCGTGCCGCTTGTACCATCTGGTCGACAGTACGGTCGCCGTAGGCGGGAAGGAAACGTCTGCTGAAGGTGAAGGTCAATTGGTAGATGACTTCGCTTTTTTGGTAGAAGAAAAGTTCTTTCCAGTTGGTCTGATGCCTCAGCACACGAGGGATGTTGGCGTTGGGCGGTTGGGTCATTTTTTTTGGGGGGATTGATTTTTTTTTCTAGGGGAGCTAGGAGATCTAGAGTATCTAGGGGATCTAGAATATCTAGAGTATCTAGAGTATCTAGGGGATCTAGGGGATCTAGGGGATCTAGGAGAGCGAGGGGGCTAGGGGGCTAGGGAGTTAGAGGACGGGACGGACGGAGAAACCCGAACAACGATAGTTGCCACCCGGCATCGTATAGGCATCAGGCGCCATATACAAAGCCCAAGAATAAGACGAATTGGCACCACAATTGGTGGAGGTCCAATAATGTCCGTATTTGTTCTTGCCGAAATAAATGCTGCCTTGCGGTTCGCCACCAGCCGGAAGGAAAATAGACTTGCCGCTGGGTCCGACCACCTGATAACCCTTGTTGGCCCCGAGCGTAGTGAAGGTCCAAGTGCAACGGTCGATCAATTCCTGCATCTCTTCCTGAGTGGGCATACGCCATTTGCCACCCCAAGCCACAGCAGCGAGGTCGTCCTCCTTGTCGAGCCGTACCTTATTGTCGGTGAATCCATTGTTGCCCATATCCGGATTGGAGCAATACTTGGTGAGCGTTTCGCCGCTACCGTTGGCGAAAGCATAGTGCGCCCAGTCGTAGGTGTCGGTTTCGCGGTTTTTGGTTTCGCCCCAAGCCACGTAGTAGCCGAAGTCTTCGGGAGCGGCGGCACCGACGTTCATCGTTGCCCATTTGACAGAAAGTCCGAGATCGATGTATTCATACCCGTTTTCGGTGAGCACCGGATCGGGTTCGGGTTTGGGTTGGCAAGCCGTAACCAACGCGATAAGAGCGAGGGGGAAAAGAATTTTTTTCATATACATTAATAATTAAAGGGTGAATTCAGAAAGGGATGAGTGCCGCCGTCAGATGCGCATGCTGCGTTTGATATCGTCGACTCGAGCCTGTGCCGCCAAGGTAGCCTCGGCGTAATCGTCGGGCGAAGGCATATCGGCGGGAATCTCGAAATAATACTTGATTTTGGGTTCGGTTCCGGAAGGACGTACGCTGACTTTGAGTCCTCCTTCGGTGTAGAACTGGAGCACATTGCCGGTGGCATCGAGCGCCATGGAAATGGGCGATTCGGTCCAAACGCCATTGACGAGTGTGCGTTGGGTGAGGGAGAGATAGTCGAGCACGCGTACCACTTTATCGCCGGCTATTTCGGTGACGGGGCAAGAGCGATAATCCGCCATCATTTGTGCGATTTCCTCAGCGCCGGACTTGCCGGGTCGGACGATGCTGACGGCGGTTTCGTATTGGAATCCGTACTCCTGATAGATGGAGAGGAGGTATTGGTAGAGCGTCATGCCATGATCCTTGGCGAAGGCGGCGATTTCGGCGATAAGGCAGATGGCCGAGGGAGAGCACTTGTCGCGGACGGCATCGTAGGCGAGGAAGCCGAACGACTCCTCACCACCGCCGATGTATTTGCGTTGTCCTTCCCACATACGAATACGGTTGGCAATCCATTTGAAGCCGGTGTACTCGTCGGTGAGCGTGACGCCCTGCCGGTCGGCGATACGTCGGATGACCTCGCTGGTGACGATGGTTTTGACGAGGAACATATCGGGAGTAAGTTTGCCGAGGCGCTTCATATTATTGATGATATAATAGCAATACATCATGCAGGTCTGGTTGCCGTTGATGATCACCCATCGGTTGTGCTGGTCGCGCACCACGATGGCGATACGGTCGGCATCGGGATCGGAAGCGATGACGAGGTCGGCTCCCAATTCGGTACCCAGATTGATGCCGAGCGTCATGGCTTCGGCGTTCTCGGGATTAGGCGAGACGACGGTAGAGAAATTGCCGTCGATCACCATCTGCTCGGGCACGACATGAATATTGGTGAACCCCCAGCTGCGCAGGCACATGGGCACTATCTGGCGGCCGGCACCGTGGAGGGGCGTATAGACGATATTGAGGTCGTGCTGACGATGAATGACGTCCTGATCGATCATGACGGAGCGTACGGCCTGCATATAATCGTAGTCGATTTCGCCGCCGATGATTTGGATGAGCTGTTTATTTCCCTGCCATTTAACGTCCTCCATGCGGCAGGCGTTGACGCAATCGATGATACCCTGATCGTGGGGCTGGAGCACCTGGCTTCCGTCCTCCCAATAGGCTTTGTAGCCGTTATACTCCTTGGGGTTGTGTGAAGCGGTGACGTTGACACCGCCCTGGCAATGGAGGTGGCGGATAGCGAAACTGACTTCGGGAGTGGGCCTCAGGCTCTCGAAGAGATAGACTTTGATTCCGTTGGCGGAGAAGACATCGGCCACGGTTTCGGCGAAGAGCCGTCCGTTGTTGCGGCAGTCGTGTCCGACCACGACGCTCACCTGTCCGCCTTTCTCCAAAGTGGCGAACCCGCCTTCGCGAGCTATTCGATTGAGATAATCGGCATATCCCTGTGTGGCCTGTGCCACAACGTATCGGTTCATCCGGTTGGTGCCGGCTCCCATGATTCCGCGCAGGCCTCCGGTACCGAATTCCAAGGTACGATAGAAAGAGTCGATGAGCAGGGATTTGTCCTCATCCTGCAACATACCAGCGACTTCCGCTTTGGTAGCGTCATCGAAATTGCCGTCCAGCCAACTCTGAGCCAGCTGTTCGATTCGGTTAAGTTCAGCTTTTTCCATAACAAAAAGTATAAATTTGGCTGCAAAAGTACATATTTTTTTGCATATATGCAAATTTTTTCGTACCTTTGTCGGCGATTTTTAGGCAAAGCGGGGAATAAAGGGCAGGAAA
This sequence comes from Paludibacteraceae bacterium, assembly GCA_024399655.1. Classification (GTDB taxonomy): domain Bacteria; phylum Bacteroidota; class Bacteroidia; order Bacteroidales; family Paludibacteraceae; genus Colicola. The sequence goes on along the minus strand of JAKSNP010000005.1, from coordinate 114,278 downwards.
GGTTCCCGCGATGCGACAAAACGAGCTTATGACGAACAAAGAACTATACGCGCAATTATGCGAGCAGAACACGGATATCCCCATTTTCATGCAACCGTGGTGGCTGGATGCCGTATGCGCCGGCAAAGAATGGGACGTGATCCTGGTGACCGACCGTGAAACGGTGTTGGGCGCGATGCCCTACCTGATCAGGAAACGCTGGGGGATGAAATATATCCTCATGCCCCAGATGACTCAGATCGGCGGCATCTGGATCAACCGCAACTGCGGAGTGATGACTCAAGACACGGAACGCATCGTATGCGAGGAGATACGCGACCGGCTTGAGGCAATGGGATTGTGCTACTATTATCAGCACTACCCCATCGACAGTCCGTGCCCGGAAATAATGGAGGGTCTGGGCTTCACGATCAAGCACCGCGTGACCTACCGTTTGAACGATTTGAGCGACCTGGACAAAGTGATCGACCGCTTCTCGCGCAACAAGAAACGCCAGCTTCAGAAAGCGCTGTCGCTACATGCGGAACGCGGGCTGAACGTGGAGGAGTTCTATAGATTCCACACGCATTGTCTGGAACAGAAAAAGAAAAAGATATCCTATTCGCGCGAGTTCATGCTGGTGATGGAGCGCAAAGCCACGCGTCAGCAGCAGGGTGAGACGATCGCCATCCGCAACGCCGACGGCGTGCTGATAGCAGCGGGATTTGTGGTGTGGGACAAGAACGTGATGCACTACCTGATCGCCGCTCAGGACGCCAACTACAACGACACGGGCGCCATGGCTCTGCTGGTGTTGGAATGCATCAAGCTGGCCCGCGAGAAAGGCGTGATATTCGACTTTGAAGGCAGCATGATCCGCGGTGTGGCCGCCCATTTCAAGCAGTTCGGCAGCGAGCCGTCGTCGTACTACAGCGTACAGAAATACTATAAATGGTGGTTTGCCGTACCGTATATGCTCTACCGTCTTTTCACCCACAAACAGCGCTAAGGGATGCAGACACTCAGCCGTCAACAGTTCTACGACCTGATCAGCGAATGGGCTATAGTTCCCCACACGCAAACGGACGCCTGGTGCAGGGGTCAGATAGCGGAAAGCGAGCTCAGGTATTACGCCGACGATTCGGCTACCCCTACCATCGCCTGCGCGGGCTACGTGCGTCGTAAAGCGGGGCTGAGCATGCTGTGTATACAGGGCGAATGCCGGCGAGAGGAAACGGCGGATGAAAGCGTAGTGAGCGAATTCTACCTCCAACTGACCGCCACGGGATATGACGCCTACGAACTGAACCTCAATTCGCTCTACACGCCCGAGTGCGAGACCGCCTTGCGGCTGGGAGGATGGCTTAGGCCGGTGGGCCTCTTCTCCACCACGCTGAGCAAGGAAATCGACCTGACGCGCGCCGTGGAATATGACCACAACTGGAAGAAAAACCTGAAAAAAGCCGCCCGCTACCCGCTCACTTTCTTCGCGCCCGATCACGCGGACGAACAAGACATACGCGACTATATGACGCTCCACCGCGAGATGGTGGAACGCAAGCAATTCAACGGCTATCTGAGCGAGCCTTTGCTGAGACGCCTGATGGACGACCCGTCATTCAAGATGCTGCTGGTGAAAGGCGACGACTGCCGGCCCGTAGCCGCCACGGTCATCCATATATCGCCCCGCCATACCGCCACCAGCCTCTATGCCGTCACCTCACCGAGGGGACGTGAACTGTCGGCCTCCTACTATCTATACGAACGCATGCTCGCCCACCTCAGCGAAAAAGGCGTGACCACCTTCGACATGGGCAGGCTGGCGCCGTCCCGGCACTCCAAGAACAGCGTTTTCACCTTCAAGAACGGACTAAAAGGCAAGATGGTGAGCTACAACGGCGAATGGCAGTGGTGCCGCCGGAAATGGATGCCGTTGGCACTCTATCTGCTGAAAAAATACGTGTGGAAACGCACGCAGGTGTAAAAAAAAAGCTCTAAAAACAGCCGACCAAAAAGAAACCCATGAAAGTACTGCTTCTCCCCTCCTGGTATATCCCGCAAGGCGGACAATTTGTGCGCCATCAGGCTCTTGCGCTGCAGGAGCAGGGGATAGACGTGGCCATATTGGCGAACGTGGCGCTGCCCTGGCACACGTACAAGGCACGGGAGCTGGACCTATCAAGATACCCCCTCCACCCTATCGAGCAGGACGAAACGGGGATACCCACCTACCGCTATTATCAACGGCCTATTCCGCGTATGCCTATCCTGAACATCCGGCTCTGGGCACGACGGACCGTAAAACTATACGCGCGCTACGCGCAAAAGCACGGACACCCCGACCTTATCCATGTACACAGCGGCACATGGGGTGCCTACGCCGCCGCCCTCATCAAGGAGAAATGGGGGATTCCGTACGTGGTGACCGAACACCGAGGGATGTTCGGCTACAAATGCGAACTTGCCCGACGCTTCTTCCGGCCCGAATTCGACGAATTCTTCATCAAAGGCTTCAGCCACGCCGACTGCCTTATCCCGGTATCCGACCAACTGACAGCGCGGATGCGCACGTACTGCCGGCGGGAAGTGCCGATACGCGTGGTGGGGAACATCGTCGACACCCGTTACTTCGACTGCGCGGGACGGACCGCCGTAGCGCACGAGCCGTTCCGATTCGTGAGCGTGAACGGATATTATGAAGTGAAAGGCTACGACATCCTGCTGAAAGCGTGGGACCTGCTGTGCGACCGACGCGGGGACGCCGTGCTCACGATAGCGGGCGAGAATTTCGATCAAGCCGCCTTCCAACAGATGCTTGCCCGATGCCGCTACCGCCACCTCATCCGACTGACGGGCGAACTGCCGCGCGAAGGCGTGAAAGAAGAACTGGGGAAAGCCGACGCATTCGTGATGAGCAGCCGTGTGGAAGCCGCCCCGGTAGCCATATTGGAAGCCCTGTCGTCGGGTCTGCCGATAGTAGGCACCGACGTCATCCCCGGCTATGCGTTAACCGAAAAGGAAGGCATACGAGTGGGCGTGGAAGACCCGCAGGCCCTGGCTGACGGGATGGAGCGCATGATGAAAGAACGGAGCCGCTACCTGCCCGAAGCGCTACACCAACACGCCGTGAACATCGCGGCAAAAGAACATATCGCAGGCCAACTGATCGACATCTACCGATCCGTATTGAACGGGGAGCTGCACAATCAAGCCCCTGTCACGGTGAATCTGCCGTGACGCATACATTTCAGCGAAAAAAGAAAGAGAGACGTCCCGAAACCGGCTAAAAGTCAGGACCGGGGAAGAGATTCGTCGTAACGGCGGACGAGCCACATATACCATATATATTGCGGCAGGATCACCACCACGCTGCCGATGCAATAGCCCGCGATACAGAGGGTGAAATCGCCGGCAGCTATCCCCATGAGCAGTCCTCCCACACGAGCCAGGCACAAAGCCACCTCGAACACCAAACCCCATTTCTGCTGGGAGAAGACGTCATTAAGGCAGCCGGCCGCCCCCGTCAGAATCGTAAGGCACACCCAAGGCAGCATCCAACGGATATATTGCCCGGAAACACGCCACTGTTCGCCCAAGAGCCACGCCGTAAGGTCGGGCAAGACGAAATAGAGCAGCAAAAGCCCCGGGACGCACACCGCCAAGAGGCGGAAAGTGAACTTGCGGAAGAACGGCAGCAGGCGTTGGCCCTGATGAATACGCTCGGCCACAAAACCATACACCGACTGATTGAGCGCGCGCGTAACCATAGAGACAGGGGTGAAGCCCAGGGAAACCGCCATGCTCCAAAGTCCGACATGAGCCGAGCCGAATACAGGGGTCAACGCCAAGGCGGGCAGATAGCAGGAGAGGGTATTGACCAACGAACGGGGCAGATTGAACAAAGGGAAATTGCGGTATTGACGCGCCACATCTGCCACATCGGCCGACTCGCCACGGAAGCAGAGGCGCAGATGGCTCTTCCATCCAGCCGCCACGCTGATTCCCAACGACACCAACGGCGCCAGGACAGCCGACCAGATAAGTCCGCCCTGCAGGAATCCCGCATAGCCGAAACCGAGTTTGGCCCCGGAAGAGACAAGACTTTGAGAGACCTGATACCCGCTGACACGGGTGAACGCCGACTGACGGATATACCAATAATTAAGGATATTCCAGGAAGCCGCCGCGAGCACGTACAGCGGCATGAGCCACCAGCATCGTGCCAGCCCCTCGGCCTTGAAAAGCGCAGCGATCGGACGGGCTAAGGGGATACTGATCACCACCAAAGCCACCACCGCCGACAAGCACAGGATGCAGACACGAACCAAACCGCGAGCCTGCCGCTCCTCGCGCGGGAGCACGATGGAATAAGGATACTCGGCCGTGGCCAGGAGAACCAGCAAAGCGCCTATACTCAAAAAGAGATTCAACACGCCGAAATCCTCGGGCGAATACATACGCGAGAGAAGCGGATAGACCAACAAACCGACAGCCTGCGCTATCACATTGGCCGAAAGCAATTGGGCGGTATGTTTGAAAAGAGGACGCATCGGCATCGAAAATCAAGCAGAGGTACAAAACGACGGCACAAAGATAGTAAAAAATATCGAATCCGGCAAATAAATCGGCAAAAAAGCACAAAACTACTCAAAAAAGACGGTCAACTCTTGCATATATCAAAAAAAAGCAGTAAATTTGCACTCGATTTTACCAAGTATAATCAATATACTACATATTATGCAAATCAAGAAATCACAACAAGCCAGTCTGGAAGACAAAAAACTGACCTATGCACTCATGGGTTTTGTATTTGTTCTCAGTGTATGCTTTGTAGCCTTGGAATGGACCAAGCCCGTGAAGAAATTTGACACCCAAGAGATTGATGTATGGACGGATGAAGACATGGACATCGTTCAAACCCAACAGCAAGAGACTCCTCCCCCACCACCCCAACCGGAACCGGAAGTATCTCCTGAAGAACTGATTGTGGTGGACGACAGCAAGGAAGTGGCCGAAGTGAACGTTCAGACGGAAGATAACAACGAAGCCGTAGAAATCAAAGCCCCTATCGCCGTGATTGAAGAGCCGGAAGAGGACGAGAACGTGGTGTTTGTAGTGGTAGAAAAGATGCCGGAATTCCCCGGCGGAAATGAAGCCCTCCGCAAATACCTGGCCGAAAACCTCCGTTATCCTTCAATGGCCGCCGAGAACGGTATTACGGGTCGTGCGGTCTGCCAATTTGTGGTGAACAAAGACGGTGCCATCGTGGATGTGCAAGTGGTTCGCTCCAGCGGTGACGACAGTCTGGACCGTGAAGCCATCCGCGTGATCAAAGCCATGCCGAAATGGAATCCCGGACAACAACGCGGTAAAGCCGTACGCGTGAAATATACCGTACCCGTCAATTTCAGATTGGGTTAAAATCACACAACTAAAGCCATCTCCTATTGGATTTATCCGCAAGAGATATTACCTATTGCAAGAATGTCGGTGCCAGGCGTGCCGACATTCTTCGTAATGAGCTGAAAGTACATACCGCACTCGACCTGCTTCGCCATTACCCCTACCGCTATACCGACCGCAGCCGGATGTATTGGATATCCGATATAGCCGATGAGGATACCATGGTGCAGATAACGGGCGAAATCACCGAATGGCACACCATAGGAAGCGGCAAGGGACAACGCCTAAGCGCCCAATTCACCGACGGACGTCATCAGGTGGAACTGGTCTGGTTTCGCGGCGTACAATATATCAAGCTGGAAAAAGGTGTGCGTTATCTCCTCTTCGGCAAACCCAGCCGCTTCAACCACGACTGGAATTTCGTGCATCCCGAATTGACACCGATGCACAAAGTGACGCCCGAAATGACGCAAGGGCTGGAGCCGGAATACCCCACCACCGAGAAGATGAAGAACAGCGGACTCAATTCGAAAGGCGTGAGACAGATCATCGCCTCGCTCATCCCGGAGGTGAAAGAAGGAGTCCCCGACACGCTGGGTGTGGATCTGAGGGAACGCTACCATCTGATGAGCCTGACGGACGCCCTGGTGAATATCCATTTCCCGCAAGATACGCCCACGATGCAGAAAGCACGCGAGCGGCTCAAATTCGAAGAACTTTTCTATATCCAGCTGCAGCTGCTCAGGCAGATGAAGAAACGGGAGAACAACGAAGGCTACCCCATGCCTATCGTGGGGCAACGGTTCAACTCGTTTTATCACACCCGACTGCCATTCCCGCTGACCAACGCCCAGAAACGGGTGATCCACGAGATACACGACGACCTCAAATCGGGCAGACAGATGAACAGGCTGCTGCAAGGCGATGTAGGCAGCGGCAAGACCCTGGTGGCCCTGATGTGCGCCCTGCTGGCAGCCGACAACGGCTATCAGACCTGCATCATGGCGCCTACCGAACTGCTGGCGCAACAACACTATCAAACCCTGACCGGGATGCTGAAAGAAGGCATCGCCCATGTGGCCCTGCTGACCGGAAGCACCACCCGCAAACAACGTGAAGTGCTGCACGAAAACCTGCGGAACGGAACAATCGACATCCTGGTGGGCACGCATGCCCTGCTGGAGGACGAAGTGCAATTCTACAACCTGGGACTGTGTATCATTGACGAGCAGCACCGCTTCGGCGTAAAGCAACGCAGCCGTCTATGGAGCAAGAACCTGCACGCCCCGCATATCCTGGTGATGTCAGCCACGCCTATCCCACGCACTTTAGCCATGACCCTATACGGCGACCTGCGGGTAAGCATAATCGACGAACTGCCTCCCGGCCGCAAACCGGTACATACGCTTCATTATTCGATACAACGCAAAGCGAGCGTGAACGAATTCATACGTCAGCAAGTAGGTTTGGGACGTCAGATATACGTGGTATATCCGTTGATCCAGGAAAACGAGAAACTGGACCTGCAGGATTTGCAGAACGGATACAACGAGCTGGTGGATACCTTCCCTCAATACCGTATCTCGATGGTACACGGACAGATGAGAGCCGCCGACAAGGAGATACAGATGCAGCGTTTCGCGCAAGGAGAGACGCAGATATTAGTGGCGACCACCGTAATAGAAGTGGGTGTAAACGTGCCCAACGCCACGGTAATGATCATCCAAAACGCCGAACGGTTCGGACTGAGCCAATTGCACCAATTACGCGGACGCGTGGGACGAGGCGGAGACCAGAGCTACTGTCTGCTGCTGACTCGCAACGAACTGACCAAGGAGACCCGCAAGCGTATGGATACCATGGTAGCCACCAACGACGGATTCCGCATCGCCGAAACCGATTTGGAACTTAGAGGGCCCGGCGACCTGGACGGGACGCAACAAAGCGGCATCCCCTTCGAATTGCATATCGCCAACCTCGCCACCGACGGACAACTGCTGGAGCGCGCACGCAAAGCAGCCGAAGAAGTGCTGGAAGATGATCCGCTGCTGGAATCCGAATGGAACAGGATATACAAGCGGCATCTGGATGTACTACGCGTAGCGCAACCGATATGGAGCGAAATCAGTTGAAACAAGCAACCGTTGGTAAATATACCTTATAATATAATAAAAAAAAAGAGCCGCGAAGCTCTTTTTTTGTTGAAGTGAGTAGCAAGATTACTTACGGATACCCAATTCCTTGATGATAGCACGATAGCGCTCGATATCTTTAGCCTTGAGATAGTCAAGCATACGACGACGCTTACCTACCAAAGCGTTCAAAGCGCGCTCGGTACCGAAGTCCTTACGGTTACCTTTCAGGTGCTCGGTAAGATGTTGGATACGGAAAGAGAAAAGAGCAATCTGGCTCTCTGCCGAACCGGTGTTTTTGGCATCTTTACCATATTTGGCAAAGAGTTCGGCCTTTTTTTCAGAAGTCAAATACATGAGTAATTTGATTTTAAAAAATTAAACAATGGCAACTGATGCAGGATCACGAGGGTCACGACATCGTTGTATTTAGCTTTTGCGCAGGTAGCAAAGCCTTGTTCAGACCTTGCAGCAGTCGGAAAAAGCGTGCAAAGATACAGCAAAATTTTGATATGTGCAAATTTTAGCACGCAAAATCTGCATTTTTCTTACTTTTTAAGTTGGAAGGGGAAACTGCCCACCATATTTCCGTCGATAAAGAAGTCAGCATTATAGGTGCCGGGCTCGAGAATTTCTTCCACGGGCCAATACATGGTAGACTCCATTCTTTCGCCTCCGTATTCCACTTCCTGGCAGATTGAATATTCGAGTCGTCCGCTCTCGAACGGGAACACATGTGATGCGGATTTCTGGAGGACTTCGCCATCGGGACGTACGATTCGGAGATATACTTTCTTGATACCGGGTTCGCAGGTCACATTTTTCAGAATTGCGTAATGTATTTCGAGTTTTTGGATAGCGGAGAAAATAGAAGTCTTACGGTCGCGTTTGTTGAGCGTGACCACTTCAAAATTCTGAACCTCGAGCATCGAAGCGCGATTGACAGTTTTTTGCAACTGAGTGTTGTTTTCGATCAATTCGGTGTTCTGCTGAGTGATTTCTTCGTTCTGGCGGCGGTATTCCTGGTTTTCGTCAGAAAGGCGCGCATTGGTACGGTTGAGGGAATCAATCTGGTGAACATATGTTACCATGACGGCTCTCACAGTGGCCAGTTCTTTTTTCAATTCAGCAATACGGCGGGCGTTGGTAGCCTTGGTGATTTTCAATTCTTCCAACAGGTCGCGAACCCTCTGCTGCTCTTGAGCGAGGCGTTGTGTAAGACTGTCGTTGGATACTTCCATCTGTTGATAGCCATCGAATTGGATGGCCAAATCTTCGTACTCGTCTTGAAGTTCTTCTTTTTCGAACTCCAGTTGTTCAACCATTTCGGACATTTCGCTACGCTGGTGCAAGGCGAAGAAGAGCAACGCCACCACTGCCAAGCCCAAAACGGCAAGAATGGGAATTATCAGAGATTTTTTCATAAGACAGGAATAATTTTTTCAAGTTGATTGCCCCTGGACCCTTTGACCAGGATTCGGCAACCGGTCAAGGGCTGCTGCTGGAGATAGTCGATCAGCAGTTCCACGGTGTCGAATATCGGATAGGGAGCTGTAGTATGTCGGTATTCCGCACCTACGAGAAATACATTTTGCGCCTTGCGTTCGAGGAGCATATTGACGATATTCTGGTGTTCCAACTGCTCGTATGTACCCAATTCACGCATTCCTCCCAAGATATAAACCTCCTTGGAGTGCAGTACTGCGGAACGTGCAGCAAAGGCCTGTATAGCTGCCTGCATGGAAGTGGGATTGGCATTATAGGCGTCCACCACCAAATCGTTGCGATCGGTATGCATGGCCTGCGAGCGATTGTTGGTAGGCACATACGCCTTGACTGCAGCCAAAGCCGTAGCGGCATCTATACCGAATTCCTCCCCCACCCGCATGGCGGCCGCAATATTTTCGGCGTTGTAGTCGCCAACCAGATGAGTATCCTGCGGCATAGGGATAGTATGGTAAGACAAGCGTGACAGTTGGGTGACAGGATATTTTTCACACGCCCCTGCCAGCATATTCCGCAAGTAAGGATTATCTTCGTTGATGAAGATGCCGCGTGTAGATTGGGGGTGCGACAAGAGGAAATCATAGAGTTCGGCCTTAGTAGCCTGTACCCCCTCAAACGACCCGAATCCGGCCAGGTGCGCCCGTCCGACATTGGTGATAAGTCCATAATTCGGTTCAGCCACCTCTACCAGTTCGCTAATATCTCCGGGATGTGAAGCTCCCATCTCAATAATGGCCAACTGATGAGCCCGCGTGATTTGAAGGACAGTAAGAGGTACACCGAGCGAATTATTCAGGTTGCCCTGCGTATAATGAATACGATAGCGCGTCGACAGGACGGCAGCCGTCAGTTCTTTGGTAGTGGTTTTACCGTTGGTCCCGGTGATTCCGACCACGGGAATACCGAGATATCGCCGCCATTCTCTTGCCAAATCCTGTAGGTCGCGCAAGGCATTATCGCCTTTTATCACATAAGCTGCCCCGTCACGAAGAGCCTGATCGACGAAGAGGTTCCCGTCGAAATGCTCACCTTTGAGCGCCACAAACACACAGCCGGGAGTTACCTTCCGGCTGTCGGTTGTGACAGAGATAGCGTCTTTATTTTGTATTAGGAAATCCCAATTCATCACAAAGCACTTTGTAAGTCAGATCAATGTAATAGACTTATTTTTTCTTGTTGGGCAATTCCAGTCCGTAGTTTTTCTTACGGTCTTCAGCCTTAAGCATGAAGCTAAGGAAGAAAGCGAGAACGCCGAAAGAAGCGAAAACGATCATCGGAACCAGGTATCCGTTGGTAGCGACACGCAGTTTGCCGATCAACAAGGGAACGAGGCAGAGACCGATATTCTGTACCCAGAAGATAAGGCAGTAGGCCGATCCGAGCACTTTCTCGTCGATAATCTTAGGAACGCTGGGCCACATGGAAGCAGGAACAAGCGAGAAGCTGACACCCAGAATCAGGATGGTGATCAAGGCGAGCGCTTTGCTGGGATATGCAGGCAAGACAAAAGCGAAAATGCAATGGCATGCAGTCATAATTACTGCACCCAGAAGCATCATCGTGGCACCTTTACCTTTATAGTCGATAAACGCGCCGAGGAAGGGGGTAAGCACCATAGCCAAGATGGGGAACCATTTGAACAGGCCGGCAGCTTCGGCATTGGAAATAGCGAGTGTCTCTTCGAGGAAGTTGGTTGCGAAACGTTGGAAGGGGAAGATGGCCGAATAATAGAGGACGCAAAGCAGAGCGATAATCCAGAACATCTTGCTGCGGAAGATCTGCATGAGGTCGGAGATATGGAATTCGTCTTCCGGATCCTTGTCGGCAGTAGCTTCACCAATAGCCACCAACTGTTTGTCAAACTTATTGTCCATTATTGTGAATACGAAGAAGTTGATCAGGCCGACAACGAGCAAGAGAGCAGCGAACAGCAGAGGAGCCACAACGGAGTTGGTACCGTTGACGGCAAAATGGATACTGATAGCAGGAGCGAAAGCCATAGCAGCAAAGACGCCGATACGGGCGATTGCCATTTCCAAACCCATCGCGAGAGCCATTTCTTTACCTTTGAACCACTTAGCGAGGATTTTGCTGACCGTGGTACCGGCCATTTCGCAGCCGCAGCCGAAGATCATGAATCCGAACATGGCCATTTTGGCAGAACCAGGCATTACAGTCCACCAGCTGTTAAGCCAAGCGATATTATTGGCATCAAACCAATCGGAGATACCGATATACTTGATGCCTGCACCAATAACCATCAGGCTGGCGGAAAGGAGTCCGGTGAAACGAACGCCCATTTTGTCAAGAATAATACCGGCAACGATCAAGAAGCCAAACACATTGAGCAGATATTCACCTGCAGCATAAGTACCGAAAACACCTTGGTCCCAACCGCGAACATCATTCAGGAGGGAAGCAAGAGGAGAAAGGATGTCTACAAACATGTAGGCAAAAAACATCATCGAAGCAACGAGGATAAGAACTGTCCAACGTGCAGCAGCACTGTCACGAAGGGTTTGTTGGATTTTTTCTACCATAGGATAATATTGTTTTATTAATTGTTGCGTAGTAGTAGTCCGTATCACGATTTCAAGATTCATCCGTCGGCTGACTGCTTTTTTCTTTGGCTTTGAGACGCTGAAGAAGCAGCGAGGCATATTTTTTGCGGTTTAGCCACGCTGCTTTCTTCTGTTGGTATTCATCAAAATGAGTTTCTAAAAAGCCATCAGCCATATAGAATGAAATCGCATTATTAGGAGCGATGAACCGATTTTACTTGATACCTAATTCCTTACGTACATCGTCGGTAACATCAATGGCATCCGGTCCGGTATAAACCAACGAGGTAGCCGAATTGAAGATATAGGTGAAACCTTTTTCTTCGCCCACTTTGCGGATGGCATTTACCATACGTTCCTGCACGGGGACGAGGTATTCTTCCTGTTTTTTCTGGACATCAGCTTGAGCGGTCTGATAGGTGGTTTGTAGACGCTGTTGGATGCTATAGATTTCCTCCTCGGTAATTTGTCGGATAGCGTCGGTCATAGTAGCCTGTTTGTCCTGATAGTCCTGCACTTTTTTCTGATATTCCTCCTGCATGGCAGTAAGCATATTTTCATATTGTGCATTCAGACTGTCCAAACGAGCTTCCACCTGTTTGAGTTCAGGCATTTGTTGGAAGAGTTCCTGTGTGTTGACATAACCGAATTTCTGAGCGCTGGCCAAGATCGGCAGAGCAAGTGCAAGAATTACAAAAAGTTTTTTCATACTATTAAATTTTAATTTATTCGTTATTATTAATAAGGTACACCTTGCTTTTCGACCGGATGGTGATTTGAACGGTGTATCGTGAATTCGTATTTGTTTGTTATTTTACTCCCAGTTTCTGCAGCACCAGATCAGATATATCCAATTTATCCGACATATAGATGAGCGATGGGTCGGAGGTGCGATCTTTAACAATATCCAAGTGTTTTTCGTTAGCCAATTCCTGAATAGCATTATATATATCGTCTTGAATAGGTTTGAGCAGCGCTTCTCTTTTCTTGAACAGTTCGCCTTCCGGGCCGAAATATCTGCGTTTGAGTTCAAGCACCTCGTTTTCTTTTTGCACGATTTCCTCTTCACGTTGGCGGCGCATTTCTTCAGTAAGGAAGATTTGCTCTGTCTGATAATTGGCGCTCAACACGCGAGCCTCCTGTTCGGCATCTTCGATTTCTTTCTGCCAGCGGCGTGAGATCATATTCAACTGGTCATTGGCCGACTCGTATTGCGGAAGGTTACGCAGTATATATTGCATATCTACAAATGCTATGCCACCCGTATTTTTATCTGCCGCTGAAGCAGCCAGGGATACCGAAGCAAGCAGGATGATTATCAGCGAATTGATGAGTTTTTTCATATTATTTTTAATGGTTGCGGTTACTGTCAGGCTTTATCCATAAGTGACGCATTTCAATACTATCCGAATTATTGTTTTTGGCGACTGTCGGTCGACTATCGGGCGCCTCCCGACTACATCCATGCAAAAAGCGGGCCAAACCGATTAGAGTTCTTGTCCGAGGACGAAATGGAACTGACTTCCGCCATAGTCTTTAGAGCCGTTGATCGGATCAAATCCCCAGCCCCAGTCAACACCCAAAAGGCCGAACATCGGCAGGAAGACACGAACTCCGACACCTGCGGAGCGCTTCAGGTTGAACGGATTGAACTCGCGTATATCCGAGAAGCAGTTACCGGCTTCCACGAAACCGTGAATCCATATATTGGCCGACTGTTCGAGCATGATAGGATAACGCAATTCCAAGGTGAACTTGTCGTAAACATAACCCATATTCCGTTGGGTATTGTAGTCGTAAGGCGTAAGTGCACCAGATTTGTAACCTCGCATGGCTACATATTCTGTAGAATAGGTGGTATATCCCGTCATACCGTCACCACCCATGTAGAAACTCTCGAACGGCGACTTGGTATACTGGTTGTAGGAGCCCAAATAGCCGAATTCGGCACGCGCCATCAGCACCAGTTTGCTGTCGCGAGTAAGCGGAGTGAACACTTTGCCGGTGAATTTCAATTTATAGAATTCGATCAGGCGATATCTTTCAGAGAGGCTCATCGAAGCCAGTTCCTCGTTGGTAGTTCCCAACATGGCAGACCAGGGAGGTGTAATTTTCAAGCCAAGTGTGAACGACGAGCCACGACGTGTATAAATAGGATTGTCGATGGACGAGCGCTGCAATTGGAGATTGAGTGCCAAGGTATGGCATTTGCCGTCAGTAATCAGCAGATAAGGCCAGTTTTTCATCATGAAGAGCTGGTAGCTGAGTTCGCCGTAGAAGCTGAAATAGTCATCAGGCCAATGCAGGCGTTTACCGTAACCGATGCTTACGCCCAAAGTACGCATATAGACATCAGGATCATATTCCTGAGCCTGAAGCTGTTGGTAGTAATCATTATTAACGCCGCTATAATAATACTGATTATAATACAGATTATACAAATCCTGCGCAGCAGAGAGATAACGTTTGGAATAGCCGTGTTGTGAAGCATAGTAGATGCTGGCGCTCAAGGAGTTAGGCCGTTTGCCGCCTATCCACGGTTCCAGGAACGAAATACTGGCCGATGTATAATAACGGCCGTTGGTACGTGCGTTGATGGAGAATGTTTGGCCCTCGCCTTGGGGCACGATACGATAGGCTTTTTTGTTGAAAAGGTTCTGAATGGCGAAGTTGGTAAACTTCAAGCCCAAACTGCCCACCAGACCGCTGGCCCCCCATCCGAGCGAAAACTCGACCTGGTCAGACGATTTGGTTTCCAGGTTATAAGTGATATCCACCGTTCCGTCTTCGGGATTGGGATTGATATCCGGGATCAGTTTTTCCTGATCAAAGTGCCCCATCTGAGCCAATTCGCGCAGAGAACGCATGATATCGCTCTGGCTGTAGAGTTGGCCGGGTTTGGTATAGATTTCACGGCGGACCACATGTTCGTAGACCCGTGTATTGCCCACGATATTCACTTCGTTGATTGTGGCCGGTTTTCCTTCATACATACGCATTTCGAAATCGATGGAGTCGTTGTCGACCGTCACTTCCACCGGTTCCACATTAAAGAAGAGATAACCTTGGTCGGTATATAATTTGGCCACGGCATCGTCGTCTTCCAACAGGCGTTTATTCAGCTCCTTCAGGTTATAAACATCGCCTTTCTTGACCCCGAGGATCTGATTGAGGTACTCGTACGGATATACGGTATTGCCTACCCAATTCACATTGCGTACATAATATTTGTCTCCCTCGTAGATTTTCATGTACACATCCACACGCGACGGATCTTCGGGATTGGTGCAAACGCTATCGGAAACGATATAAGCGTCACGATAGCCCACTTCGTTATATTTTTCGATAACGGCCTGTTTGTCCTTTTCAAATTCCTCGGCAACGAATTTCTTGGTTCTGAAGAGATTGACGATATTGTTGTCGTTGGTTTTCTTCATCGCCTTGTTGATCTGGATATTCGTCAGGGCTTTGTTGCCTTCCAGATAAATATTACCGACTTTCGTTTTCAATTGTTTGTCCACATTGATGATTACGCGGACGTATCCCGGATGGTCGCGGTCATCCATCTGATAGACATCCACTTTGGTATTATGATACCCTTTCTCGGCAAAATATTTCTTGATGACGGTTTTGGCACGGTCGGCAAGGTCCGGTGTAAACTGGTTGCCTTTGGCGATACCCACTTTCACTTCCAAATCTTCTTTTTCGCCTTTTTTGAGACCGTTATACCTCAATTCAGAGATGCGTGGGCGTTGTTTCAGTTTTATTTCCAGCCATATTTTGCCGTTTTCAATCTTATTGGCCACTATTTTCACATCGGAGAAAAGTCCCTGTTTCCAAAAACGGCGTATCGCTTTGGTGATTTGCTCACCGGGGACATCGATACGGTCACCTACCGCCAGTCCTGAGAATCCGATCAACACGAAATCCTCGTAACTCTCCGCACCGGACACCTTGATATCGGCGATTTCATACGTATGACGATTGAATGAATATTCGATTTCCGGGCCGGCCGACTCCTGATCCATGAAATCGTCAGCGGCATCCAAGCTCATAGAATCGGCTGCAAGAAGCGACGGTTCATCCGACTGCACAAGCGAATCGGTCAGCAAATTATCGTTTTGGGCGAATATCGGCAGACCCATCAAGCAGAAGGATGCGAGCAGGAATAATATGTTAAATGACTTGTTCACTGGTTTTTCCAAATCTTCGTTCACGATGTTGATAATCGATAATGGCGCGATAGAACTCCTCGACGCTGAAATCGGGCCACAGACAAGGCGTGAAATACAGTTCGGCATAAGCCAACTGCCACAGCAGGAAATTACTGATACGCAATTCGCCGCTGGTACGAATCAAGAGGTCGGGATCGGGTATACCGGCAGTGGTAAGATGCATGGAGACGGTCTGTTCGTCGATTTCATCGGCACGTAAAGTTCCTTCCGCCGCTTTTTTAGCGACCATACGTACGGCCTCCGTCAATTCCCAACGGGCAGAATAACTCAAAGCCAACACCATTTGCAGGCCGGTATTCGCTGAAGTTTGTGCGATACACTCCTTGAATTTGCGGCAGGTTTCTTCGGGTAGACGGCTCAAATCGCCTATCGTAGTAAGACGCACATTGTTTTTCATCAACGTAGGGGTCTCTTTGGCGATTGTATCCACGAGCAATATCATTAGCGCATCCACCTCTTCTTTCGGACGGTTCCAATTCTCGGTAGAGAACGCATAGAGCGTCAGGTATTCGACGCCCAATTCAGCAGCCGCTTCGGTGATATTGTGTACGGTCTGTACCCCCTGACGGTGGCCGAACATACGGGCCATGCCTTGACGTTTCGCCCAACGGCCGTTACCATCCATAATAATAGCGATATGGCGGGGCATACGAGCCTTTGATATTTGTTCTTTCAGATCCATTTCGAGTTCAGTTTATTTTTCGTCGCAACGCAGGCAACGGTGTTTGTCCATCGCGAATGCTACCGAAATGCCCAACAGCAACTGCCCGGCGACATCATTATTCATTATATTCGAGCCGTTGAGACCGTAACTATTGTTGTATTCGGCGACATTTTCCAGATTATCATTGAAATAGACATTATGCTGCCAAGCCAATTGGAGATTGCATCGAGGGGCGAATTTCCATTTGAAACCGATGATAAAAGGCATATAGCCGCTCACCTTGCTGAAATGGCTATGTGCCGTGGCGCCAAAACCGATGCCGATATAAGGAGAAAACGGCTTGACGCGACTGTCGTATCTACTGTCGTCAAAACGGAAAAAATTGAACTCAGCCGAGACATCAATATTCACCAACTGGTTGATCCACTTGCCGTTAACGGAAGCAGGATATCCGTTACCGTCGGGATTATAACCCGTTATCCGTTGTGCATTTCCTTGCAGGGAGAGCGCCCAACGTTGCGTAAAGCGATAGCGGAAAAATGCGCCATAGGCTTCACGGACATTCATAAAAATATGAGGAGTGGCATCTCCGGTATAATAACCGCAACCGCCCTGAATGCCCAGATCGCAATGATACATGTCACCGAAACCCGCGAAGGCGCGAGCGGAGCAAAGCCCCACTAAAATTACGGTTAATATCATTCTTGCCAGTCCGTTACGCATAGGTCACAAATACTTCCCTACAAAAAGCCTGCAAAATTACAAAAAAAATATGATATACGCAAATTTTTCGTAAAGAAATAAAGTCCTTCCTCAAAAATCCGCTTTTTTTTCGCTTTTCAATCCACATTTATGTCCTTTTAGCTGACGATATATCTACGATATTTTCCGACAGGCCATGCATATTGTGATAAAGCCTCACCTAACGGTAGGTAAAGGATGAGCGAAGGATATCCCTTCCCTCTAGCCGACATCATCCAACCGGTGTGAAAATAACGCACCTCGTATATTGAACGAGGGCAGAGCGACAGCCAGAGAAACAGAAGTGTTAAACCCCTCGGTGACGGTAGGTTTATGTTACGTTTATGTTACGTTTAGCTCTCGACAAAGACAGGGCTGAATACAGACTGCATTTGAAAAGCATGTAGACTGCATTTAGATTACATTTAGATTACATTTGAAAAGCATGTGGACTGCATTTTTGAGTGCATTTTGACTGCATAAAAAAAGCCAAAGCGCGACTTTCGGGTCGCGCTTTGGTAGATTTGGGAGCCAGTTGCTTATGCCGATTTCTATTCCTCGTCTGCATAATTCTGGAACAGGAAATCGTTGTAGGGATATCGTTTGATATGAATGGCTTTGATACGGTCGTACATCAAACGCCTTAAATTGTCGACATTGGTTTTGTCTTTGGCAGAAAGGAAAATACAGTCGTCCTGCAATTTCGACATCCATGTTTTTTGAAGTTCTTCCAGCGAAATATTCTCACGGGTGACGGGTGTAAGGTCGTCCTCTTCTTTAGGCGTATAGGTGAAAGCGTCAATCTTGTTGAACACCACGATGCGCGGGATATCCAGATGAGGAGCATCCTTTTTCGGATTTTGATAGGGCAAAGCGGGTTCGGGTACAGGTTGTTTGGCAGGAGCAGTCAATTCACGAATCGTCTGTTCCACCACTTCGTATTGTTCTTCAAAATTGGGGTGAGATATATCCACCACATGAATCAGCAGATCGGCTTCACGGACCTCATCCAAGGTAGATTTGAAACTTTCGACCAGATGATGAGGCAATTTGCGGATGAATCCCACTGTATCCGACAAGAGGAACGGAAGGTTGTCGATAGTGACTTTGCGTACGGTGGTATCCAGAGTTGCAAAAAGTTTGTTTTCGGCAAACACATCCGATTTTGACAAGAGGTTCATCAAAGTGGATTTTCCCACATTTGTATATCCTACCAGCGCGACTCGAACCATTTTTCCACGATTTTGGCGTTGGGTTGACATTTGCCGGTCAATGCGTTTCAATTCCTCCCTCAACAAGGCGATTCGTTGTCCGATAATTCGTTTGTCCGCTTCGATCTGAGTTTCACCTGTACCACGATTGGTTCCGCCGCCACCACGTTGACGGTCCAAATGGCTCCACATTCTTGTCAATCGGGGCAACATATACTGCAGATGAGCCATTTCGACCTGCGTCTTGGCATATGAAGTTTGCGCTCGTTGAAGGAATATTTCAAGGATCAGAATAGTTCGGTCCATCACTCGGACTTCGCGTCGATCCTTCGGATTATCGCGCCAATTGAGATCGCGCTCAATATTACGAATCTGGCGAGGAGACAATTCGTCATCAAATATCACCAGGTCAACGGCTTTATCGGGATCGGATTGATGTTGCACAATCCATTCGCGAATCTCCTGCAGTTTACCGCTACCCACATAGGAATTGGAATCAGGAGAAGCCACGCGTTGTACGAAACGACGTACGGGGCGGATGTCCCGCGTATCCGACAGGAAAGCCAATTCATCC
The DNA here is from genome assembly GCA_024399655.1 of Paludibacteraceae bacterium. Classification (GTDB taxonomy): domain Bacteria; phylum Bacteroidota; class Bacteroidia; order Bacteroidales; family Paludibacteraceae; genus Colicola. Next base: position 95,272 of record JAKSNP010000005.1, on the reverse strand, counting down.
AAATATTCATTGGTTCGTTCCTCCGGTTGATCTGGAGTAATCAAACCTACCAATATAGCATTTTCCATAACTTTTTCTTTTTTTCATAGAGCGGCTACGGCATCAATGTGCTTCCAGCCAATTTTTGCCCACGCCGCATTCCGCAATAAGCGGGACGGTCAGATGAACGGCATTTTGCATTTCTTCGACCACGATAGTTCTTACTTTATCCACTTCCGCTTCGGGCACATTGAAATTCAATTCATCGTGCACTTGCATAATCATCAGATTCTCGGGCAAAACGGGATTCGATGAATCACTTTGGTGACGGAGGGCAATCACTTCGTTCCTTATTCTCCGATGAATGGCGACCATCGCCATCTTAATTATGTCGGCAGCCGTTCCCTGAATAGGAGCATTTACAGCGTTCCTTTCCGCAAAGGAACGAACGGTTGCATTATGCGAGTTGATATCTGGGAGATAACGTTTACGTCCGAAAAGCGTTTCCACATAGCCATGTTCGCGAGCGAACCGTTTTTGACTTTCTATGAAATCAATCACTCGCGGGAATGCTTCGAAATAACCGTCAATCAAGGCTTTGGCTTCGCTACGGGGGCAATCCAACTGTTGCGCCAATCCGAAAGCAGATATTCCGTAGATAATACCGAAATTGGCTGTTTTGGCACGACGGCGTTGTTCTTTGCTCACTTGGTCGATAGGTACGCCAAAAATTTTGGCAGCCGTTGCCGCATGAATATCCTGACCTTGCCGGAAGGCTTCCAGCAGATGGGGATCTTGTGAAAAATGAGCCATCAGGCGCAACTCGATTTGCGAATAATCGGCACTAAGAAACATACATCCCTCATCCGGAATCACGGCACGGCGGAGCAGCTGTCCACGTTCGGTTCTAACCGGCAGGTTCTGCAAATTGGGATTGCTGCTCGACAGACGCCCCGTGGCTGTAACGGTTTGGTTGTATGTAGTATGTATTTTACCCGTCTGGGGATTGATATAGGACGGAAGAACGGATATGTAAGTGGAAATCAACTTCTTCAATTCGCGTTGTTCCAGTATTCTAGTCACAATAAGGTGTTTTTCTTTGAGTGGGAGCAACACTTCTTCTGCCGTAGAGAAATGTCCGTTACGTCCACGTTTCGCTTTTTCGTCAAGCTGCAATTCGGCGAAAAGGATTTCCCCCACTTGCGCCGGACTGTTGATATTGAATTCTTTTCCGGCCAATTGGTATATTTCGTTCTCAATTCCCTCCAGCTCCGCGTTCAACGCAGTTTCCGCCTCGTGCAGCATTTGCAAATCGAATCGAACGCCTGCTTTTTCCATATCCCGGAGTACGTTTACCAAGGGCAATTCCACTTCTCGATAAAGATTCCACAGAGCCGGATCTGATTTCAAAGCACTCCAATCGGGCAGGACATAAGGATTGAAACTGACTTCCGGATTCAGCAGGTAGGAGCACAACCTATTTTCCAAAGTATCATAATTGGGCATAGCAGACTCCGTTGCAGTCGTATTTTCCGGACTTCCGAAAAGGTCAAGCACACCATTGTCAGCTACGGTTTTGGTCGTTTTTTTGCCCAAAGGTTTGGCGGGCGCGTTCTTCAGGAGGGAATTGAATTCCAGGTTCTGATAGATAGGAGTCAGTTTGTTCCAATCTTTCTCTTTCAGAGCAAGTTGATCAGCATCGAATTGGATAGGCACATCCGTTCTGATAGTAGCCAGAAAGCGGGAAAAACGTATTTCCTCCTGTTGGGTTTCCACTTTGGTTTTAAGAGCCCCTTTCAGCTCTTCAACATGTTGTAACAAGTTGTCGATCGAACCGTATTGATTGAGCAGTTGCACGGCTGTTTTCTCCCCTACTCCTTTGCAACCGGGTATGTTGTCGCTTGCATCCCCCATCAATCCCAAAAGATCGATAACCTGATCCGTAGAGGATATTCCGTATTTCTGACAGACTTCAGCAGGCCCCATTTCTTCAAAGCCTCCTGTATGACGAGGACGATACATACGGATATGCTCGGTGACCAATTGGCCGTAATCTTTATCAGGTGTAGCCATATAGACATCAAATCCTTCGGTTTCCGCCAAATTGGCCACAGTACCGATAATATCGTCAGCTTCGAATCGCGGCACTTCCAAAGTCGGTATATTCATCGCTTCCAGTATCTGATGGATAAGAGGAACAGCACGGCGGATATCTTCAGGAGTTTCCTCACGTTGGGCTTTATATTGTTGGTAGGCTTCGTGACGGAAAGTGGGACCGTGCGGATCGAAAGCTACCGCTATATGTGTAGGTTTGATGCGCTTAAGCAAATCTTCCAATGTGGTGACAAAGCCATATACCGCACTTGTATTCTCGCCCTTGGAGTTCATCCTCGGCACGCGAATAAAAGCGTAGTACGCCCGATAAATCATTGCATAAGCATCAATCAGAAGGAGTCGTTTCATAGTGAGAAATTAGTGAGATAAAACTATAGGCTGAAGACGTCTACCAGCGCATCAGACGAACAGATTGTTATTCATCATATTCATGCAAACGCTTACCATTGAATAGGTTGCAAGCCGTGTTGCATCAAATATTGGTTGGCCTGCGAAAAATGTCCACATCCAATAAAACCGCGATAGGCAGACAACGGACTCGGATGAGGAGCTGTCAACACGAGGTTGCGTCGACGATCTATAAATTGTCCCTTACGTTGAGCATAACTGCCCCAAAGCATATATACAATATGCTCACGGCGTTGATTAAGTGCCGCTATGGCGGCATCCGTCAACTCTTCCCACCCTTTGTTCTGATGCGAGCCGGCGCGATGAGCTTCGACCGTAAGTGTCGCATTCAGGAGCAACACACCCTGATCGGCCCAATGTTGCAAATTGCCGGAAGACGAAATCGGAATCTGTAAATCCCGATTCAGTTCCTTATAGATATTCTCTAAAGAAGGAGGGACTTGCACCCCCTCGTTTACGGAGAAACACAAGCCATGCGCCTGACCTGGTTCGTGATAAGGGTCCTGGCCGATAATGACAACCCGCACCCGTTGGAACGGGCACGAGTTGAAAGCATTGAAAATAAGACCTGCAGGCGGGAAACATTGTTTGGTTTGATACTCCCGTCTGACAAATGAAGTAAGCATCTCGAAATAAGGCTTATCAAATTCGGGTTGCAACACTTCACGCCAACTTTCCTCTATACGGACATTCATCAGTCAACAATTAACATAGCGTCACCATAATCCCCGAAACGATAGCCTTCACGAACGGCAGTCTGATAGGCAGCCATCACATTGTCATAACCACCAAACGCAGCTACCATCATCAGCTGGCTGGACTCGGAGGGATAGAAATTGACAAAGAAAGAATTAGCCACCGTAAAGTCGTAGGGAGGGAAGATGAACTTATTAGTCCAACCGTTATAGGCTTTGAGTTGGCCACCGGTTCCAACCACATGCTCCAATGCACGCATAATCTCGGTTCCCACAGCACATACGCGATGCGAAGTGGAATGTACGCGTTCAACAGCATCCACCAATTCTTGCGGCAATATGATCTGCTCGCTGTCAATCTTATGTTTGGTCAGGTCTTCTACTTCAACCGGTTTGAAATTGCCTAACGACATATGTGATGTCATACATTGGTAGTCAATACCATTAATTTCCATCCGTTTGAGCAATTGTTTGGAGAAATGCATACAAGCAGCCGGTGCAGCTACCGCGCCAACTTTGCTTGCAAAAATCGACTGATAGCGTTCTTCGTCCATCTGCTTGAGACACATCTCGCAGTCTTCATCCTCTGCGATATGGAAATCACGGCAGAAAGATTTCATCACCTCTTCATCCATCGGACGATAGATATATTTAGGTAACGGCGTATGACCTAAAGCATAAAGATGCGGAACGAATTCATTTTGGTCATAATCAGTAAGGAAACGTAAAGTACGACCGCGCGAAGTAGTATTGTCGATCACTTCAGCCACGATAGTATTCTCTTCGTCAAAATAGAGTTTATTTCCTATACGAATCTTACGAGCAGGGTCAACCACCACATCCCAATATCGCATTTCATGATTGAGTTCGCGAAGCAGGAACACCTCTATGCGTGCCAAAGTTTTCTCTTTGATGGCATACATACGAGCCGGAAAGACCTTAGTATCGTTAAAAATAAAGAGGTCACCCTCATCAAAAAATTGGATAAGGTCTTTCACCTGTTTATGCTCCACTTCACCCGTAGTGCGATGTAAAACCAACATTCGGGCCTCATCACGATAAGGCGTGGGATATTGAGCGATTTGCTCATCAGGTACTTTAAACTTGAATTGGCTTAATTTCATTATCTATCAGTTCTGTAAATTGTTCAAAAGTCATACAATCTTCCACACGAATTTTTCCGACACGTGTACGCCGTAAGGCTATCAAATGTGCTCCGGAATCCAATCTTTGTCCTATATCACGGGCTAAAGCTCGGATATATGTTCCTTTGCTACATGCCACCCTGATGGTCAATTGCATATTTTGTTCATCAAATGCGAGCACCTCAATTTGGTCAATAACCAACAATTTCGGTTTCAATTCCACTTGCTCGCCTTTTCTAGCCAACTTATAGGCTCGTTTTCCATCCACTTTTACGGCAGAAAACATAGGCGGGACTTGCCATTGCTCTCCCAAGAAAGTCGGAATAACGTTATCTATCAGAGTACGGTTGATATGCGCTGTCGGATAGGTGCAATCTATCGGCTTTTCCAAATCATAACTGGGAGTGGTCGCCCCCAATTGCAACGTGGCGACATATTCTTTATCATCATACTGCAATTGATCTATCAGTTTTGTCTTATGCCCTGTACATACCACGACCACCCCGGTAGCCAGGGGATCAAGTGTCCCAGTATGTCCCACCTTCAATTTCTTCACACCCAGACGATGACAAAGCAGCCAACGAGTTTTTCCAACGACATCAAAACTCGTCCATTTATAGGGTTTGTCAAATGCGATTATCTCGCCCTCAATAAAATCCATACAGCAATTTTAAAGGCAAATGGCCAAAATTCCAACGATTAAACAATAGGCGGCAAAATAGATTAACTTTTGGCGTCTAATGATATTAATCATAAATTTGCAAGCTAATATGCCGGATACAAAAGCAGCAATAAAACCGACAGTCATTGGCAACAATCCAATGCCAGACGCCACCGATTCACCACTGATTAAGTCAATAGATTCCAAAAATGCTTCACCCAACACAGGAATAAGAACCATCAGGAAAGAGAACTGAGCGATGGATTCTTTTCGAACGCCGCACAACAAACCGGTGGCTATCGTAGCCCCGCTTCGACTCAATCCCGGTAAGACAGCCACAGCTTGAGCACAACCTACGATTAATGCGTCTTTCCACCCCACTTCATGTCTTTCGCCAATTTTCCGTTTAGAAAGGAATTCGCTTACACATAACAACAAAGCGGTAATCAAGAGACATATTCCCACCAATGTAAGTCCGTTTCCAAAAAACTGCTCCACCTGATCTTTAAAGAACATACCCACGATAAAAACGGGTATGCATGAAAGAAGAATCATGGCAACATAATGTTTATCTTCGTTCCATTGCTTTACCAAGAATGTCCCTTTAAAGAGATTTACTATCTCACGACGGAACACGATGATAGTCGCCAATACGGTAGCCACATGCAGAACTACAGTAAACATCAAGTTCTCCTCACCTGCCGTGCCGAACAAGGCTTGTCCTATTTCCAAATGACCGGAGGATGAAACAGGCAAAAACTCAGTAAGGCCTTGAATCAGGCCTAACATTAAGGCTTCAAACCAACTCATTTGCGTTTGCGGAATAAAATAGCCACAATCATTAGCACAAAACCGAATAAAGATATCATCGGACCGACGGTGATACGTCGTGTAGAGAAGATATCCGGATTATATTGCGTAGCTCCGCTCGGTTCACCGGCCATCAGGAAGAATCCCAGCACGATAATCACACAAGATACGGCTATTAATATCAAATTAATTTTAGGAAGATTATATTTCATACATTGTATCGATTTTCATACGAATATATTTGTCAGTAGCAAACATAGATGCGGCAAAGGCTATCAATTCTCCCACCAGGATTACGGCTAATACCACAAACGCTATATTTTGCCATGTAATCGGGAAAAGCATAATACCCATACGAGCGTAACAATAATAGAACGCACCTGCCAATGCAATCAAGGCAAGAGCACTCGCTTCGATCCCCAAACGCAGATTGCGACGAATAAACGGAGCTCGAATAACCCATGGAGTAGCCCCGACCAATCGCATCGTATTGATCAGGAACCTTTTGGAATAAATGTGCAGACGAATCGTATTGGTAATCAACGCCAATGACATCAACAGCAAAATAGCCCCCACTACAATCAAAGCCACGCTAACCTCACTAATACCTTTGTCCAACACCTCAACTACATTTTGTTGGTAAAGTACTTCATCAACAAAAGGTAAGTCAATCAACGAAGCACGGATGGCTTCAATACTGTCGGATTGAGCATATTCGGCATTCAAATGCACTTCGAAAGCATCAGTCAACGGATTATATCCAAGGAATTTTTCGGGATCTTCTCCCAACAACTGAATATGTTCCTCCAATGCCTGCTCCTTACTGATATAATCAAAATGATGACAATAGGGCATCCGTTCAAAGTAAGATGTCAATCGGTCAACATGCGATGAATCGGCTTCTTCAGTCATTACAACAGTTAACGCCAGATTTTCCTTGATTTGGGTTATTAACGTATGTGTACTGAGCAGTACAATACATTGTAGCCCTATAAGAAACAAAACCAAAGCCACACTAATGGTGGTGGTTAGATACATATTAAAGAATCTACGTTTCTTCACCTGATTATAGTCTTAATGTCCTTTTATATAGATTACCATTATATACTAAGAAAAAGGCAGGTCATCGGACCTGCCTTTTAGTATTGGCTTAATATTCCCACAGGTCTTGTTCAAACGTGAGGAGTTCGGTTTCAATCTTTTCCTGCTCCTTATGGACTGTTTCAGGATCCATTGCATAGTCCAAGATGAAACGGTCGTACATATCACTGATAGCCACAACATAAGAGGAATAAAGTTTCTTTTGGAAGAATTCCTCAAAAGTAACTCGTTGCGATTCATTAACCGTAGGAATCATATATTGGCGCGCGAGATACGGACGAAGATCATCGTATGTAATCCAGAACATGATCGATTCCAACAAAGCACGAGCACATTCTTGAGGAGTCTCAGGCTGAGTTGTTTCGATTTTGGCGGAATACAGAGGAGCAATTGCTATAATTTTAGTATACAGGCGAGATGTGTGACGGTCAAAGAACACGATTTCCTGTACCAAATATTTCAACTGATTACGAACTAACGATTCAAAGTTGGTATAGTTGGCCGTGAAACCGGATTTCTCGTCAGTGGTATCTTTGCACCAAAGCAGTTTAGCAGGCGAACGGGTGATATCATAGAAAGCCTCCATAGCCTCGTCATCACCATAGTATTCACCTTCCGAATACTCATAGTTCTGGAATGCTCCGGGAATCTCCAAGTATGACAATTGGGCCTCATCCGAGAAATCAGGATTAATACGATTGTTCATCAAGTTGAACTCCGTGCTGTAGATAGGCATACCTTTGATAACAGCATCAGCAATCACATTGAACATATTGTGATAACGTTCGTTGTCAGTATGAACCGGGAAATACAACTGATAGTTCTGTTTATAACGCATATCGATAATACGATATACTATTCTTGACCACTCGATATCGTCGTTACGATGGAAAACTTTGACCAAGGTATCAGCAGCCTCGTCCAGTTCCTCCGTCTCGATACGTACATTACCCTTAGCATCAAAGAATGAGCGGGGCAGATGCTGCGCGCTAATGCTCACACTTGTGGCAATCAACACACAGATAATTATACATAAACGTTTCATATTAGTGTGGTTTTATTATGATTATACGAGTTCTATCACAAAACTCTCCAAATTGCTCTCTTTGCCACCACCTTTAGGTTTGTAGCGAACATTTTCAATCTTTATCAAAGTACCTTTCTTCAATTTCTTGATTTGGTTCATTTGATCAGCAGAGAAATGAGAGCCGTTGGAACGTAATTCCTTACCGTTAACGCGAGTTTGGAATCCAACGATATCGAAGTCAAGTTTCAAGAGAACATCATCACCGTAACTGGCAACGACTTCGGTATTACCGGCCGACAAGGTGGTACCTGCGGCTTTTTCACGAACAGTTTTGCCATTAGGCAATTTGATCCAACCTTGAGGTTTCGGCAAAGCGCGTACTACATATTCATCCTGACTCATGGTGACCATCTTACCGCTACCATCAACATCAGCGGAAACGATGATCTTCACTTTTTGTCCGGGAGCCACAGAAGTGCGGACTTCAATATGACCGCGTTTGTCATCTTTAGTCAATTGACCACCTTCTACACGGATTCGTACATTACCGGGACTAACACCGGGAACAGAAACACTATATTTATTGTTATAGTCGGCATAGATGGCATTCAACTCCATGTTACTAACAGATGCAGCAGGTTCACCTACGGTGTAGTCATGAGAGAAAGGAACTTCAATCGGATTGCCTTCGTTATCAAGGAATGTCAAATAACCTTCAATAGTTTTGGAACCGGGATTGCTGGCTAATACATCGTACAAGCCATCGGGACCAATTTCTTGACCGTCGACAAAATATTGAGGTGTCTTCGTAGAGTCGACTGCAGCCAAAACGATACGAGCCTGATAACGACCGCCACGCAAAACATAGTCAGAAGTCAAAGGAATAACATGAGCCTCGTATTTGTTCACACGCAAGTCGGCAGCATCGGTACGCCCCATCAAATATTGAATCAATTGACCTTCAGTAGCACGAATATCGTTTTGGATTTTGGTAAGAACGGTGACCGAAGCACTAACGGGCATATTGTGGAACACGGCTTCTTCCCAAGAATAATAGCATTTATCATGCTCATTATATTCTTCATCAGTTGCGAATATACGCTGATACTCTGCCTCCATATGAGGATCGTGTTCATGCACCAATTTGCAGAGATAATCACGATAGCGCGTGATATTCTCACGCAAGTGAGCACCGTTGGTACGACCGTCAGAAGCAAGATTTACCAATGCATATTGACCGGTTACGTTGTTGTTATCCTTACTATTGATAGCACGTGTCGGATCACCGTGTTCATCACTATTGATACGCTCAGTCACTTTCTTTTCACCATCAGCCAGGATTACGATTTGAGTTTTAAAATCCTGAATGTAATCGAAAAGGCTATCAGCCTGACGATGCAACAATAGTGCCTGATCATACATCTCCTGAGTTTTCTCAGGGTTATCATCATGTGCGGTTTTGAAATCGGCATACAATTGGGTATTACGATTGGTGGCTGCATCAATACTGGAGTGCAGGCTCTTATCTACCATTGTAAAGCCATTCAAGATATCGGTACTGACGTTCAAGGCCAACATAGCCGTGAGCACCAGGTACATCATACCAATCATTTTTTGTCTCGGGGTTTCCGGACAGTTTTTTGCTCCACCCATTTCTTAAAAGTTTAAACGTTAAACAATTTAAAAATAAAAGGAATAGGATTAAACGAGTGCATTCAGCATGTTTCCGTATACCTTGTTCAAGTCGGCGATTTGTCCTGCCAATTGTTTTGCTCCAGCTTGGTATGCTTCACTGCTCTTCATAGCATCAGCAGTCATTTCAGCCATACTCTTGATACCTTCGGTCATCGATTTAACCTGTTCGGTTTGAGCTTTGAATGCGTCAGCCTGAGCTTGGATAGTATTGAGTTGCAACTCATAGATTGAATTGATGCTACCCAATTTTGCATTCATTGCCTCAACACTTTGCGAGTAGTTCTTGGTATTGTCAACAGCGCCTTGGAGATCATTAACGATAGCGGTATAAGCATTGTTGAGTTCTTCGCTTTTCTGGCCGAGAGTACCTGCACTTTGTGCGAATTGACCGGCAGCAGTAGAAGCAGCTTCCATTTGCTCGTTCAATTTATTGGTAGTGGTTGCCAATTTACCGAGTTCGCTCAGTTGACCGGCAGTTTTAGCCAAATCACCGATACCTGCTTTCAATGCTTCCATTTCGCTCTCAGAAAGAGAAGTAGAAGTGGGATTGGCAGGACCTTGGGCTGCACTTTGCTGACCTCCGAGTTGAGGAGCCATACCCATTTCGTCACGAGCACGAATCAAACGCTCTTCAGGTGAACCGTACTCAAGAAGTTGGGGGAAGATATTGCCCCAGTGGAATTCCTCGTGAGGAACCTCGAATACACCAATGATAAACAAGAAAGCCTCGGTGAACATACCGATCATCAGCACGATACTTGCGCCCGGCCAGTGAAGGATCTTAAACAAGGCACCTACAATAACGACGGATGCACCTGCAGAATACACGATGTTTACGATCTTCTTACCTTGGTAAGAATGATACCAGGTCATGAACTTGCTTTCTTTTTTACCCTCAAAAGAGTCTAACCAACTCTGATAAGCATTTGCTTTTTCTGTTGCCATTTCTGTATTTTTATTTAAATTATTTCAACAATTATTTTAATAAGATGTATTAATCACCGATGAAAGAACGAACACAACGGAATCCGATATAGGTACGACTTTCGTATTGATATTCAAATGTGCGAGCGCCGCACTGCATATATGCGCTAATATCTTTCCAGCTACCGCCCTTAACCACTTTACGTTTCAGCATATCGGGATCGGATTTACGAGCCATATACATGAATTCGGGGTTAATATCGCTGACATAGGTATTTGCAGAAGGATTATAAGCGGAGGAAGTCCACTCTGCCACATTACCTGCCATATCAAACAATCCGAAATCGTTAGGTTGGAATTGAGCAACACGCATCGTCATCGTTCCGGTATCATCCGAATAAGCGCCACGATAAGGTTTGAAGTTAGCCAAGAAACAACCTTTTGCGTCACGGGCATATTTGTTACCCCAAGGATACATAGCCTCTTTGCGGCCACCACGCGCTGCATACTCCCACTCAGCCTCGGTCGGGAGACGATAGACCTGAATCAATTGATCCGTATTGCTTTCAAGGAAGCTTGTGCGCCAATGGCAGAAAGCGTGTGCCTGTTCCCAAGTAACACCGACTACGGGATATTCCGAATATCCGGGGAATGCGAAATAGCCGCGCTGCATAGGATCATTATAAGCATATTGGAAGTCACGAATCCAAACCATCGTATCGGGATAGATACTGATAATCTTATTGGTCAACAAATCCTGAGGCTCGCGCAAGGGGCGAACGATAGTGCTATCCTGGATAAATCCTTCATCATCAATCCAGAATGTATCCACACGAGCTTTAGCTCCTTCAGGATAACGACCTTTAGCCACATCAAATTTATTCACGTATTTGACAGCCTCATCCAGATTTTTCCAACTATAATTATAATGCAGTTTGATGGTTCGGAGTGTTCCGTCGCTGTAATACAGGGGAGCCAAAGCTTCCTGAATTTCCTCATCATCGGAGCCCCAAGGAATTTTCTTTTTCCAATTGATAGTGAAACTTTCCTCGTCGAACTCACCATTACGGGGAACATAAGCATACTCCTCGAAACCTGCCTGGATAAGAAGAGTGTAGGCGATGGAGTCGCGCACCCAATGTACGAACTGTTTGTACTCATTGTTGGTAATTTCGGTTTCGTCCATCCAGAACGCATTCACCGTACGCATACCCAAAACATCGGGTTGGCCAAAAACGGGCGACTGAGTGTTTTCACCCATCATAAACGAACCCTTCTTGATGAATACCATACCGTAAGGATTGGACTCTTTGAAATTACCAGGCTTGTTTGCACCTACCAATTCACCTTTCGGACCTCCGCAGGCCGACAAGATTACGGCCGTAAGGGCCACGAGAATAATCTTTGTGATTTTCATATTCGTTGGTTGTTAATATATTTCAATTTTATAAGTAGCGTATGCTTTTATATTTGTTCGTGCGCTTCGGTTTCAGGATATCAAATCCGTAAGCCAAAAACAATTCATGTGAGCCATAGCTCTCCATTGCCAGTCGATTGGCAGGCAACTCATAAGTATAGCCTAAACACAATCCGCTCACGATATCAATATTCACTATCAGGTTAACACTTCCTCCTATTCTGTACCCCGCCCCGAACCTGTATTTATTATCCACTTCAGCCATCATCGTCAGATTGACATCCCAGTTGGCGAAATCAGTCATAATCATGGCACTCGGATGAAGCATCCATCGTTTGTCATGCAGCTGCCAATTATAGCCTCCTGCCATATAAAGCGTTCCCACCACGGTCATCTCACTCTGTTCGCTCCATTGGATAGTAGGTCTAGTCAAATGGCTGTAACTCAAGCTAGCCCACCAAGTCGGTGCCGCATAATAGAGCCCCACTCCCATATCGAACGCCATTCCATTGGCACCCTTATCACCGGAGTTTCCTCCCGTATTACGAGGGATCGCGGGGTCCGTCTCCTGGAAATAATTGCCCTCGGTAGTAGCTCCGGACAATTGCCCCAGATTGATACTGTCGTTACGGAATCCGACATTCACCAAGCCCAAGTCAATTCCGGCACTCAAATAGCCTTTTCCTATTTTATGACGATATGCATATTGGATATGAAATGCCTGATTGCTGTACAATCCGTACATATCATTCAAAAATCTGACTCCGGCTGCATGTTTTGTTTTTCCGATAACGAACGGCGATGTAAAACTGAAGTAAGTTGTCATCGGAGCATTCTTGATTCCGGTAAACTGCATTCTGTGCAAGCCGGACACCCTCATCAAATCGCCTTCACCTGCCGCTGCAGGATTATAGGATGTCTGCATATACATATATTGTCCTAACTGCGGATCGGTCTGAGCCTCCAATGCCAGCACTACGATCAATAAGCCGAGCAGAACAACATATTTCTTCACTTCTTTTTTGTTCTTGTATCCCCGTCACACCGCCGCGACCTCCTTTATCAGGCATTCACGGAGCGACTATCAACGGGGCGGATATCAATATTCTTCCTCGTCGAAGAAGAAGTCTTCTTTAGTTGGATAATCAGGCCAAAGGTCCTCAATCGTCTCATAGACCTCCTCTTCATCCTCTATCTCCTGCAGGTTCTCGATCACCTCCATCGGTGCTCCTACACGGTTTGCATAATCTAACAGTTCGTCTTTGGTGGCAGGCCATGGAGCGTCTTCCAGTTTTGTTGCCAATTCCAATGTCCAATACATAGTTTGTGGTTATAGTTTTGTGGTTTTATTCTTGTTCATTTACAACCTTTTTTGCACCCAAAACGGTGCGCCCAACGGGCACACATTGCGTGCTTTATATCTAATTAGCGTGCAAAATTACAAAATTATTTTTGTCTATGCAAGTTTTTTCCTATTTTTTCCACAAAAAAAGTGATATTTTCTCATTTTCCGCCACTTTTTCACCCAAGACGAACCAAAAATCACTCAATCTGTTAACAAATTGGAGCGAAATCGGCTTTACTGCCGGTCCTAAGGAAACCATCCATCTTTCAAGTCTTCGGGTTACCGTTCGGCACACATGCGTTAGAGCCACGGCTTCACTTCCACCGGGAAGGATAAAACCGTGCAGCGGAGTTATTGTTTCCTGCATCTCATCAATCCATTTTTCCAACATATCCACATCATCAGCCACGATCCAATCACCTTCAGCTCCAGCCAATTCTGCACCCAGGTTAAAAAGTTTGTTTTGGATCCACTCCTGGCGTTGATCGGTATCCTTCATTTGTTCGGGCCACTTGGCTCGCAACAGTCCGACAAAGGAATTCAACTCGTCCGCCGTTCCATAAGCCTGCAGACGAATATCATCCTTACTCACTCGTTCCATCGTAGCCAAGGAAGTCTGTCCACGATCTCCTGTTTTTGTATAAACTTTCATATTCTCAATTTATAATGTCTTCTTATATAATCAGGATCGAGGAATACCAAGCCGTTATCCCCCAGATCCATCGTAGTGGTGACATCTTGCCGTTGCTTGACGGCCCGCCATGCTTCAGCCGATTGAGCAGACGCTCTTATTTGTTTCAACACGAAAATGGTTTTGCGATGAGCAACCGGCATCCAAGCGTCCATTTCTTTGAGAAGGTATTCCCTACCCTTGTTCGCATTTAAGCAAATAAGGTCTGCACGCGCGCACGCATAATCATTATTATTATATAAAGTATCGATACGCCATTTCTGCAAATCGACGGCTTGACTGATTTCCAGATTGGAGATTGAGGCCTTCGACCGGAATTGCTCCGCCAGCATTCTCAAATCTGAAGCCAAACAGAAAGCTACCACTTTATTTCGCGAATCGGCGGAAGCCATATAAGCGGCAGTTAATCCCACTCCGGCATCAGTATCGATTATCAGAGGCGTTCGCGCTTCATCATTTTTCCGGATCTGGCGGCCGAGCCACAATACCAGACGAAAAAGGAACCTGTCCATGCGATTATCCGCTATATTTTGACGTGCCCAATTCTTTAGATTCACGTTCATCTCACCGTTTCTTCGGCCATCCGGGAGGTCATCAGCGATGCATATCGGTTTGTAAGCATTTATCAAGGCTCTCCGTCTTTCTTCCAACGCATACCAGCAATAGTAACTATTATCGTCATACATCAACATCCGCACAATTTCGAACAAATAAGGTGAATGAATCCCCTCACCGCCGGTATTTATGGCTGTTAACCGATGCAGCCATAAAGCTATCCTATGATATAATTTGTCAGCAATCATGCCATGTCTTTTGATTGAGTTTGCAAAGGTAGTAAAAAAAAACGGATTAACCAAATTTTCATCTTTTTTTTAGGGAATTATATACATATTGGCAGAAAAAATGATTACCTCCAAATTGGATATAACAAGCATCGTATATCGAACGAGAGCAGGCAGACGGCTCGACAGACATGAGTTTTTAACGTAAAGGTAATGTTACGTTTATGTTACGTTTAGCTCTCGACAAAGATAGGGGTAAAAAAGCAATAACAGGACAAGTTCGGGAGATGAAGAAACGAGGCGACTCAGAGATTTGGAATTTATTGCAGACATTTATAGAATTTCCTTTTCTCATCTCTTTTTTTTCATTTCTTCAACCGTTATGAATTCATACTTTACCGAATGGGCATTATAAAGGCGGTATAGGTTGAGTAAAAATGAACCAACTTAATTTAGTACCATTTGTTTCTATCTTCCCTTAACATATAATATTTGAAAAATGACATGAGCAATATAGGTGTACTAATAAAAACCAGGGTCAAATCAGGTAAAAACAAAGAAAAAGTATGAAAAAGTGTTTTTTTTGCAAAAAAATAACGAAAAGATTTGGTCATATAAAAAAAAAGCAGTACCTTTGCACCCGCTTTTGAAAAAGAGCCATGGTCCATTAGCTCAACTGAATAGAGTACCACACTACGGATGTGGGGGTTGCAGGTTTGAATCCTGCATGGATCACAAAAAGCACTTGATTTTTTCAAGTGCTTTTTTATTTTTCTCATTGATAGTGTCAATTAGGCAAGACATACACAGCATCCAGATTGCGTCCTTGTTCATCAAGATCCAAACCGTAACCTACGATAAAACGTTTGGGAATTTCTTTTCCCACATATTTCGGTCTGGCATCCTCTTCCTCCAAGGCTTCAGGTTTGAAGAGGAAAGAACAGATTTCAGCAGAACGAACACCTTGTTCACGGAGCATTTTCATAAAATGATGCATGGAATGTCCAGTATCCACGATATCCTCAATCACGATGACATCTCTGTCACGTATATCTTCGTATATGGGCAACACCTGACGGATTTCGCCATGCGACATGCCGGTATATGATTTCAGTCGTACAAAAGTAATGTCAGCCGGCAAGGTAATTTTCCGGTACAAGTCCGCCGCAAACACGAACGCTCCGTTAAGTACACATATAAAAAGCGGTTGTCGTCCGGCATAATCGTTATTGATTTGCTCCGCGACACGACTTACTATCTCCGAAATTTGGGAGGGTGTAATCATTTCTTCAAATGTCATCCCCTGAAATTGAACTTCACGCATATAACTTATCAATTATTCAAATATATAGCTTTCTTATCTTGACGCTTTAACGATATTTTTGCTCTTCGGCATCGCCCAAGAGCGAAAGATAACTTTCGTAGCGGGAAAGAGCGATTTCGCCACGAACCACAGCATCATAGACGGCACAACCGCAACCCGAATTGGAATGCAAGCAATCGTCATAACGGCACTCCCGTCCTATACGGAATATTTCGCGGAAATAATGACTTACTTCCCGTTTACTCATATCTACTCCGCCGAAACCTTTTATCCCCGGAGTATCGATCAGCCAAGAGGAATCGGCTCCAACAATCGGATCTAACGAATACATGGCACTAAATGTTGTGGTATGCATACCTTTGTCGTGAGCATCAGAAATACGACCAGTACGTGTTACAGACGAACCGAACAAAGCATTCAGCAAAGTAGATTTCCCGACACCCGAATTTCCGCTAAGCAAAGTAACTTTTCCGGCCAAAAGGCCTGAAAGTTCAGCCATCTTATCCGGTTGATCCGCCAACATAGATGCAGAAATCGCCATCGTAGAATAACCGATTGACTTATATAAAGCACTTAGTTCGTTCAACTCCTGCATTTCGTCAGGGCTTAGCATATCAATCTTATTGAACACCAGTACCACAGGAACACGATAGGCCTCCGCCGTTGCCAGGAAGCGATCTATAAAAGTGGTTGAGGTGGCCGGATGTTTAAGCGTGACCAACAGAAGGACTTGATCAAGGTTGGCAGCCAAAATATGAGATTCATGAGAAAGGTTCGTACTGCGACGAATAATATAATTGCGTCGAGTACAAACCTCACGAATCCAGTTGGTACCATCGGGCAACATTTCCACCTCCACTATATCCCCCACAGCAACTGGTGCCGTAGAACGGATGCCACGGATGCGGAAATTTCCCTTGATATGACATTCCAAATCCTTACCATCATCCATACGGACAAGGTAAGCATTTCCGGTTGACTTTATTACCAATCCGTTCATTAGACGGTCATTATCTCTTTTTCCTTCTTGGCGTAAACTTCATCAATCTGCTTGACGAACTTGTCATGCAACTTCTGGACTTCAGATTCAGCATCTTTTTCGGCATCCTCGGGAAGGCCTTCTTTTTGAGCTTTCTTCAAGTCCTCAATAGCATCACGACGAGCATTACGAACACTTACTTTGGCATTTTCAGCTTCAGCTTTACATTGTTTAGCCAGTTCGCGACGTCTTTCCTCTGTAAGGGGAGGAATAATCAGGCGAATTACTTCACCATTATTATTGGGAGCCAGCCCGATATTGGAATTGATGAGTGCACGCTCGATTACCGACAGCATATTTTTTTCCCAGGGTTGAATCTGGATTGTACGGGCATCGGGAGTAGTAATAGTAGATACGTTGGCAAGAGGCGTAGAAGCGCCGTAATAATCCACTCGTATAGGATCGAGGATGCGTACACTGGCTTTGCCTGCACGAATATGTGCAAGAGCGTCGTCAAGATACATAACGGCTGATTCCATTTGATCGGATACAGCTTGTTGAATTTCTTTTGGATCCTTCATTTCTGTAAGTATTAAGTGAAACAGTAGGGATGAATATTCAAATTATCATTAATAAAACACGCCTTAAGGGTGAACCAATGTTCCTATTTGTTCGCCATTGATTACGCGCATCAGATTGCCAATAGTATCCATATCAAATACATAGATAGGCATCTTGTTTTCCATACACATCGTAATAGCGGTCAAATCCATTATGCGGAGATGACGAGCCAGGATTTCGTCGTATGAAATACTTTCAAATTTAGTAGCAGTAGGGTCTTTTTCCGGATCGGCAGTATAGATACCATCCACACGCGTACCTTTCAACATGACATCCGCCTCAATCTCAATAGCACGGAGAGAAGATGCGGTATCGGTAGTGAAATAAGGATTTCCTGTACCACCAGCCATAATAACGACATTTCCTTCGTTAATGAGTCGTATGGCAAGTTGTTTGGAATAATATTCTCCTACAGGCTCCATACGAACGGCCGTAAGTACTCTTACTTTCTGGCCTTTTGCTTCCAAAGCAGACGAAAGGGCCAACGAATTGATAACGGTAGCCAGCATTCCCATCTGATCGCCACGCACACGGTCAAAACCTTTTTGCGCGCCACTCAGGCCACGGAAAATGTTTCCGCCACCGATAACGATACCAATTTGCACCCCGGATTTTGCCAGTTGGCATATTTGGTCAGCATAATCGTTCAGGCGTTGAGGATCGATACCATAGCCCTGATTTCCCATTAGACTCTCACCTGAGAGTTTGAGCAAAATACGATGAAACATAATTTAGTCCTTCTTATACCAAGACGCATACATGGCATAGTTGTGTGCAATTCTTTTGTTAATTTCTTCGGTCTGCTGGGGATCAGCCTTCTTGATAAATTTGGCAGGAACACCGCCCCACAGTTCATAGGGGCCTATTTGGGTGTTTTTAAGGACCAATGCACCTGCTGCCACAATAGCACCTTCCCCCACATGCACGCCATCCAATAATGTCGCTCCCATTCCGATAAGTGCGTAATTATCGACATCAGCACCATGGATGGTCACATTATGGCCTACCGAAACATAGTCGCCAAGCGTAATTGTGGATTTTTGGTATAACGTATGTAATACACTTCCATCCTGGATATTACAATGACGGCCGATTGTAATCGTATTCACATCACCACGAAGGACAGAGTTGAACCATAGGCTTGTGCCCTCACCTATAGTTACCTCGCCAACCACCGTAGCATTGTCTGCCATAAAAACATCGTCTGCAATACGAGGGGTAAGGATTTCACCATTCCGGTTGATTGTACGTATGAGAGCCATATTAACGAGCGTTGATAATGGTCATAAAATCAGGAGCTTTCAAGCTAGCGCCACCAATCAAACCGCCATCAACATCGGGATTGGAGAACAATTCAGCAGCATTCTTAGCATTGCAGGAACCCCCATAAAGGATAGTAGTATCATCAGCAACAGCCTGGCCATAGCGTTCAGCCACTGTACTACGTATAAAAGCATGCATTTGTTCAGCTTGATCCGGAGTAGCAGTAAGACCGGTACCTATTGCCCATACAGGTTCGTATGCCAAAGTTATCTTACGGAAATTCTCTTCACTCAAGTCAAAGAGTGAGCCTTCCATTTGCGAACGAACAACCTCGTTTTGGCAATTGGCCTCACGTTCTTCACGAACTTCTCCGATACAGAAAATGACTCGCAAACCGTTATCAAGAGCAAGACGAACTTTTTCACGCAAGATATCAGGAGTCTCATGATAATACAAGCGGCGTTCTGAATGGCCGATAATACAATAAGTAGCTCCTGTTGATGCTACCATCTCAGCAGATACCTCACCGGTATAGGCGCCGGATGCATGATCAGCACAGTTTTCAGCAGCCACAGCGATAGGGCTACCCTTCAAAAGACGAGCCATCTCAGTAAGATGGATAAAGGGAGTAGCGATTACCACTGCACATTGGGGATTAGTTACATTGTTTTTCAATTCAGTAGCCAAAGCTACACCTTCTTGCAGGTTCTTGTTCATTTTCCAATTGCCTGCCACCATTTTTACTCGCATATATTCTTCAAATTAAATTTATTGATTACTATTCCGTTTTGAACCTCAATTACACCCGGATTAGCGCGTACTATCGTTTTGAGTGTAACAGGATCACAAGTACATATTGCTTCACGACCTATTGATGAAAGTTGAGATACCAATGCATCTATTTCATCCGAACCGGAACCGGTAAGGATATAGAAATCAGACCCGGATTCCATGGTTTGTTCATACAAGCGTTCTACACGGGGTAACATCTCCATATCACTTTTTGACAAATCATACATGATAACCAATGTTACCGGTTCTTCACTTTCAAGGATATCAAAAGTTATGTCTTCGAAATCATTATTGATAAGTTCAAAATCATGAATTGGTGGTTCATACCCCTTCTTTATCAGTTTTGAGTTTTGACGCACAAAGGTCCAGGAGGAATCTCCACGCGGGTAATTTTCAAGAGTAAATTCTTGTTCAACACCATTCTTTTCATACACAAAAGTAATTTCGTACTCATCCTGCGGTGCGTCTTCGGGATATTCCATCAATTCCGGAATATTATTTCCAATCTTATATGGACGGAAATCAATGAACGGGAGATGGTTAAGTGTCCAAGCCATCAGTCCGACCACCAACACCAACGCCAAAGATGCGATTCCCAATTCTGCCTGCCACACAAAAGTAGAAGGAATACTTTTCCGGCATTTAACGAGTACTATAGACAACACCAAGAGGATGACATTTTTGGTAAATGTCTGCCAATTGGTAATCACCAAAGCATCGCCAAAGCAACCGCAATCACTAACCGGATTGGTAATAGCGATATATGCCGTCAGGGGAGTCATGACCAAATAGAAAAGCAATGTAAGCCATGATGTGATGGAAGTACGCACATTCAGCAACAAGCATATAGCCAAAACAAATTCTGCAGCAATGAGAATAAATGCAGCAGTCTGTGCCAAAGGAAGCATATCAGCAAAAAAGCCGCCGAATGCTTTAAGATAGTCCTCTATCTTATAAGTTGTGCCAAGCGGATCTATGGCTTTCACGAAACCTGAGAAAAGGAATGTAAGGCCGAGCAGAGAACGAGCTATACTACCCGTAACATGTTGAACTTTGGATTTCATATTCTTAGCATTTTGGGTCTTCACGCTCCATCATTTGAATGAGATAGAAGACAGCGTAATTAATCATATCAAAATAATTACCGTCCGCACCTTCAGAAATTAGAGTCTGATTGTCATGAGAAGCGATTGATTTATTTCTATTAATCTTAGTCAATATAATATCTGTAAGGGAAGACGGAAACATCTCACGCCACGCTTCACCATAGTCGTGATTCTTCCGCAGCATCAAAGCCTTTGCCTCGGCGACATACTCGTCATAAAGAGCGGTAGCCCGCTCTTGAGACATATCTACGCTATCAGAATAGCCTTGACGCAATTGAATGAGTCCAATTATCGAATAATTGATAATAGCCATCATCTCTCCTTCTATTGAATCCCCCACCAAATTGACACCAGTTGTCTCTATTTCGCGTATTCGTTTTGCTTTAATAAAAAGCTGATCATTCACTGTTTGGGGACGCATAATTCGCCATGAAGGACCATAGTCTTTCATCTTAAGCGTATACACGCGCCTGCAACGCGCAATAATAAGGTCAAATTCTTCGTCAGTTTTCATAGATTTATTTCACTTTATGTCCCAAAACATCATAATATTGATCGGCACGAATTATATATACATGTCCATCATAAATCAGTTTTTGAACTTCAATTGAAGGTGTATCCGAAATTTGCTCCAATGCTTGAGGTATCTCAGGTTGGGGAACTATATCATATATGTATGTCGGTTCCATCGAAGGAGTAACCGTCAGCTGGTTTCCATCAACAATCAAATCATAAATCATTGCGCCATGAGCCTCAACATGAATAGGATAATACTCCGTTCCGCAGGTAGCAGCCAAGGTTAATTGATAGGTTCCATCAGCTAATCCATCTTGTGCAAACGAATGCGTAAATGAGGTGCCTTCATAAGTGCTCTCATAAGGATACAAGAAATTCGATTCAGATTCCAGTACCTTAAATAATTGCCCGTCTTTATATAAAACCATACTCAATTGCCCGTCCCAAACACATGCTCCATAATTGAGGAGGTAATAACCAGTGGAGATTGTAAAAGGTTCATTCAATCCGAATTGCGTGTCAGAGACATACATTTCATCTGTCACAATAGTAGGAGCGAACTCGCCTCCGAAGTCAGGGCGAATACCTATACCAAGTTCGATTTCCTCCGTAAAAGCATACCCCATTGAAGAGCCGCCAGTCCCTTGTTCCGCGGGAGAAAGGTCACGAAGCATATAATATCCATTCGCCTTACCGTTCCATCCCCAATTTATATGCAATTTACCATTTTCATCCATGCCGTCACATACAAAAGCATGCCCTTCACGAGCAATAGTACCGCCTGCAATATAAATAGGACGAGAATTGGTGAGTTCATAAGAAATCAGTTGCATACAGTTGTCATCGCTTTGATAATCTACGGCAATCATACGCAACGATTTATCATAACGGAAATAACGATAAAAACCCTCCAACATATCCGGTGAATATGCACCGCTACCGTAGCTGGTGTATTGCATATCACATGCTACACCAGCATGAAACATCAATGTTGCCACAGCTGTTTTGGCAGCAGAAGGATAATCTTCCGCCATATAATCGTCACGCATTGCATTCCAGCGATAAGTAGTTCCGCCGAAATCGGCAGATACACGCATTCCATCATATTCATACGAGTGAGTTCCTTCTCCTTTTTCCGGATACTTATGGAAATACATAATCTGCGACGCAGCAGTAGCGACACATCCTGTAACACACGTACCATATGAATCATGCGGACATTTAATATTATATGGTTCATCCTGTCCCCATAGACATGTCAATAACGGTTCTACCGGCTGATACACATTCATTTCCACACGTTTCATCTGTTGGGGGTGAGCATGATATGCAGCCAAACGTTTGGCATAGAGTTGCAAATAATACTGCAAATTGGCGGGAAGGTCTTCTACTGGGAAAGAACTCTCGAAAGAATAAGCCACAACATCATTTACTTCGTCCTCCGCACTAACCATCACAAATCCATTGTCACCTACATTGAACACAAACAACGCCGGGATATCCGATTCTGGCAAAAGTTGTGTAAACTTACATTGTAGCGATTGTGGAGCAACTGCTTTCAAACGAGCAGGAGCAGAGGTCTGCAAAAACCGATTAGCCACTTTCTGGGCCTCATCTATTGTGCGTGTAGCGGCCACTATAGACGACGCAAGCAGCAACAAGACGAGTGAAACTATAGTTTTTTTCATAAATTACATTTTTTAATTCACTATTGCGACACAGACTGTCCCAACATATTGAACCAATGACCATTTCTACCGATATAGAGTTGGCCATCCACTATTATTTTATCATAATTGTTACTATGCTCTGCCGATATGAAAGGCATATCTGTTGTAGGAACAGGACTTGCCGATGTATCCAACGAAATATCTGCCACTTCCGGTTTTGACATTCTAATCTTGCCGTCTACCACAGTAAATCTGGCTGTGCAGATGCCTTTTCCCTCAAAATGTAAGGGATAGTAAGTATATCCGTTAGTAGCAGAAATCGTAACCTCATATAAAGAATCCTCCTGCAAATCATCACCTGCGAAAACATGATTAAAACCGACAGGATCATTGGTTTCTTCAAAACGATCAAGCATATACGATTCTGCTTCCAACACTTTTGAGAAGCTTCCGTTACAATAGAGCACAAGAGCCAGTTTGCCATCGAAATGACAAGCGCCAAAGTTACCCAAATAACTTCCAGTACGAATGCGGACAGACTTATTAAGATCGAATATAGTATCGGAAACAAACATTTTATTTGAAGTAATCGTAGGAGCGGTTTCTCCACCTTCATCAGGACGGATACCTACACCGATTTCCACTTTCTCTGTAAATGCCAATTCCGAAGAAGATCCTCCAATGCCTTGATTGTTAGGATCCAAATTATAGAGATAGAAATAACCATCACTCATTCCACTCCATCCCCAATTGATATGTACCAATCCGCGTTCATCTATGCCGTCACATATAAATGCGTGACCTTCCCGTTCTTTAGTATATCCAACTACATAAACGGGACGATCGTTTGACAATTCATAAGAAATCAAACGAAGAGCGTTATTATAGTCACAGTAATCAGTCAAAATCAAACGAATAGACTTATCATATCGGAAATAAGTATACAATGCTTCCATCATTTGGAACTCCTGCGCACCGCTGGCGCTATAGCTATAAGACATATCGCATGAAATGCCGGCATGAAGCATAATTTGAGCGACAGCCGAATCTGAAGCGTCGGGTGTACCACCACTATAGTAATAATAGTCCTTCATCAAATCCCAACGATATTCGGTATTTTCGAAATCGGCTGAAAGATACACGGTAGTAAGATTAGAACTGCTATAATATGAATGCTCACCACATCCGAATTGGGGATGCCGATGATGATACATCACTTGAGAGGCAGCTGTTGCCACACAGCCTGTTACGCTATGTCCATGTGAACCATCAATCGGGCACAAAATATTAAAAGGATAATCTTGCCCCCACCTACAGGACACAATCGGGCCAATCGGAGTGAAGGAGACGTCACTTCTCGCAGATTGCGCACATTCAGGATTCGAGTTGACAGTCTCGATACGTGAAGCATAACGTTGCATCCAAAAACGCACATTGTCAGGAAGTATATCCGGATTGAACGTGCTTTCATAGGAATATGCTAAAATATCTTCTGCTCCATCAATCGCGCTCACCATAACGAAGCCGTTGTCTCCTATATTGAACACGTAGAGTGCCGGTTCTTGACAAACGGGCATCTTTTCAGTATAGCGCCATAATGGCCTAACCGTAGCCTGCTGCATTTTCAAAGGAGCGGTTTCTGAATGCAAAAAACCGAGTGCCAATTCAGCAGCTTCGTCAATGGTACGAGCGGAAGCAGTTGCCCAAGAGACAAAACCTATAATGGTTAATATGTAAGCGAATTTACGCATCATCAATTCAATTGACGGCCTAGAGCATCATAGCAGTTGCCGTTACGCATGATATACAATTTACCATCAATCATTACCTTCTCTGCCTGAGTTTCGGCTTGCAAATCACCGAGAGCAGCAGGAACGGCTTGAGGAGTCAAATCCAAATAAGAAGGAGCGGATTTGATTTTATCCATTTGAACTCGTGAACCAGTAATTGTTACATCACACATACCGATACCGATATCTCCACAATGCAAGGGGAAATAAGTCTTACCATCATTACTAACAGCAATAGTCACTTGATAGGTACCGTCTTCCAATTTATCATCATCAAGCCAATGCTCGAATTCCACATCGTTTTCAGTACCTTCCATCAATGCGAGTTTGAATTTCAAGGTTTCCAATGCACGCAACAATTTTCCGTCTTTATAGAGAACTAAAGCGATATAGCCATCTACATCACATGCACCATGGTTGATTAAATAACTGCCCACCGTCATTTTGAAAGGCTCGCTAATATCCGTGGTCTTGGTCAAATACAATTTATCAGTATTTACAGAAGGGGCATAATCACCACCTTCATCGGGACGAATACCGATACCGATTTCGATATCCTCAGTAAAGGCCAAATCAGATGAAGAACCTCCGGTACCTTGTTCGCCCGGATCCAAATTGCGCAGAGCGAAGTAACCATTACTCATGCCACCCCAGCCCCAATTGATACGCAGTCTGCCGTCAACATCGATACCATCGCACACAAATGCATGGCCTTCCTGTTCAACAGTACTACCTGCCATATAAACAGGACGATTATGACTGAGTTCATGGTAAATCAGATTGATGAAGCCGGTATCGTTATAGTGTTCAAGACTGATAACACGCAACGATTTATCATAACGGAAATTACGATGGAAACCTTGCAGCATATATTCAGATTGAGTTCCGCTAGCATCATATCCATATTGCATTTGTCCGGCCACGCCTGCATAATACATCAGGTTTGCCACAGCATTTTTAGCCGCAGCTGAAGCACTATAATAACTATCCTGCATATTGTCCCAATCAAAAGTAGCCAAGCTAAAATCTTCAGAAATGGTAGTTTTAACTCCTACGGAATTGGTCCATTCATAAGAAAACTCACCTTCACCGGTTTGAGGATATTTATGAAAATACATAATCTGCGATGCTGCAGTCGCCACACAACCCGTAACAGAACGTTGTCCGTTGGCATCCAAAGGGCATTTCAGGTTGTAAGGGTCACTTTGGCTCCATGTGCATGTTACCAACGGGCCTATAGGGGAGAACGTTTCCGTTTGGCGAACAGTTACATCTGCAGGATGCAAACGCAGGGTCTCAATTTCAGAAGCATAACGATTCATCCAAAACTGCAGATTGGAGGGAATGTCAGCTGTAGGGAAAGAGCTCTCAAACGAATATGCCACCACATTTTCAATACCATCTTCAGCGCTTATCATGACAAAGCCGTTGTCACCCAAGTTGAACACATATAATGCAGGAGCATTCTCATTTAACATATATTGTGTATAACACAACTGAGGTTCAACAGAAGCCACTTTTGCCATTGCTACGGGATTCTGGCGATGAATAAACTGAGAAGCCATAGCAGCAGCTTCTGATACGGAACGAGTGGCAGCTTGCATGGCAAGAGCTGCACACATCAATGAAACTAATAAACCTAATTTTTTCATTTTTGTATGGATGATTTTAATTCTTCTATTGTTACTAACTGTTGATTACCCGTCAACATATTTTTAAGCATGACTTTATGCTGAGCCATTTCGTCACCACCGATGATAGCCACAAAAGGAATTTGCTTTTGGTCGGCATATCCCATTTGTTTTTTCATTTTTGCCGGTTCAGGATATACCTCCGTATTGATACCTTCGCTACGCAATTCTTTGGCAACACTTAAAGCATAATCCAATTCATCATAACCGAAAGTTACCATCAACACTTGCGTTTTATCCAACATATCGTCAGGATACAGACTCAATTCGCTCAACACATCGTAGATACGATCGGCTCCGAACGAAATACCCACTCCGCTCACATTGGGCAAACCGAATATACCCGTCAGGTTATCATATCTTCCGCCACCGGTAATACTGCCGATTTGCACATCCAACGCTTTCACTTCAAAAATTGCGCCTGTATAATAGTTCAACCCGCGAGCCAACGTCAAGTCCAAATCGATATCAAGTTTCACACCAGACACATGACAAAGGCGGAATACTTCACGAAGTTCTTCCACACCCTTGCAACCGATTTCGGATGCGCTCAACACTTCAGCAATCGTATTCAATTTCTGATCATTGTCACCAGCCATATTGAGAATAGGCTGCAATTTGTCAATAGCGCTCTCCGACAATCCGCGTTCCTGAAGTTCTTTATTCACTCCTTCCGCGCCGATTTTATCCAGTTTATCAATGGCAACTGTTATATCCACCAATTTATCAGCCTGACCGATCACTTCCGCAATTCCGGCCAACACTTTTCGGTTATTCAAATGAAGACTTACACGAACGCCCAAACGACGATACACTTCTTCCACAATTTGAATCAGTTCCAACTCATTAGTTAGAGAATCGGTACCGATAGCATCCACATCGCATTGATAAAACTCACGATAACGACCCTTTTGAGGACGATCAGCCCGCCATACGGGCTGAATTTGATAGCGACGGAACGGAAATTGCAACTCATCACGGTGTTGCACGACATAACGGGCAAACGGAACTGTAAGGTCGTAACGCAATCCTTTTTCAGGAGCTTCGTTAGCCTTATCACCCGAATTCTGGATACGGAACAGCAATTTATCACCTTCCTCACCATACTTACCCATCAATGTAGACATCAATTCCATAGACGGAGTCTCAATCTGTTCGTATCCATACAAACGGAATACGCTGCGAATAGTTTGAAAAATATAATTTCGGCGGGCCATTTCAATCGGGCCGAAATCACGGGTTCCTTTAGGTATGTTTGGTTTTTGAGCCATATTGATATATTTATTATTCTTCGTTAGTTATTTCTGGAGTGACTGCAACTTGTGCAGATTCGAACAAATCATGATAAATCATTTCTGTAGCACCCTGCTCTTCTGTTACATAAATCTTTGATTTAGCACCCATTTCGACATGATGCTCCAATGCGGCATCAAGAGCATCACGCAATTCTGCATATTTGCGAATACTACAAGCTCCACCTGCGGCTATCAACCCTTTCGCCTCACGGAATTTATAATAATTTGGACCAAAAATCACAGGAATTCCATAAACAGCAGCTTCCAACGTATTGTGGATACCGGCTCCGAATCCGCCACCTATATATGCGACATCCGCATAACGATATACGCTACTCAACATCCCCAATGTATCCAACAACAAGACTCGACAACTATGGATATTGGCCTGCGAGCCCTCCGTATAACGAACCATATTTCCCTGATAGCGTTGGAAAATAAGATGCAAATGAGTTTCATTTATTTCATGAGGAACCAAAACCAGTTTCACGTTCGGGCGTTCTTCCATATAACGAGCCAACAGCAGTTCATCTTCAGGCCATGTACTACCGGCAACGATAGTCTGCATATTCAATCCCATCTCCAGCATACCGTTCTGTTGGGCGAACTGTTTGATTAAGGGGATTTCTTTTGCATCAGCAGCCACTTGAGCCACCCGATCGAAGCGCGTATCACCCGCCACTTTCACCGACTCTATGCCAAAGCGTTGCAACAATCGACACGAAGCTTCATCTTGCACATACAAACGGGTGAAACAATGAAGAAGACGACGATAAGGACGTCCCCAAGGCAAGAAGAATAATTGTCCGCGACGGAAAATAGCCGAAATCAGATATGTACTGATACCGTTATGCTGAAGTTCACGCAAATAAGCAGGCCAAAACTCATACTTAACAAAAATGGCCATCTCGGGTTGCAGGAGTTGGATAAACGCCTTGGCACGACGACGAGTAGCAAACGGAAGATACAAAACCAGATCTGCATACTTATAATTCTTCCGTAACTCATATCCTGAAGGCGAGAAAAAGGTTAATACCACCTTCTTACGAGGATGCTGTTGCTTCAATTTCTCAATTATCGGACGTGCCTGTTCAAATTCCCCCACAGATGAAGCATGAAACCAAATAGGATGTGCTCCAAAGCTCTCTCTCTTATCACGCAACTCGCCCATAGAGGAAGCTTGTCCTTTTACCAATTTACGTGCTTTCTTATGCCCGAAGAGAGCCGCTATTCGTACTAATAAAAAATATAGAATCATGGATTTTTTTCAAATTAACGCGCAAAATTACAAAAAAAATATGATATACGCAAAAAAAAGTGCACCATAGCGCACTTTTTCTTATAGAAAAACCAATTATTCTATCCTTTTCTTTTTTTTCGAGCTTTTATCCGCCCCTCAAAATCTGGATTTTCGCTTCCATTTCCAAAAGTTCGTCACGCAGCATAGCTGCCTGAGTGAAATCCAGTTCTTTGGCGGCGAGCATCATCTGTTTGCGTTTCGTATCCGATGCTTTTTCCAGATCTTTCAATCCCATTCTTTGCCATTCGGCTGTTTTCCATGATTTGCGAATAGCCTCCTGCATTTTCTCTTTTTCTTTCTCCGCATTATGATACAAAGCGGCCAACGGGCTTTGTTCAATGGCTTTCTTTACAGCATGAGGCGTGATATGATGTGCCTCGTTATAAGCCATTTGTTTAGCACGACGACGATTGGTTTCATCGATAGTAAGCTGCATACTTCGAGTGATACGGTCACCATACATAATCACCTTGCCTTCCACATGTCGAGCCGCTCTTCCTGCCGTTTGAGTCAAACTGCGATGGTCACGCAAAAAGCCTTCTTTATCAGCATCCAAGATGGCCACCAGACTGACCTCCGGCAAATCCAATCCTTCGCGTAACAAATTGACGCCGACCAATACGTCATATAATCCCTCACGCAAATCCTGCATGATTTGTACACGCTCTATTGTGTCTATATCAGAATGGATATAGGCGGATCTAATGCCGTATTTACGCAAATATTCGTCCAAATCTTCGGCCATCCGTTTGGTCAAAGTGGTTACCAGAACACGCTGCTCCTTTTCCACACGCATTTGAATTTCTTCCATCAAATCGTCCACCTGATGCTCCGTCGGCCTCACTTCGATTTCCGGATCGAGCAATCCAGTCGGTCGAATCAACTGATCCACTACAATTCCTTCCGATTTCTGCAATTCGTATTCCGCAGGTGTCGCACTCAGAAATATGACGTTTCCGCTACCGGAACCGGATTGGATTTCGGCTTTTCCTTGCGGTTCCGTTTCTGCAGCCAGGCCCACTTTACGTTCCCATTCATCAAAGGTAAGCGGACGATTGTCACGTGCAGCGGGAAGTCTGAATCCATAGTTAACAAGATTATCCTTTCTGGCCTTGTCGCCGCCATACATTCCGCGGATTTGAGGGACAGTTACATGACTTTCATCCACGATAACCAGAAGATCTTTGGGAAAATAGTCCATCAGGCAATACGGAGGTGTTCCCTCTGCTCTTCCGTCAAAATAACGGCTGTAGTTTTCAACTCCCGAGCAATAGCCTAATTCCTGAATCATCTCCAGATCATACTTCACCCTTTCCTCAATCCGTTTAGCATACAGTTCTTCTCCCCGTTCCTCAAAATAAAGCAATTGCTTGGCAAGATCCAGCTTGATTTGCCCTATAGCCCTTTCTATTCGGTCAGGTGAGATACAGAAAATAGTGGCGGGATATATATTAATGTGATCCAGATGCTCCACCGTATTCATCGTAACTGGATCCATCAACAAGATATCATCCACCTCATTACCGAAGAAAGTAATCCTTATCAGTTGATCCACATACGCCAAGCTGATATCCACGGTATCTCCTTTTACGCGAAATTTACCTCGTGCAAGTTCCAAATCATTTCGCACATATTGTGCCTCCACCAATCCACGCAATAAGGAATCCATATCCGTTTTTTGCCCATTCACCACTGAGAGGCACGAGCTGGAAAAGTCCTGTGGACTTCCCAATCCGTAGAGACAACTGACCGAAGAAACAACTATCACATCTTTTCTTCCACTCAACAAAGCAGCTGTAGCTCTTAAGCGTAAACGATCGATTTCCTCGTTGATACTCAAATCTTTTTCGATATAGGTATCGGTCTGCGGGATATACGCTTCCGGCTGGTAATAATCGTAATAACTGACGAAATATTCCACCGCGTTTTTCGGGAAAAAGCCCTTCATTTCCGCATACAATTGCGCTGCCAACGTTTTGTTATGACTTAATATCAGCGTCGGTCTGTTCAGTTGCGAAATCACATTGGCCACCGTAAAGGTTTTGCCGCTGCCCGTCACACCCAATAGTGTTTGAGCCGCAGCACCTTGCTTTACGCCATCCACCAATTGCCGAATAGCTTCCGGTTGATCCCCTGTCGGACTGAATGCCGACGTCAATTCATATTTATCCATATTCTATGGTTAAAATTCCTTTTTTTCCCGTCCGCACAAGAGATGGAACGGGCAGAATTTTCCGCACTTATTTTCTTCACATTTCGGCCATTCCCGCTCATGCAGCATGTCCTTTATCAGAACCTCAATCTGCTGATCTACTGTCGGCTGACTGTCGGTCGACCCTTTGATGGAATTGTAGTCCAAAACCGGCTGTTTATTGATGGTGATATGCCGGTCAGCCGACAATTTCTGCACATACAGCAATTGGGGCATTATAGGTAGATCTTGGGGATTAATCTCTGCCTTATGAGCATCACATACTCCACAATAAATCAATGTTTGAAGTACGTATTGTTTAGTGTGGTCTGTCGTTATGTCATTTATACTTTTTATTCCCATTTTATCGGAATCATAACCGCCGGTTTTATAATCAAGAACTCGCAAGTATTCTTTTCCGTTCTCGGTTATTTTATCCAAACGGTCAATCACACCTCCAAGGCTTACAGTCAAATCTTCA
The DNA here is from genome assembly GCA_024399655.1 of Paludibacteraceae bacterium. Classification (GTDB taxonomy): domain Bacteria; phylum Bacteroidota; class Bacteroidia; order Bacteroidales; family Paludibacteraceae; genus Colicola. The sequence continues at coordinate 63,458 of JAKSNP010000005.1, read as the reverse complement.
ACCTTTATTTCACGGCGCAATTCCTTTTCCAATCCGCAAAGTCGCAAATTATCCAACTCAGCATCATGTTCCAATACATTTCTCACCAATGTACCGACTACAGCATTCTCTGCGGGATGGTCAGATAGAATATATTTATCACCTTCACCTCCGTCCGGATGTTTTTTTCGATATGATCGGTTCAACAACTGATAGGATCTGGCCAAATCTTCTGCAATATGTTCATTCCAAACCTTGGCATCTATATATGCTTTGATGGCAGCCTTATCAACAGGTGTCTCTTGCTCCACTTCATGGCCACATATATGCATATAAGCCGACTCGATAGCCCCATGGAACAATGAGCCCAATTCGTGAGGAGCCAATATCAACGAATTTCCTTCCGGTTCATTCAGTTTTAGCAAATATTTTAGGTAGAACTCTCTCTTGCATTCAACATAGGTACCCAAAGCGGACGGTGATAAGTACAACACACCGGCTTTAGCATTATCCGCCAAAGTCTTTTGGATATCCTCTTCTTTTATTTCCGCCGTATCGGTATTTTCCGTAATGCGTTTTTTCGTCACCTCAAAGTCTGTAGAAAGCAACATTTGCATGATGAATCGAGACATTGTTTTCTTGCTCATATCTCCCACAGCTTCCGAAAAAAGCAAATCTACCTTTTCGCTTCTACGAATCAAACGGAAAAAGTTATATGCATAAATACGCGCTTCGTCTTCATGCGTCTGCATTCCATAGGCTTTGCGGATATCAAACGGGATAAAACTGCTATCGGACGAATTTCCGGGAACAACTCCCTCTTCCACATTCAATATCAAAACATTGTCAAAGTCCAACAAGCGGGTTTCCAAAACTCCTATAATCTGGATCTCTTCCACAGGTTCGCCATGGAACGGCAACGATACTGTATCCATACAGCGACGAATCAGATTTCGAAGTGTCTTCAATTCTTTTACATCATCCAGAATCCCTTCCTCCATCAGACTACTGAAGCGGTTAATCACCAGTTGAGTTTGACAATACGCTTCTGCAAGCAGGAGTTTTTGCCATGCGGCATTTTTCGACACGGACGGCATTTGGCTGTTCAAGAAATCCGTCAATCTGAGCAGAACTCCGGCATAATTCGTCTCTGTTGCAGTCTTGTCGTTGGATTTATCGGTAAGGTATGCCACCACATCCGCATAAATTTGTGTATGTTTCAAAGGATAGCCTTTGGTTATATTCACCTTACCGGACAAAGTGTCGGGCAAACTATATAATACCGGTTCAAGCATCGCTTCATCTGCTATCACCACAGCTGTTCGCTCTCCTGAATGATGGTTCTCTGCAAGCCATCTTCCGACATATTGAGCTTGAGCATTAGCGGACACAGTTGCCGCAACGCTCAATTTCTTCACTTGCTTTTCGCCATCAACAGAATTGGCCTCTTCCCCTAAAATATTGATATTCTGACGGATATACTGATACACATGGTCATCCAAACTGAACGACGGATCATTATCCCAATAAAAACGGGCTTTACCTCTATTTTTCAGCAATTCCATCAATTTGCGCTCTGCGGGCAATAGATAGTTGAAACCGACAAACACATAGGTCCTATACCCTATTTCCTGTTCCAATTCATCAAAATGATTCACCACCCATTTATAGCAAGCCCCTTTTGTACCTTGATTTTGTTCCTCTTGTTGCTGGACAAACTGCTTATATATAGAAGGCAGATGTTCCCACAGTTTTTTGAAAAAATTCTGTATAATATCTTCATTCTGCTTCAAATTGACCAATTCCTGCAGATGTTCTCTGGTTTCAGCATCCAGTTCTACCTGTTCCAAAGTTTGAGCCGCAGCAGTTACATTAATCACTTTATCCGCATCTTGCAGAGCCATATCCACACTACTGAAATCATTCACCAATTGTCGGCCCCAACCATAAAAGGCATCCAAAGTCAAATCCCTACCCATTTTCTGAGTATAGATGTTATATAGACGACAAACCGAATGTATTTCATCTGCCACATGAAGGGGACACCAATCGCTCACCAAATCATCCAAGGTGGTCATCCTTGGCAGGATTACAGGCAAAAGATAATCCGAATCTTTCAATCGTTCACTCAAGGCCTTTTTAACGAAAAGTTCGGCACGGCGCATGGGAAAAACTATCGTATAGCCTTTCATCTTGTCCCAACCGCCTTTAATCAGGTCATCTACTACGTATTCCAAATATTTCATACTATATCGTGTTAAGGTTTTTTATTCAATTTCCAATAGTTTGTACTCGAATCCGAGCCATACATATCCTTTTACATCATGATATCCCAACGCACGCATCAGTTTCATATATTCTTGTACCTGCGTGGTATACTTCTTCTGCATACCGCCGAACTTATAGTCCAGCACTACTGCCTGATTCCCTCTGATCATCACACGGTCCATTCGTTTTTCCTCACACCCCTGTTCGTTTCTCAGCAGGATAGTGTCTTCACGCAACACTTCCCAACTGCCGTCAAACCATTGTCTCACATCAGGATGATTGACTATCGCAGACATCAAATGTTCTATTTTTTGTTTGATTGCTTGATCCGGAATCATACCACGTTGATAGAAATCATCTATCACATGTTGCATATCATCTTTCACGACGATTTTTGCAAGAATGGCATGACAGAGATTACCGAAACGGGTATACTCGCTTTCTTCCGAATCTCCGCCGGATGGCATGAGTTTTTTGTCCAATTGCATCATCAGGTCTTGAGCCTCTTGAGATTGGCGGAACTCTATTTGGGCATCATAACTACGATAGTCGGCTTTCACTAAATTTTTCGAATCTACATGTTTGAAATCAAACGGTTTGGACGATTTCTCGCCGGCTTGAGGAAGACACAATTTTCCCGCTTCGTAGTCATTTCCCCAGGCTTTGAGCATCATACTTCCTACATTATCATTCCCTTTGGCATAGATATTGACAAAAAGATTGTTCTCGGCACGGGTAAGAGCCACATACAATAAATTCAGGTTGTCGATTCGTTGTTTCTTGTGTTCAAGTTCGTATTCGTTGGTAAAACCGAGTGATTTCAGTTCGTCTTTATCCGGCAACGGCAAAAAGGCATTTTGTCCGTCCTTTGTATGCAAATCGGGAATCTCACACCAAAGAGGATCCTTCAGTTTCTGGCTGGTGCTCTCCATTTCCCAATCGCAGAACGGAAGAAAGACATTCTTCCCTTCCAAGCCTTTGGATGCATGAATGGTCATGATACGTATGCCGTCGCTATCCGCAGAAGGCAAAGCGTCCGAATGCATGATATCGTCCCAATAGGTCAAGAAGGCCTCTACATTCGAACCGTATTGTTCAACATATTTACGGATTTTATCCTTTAGACAATTCAGATGGGCGATATCTGTTCCCTCATACACATTTCCTCCACCACAGATACAAACGCGACTGATACGCTCCACCATATCGGTCAACGGAACCTGTTTATAGGATTTGAGAGCCGAAAGTGTTTGGGCATCGGCTTTAGAATTCAGCAGTACGAACTCCCGTGCCACGGCATCGTCTCGATATATGGCTTTCAATGCGCAGATAATGATATTTATAGCAGGCGACGATTCCAACAGAAAGCTATCCGCGGACACAATTTTTTGCTCCTTCAAATTCTCAAACCCTGATTCTGCACGTACCAACTCATTGAAACGGGCCAACACTTTTTTTGCCTCTTTGGATCTTCTCACCAAGATAAGCATATCTTTGGCGCTATAGTCCTTCAACAGCTTATCGATCTGCTCGAACATATCGGTCAACAGATTGGTCTTTGCCGCTTCATTCGCTTTTGCCGAGTTGTCTTCGGGAGCAAAACTTTTCAATCTCACATAACCGCCTTCATGACCGACACCCTTCACTTTGTCATCCTCTTTCGTAAAATAATAATCTTCCAGATTGGTATCATCCCTTTTATAGCCTTCATCGTATATACCGCTGATACTCGTATCTTCTCCGGAACTCAACTTGGCCATCGTCTGCAAATTGAATCGAACCACCTCTTTACGCGAACGCATATTTTTTATCAAAGGAAGGATATTTTTATTATAATAAGCTCCCCATATCGGATGATTTTCATTCAAACTGTTCATGATTTCATAGTCTCCGTTTCGCCAACGGTAGATACTCTGCTTCACATCACCCACAATCAGAGCTGTTCCGTTGCCCTGACTCAGAATTTCAAGAATAAGTCTCTCAAAATTCTTCCATTGTAAGGTGGAAGTATCCTGGAATTCATCCAACATGATATGTTTGTAGCGTATACCTGCCTTCAACAGCACGAATTCGGCATCACCGCTTTGCAGCACTTGGGCCAACGTATTGGCTGTTTCTGCCAGCAATACGGTATTGCTCTCGCTCAAATCTTTACGGATTCGCTTCTGCACATAGTCTACAATCATCAGATTATCCAAATGCTTGTTGAAATATTTCCAACGCAGATAGTGCTTCCTACATCCTTTACTGAGCGCGATTGCTTTTTGCATGGCGTTTTTCAAGGACTGCTCGTCCCCTGGACCTTTGAACGCAGATTCCTGCGTACACAATGCTTCCACTGACTTCTGCATACGCGAACCGGGCATACAGAACATATCTTTTTCCTCGAAAAATTTCCCCTCGATACAATTCTGCATTCTGTTGATCCAATTGACATAATCAATCCCGAATGACACCATCTTCGGATTCATGTTTTTCCAAGGATCGATAGTGTCCTTTAAATCTTTCACCTCTTTCTTTGTTTGCCATTTCAAAGATTTTCTGAAATCATTCAGCACGTCACTTTCGAACACCAGACGGTCTCTATACAGTTGGACATTCTCCTTATATAGCATTTTGGCAAGATCGATCAGACCGGGACGCAAATCCCATTTCTCCTCCGAATTCAGCCGCTCTTCCAAACCGGCAACAACGGCCTTTTTCACAGCCTCGTCCTCGGCCACTTCTTCTGACAGGACCTCATCCACGGCATTGGTAATGGCATGTTCCGTATCCAAATCCACTCCGTAGCCGGCCATCTGCCCCAAAGCCTGAGCCAAACCTTTCAACAAGCTCTGCAGAAAGGTATCGATTGTCATGATACGCATATTGTCATAATCCGACAGAATATCACGTAGCACTTTTTTGGCGCGATCGGAATAATAGGCATCGTCATAAGTTTGTAGGCCGCAGTCCTTGCTCACCTTTCTCACCACCGCCAGAAAGTTTTGAGTGTCTTTCAAAGCGATTTCTTCCGCTATACTATGCAAGAAAGTCAATATACGCTCTTTCATCTCCGCCGTCGCTTTATTGGTAAAAGTCACGGCCAAAATACTTTTATACGACTCGTTATTCATCAACAGAGCCACATAATGCGCGGCCAGGGTATAGGTTTTGCCCGTACCCGCCGATGCTGCACATTTGATCAGTTTTGCATTCATATCAGTTTTGCAAGTTAAGGTGGATAATTATATATGTCTACTTCTTTTAAGGCTTGTTTCTTCCTTTATAATATTTGCTGCAAAGGTACAAAAAAAAAATGACATCACAAAACAAATCAGCAACTTTTTTGCAGATTTTCTGTTTTATACTCATTAATTATTGCTGCATTTGCCGAAACCGGACAAACGGTTAGCAAAGGATGTTTACTACCTATGGCCACATGCATTCTTCACATCCTTTTTACTAACACGTCCGTCCATTCTTCAAGGCATCAGAAACCGATTCTTTTGCCGTTATTGCGACTGATTGCCTCGGCGCTGCAATCTTCCAGCACACGGTTGTAATCCAATTCCTGACTGCCGGAAAAAATAGAGTTGATAATCTGCTTACGACTTATATTCTGAATCTGGCCGCCGGAAAAATCATAGCGTTTCGCCAATTCCTCCGCCTGCTCTTCACTCAAGCCGCTCAACATGCTCTTCCAAATCAATTTACGCGTCTCATCGCTGGGGCGTTCAAACTCGATTTTATACAGGAAACGGCGGTCGAACGCTTTGTCGAGCGTAGAGGTCAGGTTGGTGGTACAGATCATGATACCGTCCAACTTCTCCATCTCCTGAAGGATGATGTTCTGCATGGCGTTCTCCATCTTGTCGGTGGAATGTTGTACATTCTCCAAGCGATTGCCGAAAATGGCGTCCGCTTCGTTGAAGAAGAGAATCGGTTTCTTTTCGCTGCAACTGGCTGCACGGCGGTATTGGTCAAAGATCTCCTGCACCTTCTTTTCCGACTCGCCCACATATTTGTCGCGCAGAGTGGAAAGGTTCACCTGCATCAAATCCCTACCGGTTGCGATGGCCAACTGTTGAACCAGTTCTGTTTTGCCCGTTCCGGGTGTTCCGTAAAAGAGACAACAGAAACTGCAGGGCATGTTTTGCGCCAGCAAAGCCTCACGAACTTTGTTGAACTGTTCCTGATTAAGCAAATCGCTAAGACGCTCCACCTGTTTTTTGGTATTCCCGGAGAAATAAAGAGGTCTTTGTTTCAACGACGAATAGCGGGTCAATCCGAAATCGCATTGAAGTTCATCACGCTTCATTTCTTCCGCTTCCTCAGCATTCTCCAGCATATCCATCCAGGCTTGACGGGTCAGTATCCAGCGCTCGGATTGAGCCATACCGTCATCGGTATAGTTTTCCACGTAACCTTTCCTTTGAGTCCAATGAGTGCCCGCCTTCAGTTGACGCGCGATATCTGACGATGTACGGGAATTGAGCACCTGTTCTATATCGCGTTGATTGAAATAAGCGTCACCGTTCACTATCGCACACATCATGGTCAGCATGCTCCATTTGTCGGTTTTGGAATCGAGCTTTTTCAAATTGCGCACCACGGGCAAATGCATATTACGCTTTTCCAGATTTTCCTCGGCATTCACGATAGTATCATCCATATCATAGCGCTTGCCGGCTTTGATGGCGGCATTTACGGCACGCAGCCATTCCAAATTGCTTTGGATTTTGAATTCTTCTTCTGCAGGAACACGATTTTCACGAATAGCCTTCATCACAATAGGCTCAATCGCAAAAGCGGTTTCACCCTCTTCGTCTCTCGTGTTTTTCAAAAAGCAACGACCCACCAATGCCGCTATATCCTTATCGTATTTCAACATCTGCAATGCATTCATCTGCAACCTGTGAGCCAGCTCTCTCAGGGTACAACAACCGTTAAAATGGACGGCATCTTGATACACGCAAGCCGCCACAACCAAAGCCTGGATCCTATTCACCCCGAAGCGCTCTTGGAGATATTCGATCGGACCGTTATCGGCCGTATTCAGATAAGTAAAGGAAAGCGCCTTCTTTTCTTCTACGAGCAGTCTCTCGATGGCGCTCAAAATTGTCTGACCGTCATTGGTCCATTCTGGGAGTTTATTTTTGGTGGCGGTTGTGTCGGTGGCTTTGGCTTCTGCTGCTTTGGAACTTGTAGTTTTGGAATTTGTGGCTTTAGAACTTGTGGCTTTTCTCATAGTTGTAAGATTTAAAGGTTAATAGTTGATTTTTTTCGACGGCGTCTGTTCGTCACATCCGACTCCGGTTTTCGCCGTCCGTAATATTTATATACGCCATGATTCTCCAAAAAACAAGTACCTTCATAAAAAAAATACATTTTGGTCATTTTTTCATATTTTTCCGACCATCTTCCCCATTGGCAAGAAGTACGGACGAATAGCTCATGCGAATATCTTTTATATTTTCATTCTTTAATATTTTTGGTTTTATTTGGCCAGCTTCCAGCCTTTTTCTATTACTATATTTTCAGTCCTGTTTTTATCGAGAGCTAAACGTAACATAAACGTAACATAACCGATGGATCAAAGACACGAAAAAGATGAACATTCCGCAACGGATGTTCATCTTCCTTTAACGACAGAGTCTGACATTCAATCCTTCGGGTTCAACGATTCAACTACCACCGTGTCTCCCTGTACTTTGAATGCAACGGTATGTCCGGCGTAATCCAAACGATAAATACGCTCGGAATCCGTTTGATAGGCAGGACGAGGATCTTGGGAAAGGATTTCTTCCAAGTCACGGCGCAATGCTTCCTTTCTTACAGAATCGGATTCCGCATAAACGCAAGACGACCAATCCACGTGCAAACGATAGTCGCGACTTTTCTCCGCAAAGCCGTTACAAGCATCTGGATGCGAATCCGAAAAAGAAAGATAGGGTTTGATATCATATATAGGTGTTCCGTCCAACAAATCCGCTCCCGACACAATCAACTCCCCTGATTCCACACGCAACAGACGAACGCTGGTCAAACCGATAGGATTGGGACGAAACGGAGAACGAGTAGCAAAAACACCTACCCTCGTATTTCCTCCCAAGCGAGGAGGACGAACCGTAAGCGAATCACTCATTTGCTCCGGTTCGGACTCTGCATGACGGAAACGACGATTGGCGCTAAATCCCCACAACAACCACAAATGGCTATAGTCGCTTATGCCTCGTATCGCATCCGGTGAAGAATAGTCCGGAGTGAATACTATTCGAGTAACAATTGAGGATTCTTCCCTACTCTGACGAGGGATGCCAAATTTGTCGGAAAAACCGTTGCGCGCGTATGCTATTACCTTCAATTCCATAATTTGACCGCAAAATTACACTTTTTTTTGAAAAAATGCAAGAAAAATTTGCGTATATCAAAAAAAAGCAGTACTTTTGCACGCTTTTTCGTTGAGACCCGCTGAAATCGGGCTTAAAAATAGCAATTGGTACCTTAGCTCAGGTGGTAGAGCAATGGACTGAAAATCCATGTGTCCTTGGTTCAACTCCAAGAGGTACCACTTCTTCAAGGAGTCCCGTTAGGAACTCCTTTTTTGTATCAATTCTTGGAGTCCCGTCAGGAACTCTTTTTTTCGTACACCTTATAAATATAAAAAACAACCGTAGGCTATCTTGTAGCTTACGGTCTCAATATTAACCCTATTTTTGCCATTAGCTATTATTCTTTTAAGTCGGGAGCGAAAGGCGAACATTACCGACATTTTAGAAAACAAATCTCAGATATTAGGTTTTCAAAAATCCAATATTTATCCTTCAAATTTCGTGCCAAACCACCTACTTTTTCTCTTTTTTCTTTATTTTCCATTTTTTCATCACGCATAAATTGCATATATCCGTTATTTTTCGTAACTTTGCAGACTATTTCAAAGGTTTGCCTTTCATCATACTGACATTAAATCATCATGTGTTGGACTTACCGAACGAATTCTCACCTTTTAGAACTATCTTTCTTCTATGCAATCTGTCTCCGCATCTGTTCCTGTAATCAAAATCAGTGGGTCATGGCTCGAAATGGGTAGGCAATATGCCCGTCAAGCAGAGCCGTATCTGCTCCATATCTCCGATTATATCGATTGTCATTTGGCAGATGACTCTCTGCGTAAAAGCAATGTGGAAAAAATCGCGGATAAACTGTTTGATTCCTTCCCCGATTATCTGCAAACATTCATGCAAGGAATGGCGGAAGTGTCACAACTCAATCTCGATAGTCTCAAGAAAGTGAATGCTATCGAATACATTATCTTTGACTTCGGCTGCAGCAGTTTGGCTGCTGGCCGTGCATATACCGTTGACAGCAAATTGATTTTCGGACGCAACTACGATTATCCGGTAATGAAACCGCTCAATCAGGATATGGTTGTTACTGTTTTTCATCCTACATCAGGAAAATCGTTTGCCACAATAGGATACGCAGGTGAAATTTATGCCGTTAACGGTATCAACGAGGACGGTCTGTTTGTCGAACTCAACAACGGCTCCCCTTCTGCCGGATATACAGGATTTTTTGACCGTCAACCCGTTACCACTCTACTCGTCGAACTTCTAATGCAGGCATCCAATACGGCTGAAGCTGAATTTTTCCTTCGCAATCATCCCGCCGATGAAGCATATATTATAGGTTTGGCGGATCCGTTCGAAGCCCGCACCTGCGAATACTGTCGTTCCGGATTACGTCGAGGCGACATTTCTCAACCGAACGGTTTGGCTATAGCCGCCAATCATTTCATCAATAATGATTGGCCATACATGACGCCTGATGACGAACATAGCTGGAATAGTATTACGAGAACTTGCAACATGCTTCAATTGGCTGAACTGCACAAAGGGCATATATATATCAACTTGATGAAAACCTTGATGAGTACACCTGTTGAAGACGGAGGACCTTTCCATGATTTGACAGTCTATCAACTCGTTGTTATTCCTCAAGAACGGGCGTTCCATTTGCGTGTCATCGATGCCAATAATTGGAATTTCATTCTTCCATTTGCCTGATCTTCATATTAAAAACATAAATAAAGGCTTATCTTCTTGTAAAAACAAAAAAAAATCAGTATCTTTGCAGTTCAAATCAAAAAACGCTACAGGTTTATGGAAAACAAAAAGAACATCGGAGCATTATTTGATCGTATCGCTCAATCATACGACAAACTGAACCATATTCTCTCTCTTAATATTGATCGCCATTGGCGAAAACAAGCTGTCGGACGATTGCATCCATGCACTCACTTATTGGATGTAGCCATCGGAACGGGCGATCTGAGCATAGAAATAATGCGTCAGAAGAAAGCGGAATCAATTATCGGTATTGATCTTAGCATGGAAATGATGAGTATAGCATCCGAAAAAATAGCGAAGAAAGGTTTGCAGAACCAAATATCCGCACAATACGGCAATGCTCAATCCATGGACTTCTCTGATGAACAATTTGATACTGTCACTTGCGCCTATGGAGTAAGGAATTTCGCCGATACGGATGCCGGACTTAAAGAAATGTATCGAGTATTACGTTCAGGTGGACAACTGATGATATTGGAATTTTCATATCCTACTAACCCTATCATAAAAGGTCTGTACAATTTTTATTTCACTAAGATGATGCCTTGGGTAGGACGATTGCTCAGCCGCGACCGTAGTGCTTACACCTACCTTTGCCATAGCGTCAAGAATTTCATGTGGGGAGAAGAAATGGCCGAACATTTACGACAGGCCGGCTTCAAAAATGTAGATTTCCATACGCAAAGTTTCGGCATCAGTACTATATATACAGCTTACAAATGAAACATATATTGCTAACAAATGAATAAAATAAAACTTTGGCTGCGAATCATCCGGCCACAAACACTTTTCGCATCTATATGTCCGGTATGCATAGCACTCATCATAAGTGGTGTGCAACAGCCTTTGATTGCCGTTACCACTTTATTGTGTGCCTTGGCCTTACAAATACTTTCCAATCTGATAAATGACTATTACGACTATCTTCGCGGAACCGATCAAAAAGGAAGAATCGGTTTCAAACGCGCCTTGGCGGAAGGGGAAGTCAACATAAAGGAAATGAAGTGCGCTTGTATTTGCGCCCTATTAATATCTATAGGAACAGGATTGGTCCTTGTCATCAAAGGTGGATGGCCCATCCTTTTGATCGGAGTAAGCGCTATCATTTTCGCTTGGTTATATACTGCCACTTCACACTCCCTGTCCTATCTCGGGATCGCAGATCTTTTCGTTCTTCTCTACTATGGATTGATTGCTGCTGCCGGAACTTATTATTTGCAAACAGGTCATTGCCATTCATCAGTTCTCTTTGCTGGTGCTGTCAACGGACTTATTTCCGAATGCGTACTGATGATTAACAACATCCGAGATATTGATACTGACCGTGAAAACGGGAAACGGACTCTTCCTGTCAGATTCGGACGACAGACCGGTGAAATGATACTTTGGATCATCGTTTTACTTATTCCGCTGCTTTCATGGTTAGCTTTCGGCTGGAGTCTCACCATGTTAACCGTTTTGCCTGCTGCATGGCTCGTATGTAAAGTTCATCGGTCTCATGGGGCAGCTCTCAACAAATGTTTATTGGCTGCAGGCCTCACCAACCTGATATATACCGTATTGGCTGCAATTTAGAATTCGAAAACGGCAATACTACAACACCTTTATATTCTGTAATCATAACCAAAATAAAGAACTAAATATATGGCTGAAAATTTCTATCAACTGTTCGCTCAAATCAATCGAATACCTCGTCCTTCACACCATGAAGAGAAGATTGCGGATTTTCTTTGTGATTTTGCCGTCAAACATAATTTGGAATATCGCCGCGACTCACAAAACTGTGTTGTCATCCGCAAACAAGCCACTACAGGATATGAAAATGCGCAGCCCGTTGTGATACTCAACCACATGGACATGGTTTGCGTAGCCGAGGACGGATATTTGCGTAACGGACATCCTTTCGACCCGCTTAACGATGATATACGTCCATATATTTATACGGATGACAAAGGCGAACGCTGGATGAAAGCGGAAGGAACATCTCTCGGAGCCGACAACGGTTTGGGTTTGAGCATGGCTCTCGCCATCTTGGCTGATGACACATTGATTCACCCTGCCATAGAAGTGCTAACAACCACAAACGAGGAAGACGGGATGTCAGGTGCTGAAGCTTTGAGCCGAGACTTCATCAAAGGACGGAAAGTGATCAACTTAGATTCCGAAGCTTATGACCAAATTACCGTAGGCGCTGCGGGAGCATGCCTACAGGTCGGGAAATGGGATTTAACCTTCCAATCTCAATCGGAAGGATATCAATACTACCGTTTGACTATCGACGGCGGCAACGGAGGCCACTCCGGTGTTGATATCAACAAAGGGCGTTGCAATTGCATCAAATCACTCGCCGAATTCCTATATCACACTTACGCCGACAAGGACAATGAGATGAGCGGGATTATCCTATGCAGCCTTAACGGCGGAACTGCCAATGCTTCCATTGCCTCATGGGCAGAAGCGGTACTTGCAGTAAGCGACTATGATGCTGAAAAACTGAAAGTGAATGTTGAACAGTGGAAACACGAAGTAAAACAAACATACAACACCTCCGATTCCAATCTGAGCATCAACCTGTCGGCCTGCCAATCCACACCATCTATCAACCAAGGCGGGTCTATAATCAAATGTTTGGCAAGTCTGCCGTACGGTGTTCAAGAAATGCGTAAAGACATGGATGATACCGTCATGACCAGTAACAACATCGGAATGATACGCACAACCGACCATGAACTGACTATAAGTTGTCACACTCGCAGTTTCGACATGAACGAACAAAACAAATTGAGCGATCTAATCAAACAATTAATGATAGATTATGGCGCACGCGAGGTGGAAAGATTGATGAACACCGATGCTTGGATGGAACGACCTGATTCTCCTCTGCTCGCTTTAACATGCCGTACATTCAAAGATGTGCTTGGTTTTGAACCACAAAAAGTGGCGATGCATTTCGTTTTGGAAGCCGCCTACTATGTAGCCAAATACCCCGGTATAGAAATCGCATCCATAGGTCCTCGTATTATTGAGCCACATTCCACTTCAGAGCGCGTCAGTTTAGATACAGCCGACAAGATATGGTTGGTAACAATAGAACTTTTACGACGCTTGGCAGAAGAAAAATCCTAAGTTGCAATAAAAGAAGAACATATTATAAATAACCGATTTATAGTAATAGTACTGCCGCTTGATACTGAAATATCAAACGGCAGTGCTATTTTGATGCCTAACAACGACAACCGAACTTATGAAGCATAACTATCGCATTCATAAGCTTCATTGGAATCATCAGAATCCTCTATAGCCGATTCCAAAAACACATAATCCGTCTCGATTTCTGTCAAAGAATAAGTATCCTCGTCCGCATTCGTACATACGGAACGTTTACCGTTCAAGACACGTTCGATGGATTCTTTCTTGGGGCAACGCAATTCATCAAAGCAATTGTGAGCGGCTATTTCCTTGGCACGGCTGAGTGACTGATTAACCGCCTGAACGGAAATTCCATAAGAGCGGGCAATTTCTTCAACCGATAAAGAAGGATTGCCATCAAAGCCATATTTATACGTGAAAACTTCTTTCTGACGAGTAGTCATTCCACGAACTGCCGTTTCGTACAATATATGGTGTTGAGCCAACCAATCGGCATCCGACGTTTCATCAGCCTGAGTGTCATAACCGGTAGTCACGCCTGTTTCCACATCATAGCGGCGGCATCCATCAAGCGGCACGATACAAACCTTATCATCGCCTTCACGCTTATGATAATCGTTCATTTTGTACAAAATATTTTTTCCGAGATAAGTCGCGAAACGATTTTCCAAATTCGGATTAAAACTGTTGAGAGCACTAATCACACACTCAACGCCAAATCCGATCAAGTCTTCTTTGTCGACACGCCAGTTGATACTCATATCGGCCCAATACACCAACATAGGGAGTTGGGCTATAATGAAACGATTACGAGCAACGCTATCTCCTTTATGGGCACGTTTCACCAAATCGATTTCCTCCTCTGGGGATAAAACCGGTGCTTTAGCTGCCATTTTGCGGTAATTTGAAAAAGATAGAGAATCGTTAGACGACGAAAAACAAGAAGCATTTTGATGGTGCGACATAAGAAAACAAATAATTTAATAGTTAAACTTCAGTTCATCTGCCACTCAACCTAACATTTGTCAGTTGCGTGCGAGCATAATATAACGAACAAATTTCATGCCATATTCAGTCTGTCAGTCTATGCATTGTGTATTTTTTACTCAATTTAACATGTATTGTTCTAAAAAGTAACAAAAAACATGGAATAACCATGTCAGAATGTTCAAATGGGATATGCCACATGACAAAATCACCTGACATACTGGCATAATACCTTGGCATGAGACTGACGGATTTTATTCAAAGCGTTTTCACGCACCTGTCGGACTCGTTCCCGCGTCAAATGGAACTGTTGGGCCAAATCATCCAAACTACATTCACGTCCATCCAATCCATAGCTCAATCGAATAATGGAAGCGTCTCGGTCAGACAAATGAGCCAGCACCCGTTCAATATCCATTTGCAGGGACTCGTTCATCAATTGAGCATCAGCAGGTTCAATGTCCTGATAACAAAGCACATCTTCTATCGTGGAATCGCTATCATCAGAAAGTGGAGCATCCAAAGAAGTAACCGTAGGCATAGATTCCCAAACTGCACGAACCTGTTCAACTGACATATCAGCCATTTCAGCGAGTTCTTCAGGTGAAGGCTGTCGTTGATTCTGTTGCATAAATTTGGAAGCGACCTTTTTCAGGACCCCTATCCTCGTTACTACATTCATCGGCATACGTACTATTCTCAAATGATCCCCGAGCGAAGAAGTAATGGCCTGTCGAATCCACCAAACTGCAACCGTATCAAATTTAAATCCCCTAGTAGGATCAAATCGTTCGGCAGCCCGGATAAGTCCGATATTCCCCTCATTGATTATGTCATCGAGAGGGATACCTACATTCTGGTATTGCTTTGCAATAGAAATCACGAATCTGAGATTGGCCTGTACCAATTGGTTGCGAGCCTCCACATCTCCTTGGCGAATACGAAAAGCAAGTTCCACCTCCTCATCCGGGGTGAGCGGCTTGGAATGTGCTATATCATTGAAGTAACGTCCTAAGGCCTGCGAATCACGTGGAGTGATAGATTGATTAATATGTAATTCACGCATAGTTAAAGTTAATAGAATAGAATATATAGAATATAACAGTTGATATTATTGCTTGGAGAATCAGGCAAATCCGATTGGATTCACCTTTTTATCCCTTTTAAATTTTTCGACACAGCAAGCTTCGTTGATAGATTGGATATCAACCTTATCGTCACCCCACAAAATCGAATCAATTATTTGCTTGCGTGCGATATTCTCGATTTGCCCACCGGAAAAGTCATAGGACTTCGCCAAATCGAGAGCATTTTCGTCCGACAAACCGGGAATCATATTCTGCCATATATAGCGACGCTCTGCCGGTGCGGGTTTCGGGAACTCAATTTTGTAGAGGAATCTGCGTTCGAATGCAGCATCCAAATTACCTGAGAGGTTGGTGGTAGCAATTATAATACCATTCAGATTTTCCATTTCCTGCAAAATAATATTCTGCATTGCGTTCTCCATTTTGTCCACACCGCTAACAGCACCTTCCTGTCGTTTGGTAAGAACAGCATCCGCCTCATTGAACAACAGGATGGGAGCAATCTTCGATTTGTTGACCAAGGCACGATAACGATCGAAAACCGATTTTATATTCTTTTCCGTATCCCCCACCCACTTGCTGCGAAGATTAGGCACATCCACCAACAAAATATCTCTTCCCGTTTCGCGAGCCAACTGGTAAACCGTTTCCGTTTTTCCGGTTCCCGGTGCTCCATAGAAGACACAAGCAAATCCTTTGCGCATACCATGTTGACCGAGACGTTCTTGAATAGTAGAAAATCTATCTTTTTCAAACAAAGTACGCAGACGATTGACCGATTTGCTCACGTCAGCATTGAAATAGAGGTTCTTTTTCTGAAGCGTATCCGCACGCATCAAACCTCTCGTACTTTCAGGCCTATTGATGCATTCTATATCGGGAAGCAATTCCTCTTTAGCGGAATCCGTCAAATGCCATATCTGAGAATTGACTTGTCCTTCTTCACATTGATTCTCAATCAGGTTACGTTTCTGCAATTCGTGCTGGTCACGTTCAATCTGCCGCATCGCCACACGAGCTATTTTATGCTCGGGAAGAATATCCATGATTTCACCAAATCCTACCCGCTCGTTACCAATAGATGCGCAGAAGGATGCAGTAATAATCAGAATCAACCCATCGAAAGCAGACAAATTATATTTGCGATACTGTTTTACGAATGGCAAATCAGGATTAGCAGTCATCAAATCAGAGATTTCCATCCAGAAAGAATCATAATCAATGTAACCATTATCACGCTGCGCCAATTTATCCATAAAGCAATCCATCAACTGTTCGGAACTCAAGCCAGCGATATTGACTTTCGGCACAGCCTGATTATGCCGAAGACTGTTCATTACCTTTTCCGGCACACAAAACGCGGAGGTAGCATCAATCTGATTCGGACGAATATATCCCGCTCTGACAAGAGCTTCAATATTTTCCCATTTAGCTTGTACACGAATAGACGAACAATCGATAAAATTAGCCAAATCACGCACCATGATATGATTGTCGTCAGACATGCTGACAAATATCGAAAGCCAGTAAGCCTGTTGCTCCGTAAGAGCGAGACGCGCACTCAGTTCTTCACAATACGGATGATACTCCTCATAACGTTCTTCTATCCCGCCACTTTTACGGACGATATTCGACACTTCCTCCACCAATTCAAGGATATTCATGTCGGGTATTTTTTTAGAATCTTCGTCATTGTGGCAGTTACGATGTTTATTGAGTGCAGCAATAGCATCTTCGAACTGCTCCTTCATTTCAGGGATTTCTTCAAAACATTTGGATTTTTTCATAGTTATATGCTAAAAACGAGGGTTTAATATAGGATTTCAATAAAGTTGGAGCGAGTTGTCAGGTATACGGTTATTTACCATATACCCGATCAATCATACCGTACTCTTTCGCTTCGGAAGCTGTCATCCAGAAGTCACGGTCAGCATCCTGACGGATACGTTCCATCGCCTGACCAGAATGATCTGACATGATTTGATAGAGTTCATCCTTCAATTTCAGGATTTCACGAGCCGTGATTTCGATATCACTAGCCTGACCATGAATACCCCCAAGCGGCTGATGAATCATGACGCGGCTGTGTGGCAAAGCGGCTCTCTGTCCTTTTTCGCCTGCCACAAGCAAGACAGCCCCCATAGAAGCAGCCATACCAGTACAGATAGTATGCACGGGAGATTGGATAAACTGCATGGTATCGTAAATCCCCAGTCCAGCATATACCGAACCTCCCGGCGTATTGAGATAAAGATGAATCGGTTTGGTATTGTCAACCGAATCCAGATAGAGCAATTGGGCTTGTATTACATTGGCCGTGTACGAATCGATTTCGGTTCCCAGGAAAATGATGCGATCCATCATCAGTCGTGAGAACACATCCATCTGACTGACATTCAAACGACGCTCCTCCAAAATGGTAGGATTGATCCAACCCGCAGAAGCAGACGGTTGAACGGCAGCATTCATAGCATTTTCAACATTGACAGAGTTGAGCCCTTGAGCGGCAGCAAAAGAAAGGAAATCATTTTTCATAGTATAGATGATTTTAGGTTAATAGTTAATATTGATAACGCGGCAACCATCGATTTCGGTCACGCTGTATATATTATATACACCCGAATGGTTAAAAAAACAAGGTACGCCACCGAAAAATGCTTTTTTTTATAAAAGACATTTTCCACAAAGAGCGCCTCATCTATATATACACGGCTCACCTCACAAAAAACAAGGTGAGTCTAAAAAAAACATTTTATCAGGAAAGTTGTCGGAAAAGTGACAAAGTGTCAAAAGACAAGTGCAGATTCATCCTTCGGTCATCCTTCTCTAACCCTATACTAAAAGTATATAGACGTTACGGAAAACAAAATGCAAGTTACCTATAACAAAATCTCACAAAATGACAAAACGCTTTTGCACTATATATCCGCCCCTTCTATTGGTGGAGAATATATATTGAACAATCATCAATCTCCCCAAGAATCCCTATCCAAGCTTCGGTAGGAAATTGCTTCCATCAAATGTGCAGGCAAAATAGCTTCCGACTCTGCCAAATCGGCAATAGTGCGAGCTACTTTAAGGATACGATCGTAGGCACGTGCGCTCAATCCCAATTTATCCATAAAGAGCGACAACAATTTATCGCCTTGCTCATCAATGGCACAATATTGCCTTACCATTTTGGGAGACATCATAGCATTACAATAAATGCCTGTTCCCATAAAGCGCTTGGATTGTATTTCACGAGCCTGCACCACTCTCTGTCGAATAGCGGCAGATGATTCTCCCGGTTTCATCTCTTTGAGTTTGCTGTATGGCACGGCTTGAATTTCACATTGAATATCAATTCTATCGAGCAAAGGTCCAGAAATCTTATCCTTATATTTATGTACCTGCGCGGGCGTGCATGTGCACACATGCGTAGGATCCCCATAATGCCCGCAAGGACATGGGTTCATAGCAGCCACCAACATAAAGGAAGCAGGATAATCAACAGTCAATTTATTACGAGACACAGTAATATGCCTATCTTCCAAAGGTTGGCGCAGTACTTCCAAAGTTTGCCGTTTATACTCGGGCAGTTCATCCAGGAACAGCACTCCGTTATGCGCCAAACTGATTTCTCCCGGTTTAGGATTAGTGCCACCGCCAATCAAAGCGACTTCCGTTATCGTATGATGGGGAGATCTGAACGGGCGTTCATGCACCAAAGAACATCCGTGTCTCAAGATACCTGCGACCGAATGAATTTTAGTAGTTTCCACAGCCTCATCCATATTTAAAGGCGGCAAGATAGAAGGCAACCGCTTCGCCATCATAGATTTACCTGCACCCGGAGGGCCAACCATCAGCATATTATGTCCTCCAGCAGCAGCCACTTCCATAGCACGTCGGACATTTTCCTGCCCCCTAACATCTGAAAAATCTATATCTGATTCAGGAACATCCTCGTCCTTATTGCATTCGGCCGACAAACAATCTTCCGCTTTAATCAATCCATTAAGGAATTGCACTACCTGCAATAGGCTGGATGCTCCAAACACTTCAATTCCATCTACTACAGCAGCCTCACGCCAATTGGCTTCAGGCACGATCAGATGTTTAAAACCTTGTTTTTTTGCACACAAAGCAATCGGTAAAACGCCATGCACAGCTTGGAGCGTTCCATCTAATGAAAGTTCACCAACCATCAAATAGTCGGACAACAAATCAGCTTTTACCTCCTCCGAAATAGCCAACATTCCAATAGCCAACGGCAAATCAAAGGCACTTCCCTCTTTCTTCATATCCGCCGGCGCCAGATTGACAGTCAACTGTTTATGCGGCAAATCAAAGCCATTCACTATCAAAGCAGCATGGATTCGTTCCCTACTTTCTTTAACCGCATTATCGGGCAAGCCGACCATAACAAAGTCAACACCGGCTACAGCATGCATTTCAATCGTAATCAAGGCGGCATCTATACCTTGTAACGCAGCAGAAAAAGTTTTGATGAGCATATTGTATTTACTATATCAGGATTATTATTGCAGAAGTCCTTTATTCGTTTTGGGAACTATATTGATTGCGGATTGAGTCACGCCTATGTTTAGCTTCTCTATTTCGGCGAGCATCACCCCAGTTAAAATCATGACGGAAAAGGAAACCAATGCCTTGAACCGTATTCGCCTGTTTGAGCGAATATTTATCAACAGTATGAGTATACGCTTTTGCGCGGAATTTTCCATCTTTGGTTAATTGATACTCCAAATCCACATCTCCAAAGAAAGGTCGATTACTCAGGTCATTGTAACGATATCCGAAATTACCATTGATGGTAAGCCTATCAACCGGATTAAGTTGGAATTGCGCTTCGTATTCCTGGCTTGCAGAACTGCCTTCCCCTTCCGTTCGGAAATTGAATCCCAAGGAGAAGATATCAGTCAAACGTCCTAACCATGAATTAATTTGTCCGGTCACCGTTGAGGATAGCAAGGAATAGGTTTCATTTAGTCCGACAGTAGCTTCAGGATTGGTGAGATATTCAGGAGTAAAGAACCTGTTAAACACAAGCAAATACACTACTTGCCTCATCAACATTTCATCCGTGTTGATTACGGCTTGCACCTGCGATGCCACCGATTCATCCGATTGGGGCAACTCGATACTGAATCGAAGTATAGGACTGCGCAACTTATCCGTCATGTGCAAAACACAATTGACAGGTACAGAAGGACGAGAAGTAAGATTGAGTGCTTCTTCCCCCAACAAGTCCTTGAGGGAAGCAGTCAGCCTATACTTAGCCGTTACATTAAGTTCCGGATCTTCGGGGCGGCCATTCCAAAGAATCGTGCTCCCCTCAGCAATTTGGAAATCACGATGAACCAAATTACCCAGTGTAAACGCAAATGTTCCGGATTGAATGGTGTAAAGTCCGAACAAACGCACATCAGAGTCACTCATGGTAAGACGCAAATTACCTTCACCTCTACCAACGATTCCATCGTTGCTATGCGATGCCAACAAGAAATGCACACGAGCTTCACGTGTAGTTTCAACATTCAAATTAATATAAAAATGCGAATTGCTCGGCGTTTCAGTTTTAGTTTCTTGCTTTGCCGTCAGTTCAGCCGCAACTTTATCAGCAGCAGATACAAAATCAATAAATCCGTTATCTAACGCTTTGGATGCAGTAGCTACCGAAAGATAGAAATCAGTATTTCCAACAGTTGTACCATCCACATCGATATGTGTTTCGTTGTCATGCCCATCAATAGAAACCTTACCGTCAGCATACACTCGGCCATAATACATCGACTGCGGATCATAAGGAAGATTAACAGAAAGCATATCATCTACTGCCGCTTTGAGGTGATATTCAAAATCAGAAAATCTGTCATGAGAGATTCGTCCTGTAAACAAGCCCCGGTGTCCTTCATCATCCGTAACCCTAATCCTTGGGAAATCGATATAAGTAGTATCCAAAATAATAGAATCCGAAAAATGATATCGCACACCTGTATACGGAACTACCAAAGATGCATCTTTGGCATAAGTACGGCCAGTAACCCAAGTTTGCATCTTTCGTCCAAAGATATGCAATTGACCAAATCCACGTCCCTGCAAGTCATCCACAATCCCCTCAGTCCAATAATTAATCATTGCACAATTAGCCGAATCCATCCCTATGAACAATTCCCAATAAGGCCGCTCGGGCTCCACATTACCATCCAGATGAGCTACTCGATGATTATTTTCCACCATATCAGCCTGAATCTGAATATGTTTCGTTTCTCTATCAATTGTTGCAGAAGCCGTTAAATCACCCATGTCTGTATAATTAAGAGTGGCATGAGGCACGCTTAAATTGGCTTCAAAAACAGGTGTAGCGAACAAGGCGTATAAAGTAGCCCAACCAGACACATAACCTTGAACGGACATGGCACGGCTGATACCCAAAGGCCTTAACATATATTCAAGGTTGATATTATCCAAATCTATGCGTATGCTATCATGCATAGAAGAAGATGCTACACCTTCTGCGCTTAAATGTTGAGATACAGTACCAAGATCAAAATTATTAATCGTCAAGGTAGTGTCTGCTCCATTATACAAAATATGAGCATCCGAAATAGTCCATAAAGTATCTGATATATAAAATTCAGAAGGCAATATATGTACATTAATCAAAGGTTTGCCATTTTGTTTAGCCAAATAAGTATCGATATTGATATCAGCGCCTTTTCGATGCTTAGCAAAAGAGCCGAAACTATATTCTATATGGACAGAATCATTAGCCGCCAGCATATGCATGAAAACGCCGACATCACCCAAGCGCAACTTAGTAGAATCTTGATCAATAGTATGCTCCACCACTTTCATCATCAAATCAGCTGCACCAGTAGAATTATCTAAGGACAATGTAAAATCTTTAAGTTGGCTATTTCCTGATTCCATCGATGGAACATACGCCTGCAAACTATATAGATTATCCGATTCATGAATATATCCTTTAAGTATTTGGCTATTTGGTGTTTTCAATTTTTCAAGACCGAATGCTCGGAAGAATTGATCCATCTGATTAAAATATGCGTAAAAATCAAGATTATTATTCTCTCTACCTTTGCGAGGCGGTTCTTTTACAAAATTGGGCAAGACTTGATGTGCGAAGTGCCGGAAGGTAAGAGGGAGTGTACTCCACATCCAACTGCCACTAACACCTGCCGTGAGACAATCCGATTGAATTCGAATATTATCATGGTCTGCTGCACTTTCACATATCAACTTAAACCGTTTTACAGATAAAGTGTCTCCAAAACTAAAGTATTGGAGAGAATCCATCGTGATATATCCGTTGATACGATCTACCGCTTTAACATCCTCGCCGTTGGAAGTAAAGTAGATACGCATTGTCCCTTGCATATCTTGATTTTCACAATATTTTTCCTGTAACAGATGTAATTGCTGTAATCGCAAATGCTCGAGTCGCAACAAAATATTGGCTTCTGGATTAGTAGACGAGAAATCAAGCATTCCATGGAATGACAAGGTTAGATTGGGATCGTTAATATGCACATCGCCTTGGAAAACGCTATCAGCGACATCTCCACGCAAACGCAAATTGCGATAAGTATATCCTTTAAATGTTATTGACTGAACCTCAATTCGCGCAGAAGCTTTTATGGGCTGGTCTTTGCGCCAGACACCATTTCCTTGAACTTTAGTTGATATATGCCCCATCTGACGATTACCAAACAGACTTCCTAAATTAAAATGAGAAGTAGCCACATTACCATCAAAACCTATCTCGCTAAAATCGGTCGCAGCATGAATAGTAGCATTAGTTGTCACCGTTCCCAAACGCGTAATAAATGCTCCGTGAAGTAACAAGTTCTGCAATCTTCCTTCCAATATTCCACGATAATGCAAATCTCCCAAACGAGACAATTGATTTGGCAATTGAACCGGTTGCTTTGTCACATCCGATAACAAATCCTGCAATAACCGACTATTGGCATATAAATCCTGACAATCAGCACGAAGATATGCACTATCTTTGATTAGAGGTTGGTCGATGCGCACATTTCCCAAAAGTACTCTTTGGTTACGATACCATAATTGCAAATCTTCTGCGAAAACAGTATCTTTCGAACCATGAAATTTACCATCAAAAGTCACATCCAGTTTAGGCAACACAGCATGCAATTGCAAGCCGAGCAACTCAGCCAACAAAGTATCTTTACTGATTTCCGGCAAACGAGCATGCAAATTCATATCCGACACCCACACATCCAAATCTTCCGGGATATAACGATATCTAACACGCGCTTCATCGATAAACACATCATCCACATTCACCTTCATCAAGAAAGGTGTTTTCACAGAATCATCTTTAGAGAACGCTCGCAAAAGGAAATCCAGATTCGATGTAGTGGAATCCTGTTTGAAGTTGACATAAGGACGAGTAATACGTAGCATCGGAAAATCCAATCTATCTTGTTCCAATGCAAAAGGATTGAATCTGACAGACAATTCAGGAATATAGACCAATGTATCACGAGATTGGTCACTTACATAAACACCATTGAGCGTTAAACGATTGAAGAAACGTATATCCACTTGATCTACCGAAATATCAGCATCCAACGCTTTGGATAATTCTTCAGTCAAATAGGCAATTGCCGCAGTTTGCACTTTGCCAGAACGAATAGAAAGCACAAACGCCCCTACCGTCAGCAAACTGCATAATAGCAATACTCCTAATATGACCAACAATCGTTTCATCTGATTTCACCAATCGTTTTTATACAATAGTATTTTTGATTTTTTAGTTAATGTATCAACTTTATCACTTGAGATGTTGAACCTTGACGCAACTCAATCAAATTAAGTCCCTCAGCTAGCGGACATTCCATCGTTTCATCCGAACACCCTATCACTTGTAATAACAAACGCCCCGTTGTATCCCAAATCCGCAAATCCGCTCCAAACGGTATTCCCATCAATTGTACTCCGGTGGATGTCATACGGTATTCCCAATCAGGGAACGGAACGAATTCCCAACCAGTCCAACCGGCCTCAGTTTGAAATATTCCTTCTTCAGAAGACGCCATGCCAGCAGGAGTTACCGTATAGAAATATAGCTGATTGCCTTCCAATCCAGTCACCTGATGTTGCAAGACATTACCTACGGCCTGAGGATAACCATTGACATGCGAAATCAATGTGGTAATTCCACCGGCATATACTTCAACAATAGACACATATATTCGTTCTCCTTTAGTGGTATTCTCAATCACAAGGGTAGAAGAGGTGCCTGATTGAGGAGGTACATTCAAAATATAGGTATCAGCGACAACAGCCGTTGTAAAAGTTTGAGTGGTAGAACCTACAGTAACTTTCATCGGTGCTCCATTATCATTGCTATATTGACGAGCGGTAACATACACCGTACCACCTTGTGAAAGATCAAGCCCTGTATAAGTTAGTTGACCGTTGGTTTTTCCTGATCCCAGGCGAATCCAACCGGATGTCTGCGTATCGGTATATCCGCTACAGGTGGCTAATGCGCCTTCCGAATCCGATAAGATCAGCTCTTCCTCTACCCCACTTTCGCTTTTTTGATATACATCTACTGTATAATTTGACACATTTGCAGAAGTCCAATGCAGAATCGCTGAAGTTGAATGAATATCGGTTGCCGGTTCAATATGGAATCCCGAAACAACAGTAGTATCGTGTTGAGTGGTATCAGGCTGCACATCGCAATTACATTGATCGAGAGAGGTCAAGTATACTGCATCTCCCTTAAAACATCCCCATATATATTCAGCCAAACACGGGTGATCAATAAACGGGTTGCGATTGTGTTGTTTCGCATAAATTGCTTCATTACGGTCAAGTTCTTTTTGGCTCACCGGATCTTGGCGATGCCACTTCATAAACAAATTGATGGCATATGTAGTCAATCCCGCATGTCCGTTTGAATATGTAAATACCGTTGAACCGTTTGACATAGTAAAGTTTCGATCATAATAACAAGCCACCATGTAAAAATACGCACGAGCGAAATCTCCTTTATATTCATCGTCAACTTCAAATACGAGTCCTGAATATCCTGAGAATGTACTGGTACCCAATCTCCCTAAAGATTGAGAATTAAGATAGGAACCATTGGCACATTCGCCTAATGGATAATTGCTACGCTGTCCGTTTACTTTTCCATCGGTCGGGATAACATGAAATGCATCCGACTTCATAGGTTGTGCTTCTCCAAACCAGGATTGCGGAACGGAATGTTCTCGATTATAGCAATCACAAACTGAAGAATAGGTACCACATTTTTTCTGTCCATGAATAAATGTACAAGTGGAATACATATCCCACACCTTATTAGTACCGGGACGAACATCCGATGTAGGATATACACTGTATAGGCCATCATAGCCGACATTGGTATGCGACGAAATGGTATTATACAAAGCCTGCAGAATAGCAGCACCGGACTGGCCGTTGACCGCTGAATAATAATTGGCCGGTTCTGTAGCACATATAGCATGCGAAACTACCAGCAAAAGAAATATGTTATAGTATTTTTTCATCTTATAAATATATTTTCCGGATAATCAATATGGACCAAATACAAACCTTCAGAAGGTGCGGATTGCCCAGCAGAACAACGATTTTTTTGTTGAAGTATTTTATTTAGATCTTCTTCGGCTATTTTACCTCTTCCCAAATCAAGCAATGTCCCCACTACAGCTCGCACCATATTACGAAGAAAACGATCGGCTGTAATAGTAAAAATTCCATTTTCCCATTCAGCACGAGTCACATCGCATATAGTTGTTTTCACATCTGTATGTACCTTGCAAAATGATGCAAAGTCCTTTTTTCCGAGCAACAAACGTGCACCTTGATTCATTCTTTTATAATCCAATCCTGGAACTACACGAGTTGCTAATCCTACCAAAAACGGATTTTTCTGATCCACCGTACGATACTCATATGTACGACTTAGTGCAGAAAAACGTGCATGAGCCTCGTCCGTTACCCGAACAACGGCTCGCAATGCAATGGAAGGCGGTAACAAATTATTGAGCCGAGAGACCAATTCGTTCTCATTCATCGGAAGACTCTGACAATCAAAATGCGCAAACATCTGTTCTGCATGCACTCCGGCATCAGTTCTTCCGGCAAAAACGAGTGACACAGGCGTCCGGAAAAGGATTGTAAAAGCCTTTTCCATCGTTTCTTGAACCGTGACCCCGTTCGGTTGTGTCTGTGAGCCATGGAATTCAGTGCCGCGATATGAAAATTCTACGAAATAACGCATTGATTTCTTCCGATAAATTCAAACGATAGGCTACAAAAATTCCCGTACCTAACAAAACAAGAGTACGCATCATACTACTTAGCCATAGATTAGACATAGGCAGGAATCTCAGCCATAATTCATTTATTACAAATATAGAGACCAACAGACCCATTGTCTTTAGTTGGGACCAAGCAAAAGGAGAAGTATGTGTAGTCAAACAAACTGTTGTAACTATCATCATAAAATAAAATGCATAACTCAATAAATTGCTTATTGCAGCTCCTTCCATACCATAACGAGGAATCAACAAATTATTGAGAACGATAATCATTCCTGTCAACATTAATGACCACAGAAGAGAAAACGCATAAAAACGAGAATAGTTGAGGGTATTAAGGGTAATATTAAAAGTTGCCAAAATCAATTGACTGAAACCTAATATAAGCACGACGTTTCGAGCCGAAGCATAAGTAGCACCATTGGGTAAAATGATATAAATCAAATCAATATTCACCCAAATGAGCAAAAGGATAAATCCACCTATGAGCAATAAATTTCCCGCACATTGGCGCATCAAACGAGAAGTCTGCATCGTATCTTGCTCCTTAATGGTTTTGGCCAATTCTGGTGACGCGATAGCAGTAACACTCCTATAGGGTATACTTACCATTACTGCCATATAAGTAGCAATGGCAAAAATACCATTATAATCCAAACCCATTTGGGCGGATATAAAAAAGGACGACAATAAGGGTGCAACGGTGGATGCCAAGGCAGATACTATCAAAAAACCGGTATATAAAAGATAGCGACGCACCACTTCAGAATTTTCTCGCAAAAATGCCCAATCCGGATGCAGACTGATTTTTCCTAGAGAGAAAAGATAGACTAGATTTATTAACGAACATACCGCATACACGGCACATAGCGAAATTACAAATCCATCCATGGATATTATGCGGAATGCATATAATAGATAAACTATTAACAAGCCTATACGTGTTCCCATTTCGCGCACAGCACGAGGAACTACTATGTTCATCAATACATTCGCATTGGTCTCGAAAATAGTTTGATATAGCATAAAGAACGCTATCGGCAATACCAAATAATAATAATGGACAAATAACGGAGATTTATCACCGAACCATGCTGCCAACGGGATATGACAAACCCAATAAATAATGGAAAACAAAACAAATCCGATAAACGGAA
Organism: Paludibacteraceae bacterium; assembly: GCA_024399655.1. GTDB lineage: Bacteria > Bacteroidota > Bacteroidia > Bacteroidales > Paludibacteraceae > Colicola. The sequence continues at coordinate 35,364 of JAKSNP010000005.1, read as the reverse complement.
CGACAAGTGTCCAGAAGAAGAATCCGTGATTGGTTTCACCGTCTTTAAAGTATGGGAAAAAACGGATAATGGAGTTGCTCGTTCCCAATTGAGCCAAGCCGACAAAAAATGTAGCGGCATCAATCATCACCCGTGATAACCCGACTTCCTCTGTTGTGAGGAAGCGGGTTAACACAAAAAACGTTGTAACAAAGCCTATCGCAACACCTATATATGTCACGACAGTACCTTTGATACTCTGTTTAGCGATGATTCCCATAGGATATTGTCTTGATGTGAAAATTATTTCTCTATATCAAGAAGCTCTACATCAAAAATCAGTGTAGCATAAGGAGGAATGATATCACCCGCGCCACGCTCACCATATGCAAGATTATAAGGAATATAGAAGCGGAACTTACTGCCAACAGGCATCAGTTGCACACCTTCAGTCCAACCTTTTATCACTTGATTCAAACCGAAAGAGATAGGCTCTCCGCGTTCAATACTGCTGTCAAATACAGTTCCGTCAATCAAACGACCTTCATAATGTACCAACACTTTATCTTCTGCTTTAGGTTGAGCACCTTTACCCATTGTGATGACTTCATACTGCAAACCGCTTTCAGTTACAATCACGCCTTCCTTTTGAGCGTTTTCTGCCAAGAATTTCTCCCCTTGCGCTTTCACATCACCATATTTTAGGTTGTCCATCGTAGTCTGGAGATATTGGTTGGCTTGTTCCATAGTCATCATATCTGTGTAACCGCAATAGCCGTTGATTACACCTTGACGAATCAAATCAACATTATATTCCAAAGATGCTTCTCCGAGAAGACCTTTTGCTTCTTCAGCTTTGATAGAAGCACCCATCTCTTCACCTATAGCCTCCATTTGAGGATATTTGTAGCGGGTTTTGAGAGCAATGTTGATATTCTCAATAATTTCCTGTAACATACTGCCATCTGTATCGTTACTCAAAACATAAATCATCACTTGGCTTCCTTCGTATGCACCAAATGCATAGTTAATACTGTCGTTGAAGGAGGTAAGTTGCACGTCTGCGGCTTTCGTGGGACATTTGCCGGTAATGGCTTTTTCAGATTCTCCACCCATGGCAGCACCGATGGCCTGACGTTTGCTGGTAAAGAATTGAGTTGCCGCTTCAATAGACATCGTATTGTTTTCACCCATGGCTGCATTTACAAAACCTTGGAACAACATTTTCTCGTTCAAAGGCCATTCAGCCACTTGGGTCAAACCACTCTTCTCTTCCATTTTAACCTGCATACCTATGCTGCGTCCGATTTGCGCGATTTCCGTCAATTCTTCTGCTTTTCCTTGATAACCGCGGTCAAAACCATCAATAAAGTCTGCCAAAGCTTCATTGGTCGTGTCTTGAGGTAAATAACGCATTTTTACGAATTCGCCATAACCCTGTCCCCATGCATAATTAAGACTATCTTCCATATTGGAAAGAGTAACAGCCTGGGGAGTGTAAGTATTGCCGCATGAAATCATAGCTAAAGCGGCAATTGCCAACATACTAATTTTTTTCATATTCATTGTTGTTTATTGAATTGATAGTTTATTTCTGATTAATACCAAGCAGTTCTACCGTAAAGATAAGTGCTGCGTATGGAGGAATACTTCCGCCTGCGCCCTGTTCTCCGTATGCCAGTTGATAAGGAATGTACAATTTGTATTTAGAGCCTACCGACATCAGTTGAAGGCCTTCGGTCCAACCTTTTATTACCTGATTGAGAGCAAACGAAATAGCCTCGCCACGTTTATAACTGCTGTCAAACACAGTTCCGTCAATCAAGGTTCCTTCATAATGAACCTTCACGGTATCCGTTGCTTTTGGTTTCTGGCCTAAAGTACCTTCTATTACTTCATACTGAAGGCCGCTGGCTGTGGTTTTCACCTCGGGACGTTTGGCGTTTTCTGCCAAAAATTTCTCGCCGTCTGCTTTGGCGTTCTTTGCAGCATTCATTACAAATTCAACACCTTTGCGAAACTCATCATAATTGAGTTCCTTCACTCCGTATTGCATCATTACCTGTGCAACTTGAGTTCCTAAACTAAAACTTACACTTTCCATGTTTTTATTTTATATCTTATTTTTTATTTCTATTTCGTCTTTCTGTCGAGAGTCGGCCGACAGTCGACCGACAGTCCTTCATCACCTTTTCACTACTATTTATTTGAGCAATTGATTCATACGGGCCAAATACTTTCCAATTATATCGAATTCGATATTGACCTCTGAACCGACTTTGATATATTTGAAATTGGTCACTTCATGAGTATAAGGGATAATACATACACTCACATAGCCCTTCTCACCCTTCACGTCTGGTTCGCAAACAGTTAGACTGACTCCATTGATAGTCACGCTTCCTTTATCCACACAAAAATAGCCGCGAGCTATCATTTCTTTTGTCGAGTTATATTCAAAACGATAATACCAACTACCGTCAGTCTCATGAACATCTATACAACGGGCTTTCTGATCCACATGTCCTTGCACAATATGCCCGTCCAATAATTTCTCCATACTCATGGCCCGTTCCAAATTCACCCAATCCCCTTCTTTCAATCCGTCAAGATTGGTCAAACGGAGCGTCTCTTGCATCGCTGTTACTGTATAAGTATCACCTTCGTTCTTCACTACTGTCAAGCACACTCCATTATGAGCGATACTTTGATCAATCCCCATCGTTTGAGGATATGGATTGCGCAGGGTGAAATGTTTGTTTCCCTGTTCCTGTTCAATCTTTATTACTTGAGCCATCTGCTCTACGATACCTGAAAACATTGAAATCAAATTTTATTAGTATTCCACAATAAATTAGCAATAATATGGTTCCGATTGCCATACGAACCCACATTCCGACTGGTAACAGATAATATACAGCCAATATTCCTACAATCAATATCGTATAATAACCTATTCGCTTCAAATCGTATGGGATTTCCAAATACTTGCGACCGACAAAGTAACTCAACAACATAATTACCAGATAACATACCGTTGCACTTCCTGCAGAAGCCATATATCCGATACGCGGCACCAACAGCACTTGCAACACGAGATTAATCACCAGACCTATCAAACTGAACCAAGCCCCCCATTGAGTTCGATCTGTCAGTTTATACCAAAAACTGAGATTGAAATATACACCCTGAAAAATATAAGTCCACAACACAACAGGTACGACCTTCAAGCCCTCCCAATAACTTGGAGCGATAATATATTTCAACAAATCTAAATACACCACCATTCCCAACAATATGAGATACGAAAAAATAATATAATATTTCATCGCATCTGCATAAGCTTCTACACTTTGGCGATCTTTATGTTTGGCAAACACAAACGGTTCGTACGCATAACGGAACGCTTGAGTGAACATCATCATCACCATAGCCACTTTGAAGCATGCTCCGTAAATACCTAATTGAGCTTGAGCGTCAGTTCCGGTATACAAGAACGGGAAAATAATTCGATCCAAAGTTTGATTCATAATGCCGCATATTCCCAATACCAACAAGGGTAATGAATATTTCAGCATCTGCTTCAACAAAGGCCACGAGAATTCATATTTTTCTGCCAGAATAGCGGGCAAAAGGCACAAAGTTTGTATTCCGGTAGCCAAAATATTGGCGACAAACACATATCCTACACCATACCCGGGATCGTACCAAGAAGAAATGATCGACAAATCCTGAATCCGCGGGCATAGAACAAGGAAGAACAGATTCAATACGATATTCAATCCGACAAACAATAACTTGAGGACTGCAAAACGAATCGGACGCTTTTTGAATCTCAAATACGAAAACGGAATACAAGCAAAAGCGTCCATAGCGACTACTACAGATAACAATGCGATAAATTCACTATGCTCCGGATAACCTAAAACCGTGGCTATCGACTGAGAAAAGATACAGCATAATACCGCAAACAAAAGTGAAGTAAAACCTACACTTGTCATCGCAGTCGTATACACTCTTCCGGCACTTTCACCTTCCTGATTGGCAAAGCGGAAAAATCCGGTCTCCATTCCGTATGTCAGAATCACCAACAGAAGCGCCGTCCAAGCATACAAGTTTGTTACTATTCCGTAATCCGCCTGCTGAGCCAGACGATAGGTATACAGAGGTACAAGCAACCAATTAAGGAATTTGCCTACAATTGAAGAAAGACCGTATATAACGGTATCTTTCGCCAATGATTTCATATTTTTTCCCGTATCAGACATTGTATAATTACTTTTAGCCTGCAAAGATACTGCTTTTTTTTGAAATATCCAAATATTATTTAAGTATAACTTAAATTTTCCTCGTTTTCGACCAAATTACATAAAAAAAACTCTGCCAATCTTTTTCAGACTGACAGAGTTTAGTATACGATTCAGTAAACCCGAGATTACTTTTTATCTTTCTCTCTATAGAAATCGGCCTCTACCCACAAAGCCTTTTTGCTATTTTCAGTTACTTGATCTTTGCAATAATAGATGTAAATACGCTGCGATGCAATACCCGCATTTACCAATTTGGTTCTGATCTTACGAGCGCACTTCATCGATTCCATTCCGTTATTGCTGGTGGCAGTCAATACTGCATAGCCATGCAAAGCTACTGTCAACGTTTCATCGTTCAGCATCTTATCAATAACTGTTTCCAAATCAGGATGTTCCAAATCACAGATACATTCATCTTCATCATTGGTAGCAGCAGCCATACGAGACGGATTTTTGCCGAAATCGATCGTCATCGAACCCACTTTCTCCTTATCTGAGAAATCTTCTTTACTTATCCATACAGTATCACGGATAATCTTTTCAACTGTATCACGAACATATACGGTATCGGGTTTCTGCATCCAATCACCTGCATCACCATTACCGTCGCCCTTGTCATTAGCGCCTTTCTTCGTCATATTCGGGAACGACACGGCAAAACCGCCATTAATGGCTACCTGGAAGAATTTCGGAGATACTCCGCTATATCTTTCGGGATCGGCCAAACCTAATGCCAACTGTTCATCAAAAGCAGCTTTCAAGAAAAATTTGAAATAGTTGGTGATACGGAAATCCGTCTGCAAACCTACTATAGCTGCCATACCCCAAGGTACTGCATCAGTTTCTGCTGCTGCTTGAGCCTCAATATCCTTAGTATTCAAACGATAATATTCCACATGCAAACCGGCAAAGAGCCAGAGAGTAAACCATTTACCCTTGCGCTCAGGTTTGAACTCATCAAGAGGCGAATAATATGCAACCGGACCGAAAGCCAAGTTCATCGTATTACGATAGACGGCATTCGTCGGACTCACGATACGGTTGTAAAGCACGGTCTCAGGATTATAAATCAGGTCAAGACCTAATTTTACATAGGGATTGAACATATAGTTCAAACCCAAGTTAATCCACAGGTCACGTGAAAACTCTTTCTTACCGGTCTCAGGATTGATGTTATAATCAGCGAGAGACATAAAGTTGTAACCAACTGCACCATACAATTCCAATGCGTTGGTGTTTTGATAATCGAACTGGGCATTGTCCTTTGCACCCCAGTTGGGTTTGTGTGCTTCCTGAGCGAACAAAGTGGGAATGCTCAGTAACATTGCCATTAATACGACAATCTTTTTCATTGTTTTGGGTAGATTATTATTAACTTTTGTTCTTAATTTACGAAGTCCTTGCTTAAAACTTATCCGAACATTCTGACTTCTATGCCAACAAAATTTAACACCTTCATTTTATTCACACGAACATTCGAACATTTACCCCCAACCCATAATTACTCCCCATTTTTACTCTACAAAAATCATACCAAACTATTTTAACATCGCTCTTTTTTTGATTAAAAATGCAAAAAGTATCATTTTTTTCACAAAAAAATCTAATCTTTTGGGAATTTTCTTAATTTTCGCCTTACAACCCAAAAGATACAAATGACGCTTAAAATATAAAAATCTTTGGCAAAATTAACATTTACTTCTTCAAGAATCTTTGCCTGCTACTATAATTACAATTTCGCCTTTCGGAGGAACTTCCTTATAGTGCTCAACCAACTCCATCAATGTCCCGCGTTGGGTATCTTCATGAACTTTGCTTATTTCTCTACTGACGCTGGCTTTTCGATCTGCCCCCAAATATTCTGACAGTTGTTCCAATGTTTTTACCAAACGGAATGGAGATTCGTATATAATCATAGTATGCGCTTGCTGCGACAATTGCTGCATTCGTGTTTGGCGACCTTTCTTTTGAGGCAGAAAACCTTCAAAATAAAAACGATCACATGGCAAACCGCTATCCACCAATGCGGGAACAAACGCGGTAGCTCCGGGCAAACATTGTACCTCCACACCTTTTTCAACACATGCACGTACAAGCATAAATCCGGGATCGGATATTCCGGGAGTTCCGGCATCCGATATCAAGGCCACATTTTTACCACTTAATATGGAATCGGCCTCTTTTTCCGAAGTTTCATGCTCATTGAACTTATGATGCGAACGAAGCGGCGTATGGATATCATAATGTTTCAACAAGACTGACGAAGTGCGCGTATCCTCTGCAAGTATCAAATCCACCTCGCGGAGAATACGCAACGCACGCATCGTTATATCTTCTAGATTGCCGACAGGGGTCGGTACAACATACAACATACTTTCCGAATGCTATAATTCAATTGAACCGACGGCGCAGAACATTCAGAAACAGTTCATAGGTTGAACTCTGTTTGTCCCACGAAAATTTAGAATCTATATACGATATAGCCTCATTAAGACTACCCATCGTATTCAGTTGGTCTAAGGTTTTCTGCATCAGCTCGCCTTTTCCGCCGAACAACTCACGTTGGAACAAGAATCGGTCTCCTAACGAAAGTGCATGACGGATATCATCTACTGTAGTACCGAAAAGTGATGTTTGAACCGGGCCATGAGCAGGTTCCGGAGTCGTTTCTGCAGCAACAATTTCTTCTGGCTGTGCTATTGGCTCTGATAAAATTACGGGTTCTTCTACTTTTTCTGGTTCCGACACTTCTTCCAGTTCAGAAACAGATTCTGTTGCCTGTACTATTTCGTCTTGAACAGATTCCGGTTCTTGTTGGGGTAACTCTTGAGATTCAGGAAGAGATTCCTCTACCGTTTCAGTTTGAGGTTCTTCTATGGTTTCCTTTTCAAGGACATTCTCCACTTCACTCTCGCTTTCCTGTTCTGTTTCTTCATCGCCCATAATCAATTCCACTTCCACTTCATTTTCTTCGGGATTATATACAGGACGAGCCTCCAATTCTACAATTCGGGCTTCTAAAGCGGCTATCAACGCCTGTTGAGCGGACTCAGCTGCATCTGCGGTCTCTACACGATTTTCCAGAGCAGCTATGCGCTGCTCCAGAGAATCGATATAGTCAGCCATTTGAATGAAAGAATCTTTCATCATAATGTTTATACGTATAAATCAAATGTTTTATTCCGATTACTTGGTTGCATCTTCCAACTTTTTCATCATGGCAAACATAAAGATTGCAGCAACGGCACATACGGCTACGAATACGCTCCATACTTTCCACAATGCCATGTCGCCCCAAAGGTTTCCGCCTATACTTACAAGATAGTTTCCGATAGCTGTAGCTACGAACCAGCCGCCCATCATCATACCTTTCAACTTCGGAGGAGCAACTTTACTTACGAAAGATATACCCATCGGGCTCAACAGCAATTCACCGAAGGTAAGAATAAGATATGTACCAATCAACAGGTTTGCATTTGCATAAGTCGGATCTCCGCTCACTTTTGCCAATTCTTGAGCAGCTGGAGAGAGAAGGTTCTTTGAGAATATTGCCATAACCACATAGGCTACTGCAGCAACAACCATACCGTATGCAATCTTGCGAGGAGCACTGGGCTCTTTTCCTTTTTTTGCCAAAGCTCCGAAAATAGCCATGCTGACAGGAGTCAAAGCTACTACATAGAACGGGTTGAATTGTTGGAAGATTGGAGCGGCCAAGGTAATTCCTTCCGGAGAAATACGGGTATATTTGAACGCCAATACAGCCAGAGCAGCCACGATGCAGCCACCGGAAATAGCTTTACTCTTCTTGCTTTCGCTTTGGAAGAGTGAGAACAGAGCATACACAATCACTACAATCATCAACAGATTGATAATGTCGAATGCCATTGTTTGAACACCCGTGCATACAGGATTAACAAATTCGTTGGCGAAATAGGTCAAGGTCAAACCGTTCTGATGGAACGCCATCCAGAAGAATATAACCACAGCAAATACCAGACACAAAGCGACAACGCGTTTCTTCGTTTGTTCAGGAGTCAGTTCATCAACAGCCTGGCCGGAAGCAGCTGCCTGTTTAGCTGAATTCTCAACATGACGGAACCAGGGACGGCAGGCATAATAGATGGCAATACTCAAAATAAGAGATGCACAAGCCACGATGAAGGCAAAGTGATACGAGTCGTTTACCGACACACCGAACGAATTCTGAGCCCAAGCCATAATCTTAACGGCTGCGGTAGGAGCAAACATGGCACCGATATTAATGGCCATATAGAAAATGGAGAAAGCGGAGTCACGACGGTCTGCATATTGGGGATCGTCATACAGATTTCCCACCATCACTTGCAGGTTTCCTTTAAACAAACCGGTACCGAAACTGATTAACAACAGAGCCAATACCATTACGCCCATTGCCATACCGTTTCCTCCCAACGGAATGGCCAAACATACATAACCGGCAAACATAATCAGAATACCGATTGTCACGCATTTTCCGTAACCGATTTTGTCGGCGATAATACCGCCTATCAGCGGCAGGAAATAAACCATTGCCAGAAATCCGGCATAAATCTTACCAGCTACATCTGGAGCCAAACCGAAGTTGGCACGCAGAAACAGCGCAAAAACGGCTAACATTGTGTAGTAGCCAAAGCGTTCGCCTGTATTGGCGAGTGCAAGAGCAAAAAGCCCCTTAGGTTGATTTTTAAACATATTGTTAGTTATTTGTTGTTTGTTTTCGTTTTCTTTACAAACTTCGTTTTTCAATCGTTTTTCATCCAATTGTCAAACTCGTTTTTGTATCTTTTTCCGTATTGTATTGCAAGATGATTATCGAGACCTAATCGAGAGTAAACCATCATTTCACTTATAGTTCATTCAGTTTTCACCCAGTATTCCAACCCCTCTATTTTTAACCTAATGACAAATTTTAGCGACGGTTATCCTATGGCGTCTTTTGGCAGATCTGATTGTCAGAATGCCCTACTCTCATTCTTCAAACACTTCACACCAATGATGTTTGTCGGGTATCCGCCCGTATTGGATATCTTGCAAATTATGGTACAATTGTGTCAATTTCGGACCGGGTTGCGATTGAATGCGATAAATTACTCCCTTATCTACATCCACCACTTTGTCTATCGGAGAAATCACACAAGCCGTTCCGCAAGCCGCAGCTTCCTGCATGTCAGCCAACTCCTCCAGTCTGACTTTTCTTCTTACAACTTTCAAACCCATTTCTTTGGCCAATGTCATCAAACTGTTATTGGTAATGCTCGGCAATATAGCCGAACTGCGAGGAGTAATATACTCGTCACCTTTTATTCCTATAAAATTGGCCGCGCTGCATTCATCGATATAGCGATGAGTCTTTGAATCCAGGAACATACAATCCATTCCCTCCAGATGAGCAGCTTCTGTCGCTCTAAAAGAGGCTGCATAATTACCTCCGACTTTGAATTGACCGGTTCCAAACTGAGCCGCTCTATCCACATGTCTGTTCACAACAAAAGAGGTGCAATGGTATGCTCCGGGATAATAGGGACCTATCGGACTTGGAATGACGATAAATTCATAATCTTGTCCGGGGCCTACACCCAAACGGGGAGTCGTTCCTATCAATAATGGACGGAAATACAAAGTTGCACCCGTTTCATAAGGGGGGACAAAAGCTATATTTTTAACCAAAGCCAAACGGATAGCTTTGCCGAACACCTCTGTCGGAACTGCTGCCATTTTCAAACCTAACGCGGATTGCTGCATCCGTTTCGCATTCTCTTCCCATCTGAAAACACGAATCTTGCCGTCCACTCCTCTGAATGCCTTTAAGCCTTCAAACGCTTCTTGCCCGTATTGTAAGCTGGTAGCACTTACATGAAGATGCAGATATTTGTCTCGTGTTGCATATGGTTCTTGCCATTCACCCTTCAGTTCTCCGTTCACCCATGTTCCATGAAATGCGGAACGTACTATATAGTCCGTTTCGGTATAATGGAATCCCAATTTGCTCCAATCTATATTCATTTCACTTTTTATTTCTTTTCTATTATAGTATGCTCAATATCTGTTGGCTTTCCGGCCCCATATTGAAGAGCAGATCTATAATACTCAAATTTTCTTGAAAACCGCACTTATCGGCAAAAATCTGATAATAGCGTTTTCGATTGTTCTCGTCTGGTTCTTTCCAATAATCTTCCAATCGGCACCCCTGCCATTCTTTCGTGATAATGGCACCTCCTTTTCGGGCCGGACAATCCACTTGCATCAACTCCAATACTGTCTGCTGCAACTCCATATCATAATCTATAAGAAAATCCCACTTCTTCTCATAAAACGAACGGAGATAGTCTTCGTAGTATATATAATAAGGTGTGTGCTCGTATGCACTTTTCAGCGCCATCCAATGTTGTTGCTGCCATGGCAATTGATAGGTGATTTTTACATCCTTCGTCCATTGCTTGCTGTCGCACTTCCCTACCGGAATCGTCAACATCTGTACGCCGTTCACTCCGGCTATTTGGCAACGGTTACGGTAGGTTCGTTTCGGAAACGATTCCCAACCCTCTATTTCCACCCGTTCTGCCTGTAGCAAAGCGGAATAATAGGAAATCGGACCAAGATATGCACACGGAAAGATCATCTTGCCGCCTTTTTACCGATTCGGTTCCAACGAATATGGCCGTGGAACCAGGGATTGTCTTTTTCTATACTCAACCAAATGAATACGGGACGACCAACAATATGATCTTCCGGTACAAAGCCCCAATAACGGGAATCCGCCGAATTATGGCGATTGTCACCTTGCATCCAATAATAATCCATCTCGAAGGTATATTCTTCGCCGATATGCATCGGCTTGAATTCATAGGCGTCCGCTATACGCTTATATATCCAATAATTGTCAGCGGTAATCATAATTTTGTCGCCTTTGGCGGGCACATATATCGGGCCGTAATTGTCTCGCGACCAATTGTTATGCCCCAAAGGATACACCTCTCCGGCCAAAGAATCCGATTCTATGGCGATATCCGTCACATGATCGTTTTTGGCCAGTTCGTTTTTCATGGCTTCCGTCAGCGGGAAATAATAGATGCCGTCACCAAAGTTTTTCCGGTCATCGTGACTGACGCCCAATTTGTCCAAATAAGATTTCGTCAGCATCGTACCGTCTGTACGAACATAATAATTGAACTGCATTCCTTCATGATCGGGTTCTTGCTCCCAATCCCCGCCATTTCGTGTAAACACCACATTATTCACGATCTTCAAACTGTCACCCGGTTCGCCAACACAACGTTTGACATAATTTTCACGACGGTCTACCGGACGGACAACTATCTCGCCAAACACATCTTCTCTCGAACGTACAACGTCCTCGCCGTAATAATATTTCAAAGTATAGTAATCCGGATTTTGCACTTTTAAACAAACCGTATCACCTGTCGGAAAATTGAAAACGACGATATCACCTTTCGTTGGTTTATCCCAGCCACGCAAACGCTTATAGTCCCATTGGGGATGATTGAAATAACTTTTCCCTCCACCCAATATTTTGGGCCATGTATGTTGCATCAAAGGCATGGAAAGTGGTGTATTGGGTACACGAGCGCCATATCCCATCTTGCTTACAAACAGGAAATCGCCCACCTTCAAACTCTTTTCAAGCGACGAAGAAGGAATTTGATAATTCTGGAAGATGAACACGTTGATAAAATACACCGCCACCAAGGCAAAAACGATAGCATCTACCCACGAACAAATCTTGTACAATGTTTCGTTCTCATGAGGATTGGTAAGGCCTTGATCCTTTTCCTCCTTGGTAAGTGGTCTGAACTTTCGCCACCACGACCAATTGATATATTTGGTAGTAAATGCATCCACAACAACGGGAAGCAGAACCATCCACCCCCAACTGCGAGGATCATCCCAAGCTACCCAAGCGATAAATACGACATACAAAACTCCCCAAAAGCCGGCTGATATCCAACCTTTGGTCTTTACTTCGTGTATTCGTTCGTTAAATGTTTTCATTTCTTAAAGATTTTTTCTGCTTCCAACACGGCTCCTAATGCAAAACCACGACGTCCTTTGGCTATATGAGTTATCTTGATTGTATCCTCTTCGCTGTCCCACACAACCGTATGAGTTCCGGGAACTTCTCCTTCTCGAATACTGTCTATTGATACTTCTCCCGCATTTTTGTTCACATCCGTGATTCCTTCTGCTAAAGTTTTTGCGGTTCCTGAAGGTTTATCCAATTTATGGATATGATGTATCTCTGTTATCGTCGGACGGTATTGCGGATAGTTCTGCAACATTTCGGCCAAAATTCTGTTCAAGTCGAACATCACATTCACGCCTACCGAAAAATTACTTTTCCATACCAGTACATGACCGTTTTGTTTTCCTTCTTCCATCAAGGCGGCTGCATTCCAACCGGTTGTGCCGCTTACTACAGGTTTTCCATATCTCCATGCTGTTCGCACATTGGTTTCGGCTGTTGCAGGGGTAGTGAATTCGATAGCGACATCTGCGGATGCAAAAGAGTCACTTTCCCAATCTTGCTGATTGTCCTTATCTATGGCACACACCACTTCATGCCCCCGGGACAAGGCTATATCTTCTATTATATGCCCCATCTTGCCATATCCGATCAAAGCTATACGCATGATATTGCCCCTCTCACTTTTTCTTTTTAATTTCAGTTTTCTTCAGTTCCATTTTTTTGGACATGGCTTCCTGAAATGCGGGGAACTCACAATCGAGTGTTCCGTTACTCAAAATACGGATATCCTCTATGATTCTTGATGCACCTGACTCTTGGTCTTTATTCCAAACCAAATTCTTTTGACGCATACATTGGCCGATATAGATTACCATCGCTTCGCGTTTGGCTGTATCGGTTTCTGTACAGGCCACTTGAACCATATTTTGGATTATTCTTCCGTAATTCCTCATCCGAATTGGTTCGGACTGGCGTTTTAATGTTTCTTGTATATGCATGATTTTATTGATACACTTTTTTATTTCTGGCGGTCGCTTATTTGGCAGGCTCGCTTGTTTTTACGATATAAATCATGGTCGGATAGTGATCGCCGTAACCGTTTTGCCATACTCCCGACTTATGAGTGCGAAGCGGAGTTCCTTTATCTTTTCCTTCTTGTACAGTCAAAAATGGTTTGTTGAATATTTGAGATTTCCAATAGCACCATTTCCCTGAGTTCAAAGGTTCATTGAGCAAAGGCTCTGATATGATTATCTGATCAAACAGATTCCAACTGCCCTGATACGACAATGTACCGATTCCGCGTTCAAGTTTCTGCCACATCGTATTGAACAATCCTTGTTCTTTCACATCTTCCCTGTTCTCTTTTGCATCCAAAACCACAGCACACGAATGATTGAAAGGATCATCGTTCAAGTCACCCATAATAACGATTTTGGCTCGAGGATCTTTTTGATACAAACTGTCACAAATCGAACGGCATAGCATAGCTGCAGAATCTCGAGGCGGACGGGAAGATTCTTCTCCTCCGTACCGAGAAGGCCAGTGATTTACGATAATATGTATCTTTTCCAAAGGCTTGGTACCTAAAATATACCCCGATATCAGCAATTGGTAACGAGTTTTTACAACTCCGCCATCCGCATAATGCGCATTCAACTCATATCCTTTTACCGTACTGACCTTCAACATGTCCGGATTATATAAAAATCCCACATCTACACCACGGCGGTCCGGACCTTCCAACAAAATCGGTTTATAATTTCGGTTGAGCGTTTTCAATTGCGCACACAAATCTTCAAGGCAACGCATATTCTCCACCTCGGCTACACCCAGACACATAGCACCTCTCGGATCCTCATCCGTTCCGATCTGCGAAATGGCATATGCCATTTTTTCCAACTTGCTTTCATACTTGTACGAAGTCCAATTCATACCGCCGTCAGGCAAATACTCATAGTCATTTTTTCCTTCGTCGTGAATCGTATCAAATAGGTTCTCCAAATTATAAAACGCAATGCAACGCACCAATTGCGTTCCTTCCTGTCCCTTTATATTCGATACAAAAAGGAAACTGAAAACCACACTTATTATTGCTATTTTTTTCATAATTCAAAAAAATAATCAAATTTGGCGCAAAGTTACACTTTTTTTTTGACATATCCAAAAAAAGTTGTAATTTTGCATCGACATTTTACGAAAAACTCAAAAATCCTTACATCATGTCAAGCGTAAACAAAGTAATTTTGATCGGTAACGTTGGCTCCGACCCGGAAGTTCGTTACTTGGACCGAGGTGTTGCTATTGCAAATTTCAACTTGGCAACAACCGAACGCGGTTACACAATGCAAAACGGCACTCAAGTGCCGGATAAGACTGAGTGGCATGCTATTGTACTCTGGCGCAACTTAGCTGAATGGGCTGAGAAATATGTGCGGAAGAGTATGAAACTTTATGTAGAAGGCAGACTGCAAACCCGTACTTGGGAAAAAGACGGGCAAGTTCGTCGCAAAACCGAAATTATCGCTGAGAACGTGCAAATCCTCTATCGTCCCGACGAGTACCGGAGTGACGTTTCTCATGTGAATCATCCCGACGCTGAGAACGATACCGTTCGTGAGCAGGAAACCGTCGGTCAGATGAATCCTGATGCTCTGATGGACGACATCTTTTAGATCCTACTCCGGAGCGGGGTGTTCCGTTGCGCTTATCTAAGACAAAACCGCTTTCTTCAACGGTTTGTTTTACAGGACGGCTCTTTACGAATTCCTTCCGCTCGCCGGCAAACAGTTCATAACAATTGAACAGACACTCAAGTTCACCATTCAATAGGTGAACTTTTTTATTGGGCTTAAGTCCAATACATTTCAAAGCGTCTTCGTTACTGGAAATCACCCAAGCAGTAGCTCCTGTAAATTGATGTTTTAATGTTGTGCCTATATCTCCATACAAACGCATCAATTCCACATCTTTGGGAGCATCTTCTTGACGCCCTCCTGCATTGATTGCACTTCGAGAAGAATGAGGGCGCAAACGTTCTCCATATGGAGGATTCATCATCACCAAAGCTCCTTCTGCTTTTATATCTTTCAACTCCTGTATACGGATCTGCTTAACTTCTATTACATTTTGTTGCCCCGCCGCTTTCACATTTTTCAAAGCGGCTTGCGTGGCATAATAACTGGCATCCGATCCATAAATACGATGTGTGAATGCGCATTCTCGCGAATCGTCGTTATAAATGGAATTCCACAAATCCGCATCAAAATCGGGCCATTTCTCAAACGCGAATTCCTGGCGAAACACTCCGGGGGCTATATTTTGAGCGATTAACGCCGCTTCAATCAAAAAAGTACCTGAACCGCACATCGGATCATAAAAATCGGAAGCTCCTTTCCATCCTGCCATCAACAACATTCCTGCTGCCAAAGCTTCACTGATCGGTGCTTCTGTATTGGCTACACGATAACCGCGTTTATGCAGACTTTCACCACTACTATCCAACGAGATGGTCACTTGCGTTTCGGAAATATGAACATTTATATATAAATCCGGATTGGTCAATCTTACATTGGGCCGTTTTCCGGTCTTTTCCATAAATTGGTCCACAATGGCATCCTTCACTCTATATGTCACATATTTCGAATGACGGAATTGTTCACTATATACGGTTGAATCAATCGTGAATCCTGTTTCAAGCGTCATATACTGCGACCAATCAATCTGCTTGACTGCCATATAGACTTCGTCTGCATCTTCAACTTTGAATACAGCCAACGGCTTTAATACACGCGAAGCTGTACGCAAACACATATTAGCACGATACATCAATGCTTTATCGCCCATAAAAGAAACGGCACGGCGCTCTATTTGCACATTTGACGCGCCCAACTCTATCAATTCTTGTGCTAACACCTGCTCCAACCCTTTGAAGGTCTTTGCCAACATTTGAAATTCCTGCATACAGATGATTAATCGTATTTTTATTTGATTTTTTCTTGTGCAATATTTTTATTACATTTCCTATTGTTAGTGGAAAAACAAATATCCCAACAAAATAGCTGATAAGATGCCGGCAAAATCTGCTATTAAGCCGCAAACTACTGCATAACGAGTTTGTTTGATATTTACACTACCAAAATAGACTGCCAAAATATAAAAAGTAGTATCCGTACTTCCTTGCAGAATACTTACCAATCGGCCTACAAACGAATCAGCACCATATTGAACCATGGCATCCACCATCAATCCACGAGCGCCACTTCCACTAAGCGGACGCATCAATGCTGTAGGCAAAGCAGGCACAAAATCTGTATTCAAACCAATTAATGCGAACAACCAGCCTAATCCGCTCACCAGCAATTCCATTGCTCCGCTGGCTCTAAACATGCCGACTGCCACCAATATGGCTATCAAATAGGGAATTATACCGACAGCTGTTTTGAACCCCTCTTTTGCACCATCAATAAAGGCATCATACACATTGATTCGATGTACCATTCCAGCGATAACAAACCACAGTATGACCCCCAACAACAAGACCGCAGCCAATACAGAAGACCATAAGGTGACCTGTTCTTGAGGGAAATGCATAGCCGCAAATATTACCAATCCGACGAATGCTGTAAGACCAAGTAAAGTTCCGACAACCACACGGTCCAAAAGATTGATTTTTTGCGCAATAGCCACAGATATCAAACCTGCCATAGCAGCGAAATAAGTAGCCAGCAAGATAGGAAGAAACACATCAGCAGGATTGGCAGCTCCCAATTGCGCACGATAAGTCATTATCGAAACGGGAACCAAGGTCAAGCCACTTGTAACCAAGACCAGAAACATAATCATAGAATTACTGGCTTTCTCTTTATCTTGATTGGATTCCTGCAATTCACGCATGGCCTGCAATCCTAAAGGAGTTGCTGCATTGTCAATGCCTAACATGGTTGCCGAAATATTCATCAACATACTGCCAAAAGCAGGATGTCCTTTAGGCAATTCAGGAAAAATACGCGTAAAAAACGGACTGACCACACGGGACATTTGAGCTATAACACCCGCTTTTTCACCAATTTTCATTATGCCCAACCACAAAGACAACACACCCGTCAATCCCAAAGAAATCTCAAAACCGTTTTTGGCACTACCAAATGTAGAATTGAGAATATCGTTGAAAACATCAGTCTGTCCGAAAACAAAACATTGGACACAGCCCATTATGACTGCTAACAATATCAGTGCTATCCAAATATAGTTGAGAACCATTTTGACAAATTTATATCCCTACTTTTCAACATGAGTATCAATCTTACATTTAAGGAATTTACAATTCCTCGATTGCCGCATAATGCAAAAGCTGCGTTTACTTTCCGGCACGTGTATTATTTTACCTGACCAATTTATGATAATGACACATCATTAAGCTGCCATCTTCTCTGCGAAGATGCATTCCGTTCCCTTCGCAATATCTGAACATCTTACATTGGTCACAAGGTTCTTTTTCTCTCATCCATTTACGGTTTCGGTAGGACTCAAATCCGTTTTCCCATATATCCCAGAAATGATCTTTATAGATATTACCCTGATAATATTTTCCTCGTATCGATGTGCATGCAGAAATGCTACCGTCAATCAAAATGGATGCAGTAGTAACACCGGCGACACATAAATACATATGATTCCTAACCTTCATTTCCCTATCTCCCAAGAAGCCTTCACACGAATACGAAGCCATCGGACGATTTGCCTCTATATAATCCATCAGTTGAGTGAATTCCGCATCAGTAATCAACAAATCCGGATCATCTTTAGCCCGCCCCATTGGGTCGATAGTAACCAATCTCCAATGACGACAACCCAAACGGACAAGCAAGTCACGAATTTCATCCAAATGATTGATATTGCGGCGATTTACACAAGTAACCACATCCCAGGTAAATCCTTTCTCAGCCGCAGCAAGACTGATAGCGCGACAAGCTCCCTCAAATGCTTTCGGATGTCGACGCATCCAAATATGGTCTTCTTCCGTACCATCCAAACTAACAGACATTGAACGAAGCCCCGCTTTCCGACAAGCTCTGAATCGCTCCGGAGTAAGAGCCAAACCGTTAGTGACAAATCCCCATGGATATCCACGATCATACAGCGCACGTCCCACTTCTTCCAAATCAGTACGCATCAAAGGTTCACCTCCAGAAATAACAATCATAACACGATGCGGGTCAACATGCGGAGTAATTTCCTCGTCAATCACTTTAAGGAAATCATCTTTTGGCATGTCTTTCTGTGTGACAGAAGCCAAGCAATCGCTACCACAATGGCGGCAATTCACATTACACCGGAGGGTGGACTCCCAAAACAATTGTTCAAGCGGATGGAGCGCCTGCAGGTTTTTACGCCTCAGACGCTCCAATTCCAATGCTATTTTTAATCTCAAATTCATCGTATAATTTCAGTATTTTGAGTAGAGTCAGCAACCTGATCGGGCAGAGAATCCTGATGTTGCAAGATTTCTTCCTCAATATCGTAGGGGACACCATATTTCACACAACTATGAATAGCGAAACAGCCAACAATCAATGAAATGATAGCGACAAGCGCTCTATTTACATTCAAACGGACCTTTTTCATATCAACACTTTTAATTGTTATCCGGATTTTGTATTACAGGATCGACTACTATCCGATTTGCCGTTGCGTCAGTTTCGACAGAATCCAAGTCCGGAACAACGCCGTACATAGGTACCACATACGTTTCAACGCCATATAATGGTGTCGGGCGCTCACATCCATGAAAGCACAAACCGGCCAGACTCACTAAGATGGCATCAATGATTATTCTTATAGCTCGCATAACTCTATCCGTCTCACAAGCAAATTCTACAGACTGTCTGTAGAGGCGTGGAAATTGTTATTGAATAGAATCTTGTTCCTGAAGCTTCTTATAAATCTCAGGAGGAATACCATACAAGCAAATGGTACCTTGTCCACGACGAACATCTTCAATTTTCTCTTCCTTCGATTCTTGAGCAGGCTGAGATTCAGATGGCTGAGCGGAAGCGTCTTTACCCTGTTCCACAGATGTTTCCGTCTGCGCGGGACCTTCGTTAGCCGCTTGCGATTTAGCAGCCTTCTTTTGAGCGCCGCATCCTACCAAAAAGGCGATGCAACTGCCTAAAAGGAGATTGGTGTAAATTCTAACTTTTTTCATACTTATATCATACCAAGTGAAGAAAGGCGGCGCTACTATAGCCGGCAATGCGCCATAGTAGCGCCACCCTTCGCTCATATAGCCGAAACGGCAACAGCAGCAATTACTCTTCTTCGCTTTGTTGAGCAGCGTAAGCCTTGATCAGTTTATCCTGTACATCACCGGGAACGAGTTCATAGCTTTTGAACTTCATAGTGAATGTTGCACGACCACCGGTCAAGCTGCTCAATGTAGTGCTATAACTTGACATCTCAGCAAGCGGAACGAGTGCTTTCAAGCGTTGGAAATTCTTTTCAGCTTCCATACCGAGCACCATACCACGACGACCGTTCAAGTCAGACATAACATCACCCATCAGTTCACCAGGGACAAGAACCTCCACTTCGTAGATAGG
Source organism: Paludibacteraceae bacterium (assembly GCA_024399655.1). Taxonomy (GTDB): domain Bacteria; phylum Bacteroidota; class Bacteroidia; order Bacteroidales; family Paludibacteraceae; genus Colicola. The sequence continues at coordinate 15,469 of JAKSNP010000005.1, read as the reverse complement.
CTCCAGGATTTTCGGGTTAGCCTCACGGAAGGCCGTTGCGAATGCGTTACGACCGGCAAGACGGAACGATATTTCATTACTATCAACGGGGTGCATTTTACCATCGTAGATAATAACACGGACATCACGAGCGTACGAACCGGTAAGAGGTCCTTGTTCGATACGGTCCATGATACCTTTCAGGATAGCGGGAATAAAGCGTGCATCAATTGCACCACCAACGATAGAGTTAATCAAAATCAGTTTACCACCCCATTCCAATGGAATCTCCTGGGTATCTTTTACGCTGATACGATATTCTTGGTTACCGAATTTATAAACTTCTTTTACAGGTACGCCTTCCTCGTAAGGTTCAACGATCAGATGCACTTCACCGAATTGTCCGGAACCACCAGACTGTTTCTTGTGACGATAATCAGCACGTGCAGCCTTTGTAATAGTTTCGCGATAAGGAATTTTGGGTTCATCAAACTCAATCATCATCTTATCGTTGTTTTCCAATCTCCATTTCAAAGTACGAAGGTGGAATTCGCCTTGACCGCTAACGATCTGTTGTTTCAATTCTTTAGATTGTTCGATCAACCAGGTCGGATCTTCTTCGTGCATACGAGTAAGAAGAGCGCTCAGTTTCTCGGCATCAGCTTCGTTTTGAGGACGAATAGCGCGACGATATTTGGGTTCAGGATAAGAGATTGCAGGATATGCATTATCACAATCCTTAGCATTCAATGTATTTCCCGTACGGGTATCTTTCAATTTAACGGTTGCTGCGATATCACCGGCTACCACTTCGTCAACAGGAACACGGATGCTACCTGCCACAGTGTACAATTGAGAGATACGCTCTTTGCTACCGCGATCCATATTTTGCAAATCGTCGGCACCATGAATAGTACCTTGCATTACTTTGAAGTAGTTAACATCACCGATATGAGGTTCTACCGAAGTCTTGAAGATAAACATGCTGGATGCAGCAGAAGCATCAGGAGCCACTTCATTACCATCGACGGTAACAGGTTTGGGAGCCTCAGCTACAGAAGGAGCCATATCGCCCAAGAAGTCCATCAAACGACGAGCACCCATATCGCGCACACCGCAAGCACACAAAACGGGATAAACACCTGCTTGTGCAAATACAGTCTTCAAGCCACGAATTGTTTCCTCTTCGCTCAAAGTACCCTCTTCAAAGAATTTCTCCATCAAAGCCTCGTCAGCTTCAGCAGCCATTTCATGGAGTGCGCCCATGAGTTCTTCCACTTTACCGGCTTCCTCTGCAGGGATATCCTTGTATTCAGGTGCACCGCCTTCGGCTTTCCAAACAAGCATCTTTCCCTTCAAAACATCTACAACTGCATTGAAACCAGCACCTGCATTAATAGGATATTGAACCAGCACCACTTTGTTGCCGAAAGTTTCTTTCAGTCCTTCAACGGTACGCTCAAAATTAGCATTTTCGTGATCGCATTTATTTACGACAAACACAACCGGTTTCTTTGCATTCTCGGCCAATCGGAAGTTGTTTTGTGTACCAACTTCCACACCTCCGTTAGCAGTCAACATGATAACGGCCGTATCCACCACATGAAGCGCAGTCACCGTACCGCCACAGAAGTCATCACTACCTGCGCAGTCGATTATATTTAGTTTCTTGCCTCCAAATTCGATATTACATACGGTAGAGAATACGGAATATCCATACTCTTTCTCTACAGGGAAGTAGTCGCAAACGGTAGATTGTGCTTCTACTGTTCCACGGCGTTTGATAACGCCTGCCTCGAACAGCATTGACTCCATAAGTGTGGTTTTACCACTGCCACTGCCACCCATAAGGGCAATGTTCTTAATTTCATTAGCCTGATAAACTTTAGCCATAATTCGTGGTTTTTATGTTATTAATATTTTATTATTCCAATTTGGGCTGCAAAGTTACAAAAAAAAAGTGATATGTGCAAAAAAATAGTAAAAAAATTACATTTTTTATCTTCACTGTCGTTTTGGGACATTATTTTTTATAACATGCAAATATTTTTCACCAGGACAACTATTCTATTTTGACAAGACACATGTCTGGTTATACGCTTTTATCGGGTAGAATAAGAAATCCATTTAGCCCAATGGTTTCTGATTTTGTTTGGGAATTAAATTGGATATTACGAACATCGTATATCGAACAAGAGCGAACAGATTGCCTTTCAGGAAGAAGTTCTCAACTACTCGGTGACGGTACGTTTATGTTACGTTTATGTTACGTTTAGCTCTCGATAAAGATAGGGGATTTAGTGTCAGCATATATAGTTCTCTTTTGTTTTGACAACAAGTACATTTGAAAGCAAGTACATTTGACAACAAGTACATTTGACGGCATGTATATTTGACAGTACACATATTTGACAATACACATACAGACACAAAAGCGGGCTGCTTATTGAGGCAACCCGTTTTTGTGTTATTTGTCGACAAGTAGAATACAATCTACTTTAGAAGATGAAATCATTCGTCAGCCAAAGCAGCATCAGCCGCAGCACGAGCAGCTTGGATAGCGGCATATTCTTCGGTATTGTGAACTGACAATTTTTGGAATTCACGCAAACCGGTACCAGCAGGAATCAAGTTACCGCAAATCACATTTTCCTTCATACCTTCCAATGTATCTACACGGCCATTGATTGCAGCTTCGTTGAGCACTTTGGTTGTTTCCTGGAAGGATGCAGCCGACATAAAGGACTTCGTACCGAGCGCAGCACGAGTAATACCCTGGAGCACCTGTTTAGCCGTTGCACATTCGGTGTCACGGGCTACGACCAATTTACGGTCTCTACGACGGAGCATGGAATTTTCGTCATGCAAACGACGGGCAGTAATAATCTGACCAGCATGCAATACTTCGGAATCACCGGCATCCAAGACAACTTTCTTGCCCCAGATACGATCATTCTCCTCCAAGAAGTCAAGTTTGTCAACCAAATGACCTTCCAGATAACGAGTATCACCAGCTTCGATAATTTCCACTTTGCGCATCATCTGTCGAACGATAATTTCGAAGTGCTTATCGTTGATTTCCACACCCTGCAAACGATATACAGACTGAGCCTCGTTAACGATGTAGTCTTGCACAGCGGTAGGACCTTGTATCGAAAGGATGTCATCAGGAGTAACAGCTCCATCTGACAAAGGAACACCAGCGCGCACATAGTCGCCTTCCTGTACCAGGATTTGCTTGGTCAAAGGAATCAAATAGCTCTTGGTTTCACCGAGACGACTGGTAACTGTAATTTCACGGTTACCGCGTTTAATTTTACCATAGCTAACTTCACCATCGATTTCAGCAACGATAGCGGGGTTGGACGGGTTACGAGCCTCAAACAACTCCGTAACACGCGGCAGACCACCGGTAATATCACCTGCAGTACCAAACGAACGAGTTTGCGTGAACAGGTTATCACCGATTTTCACATCGGTACCGTCAGCATGAACAAGCATCGCTTTAACGGGCAAGTTGTAACTACGAAGGATATTGCCATTTTCATCCACGATATGAGCCATAGGCATCTTGGTTTTATCCTTGGTATCGGTAATATGCACTTCCTTCTTACCGGTTTGTTCATCCGATTCAGTCTTAGCAGTTACACCCTCAATCACATCAGAGTATTGCAGACGACCGGCAGTTTCAATAACCAAAGAAGCCTTATAGGGATCCCATTCGCAAACCATTTCTCCTTTCTTGTATTCCTGACCGGGTACTACAAAGAGTTTGGAAGCATATGGGATATTGAATGTAGTCAGAACCACGCCAGTAGCGGGATCGACCAAACGCATTTCGTTGAGACGGCTAACAACGATAGTATCACCCGCATCCGTTTTGATGGTACGAAGTTCATCAATCTCGATACGACCGTCACGAGGAATAGCATAAGTATTTTGAGTAGCGGCATTACCAGCGACACCACCAGAGTGGAAGGTACGCAGAGTCAACTGAGTACCGGGTTCACCGATAGCCTGAGCGGCGATTACGCCGACGGCCTCACCTTTCTGAACCATCTGACGGGTAGCCAGGTTACGACCGTAACACTTAGCGCAAACACCATGTTTGGATTCGCAAGTCAAGACAGAACGGATTTCCACTTCTTCAATGCCAGCAGCATCGATAGCATCGCATTGCGCCTCACGGATTTCTTCACCTGCAGCCACAATCAAGTTGCCATCCAAGTCGTGAATATCATGAACGGACACACGGCCTAAAATGCGTTGAGCCAAAGTAGCCACCACATTATCGTTCTGTTTGATAGCACGAGCAGTCAAGCCACGAAGCGTACCGCAGTCTTCTTCATTGATAATTACATCATGAGATACATCCACCAGACGACGAGTCAGATAACCGGCATCGGCAGTTTTCAATGCGGTATCGGCCAAACCCTTACGAGCACCGTGAGTAGAGATAAAATACTCCAACACGCTCAAACCTTCCTTAAAGTTAGAAAGAATCGGGTTTTCAATGGTCTGACGTCCTTCAGCAGCACCTGCTTTTTGAGGTTTAGCCATCAAGCCACGCATACCAGCCAACTGTTTGATCTGCTGTTTGGAACCACGGGCACCGGAGTCCATCATCATAAATACAGAGTTGAATCCCTGGTCAGCCTCTTTCATGTGCTTCATCAGCACTTCAGTAACAGCAGCATCGACCTTGTTCCATGCACCTACGACATTATTATAACGCTCGTCATCACCCATTTCACCGAAGTTATACAATTCGGTAATATTCTCCACTTCAGCATTTCCTTTAGCGACCAAATCACTCTTTTCTTCAGGAATCAGAATATCATTAAGGTTGAAGCTCAAGCCACCCTTGAATGCCATTTTGTAACCAAGATTCTTGATATCATCCAAGAATTGAGCAGTACGAGCAACACCGCAGGTCTTAATAACCTTTGCGATAATCTTCTTCACTTCACCTTTCTTCAAGGTTACATTCTGATAGCCTACTTCTTGAGGAACGAATTGGTTGACCATAATACGGCCGGGAGTCGTTTCCACCAATTCTCCATTGATACGCACTTTGATATTGGCGTGGATATCCACTCTACCTTCATTGAGAGCGATGAAACTTTCTTCAGGGCTATAGAAGCACAAGCCTTCTCCTTTAACGCCGGTACGAGGCTTGGTAATATAATATAGACCGAGAATCATATCTTGAGAAGGCACGGTAATAGGATTACCATTAGCAGGGTCCAAAATATTATGCGAACCCAGCATCAGCAATTGTGCTTCCAAAACTGCTTCGTTGGACAAAGGCAAGTGAACTGCCATCTGGTCACCATCGAAGTCGGCGTTGAAACCGGCACAAGCCAGCGGGTGCAATTGGATAGCCTTACCTTCAATCATACGGGGTTGGAAAGCCAAAATACCATGACGGTGCAACGTCGGGGCACGGTTAAGCAGAACCGGATGTCCTTCCATCACATGCTCAAGAATCTCCCAAATAACGGGTTCTTTACGGTCGATGATTTTCTTGGCAGACTTCACAGTTTTAACCAAGCCGCGTTCGATCAATTTACGAATGATGAACGGTTTATAGAGTTCGGCCGCCATATCTTTAGGCAGACCGCATTCGTGCATTTTCAGTTCGGGACCGACTACAATTACGGAACGAGCGGAATAGTCGACACGCTTACCGAGCAGGTTCTGACGGAAACGACCTTGTTTACCTTTGAGAGAGTCGCTAAGAGACTTGAGCGGACGATTGGCTTCAGATTTGATAGCCGTAGTCTTACGGGAGTTGTCGAACAAACTATCAACAGCTTCCTGCAACATACGTTTTTCGTTACGCAGAATAACATCGGGAGCATTAATCTCAACCAATTTCTTAAGACGGTTGTTACGGATGATAACGCGTCGATACAGATCATTAAGATCAGAGGTTGCGAAACGACCACCATCGAGCGGAACAAGCGGACGCAATTCAGGAGGCGTAACCGGAATGACTTGCAGGATCATCCATTCCGGACGGTTCTTATCCTTGGAAGCACGGAACGATTCAACGATTTGGAGGCGTTTGAGGGCTTCGGTCTTGCGTTGTTGTGAGCCATCCCTGTCAGCCATAGCACGAAGGTCGTATGAAAGTTGGTCCAGATCAATCTTTACCAACAAATCATAGATTGCTTCTGCACCCATCTTGGCAATAAATTTGTCAGGATCGGTATCGGGCAATTGCTGGTTACCTTCCGGCAGACGCGAAAGGATTTGTTCGTACTGATCTTCATCAAGGAGCATCTTTTCATCAATGATTTCATCATCGATTTCCTGATACTCGATCATTTCGCCCTTATCATTGTATTTAGGAGCGAGTACACCAGGTTGCAGTACAAGGTATTTCTCGTAATAAACCACAGCATCCAATTTCTTGGTAGGAATGCCCAGAAGAGCAGACATTTTGCTAGGCAGGGAACGGAGGTACCAGATATGAGCCACGGGAACTACCAGACGGATATGTCCCATACGTTCACGACGTACTTTCTTCTCGGTAACTTCCACACCACATTTTTCGCAGACGATACCTTTGTATCTGATGCGTTTATATTTACCGCAGTGGCATTCATAGTCCTTGGTAGGACCGAATATGCGTTCACAGAACAAGCCGTCACGTTCGGGTTTGTAAGTACGGTAGTTGATTGTCTCGGGTTTAAGCACTTCACCGGAGCTAATAGCCATAATCTCATCGGGAGAAGCCAACGAGATAGAAATTTTAGTAAAACCGGTACGCTTAGGGGTATTATTATCTTTATTATATGCCATAATTGTCAATTTATCAATTTAAAAATCAGAGAATCATTTAATTATTCCATTGTAATTGACAAGGCAAGACCCTGCAATTCGTGTAACAATACATTGAGTGATTCGGGCAATCCTGGGGTAGGCATCGGTTCGCCTTTGACAATGGCTTCGTAGGTACGAGCACGTCCAGTGACATCATCAGACTTAACGGTAAGAATCTCTTGCAATACATGAGCAGCGCCGTGTGCCTCAAGAGCCCAAACCTCCATTTCACCGAAACGCTGACCACCGAATTGAGCTTTACCGCCAAGAGGTTGTTGAGTAATCAAGCTGTACGGACCGATAGAACGAGCGTGCATCTTATCATCAACCATGTGTCCCAATTTCATGAAGTAGGTAACACCAACGGTAGCCATCTGGTCGAAAGGTTCGCCCGTACCGCCGTCATACAGTTGAGTTTTACCAGCGCGGGGAAGACCGGCCTTATCGGTCCATTCATTCAAGCTGTCAAGTGTACAGCCGTCGAAAATAGGAGTAGCAAATTTAACACCCAGTTCGCGACCAGCCCAACCCAAGACGGCCTCAAATATCTGACCGATATTCATACGAGAAGGCACACCCAGCGGGTTAAGAACGATATCAACGGGTGTACCGTCAGCCAAGAACGGCATATCTTCAACACGAACAATCTTGGATACAATACCCTTGTTACCGTGACGACCTGCCATCTTATCTCCTACACGGATTTTACGTTTCTTAGCCAAATAAACTTTAGCCATTTGGATAATACCATTAGGCAGTTCATCACCAATAGTAAGGTTGAACTTGTCCCGTTTGAGTTGCGCATCAAGTTCCTTATAACGATCAAGGAAGTTCATGATGCAACGAGCTACCAATTCGCAGCGATGCTCATCACCGGTCCAATTATCCAACATTACCGATTGGAAATCAACCATATTCAAACGCTCTTTGGTAAAGACGACACCTTTAGCGATGATTTCCGTACCGATGATATCAAACACACCTTGAGATTGACGGCCTTTGAGAAGGACGGTCAATTTCTCAATGAGTTGCTGACGTAGAGCCTCAGCATCATTTTTGAATTTCTCGTCCATTTGCGCAATGATTTCGCGATCGCGTTTTTTCTCTTCACGGTCTTTTATGGCACGGGTATAGAGTTTGCGTTCAACGACGATACCGTCAAGAGAAGGAGTAGCTTTCAAGCTGGCATCCTTAACATCACCAGCCTTATCACCAAAGATGGCTTTAAGCAGTTTCTCTTCAGGAGAAGGATCACTCTCACCTTTAGGCGTAATCTTACCTACAATAATGTCACCGGGTTGGATATGCGCACCAATGCGAACGATACCGTTTTCATCCAAATCTTTGGTAGCATCTTCGCTTACGTTAGGGATATCGGAAGTGAATTCCTCCATGCCTCGTTTCGTTTCACGCACTTCGAGCAATTGCTCAACGACATGCACAGATGTGAACATATCTTCGCGAACGATGCGCTCACTCAGAACGATAGCATCCTCATAGTTGTAACCTTTCCAAGGAATGTAAGCAACTTTCAGGTTCTTACCTAAAGCGAGTTCACCGTTTTCGGTAGCATAACCTTCCGTCAATATCTGATTGGCGACCACACGGTCACCTTTGCGAACGATAGGACGAAGGTCAATAGTGGTATTTTGGTTGGTCTTTTGGAATTTAGGCAGTTTGTATTCTTTCTCTGCAGGCAGGAAGGAGATGAAATCCTCTTCTTCGGTACGGTCGTAACGAATACGGATGGTATCTGCATCTACGAAAGTCACTTCACCTTCACCTTCAGCAACTACCTGGGTACGAGAATCCTGAATCAGTTGAGCTTCAATACCTGTACCAACGATAGGAGCTTCAGGACGGAGCAAGGGAACACCTTGACGCATCATGTTGGAACCCATCAAAGCACGGTTAGCATCATCATGCTCCAGGAAAGGAATCAAAGCCGCAGCGATAGAAGCGATCTGTGAAGGAGCCACATCCATAGCGTTGATCTGCTCGGGAGCCACAACAGGGAAATCAGCCTCAAAACGAGCTTTAACCTTGTTACGGATAAATTTACCATCAGCATCCAAAGGAGCATTTCCCTGAGCCACCGTCATGGGTTCTTCATCCTCAGCGGTGAGATACATAACATGGTCGTTATCCAGATCCACGCAACCGTTTTCAGCCTTACGGTAAGGAGTTTCGATAAAGCCGAGGTCATTGATTTTCGCATAGATACAAAGCGAAGAAATCAAACCGATGTTAGGTCCTTCAGGAGTTTCGATAGGACATAGACGGCCGTAGTGAGTATAGTGTACGTCTCGAACTTCAAAACCAGCACGATCACGGCTCAAGCCACCAGGACCAAGTGCGGAGAGACGACGCTTATGCGTAATTTCAGCCAAGGGGTTCTGTTGGTCCATGAACTGAGACAAGGCGTTGGTACCGAAATACGAATTGATCACACTGGAAATAGCTTTGGCGTTGATCAGGTCGGTAGGAGTGAACACCTCATTATCACGTACGTTCATACGCTCGCGGATAGTACGCGACATACGAGCGAGACCGATATTGAATTGGTTGTAGAGTTGTTCGCCCACAGTACGAACACGACGGTTGCTCAAGTGGTCGATATCATCAACTTCGGCATTGGAGTTGATAAGCGAAACCAAATATTTGATAATTTCAATGATATCCTCTTTGGTCAAAACACGAACGGTTTCGGGGATATTCATATTGAGTTTGCGGTTGATACGATAACGTCCCACATCACCGAGATCATAACGTTTCTCGGAGAAGAAGAGGTTTTGTATCACTTCGCGAGCCGTAGCATCATCGGCAGGTTCGGCATTACGCAACTGACGATAGATATAGAGGACAGCTTCTTTTTCCGAATGCGAGGGGTCTTTCTGGAGAGTATTGAAGATCATCGAATAATCGGATTCGCGTGCTTCATCCTTGTGCAGGAGGATAGTTTTTGCGCCCGATTCGAGAATGACATTCACAGAATCTTCGGTAAGAACGGTTTCGCGCTCAAAGATGACTTCGTTACGTTCGATAGGCGTAATTTCGCCGGAATCTTCATCGACGAATTCCTCAATCCAGGATTTGAGGACATTACCGGCAAGTGTACGGCCTACGCAAGCATCAAGATTTTCTTTGGTGCATTTGATTTCTTCTGCCAGATCGAAGCAATCAAGGATATCTTTATCGGATTCAAATCCGATAGCACGGAGCAAAGTGGTTACCGGTAGTTTTTTCTTACGGTCGATGTAAGCATACATCACTTTGTTGATATCCGTAGCGAACTCGATCCACGAACCGCGGAAGGGTATGATACGAGCAGAATAGAGTTTGGTACCGTTGGAGTGAACCGAAGTACCGAAGAACACACCGGGAGAGCGGTGTAATTGGCTTACCACCACACGCTCAGCACCATTGATTACAAAGGTGCCTTTGGGAGTCATATACGGGATAGAGCCCAAGAATACATCCTGGATTACGGTATCGAAATCCTCATGATCGGGATCGGTACAATAAAGTTTGAGTTTTGCCTTGAGAGGCACAGCATAGGTGAGACCACGCAGTAGACACTCCTCGATAGAATAGCGAGGATGGTCAACGTAGTAGTCCAAGAACTCAAGGATAAAGTTGTTTCTAGTGTCCGCAATAGGAAAGTTTTCAGAGAAGACACGGAAAAGTCCCTCTTTACGGCGCTGTTCGGGCGTAGATTCCATCTGGAAGAACTCGCGGAACGACTTTAGTTGGATGTCCAAGAAGTCAGGATACGGGAACTGCTTTTGCATTGCCGAAAAGTTGACTCGTTGGGTACGATGGTTAGTAGCCATTTTATTTTATATAGATTTAAAAGAAATAGCGTGTTATTTGTAAACAATTTAACATTATTAAGGTTTGGTCATTTTTCAGAGAAAAAGGTATAGACCCCCAAAATACTGGGGATCTATACCTGTAGACGGTAACTTACCGTAGGTAATTACTTGAGTTCAACCTCAGCGCCAACTTCTTCGAGGGCTTTCTTCAGAGCCTCAGCAGCGGCTTTGTCAAGACCTTCTTTAACGGTAGCGGGAGCAGCGTCAACGATGTCTTTAGCCTCTTTCAGACCCAGACCGGTTTGCTCTTTAACAGCCTTAACGACTTGTAATTTTTGAGCACCTGCTTCTTTCAGAACTACATCGAAAGAAGTTTTCTCCTCAGCAGCAGCGGCTTCACCACCGGCAGCGGGAGCAGCAACTGCAACTGCAGCAGCAGCGGGTTCAATACCATACTCCTCTTTCAATACTTGAGCGAGTTCATTAACTTCCTTAACAGTAAGGTTTACCAATTGTTCAGCAATAGCTTTTACGTCTGCCATAGTTGTATGTATTTAAAAAATTATTTTATAAGTTGTTGTTGACCGGACTACCGGCCGTTTTTTTAAAAATTAAGCGACCGAATTATTCAGGTCTTTCACCCAGAGTTTTGAGAACTCCGTGGATGGTATTGCCACCACTTTGGAGAGCGGAAATAACGTTCTTAGCAGGCGATTGCAAGAGAGCGATAACGTCGGCGATAAGTTCGTTTTTGGACTTGATAGTGGTGAGGAACTCAAGATTTTGAGCGCCGACATAGACAGTTTCTTCTACGAAAGCGGCCTTGAGTTGAGGACGAGCTGCATTTTTATCTTTCTCTTTCTTGGTAAACTCTTTAATAAGACGAGCAGGAGCGTTGCCGGTATTGCAGAGCATGAGAGCAGTATTGCCTTTGAGTGCGTCGAAGAGGCTAGCGTCGATACCACGTGCTTCGAGAGCTTTTTTAAGAAGAGTATTTTTAGCCATCACGAGTTTGACATCCTGTTTGAAGCATTCGCGGCGGAGAGCGCTGGTCTTCTCAGCATTGAGTCCCTCGATATTGGTCAGATAGAAATGTTGATATTCACCGAGTGTGTTTTGAAGCTCAGTAATGAGAGCGGTTTTATCTTCCTTTTTCATACTTGTGTCAGAATTAAAAAATTACTCAATAGATTTGGTGTCAATCTTAATACCTTGACTCATGGTACTGGAAAGATAGATGCTCTTAATATAAGTACCTTTGCTGACAGCGGGTTTGAGCTTAATCAGCGTCTGGATGAATTCCAGAGCGTTTTGCGCGATAGCTTCAGCAGTGAAACTTACTTTACCGATAGAGGTATGAACAATACCGAACTTGTCAACTTTGAAGTCAATTTTACCCTGCTTAACTTCCTTAACGGCTTTAGCTACATCAGGAGTAACGGTACCGCTTTTGGGGTTAGGCATCAAGCCACGGGGACCGAGGATACGACCGAGAGCACCGATTTTACCCATGTATTGGGGTTGGGTGATCATAACGTCAAAGTCAGTCCAACCGGCTTTAATTTTTTCTACATACTCGTCCAGACCGATGAAGTCAGCACCAGCTTCTTTAGCAGCGGCTTCTTGGTCAGCACCGACGAGAGCGAGAACACGGGTAACTTTACCGGTACCGTTAGGAAGTGAAACGACGCCACGTACCATTTGGTTAGCTTTACGGGGGTCAACGCCGAGACGAACGTCGATATCCACGCTGGCATCAAATTTGGTGGTAGTGATTTCTTTAACGAGAGCTGCAGCCTCGGCTACAGTATAGAGCTTACCTGCTTCAATCTTTTCAGCAGCAAGCTTTTGATTTTTTGTCAATTTAGCCATAATGTGAAAAGATTAAATTATTTAACGGTAATACCCATACTACGAGCCGTACCTTTAACCATTTGCATAGCGCTTTCAACGGTGAAGCAGTTCATGTCGACCATCTTATCGGTGGCGATAGCACGGCACTGTTCTTCGGTGATATTAGCGACTTTCTTACGGTTAGGTTCAGCAGAACCACTCTTCACCTTAGCCACCTCGCGGAGTTGCACAGCAACGGGAGGAGTTTTAACGATGAAGTCGAATGATTTGTCGTTGTAAACGGTAATGATAACCGGCAGAACTTTACCTGCCTTTTCCTGTGTTCTGGCGTTGAACTGTTTGCAGAACTCCATAATATTAACACCCTTGGAACCGAGAGCGGGACCTACTGGAGGTGCGGGATTGGCAGCGCCACCCTTAATTTGGAGCTTAATGAAACCAGTAATTTCTTTAGCCATAGTGTTGTTTGTTGTTAATAGTTTTTGCAATACGGGCGGACACAAAAGATGTCCTCTTGCAGTTAAATGATTAAACTATCGAGTAGTCAAGCGGCCCGTAACAATGCCTTCTACTCTTTTTCTACCTGATTGAAACCGAGTTCAAGTGGAGTCTGTCGATCGAAGATAGTAACGACAACTTTAAGTTTGTGTTTATCCTGCATAATCTCGTTGACAACGCCACTGAATCCACTGAAGGGACCGTCGGTGACTTTGACTCTTTCGCCCACGATATAAGATTCTTCGAGCATAACTTCGGCTTCCTGTTCCTCGTTACGTGAAATAAGTCGATTAATTTCGGCTTGCGAAACGGGTGCAGGTTTGATGTTGTTTTTGCTCTCGGAAAGGAAACCGAGGACATTAGGGATGTTTCGGAGCAGGGGATAGCACTCGTCAGTAAGGTTACACTCAACGAGGACATAGCCGGGCAAGATATTGCGCTCCTTGAAGGTGCGTTTACCATTGCGCAGCACTGCCACTTTTTCAACCGGAATCAAAACTTGGGAGACGTAGTCGCGGAAGAGGGAAGAAGTAACCAAAGCGGATTCGATATACTCTTTCACTTTAGTTTCTTTGCCGCTAATCGCGCGGAGCACGTACCATTTGAAATTGTTTTCTGCCATAATGTCGAATAACAATTAGAAGAGGCCGTAAATGAACGTCATCAAATTCTCGAAGCACAAGTCCATAAGCCATACAACAAGTGCCAAGATGATGGAAGCAATCAGCACAAGAACTGCACTTTGGCGCAATTCCGCGAAGGTAGGCCAACTGACTTTATGCACCAATTCGGTGTAGGATTCCTTAATGTTTTCTACAAGTTTCATATACAGTAGATTTATATGTTATCAGATTCAAAAAAGCCTTTCTGCATACAAGCGGCAACAAACGGGCCTCGACTAACCTCTTTCCATAGTGAAAGAAGGCGTCATCGACGTCATTTGGAAGCTATGTTTGTAACAGGAGCCTAACGGCTTAGCACGGAAGGCAGGAATCGAACCCACATTAACGGTTTTGGAGACCGCTCTCCTACCATTGGAGGACTTCCGTAAAAAGCGAGGAGCACTAAGCTCCGCGCTTTTTATGAAGACATTGACAATTAGTCAAGCACTTTGGTGATTTGGCCAGAACCAACGGTACGACCACCTTCACGGATAGCGAAACGCAGACCTTCGGAGCAAGCTACGGGGTAGATGAGTTTCACTTGGATTTCCAGGTTATCGCCGGGCATAACCATTTCAGTTCCTTCGGGGAGAGTGATCTCACCGGTAACGTCCATAGTACGGATGTAGAACTGAGGACGATATTTGTTGTGGAAAGGAGTGTGACGGCCACCTTCTTCTTTCTTCAGGATATAAACAGAAGCCTTGAATTCCTCGTGAGGTTTAACAACACCCGGGTGGGTGATAACCATACCACGTTTAACTTCGTCTTTATCGATACCACGGAGGAGCAGACCAACGTTATCGCCAGCTTCACCTTGATCAAGAAGTTTGCGGAACATTTCAACACCGGTAACAACGGATTTCTTACCGTCGCAGCCGAGACCGATAAGTTGAACTTCGTCACCAACTTTGATGACACCAGTTTCGATACGACCAGTAGCAACGGTACCACGACCGGTGATAGAGAAGACGTCCTCAACAGGCATCAAGAAGGGTTTATCAACTGCACGGGGAGGAAGTTGGATCCAGTTGTCAACAGCATCCATCAGTTCCATAACCTTATCTTCCCATTCAGCAACGCCGTTCAAAGCACCAAGTGCAGAACCGCGGATAACGGGGGTATTGTCGCCGTCGAACTCATAGAAGGAGAGGAGTTCGCGCATTTCCATTTCAACGAGGTCGAGCATCTCAGCGTCGTCCACCATATCGCATTTGTTCATGAAAACAACCAGACGGGGAACGTTCACTTGGCGAGCGAGCAGGATGTGCTCACGAGTCTGAGGCATAGGACCATCAGTAGCAGCAACAACGATGATAGCACCATCCATCTGAGCAGCACCGGTAACCATGTTCTTTACATAGTCAGCGTGCCCCGGGCAGTCAACGTGTGCATAGTGACGAGTAGCCGTTTGGTACTCAACGTGAGCGGTGTTAATAGTAATACCACGCTCTTTCTCTTCAGGAGCATTGTCGATAGAATCGAACGAACGGAGCTCCGACAAACCTTTCTTAGCCAACACAGTCGTGATAGCAGCGGTCAAAGTAGTTTTACCGTGGTCAACGTGACCAATAGTACCGATGTTAACGTGTGGTTTCGAACGGTCAAATTTCTCTTTTGCCATAATTCTAGAATTTATTAACGTTAATAATAAGTTATTTCATTGTATATTAGTTCGCAACGTACGGGCACAATACCCCTCGCGCGAACCAACTAATATTTTTGTCATTTCCCCTCGTTATGATTCATAAAACCAGAAAAATAAAGAAGGGGAGATTGAGCTGCTTCCGAGAGTTGAACTCGGGACCTCATCCTTACCAAGGATGCGCT
>JAKSNP010000004.1 GCA_024399655.1 Paludibacteraceae bacterium | reverse complement strand
TGCTCCTCTAAAAATAACATAATCGCCACCATCTTGTCTATTGCTCCGCTACTTAACGACAATTTATCGACAATTTTGTCCTTTATCGACAATTTATCGGTAATAATCTGCTTTATCTTTTCCCCTTCCACTTCCTTTTTCTTCTTAAAGCTAACGGTCACAAAACCCAATTGTTGACTATATTCCGGTTCGGGGAGACCGCCTGCTATACACAAATCAACCATACGCTTAACTCCACTTCCCCAACTCTCAAGAAATGTACTCATATAGAGAACACGCGCAATCTGCAAATTATAAGGGAAAGAAGGATGCGGCAATTTAATGCTATCTACAGTTAACTGATTAGGTAATCTGCCGGGATTATCAATCTCCACACGGTCGTCATAAATAGCTATGCTCGGGCATAAGTTATATTTCTCATATTGTCTGTGACAAAGCGCATTAGTCAAAGCTTCGCGCAATGCCTCTGCCGGAATATCCAAATGTTCCTCACGAACGAAACCCTTAATTTCACCACTTAAATTAAGATGCTTAAAGAGAAATGCCATACCAGCATCCATCAAATCAAAATAATTGCCATAAGCACACTGATTGTCAATAAATGACATCTTATCCATCCCACGGAATCGCGCCATCTTCAACATCAATTGAGGGAAACCATTCACGCGCTTGCCAAAGAGAGCAACTGCGCCATTAGTGGGATGACCATCAATAACTAATTCCCATTTAGTAAGAACTTCCTCTATGGTGTCTAATGTCGCTGCCGATGGCATACGACCACTTTGTATACCCAAACGAATGACACCTTGAATACGCTTCTCGTCTAGGTCTTCTATCGTGTAACCATCAGCAATCTGTCTTTCCCATGCGAACATATCCGGCTTGGCTGCCTTCAACCTTTCATCATACATATCACGCGGCATCTGCTTGGTGGTGCTCTCTATCCGATAATACGGACAACCATGGTAGGTGTAAGGATTAGAACCCCATACCCAGCCGTCAAAATGAATGGCAATCACCTTTTCCCCTGCTTTGGCATCAGGAACATCTATATACTCCACTTGCACATCTATTGCCGGTTCTAATCCGGACAAAGCTTGCGCTATCTCACGCTGCGTATTATCGGTAACTTGCTGCCCGACCACTTTGAGCGAGGCAGGAGCAACACCAAAGATAAGCCAACCACCATCGGTATTGAGAAAAGCACATGCCGTATGCATAGCGTCCTTGAGTTCGCCTGTGGTTTTCTTCAGTTCGAGTACGCGCGATTCGTCAGAAGAAATCAACTTTTGAAGTTCTCTATAATCCATTATATCGGGTTTTGTCGTTTTCAATAAAAGTGTGAGCCGCCAGTTATCATAACGAGGCGATAGTTTGGACACTCTGCCCTTAGGATATAACCAACAGCCCACACAGCGTGCGAGCAGTTGCCAATCATATCCTAATCATAAATGAGTGTCCGGTTCCGTTATGACGATATGCGCTAACTGCCTAACAGTTTCAAAATCAGGGCACAAAGATACACTTTTTTTCTCACATATACAAATTACTTTTAATTAAAAGTAAAAAAATGTATGTTTTTTAACCCAAAAACCGAAAAACTAACCCTTTTTTAGGGTTTCCATCTGTTCTTTGACCTGTTCAAAGTACCCATCACATAAATGGATAATCACATCCAAGTCATTTTGCAGACTGACTGCTTTTCGTCTAACGCGCAAGATGGTTTCGGCTATCGTCACCAAATCTTGCATGGAAACCCTTACTGTTTTTCGGAGTTTCCAAATCAAAAAATTTTAACCATTATTTTTACCTTGAAAGGGCATTAGTGCCGCTTTCAGCGTGCAAAGATACTACACAGGTGGGACAAAAAGTGTCCCATCTGCAAAAAAAAATGAACTTTTTTTGATAAAAAGTGCGTTTTCGGGTTAAAATGCCTATGAAACTCCCGAAAAATTAAACTGGGTAAACTCGTCTTGGGGGAATTTTTCACAACCGATAAACAGCGTATCGAAAGCGTCTGTGCCATCGGTGCGATGCTCCAGCAGGTCCTCCTCCGTTTCGGGGTTCTTCTCTCCTCCCTTGTCCTTGTGGAAACCATTGCGCCCATTGTAAACGCCTGCTGTTTGGATAGCCAAAATCAGATCGTCATTGTTTTGGCGGTTGAAGAAAGGCATAAGCGACTGCTTGCCGGCAAATGCCTGATTGATGAGCAAGTACTTTTCATCGTGTTTCATAGGGTTGCCCAAGTACACATCAATCACACGCCAGCCGTGACGGTCAAACTCATTGCACACTACCCAATGAAAGTCCTGCTCATTGACGGCGTAGTTACTACCCAGCGCGGTGGTATCGTAATAATAGACGACAGTCTTGTTGCGATGGTGCTTGTAGTAGGTGCAAAAGTTACGGATAAGTGCAGGGATTTTTTCTTCAAATTTGGTGTAAAAGGACTTGACCACATTGAGGCGGTGCGCGCTGCCGTTAGGCGTAGCTTTCTGTGCGGTGGGCTGTCCTGCCACAATCCAGTTGATATTGGCGTTGTAGTCCATCCCGACACAAATGGGCGCGTCAGGATTGATATCCTTGTCAGCACGACTATCGAGGGCTGACGGGTCGGGGTTCCAGCCAAGGGTATCTAAATACTCAAAGTCTGAAGCATTGTACTTGTGCCCCTCCCTCATCGAGGAATAAAAGCCGTCTTTGGAAATGCCGACAGGTTGGCACAAAATAGAGGTGCGGAAAGTAAGCGGCGTAAGGTCGCGTTTCATTTGCCGGATATAATTCTCTCCAAGCAGTTGCAGGTTCTCGATGGAAGAATACTCTTTGTAGTAAACTGCCACCGAGCGCATTTGGTTGAGGTGCCTGTCGAGCGTCCGTAAGCGCGTTTTGAGATAGTCAGGCACCTGCTGCTGTTTCTTGCGCAACTCGCGGACACGCTGCTTGGTACGCCAAATTTCATAGATGGTGGCTTTAATCGTTTCTATCAGTTCATTGTTCATCTTGGACTTGTACTGTAGGAACCACGAACCTTTTTTGGTAGTGGGCATATCCGATAAGATCATTATCGAATGGTTGAAAGAGTGCTTGCCAAAATAGGTCTTAATGCCACCATTAGCAGGGAGCGTTTCGTCTTTGAGTTTCTCGTAATCTATGAATTTGGCTTCGTCTATCAGGAGCCACGAAAGCGTCAGGGAGTTAGACGAACCCGGTCGGTCCTGTGAAATAATGATAGCACGGCTACCATTATAGAACGAAATCACATGCTCATACTCGGCAGGTTCTATGATGGCTTTGCCAAAGGACTTGGGCGGTTTCTTGCCCACAACATAGTGGATGCCCTCCTTGAACCCCCATCGCTTCCAAGCGGCAAGCAGTCCGGGAATAGTGTTGGTAAGTCCGTGTTTGAAAGTGGGCACAACTATTCCACCTGTCGAACCTGCCATGCGCTGCACATTACGAAGCACAAAAGGTGAGGCGATGCTGTCTGTCTTACCAGTACGGCGGCCGGCGACAATAACTGTCGTCTGCGCGCCAATTAGTTGGGTGAGCAACTGGGGTTTGTTGAAATATATATCAGCCATTGGTTTCTTGCGGTAAAGGGAATAATTCTTTTTCTTCCAAGTCCACCTCCTCAAACTCGATGTCCTCAATGTCAGAGGTGCCCATCTCTTTGAGCAGTTCCTGTATCTTGCGGTCAAGATTAGGAACAGCGTGCATACCAAGGACGGTCGGGTCCATTGTAGGCACAAAGGGTTGGATAACGATATCCTCGTAAGGTACTGCCTGTTCGTCCTCCAAATCTACGCGGTTAAACTTGGCATAAGAGGACGCTGCTTTCTCCATCGTTTTCGTGTCCTTGCGAGCTTTCGCCATGTGGTAAGTTTCAAGGATCATTTCATTATAACGGAAACGGTGGAAATCTCGACTTGCAGAGGAGATAGATGGGAGCAGGGTTTTAATCAGTGCAAGGTCGGCAAATGCCTTTGACCGTCCTAACTGATAGCGTGATTTGAATTCATCGACAAACTGGCGGTCGGTCGCGTCCGGGAACGAGAGGAACCAATTATACATATCTCGCAAGCGCACTATGTGCTGCACCTGCTGGGGGTTGTACTTGGTGAGCAGTTCGTCTTCTGCCGTAAACAAGTCTGTGTGGCAAATATCAATAATCTTTGGTAGCATTACTCATCGTCCTCCATATCTAAAAGATTGTCGCGTGCGTTCTGCAAAGCCAATGGCGAGCCCACTTTGGCAAGGGTCATTTCCTGTTGGTGGAGTTGTACCTTGGATAACGCCTTACCCCTATGGTAGGCATTATAAGCAGGCGAGCCAACGAGATTTATCTCGTTTCGGAGTTCGTCCGGACGCACACCGAGAATAACCGCAATATCGGTTATTTTGAGGTAAATTGAAGCGTAGCCCTCAAGGTCTTTGAGCTGGTCTTGTGTCAGTTCCATACTAATTGCTTTTTAATGGGCGGTAGCCCCACCACCGGAGGTAGATGTCCCTTTTCAGTCGTGGTGTAACCACCGCCTAAATGTCCTAAATATATCGAGCGAAGCGAGCAGCACCGCAGGTAGATGTCTATTCCGTGGCTGGGTGTGGTTCGGCAGGCAGCCACTCATTTTCGTTCAGCCGTAAATCAGTATAAACATCAACAGCAACCTGAAAATAAGTGCAAGCACAACCTGCAAAGAAATACTCGTCTATTTCGTTAAAGGTGATGCGCTCATCGAGGTAAATGTAATTTTCCGCAATGTGCGTTTTTTCCAAAATGAGTTTGGACATAAACTGGCGAAACAACTCCTGCATCGTGTCCATTCGGTCTTGGCGTGCTGCCATATTATCGAGAGGATAGCGCATAGCGAGAAACACCGTCTTGACGCGGCGCGTATGCGGCGAGTTTTCGAGTGAGGTGTAACCTTGCGCTATATCAGAAACGCACACAAAGTTCTGCTTTGCCTGCATTTTTGAGAGTGCCTCTTGGAAGCCGTTAAGTCCCGAAACACGGCAGAAAGTGAAAGCGTGTTGCTGCGCGAGTTTATTTTGGGCGGTTAGGGTTTGGAAAAATGTGCTTGCGTCCCAGTTGCTTTTGGTGTTCATAAATTTTCAATTTATCTAATCTTGGCTACGGCAAGTTGCTCAAGCACGGCTTGGACTTGCCTTGCACAAGATTTCATATCTTTGTCTGTTTTTTCAATTCCTCATATTCACGAGCGAGCGCGTCGAGTTCGGTTAGTGCGCGATAGACATCACTATGGAGAACGGTGTCCTCCTTTGTAATGTCGCCCTTGGTGAGCGCACGAATTTGAGCATTGATACCGTCCTCGATCTGTCGGCGAAGGTCGGTAGAAATGCTATTGTCGGCTGTAACGAAAAAGTGCTTAAACTTCCGAGCAAACAACTGTTTAACTGACGCGAACCAATAGAAGATAGAGATGCGTTCTTCTTCGGTGAGTGTAATTGCCTCGTCAGGAGCATTATATAAATACGCTGCCATCTGCTCCAGTAGCTGTGTGTTTCGGGTATGCAGATAACCTTGATAGAGATTATCAAGTACGATATAATGCTCAAAAGAAACGCCTTGCAAATCGGCACTGACAGCTTGGTGCTTGCCAATAGCAGCCAAGCGTACAGGAAAAGCGGGAAGTGAATCGAGCCAGTCGAGATGGTGCAACACTTCCGCTATTTGCAGGGCGGTAATATGCCTAACCTTGAAATCGTGGCGGATAGAATAGCCGTCACCCTCCGGGCAAACGATTTCAATACCTGCCCAACGGCAAAGGCAGAGCGTTTTGAGTTGCTCTGCGGTATAGTCCTGCGACAGCAGGAAATAAACATAGCGGAGTTGTTTAGGGGATAACTCCTGCCAACAAGTGGGGATTGTGAGATTAAGTATTTCCATGCTGCAAAGGTAATATAATTACCCCACAGCAGAAAAGACAAAAAAGTGGTTTCCCAATCAAGCTAATTTTCGGCATTGCGCCTACTTCGAGCATTGCGCCCGGTACAATCTTCCGCAGGAAGAAGGCTGCTTAATTGAGAAACCACTGCAAAAGTACAACAAATTTACGACATACGCAAATTTATTTGCAAAATTTCAATGTTATTTAAGATATGGCATTAACTCGGCTTTAATGCTGTCAAACTCCTGTTGGGTGATAACCTCCAATTCGAGTTTGTCCTTGGCTTTCTTCAATTCAGCAAGGGCTTTGTCGGGGGTCATGCCTTGGCTGACGATTTCACCTGAAGCAATGCAATTCTCAATTTGAACAAGCACGCCACCAAGCCCTGCGAGGTAAGTGCGGAAAGTGACAGTAGCACCGCGTTTTTTATTGCGTTGTACCTTGATCTGCTTAATCTGCATGTCCGTTCCTGCATATTGAGCATTAATACCAGGAACAGGACCACCACCCATAGCGGCAGCAGCGATGCCCATTTCCGAAGTCATATAGGCAAATGTTTTGTTCGACTGCGGCATACCGATGGTGATTTTATCACCCACTTTGTAGGTGTGTCCGTCAGACGCTACATACTCCGAATACTCCTTTTGAAACTCGGCTTTAGGGTCGGTGGAGTTTTCGATTTGCTCATAAGTAATTGTTTGAGCCATTGCGGTGGTTGCTATGGCAGCCATCAACATAAAAAATACCTTTTTCATAGATAGAAAGTTTTTAATTTCGCTACAAAGATACAACGAGAAGCAGACATTTGGTGTCCGAATGTCAAAAAAAATTCAAAAAAAGTGCATTTTTTAGTATTTTACCACCAAAAAGCGGTGGATTTCTTTTTGTTCTCGAATTGTGGCAACTGGTAAAGTTGCGCTGTGGCAGAGGTCTGCCACTCGGCAAAATGGGTGGTGTCGGAGCGTATTTGCTGAACAAGCGACATCAGAAGCGAATAGTTCAGCGGCTTGCCTTGCAGCAGTTCCACCTCCAGCGAACGGAGTGTGTCGATTATTGGCTTTTCCTGAACGGTCATAGACCGCGAAAGAAAATGCTGCCGAAAACGGCTGTAAAGTACATCAGAGATATACTTTTCCGCCAGTTCGCGCTCAATGGTAATAAGCGCATTTCGGAGCGTTCGGTAATGCTCCCATTTCTCGGAAGTATAACCGCACATCGTAGCCAAATGTAAATCTGGCCACAATGTAGCGGCGAAATACTGTCCTTGTTCTGATTCACGCCAAGCATTGTCTTCAGCAAGTGAAAGCAAGAGCGATGTAAGGAGTTGGTCGCGGTTGGCAATCAGCGCGTCGCCGAGCCGATTGACACGATCCGCACTTGCAGGGGCGACATTGTTATTGCTCACTATGCCGAAGCCATTGGGCGTAAGAACGAGGTCGAGAGACGGGAGCGCGCCATGGAACGCGTCAGCAACAACAATCTGACAACACAGAGAGCGAAGCGGTGAGCCGGAGGAGGAACTGATGGTAGCAAGGTGGGTATCGCCCACGAAATACGCTGCAAGCCACCTTTCCGAATTAGACAAAAAGAAATTCAGTTTGTCGAATAGAGAAACCTCCCCGTCACAGGTGGCAAAAACATTAGGAAGATAAGAACGAAGTTCTTGGTCAGTTTGTATCAGCATGGCTATTGGGATTATCTATGTTTACTTTTTTGGCATCCGTATGCTCGTCCAAGGTGGTGAGCATCAGGAACGGACATTCAGGAACAACATTCGCCCAACGATTGAAGCGAATAATGATGCGATGAGGAATAAACAGCAGGTCGTGATACGGCTTTTGCCGTGCCTGCGCAATCGTGTACAACTCGCGTTTGTCAGAACCCGAATTGTTCATTTGGGACTTGCCCGGAACGGAGCCGACAAGATTGGAGTGTACCCCTGTGGTAAAGCAAATCATATTGACGGCTTCCTGTATGTCCGATTCCCAATCTCCTCCCTCTTTGGAGTTGTCGATGTTGTTTATAACGACATCGTGCTGCTCCTTGCCGTCAGGCGTAATATAGTAGGAGGAGAACCACACTTTACCTGCATTTTCAGCCCCTGTGAGGAAATCAATAATGCGCGCCTTTTCCTCATTGGCACGCTGGATCTGCTTCTTGGGGTCGGTAATTCCCTCACGCTTGAAAATGCTTTGCCAATACTTATCTGCCACCTCGATGTGGTATTTAATAGGCGCGGAGTTTTCCAACTTGGCTTTTTTGGCTGTGGCGATTAGCTGCTTAATATCGTACCACTTTGACTTGAACAAAGCGGCATAGTACGGTATGGGGTAATATGTGCTGTCGGGTGTCGGTATGCGCGTGACGATGGCAAATTTGCGGCATTTGGTACCAACGGCCATCCTTGTTTGGAGGTCGTACCAAGGTGCCAAAGTGTTGAGCAGAGAGATATGCTCCACATCCTCTGCCTGCACACATCGCCGCCAGTTCGCGTAGAGGACTTCATGAATTTGCCCCTGTTTGTCCGCTTTCGTGAAACGGCAATAGCACGCTTCTTTACGCGCAATAGCGACAATGCGTTTACCATCCCCGGAAAGATAGAGGACAGAAACACAGAAGCCGAAGTGTTTGAGGTCTTGACAAACACCGAGATAGTAAGATGGCAGGCAGTTATTAAGAACGAAGTCCTCCACTTCGTCTTTAACTGCTTGGGTGGCTTTTTCGGTGTTATAGGCAAGCCCTGCACCATAGCAGACTTCGGCGTTGAACTGCTGACAGGTAGTGAGGGTTTCGTCCTCCTCTATCTTTTGCAGCACATTGTAGGGGAGTTGGTCGTCACCACCCCAAGGGATATAGGTGGTGCGTTCGTCTATAATCTTTTCGGGGATATCGCCATCCTCACGGAAGATGGCTGCCGAATCAGAGTGGAAAATGGCAGTCGCCTTTAGCTGTGGTATGTAATGAACCGATGAAAAAGAAATCTCCATATCGCGCAGGTTTTATGCTGCAAAGATACGGAGAATATAAGAGAGGGGAAAAGACAAAAAAAGCAGACGCGAGGTCTGCTTTCTTTTGCTTATGTGGTTTTCTGTTGGTTAGAAACCTACTGCTCCATATCTCTTGCCGTTGGCATCTATAATCAGGCGACCGTTGTGGATATACTTGCACACAGGGGCTTGGTTGGCTTCTATTTCGGGCAGAGCGTCATGAATCGGCTTGATAGGTATGGGGTCGCCGCCGTCGTCGGAGGACTGATAGCCAAAGATAGTTACCACATCGCCATCGGCGGTGTTATACGCTTTCGTGGTAGGAAAAACAGGACCGTCGGCGGACAAGGTTACTACAAAGTCCTGCCCAAACATGTACCAATCGGTTGTACCGTTTTGGGTGGCAGCAATGGCGTTAGCGTCCATCGTTTGTCCATCCGTTACCACACCCGTAATAAGTACTTGTGCCGTCGCGCATAGTGCCGTCAGGCACATAGCGCACAATATCATTCGTTTCATTCTGCCTCCTCCTTATGATAAGTCACCGAGGTGGGGTTATACAGTTTGACCGTGGTAGTGCCGTCGGTCACAATCACCGACTGCCCGGCAGCAGGAGTAGCCATTGCGCCTAACAGTTCGGCTTGACCAGAATTATAAGCCGCCCTTGCAGAAGCAATTGCAGCGAGAGCAAAAGTCTTAATCGTATTAATTTCAGCCGTGGATGTAGTGGCATTGATAGCGGTAGCAGCATCGGCAGCGACGGCTTTTATGTTGTCGTTGTCGGCATCGTCAATAGTAGCGTTGATAGCATCGATAGCATCCTTTTTTAAACCAGTGGCAACATCTTTGATAGTTACATAACGCTTAGTAATAAATGTTGCAATATCAGAATCGCCGGTGTGTAATATCTCGGTCGTAGGAGGATTCGTGTTATCTGCATAAACGGTGAGTGAAATAGCTACGGTAACATTAGCAGCAGGGGTTGTGCAACCATATCCACAACCTATACCAGGAGCATTGATTCCACCGATAGTAATTACTATGCCATCGCTGATGGCGATATTATAACAGCGGCTGCCTATTCCGCCACCGATACCGGCAGCATATTCTCCACCGGTTGCCGTAACTATTCCGCCATTGATAGTGATGTCGGAGCCGGAACCTCTAGCTCCGCCACCGATACCGGCACCATTCTTTCCACCGGTTGCCGTAACCGTACCGCCATTGATGGTGATATTTGTGCAAGAGCCACCTTGTCCACTACCGATACCGGCAGCATCACCTCCGGCAGTCGCCGTAACTGTACCACCATTGACAGTGATGTTTGAGCAGGAAGCAAGATTTCCGCCACCGATACCGGCAGCATAATCTCCACCGTTTGCAGTTACCATACCGCCATTGATGGTGATGTTGGAGCCGTTGCCACGCGTTCCGCCACCGATACCGGCAGCTTGTTCTCTTCCAGTTGCTGTAACCTGACCGGCATTGATAGTAATGTAAGAGCCGGCACCTTGAGCTCCGCCACCGATACCGGCACCACCAGACAAACCGGTTGCCGTAACTATACCGCCATTGATGGTAATATTGGAACCGTTTGCCTTATTTCCGCCACCGATACCGGCAGCATATTTTCCTCCGTTCGCTTCCAGTTGACCGGATTGGTTGGTTTGTCCGTAGATAGTGAGCGAATTGCCTTCGCCGGATACTTGGATGCCGGTTTGATTCGATGCTCCAGTTGCGGTGAGTTTGGCAGTATCAACAAGGATAATATTCACTGCACCGGCGCAAACGGCACCTTGGGTAAGGTTTACATCTTTGCCTTTTACCACATACCAACCTGCGTTCCAAGTAACTTGAGCGGAAGCGTTCTCTACTACGGTAGCGTCCACGCTATCGGTTCCCCACTCCTTAATCCCGCTGGTGGCTACACCATCGGTGTTGTACACAGGATAAACATAAGACACCTTTTGTGTCTCTGCCCACATCCCTGCGCTCAGCGACAGGGCGGCGCTAAATAAAAAGAGTTTCTTCATATTATTTGAGGTTTATATTTTATACAAAATTGTGTGCAAAGGTACAACTTTTTTGGGACATAAGCAATTTTTAGGGCTCACAAAATTCATTTTTTAATGAAAACTGCCCAATTTTTAAGATAAACCTCATTTTAGTGACGCGTTAGGGATAGTAGGGACATTTTAATGGTGCATAGCACGGCACTCCCGAATAGCCCGCCCTTGCGACTGACAGGAAGCAAAGGAACGCCCAAAATTAGAGAATGACCTCTAACCCATTGACGCGGAAAATGCAAACATCACGAACCGTTCGGATTTGGTTGGAGTTCAGCAATTTTATAGTGCGCGTGCCAGCGTAAAAATTGTATTTGAGGGAAATGCAGTTGTGCAGTTCCATAATAGAGCCGTCAGACTTCCAAACGGAGAGGTCCACAGGGTCAGGGGTATTAAGCATCGCTTGTGCGGTGGAAAAATGGATAGTTTGCATTAGTCGGCAATTTTATTCCGAAACAACTCGGAGAGAGGGACGGAATGGTTAGTAATGAGGTCGTCTATTTGAGTATGGAGCGTGTCAAAAACAGCTTTGTCTGTGGTGACTACGGACGATTCCATACGATTACCGCGCGTCAGGTTCTGTGAGGTAATGATGCTGACCGTTTCGCCAGCTTCTGACCGAATGAGAATAACCTTGCTGTGGTTGTCAGCGAGGAAAGTGTTTTCGATAACCTGCGTGAGAAAAGCCCACAGTCGGAGGGTTTTGTTAGTCGCCTTGAAATCCAGTATAAGATTTATCTTATCCACTTTTCCCGACTTCTCTATGAAGTACAGGCGGCGCAAAAACTCCTCCGAAATAGAGAAAGATGTTTGCCAAATGGTGGCTTTCCCGACTTGGGACAGCACCCACTCAATAACATCTGCCACTTGGAGAACATTGGTAAGGTAGCACTGCAAAGGTGCGTCTGCCAATGGGCGCAAGTAATCTGCTATCGTCTGACCTCTTTTCATTCACCATCACGACCGAAAGTGTCGTACTGTTTCCAATTAGCGTGGTAGGTCTTATCGAGGGCAATGAGTTCCTTTAAGAAAGGATAGCGTTCCGAATCGGGGCAAGTGTGCTGCTCGGTACTCAAAAGCGTAAGCTTCGTATGGAGATTGCGCATTTTCTGCAAGAGAGACAAGTTTTCCACATAGAGGGCTTGTATCTCTTTAGGTAACGAATCATGGTCGGCGCGCTTGCCTTTCTTAAACTCCAAAGTAGCGGCACGCTTTTCAGCCGGCGTATTGGTGGGCGTATCGAGGTGATCGCGTTTTGCAATCGTGTTCACCTGTGCCTGCATAGTAACAACCTGCTCGTGCGTGAGATTAGCCAGTCGGAACTGGGCGTACTTTTTGAGCTGATACTCAATATCGGCGGCGCGCTGCTGTGGGTTGCGTACCAGGTTGTTATATAAAATTTGGTTGTTTGACAAACGGAGAACAAGCAAAGCACCATGTTGCAGGTCTGCAATGGTGCGTTTATCAGCAGGCATAGCCAGCCAATTTTGGATTTCCTGTGTAAGTTTTTGGTCCATACTACATGTTATTATTTATCCCGACAAAGAAAGTAAGATTTTTGCCGAGGGGTTCAAGCAGTCGGCGCATAGAGGCGATGGTTGAACCTGTTGTAACGAAATCATCAAAGATTATCAGATTAGGTTCGGGCGGTAGTGTGCCCAAATCAAAATCCACATTGACACGCTGGCGCGTATGCGCTAACGCTACATCCTCATAATAAGGGATGCCCAATTTATTGGCAATCTCCGAGGCGATACGACAGGCAAAGTTCTTTGTCAAGTGTCGCCGTTTCGGAGTGGCACAAATAGCATAGCCGCCTTGGGAAAGATACTGCCCCAAGATGGCTTGAATAACAGGTGTCATGTGATTGGCAAAGTAGGCGACCATATTGTCGTCTGCTTTAATATCTGTAAGAAGTCGTCCTTTTATGGACTTCTTCCAAATCGAAATCACTTGACAGCCAGCGTGGGGAGAAGTAGCGATGTGTTCAATAGATAGATCACAGCGCGCTGCCGTGGCTTCGTCTTTGTGCCAACCCTTACGCGCTGCGTTTTCGGCAAAAATATCTTTCTGCGCCAAAGATACATCGGGGGTCTTTATAGCCCCCGACATATCTGTTGCTTCCGATAGAGAGAATAATCCCATTAGTCTTCTTCGGGATTTTCGGGACCATTATCGCCACCATTTTCGTCTTCCTCCTCCAAGGGATTGATGGTGCCAGCATCTGTGACGATTTCGCCCTCATAGAACGGAGCAGGTACCACATCGGCTGCCTCTGCGGTGATAGTGGTGGAGGTGGTACCAGTAGCACCCTGACCGAGGTCTTGGGCGACAGTAGATTTGGTATTCCACATATCATTACCGATGACGCGGAACTTGCTTTTCATCGTCTCAACAAGGAACACATTGTCCGTGTTGTTGATATAGGCGGCTGCTGCGCTGGCTTCCTCACCAACGGCTGGATGGACGGCAGTGAGTTTATTGAGCTGCGTTTGGCTGGGGACTTCTCCCTGCGCCTCGGAAGTGACTTGGCACTTATCGGGCAGCACATCAATACGCTTCCAAGTAGCGTCTGCCACGAGGACAAACGAACCTGTGTACTTTGCTGCTGTAGGGCGACCGTGCGCGTCAGTAGGCAAAGTAGGCCATTGGGCTATCAACGATTTAGCGATGTAATAGATGCGACTTTTGATGCCGGGCAGTTCGGGTGTACCGGGGCACCAAGTCAGGGACTGTTGCATAGGTGAACAAGATTGTGACATATTGCGTTGTATTTTTAGGGTTGCTAATTAAGCAGCTCTGCAGGGAGTAGTCCCAGCAGAGTTGCGTTGTTTATTATTCGGGAGCGTTTTCGGGGTTATTGTCACCACCATTTTCGGGGTTGTTATTGCCACCGTTGCCGCTTCCCTCACCAGCACCTGCACCACTACCATTGCCACCGTTTTCGGGTTGGTTGTCGCCACCCTCTCCACCTTGAGGAGCAGGCGTTTCGTCTGCAAACTCAATGACTTTGAAGCGGCGTTTATCAATGGTTTCAAACTGAACACCAAAGAACATCGTGGCAATAAAGGAGAGCATAAAGGGCGAAAACTCCTTAACATTGATGGAAGTTTCGTCTCCCATGTTGTCATAGCCATACAGCATGTTTGCCTTGGTGGTGATGTGGATAAATTTGGAGTTGGACTTGTTAGCCAACGGCACAAGGATCAAGCGACCATCTGAACCCTCGACAGCGTTCTGCACATACTTGGTGTTGTAGGGCAGTCCACCGTGCGACAGTTGGTAGGATTCGTTGTACATATCAACGATTTCCTGTGAGCAGTACGCGTAGAGGTTTTGAGCGCGGAGGTGCGGGTCGAGGTGGAAAAGAATGTCTTTGAGTACATCACAGCAGTTCTGCTTGGTGATTTGGTCGGTCAGCTTCAGGTAGTTGCCTTTGCTCGCGGAGATAGTCTCTGCCACAATTTCCTTGGAAGTGATGGTGTCGAAGCCATCAAACAAATCCATCGTGGTGGAGCCGTTCGGGTTGCGAGTAGCACCCCAAATGGCGTTGTTCAAATTATAGGACAGCGACTTTGCCATAAGAGCCAAAACGAGTTTAGCAGTAGGCGTTTGCATCTGACCATCGCCTTTCGTAGCACCTTGACCAAGGAGCGTAGAAATAGCGGAGTTCGGCTCAAAATCCGATACAACAGAACCCAAGAAAGTTTCCAAGGTACGGAAGTCGAGTTTGAGGTTTTCGTTTGAACGGCGCGAAGGATTGTACGGACCGAATTGTGCGGAATAGTCAGCAGTCCCCACAGTTTCTTTGTAACGGATTCCGGGGCGACCAGTCATAAATTGGAGCGTGTCTTTGCTA
This sequence comes from Paludibacteraceae bacterium, assembly GCA_024399655.1. Taxonomy (GTDB): domain Bacteria; phylum Bacteroidota; class Bacteroidia; order Bacteroidales; family Paludibacteraceae; genus Colicola. The sequence continues at coordinate 106,672 of JAKSNP010000004.1, read as the reverse complement.
CCCAAGATGGGCAACATCAGTAACTCCTTTTTGAACTTGCGCGCAGCATCTTGGTACTGCTCAAGTGTAAATGTTAATTTTCCTGCCATAGTAGTATAAGTTTATGGTTGTTAGTTACGATAGTTGAGCCATCAACTCATTGGCAGCATTCACAGAGGCGATAAAATCGTCAGTAGTGGATTTGCCATCATCAACGACTTGCGAACCTGCAGCAGCAGGTTTCTGTTCCAATAGGGCTTGCAGAGAAGCGATTTTAGCGTCTTTCTCGGCAATAGTAGCGGTGTGCTGTTCAGCAGCAGAAGCAGCGGCGGTTTGCGCGTCCGTGAGTTCTTTGAGGCGTGCCTCAATAGCGGATAGCTGTTCCTCCGTGAGAGAGCATTTGCCGTCCTGCAAGGTGATAGCGTCTAACGCCAACACCGAAGCGAGTAATACAAGATTTTTCATTTCGATAGTATTTTGGGTTGGTTGTTTAGCAGAGGGAGTTTTGGTACCTAACAGGGACGAAATGGCGGAGCAGAGTTTTTCCCAAGCGGAGTTCTGCTCAATGGGCACATTGGGGATAGGCATACCGACAGATGCCATCGAAGCGGCCACTTTGTCGGTAAGAACAGGAGCAGCGTCCTCTTTGGCGGAGGTGAGTTCGTCCACGAAGCCCCAATCCAGTGCCTCTTGCGCTGTCAGCCAGCCACCGACTTTCATCAGGGCGAGCATTTCGGCAGTCGTCTTTTTGCACTTACGGGCATACATGGAAGCGACATTGGCATCCATCTTCTCAAGGTCGGTGCGGGTCTGTTCCATTTGGGCGATTTGTTGCTCCAGTTGGTCGGCATTGAGGGAAGCCCATTGGAAAAACGCCATTGAGCACTTATGCACGAGGTACATAGCGTTAGCGTCCATCGTGATACGCTTGGCACCAAGCGAAGCGATGGTAGCGGCAGAAGCATTCATCCCGACAAAATGGGCGTGAACATCGCCGTGGTCAGCAAAAGCAGAAGCAACGGAAAGTGCGGTAGCGAGTGAACCACCGAGCGAATCTATCAGCACTTCGACTGATTTATTGGCATTTTTGGAAAGGATGTAGGAAACATAGGATGCGTCAAAATCGGCACCGCCTACATAGCCACGAAGATAAAGATTGTACGATTTAGACATTGCAGCAAATTATTATGCTGCAAAAGTACAATCTTTAAGGGGCATAAGAAAAGACGCGCCACACCCCAAAATTAGGAGGTATGGCAAGGAATTAGGGCACGAATAGAGGCAAATTCAATCTCATACGCCACCGAGCGAGGTTCGCCGGCTGGCGATCCAAACGCGGTGGTACGATTCATAACAGGGAAAGGTGCTTCCATAGCACCGATTAGATAGCAGCAGTTGTGGCAGTCGGTAACAACAAACGCATAATCGGCTTCGGGCGAGAGTAGCGTTTGGGATGTAAAAGAAAGTTTGACTTTCTCCGTACAGCCATTGTTAGCATTGGTACACAGACAAGAGCATTCGGGCGTGGGTTCGGGTGCAAAGTCCATTTTGTTCGGGCGCGGAATAACAATAGGTATGCCTGCCTGTGCGCGCATAGCTATGTTAGATTCCAACTGATTGGCGAGTAAGTAGCCGATGGATTTGATGCCGGGAAGTGAAAATTTGTCAGCCATAAGAAAACATAAACAACACTAAACAATACTAAACAGGGCTAAACACTACCGTATTTTTTTGCCCGAAGTCGATAACTTTTTTCTGCTTTTCGTTGTGCGGTACACATCACGCGCACGCTGATAAATTTTATCAATGGCAAGCCAATTTGTTTCCGTGAGTTCGATACCGTGGTTTTCCATAAAGCAATAAATGAGCTCATCCTTGCGCTCACGCTGATGGAGGTATGACAGGAAACAATGCAGTTCGTCCCACATCTCACGCTTAAAGCGTTCCGAAATGGCTTTGGCAAGCAGCAACTTGGCGTGTGCGCCAAGATAGTTATAAGTGCGTGGGTCTTTGTCCCGATAATACGGAATAGCGATAGCGATGGTTGCATCCTCCGGCACCGGTTCAGGAACAGCCGACGGCTGCTTTTGCAGGAACTGTTCCAAAATGCGGCTTTCTTGGGAATTGCGGATAGGTTCAACAGGATTGAGGGGCACATAAGGGTCTTTGGGGCAAATGTCCTCCTCGATGAAATGATGGGCACGGCACTCGTAGGCGTACCATTGGGCAAGATAAGTGGGCAAATTCAAGTATATACAAAAAGCACTCATAAAGCAATAAACTTTGTGAGTGCAAAATTACTAAATATCTGTTAGACAAGCAAATAAAAGCCGTCCAAAGATTGGAAAAGTGCTAACGGTAGTTGTTAAACGCCTTTTTCGCCTCTTGTTTGAATAACTCCCGTAGGTCAGCCGGTGCTAAAACCTCTAAATTAGCACCCTGCATACGGAGTTCCTGTATAAAGTCGTAGGTGGGAGCCACCATATATTCAAACACGGCGTACTTTTCCGTGTGTTCAATTTCTTTTTGTGAACTATGCAACGGCAGGGAACGAAGATAGTTCGCTGTCATTGCTTCCACTTTGATGCGGATAGTTTGCGGTTTGGTGTCGATGTCCCGGATTACACCAAAATAGCCACGAAAATAATTGTCTGCCACAAAATCTTTGGGGAGGTTGAAAGTATCGTCCATGGCAGCAAGTGACAGGATGCGGTCAAGCGCAAAAATCCGGACGGATTGATGGGCACTGCTGAAGCCAACCACATACCACCGCTGCTTGAATACTTTTAAGCAGTAGGGGGAAAACTCCAAAGTAGTTGCCTCGTTCCGGGAATACGCTTGGTAGGACATTTCCATTTTCCGATTATCGCGCATAGCTTCAATAATCGGCAGCAGGTACATGTGCCCTGATGGTATGTCCTCAAACAAAATGCGGTGACGCAGTGGCTCGCTCTCGTGCAAGATCGCGTGAACGGCAAACGAATTGAGGAGCCACTTGCGCAGGTGGTCTTCTTTCATCACCTCCTTATTAGCGATGTAATACACATTGCCTGTGCGCTTGTCGCACTCAATGACTATGCCAAACAAATCCACAATATCGTCACGATGACGCAAAAACCTACGCGCTCCGTAATGATTTTCTCCTTTCAGATTGTAGTTGGAGTGAGCCCACTTCTCGTCCAGTTCCGGGAGTGTAATTTGACCGGCTGAATAAATTGTATTTATCAGCCAAAGATACTGATTATAAATGCTCGCTTTCATAATTGACTGCAAAATTACAAAAAGATTCGGACATTTCGTGTCTTAATCAGCAAAAAAATTATATTTTGAGTGATTTTTTTGCATTTTAGCCGTCTGTCGGAGGTCAGCGGCTTGGTCGGACAAAGGAAAAGGAGCTTTCGCTCCTCTCCTTTACTCTGCCAAATGCACTTGCTCTTTGGCGAACAGGAACCGAACAGGGCAAAATCTTTGTTCTCCTTTTTCAATGGGTGCGCCCCAAAATAGGTAGGCGTGCTGACCTTTGCGGACTTGGGCACCTTTTTCTTTCCACCCCTCAAAGGTGTTTAGTTCTACATCAACTAAATTGTAGCACTCGCGGAGCAGTTGGTTTCGGGTGTATTGGGTGCGCCCTGCTTGCTTTGCATTTTCCATTAAGCCGTTAGTAATCGTTTTCAGATGTTCGCGGTACTCGTGCATTTTTGCGCTTGCACTTTGTTTTGCACTCTCTGCCTGAGCAGTTAAATTCAGTTCTGCCATTTCGACGGTTTTGTTAGTTGTTTTTGCCATAGTTGTAAAAATTTAATTGTAAAACATTTGTATTTATTATTTCCACTTTTGCGAGGTGTATTCAAAATCTACATAATCTTCGTAAATATCGCCCCAATTTACATCTTCAACATCAGCAACATTTGCGGTAATGCTGGTGCGGTGAGCAACCTTTACATTTACTTGTTTGTTTTGAGGCAGATTGCCCAACTCAATACCAAATGAAATACTTAACTGTGCCATAATTCTATTTGTTTTAATGTTTAACATTTGCGTATAAAGCAGTTTGCGTTTGATATAACCTTTACGGTGCCTTATAAGTGTTCCGAAGGAGCGTTGCAAGATTTTTGGAAAAAATACTACCTGTATAGTGTGGAGATTTTTTAGTCCTGCGGTACAAAATTCACCTCGACCTTGCTACAACGAAAGCGGTAACTAACTTTGCACCGGAAAGGATATAATCAAGTTAAGCGCGAACTGCCTATACAGCAATGTCCCCAAACATTTACAAAGAGAATATGGCAACAATTAAGTTCCTCCATTTCATAGTATTGAGGCAGGACCACAATCTGCAGAAAACAAACATCTAATGTTTTTCTCAATTCCATGGAAAAACGACCTCTGCGCCCACTAAACCGCCACAGTGAAACGGCAGTCGGTGTGTGGATTAGCGTCTTTCATTTCCCTTTGTGATAGGGAATTAAAAGGGTAAGAGAGCCCTTTTGTGATAAGGGCTGGAAAGGTTAAGGGCGTGGAGTAGCGTACCGGCTGGAGCGCAAGCCCGGATAGTAGGACAAACTGACACATTGAAGGGGTTTATGCCCTGTAGATAAAGCACTTCATTTTGTTGCCTTATATTGCCCCTCCATAGGAAGGGGAAATGGAAAGGGGTTGGTACCAAGAAGTTTGAGGAGGGGCTCCCCAATAATATAATGGGCGAACGGAGCGAGAATGCCCGCTAACAGTGAAAGGACATCAGGAGTGCAGCCGTTGGCGAAATAGGCAGGCGAGTCGGAGTGAGCCCATTATATTATATAACCTTTTATTTTTTGCCAATTTTAGCCACTTTTAGCAGGGTTATTCAACCCCCAACCTAAACATCCCAATTCTCACGCGACCTTTGGGAGTGTACGGAAAAAATAGACGCGATAGCTTTTTCCGCCATCCACGCCGTGAGCACCTTAATGGAAGCCCGCAAGTAGTCGGGCATAAAAAAAGGGGCTTGCGCCCCCTTGTGTTAATAACGGCTGAAGATATAGCCATCGCTCTCGAAATAATCGCCTGCCGTATCCAAATTGCGCCAAACGGCGGACCAATCAATGTACCCCTGCAAGAAATCGGGTATCTCGTGCCCATAGATTTCCAAATACAGGTTCTCGGCGAAATCTTCGGGGCTATCCCATTTCCCTTGATAGCACTCGTGAAATTTCTCGATAGTGGCATCTTCGCCCTCGTAACCCATATATGCCTCAAAAGCTTCGCGCTCATCTTCACCGAGTTCGTACCATTCTTTGATGGCATTGAACTCCAAATGACTTTCTCCGTAATACTCTCTTGGGAAGCATTCAAAATCTTGGAACATCAGTTCAGGATCTGGATCATCAGCGTGCAGACGCTCGCAGAACTCCAAAAAATCCTCGTAAGCATCAAAGGTGGATAAATCTACCCACATTCCATCAAGAGAACCATCGTTGTACTTGCCATAAGTGCCGACATAAACGGCAGGCGTTTCGTTTTCGTAGTTGTTACTGTGAAGTTCAATTTCTGCTGCCGTAAGCGGCTCACGATACAAAGTTTTTTTCATAACCGAAAAAGTTTTTGGATTGTTATACATTTTGTTAGTGATTAGTTTCTTTTACAATGCTGTTCCAGTTAGCGCAGCGCGGTTGGAGCAATAAAAGCAAGACTGCCAAAAAAAATACTCGTTTCCTGCCCGTCAGGAAAAGGAAGATTTTTTTAGTGGAACGGTGGCATTTATATAGCCTTGCCGTACAGCGAAAATCAACTAACTTTGCATTGGAAAAGGAACATACATAATCACAGACAAAATGGCAATCGGAAAACAGGTGGAGAAAAAACGCAGTGAGCAGTAGGCGATAGAAATATCACAAGGACAGCCACGAAAACAGCCGTCAGTTAGGCACCGGCAAGGTAGGTGGTTCGGAATATGGGGAGAGAACCGAAGATGTAGAGGAGAGGAGTTCCGGCTGCTGCGATAGCCAAGCCGTGCAAGATTTGCCCCAAGAGATAGGAGAAAGTGGAGGAAACGCTATGCAGTACGAACGAAGACGAGCCGAAACGAGGCATGTTACGAAAGCGAATAACAAGAGAAATAGAGTGCCATTAAAGGAAAGGGAGCCGATGTAGCAGAACCCGTATGGAAATGGTACAAGGTGCCTGATAGTAGGGGTCTTTGATTAGCCATTTGGAGCAGGTGCGGCAAGCGTAGAGAGTGATAGCCATATTAGCCGTAACAAGGGGGCGCAAGCCCCTATGTATGAAAGTCCCGGACAAGCGACAAATCTGTCGTCTTGCTCTGACCAATAGTCAAGGAGAAGGGCAACCTTTCGGCTGCCCCTCTCTTTATTCATCTTTCAAATCTTCCTCCATCTCCTCTTGGGTGAATAGTTCATAGACTATTTTGTGTTCCTCTGCATACTCATAGCGGAACACCATCACCATCTTAAACTTTTCCAAAAGGAATTGCTGCAAGAGTGCCGTAATATGGCAGGACTTGTAGCCCTCCCCGATCAATTCCAAATAGCGAAAGTCGTCTTTCACATAAGAACGGATAGAAAGCGGCAGTGAATAGTGCGGCTCAAAAGTGGTTACATACTGGTAGCCCTTAATGACTACATAATTTCGGTTTTCGTGGAGCATACCGAATAACTCTGTCAGATTGATTGCTTGTTTCATATTATTAGGTCTTTTAGCAGAGGGCTTGCGCCCCCTGCGGTTGTTTTACTTGTGCGGTTGTAATCCCTTTGCGCGGTTGCGTATCATATCAAACGCGGCAAGTTCAAAAATCAAAATTTTAGAGTAGGTTTCACTTTCGCCATAGAGCCCTTCAAATTTTAGCCCTGTGGCGGTTTCAATGGTGCGCACAATCTCATAGCTGTGCGTGTGCAAATCTTCTAACTGCTTGTCCGTGCAAGCGTTCAAAATTTCTTCTAACTTAATCATAGCCCATAATTTTTAAGCATTTTTTTCAGTGGGCAAACATCTGCCCCGATAACGGAGCAGCAGCCCCCTTTGAAGCAGTGGCAAAAGCCCAAAAAGTAAAATTTACATTCTTTAATTTCGCTCATAGTGCGTGCATATATAAGTTCATTTTCCGTTTTTGACTGCGGCGCGTGTGTTCGTAACTGCTGCCGTAAATGGCACTATCTACCGACTTTTGGAGGATAGCGGCAAAGATTGGGTAACTGTCCAAAAAGTTGCCCTCTGCCTTGTCAAAATCTACCAAACCTGACCGCAAAATTTTCTCTACATCTTCTTCAAAGGTGCTTGCTACCCAATTTTGAAAGGTAATCATTGCACGCTCTTTAATTTCTTCTTTCGTGACTTTCATATTATCGTAAATTATAGGTTGAACTTTCCGAAATAAAATTGCGGCACGCGTGCATAAAATCGTGGTAGGAAATGGGCTTTATACCCTTGCAGGCGGCATTTATGCCGTAATAGTAGCAAACATTTTCGGCATACTCTGCGGGGGAGAAAAAGCCCTTATCGCTTACCTCGTGCAAATTGTCCATTGCCTCCAAAATCTGCTCCGTGCCCTCCTCGAAGATGTGGCGGAGTTCCTCCATTTGGCAATCATATTCGTGCTCCTCCTCTATGCCTGCTAAATGGGGCAATTCTATTCCGTGCGCGTGCCCATACTCAACATAGATGTCCTCAACATTGATGCCCTCGCCCTCCGTGAAAATGCCACCATCAACTAATGCCTGCAACATACTTGCGGTAAAGCGCGAGCTTTGAGCAACCTTTACATCAACAACTTTTTGAGTTGTTGTAATAACTGGTTTTTCTACCTTTGGCGTGTAGCCAAAATCCGAATCATTGAATAATGTGTACTGTGTTTCCATAATCATATTTGTTTTAACATTTTTCACTTGCGTATAAAGCAGTTCGCTCCGATATAACCTTTACGGTGCTTTACAAAAGTTAGCGGCGGAGTGGCGCAAGGTTTTTGCAAAAAATACTACTGACAAGGCGAGAACTGCGCCAGCAGTCTTGGCTTGGAGTGTGGAGATTTTTTTAGCAGAAGTCTGCGGCAAAACATAGCCCGACCTTGCACAAATGAGCACGCGTTTTAACTTCGCATCGGAAAGGTATATCATTAGGAGCGTGCTGCTCCAATACCAAGTAAGAAAAATGCCCATAGCAAATATGAATTATCTATGGGAGCACAAGGACACCAATGAGACGGATTCCAAAAGCGAAACGCCCAAGGTGGGAAAACACATCTCTGTCCGTCAGGACGATTTCGCGTTAGGGATAGTAAGGGACAACTGTGTACCCAGTACGGAACCCCTGCATAGCCCGACCGACAGGAAACGCCCAAAATTTTTTGAAAATACAAAATCGCGTCACTTTGGTAACTTATCATTTTATATATTGATTTATAAGGTTTTACATATAGTTACAAATAGTTACAACAGGTTACCGAAAGTTACAAAGGTTACCAAAAGTTACTTGTCAAGTAACCTGCAAATGTGTTTATTTTCAGCGAATTTGACGAAAAGTTACAAAGTTACTGCCTATTCGCAGAAAATTGCAACAAACCTCCAAAAAAAGGGAGCGTCGGCTCTCACGAGTGGACACTCCCCCGGAAGACCGCAGTTGCCTCTGCGGTGTTAGATTGGCATGGTTTGTTGAGGGTCGGGCTTGGTAACCTCCTCCGGCGTGGAGGAGTAACGCGCGGTAACTATCCGCCTAACATACGCCAGCTCCTGCTCGTTGAGGAAAACCTCTGCCTTGAACACAAATCCCTTGCCTTTATCCCGATAATAGGCGACACTATTTTTGCCGTCTTGCGTGCCAAAATAGTAAGGGATTTTGATGTATTTGGTTTTGCATAAGCCGTCGTCATCCAAGGCGTTTTCCACCCTCAAATGGGTGCGTAAGAGCGTGCGTACTGTGTCGGCGGGCATTCGCTGGATTTCGTCCACCATCATTTTGAGTACCTTGATTGAAATGATGTACTGCTCGGCAGGGAAATCCATAAACAAGGTTTTAACCTGCTCCTTTATCTCACGGATAGGCAAGGGTTGCTGCGCCGCTTTGAGGTCGCGCAACGCTTGCGTTTCCAAGTCCTGCGCGCTGAACCACATTCGGGACTGGGGTTCTTTGATGTGCATTTTACGGGACAGCAAATAACTCATAAAGCCGGGGATTTCATCGCACAAGATAGGCAGGATATCGGGTATTGCCTGTTCCTTTGGAATTGGATCTATCTTGCGCACCCAAAAACGGATTTCATCCTCTTGGGTGTAGATGAAGCGCGTTTCGTTGTTAGAACAGAGAACATACTTTGTAAAGTTCTCGACCTCCTCATGGTCTTTGCCCTTACGCTGCATAGGTGCGCGCTTGGCAGTAGAAAGCATCTTCAGACGCTCGGTAACCTTGACATTGTCGTCCAGTGCGGTTTCGTCCACACCGACAAGCAGTTTACCGCTGACAAGGGCGTTAAAATCGCTGGCAATTTCGGAGTTGCCGACATTGATAGCGTTGTTTCCGAACATTTCGCGTAGCAAATCGAGGAAAGAAGTTTTACCTGTTCCGCGTTCGTGGCTAACGAGGCAGAGTATAGGCAGAATCTGCATGGGCTGCAAGTACAGCAGCTGCATATAATCGTAGCCCAATTCTATTTGCTCGCCAAATATGTGCTCCATCAGGGAACGGATGTGGGTCCATGGGCGCGCCTCGGCTTCATAATTGAGGGGGGAATATAGATTAAAGCAGTCACCGACGACAGGTTTATAATCTATGTGGCTGGGCTTATTGATAAATGCTTTGTACTTTAAGATGTTCTTCAGCTGCTCACGCCCGAAATCGTCAATAATGGTGCTCTTTTTCCGGCAAACCAATTTGGTTTCCTGTGCCCCAGTGCGGACATTGGGCATTTTAATCATCTCGAAGTAATCATCTCCGACACGAATAAAATCACGGATGGCCAGCGGCATAGCGCGCTTGACTTTCTCCTCGTTGCGGTCGTAGGAGTACACCATCTTTTCAAAGATAAACTCCTTGTCGCCGATGACATCAGCCCAATGCTTATAGAAGCTGTCCACACTATCGAGGTAGAACTTTTTTTTGAGGCGGTTTACTTGGTCGCGTACATTCATACGGAAAAAGTAGTCCCCATTGTTGTCCTCCTCCACAAGGTCTTTCAAAATTTCCTTGGACTTGTCCTTATAGGCAGGAGTTAGCAGAAGATCATCCAAGCCCTTGGGGTTGTCAATCAATTTCTCGGAGCGCACATAGGCGAACTCGATGAGGACTGACGAGAAATCCACAAGCAAGTCGCGCGTATTAAGGATGGCATTGTAAAAGCCCTTGGGACGGCGCGCAAGGTCGCGCCCTTTCTCAAAATCTTTCATAGAGAGATTGAGGCAATCGCCATCGTAGAGCAGGACCACTTTCCGGACATGGCAGGTGTTTATCAGTCGCTTAATGTCCGGGTGCAAATCACGGGTGTTGGTATCGGCATAGTGGGTGATAGAACCCAGCCCCACAATATCAAAGCCGTGCATACTTGCACACATCGACTTAAAATAGCCCTCTGTCAGAACGAGGGTGTCGATGTCCTCCTGCGCCTTATACTTTTTGAGGAGATTAGGCGGGAAAAACGGATATATACCTTGCCCTTTGGGGAAAGAATACTTGCCCTCTCCCTCTTTGATATTCGCAGGATTTTTGCGCGTGACATAGTAATTGGTCAGGCGCATAAATTCAGAGGCATTAAGGTCACTTAATTGGTTATCCGACATATACTGAATAACCCAGCCACCAAGGGAATACACAAGTATGCGTATATTTCCGTGCTTATCCTCGGAAAAGATGTCAAAGGTGCCAGTGCCAGTCCGCACGCCGTCGCCGCAATCGTAGGAGAGTTTTATCTTATTCTCCTTTGCCGACAGCCCCATCTCATCAAAAACGCGCTGCTGAAAATAGCTGCGTTCAGGTTGGGTTTCTTGCTGTGGGGTACTATTGCTGTCTATTTCCTCCATAAAGAACCTCCGATATTTCGTAAGCAGCAGCCGCTGCTATTACCTCAATGGAAACCAAATCTAACAATTTCCGGCTTCCTTTGTACTTGACATCTATGATGGCACAAGAGGTAAACGAAACACTACCCACAAGGAAATGGTCACGGCGATAGTAAGCGACACTTTCGAGGTGTTCATTTTCAGTAAGCAGATCAGCTGCCTGTGCTGCTTTAGATTTATCAAGGAAAATGACAAAGCAATGGTCGTCCTCGACACTGCTGACAACCGTAAATAAACGCGAATTAACCATACATCTTTTTGTATTTACGATAAACCTTATCAATAGCATCGCGTTCGGCTTCAGATAAAGCCGGACCACCTTTCATTCGCGTGTAAAAAGTGGAGCGTCCCCACTGGGTGCGCTGCTGAACCTCAATCATAAAGTCCTGCTTGACTTCCTTGTCAAGCGACAGATAGAACTGCCAATAGATTAGTCCTGTTTCCATATAGCGATTAGTTTTGGTTGTTCACAATAGCCCTTAACATGGGGGTACACGATGGGATAGCCGAACTTAAACGCTATACCATTTATATATATACGCCTGCGCACGCACGGGGTGGAGCCGCCCCCAAGCCATTTGTAATAGCACGATTTAGAGATTTTGCAGTAATACATTATGTATTTACGCACTAACGAAATGTCTTTTGTAGCCACATTCTCCACAAATAATTTGAAACGAGTGTCATTTTTTTTCATTTTTTCTTGCATATTTTGGAAAAAAGGTGTACCTTTGCATCCGATTTCGAGTGCAAAGATAATACATTTTGAATTATTGTGCAAATAATTGTATTATTTTTCCAAATTTTGGACGAAAAAACAACGCTAAATGACTATGGATAAACGCATTAGAGAAAAAATTAACGAGTTTCTCGACAAACAGGGGGTCAAAAGAACCGATTTGGCGGCACTTTTAGGGATGAAAGTACCAACCCTCATCAGCCAATTAAACGGCACGCGTGGGCTGTCTATTGATGTAATAATGAAAATCTTTGCGGCTTACCCTGACTTGAATAAGGACTGGGTGTTTACCGGTAGTGGGGAAATGCTTTACAGTGAGCTGACGAGCAAAAGCAGTCCGGCTGCTCTGATGTCGAGGATAGACCAACTCAAAAGCACCGTCAAAGAATATGAAATGGAGCTCCTAAAAAGGGATGCCCAAATCGAGTTACTGCAAAAGATGTTACAGGACAAATAGCAAGGGTGTAAAATAGTACACTGCAAAATGCTTGGACGAAACTTGGAAAAAAAGTGTACTATTTTTTTTACATTTTTTTGCTCATAAACTTGTGTATATCAATTATTTTTTGTAACTTTGCAGTCGCAAACGAGCAAAAAAATTTGTGTCAATATTGTGTCAAATTTTTGTACAACTGACACAGCAACATAATTATTAACTCGCTGAAACACAACGAGTAACGGTTAACAATCTTTGAAAGGGTTTGGGTCGGCGGTTCGAATCCGTCAACGCCCACAAGAGACTCAAGATTGAGTCTCTTTTTTGTTTTGCATGGGATTGGTTTTATAAGCAAGAAAAACAAAAAAGCGACTTTCCAGATGAAAAATCGCTTTTTTCAGGCCAATAAGGGGAGACGTTTACAACTCCGTTTTCAAGTCCAATTTATAAATCTTGGACATGTCGTTGCGAAGCGCAAAGAGAATGGTACGTTGCTTGGGATTGTAGACACACGACCAGTTGGTGAGTTTATTGTGAACCTCAAGGCTATATCTGCCTTCCTGCAAGCACTTCAAGGCTTCCATCTCGCTCATTACGGGGCGATAGTTGTTCATCATGTGAGTTGCACGAACCTTGGATGAGAATACAGCCTGCCAGTCGGCCTTGGTGGCTTCACCCGGTTTGGGATAAGATGTATAAGGAACCCATGAACGATAGTAGTTCTCGATGCTGTACCACTCGTAAGGTATCGGCGTGCAGACGTTGCTGCACATGGTATAGAGCGTATCCTCACGATAGACATTCAATTCGTTGTCCCAGAACTCGAACATAGCCCAATCGCCGGTGGCATCAGCCATCAGCCAATGCACGTTGAGCGTCGGGTTGTTGGTAACGTAGTCGTGTTGGCTCATAAACTCTTCCACTTCTTTCACCGTTTTGCATTTGCTCAGGATCAGGTTGTGCATCAAGTTGGCTCCCATAGCGTCGCCATGACCGGTCTGGATGATAGGGAAGATATTTACGGTGTCAATTTTGGGCAGTTGGAATGCCCCAAAGCACAAACCATATTCGTTCATACCATCCATCGTCAGAAGCGGCTGGCGAAGCAGGCGGTGAAGGGAAGCCGTTCCGTTGCTCAACGTACCGTCGGCTTTGCGAGTTTCACGATTGATATAGAGAATCGAATTATAACAAGGATCGGTCATTTGCACATACTTGGCGCCATTCGCTCTATTGAACAACATCACCATCGGTCCGAAATCGCCGTCAAAATTACGTCCGAGCAGGATTTCGCCCTGTTCGTTTTTGCAAACGAATCCGGAGCAGGCGGTTTCCTGAGGAGCATAAATGGGTTCTTCTCCTTCGGGATAGAACATAATGTCGCTGAATGCTCTTTCAAACTCCTCGCGAGTACGATAATTGCCGGCAAGGAGGTCGTCCAACTGCATGTCGGTCTGATAGTCCATATAATAGAAAATATCGGAGATGCAACGCAGGGAAGTCAGGGTTGCCTCAGCCGTTTGAGGTTTGCACCATTGCGCATTGACAGGATTGGTTACCTTCTCGCCCAATTGGTGAGTGACCTGGATGATACCGTCATTTTGTTGAGGTTCGTCATTACGCTCTTTGCAGCCTACCAATGAGATAGCCGCGAGTGCCATAAAAGCAAAAAACAGTTTACGCATAATTTTATTTTGATTGGGGTTGATTGATATTTAGTGGACCAGATACAGAATTTCAAGAAATTCGGGTGCAAAGATATAATGATTTTTTGGGATATGCAAATATTTATAATATTTTGCATACAAAATAGTCATTTTTAAGTAAAAAGCAGCCTATTTCGGCGTACAAATCCTTCAATTCCCACTAAGAAAGTCGGAAACTTTTGGAGAATTTATTCGGAAACTTTTGGAGAATTGCGAAAAAGAATGTACCTTTGCAGAAAATTCAGGTTCACCCCCTTTAATAGCTATAAACAAATATGAATATCGAAGGCATTATTCTCGGACTTTCCACCTTTCTGCTAATCGGGCTTTTTCATCCCATCGTAATAAAAAGCGAATACTATTTCGGGGTAGGATGCTGGCCGGTCTTTCTCGCAGTGGGCATAGGAGGATGTGTCGGTTCGTTGCTGGTGGACAACACCTATATCTCGGTTTTGCTCGGAGTATTCAGTTTCTCCTGTTTTTGGTCGATACTTGAACTTTTTGAGCAAAGAGAACGCGTAAGAAAAGGCTGGTTTCCATCCAATCCCAACCGCCACGAGAGCGCAAAAGAGAAGAATGAATAAAAAAAGAACCGTCCTGCACAAGGTAAGATCCAAGGCAGGACGGTTTTTAGGTAGTTTGAAATAAAACAATCAGAGGCTTTTGATATATCGGTCGGCTTCGATAGCGGCTTTGCATCCCGACCCGGCAGCCACGATAGCCTGACGGTAGTGGGGATCGGCACAGTCACCGGCAGCGAATACACCGGGTACGTTGGTGCGAGGACTGTCGGCCTCCGTAAGGATATATCCCTCCTCATCCCGATTGAGATAGTCGGCAAAGAGGTCGGTGTTGGGCTTATGTCCGATAGCGAGGAAGAAGCCGTCGATTTCGATATGTCGGATTTCCTCATCAGGCGTCCCCTTACGATACACCAAATCGGCACCCTGTACTTTGTTTTCACCGGTAAGGGTAAGGGTATTATGCTCGAAAAGGACCTCGATTTTGGGGTTGTTGAGCACTCGTTGCTGCATGATTTGAGAAGCGCGTAGGAAAGGTTTGCGGACGATAAGATATACCTTGGAGCAAAGTCCGGCAAGATATTCGGCTTCGCCGCAAGCCGTATCGCCACCGCCCACAACAGCCACCGTCTTCCGACGATAGAAGAATCCGTCGCACGTAGCACATGCACTAACGCCGTGGCCGCGATAAGCCTCTTCGGAAGGAATCCCCAGGAACTTGGCACTTGCTCCTGTAGCCACGATAACGGTATCGGCCGTGTATTCATCGGTATCCTCCACCACGACGAGTTTGGGAGAGCAGGAGAAATCGACACGGGTGACGCAGCCCGACACGAACTGTGTGCCGAAACGCTCGGCCTGACTACGCATATCGGCCATCATCTGGAACGGCTCCACTCCTTCGGGATAGCCGGGGAAATTCTCCACTTCGGTAGTAATCATCAATTGGCCGCCGGTTTGGGGGCCTTCGATAAGTACGGGAGTGAGGTTAGCACGAGCTGCATAGATGGCAGCAGTATAGCCGGCAGGGCCGGAGCCGATAATAAGGCATTGAACGTGTGTCATAAATAGATATAGGGTTGTATATAAGTTGACGGGGCGGCAGCCCCAAAAAAGTTTGAATCAAAAGTATGTCAGCGTATATCGTTGACAAAAGTGGTGACGGCAGGGCGCAACACGAAAGCGGGAGCCTTGGCTATAAATTTGGCATTACGGAAGCGCAAGGTGGTGGTTTTCTTTCCCTCCTTCATTTCTACTGACATCGGCATTTTGGCTGCATCGAGGCGCACCGTGATACGGTCGATACCCAACGAGCGGTCTTTGGGTGTAAGAACGACAGTGAACGAGCCGTCCTGATTGGTACGCTCGGTGATATTGCATGCATCCGCCATCGCTTTAGCGAAAAGGAGGGGATTGTTCTCGTAGAGCTGCTGTTTGGTGGGGCGCGAGAGGGTCAACTCATCGTCATCCGGCGAAAAGACATAGAGGGTGGAGCCGTCGTAGGCCGCATGAATATTGAAGATATCCACAAGGAATTTCTCGCCTTGCATCGTGAACTTGCCCGAATAGGATATGGGTTGCGACTGCATCTCGGATACCGACAGTGTGATATCCGACTGAAAGATTTTCTGATCGAGCGTGGCGAACAACGACTGAAGGACGGTGAGGGCAAGTAGAAGTGTTTTCATAATAATCAATTTAAAGGGTCAAGGAAAGCTATACACCCAATCCCTGCAAAATCTGTTCCAAACTTTCCATATCTTGGATCAAAACATCGCGACCTTTAGGTCCTTTGTTAGGTCCGACGATGCCTGCAGCCTCCAATTGGTCGGACAATTTGCCGGCTCGGTTGTAGCCGATTTCGAAAGCGCGCTGGAGACGGGAAGTGGACCCTTCCTGCTTGGTCACCACGTATCTCGCCACATCGGCGAACATGGGATCAAGGCGTTTCATATCCACACTTCCGGGCTGAAGCGCTTCGCCTTCCGCCTCACCGGAAATATATTCAGGCAACTGATAAGGTTCGAAATAATGCTGTTGCTCCTTCACATGAGCCACAATCTGGTCCACCTCGGGCGTATCCACGAAAGCGCATTGGATACGCGTAGTGGTGCCATTACCGGAATAGAGCATGTCGCCCTTACCCACCAGCTGGTCGGCACCCTTGGCATCAAGCACGGTGCGGCTGTCGACCACCGACTGCGTACGCAACGCGATACGTGTCGGGATATTGGCTTTGATCACACCGGTGACGATATTCACCGACGGACGCTGGGTAGCCAGAATCATGTG
The DNA here is from genome assembly GCA_024399655.1 of Paludibacteraceae bacterium. Lineage (GTDB taxonomy): Bacteria > Bacteroidota > Bacteroidia > Bacteroidales > Paludibacteraceae > Colicola. The sequence continues at coordinate 89,960 of JAKSNP010000004.1, read as the reverse complement.
CATACCTACGGCACGGGCCTTCTGGGTGATACGAGCGATAGGCGTTTCCACCTGTTTGCCGGCCTGCATAATAAAGTCGCCGTACTCGTCGATGATAATCACCAAATAGGGCAAGAACTGGTGGTGAAGGTTGTTGGCCACCACTTTTTCGGGATTGAGGCGACGGTTGACAAATTTCTCGTTGTAGTCCTCCAGGTTACGTACACCGGCATCTTCCAGCAATTCGTAGCGGTTTTCCATTTCGATGACCAACGAATTGAGGGTGTCGATCACTTTCTGGCAGTCGGTGATGATAATTTCCTTCTCCTCGGCACCCGGCATAGCGGCCAGATAATGGCGCATGAGCGCACGATAAGGTGAGAATTCCACTTTCTTGGGATCCACCAGTACGAACTTGAGTTCGGCGGGGTGTTTCTTATAGAGCAAAGAGGTGATAATCGCATTGATAGCCACAGACTTACCCTGACCGGTGGCACCGGCAACGAGCAGGTGAGGCGTCTTGGCCAAATCGAACATAAAGACTTCGTTGGTAATCGTACGTCCGATGGCGATAGGCAAGCGCATTTTCTGCTCCTCCTGGAAACGTTTGGACGCAATCACAGAATGCATGGAAACGGTTTGGGGCGTCTCGTTGGGCACTTCGATACCTACCGTACCTTTACCGGGCATCGGGGCGATGATACGTATTCCGGTAGCCGCCAGCGAAAGCATGATATCGTTCTCCAACGACTGAATCTTGACGATACGGGTACCTGCTTTGGGCACCACTTCGTAGAGTGTGACCGTAGGACCGACCGTGGCTTTTATCTGTTCGATTTCAATTCCGTAGTTACGTAAAGTGGTGACAATACGATTGGCATTGGCCTGTTGCTCCTCCTTATTGATAACGGGAGCCGTTTCGTTGTTGTATATTTTCAGGAGATCGAGCGGCGGGAAATGATAATTCTCCAAGTCCTTACGCGGATCATAAGGGCCAAGTTTCCGGAGCAGATATTCAGGATCCTGCTCCACCTGCTCGTCCTCCACCACCTGGTTGATTTCCAAACCGGTATCGATCGGTTGATCTTCGCCCGACTTTCCCGTTTCGATATCTGCAGACAAGAGCTCCGGTTCGTCCTCAGGTTCGAGTTCAGGCTCGTTCTCCAAGGGCTCAAGATGCTCCCCGTCAGCCGTATCGGCAATCTGCAAAGCAGGCATAGCGGCAGCTGTTTCGGATACCACATCTGCTGCCGGCACCGCTTCAGGGAAATCCACCAGCACCGGACCAGCCTGCTCGTCGTCTGCATCAGCGGCATCCAAATCAAGAGGAGCTGTAGGATCGGCGACTAAATCTTCCTGTCGGTCATTTTTTGTGAAAAGACGACGCAACCATTCGCCCAAACGTTTCATATTGGGCAAGAACTGGCGGTCAGTAAGGATAAGGAAAACCACCAAACTGATCAAGAAAACCAGCATAAAACCAAGAGGCTGCAGATAGGAACAAACCAAGCGTGAAAGCCATTCTCCATGCGCTCCCCCCCAACGGAAGAACGATTCGGCATGCAACATATCCTGCACAAACGCAAGGGCAGCAGACCCCCACACCAACCAAAAGACGCTACAGAAGAACCAACGCCAGCAACGTACATGAACCACCTTCATCAAATGAAGGCCATAAACGCCCAACAGCACGATAAACACCAACGAAACGAGTCCGTAGCTTCCATCGATGAGGAATCTACTCAGATGCGCACCGGGAAGACCTACCCAATTGCTGATGCTCTCACGGGCAGCACGACGTTCCTCAGGCGAAAGCTGAAGGATGGAGAAATCATGACGGCCGGAAACGAAGAAACTGAAATAAGCCAGCAAGAGGAAAAGCGCCAAAGCGCCAATCAGCAAGCCGATAATCAGTTGGGTACGGTTGTCGGCCAGACCGTTGCGCAAACGGGTGAAAAACGGGTGTTTGACAACCTGGTTGCATTTGGAATCAGCAGTACGTGGAGAGGGTTTTGTAACGGGTTTACGAGGCATATAGAATGTATGTGTGTTAAAGTTAGCGGATTTGCCCTTCGTTTTCGGGGCAGGTTTAGTCAATTAGCCTGCAAAGATACGAAATATATTTGAAATCGCCAAATAAAAGGCAAAAATATCAACAAAATTCACCTATTTAAGCAGATTATTCAAAAATTATTTGTACATGTGAAAAATTATTTATAATTTTGCGCGTTATTTTGTATTACTATGTCAGAACTGATCAAACACGAAGGAATTGTACTGGAGGCGGAAGGCGACAAAGTGCGCGTTAAAATCGTGCAGATGAGTGCATGCAGCCAGTGTCAGGCCAAATCGATGTGCATGTCGGCCGACAGCAAGGAGAAGATACTTGACTGCACCGTAGCCGGCGAGCCTTGTCAGCCGGGCGACCGTGTGGAAGTGGCCGTAACGCAAGCCTTGGGCTGGAAAGCCATCCTGCTCGCGTATATACTTCCGTTCGTGGTACTGATGCTGTGTGTAGCTGTTATCGGGCATTGGGTGGAAAACGAAGCCGTAGTAGGCACTATCGCTCTGTGCGTAACAGGCGTATATTATATTGTATTATCGTTTTTCAAGAACAAGTTGCACAAAGACTTCTCCTTTACGGCCATCAAGATCTGACAATCCGGTCCGACCTTCGACCGACACTCGACCGGCACTCGGCAGACGGGAGTTACCACGAATAGCGGGGAACAGACAGAGGGAGGAAGTAAAGCGGTCAAACCCAATCGAAAACACAAATAATAACTAAATAAAACAAAAATTTTATGAATTTAATCTTGATTTCTTTGCTCGTTCTGGGCATCACAGGTCTGGTGGCAGCAATCCTGCTCTACCTGATCGCCCAGAAGTTCAAGGTGGAGGAAGATCCACGAATCGACCAAGTGCAGGAAGTGCTTCCGGGCGCCAACTGCGGCGGTTGCGGTTTTGCGGGTTGCCGTGCACTGGCCGAGGCCTGTGTGAAAGCCGACTCGCTTGACGGTCTGCTCTGCCCTGTAGGCGGTGCGCCCACGATGGAAAAAGTGGGAGCCATCCTGGGTCTGGCTGCCGGTGCGGCCGAACCAAAAGTAGCGGTAGTGCGCTGTAACGGCACATGCGAAGCTCGTCCGAAGACCAGTGAGTACAACGGTGTAAGGACCTGCCAAATCCAACACAATCTGTATGTAGGCGAGACGGGCTGTCCGTTCGGTTGCCTCGGTTGTGGCGACTGCGTGGCCGCCTGCCAATTCGGTGCATTGTCGATTGACGAGAAAACCGGACTGCCCGTAGTGGACGAAGAGAAATGTACCAGTTGCGGCAAATGCGTGAAAGCATGCCCCCGCAACATTATCGAGCTCCGCAAGAAAGGTCCGAAAGGCCGCCGTATGGTGGTGGAATGCGTCAACAAGGACAAAGGCGCTATCGCTCGCAAAGCTTGTCTGAATGCATGTATCGGTTGCGGCAAATGCCAGAAAGAATGTCAGTTTGAAGCTATCACAGTGGAAAACAACCTGGCATACATCGATCCCGCCAAGTGCCGTCTGTGCCGCAAGTGTGAAGACGCTTGCCCCACCGGAGCTATACACGCTGTGAATTTCCCGCCCCGCAAACCCAAAGAGGAAGCAGCTCCCGCCGCTCCCGCACAAAATGTAGAACCTAAAAAAGAGGAGGCTTGAGTATGAGTACATTTAAGATTGGCGGCGTACATCCGCACGACAACAAAATATACAGCGCACACCAGCCGATTACAGAATGCCCGTTGACCACCAAAGCCATCATTCCTTTGGTACAGCATATCGGTGCCCCCGCACAGGCTGTAGTGGAAAAAGGACAGAAAGTGAAAGTAGGTGAACTGATCGCCAAAGCCGGCGGTTTCGTAAGCGCCAACATTCACGCACCTTATAGCGGTACGATTACCAAAATAGATACCACCATCGATGCATGGGGAATGAAGATGCCCGCCATCTTTATGGATGTAGAAGGCGACGAATGGCTTGAAACCATCGACCGCACTCCCGATGTGATTCGCGAATGCAACTTGGAGCCCAAAGAGATAGTTGACAAGATTGCCGCTGCAGGTATCGTAGGTTTGGGCGGCGCCTGCTTCCCCACCCAAGTAAAACTGTTGCCGCCTCCCGGGAAGAAAGCCGAAGTGCTGGTAGTGAACGGTGTAGAATGCGAACCCTATCTGACTTGCGACCACCAATTGATGCTGGAACACGGTGAAGAACTGATGATCGGTATTCAGATTCTGATGAAAGCTTTGGGTGTAACCCGTACCGTAATCGGTATTGAGAAAAACAAGCCCGACGCCATCGCCCGTATGAAAGAACTGGCAGCCAAAGTGAACGGTGTGGAAGTGATGCCCCTGAAGCTCAAATACCCGCAAGGCGGCGAAAAACAGCTGATTGACGCCACTATCCATCGTCAAGTTCCCAGCGGAGCCCTTCCTATCGAAGTGGGTGCCGTAGTGGACAATGTAGCTACCATCTATGCCGTATACGAGGCCGTTCAAAAGAACAAACCTCTGATTTCCCGAGTAATGACGGTAACCGGCAAGAGTCTGCGAAAACCGGGCAACTATATGGTCCGTTTCGGAACTCCGTTGACCGAAGTGGTAGAACTGGCAGGCGGAGTGCCTGAAGATACCGGTAAAATCATCGGTGGCGGCCCAATGATGGGTAGAGCCATGAACAACATCGACATGCCCGCCAACAAACGCACGAGCGGTCTGCTCTTCCTGCCCGAGAACGAAAGTCGCCGTCAGGAACCGGAAAACTGCATCCGTTGCGGTAAATGCGTCAGCGCCTGCCCGATGGGACTGGAGCCCTACCTGCTCAGCAAACAAGCCGAACTGGAAATGTGGGACGAGATGGAAAAACACGATGTAATGGATTGTATCGATTGCGGTTGCTGTCTCTTCACCTGCCCGAGTCATCGTCCCCTGCTTGACTATATCCGTATGGGTAAAGGCAAAGTAGGCGGTATTATCCGTGCACGCCAAATGGCTGCCAAAGCCGCAGCCGAAGCTGCTAAGAAATAAGTAGGTTAATCATTCGCAAAGAAGAAATTACTATATGAAAAAATTAATTGTTGCTCCGGCTCCGCACGCACATAGCGGCGACAGCGTCCGGAAAAATATGCTCCTGGTGATAGCAGCTTTGATGCCCGCATATGTGGTATCTGTGATTGCTTTCGGTTGGGGAGCTTTGCTTACAGCGCTGATTGCCGTAGCAGCCTGCGTATTGGCAGAATGGGCAATCGCCAAATACATTCTGAAGCAGAAACCCACTATTTGTGACTGCTCCGCCATTTTGACGGGTCTGCTGCTGGCATTCAACCTTCCCTGCAACCTGCCTTGGTGGATTATTGTAATCGGAGCTATTGTGGCAATCGGTGTGGGAAAAATGACTTTCGGCGGTTTGGGACAGAATCCCTTCAACCCCGCATTGGTAGGTCGTGTATTCCTGCTCATCTCCTTCCCCGTACAAATGACCACATGGCCTCGTCCTCTGGGCTTCGCCACTCAGTATGTAGATGCAGAAACCGGCGCCACCCCTCTGTTTATGCTCAAACAGATGATCAAGAGCGGCGACAACTCCATGTTGGACCAAATGCCCAACTTGTGGGATATGTTCCGCGGTATGATAGGCGGTTCGCTCGGTGAGGTTTGTGCTATCGCTCTTATCATCGGTGGCTTATTCCTTATTATTACGCGCGTGATAACCTGGCATATTCCAGTCAGCATTCTGGCTACCGTTGCTTTGTTCGCAGCCGTTACCGGTTGGTGTGGTGCTCTGCCCGAGGGTCTTTGCACTTGCGAATACGTAGCATACGAGCTGCTGGCCGGCGGTATGATGTTGGGTGCTTTCTTCATGGCAACCGACTACGTCACCAGTCCTATGGTAGGCTGGGGCAAAATCATCTTCGGTGTCGGTATCGGTTTGATCGCTATGGTGATTCGTACCTGGGGAGCATATCCCGAAGGTATGTCGTTCGCCATTCTGATTATGAACGCTACCGTTCCTTTGTTGAACAAGATTCGTCCCACCCGTTTCGGTGAGAAGAAGAAATAAGAGAGGAGGACACAACTATGGCAAAAATGGAAAGTTCATTGAAAAACATGCTTCTCTCGCTTACCTGCATCACTTTGGTTGCAGCCGCAGCTCTTGCAGGTATCTATATGCTGACATTCGAGACTATAGAGCAGCAGAAAGCGGAAGCCGAAACTCAGGCCAAACTGTCGGTATTGGCAGGTGACGAAAACGGAACGCCTATCTTGGTGGAAACCGACGGTTTCGGTGGTAAAATGAAAGTAATGGTCGGTTTTGCAGAAGACGGCACCATTTTAGGTTACAAGATTCTGGAGCACAGTGAGACTCCGGGTCTGGGTGACAAAGCAGGCGCTTGGTTCCAAAACGCAGACAAACCCGGTCAGAATATTATTGGCCGTAACGCCAGCAAAGAACTGGTAGTAAGCAAGGACGGCGGCGATGTAGATGCAATCACAGCAGCTACGATTTCGAGTCGTGCCTTCTTGAAAGCCATCAATATGGCCTATGAAGAGTTTTGCGCAAGCAAAAACACCGTCGACAGTATTGATGCCGACAGCGCTGCAACCGTAATGATTGCAGAAGGAGCTGAAGAAGATATTATTGTAGAACAAGCAGAAGAAACGGAGGCACAAAAATGAATAACGGATTAAAAACATTCACCAACGGTATTCTGAAAGAGAATCCGACATTCGGTTTGGTACTCGGTATGTGTCCGACCCTGGCTACAACCACCAGCGCCGTCAACGGTATGTCGATGGGTTTAGCCACCTGTTTCGTGCTGATTTGCTCGAACGTAGTGATTTCGATGCTTAAGAATGTAATTCCAGACAAAGTGCGTATCCCCGCATTCATCGTAGTGATTGCCACTTTCGTAACGATGGTACAATTGGTAATGCAGGCTTATGTTCCTACAGTATATGCAACACTGGGTTTGTTTATTCCTCTGATTGTAGTAAACTGTATCGTATTGGGTCGTGCAGAAGCATTTGCCGCCAAGAATTCGGTAGGTTTGAGCGCACTTGACGGACTTGGAATGGGTCTTGGTTTCACCTTGTCGCTTACAGTAATCGGTGCGATCCGCGAACTGCTGGGAACAGGTAACATCTTCGGTTTCAACCTCTATGCAGACAATTACGGCATGCTGATTTTCGTATTGGCTCCCGGCGCATTCATCTGCTTAGCCTATGTAATGGCATTGGTTCAAAAACTGATGAAGAAATAAGCAAAGTAAATGTAACGAATAAGTAAATCGAAAATAATATGGCATTTTTTCTGATATTTATCTCTGCGATATTCGTAAACAATATCGTATTGAGCCAGTTCTTGGGCATATGCCCGTTTCTGGGTGTAAGTAAGAAAATCGATACTGCACTTGGTATGAGCGCAGCCGTTACATTCGTGCTGACTCTGGCAACCGTAGTTACCTATCTGCTGAATCTTCTGCTGGTAAAATGGCAAGTAGAATTCCTGCAGACCATTCTGTTCATCTTGGTAATTGCCGCATTGGTACAGATGATCGAGATTATTCTGAAGAAGATTAGTCCGTCGCTTTATCAAGCTCTTGGTGTATTCCTTCCCTTGATTACGACCAACTGCTGCTTGTTGGGTGTTGCCATTCTGGTGGCTAACGGAACCAATAAACTGCCTATGGCATTGGATCATAACCTGCTGACCGGAACTTTGTTTGCATTCGCAACAGCTCTGGGTTTCTCTCTGGCTTTGATTCTCTTTGCAGGAATTCGCGAGCAACTGGCTATGAACAAGATTCCTAAAGCTATGCAAGGTACTCCTATCGCATTGCTTACTGCAGGTCTTTTGGCTATGGCATTCATGGGCTTCAGCGGCGTAGTATAAGAAAAGAGAACTCGATGTTGAGCAATTAGCAATTGCCAACAGACAAAAAACCACCGACATTTGATCGGTGGTTTTTTTATGCCTTGAGTGGGCGACGAGCAGTTATTGTTCGCTAATCATTCGCTCATCCTTCGCTTCCGTTTGGAAAAAGTATGCAAAAACAAGACAGAGTATAGCATGAATCAGTTTTGGCACAAGATTTGGATACGAAGAGGAAAAGGGGAAGTAGAAGGATTAATCTTGACGGAAGAAATTTGCGTAATTATCCACAAACAATTTGACCGCCTCCGCAATCGGTCCGTAGTATTCTCCCCCCGAAGCATTCATGTGTCCTCCACCATTGAATATATCGTGGCAGAAAGTATTGACCGGACGGTCGCCTTGACTACGCATGGAAATTTTGACTTTGATATTGCTGCCTCCGGCTTGAGAAACCTCGGAAGGATAGACCTTATCCTCACGCATGAAACAAGAATAATAAACATCCTTGATTTGCAGTGGCAAATTGACAATACCTTCAGCATCTCCGGATTGGAAATTGAAGCGGTAGAGTTCCTTGCGAGAAAGGAAAATGAGCGCTGTATGATATTCAGGGAATATACGCATTTTCTGGTAAAGGCAGAAACCCATAAGTCGCATTCTATCAGCCTTATAGCTATTGAAGACCGCGTTGTAGACCGCATCTTTATTGACTCCGATACCGACCAGATTCCCGACGATTTCGTACATTTCGGGATAGTTGGAATTAAAGGAGAAATTACCGGTATCGGTCATCATTCCCGTATAGAGGCAAGTGGCCGTATCCAAGTCGAGCGAGAAAGGTTGCTGACGGAGAACAGAAATCTGGGAAATGAGGCGATAGACCAACTCGGAAGCGGAAGGAGAATCAGGATAAGAAATGGTGACATCGGCAAAATCAGCAGGGAAAAGATGATGGTCGACCAAGAGTACCGACTGTCGGGAGAGTGTCGGCCGACTCTCGAGCAAATTCATCAATTTATCGCCCAAAGTACCGATACGTTTCGGTTCATTGAAATCGGTACAAATAATCAAATCAGCCTGCTCCATCAATTCGTCGGCCTGCAGTTTGGAATTCTCATAAACAAGGTCGTCAGCAGCTCCCGGCATCCAATGCAGGAAATCGGGAAAAACATTAGGGACTACGACATTCACTTTCTTGCCCTGCCGGATCAGCCAATGCTTGAATCCGAGCGACGACCCCATAGCGTCGCCATCCGGAGAGAGATGAGTGAGAATAACCACATTGGAGGCCTGAGAGATAAGTTTATCGGCCCCGATAACTAGATGTTTTGCTATTTTTTCGGAAATCATGCTGCAAAGGTACACTTTTTTTTGCATATATCAAAATAATTTCGTAACTTTGCAGGCTTTTTACAAACATAAAAGGAAAAGGCACTTCTAAAGAAGTGTAAAAAAAAAGGAAACCAATAAAAATTTTGAATATGAAAAAGGTGTTATTTGCATTCCTTGCCCTTGCAAGCGCACTAACGGCCACCGCCCAAGAAGATCCCGTTGTAATGACCATTAACGGAAAAGAAATTCAGTCTTCCGAATTTCTGTATCTCTATCAGAAGAACAATCAAGAGACAACAGGAACACAAAAAAGCATGGATGAATATCTGGATCTCTTCATCAACTTCAAGTTGAAAGTTGCCGAAGCCGAAGCACAACATCTGGATACGTCCGCATCGTTTATTAAAGAACTGGCCGGTTATCGTGCTCAAGCCACTCCCAAATACATGAAAGACCCTTTGGCATTCGACAGTCTGGTAGCATTGAGTTATGATCGAATGACCCGTGACCGTCGCGCGGCACATATCGTATTGCGTTGCGATGCCAACGCCAATGCCGAAACCGTGGAAGCCGTAACAGCCAAGATGACCGCTATCCGCAATCGCGTGAGCACAGCCAATTTCAAAACCGTAGCAAAAGAGGTAAGTGAAGACCAAGGAGTACAAGAGAATGAAGGAGAATTGGGTTGGATTACTCCATTCCGCTATGTCTATTCGTTGGAAAATGCCGTATACACCACTCCCGTCGGTGAGATAAGCGAAATATTCCGTACTCCTTTCGGCATGCATATCGTTTGGGTGGAAGAAGAACGCCCGCACGAAGAAATCCATGCCGCGCATATCATGAAGATGGTTCCCAAAGGGAACGACTCGATTGAGGTTATTGCCAAGCATCAGATTGACAGTATCTACAAAGTGCTACAAAACGGTGGCGATTTTGCCGAATTGGCAACACAATACTCGGATGACAAAGGTAGCGCCAAACGCGGCGGCGATCTCAACTGGTTCGGTAAGGGTTTGATGGTGAAGCCCTTTGAAGATGCCGTTTTCGCATTGAATCCCGGCGAGATGACCGCTCCTTTCAAGAGCAAATTCGGTTGGCACATCGCACGTGTAATTGACCGCAGGGATATTCTTCCGTTGGACAGTCTTCGCCCTCAACTGCAGAAAAACGTGCAACGTGACGAACGTATGAAAGAAGCCGACAAAGCGTTCATCCGCAAGGTAAGAGCCGAATACAATCTTGAAGAAAGTATGTCGGATGCCGATGTAAGAGCATATGCCGACGCACACCTTGAAGAAAAATATCCCGAACTGCGCAACCTGGTACGCGAATATCACGACGGTATTTTGCTGTTTGACATCAGCATGCAAAATGTGTGGGACAAAGCCAGCAAGGATCAAGAAGGACTAACCAAATTCTTCAAAGCCCACAAGAAAGAGTACAAGTGGGATGCACCCCGTTGGAAAGGTTTTGTCATTCATGCCACAGATATGGCGACAGCCATTCAAGTCCGCTCGATAATCAAGAGTTCAGAAGCAGACTCAGTAAGCAAACTGATTGCCGAATATATCAACACGGACAGTGTAAAAGTAGTCAGATTGGAACACGGATTATGGACCAAAGGACAAAATGCCGCCGTTGACAAATACGGCTTCAAGCAAAAGACAGCCGAATACGCCGGTGACGATCAACTGCCCGTGACGATATTGGTCGGCAAGTTGCTCAAAGCTCCCGAAAGCTATACAGACGAACGCGGCAAGGTGACCAACGCATACCAAGACGAGTTAGAAAAAGTATGGATTAGCGAATTAAGAAAGAAATACGAGGTTGTAGTCAACCGCGAAGTATTCGAGAACCTGAAAAAGAACAACTAAAAAGAAAAGGGAAGACTCATGAAACTGAGGACAGCCATATTGCTGATAGCAGGAATTGTAGCGGTAAATATTCCGTTACAATGGCTGACTATTCGTCAGGATCTGACATCAGACAAGCGCTATACCCTAAGTGAAGCGACCAAAACCCAATTCAAGGATCTGAACGGGACTTTGAAAATAGACTTGATGCTTGACGGTGAGCTGAACAGCGGATTCACCCGATTGCGTAAAGCAACCGACGAAATAATCCGCGAATTATCGTTATATGCCGATATCAAGACCCAAATATTAACACAAGAGCAAGCCGCATCTTTGGGTTTATCACCAACTATCATCCACGAACGAACCCAAGACGGACGAACTGCCCAAACGACAATCTATCCCTATGCCCGTTTGAAATATAACGGAAAAAGCATGATAGTGAACTTGCTACAGAACAACCGAGGTTTGAGTGGTGAGGAAAATTTGAACCGTTCAATAGAAGGTTTGGAATATACCCTGGCTGAAGCCATCCACACTATAAAACAAACCGAAGTGGCTCGTGTGGCTTTCCTAGAAGGACACGGCGAAACCGAAGAACAAAACGTGTATGATTTGGAACAAGCTCTCAGTCGTTATTTTCAAATAGACCGCGGCGTACTAGGAAATCAAGCCGGCATATTGGACCAATACAAATGCGTTATCATCGCCGATCCTCAACAACCCTTCAGCGAAACCGACAAATATATTCTGGATCAATATGTGATGCAAGGAGGACGCATACTCTGGCTGCTGAACGGAGTACGATTCTCCGGTGATATGCTCCAAACGGAAGGTGTAACTCCGATAATTGCCTTGGATTTGAACCTAACAGATATGTTATTCCGTTACGGAGTGAGAATCAACCCGGCTCTGGTACAAGATTTGCAATGCTTGCCGATTCCAGTAGACGTAAGTCAAGACCCCTCTCAACCTAATTTTCAACCATTGCCTTGGACCTATGCACCGTTGCTTTTGACCAATGAAAATTCGCCTATCACCCGCGGCGTGATGCAAGTGATGAGCACGATGGTGAGTTGCGTTGAATGGGTAGGCGGTGAAGACGGATTGAGTAAAGACATCCTGCTTGCCACATCAACAGCCTCGATGTTAACCCCGACTCCGGCAGAAGTGGATTTGAGCGATCTGACAATAAATCGCGAACGATTCCAATACGCATATATACCCGTAGCCACCAGTTTGGAAGGAATATTTCCGTCAGTATTCGCCCATCGAATGCCACCTGAAGGGATCATCAATCCCGGAGATCAGCTGAAGACCGGCAAAAAGACCCGTCAGATTGTGGTGGCCGGCGGCAACTTGGCCAAAAACGATTGGGAGCAAGGTCAACCTCTTCCTGTAGGTTTCGACCGCTATACCGAAACACAATTCGGCAACCGTGATTTCCTGGTGAACTCGGTATTATGGCTGACGGATGATGCCGGATTGATCTCCTTGAGGCAGAAAACCGTAGCTCTGCGTCTTTTGAATGACAAGATAGCTCACGACCAACGAAAAAAGATACAAATCATCAGTCTGCTTACGCCCCTTGTTCTGATAGCTTTGCCAGGTGCGGTTGTAGGATTAGGCCGACGTAAAAAATACAAGAAATGAAAAAAACAATTTTGTTCATAGCACTCTTGACAGTAGCCTATTCCGTTTTCGCCCAAACGGATTCATTGATGCCTTATCCGATTGATACAGTAAAACATACGGCAGTATATCGCTATCAAGTGGAAAAAAGCATCGGATTGTATCGTATCAGCAAGAATTTCGGTGTTACTCAAGAAGAGATTATCAAATGGAATCCTCAGTTGAACGAACGCGGTTTGCACGTGGATGAAATTATTTTGATACCCGTTCGCGTATCAGAAGGTGCAGCAAGCAAGCCCGTGGAGTCCGCCACTCAAAAGCCGACTCTTCCTTTGGCTACTATGACCAGGGACAAACAACAGATAAGCAATGACATTCAATTGAAAGCCGAAACCCAACATGCCGTTGCTATGCCTTTACACTCCGACAAATCCGACACGCTGGATTTGGTATTTATGCTGCCGCTTCAAGCCAATGCAGTGAAACGCGATCCCAACATGGACCGTTTCTACGATTTCTATGCCGGATCTCTGCTTGCTATCCGCAAAGTACAATCCCCGAATCTGCATATACGAGTGCATACATACGATATAGGAAAGACGGAAATAGGTATACAAGAGATATTGGCCAAACCGGCCCTCAAGCAGGCCGACATGATTATCGGTCCCGTATACAATCCTCAAATTGCCTTGGTGGCCGAATTCGCCAAAGAGAACAAGATTATGACTTTGCTTCCGTTTTCGTCATCCGTTCCGGATTTGGAAAGCAATCCTTACCTGATACAATTCAATTCGACAAGTGATTTGGAAGCCACTCAAATGGCCAATTACCTAAGCGGAGCGAGTCATCATGTAAATTGCATTCTGATAGATGCCAAAGACGAAGATATCCCGACCAGTGTCAAGCAACTGCGCAATGCCATTATCAATCAAGGAATACCCTACACTACCACCAGCATACATGCCATCATGCGTGACTCGCTATCAGGTATATTGAATGAAGGAGCAGAAAACGTATTCATTTTCAACACAGAGCGTTATACCAATCTACAGACCGTAATGCCCCATCTGCTGAAGACCATAGGTCGCTATAATGTAACACTACTTTCCCGCTACTCCTGGCAAAAAGAAAAAATATTGCTGCCTCAAGTATACGGATCCATTTTCCATACGGACAGCACATCAGCAGCAATCTCCTATCAATCAGATTTTGATTTGTATTTCGGTCATATACCGGCCAGTGATCAACCAAGATACGATATGCTGGGATATGATTTGACCCATCATGTATTAGATATTCTTCATCGTATGACACAGGCAAGCACAGAAGAAGAGAAAACAGAAATTATAGAGTCAACATATCACGGACTTCAATCGGATATCCAATTCCGCCGTCAAAACGAAAATGGGGGTTATTTGAATCACAAAATCAAGATAGTTAGTACCAGCAAACAATAAGTTCAAAGGCACGAGAATGATATCACGAATTCGCATCATATTGTGTTGGATTGTACTGTCTGTCAGTATATCATCCGTAGCTCAGCCCCGTTTGAGTCAACCTGAATATTATTTAGGTGTACATGGCGGTGCTATAGCCAGTATGGTGAACTGGTCACCTTCGGTACCCGGAACTTCAGGCATAAAGAACACTGCGTTTTTAAGCGGTAACGGCGGCTTGGTATTCCGCTACAACGGGCATAAGTGCTGCGGATTACAATTAGAGTTGAACTACGCGCAAAAAGGATGGCGTGAGACGACCGACTCACACTCGTACAAACGAACCCTGGATTATATAGAGATTCCTTTTATGACGCATATATGGTTCGGTAAGCCGACTTTTAGAGGCTATGTGAATATAGGTCCACAAATCGGATACTGTATTCGAGAGACTCATAGCGGGACAGAACAAGTCGAAGAAATACATCAATACAATGCCATTGACAAACGCTTTACATGGGGAGTATGCGGCGGTTTGGGTTTCTACGGCAGGAGTCAAAAAGCAGGCTGTTTCCAATTGGAAGCCCGCTTCAATTACAATTTAGGTACGCTATTCAAATCGACCCCGGCGGATCATTTTTCGCAATCCAACATGATGGCTTTAAGTATTAATTTAGCGTACTTATTCGAAATCAAACCCAAGAAACAGAAATGAAGACATACCTAATACTCAGATTTTCATCAGTCGGCAATATTGCAATGACCGTACCAATCATAGCCTCCTTAAGCCGTCGTTATCCCGATGATCGATTCATTGTGGTCAGCAAGAAACGCTTGAGCGCTCTTTTTTACGGGATGGAAAATGTAAAATTTCATGAAGCAGATTTCACCTTACCGGGCTTAAGAGGGGGATTGAAAAGCATTTGGCAATTGTATCATGAATTGAAACGATACGAAATAGATGAAGTGATAGACTTGCAAGATGTGATAAGGACACGTATAATACGTACCTTATTTGCATGGCATCATAAACCGGTTCGCATCATAGATTACGGCCGCACTGAAAAGAAAGCGATGACATTGACGGGATTTCAAGGCAAACGGCTGATTACGGAATTTGAACGCTACGCCCGCACATTCGCTCAAGCAGGCTTAGAGACCGATGATCAATTCGAGCATTTGTCAGTAAACAAAGACGCCCTACAAAAGATACGGGAACGTTACGGAATAAAAACCGGGAAATGGTTAGGCATAGCACCTTTCGCCAAATCGAAATCCAACATGCTTCCCTACCGTACCATAAAGGAAGTGATTGCCCATTATGCCGAGCAAACGGATGTACAAATCTTTTTATTCGGAGCCGGTGAGATGGAGTCTGAAGTTCTGAAACAATGGGCCAGTGTATTCCCTCGCACCATCAGTGTGGCGGGTATACTGCCTTTGGAAGAAGAAATGGAATTGATGCGTCAATTGGATGTAATGCTATGTATGGACTCTGCCAACCAACATTTGGCTTCGTTGGTAGGTTTGCGCGTAGTCAGCATCTGGTGCGCGACTCATCCGGGCATCGGCTTTTACGGATGGAAGCAATCGGAAGCCGATTGCATACAAACCCGTTTGAGTTGCCGTCCATGTTCGATACACGGAACCGACAAATGCCGTTTCCGCAATGATGAATGTAAAAAAATTAAATCAGAAGATATATGGCAAAAATTATCTCTTTAGCCAACCAAAAAGGCGGTGTAGGAAAAACCACCACCGCAATCAACTTATCAGCCGCTCTGGCCAAGGAGGGGAAACGAGTACTATTGGTGGATGCCGACCCACAAGCAAACGGTTCCTCCGGACTGGGAATCGAAATCAGAGACTTGAAACGCACCATTTATGAATGTTTGGTGAACGATATTGATCCTCACACGGCAGTAATTGCTACAGCAGTAGAAAACTTGAGCATTATACCGAGTCATATTGACTTGGTAGGTGCCGAAATCGAGATGCTGAACATAGAGAACCGCGAGAATATTCTAAAACATGTGTTAGGACAATTGAAAGACGAATATGACTATATTCTAATTGATTGTTCTCCATCATTGGGCCTAATAACGGTGAATGCCCTGACCGCGAGCGATTCGGTAATTATTCCCGTCCAATGCGAATTTTTCGCATTGGAAGGAATCGCCAAATTGCTGAATACTATCAAGATTATCAAATCGAAATTGAACCCGAGTCTGCAGATAGAAGGATTTCTGCTGACTATGTATGACAATCGTCTGCGTCTGTCGAATCAGGTATATGCAGAAGTGAAACGCCATTTCGGCAATCTGGTATTCGATACCGTGATTGCTCGTAACGTCCGTTTGAGTGAAGCACCGAGTCATGGCTTATGCGTATTGGATTACGATCCCCATTCCAAAGGTGCGGAAAGTTATGTAAAACTAGCCAAAGAACTAATGAAGCGATGAAAAAAATTACCGGACTTGGGCGCGGATTAGATGCCCTGATCGATACACACATTGCCACAGAAGGATCATCTTCCATCAATGAAGTAGATTTATCATTGATAGCCGCCAATCCTGATCAGCCTCGTCATTCGTTTGATGAGGAAGCCCTTCAGGAATTGAGTGATTCAATCAAAGAACATGGTGTAATATCTCCAATCACCTTACGCAAAAACGAAGACGGGACCTACCTTATTATTGCCGGAGAACGCAGATATCGTGCTTCAAAGATGGCAGGATTGACCACAATTCCCGCATATATCCGCACGGCAAAAGATGAAGAGGTTCGTGAGTGGGCATTGATTGAAAATATCCAACGCGAAGATTTGGATGCGATAGAGATCGCATTAGCGTATCAACGGCTGATGGATGACTATGAATTGACCCAAGAACGGATGTCGGAACGTGTAGGAAAGAAACGCGCCACCGTAGCCAATTACCTGAGATTGCTGAAATTGCCTGCAGAGATTCAAATCGGCATCAAGGAGAAAAAGATTGAGATGGGTCATGCCCGCGCCATATTAGGCAGCCAATCCACCGAGCAACAACTGAGTATCTACAAACGTATCTTGCGTGAAGGTCTGAGTGTCAGGAAAGTGGAGGAACTGGTGTCGGATAACAAAGCCACCAAAAACAAAGTGGCCAAACAAGCTCCAAAATACGATTACGCAGCCAAGGAGAAACAATTGAGCGAGTGTTTGAAACAGAAAGTAAAAATAGCGAACGGGAAAATAATCATTCCTTTCACTTCCGAACACGAATTAGAAAGCATAATCAAACACATACGTTGAACAGACTGATTTCCATATTGCTATTGCTATTGCCGATTTCCCTATGTGCCCAAAATTACCAAGAAGATGAGCACAAGCACAAAACGGTGCATAAAGTGGAAATAACCCCCGTGGATTTGGATACGATTCCAATGGCGGCCGATAGCAGCAAACTAATCATAGGTCAAGCCCAGCCCATACCTATGACGGAACCCGGTATGTGGGCTCCCGATCCTATGCGAGCCGTATGGTTGGGTGCATTGGTTCCCGGCTTAGGGCAAATCTATAATCGAAGTTATTGGAAACTGCCGATCGTATACGGAGGGTTGATGGGTTGTATATATGCCATCACCTGGAACGGACAGCAATATACTATCAGCAAGCAAGCCTATAGGGACTTTTATACCGACATACAGAACGGGAAGGTGACAGACGATCCCTTAAAAACATATAATCAGTTGTTGCAAGAAGGATATACGATAGACAAGATGGGTGGCCAAGATACTTATTTGAGCACCCTACAGAATTGGCAAAACAACTACAGACGATATAGAGATATTTCGATAGTATGCACCATATTGGTTTACGGATTGACTTTGATTGACGCTTATGTAGATGCCCAACTATTTGATTTTGATATTTCGGACGATTTGAGTTTGAATATAGAGCCTCAATTATACCACGATTTAATGAACCAAAAATCGGCTGAATTGAAAGTAGCTATTACCATCAAGTAAAACTACCGTAGTTGCAGTTAGGAAGCAGCAACCGGGCAAAGAGATGATATTGTGAAAAGATTAAGGACATTATATATAATATTTGTATGCGCATTTTCCATAAATGCGAACGCCCAACAAAGCATGGAAGGAACGGTATTGACCGACACTTTGCCTTTGTTGACTAATGACAGCAGCACTAACGACTCCATCAACAAGTTGCCCATTGATACAATCAGTTATCAATGGTTTGACTTAGCTTTAGCATGGTTGGACACCACAGAATGCACCTCGAACGGAGTGATATACGAGTTGCCTGATTCCGTTTATAAAGCCAGGCTAAAAGAGCTTCCGTTCACGATAGAGGTTCCTTATAATCAAGTGGTAAGGAACTATATCAATCGCTATATAAAAGGCTATAAACGTCTGGCAGCTCTGAACCGGAAAGCCGAATATTATTTCCCTATCTTTGAAGATATATTGTGCCAATATGATTTGCCCTATGAATTATGCTATATGGCCGTAATAGAGTCCGCCTTGAATCCAAGCGCGAGATCGAAAATGGGTGCAGCAGGCATTTGGCAATTTATGCCTTCTACCGGGAAAATATACGGATTGGAAATCAACTCATTGGTAGACGAGCGTATGGATCCCATCAAATCCACAGAGGCCGCCTGCAAATATCTGAAAACATTATACAATATCTTTGAAGACTGGAATTTGGCCATAGCAGCCTACAATTGCGGTTCTGGAAATGTGAATAAAGCCATTCATAGGGCAGGTAAGAAAGATTTCTGGAGCATATATCCATATTTACCCCAAGAGACGAGGTCGTATCTACCCATCTTCATAGCCGCAGCATACGCCATGAACTATGCAGAAGACCATGGAATATGTCCCGCCTCATTGGATATCAGTATGCGCACAGACACTATTCAAACCAAAGAGCGCGTTCATCTGGAACAAATAAGCGCCGTATTGGATATACCGTTGGACGAATTGCGGCGACTGAATCCTCAATACACACGCAATCTCATTCCCGGAGGCGAAAAGAATTATACATTGTGTCTGCCTATTGAAAAAGCGGGTCTGTATATAGACCACAAAGATACGATTATGGCGCATCGCGCGGACGAATTGGTAAACAACCGTAGAGAAGAAGTGACGATGACGCCTAAGAGTGTGAGCTCCGGAAAAGTGACCATATATACCATAAAAAGCGGAGACACATTGAGTGCAATCGCGAAGAAATTTCATGTAAGCGTGAAACAAATCAAACAATGGAACGGCATGAAGAGTGATAATATCCGTGCCGGCAGAACCTTAAGAATCGGAGGATGATGGAAGAGCCTAAGAAAGTATATTACTCGATCAGCGAGGTAGAGGAGATAACTCATCTACCCGCCTCGAATCTGCATTATTGGGAAAAACAGTTCGAGCAACTGAGTCCACGAAAAGACAACCACGGCAACCGGTACTATACTGAAGCTGATATAGAGTTGATCAAGCGAATCAAATACCTGCGTGATGAAATGCACATCACCCGCATAGCCGCGATTAAAAACGAGCTTCAAAGCGGAGGCAGACGTGTAGATCAACGACAACGGGCATACGATATTCTAATGCGCGTACGTCAAGAATTGGTAAATATAAGAGCAAATATATAATCCGAATAACGAAGAAACGATGAAAATACAGTCAATCAATTGGAAGAAAGCCCTCCCCTATTTTGTGGCAGTGGTCTTGTTTTTAGGTTTTGCATTGGTTTATTGCAGTCCACTGTTAGAAGGGAAAGTATTGCAAGCCGGAGATGTAACAAATTGGCAAGGAGCAGCACAAGAAGCCCGTTCATATTTAGCGGAAACCGGAGAAACCACATGGTGGACCAATTCAATGTTTGGAGGTATGCCTACATTTCAAATTACGGGTAGCACACCGGCCAATAAACTACGCGGAAAGCTGGAAACTATTGCGCACTTCGGATTTGCAAAAGATTTGAATGCTGTGGGGATTATTTTCGGTTATCTCTTTGGATTCTTTCTAATGTTGATATGCTTTGGAGTAAATCCATGGTGGAGTATGATAGGTGCTATTGCTCTATCACTTTCTTCGTATTTTATGCTGATTATCCCCGCGGGGCATATTACTAAGGCAGCAGCCTTAGGATTCTTGGCACCAATGATCGGAGGATTCTATGCGATATTCAGGAAGCGGTATTGGTTGGGAGCCCCTCTATTTACTATTTACGGTATTATCGGTTTGACCCTTCACCCACAAATGACATACTACATCTGTATGTTGATAGGTGTTTTATGCATTACAGAATTATACATCCACATCAAAGATAAACGCTGGAAAGATTTAGGGATAGGTGTCGGGATATTGGTATTGTGCAGTCTTTGCATCTTTGGGACCAAATTAAGTTGGTGGCAAATGAACCATGAATACTTAAATGAAACGATGCGTGGCGGGCATAGCGAATTGACGAAACAAGAAAGCCCGGAACAAACATCTTCAGTAGGTTTGGATATAGACTATGCCACCGCATGGAGTTACGGAAAAGCAGAAACGATGACATTCCTTATTCCGAACTATATGGGTGGCGCCAGCGGCTATAATGTAGGCGAGAAGAGCAAATTATACGAGGGTTTGGTGAATGCTCGTGTACCAAAATCATCTGCACGCCAATTCTGTCAATCCGCTCCCACCTATTGGGGAGAGAAAGCCTTCACAAGCGGTCCGGTATATATGGGTGCCATTATCTGTTTCCTATTCGTATTGGGACTTATTATTGTTGGCGGTCCCTATAAATGGGCATTGCTGATTGCCACTCTCTTCTCCGTATTCTTAGCATGGGGACGGAATTTCATGCCATTTACCCAATTCTTCTACGATTATTTCCCCATGTACAACAAATTCAGGGCAGTAGAAAGTATATTGGTAGTGGCCGAAATTACGATTCCATTGCTCGGTTTCTTAGCCGTTAAACAAATAACTGAAGCAGAAGACAAAAAACAATATATCCGTCCTCTCTATATAGCAGCGGGCATAACAGCAGGCATATGTTTGCTCTTCGGTTTATTTGGAGGTTCTCTCTGCTCATTCACATCCAGTTATGATGCACAATGGAAAGGTCAAGTAGGTGATGATATCTATCAAATGATTATCGACCAACGAGCATCCATGTTAAAAGCAGATGCGTGGCGGTCGTTCCTATTCATCGCTTTGGGTGCAGCCGTCATATGGGCATATATGCAAAAGAAACTAAAAGCAGGATACGTATATACACTTGTAGGCCTATTGATTTTGGCCGATATGGTTCCCGTAGATCGTCGTTTCTTCGGTAAGAAAGACTTTGTAAGCAAGAAAGAAAGCGAACGCTATTTTGCCATGCAACCATGGGAAGAGCAGATTCTGCAAGACAAGACATTAGATTATCGTGTTTTGAATGTAGCGACCAACACTTTCAACGATGCCCGAACCAGTTACAGGCTGAAATCCATAGGAGGCTATTCAGCAGCCAAGTTACGCAGATATCAAGATTTGATAGATGCCCATATCAGCAAGAACAACTGGAATGTAGTAAACATGCTGAATACGAAGTATATAATCGCCCGTGACGGTATTCATCAAAATCCCGGAGCTATGGGGAATGCATGGTTTGTAGATTCGCTGGTATGCGTAGATAATGCAGATGCTGAATCGGACGCTCTCAACACACTTGATTTGCGCCATACAGCGGTTACGGACATCACATTAGCTGCAAATAGCGAATTAAAAACATGGAAAAGCGAAACGGACAGCACGGGAAATGATATCATATGTCTGGAAAGTTATGCTCCAAACAAGTTGACTTATAAAGCTGCAAATACCCATGAACGCTTAGCCGTTTTCTCTGAGATATATTACCCTCATGGATGGCATCTATACATTGACGGTGAAGAAAACACGATCAACCGCGTGAACTACACGCTACGCGCAGCTCTTATACCTGCCGGCAATCACGAAATCACGATGGAATTCGTACCAGATGCATTGACAATAGATAAATTAAGTAAGACAGTAATGATATTAAGCGTTATACTAAGCCTAATAATCCTTTGCTTACCCTTATACGGAAAGCGATTAACTTGTTGCCTTTCGAAGGCTTCAAAAGAATAAGGTACTTAAGCCACAGTACTAAAGTACCTCCCCATTTAACAGCTTCCATAAAGAGTCGCTTGCCATATTTCGCACGAGAAATGGCAAGCGTTCTTTTTCGTTCGCTTATTCCAATTTGAGTAGTGAGACGGTCAAAATAATCCTGTTCCAATTTCTTTTGAGGAATAATATGATGAAGAATCATATCGGGAAGATAATAGAATATCATTCCCAATGCCGTCATTTTGTCAAATATATCTTTTTCCTCGCTCCCCATCAAATTGAGACCTTTTCGTCCCAATTCCGTATT
The DNA here is from genome assembly GCA_024399655.1 of Paludibacteraceae bacterium. Taxonomy (GTDB): domain Bacteria; phylum Bacteroidota; class Bacteroidia; order Bacteroidales; family Paludibacteraceae; genus Colicola. The sequence goes on along the minus strand of JAKSNP010000004.1, from coordinate 67,384 downwards.
GAACAAACCGACCTTTTGAAAAACAGTTGCTCGATAGGCCGCATTACCTCCACCAGGGAATTTTCCATTCGGATACTGCCGAACAACCTTCCCATAGTCCATCCAAGCGGTTAATAATGCTTTGGTATAAGGAGACATCCACTTAGGTTCTTCTGTTTCATATAAAGGCAAAATAGGGCCTCCACAAGCCATTACCTCAGGATGCGTTTCCATGAATTCAGTAGCCGTACGTAAATACCACGTATCAACCAACGCATCATCATCTACATAAAGAAGCAGATCACCCGTTGCCTCATTTATGCCTTTGTTCCGGGCAGCAGACAATCCTTGCTCTGTTTCGACACAATATCGGAAAGCGACATCGGGATGAGTATCGGAAAACCGTCGGCACACCTCAGCAGTATGATCAGTACAATTATTATCGACCAATATTATTTCGTAATGTGATTTATCCAAATCGTTAGCTGCAATGCTCTCCAAGAGATTGCCGATGTATTTATCACGATTATATGTACAGATAATGACGCTTAGCATAACAAACAAAGAAAAAAAAAGATATTAGAGTTTCCTCCATCATTTAAAACAACCTGCGATAACTACGTTCGTTTGTATGAACGATGCGCGTTTTATAGTTTTTAGCATCCCAATTCTTAATTGGCGTCATATAAGAATCTGAATAGATGGCGCGTAACCATCCGTCCGTATCTACAGGCATCCAAATCTGCAAGCCCAAGAATTCTCTGCGTTTAAAATCACAGGCTGGCACATACGATCTATCGCAAGGGAAACCATCAGTAAGATTTGCCTCTTTCCAATCTTTATATTCGTGCTTACGCTGAATAACACTATAGTAATCATCACCGTCAGTAAGATAATAAAAAATATCCAGATGCAATTTTCTATATATATAAGTTTCCTCAACGACAGTTTGCGTATTTGCAAGCACATTCTGTCTATAAAGGCGAAAACCTGCTTTGGCCATACGCTCATGCATATCCTCGGGTACAGAAGCGCCCAAAACGCCTAAATCAATATCAGGGTCATAGGAAATAAAACCATGATCACGATAGGCTCCAAGCAAAGTTCCATAAGTCAAAAAGACTTGTACCCCCATATCAGAAAGAACCCTGTCAACTGCAGTCAACATAGCCAAACCATTTTTTTGCATACGAGAAGCAAAAATAGCAAACTTAACTTTATTGATGCATTCGACAACAAATTTATACATTCCTAGTTTTATCAATATTTTTACAATAATATCTCTCATCATAAGAAAAGCCAATGCTAATCATAAATAAACATGCTGCAAAGATACAACATTTTTGGGGAATATGCAAATATATGGTGAAAAAACGACAGATAGAGGCAAAAAAAGAAGAATATGAGCGAGAAGAAAGGATGGAAACATCCCTACAAAAACCCGATAAAAACCGAGATGTATTGGAAATGAACCCAAGATATTCCTAAAATAAAACCGAGATGAAGGAGATACGAATCAGACATAAATCTGACATTTTTTGCATAAAAACGAATAGAAAATGGTGATACAAACACAAAAAAACAAACAAAACCATCATGAAGGTTATAGTAACGTATCGGTCACCATTCGGAAACAGAAATATATTATATCACTCATTTACAAGCACTTAGCAGCTATCACAAGAGCGAAAACCGAATGGTATGATATCAGGGGAGTTTTGCACTTTTGCATAATTTTGTGAGCGAAAGTGCCAAAAAAAATATTTATATTATACTATAATAATTAGTAACCCCATACCCCCCTATTTTTTCAGCCTTTCCGATGGCGTTTTTTGCATCTCTTCCATTCGACTCTTTTTTTTATGCAAATGTGCAAAAGTGCAAGAGTTTGTGAGGACGAGATACGCACGATGGAGAAGAACACAAGAAGGAAAAAACACGAAAATCAAGCAAAAGCAATTATCAGAACATCCAAAAACACCCCTATAACGAAAAAAAATGCCCAAACATTTTCATTTTGGCCAATCATGGGGTATAATAGTAGTAGGAAGCACGCTATAGCAACGGAAGAAGGAGCGGGAAAACAAACCAAAGAAATCAAACAAACATGAATTCAAACACTATGTCAGTCACCAAAATCAAACACCAAAGACAAACCATTCCACCCAAAGGGAAATGCCGTTTACACCCAACAGGGAAAGTCCCTTCACCTATCGGTTATGTTACGTTTAGCTCTCGACAGACTCCTGAGGCAAATGCGAGAGGATATAATGATAAAAAGAACGCTGGCCGATGAAATTTCCCTCGGCATCGGTGAGGTCCTTTTGAGCATTGAATCCATCAAGATAAGCAGCCGACAATTGAGGATCATGGAAAATCAGAGAAGCCTGATGGGCCCTTGAACCAAATGATTTGCGGACAGCCTTCTCCCTTTCGGAAAAAGAGGTACGCGGATGTTTGAAATGAACCGTCTGCATTTTACCATTTCGCATACGGAAGTAAACATCATCTTCCCGGCGAAGTTTTCCATGAATTTCTTGAATCGGATATTTCGGATCGATTTGAGTCATAAGCTAAAAAGATTTCGGTTGGACAAAAAAACTAAATTTCGGTTTGTATGTATATCAGCAATCATATTTGACGGGCAGAGGGAAGATGACTATTTCCCCAAGCAAGTACTCGATCGATTACGGGAGTAGGAAGCGAGCGAGAAGCCGCCAAATCACGAACCAACTGCAAGCCGAACGGGAAATCCTCCGTAAAATAACGACTGGAGAAATCAGGAATCCACCCTCCATCCGTTTGAACCATAGGGGCGAGAATCGGTTTGAAAGCTTCAATCGAACGCAGTTTATTCATCAAAGAGCCGGCATCCACGCTTTCATAATAGTCAAGCACGGAAGGAATCTGAATCCCGAGTGAACGAGTGAGTTGTTGGAATTCGTTATCGCAATCGATGTAGGTTTGAGCCGAAAAGATATCCCATTGAGCATAGAAATAAGTCTGCTGTGGATAGCAAAGCCCCTCGTGCCAATCATGCCACATGCCGTAAAGGCGGGAGGGATGAAGCAAAGGATTGCTATTGGTGAGTGCGGCTTCGAGATAGGATGAAAGTGGAGCAACGGGGGTCTGCAACCATTCGGACCAAGAATCGATGAAGGCAGAAGGCAGGTTTTCGGTAGCCAAAAAGAGTTGTTTCTTATATCCGAGCAACAAAGCACTACTGCCATACTGTTCGACACGAGCGATAAAGGGTACACGTTGGAAACCGAACAACGACGCCGAAGAGGGGAAAATTTCGTGCGCCCGGAAAAAGAATCCCGTGCTGGACACAATAGAGCCGACTGCCTGAGACGATATGAACGGCTTAATCTGACGAAGTGTCCGCTCAATCAGGAATCCCGGAAGACAAAGCAAGACGACCGAGCATTGGGGGATAACCTCGGCCGGATCGGAAGTGACGATATGCAAGGGTCCGGAGAAGACACGCCCGTCCGGATCGACACAACGGACAGCATGTTGCCAGAGTTGCGGACGGGCCGTCAACAAATGTACACGACAATCAGCCCGACTACTGAGCACAGCAGCTACGACATGCCCTAACGAGCCACCTCCGCAAATACAAATATCCGTCATAATTCGAGCAAACTTTGAACCAACATATCGTTGTCATGAGTGTCCCTTACTGCAAGTCGGATGTAAGGCGCAGCACATTTGGAAGAACAATCTTTGATAAGAATTCCGCGTTCTTTGAGAAGACGGACAGCCAATTCACGCGGAGAATGAGGAGCGAGCACTTCACAAAGCACATAATTGGCTTCGGAAGGCAGGACACGCAAATAAGGAACCGATTGCAAAGCATCCACAAAGCGCGAACGCTCTTCACGGAATCTATCCATAGCCTCAGCATACGGGCGTTGATACTTGCCCATAATCTGCAAATAAAACTCCGCAAACGAATTGATGTTCCATATAGAAAGTGAACGACGCAAATTGGTCATCAAAGCGGCATTGGACGAGGCAGCGATACCCAAACGAAGTCCGGGAACGCCATAAGACTTGGATATACTTTTGAGGACCACGAGACGGTTGAAACGCTCCAAAAGTGCATCGGAGAAGAACGTAGGATGCTCGGTGGAGAAATCAATAAAACTCTCGTCAAGCACAAAAACGATATCACGATTCCGGCACCACTCCGCCAATCGGATACAATCCTCAAAGGGGATGTAGTTGCCCGAGGGATTATCGGGATTGATTAGGACGAGCGACCAAATATCCTTGTCGGCAAAGAAGTTCATCAAATCATCCGCCGAATAACGGAAATCAGGTGCAGTAGCGTTGAAGACCACCAGCTGCTCGGGCATCAGGCGATTGGGATATTCCTCAAAAGTAGGTCGGATAACCCCCACGCGTCCGATCATCTGTTCACAAAGCGCTTTGATCAATTCGGCAGCCCCGTTTCCGACAGCAATATAATCCTGACGAACGCCAAAATCCTTGGCAGCCAAAAGGCTGTTGACGCGTTGTCCGGACGGATATTCGGTAAGAAGGCGATTGAAATTAGCAGACAGTTCGTCGCGCAGGCGCTGATTGGGAAAATAGGGATTGACCAGATAACAGAAATCCAGGAGCTGCGGATAACGCCAATAACCTCCATACCGCGAGCATAACAGATCAAAAGAATGCTCGGTAAACATCGATTCAGCGATATCCAAATCCTGGATATCATCAATCTCATACCATTTTTCGCCATTCAAGGGTAAAGCACGCATTCCCGAATTATCCAACATTGTGATTACGCGAAGCACCTGCTCGTAGTATTCGTTACGTCCCAATGCCTTGCAATAGGCTTCCAGGAAGGGGACATACATCGATTGTGAGAAAGAACGCGAGAATTTGTAGACATTAACCGTTTTGTAGTAAGACGGAATTTCCGCATAGCGGAACTGACTATTAGGGATGAATCGCAAGATTCTATTTTCATCATCAAGCGTAACCACGGTACCATCCATCCAACTCTCGAACTTATCCACCAAAGCGAGATTGGGATAAGGGTTGGAAACCAGGCGCTCAATTACAGCATCTTCCATAATAATATCCGACTCAAAAAGGAGCGTATCGTCCTGTTCGAGCCAAGATTTGGCCATATAGAGCGAGTAGATATTGTTGGTGGTATCATAAATAGTATTCTCGACAAATTCAAGCGGCGTATTGACCTGAACAGAAGCCAGATACTGTCGCAGTTCAGCCGCTTTGTAACCGACGACGAGAACAATACGGGCCAATTGATACTTATCCAATTGATGCAACAGGCGAGAAATCAGGGTTTCCCCTCCGACTTCAATCATGCATTTTGTATTCCCTTTGGTGAGTTCGCCAAGCCGTTTACCCATGCCGGCAGCCAAAATAATCGCTTGCATATTATAATATATTATTGTTGTGTAAAATCATCTCACAAAGTTCACGAATAGCGCCATCGCCACCTTTATGTTGGAGATGAAGGATATCGGGGATAGCCTGAATTTCAGGCAAAGCATTAGCGGGACAAGCCGGAAGACCGACCTTACTCAAGATATCGATATCGTTGACATCATCACCCACATAGCAAACCTGCTGGAGGGAAATTCCCAATTCGTCACAGATAGCGAGACAGGCGTCCAGTTTGGACATATACGGCAAGGCAACTGGTTCGGCGAGCGCCGGAGCAAAACGCAGAACGGGAGTAAGGTCCTTGCGACGCCCGACTCCCATATAGAGATAATCCAGATTCAATTTACGAGCCCTGTTGCGAACAATATCCGTAGTTTCGCTGGTAAGAATACCGCAACGGATACCTTGTTGGGACAGCAAGACCATCCCCATGCCGTCGTAAACACAAAAACGCTTGAGTTCATCGCCATTGGCGCTATAGTACATACCGCCATCCGTAAGGCAGCCATCCACATCTGTAAGAAAAAGCCGTATATCTTTCATAAGCAAAATCAGTTCAAAATCAAAGGATCAGGCAAAATCCTGATTAAAAGTCAGTTTTCGGTTGTTTTCTTCCCCTTGAACAATATAGACCTGTCGGTCGGGGCAGGCGAGCCGCAAGACTCCTATATCATCGGTGATGAGAGATGTATCATGCGAAAGGACAGTTAGATAAGCCTCGTAAACAAGGGCAAGGCGGAAAGCCTGCGGTGTTTGGGCACGATACATAGAAGTCCGCGGAGGGATAGATACAAGGCAATTATCCTGCACGACATACATCGTATCCACAGCCGGAACAGCGACCGTAACAGCCGGATATTGAAGGAGCGCATCGCATACATCGGAGAGGATCCGCTGACTGACAAACGGGCGAGCACAATCGTGGAGGAGAACATTGACCTCGGAAAGGCAGGAAATATCGGATGAGGCAGCACACCAATCATGCAGGAAAGAAACCGCATTGAAAGACGACTGCCAACGTTCAGCGCCCCCGGGAACGATATCGATGATTTTCTGCCAACCACAAGCCAACATCGACTGCTGTACCAAAGATATATAGTCGGGATGCGAAACTATCAGGATATGATCGACAGAAGGGGACTTCTCGAACGCATCTACACATGTTTCGAGTACCGAGCGACCATCGGAAAGGAGTCGGAACTGTTTCGGCAAATCACCTCCGGCCCTTTTGCCTACACCTGAAGCCAATATAACTGCGATATTTTTCATGTACAAGTTATTTCACTTGATTTACAAACGATCCATAAGCAGATAGAACTGCGCCGTCATCTTATCCCAATCGTATTTGGATTTTTCGTTGCGCAGATAATCTACGAAATCAGACTGTCGATTATTTTCAAAATAATCGCGGAGCGCTTCGGCAATAGAAGCAGGATCCGGCTGAACGGCATATCCCATACATCCGTGATGAACTATTTCGCCCAAGCCGCCCACATTGGTGACAAGCATCGGTTTTTCGAAATGAAAAGCCACCTGCGTAACACCCGATTGAGTGGCGGATTTATAGGGTTGCACAACCAAATCGGCCGCTCCAAAATATTTTCGGAGGTCGGCATCCGGAATGAATTCGTTGCGGAGGATAACAAAATCTGTCAATTGCAAACGCTGTATTTGATTGCGGTACTTTTCCTCGTCCTCGTAGAATTCACCAGCCACCAAAAGATAGGGTTTTTCGGGCAATAAAGCCATGGCATCCAACAAAAGATCCAATCCTTTGTAAGCCCTTACCAATCCAAAGAACAGCAGGTATTTGCGGGAAGGATCGAGCCCCAAAGCCTGACAAGCTTCCTGTTTGGACATACGTTCGCCATAATGGTCGTAGATGGGATGCGGAGAGAAAGCAGCCGGAGCTGGGGTAAGAGAATGAATCTGCTGCACCACACTATCAGAGAGAGCCACAAACGCGTCCTGACTTTTGACAAAATAGGGAGCGAAGAAACGATCCAGAACGTTTTTTTCGTGAGGGAACATATTGTGAACCAAAGCGATGCAGCGCGTATGACGGTTGCGACGAGCAAGACGGCAAGCCAATCCGTAAGCAGGAGCAAAGAAAGCCATCCAATAGCAACAAATGAGCAGATCGGGAGCCGCCTGACGCAAAGCACGGCCGACTTTCCACCAATTGAACGGATTGCAAGAATTAAGACAACGTTTAATTATCAATCCAGCAGGTTGCTTCTCGGTTGAATATTGCGTTTTACCAGGGAAAAGGAACGAGGGGTATTGGAGGGTAAATGTCCAAACCTCCACCTGATGCCCTTCTTGCAGGAACTGCCTTGCAAGACGCTCGTTGAAAGTGGCCAAACCTCCACGGAAAGGATATGCCGTACCAAGAATTACAATCTTCATAAACCTAATATTACAATTTTATCTCGTTATCGAAAGCCTGCCATCCTTGCGCCTGCAAAGACAATTCCTCTCCATTCCGACCTATGAGCAACGTTCCGTATTCGGGTTTGGTGATATGTCCGACCAAATAGACATCCTCAATCGGAATAAGTTTTTCGTAGTCGTTGATATCGCAGGTGAAAAGAAGTTCGTAATCCTCTCCTCCATTGAGAGCACAGGTGACGATATTGAGATTCATCTCCTCGGCCAATTCAGCGGCTTTGAAATCGATAGGAATCTTATCTTCATAGATAGCGCACCCCACACCGCTGAGTTGGCAGATATGTTTGATTTCAGAGGACAATCCGTCAGAAATATCCATCATGGCCGTAGGATGAATACCCGCCTCACGAAGACGCGCGATTATATCACGGCGTGCTTCGGGTTTGAGTTGGCGTTCCAACAAATATTCCCTACCCTCAAATGCAGCAATCTGTTCGCCAGAGCTATTGCCTCTTTGAGCGATGCGTTCGCGCTCCAGCAACTGCAAGCCCATATATGCCGTACCGAGGTTACCCGTAACACAAATAAGGTCGTTCACTTTGGCTCCGTTACGATAAACGATATCTTCCGGTGCAGCCTTGCCTAAACAAGTGATCGCTATTGTAAGACCATTGACACTGGCACAGGTGTCGCCGCCGACCAAATCCACTCCGTATCGCTCGCAAGCAAGACGAATTCCGCTATAGAGTTGCTCCATATCTTCCACCGAGAAGCGTGAGGATATACCCAATCCGACAGTAATCTGTGTGGGCGTTCCATTCATGGCATAAATATCGGAAAAATTGACAACGGCAGCTTTATATCCCAAATGTTTGAGGGGTACATATTCAAGATTGAAATGAATACCCTCGAGAAGCAAGTCAGTGGTCATCAAAACCCGACTGCCATCAAAATTCATTACGGCAGCATCATCACCTACTCCGACGACTGTGGAAGGCTGTTGGAAATTTAATTTTTCGGTCAAATGTTTGATCAAACCGAATTCACCAAGCGTAGAAATTTCAGTTCTATCCATAAAATGCATAAATTTGCTGCAAAGTTACGCTTTTTTTTGCATATATGCAAATATTTTTGTAATTTTGCAGGCTAAAATTTGAAAACGATGAAGGGAATCATTCTTGCAGGCGGAAGTGCAACCAGGTTGTACCCCCTGAGCAAAGCTATCAGCAAACAGATAATGCCTGTATATGACAAGCCGATGATATATTATCCGTTGTCGACCCTCATGCTAGCCGGAATCCGCGAGGTGCTGATTATCTCCACCCCGAGAGATCTGCCTATGTTTGAAGAACTGTTGGGTGACGGAAGCCGTATCGGAATGCATTTGGAATACAAAGTACAATTGGTGCCGAACGGTTTGGCTCAAGCCTTCGTATTAGGTAAAGAATTTCTGAACGGAGAACCCGGTTGTCTGATTTTGGGAGACAACATGTTCTACGGACAAGGATTCAGCCAGATGCTTCGAGAAGCCGTAGCCGTAGGGGAAAAAGCGAAAGGGGCCTGCATATTCGGCTATGAAGTGGCCGATCCCCGAGCATACGGTGTAGTAGAATTCGACCAAAGCGGCAAAGTGCTGAGCCTTGAAGAAAAGCCACAACAGCCGAAGAGCAATTATGCCGTACCCGGATTGTATTTTTATGATCAAACGGTGTGCGAGAAAGCCGCAGCACTCCAACCGTCAGCCCGTGGCGAATACGAAATAACCGATTTGAACAAACTTTATTTGGAAGAAGGCACTTTGCAAGTGAAGTTATTCGGTCGCGGTTTCGCCTGGTTGGATACCGGTAATTGCGACAGTCTGCTCGAAGCAGGCAACTTTATTGCAACCATTCAGAACCGTCAAGGTTTTTATGTAGCCTGCATAGAGGAGATAGCATGGCGCAACGGATGGATCAGCACGGACAAGATGCGTGAATTGGGCAAAGAAATAAAAACCGCTTACGGACGCTATTTGGAACATTTGGCAAAATAAAAGCAGAATCGTGAAGAATTGGTTATATATAGCCGCCATATGCCTATTGGCAGCCGGTTGCCATAAGACTCAACCTCAACGACCGACTATCATCAACAGGCCTCAGGAGCACCATGCAGACAGCATTATCGACCTAGTGGAGATAAACCAACGAATGGCAGAAGAAGCAGACCAACAACTGATACCATATGTAACGAAAGCATACTCACTACAAGAAAACGGTTGTTGGATAAGCGGACTGAGAGACATAGAAACGGCCTTGAAAGACAGTCAAGTGGTGAACGCGCATATCCGTATTTACGATATGGACGGTACAATGTATGAAGATGCCGAGCAACAACTGACCGTAGGACTACGGGAGACCACGCAGGCCGTAACGGATGCGCTCAGCATGATGCATAGAGGCGACAGTATCGCCATATTGGCCCCTTGGTATATGGCTTACGGTTCGTTGGGTAGCAATATAGTGCCACCTTATACAAATGTAAAGATAACGCTAAAAATTGAATAAGATGAAAAGAACAAGCAACTATCTGCTGTTAGCGCTAATGATAATAGTAAGCGGATGCACCGACAAAGACGCGCGTGCCTATTATAAACAACGCAAAGCCGAGAAAGAACTGATTGAGCAATACATCAAAGAAGAAGGAATCAATGTGCTGACCGAAGAGCCTGAAGTGTATGGGGAAAAAGATTATTATCAGGTAGCAGGATACGATTACTTCTATTTTCACCTGGAACAGCAAGGCGACACCAATACGATCGTGAAGAAAAACGAAACGGTGATTTTCCGTTATCAGAAATACACCTTAAGCAAACCTGCAGACACCATCAGTATATGGACAACAGACGAACAGGGTTGGCCTTTGACTTTCCGCTACGGCGACACTCAAGACCAACAGACCTGTGAAGCCTGGCATGCAGCCATCAAACTAATGAAATACAGCGGCAGCACCTGCAAAATCATCTGTCCAAGCACATTGGGATTTGACGATGAAATCAGGAATGTGATTCCCTATGGTTACACATTGTATTTCCAAGTAAAAGCAAAATAAGAGAAAAAAATATGAGTTTAGTAAAAAGCATTTCCGGAATTCGCGGCACGATAGGCGGTCGCGTAGGAGAGGGATTGAATCCCGTAGATATAGTAAGATTTACAGCAGCATACGCCGTACAACGGCAGAAAGCCAGCGATATAAGAAAGATAGTAGTGGGTCGTGACGCTCGTTTGAGCGGACATGTAGTAGAGCCTTTGGTATGCGGCACTTTGATGAGCATGGGTTACGATGTAATCAACATAGGTCTCGCTTCCACGCCGACCACAGAATTGGCAGTAACCGGCGAAAACGCAGCAGGCGGCATCATCCTGACCGCCAGCCACAATCCCAAGCAATGGAACGCTCTGAAACTGTTGAATGAAAAGGGAGAATTTCTGAACGATGCCGAAGGAAAAGAAGTATTGGCAATAGCAGAAAAGGAAGACTTCAGTTTCGCAGAAGTGGATGAATTGGGGCATATGATATGCAAGGATTATCTTCCCTACCACGTAGAAAAAGTGATGTCATTACCTTTGGTAAAGCAAGCCGAGATCGAGCGGAAGAACTACACCGTAGCGATAGATTGTGTCAATTCAGTTGGCGGTTTGGCCATTCCTGCCATTCTCCGTGCATTGGGAGTAAAGAATATCATTGAACTCAATTGCGAGCCAACCGGCCAATTCGCTCACAATCCAGAACCACTTCCGAAACATCTGACCGAGATTAGCGAATTGTTGAAACAAGGGAAAGCTGATGTGGGTTTTGTAGTGGATCCTGATGTAGACCGCCTGGCCATCATCTGTGAAAACGGTGAAATGTTCGTGGAAGAATATACATTGGTCAGTGTAGCAGATTATGTATTGAGTCATACCCCCGGAAATACGGTAAGTAATTTAAGTTCCACTCGCGCTCTCCGCGACATAACCGCCAAACACGGCGGCACTTATTCAGCAGCCGCTGTGGGTGAAGTGAATGTAGTGACCGAAATGAAACGCACCAATGCCATCATCGGTGGTGAAGGCAACGGCGGCGTCATCTATCCCGAATGCCACTATGGAAGAGACGCATTGGTAGGTATCGCACTTTTCCTTTCCGCGTTGGCCGAGAAAGATGTGAAAGTGAGCGAATGGAAGAAAGAATTGCCAGAGTACTATATATCCAAAAACCGTATCGATTTGACTCCCGATGTGAATGTGGACGAAGTGCTGGATGTAATAAAGACCGTATTCAAAGACGAGCAGTTGAACACATGTGACGGTGTAAAAATCGATTTCAAACAAGGTTGGGTACATTTACGCAAATCCAATACCGAACCCATTATCCGTGTCTATTCGGAAGCCGCAAGCATGTTGGAAGCCGACCGCTTGGCAGGAATGATTATTGACCGCGTAAACGCATTAATTTTGGATTAAGATGAATATCGTTATCACAAACGACGACGGATGGGGCGCAGACGGCATCATGCTACTTACCCGACTGTTAAAACCTTTCGGGAAATTATATGTGGTAGCTCCTGACGGAGCACGAAGCGGGATGTCGAATGCCGTTACTCCCAATAGGCCAATCACGTTACGTCACTTGACGGAAGCAGACGGACAAAACGAAGCGGAAAAACGATTGCTGAAAGATGCCGAGGTGTATGTAAGCAGCGGAACCCCGAGCGACTGCGTCAAATTGGCTATCAACGTGGTATTCAAAGGTGATGACAAACAGATAGACCTACTGGTAAGCGGAATCAATCACGGCAGTAATGCGGCTATCAACCTGATATATTCGGGGACCATAGGTGCTTGCTTTGTAGCCGCCGAACACCGCATCCCCGCTATCGGTTTTTCAATATACGATATGAGTCAACACCCTGATTTCAAGCAATTGGAACGCTATTTGCCCGATGTGGTAAGGCATTTGTTGGACGAGGGCATCAAACCAGGTCTCTGCTATAATGTAAATGCTCCAGCAGGTGAGATTAAAGGCATCAAATGGACTCGTCAATGCCTCAGCCATTGGGAGAAAGAAATGAAAGCAAGCACATTGGAATCAGGAGAAACTGTATATTCGCTATCCGGATACATGGTAAATGACGAACCCGAAGCAACAGATACCGATGAATGGGCATTAACTCACGGATATCTAAGCATACAACCTTGCACCGTAGATATGACAGCGTATGGAGCGCTTTGATAAATATTGGATAGGGATCATCATCGGATTGGTTCTTCCCGGACTATTCGCCATCATCTATATCGACCACTATAATTTGTGGTATCCATTGCAAACATTCCAATTCGGATTGGGCAGCATGCTCAACAAACTGCTGCAGGTATGCGTATTCCCCGATTTGGCCTTACTATTCGTATTTTACACCACCGACACGTGGCGTTTGGCTAAAGGAGTCTTGATCGGTTCGTTTCCCTATATTTTGGCAGCAATAGCATTTACCATCTAAACAAGAGTCATGAACTATTTTCTAATAGCAGGAGAAGCCTCAGGCGATTTGCATGCATCGAACTTAATCAAAGAACTGCGCAAAGCGGATAAGAATGCCGTTTTTGCTGGTTTGGGAGGTGACAAGATGCGCGCAGAAGGCTGTAAATTGTATCAAGACTATAGAGAAATGGCATATATGGGCGTTATTGCCGTGGTAACGAATCTGGATAAGATAAAAAAGAATTTCCAAATAGCTCAAGACGCCATATTAAAGGAAAAACCAGATGTATTGGTGTTAATCGACTATCCGAGTTTCAACCTAAAGATGGCCGAATTCTGCAAGAAACATCTTCCCTCTTCCAAGATATGCTATTATATTCCGCCAAAGATATGGGCTTGGAAATCGTGGAGAGTGCATAAAATCGCTCAACTAAGCGACAAGATATTGGGTATTTTTCCATTTGAACCCGATTTTTATCAAAAATACGGTTATTCGTGCGAATATATCGGCAATCCCACAATGGATTCGATACGCCAATGGAAAGAAGAACACCTTGAAACGGAAGACAAACTTGCCGAAATACAAAACGAGCAACGAGAAAAGATTATCGCATTACTTCCCGGTTCACGCAAAAATGAGATAAAACATTGTTTAGGAACCATGTTGGAAGCAGCTCGTCGAATCAATGAAGAGACCGGCAAACAATACAAGATTATCGTTACTGCCGCTCCCGGAATAGACGAGAATATATACAAGGACTATCTGGAAACAGGAGAAGAACTGACCAGAGACACTTACCAATTGATATCCAAAGCAAGTGCCGCTGTGGTGAATTCAGGAACAGCCACATTGGAAACAGCCCTTTTAGGTTGCCCTCAAACAGCAGTATATTATATTGCGTGTTCCAAATGGCTCGGATGGATAAAACCATTTGTATTCCGTATTCCCTATTTCACATTGGTGAATATCATTCCCGGTAAAGAAGTAATCAAAGAGCAAATTGCCTATAATTTCACCCGCAAGAATATAGAGAACGAATTACGCAAACTACTGAACAATGAGCCTTACAGGAATAAAATGCTGGAAGAATACCGACAAATCGCATCTATTCTTGGAGGACGACCAGCGGCCAAAACAGCAGCAGAAATGATCTACAACCATTTGGGCTGACAAGAACCCCGATAAACAAATTCCCCAAGAGAAATTCCCAAAAATTTCATCATTAGCAGGGGTTTATAACGGGCTCGTAGCGGGTTTTTGGAAGGGTATTGCAAGCATTTGTCGGGCTCGTTTTGCTTCATCATTGATTTCCCCTCTTATTTTCTTCGGTTGCTTGAATTAAAAGGTTGATTTCGGTTTCTTTTACATACAATTGATAGAAACAAACATTGAAATTCCCTCTTTAGATGGTCGGGAACTTCAAGGAATTTGCGGGAAATTCCCGGAAGTTCCCGACTTCCTTTTTATTATATCGGCATTATTCAGAAACTATAAGCATCTGTATAACAGCAATTTATATCATTGGCATCAACACTATGTCTTTATTCCGCGGACATTTACGATTTGTCCGGCAAAGGCACAAAAAAACTTCAAATGGTAATTCCTGTATGTCGATATTTTATATTCGAGTCAATCGTATATTATTGCCATATTAAATCAAGAAAACAGATCAGAAGATATAAATCAGGACTCTATCCAACCAGACAGAGTCCTGATTTTTTTAGAATCTGATACTATACAGGAATAGCGTACCAGAATAGCAGGAATATGATTATTCGGCTGAAGTTTCGGGGAACATAACTACCTCAAACACATTGCCAGCTGCAACCAATTTCTTGAGCAGAGCCTGAACACTTTGAGCGGAAATATTCTCGACAGCCTTTTTGTAGTCCTGAAGCATATTTTCGTTGTAACGATAGTAGCGAGTGATCGTGCTCATCCACCAGCTGTTGGTTTCAAGGTCTTCTTCCAGGTCTTTGAGCATGGATTCTTTCTCTTTCTGGAGGTCGGAAGCCAAAGGACCGTCGTTAATGATTGTCATCACTTCTTCGTGGATGATTTCCATAAGACGTTCCTGTTTGAGAGGATCGGTATCGAATTGCATAACCAGAATGGCAGCGGGAACGGGGAGACGATTCATGTAACCACCGCAACCAACTCCATAGGAACCACCTTCACGCTCACGGATGGATTCAAGATAGCGCGTAGAGAGGATGCGGCCAATCATTTCCATATTAACATCGTTGTCGATGGTATAAGGAATGTCGTAGGAAGTATATTGGATACGGTTGCTTGCCGTATGTATTTGCATATCGCGCGTGAAATAGTTTTTCTGCTTTCCCTGAGCGACACGGATGTTGAGATCCTTGAATGATTCGTGTTTATTCTTTTTGGTTTTCAAACCGCCCAACCATTTGCAGATAAGTTCCTGCATATTGGGGTCATTGGGATTGATATTACCTACGAATACGAAGGTAAAGTCAGCAGGATTGGCGAAACGAGTTTTGTAGATAGAAAGGGCCTTGTCCAAATTAACCTTATCCAAGTATGCAGCATCGGTGATCAAGGCGCGGGGCGAATAGTTGGAAGCCATCAGATTGATGCTATCACGCCAGATGCCTTTGTGATTCATTTCACGGTTGGCAATCGATTGACGGAGGAGATTCATCAATGTATTGAACGCATCTTCATCGCGACGTGGAGCGGTAAATCCGAGGTAGGTAAGTTGCAGCATCGTCTCGAAATCTTTGACGGTGGAGGAACCGGAAACATTTTCGCTATAGGTATTGATAGCGAAATTTGCACCACATTGTTTACCCGAAAGCGCTTTGGCCAGTTCAGTAGATTTGAATTCGCCGTATCCCATATAGTCGACAATCGTAGTAGCCAAATCAGCAGAAGGCAGATCATCCACATTGGCAATGAGAGAAGTACCGCCTTGTGAATAAGCCGACATATTGATTTCATCCTGTTTGAATTCAGTAGGACGGATGATTACATGAATTCCATTGGAAAGAATCCACTCGGTAGAACCGAGTTGGTCGTTACGTTTCACTTTTTTGATTTTGCCTTTTTTGGGAGCTTTCTTGACAAGTGGACGATTAACATTCTCTTCAGCGGGAGCTTCGATTTCGGCATTGCGAACGTCTTTGAGCATAGCAATCGCTTCCTCGCGCGCGGGTACATCTATATTATCTTTATCGGGAGTGAGGAAGCAAAGGATGATGTTGTTGTCGGTGAAATAAGATTGAACACGTTGGTTGATGAGGTCAGCACCAATCATATTCATAGCATCACCTATTTGGCTGTAATCCCATTCGATAGCGGTAAGGGGGGAAGCATCCAAGAAGTGGTTGATGCATTGTTCTGCCAAACCGCGGTTGCGACGAGAAGCACGCTCGTTGTAGGAATTCTCATAAGAAGAGAGTATTTCATTCTTGGCGCGTTCCATTTCGGCTGTGGTGATGCCATAGCGACGGAGTTTTTCAAGTTGGAGGAGAAGCAGTTGGTAAGCAGCTTTCTCTTGACCCTCTTTAGGAGCAACGACACCGATGAAAGCGTTTTTGCTCTTGACGATATTGCTATACATAGCAGCACCACCACGCATTGGTGAATTGGAATCAAGAGCGAGATCCTGGAAACGCTCGGAAACAGCATAGTAGATAATATTATCCAGCAAATCCAACAGATAGGCAGCCGTAGTACCTTTCACCTGCTCGGGAAGGACGTCGTGCTTGTACATGATACGAATGGTGGAACTTTGTGCCTCACGGTCTTTTACCAAAGCATAAATCGGTTCCTCGTTATCGGGAATCCCGTAGATGGGGCGTTCGCCACGGTTCTGACGAGCAGGAACATCTTTCCAGAGGTTTTTGATTTTGGCTTCGATAGCATCTACATCGATATCGCCAACGACGATAATAGCCTGATTGTCGGGACCATACCATTTGTGGTAATAATCACGGAGAGCCTGGTAAGCGAAATTATTGATAACGGCCGTATCTCCAATGACATCTCGTTTAGCGTATTGGCTACCGGGATACATTTGGCGGTTACCTTCTTTCCACATACGGCGGCTGGCATTGGCACCGGTGCGCCATTCTTCACGAATAACACCACGTTCAGCATCGATTTCTTCACCGAGCAGACTAAGTCCGCAAGCCCAATCGTGCATAACGAGGAGAGCCGAGTCGATGATACCCTCACGATAAGTGGGGACATCGCTCAAGCGATAAACGGTTTGGTCAAGTGAGGTGTAAGCATTGATGTTGCCACCGAAATTGACACCGATGGACTCGAAGTATTCGATAATTCCTTTACCGGGGAAATGCTCGGTACCATTGAAAGCCATGTGCTCGAGGAAGTGAGCGAGCCCGTTTTGATGGTCTTCCTCCAAGATAGCACCCACAGCCTGGGCGATATGGAATTCGCAGCGTTGTTTGGGCATTTCGTTGTGACGAATATAATAAGTCAATCCATTATCCAGATGACCGATACGTACAGCAGAGTCAACCGGCAGGGGAGCAAACTGTTGTGCTCCGGCAAACAGTGTCGTTGCCAAAAGGGCAACACTAAACAATAGTTTTTTCATATATAAAACAATTAGTTATTAATATCAATTATTTATGATTTATCCATCTGCAAGCGAAGCCTGACGCTTCGCTCTTCCTTCGCTCTTCCTATACGGATCCTATACGCATCCTATACGGCTCTTTCTATTCATTCAAGACAAAACAAGTCTGAAAAAACCGAGCGGAGCGTGTCGGTAGAGTATCGGCCGCACCTCGAGCAAAATCCTAGTCTTTCTGATTTAAAGGATCGGCCGTTTCCGGGTGTTCAGCAGGCTGTTGTGTTTCAGCAGGCTTGGAATCGTCTTCAACAGGAACAAATTCGGTATCAGCAGGAACGGAAGCAGTAGTAGAAACCGACTGCTCGTCCAGGTCGATAATCTGTGTATTATCTTTCTGTTCATTGGCTTCCATGATTTCGTCGCCACGGCTTTTCCATGGGCGCGGCCCGAGGATATGTTCCACATCTTCGGAGGTAATCACCTCTTTCTCGATGAGCAAATCGGCCAAAGCGTTATGTTCCTCTTTATGAGCCGCAAGTATTTCTTTGGCACGAGCCATCTGCTCGATAATCAAAGCGTGAGCCTCCTTGTCAATCAAGTCAGCGGTTTCATCGGAATAGGGTTTGACAAAGCCGTAGTTCTGTCCCATGGAATCATAGAAACTGAGGTTTTTCAATTTCTCCGACATGCCATAATAGGCGACCATGGCATAAGCTTGTTTAGTAGCCCGTTCCAAGTCGTTGAGTGCACCGGTAGATGTCTGGTTGAGGAATACTTCTTCAGCAGCCCGTCCTCCGAGCAGCGAACACATCTCGTCCAAAAGATGGGCTTTGTTGGTCAACGTACGCTCTTCGGGAAGATACCAGGCAGCCCCCAAAGCCTGACCGCGAGGAACAATCGTGACTTTCACGAGCGGATTGGCGTATTGCAGTAGCCAAGAAATGGTAGCATGTCCGGCTTCGTGGAAAGCGATACTTTTCTTCTCTTCAGCCGTCATGATTTTATTTTTGCGTTCCAAACCACCGATAATACGGTCAACAGCATCCATGAAGTCCTGTTTTCCGATAGCTTTTCGAGATTTACGGGCAGCGATCAACGCGGCTTCGTTGCACACATTGGCGATATCTGCGCCAGAGAAACCGGGTGTCTGTTTAGCCAAGAAATCCACATCAACGGTTTTGTCCATTTTGAGCGGTTTCATATGAACACCAAATATTTCTTTACGCTCGGTAAGGTCAGGTAATTCCACATGAATCTGTCTGTCGAAACGTCCGGCACGCAGCAATGCACTATCAAGAACATCTGCACGGTTGGTTGCCGCCAAGATGATGACACCGCTATTGGTGCCGAATCCGTCCATTTCGGTAAGCAATTGATTGAGGGTTGATTCACGTTCGTCGTTACCTCCCGTCATCATGTTTTTGCCACGGGCTCGACCAACGGCATCAATTTCGTCGATAAAAATAATACTAGGTGCTTTCTCCTTGGCCTGGCGGAAAAGGTCACGCACGCGGCTGGCACCTACACCGACAAACATTTCCACGAAATCAGACCCAGACATGCTGAAGAAAGGCACATCAGCTTCTCCAGCGACGGCTTTGGCGAGCAAAGTTTTACCCGTTCCGGGAGGGCCTACGAGCAATGCCCCCTTGGGAATTTTACCTCCCAATTCGGTATATTTTTTCGGATTTTTGAGGAAAGCCACAATTTCCTGAACTTCCTCTTTTGCACCTTGTAAGCCAGCCACATCCTTGAAAGTGACTTTATCTTTCTTATCTTTATCAAAGATTTGCGCTTTAGCTTTACCTACGCCAAACATTCCACCTCCCATCGCACTACCGATTCCTCGGTTCATCCAAACAAAGAAACCGATCAACAAGATCCATGGAACGACATTGATGAGGATATAATACCACATCTGTTTGCTTTTGCGGTAGGTGACATCGATAGGCTGCTTGCCTTGTGTTATCCTTTCGGCATTAACTTCCTGCATATAGTCAGCCAGGGATTGCTGTCCGGGAATCTGAGTAGAGAGTTCGCCCTTCACTTTTTCTCCTGTTTCGTTGCTTCCGAAGACCATAACATAGTTTTCGGGCCGTACTGTAGCAGTAGCTTTGTTGTTGTCGAAGACGACCAACTGGCTCACCATATCCTTGTCGATATAAGTAAGGAACTTGGTGTAGCTCAATTCTTTCTGCATCAGGCTTTCGGCTCTCCCATTAGGATACAGCAGAATACCGATGAGAATCATTAAAATCACATAGTAAAGCCAGCCCCATTTTTTGCGTGGAGGTTGCTTGTCAGGTCCTTTGCCGTTCTGACTATTCGTCGGCATATTCGGTTTGTTTTCCATCTTCCCAAAGATTTTCAATATCATAATAAGCGCGTGGTGCGCGTTGCATAATATGGACAAAAATCGTGCCATAATCCATAGCTACCCATTCGGCATTATCCAAGCCGTCCATGCAGAGAGGATGTACATGCCATGTGCAACGCACATAATCATCCACTTCGTTGGCAATGGCAGCCACTTGTGTACTGCTTCCGCCTTCAGCCACAATCATATATTCAACCGGAGCTTCCTGGATTTTGCGCAGGTCGATAGCAATAATGCGTTGTCCTTTTTTGTTGCGGATGCCTTCAATGATAGCATCCACGAGTTGTTTTGTACTAGGTTCTTTCATAAATAGTCGATTTAACGTGCAAAGGTACAACAAATTCTTGGAATTAGCAAATAAAAAACATCTTTTTTCGTATTTTGGCGTATTTTCCAAAGGAAACACATCAAATATCTATGCATTAATGCAGATCAGTTCTTCCCTCCATGCGAATTGACGCGGACACAGTTTCAACCACATGGAAACTTAAAAAGTGAAAAAAGTTTCCAAAATATTTGGTCATATCAAAAAAAAGCAGTACCTTTGCAGCCGATTTGCGTCATAAACGGAGCGAATCCACACTAAATGTCTGAAAATCAACGCATAAACATTATTGAAACGGCATCTGAAAAAATGCGCATAGCCGGTATCCGATCCGTATCGATTGACGATATATGTCGCGAGTTGGGCATGTCGAAGAAAACTTTTTATGTTTATTTCGAAACCAAAGACCAGCTGATAGACGCGCTTCTCCGCCGTCGGGAAGAGTTGATGCAGGAAGATTTGATAAAAAAGACCAAAGGCAAAACCATCGTTGAACTGGTTTACGGTTTCATCACTCTTATAAAAAACGTGAAAGATGTCCGTCAAGTTCCTGCCTTGGTGTATGATCTCCAGAAATACTACCCCCAACAGTTGCAAGCCCATTTGGAACGGTTAAAGATGGTCAACCGAACTTTAGCGGCACAATATTTGCGACAAGGTATTGAGGAAGGATTCTTCCGCAAAGACCTTAATATAGACGCGACCGCACGCGTAATAGCCGGTCTACATCAGGTGATGCTTGACAAAATGTCGCACCCCAAGAGCGGCAGCAGCATCATTCAGGATTCAAAACTGGCCATTGACATTTTCTTCCGCGGAATAGTATCCGAACAAGGCAAGGCTGAATTTATCCAAAGGATGAAAGAATAAAACAATTACGAACTTTGAAACAATAGACAAGATATGAAAAAACTGATGATTTTCGGGTTGCTTCTTCTAACAACCCCCTGGATGATGGCTCAAGATGAAGAGTTCACACAACAGATGAGTATCACGCTGGACGACGCCATCAATTACGCATTCAAGCAGAACAGAAGTCTGCAAAACGCTTCATTGGAAGTGAAGAAAGCACACGCACAACGTTGGCAAACCATTGCATCGATGTTGCCGCAAGCTGACGGAAACGCCCAATACACCAACATGTGCGGCTATGAGATGAATTTCAGCGGTATGAAAATGGCCATGCCTCCGTATATTCAACACTCTGTATCCGCCAGCATAGCTATCAACGGGCAACTGATTGTAGGCGCTTTGTTGAACAATCTTGCCATTGAGATGCAAGACATTACCCGCCAACAATCTGAAGCCAATCTGAGAGCCAATGTCATCCAAAGTTACCTCAGCATTCTCGTGATGCAAGAAGTGGTGGCTCTGATGGATTCAGACTTAGTCAACCTCAATCAGATGGCACAACACACACAGAATATGGTGGATGTTGGCGCAGCCGAACAGACCGATGCTGACAAAATCATGGTGCAAGTGAACAGTTTCCGCAACACCGTACGTAGTTATGAGCGTAATTTGCGTCTTTCCTATGACGCTTTGCGCGTATTGCTTGATGTAGGTGGCGACACTCAACTTATTCTTCTTGACCCGATTGAGAATCAACTCTCAGCCGACAAAGCAGGTGAGGTATTGATGCAGGATTTCGATATCAATCGCAATTACAACTACCAGTTGCTGGAGAAGAATGTGGACCTGGCCAAGAAAAATGTAATATTGGCCGGTATGGCCTATCTGCCTACCCTGAGCGCCGCTTACCAGTTCACATCCAAGAAATACTTCTCGGACGAAGCCACCTTCAACATGCAACCGCCCCACACCGTGGTAGCCACCGTATCGATTCCCTTATGGTCAAGCGGGAAACGCGCTGCCGCCATTACGGAGAAGAAAATTGCCTTGCAAGAAGCAGAAAACACTTTCTCGGAAACGGCAGACAATCTCAACATCCAACTCCGCCAACTTCGTTTCAATCTCTCCAACGCCTACGAGACCTTTATAACCGAACAGGAGAACATAGCCGTCAACCAACGTATTTTCGAAAAAATGACGAACAAATACGAATGGGGAGCAGCCTCGTCGTTGGAACTCACTCAGGCATCCAATGACTTGATTTCCGCCGAGATGTCGTATACCAATGCTGCATTGTCACTTATCAATGCACAAGTAGAACTTGAGAAATTTTTAAATAATTGATACAATGAAAAAAACATTATTCATTCTCGCTCTGGCACTTGTAAGCGCCGGTTGCGCCAAAGAAACCGCTCAAAACGAAACTGCCGAGAAAGTGGAACCGGTTCGCACGATGACCTTGCAGAGCCGTACCATCCAACGCGAACTGACCTTATCAGGCAACCTGCAGGGTTACCAAACCGTCAATATAGCACCGTCGCTTACCGGTAAGATCGAGCACATCTATGTAGAAGTGGGTGACCGCAAATTGAAAGGTCAGGACCTTGTGCGTATGGACCAAACCCAATACAATCAAGCCAAATTGACTATGAGTAACCTCGAAATCGAGAAACAACGTATGGATGCACTTATCAAGACCGGAAGTGTCAGTCAACAGGCATACGACCAACTCAAGCTCAATTATGACCAAGCCAAAGAACAACTCGACTTCCTTGGAACGCACACTTATGTAAAAGCTCCTTTCACCGGAGTGATTTCGGCCAAGAACTACGAGGACGGCGAACTATTTGCAGGACAGCCGATAGTAATCATCACCGAGGTTGACCGACTCAAGACCCTTATCGCCGTACCGGAGAGTTACATACCCCAGGTGAAAGAAGGAATGAAGCTCACCCTTAAATCCGAAATCTATCCAGACCGCGAATTCCCAGCTTTCATCGAAGTGGTTTATCCCACGGTGGATGCTGCGACCCACACTTTCCAATGCAAGGTGCAAATTCCCAATAAAGAAGGTCTGTTGCGCCCCGGTATGTATGTAACCTCCACTCTCGGTTTGGGCAACGCCAATGTAATTGCAGTACCTTACCAAAGCGTAGAAAAACTGGTAGGTGCAGACGATCGTTTTGTATTCCTATATGTGGACGGACGAGCCAAACGCGTACCCGTAGAATTGGGACAACGCTTCGGTGAAGATATTGAAATCATAGCTCCAGAAATCGTTGACGGAGCAGAATATGTTTATCAAGGTCAACACCGCCTTGTGGACGGCTGCAAACTCGAAATCATTTCCGATCAAGAGAACGAACCTGCTGAAGCCAATTAATATACATAGCTCCTTTTTAAAGAAAATCCCTTATGGCAATCTATAAAAAAGCAATCGAAAAACCGGTAACGACAGCCCTTATTTTCGTGGCAGTTATCATTATCGGTATATATAG
The DNA here is from genome assembly GCA_024399655.1 of Paludibacteraceae bacterium. Taxonomy (GTDB): domain Bacteria; phylum Bacteroidota; class Bacteroidia; order Bacteroidales; family Paludibacteraceae; genus Colicola. Next base: position 43,465 of record JAKSNP010000004.1, on the reverse strand, counting down.
TTTCCTCCAGTTGCCTATTGACCAATTCCCCGAGATGGATCCACCGTATATCACGGTTATGACTACCTATCCCGGCGCTTCGGCATCTGAAATGGAAACCAACGTCACCAAAGTGATGGAAAACGCCCTCAACTCAACTGACCATCTTAAGCATATGACCTCGCAATCAAAAGATAACATTTCGATGGTCACGCTGGAACTTGAGTGGGGTTGCAATATCGACGAAGCCGTCAACGATATCCGTTCGTTTGTCGATATGACAAAAAACAACTTGCCCGACAACTGCGGAACCCCCGTTATCTTCAAGTTGTCGACATCGTCAATGCCGATATGTATGTACGCTTTCACGGCAGACGAATCATACGCCGGCTTGGACAAACTGCTTAATGACGAAATTGTACCTCAGTTGAACCATATCGACGGTATCGGTAACATTTCGCTTTCCGGTTCGCCTGACCGCTATGTATATGTGGATATTGACCAGGAAAAATTGGACGCATACGGCATCAGTCTTGAACAGGTAGGTCAAGTGGTTTCCGCCAATAACCTCAACCTCTCGTCCGGTACAGTGAAAATGGTGAAAGAGCAATACCAGATGCAGGTACGTAGCGAATTCATCGACAGCCGCGAGATTGAAGATTTGATGGTAGCCATGGCTCCCGGCGGACAGCAGGTATTCATTCGTGATATCGCTACCGTTCGCGATACCATCAAGGATCTCAGCCTTGATGAAAAAACCAACGGCCGCGAATGCGTTCGACTGATTGTAGCAAAACAGACCGGTGCCAATACCGTACAAGTCTGCAAGGATGTCAAAAAAGAATTGCAACTTATCCAAAAGCAGATTCCTTCGGATATCAAAATCGAACAGATTTACGAGTCGTCCGAAAACATCCAGAACTCCATCAATTCACTTGAGGAATCCGTCTTATACGCCTTGCTCTTTGTGGTATTGGTAGTGCTCTTCTTCCTGGGACGCTGGCGTGCCACCTTTATTATCGGTATCACTATTCCTATCGCCCTAATTACCGCTTTCGCCTACCTCAAGTTGGTGGATTCCAGCATCAACATTATTTCACTCTGCTCCCTTACGATAGCTATCGGTATGGTTGTGGATGACGCCATTGTGGTGCTTGAGAATATTTCGCACCACGTAGAACGAGGCGAACACCCACGCGAAGCTGCCATATATGCTACCAACGAGGTGTGGGTCAGCGTAATTGCCACGACTCTTGTACTTGTCGTAGTGTTCGTTCCGCTTACCATGATTAAAGGGCAGGCCGGTATCATGTTCCACGAACTGGGTTGGATTGTTACCATCGTTTGCTGTACCTCCACACTTGTAGCTATCACGCTAACCCCTATGCTTTGTTCCAAACTTCTCAAGCCACGCAAAGTGCATGTGGATGAAGCGGGAAATCTGATTGACGATGATGCCAATCGACAAAATTGGTATGACCGAACCGTAGTTCGTCTACTTGACAAGATTGATGACGCGTATGCCCAATCCTTAGGATGGTGCTTGCGTCACAAAGCAATCACGCTTACTGCGCTCTTCCTATTCTTTGTATTCTCGCTGCTGCCTATCTTTATGGGCAAAATCGGTTTCGACTTCATGCAACAACAGGATAACGGGCGACTTTCAGTTACCGTAAAACTGCAACGCGGTACCCGTATTGAAGAGACCTTGAAAACGGCTCACATGCTTGAAGCCCGTTTCTATGAACTTGTTCCAGAAATTCAGGTAATCAGCACTTCTGCCGGTTCAAACGACGACGCCTCCATCTCTGCCATGTTCTCGTCCACGATGAACAACAAGATATCGATGACCATCCGTACCAACAAGAAATGGGAACGCGACCGTTCGATTTTCGAAATCGCCGAAGTTCTACGTCAGGAAATGGCACGCTACCCTGAAATCATCGACTATCAGGCCAATATCTCCAGCGGAATGGGCGGTCAAGGAGCCAGTTCCGTGGATGTGGAAGTCTACGGTTATGACTTTGCTTCCACTTCTGCAATGGCAGAACAAATCAAGGCTCTTGCCAAAGAATTGCCCGGAGCTCGCGATGTTACCATTTCGCGTGAAGACGACCGTCCCGAAATCAAGATAACGGTCGACAAAGAAAAAGCCTCACGTCTCGGACTCACTTCCGCCACCATATCTTCCTACCTCCGCAATCGTGTCAATGGTATGAACTGCGGTTATCTCAAGGAAGACGGTTCGGAATACGATATTCTTGTCCGCCTCAAGGAAGAAAACCGCAATTCGATCGAAGATATTGCCGACCTCACTATACCTACCGCTACCGGAGGACGCGTAAAACTCAGCGAAGTATGCTCAATCGGCGAATATTGGGCTCCGCCTACCATTGAACGTAAAGCCCGTCAGCGTATCGTTACCATCAAAGTATACCCATACGAAACCTCGCTAGGCGACCTAGCCAATGCCATCGATACACAAGTGATGCCGAAGATAGACTTCCCAACCGGCTATAGTTATCGCCTTGCCGGTACATTTGAAACACAACAGGATACCTTCGGCGACATGGGCTTGCTCATGGCTTTGATTATCATCCTTGTGTACATTGTTATGGCCTCACAATTTGAGTCATTCTCAAAGCCAGGCATCATCATGTTCTCTATTCCGTTCGCCATTTCGGGTGTACTGATTGCACTTTGGATTACAGGCCGCTCGTTGGATATGATTGGTGCATTGGGTGTAGTTCTTTTGGCTGGTATCGTAGTGAAGAACGGTATTGTGCTTGTCGACTATATCAACCTTATGCGAGAGCGTAATCACCCGCTCGATGAAGCTATTATGATGTCAGGCCGTAGCCGTATTCGTCCCGTATTGATGACCGCTTTCACCACTATTCTCGGTATGGTTCCAATGGCTGTCAGTTCGGGTGAAGGTGCCGAGATGTGGCAACCGCTCGGTATCGTTGTGATCGGAGGTCTTACCGTCAGCACCTTCCTTACCCTTTATATCGTTCCGGTACTTTACGGAGCCATCACGAAGGAAGATGAGGCTGAAAAACTTCGTAAACTGCGTGAGAAATTTATCTTCATGGATATCAAAGTAAAGAAATAACCCTCATAAACCGTAGTTAATATGAAAAGTGTAATGATAATTTTCAACCAGGCCAATACTGAACGCGTGGAATACATGCTTGATGTTCTGGAGATTCGAGGCTTCACCTTCTTCGAACAAGTACAAGGCCGTGGAACCAATACCGGTGAGCCTCGCCGTGGAACCCACGCATGGCCCGAGATGAACTCCGCCGTGATTACTATCGTTCCTGACGACAAAGTGGACTCTCTGCTCGAATCCGTTCAGAAACTGGATGCCCGTAACCCCGAAGTGGGCGTAAAAGCATTCACCTGGACCATCGATCAGATGGTGTAAATACTTACCGACCCACTTACCACCCCCATTTTAGCGCCCGATTTAAAAAGTCGGGCGCTTTTTATTGATTATCAACAATATGCAATCAAATTACAGCAGTAAAACCAGCACAATAAAAATATCATTTTTTGGCAAACACTTACCTGCTCGGATTTTTCGTTATCGTTTGGCATAATTTTTGTATTGGCATTATTGGTATAGTATGCATACACGCTAATGAATCCAATTCCTCTATATTTTGCTCCTCTTCAGGGCTACACAATTGCACCCTATCGCAATCTTCATGCAGCCGTATGTGGCGGTGTGGCCGGCTATTATGCATCATTCGTGCGTGTTGAGCATAGGGAAGTTCGCCGTCGTGATATGCGTGATATCGATCCTGAATGCAACTCGATATTGCCTTTACCACAAGTAATTGCCGCCACACCTGAGGAACTTCGATTCATTTGTCTTAAAGTAAAAGAACTCGGTTATAGTCTGATAGACATTAATATGGGTTGTCCTTTCCCAATGCAGACGCGCTACGGAAGAGGGGTTGACCTGATGCAACATCCTGATCATACGGCTTTACTCATGGAAGAGGTGAAACGGCTTCAGGAAGAGGAAGATCTGGAATTCAGTGTCAAGATACGTTTCGGTCAAGAAAGTGCAGATGAATGGGAAGAAATTCTTCCAATACTTGACCAGGCTCATTTGCAACATATTACAGTACACGCACGAACCGGCAAGCAAATGTATAAAGGCGGAGCCGATGTGGATATGTTCCGCAGGATGTATGAGCAGTCATCCACTCCTCTCATCTATAACGGAGATTTGGCTTCCGTAGAAGATATTCAACGAATTGCCGACCAATTCCCCTGTCTAAAAGGTATTATGCTTGGGCGCGGTCTTATCAGTCGTCCTACCTTGGCACACGAATATGTAACGGGAGAAACCTGCAGTTTAGAAGATGTATGCCAAAAGCATTTGCAGATTCACAGTGGTGTATTGGATATTTTCTGCCGTACATTAGAAGGCGGAGAAACTCAAATACTGCAAAAGACACTTCCCTATTGGGACTATGCGGATTTCTATTTCGACCATCGTTTCATCAAGGCTCTTCATAAGGCTCATAATTTGGCCGAATACAAGTCAATTTTAGCTTCCTATTGATTTCGATTTCGGTACTTTTCACATTCAAAAAGAGTGTCTCGGTACTTTTTTTAGGGGTATAAAAAGGCAATTGAGCAGAAAAAAACGTATTTTTTCATTTTTTTCGCAAAAAAATTTGGTCATATCAAAAAAAAGCAGTACCTTTGCACCCGCTTTTGAGAAAGAGCACTACCTGGTGCGGTAGTTCAGTTGGTTAGAATACCGGCCTGTCACGCCGTAGGTCGCGAGTTCGAGTCTCGTCCGCACCGCAAAAGAGCAGCTATCTAGCTGCTCTTTTTGTATGCAGTAGAGGAAACCGTTCTCATTAGCTGCGAGTACTCCGCCACTTCGTATCGATTATTGTAAAACAACCTCTTCGCATTTTTCGAGTATCGCCCGCTCTGCAAAATGCCAAAGTTAATGGGTTAGGACTAATTGTTATTACAATCTATTATTCTCTGATGTTATATAAACAACTATGTGGTTCAGTTAAAAAATGCAGGAAAGACATATTCTAATATAGAAAATTCATGCAAAAGTATAGATTTTTTTGGACATGTGCATTTTTTTTTGTAATTTTGTCGGTTGTTTGTTACTATGGCATTTTTTGAACCGGAATTCGAGTCAATCACCGTTTTCAAATAACATGCATGTAACCCATGATTCAGTAAGAAAATAATATTCAACAACGCATAGCCCCAATCCTCCTCTATGTCTGCAAGAATTGACATAAAGAACATGTTGTTTTACCTCACGGTGATTTTGCTATGGTTTACGGCATTTGCTCATTATCATAGCGAAGGATTGAATCATGTGGCTATCTATGTGGTGGCGCCTCTCATGGCGATAGTTGCATGGGCACAAAACAACAAATTGCAACCCGGCAGATGGTTCGTATGGCTGATGATTCTATATGTATGGGTAGGATTGACCACTGTCTTTGCATTCAACCGAGAAGTGGCCTTGGACGAGATGCACCGAATCTTGGGCTGCATACTCTTCAGTTTCACCATCGCTATCTCCTCTCAGTCCACCAAGCATATTCCCTGGCTTTACGGTCTTTATATTCTGCTTTTCGTATGCGCCGTCGCTTACGCCAAACGTGAAATTCTGCCCTACACCACTTTCGGCGAGGGACGAATCACGAACGAAACCCTAAATGCCAACACTTTGGCCTACTACACATTCTTCTATACTTTCATCACCTTTCTTATGGGTGAAATTATCTCGTCGCCCATTTGGAAGCAGGTATGGCGCGTCGTGTTCTTCACAGCCATTCCGGTGGTTTATCTGGTGGCTATTGCCACAGCCTCACGGCAAGTGATGCTCATCTGCGCTCCTTTGTTGGCTTTCATGATTGTATATAGGTATCTGCTATCAAAATCCACGCCCCGTTGGCAAAAAGCAATAGCGATATTGGCACTTGTATCCTTGTTTGCTTATGCTTTACCACATGCTTTGGAAATGTATCAGGGCAGTCAATTGAGCACACGTAACGAACTGTCGGTGCAGGAAGACGAACGAATGATCCTGCTGCGAGAAGCGGTTGAAGTGGGCTGCAAACATCCTGTTTTCGGGGTAGGGCCCGGCAATTTCCTTTTGTTTTCATCGCCGCACGTCTTCTCACATTGCACCTATCTAGAGTTATTTGCCAATACCGGAATAATCGGGGCTCTAATCTATATCTTCATAGTAGGCGCTTTCTGTCTGATCAACTGGAAACGATGGAGACAGACTCACGACTCCACCTTTTTTTGTTTTCTGCTTTTCGGATGTTTCTATGCGCTTTACCAGTTCTTCTATGTTTGGTATACCGACAACTGGCTCATCTCGTTCTTCATCCTCGTATGCACGCATAGCGACACTTACTACCGTTCCATTATAGAGTCCAACACCCCTATCCCCATTTATTCAGACTGATATGCGTATTCTTCACATTCATACTGCTTTTGATACGGGTGGCATCGAAACGTTTGTAACCGCCTTGGTCAACCAAATCGCACAACAGGGGCACGAACTTCATGTTTGCAGCATATTCCAACCTGATGCTTCCACTATTTGTTGGAACAGATTGGATCAACGCATTATCCGGCATACCTTAGGAAAGACACGTCGAGGATTTTCTCTACGCGAACCTTTTGCCATCCTACGGCTAATCAGGAATATCCGTCCAGATGTGGTTCACGTACACGGTTTTATCGCTTACTACATGCTATCCGTACTTTTATTCCATCGACGGATTCATTTTGTATATACACTTCATAGCACTGCCGAGAAAGAAGGAAACCAATGGGACAGCCGTCTGCATTTGCTTAAACATTTTTTTTTCCGCCACGGCTGGATAACTGCCGTCACTATTTCCCACGAATCAGACCTGTCCTTTGATAATTACTATCATTACTGCCCACGGCAATTGATCTACAACGGTATAGAACTTCCAACTTCTGCACCTTGCCCTAAAGATGAATGGCTTTTTATCCATGCGGGTCGAATCACAGAAGCCAAGAACCAGTTGATGCTATGTCGGGTGTTCCGGCGTTTGGTGGAAGAAGGATATCCGATAAAGTTGCAGATAGCCGGCGAGTTGCAAGACGAATCCATTTTTCATCAAATGGAAGCCTATCTCTGTCCACAAATCGAATACATCGGGCGTCAAGCAGATATTCCTCAACGGATGTCGGCTGCGGGTGCTATGTGTCTACCTTCACTTTGGGAGGGTATGCCAATTACGCTTTTTGAAGCGCTCGCCACACGATGCATTCCCATTTGCACAGCTGTAGGAGGGATCAAAGATGTGATTACGGATGGAGAAAACGGTTTTTTGGCTGAACAGATATCCGACGAATCCTACTACCAAGCTCTCATGCGATATATCCGTTTGTCTGTTGCCGATCGCACGCGAATGCGAAACAATTCCCAGCTCACCGCACAACGCTACGATATCGCCACTACAGCACAGCAATATATCCATTTATATAAACATGCCAACCTGACCGCACCCATCAAGCCATGCTAACAGGTTACATAAATCATATATTGAGATTAAAGATTTTTATAATACCTTTTTATTGATATTTACCTCCCATATTGCGATGTTGTAGCGGGGAGGACAAATAGAAAAAAACGGAAGCCGTAAATCGACTCCCGTTTTCTTTTATATTTCCCTTATGGATTTATTTGCGGAAAGTGAGACTTCCACTGGCTTGGTGAGTGGCCAGGACCAATATTTCAGCCACCTGAACGTGTTCTGGTGCAGAAGCTGCAAAATAAACGCAATCAGCGATGTCGGCACCCGTAAGCGGTTTAATGCCTTTATATACATTTTCGGCACGCTCGGTATCTCCATGGAAACGAATGACCGAGAAATTGGTCTCCACCAGTCCTGGTTTGATATTGGTTACACGCAAAGGAGTGTCCACGAGGTCCATACGCAAGCCGTCGCTCAGGGTTTTGACGGCAGCCTTAGTGGCACAATAAACGGCTCCATTGGGATAAGCCACATCGCCAGCTACAGAACCGATGTTGATGATATGTCCACGTCCGCGTTCCACCATGCCCGGAACAACGAAACGAGTGATGCTGAGCAGAGCCTTGATATTGGTGTCGATCATTGTGTCCCAATCAGCGAAATCACCTACGAACTCTTTTTCGAGGCCGAGCGCCAGACCGGCGTTATTGACCAGCACATCGATAGCGGCCCATTCTTGAGGCAGGTTAGCGATAGCCTGACGAGCCACTTCACGATCACGCACGTCAAAAGGAAGGATATGGCATTCGGTACCGAACTCCTGGCGAAGTGCTTCAGCCAAGGTTTGCAACTTGTCCGCACGGCGGGCATTCAAGATAAGACGGCAGCCGTTAGCTGCGAATTTGCGGGCGCAAGCTTCTCCGATTCCGGACGAAGCTCCGGTGATAAATACAGTTTTTTGCATAGAGATATAGTAGTGATTTTGTGTTTGCGGTAAAGGCACCAACAGAGGTGCGAAATGCTATTTAACGGAATCGTTTGCAAAGGTACGAAGAAAAAATGACATATGCAAATTTTTTGTCTTGAAACGACATATAGGAAGGAAATTGACTGATGTATTGATAACTGACGTACAAATTAGCCAAACAAAAACGAGTCCGCCGAAGCAGACCCGCTTTTGTAATTTCAGATTAAAATTCGTTTAATGCTAAATCAATAACCTATCATCAATCACCAGCATCAGAACTTGTAGCGGACACCGAGAGCGATACCACCTTCGTAAAGACCGCCCACATAGTAGTCAGCATAAGTATTTACACCGTCGCCATAGAGATACGGTCCAACAACCGGACGCCAATCGAGCGAGAGCTGCAATGGAAACCAGAAATCATATTCGATACCGAAACGTCCGGCTACACCGATGAAACCAGCATCGCCGCCGTAATATCCCCAAAGACGATATCCCCAGAAATAACCGCCAGCTCCACCAACGCCCATATACCAATGCCATTCTCCGCGCTGGTTCCATGGAACGGTAGCACCAAACGGATCAATCCAGTCGTAAGTACAAGCAGCGGCAATCGAATAGAAACCGGGGAGGCCGACTTCCAGTTGAACCATATTTTCGCCCACAGAATGTTGGTAGGAGAAATCCACACCGTAACCGATTCGACCACCAATGGCACGCGGCTGAGCATTAGCTGCTGCGGCAAAACCGACAAAAGCGATGGCAATTGCCAAAATGCGTAATTTTTTCATAATGTACTAAATGTTAAATTGACGGCACAAAAGTACAATATTTTTTTGAAATATGCAAATTTTCAGCATAAAAAAACAAAAAAAAGCAGTCATTGACTACTCTTTTATGTACATTTCTGTATTTTTCTCCTCAATCGTTTATGTTATCCTTCAGAACTCATCAGTTAATCAATCCATCATTTGCCGCTAGCGGCATTACATCATTCCCCACATCGCATTTCTATCATGATTCCGGCGGAAGCCACGCTTGCCATCACCGGTGAACAGAGCGCAGCCGTATATCCGTCGGCTCCCGCCAAAAGGATGGTCAATTCGCTTGCTCTATATTGGGTAATCATCTCCTCATCGGCATCATGCGTCAGACTGAACCATTGGTAGACATGATCACGGCAGAGCCAGTATTCGACTGACCCGTATAGGGTGCCAAGTGTATAGAGCATTTGATTTCTGGATGGGTCGTCGGAACAAAGCGAGAAGAAATACTGATAATTGGCGCTAATAGAGGCTTTTATGCGTTGCAGGACCGTTTCGTTGTCGTATATTTGTTCGTCCTCGTATTCGCTCAATATGTTCACTATTCCCCGGAGGCAGGTTTGTACTGCTCGTTTTGATAGGGGACAACTAGCAGCCATCCCCTTCAGTTCTGATTTTCCGTTATGCGCCAGTTTGCAGATATACACTTCCGCTCTTTCTCGATCGTAGGCAGATGCAGTCCTCAATTCATCCGCTTTGGGTGCACCGTATTGCGCCAGCAGCCATTCGTCGTATGTTTGTCGCAATTGATCGGGTGTCGTCTCCTGTACGGATACCAACCTATAGGCGAGATAGTCAAGACAAGCCTTATGTACATCGCCGCGTTGCTGCAGTTCGGCAATACGAGTAATAGTCATATTCGGCAATACATCATCGCCATTCGAGTGATAGGAACAGGCGAGAAAAACGGTGGCCAAGAGCAAGATAATCAAGGCTCCAGCAATGCATCCTTGCAATAAACAGATTACTTTTTTCATACCGATGGGTCAATTCGTTTTTGCCTTCAGTTCGCCATTTAGCTCTTCATATCAAAAAGAGGATACATGAGAGTGTCGGTAAGCAGGTCCTCAGGTCTTCACCTATATGCATGTAAAGTGTTTTGTAATCATGGAAATGCGTCCTCGCCCGGTTGGTGGGTACACAACAACAGATGGCATAGCAATCATTGTAATACATATTCACCACAACAGCTATGTCATCCAAAAGAAGCGATGACGGGTCAAAGGAGGGATATGACGAACCTCAAAAAAAGCGCAGTTCGTTAAATCGTGTGCAAAGGTAATATAAAAAAGTTAAATAAACAAATTTTTCGTCTAAAAAATTCACTTTTTATGCAAAAACATTAATATTTCACCATTTATATTAAAAATTCGGTTAGTATTGCCAAATTCACATGGAGAGGGGAATAAGAAATGTTCTATTTTTAAGATTTTCGCCAGAGAACGATTTTTTATAATCCTTCTCTAACCCTTCTCTAAAAGTTCTCTAACCTAAAAGAAGAAAAAATATTCTGTTTTTAAGATTTTGTTGGAGTATAGAAGCAACGAGATACGAGATTTTAGAGCGATCAATATAGAGAAAAAATATTCGAAATAAAACGAAGACAATAAGTTTATGCGGGAGCGACAATATAGAAAAAAATAATAAGGAAATGAAATAGAAAACAACTGAAATGCTGCCGTTTTGCCTCTGAAGAAGTGCAGAGCACACGATTTACCAGTCCATCGATTGGGAGCGCAGCCAAGCCTGACTGTTGGGGTCTCCCAAACGAGCCGCCTTGAGACGCCAAGCAAGTGACTCCTCCTTCTCGTCATGAGCCCAATAGACGTTCGCCAAATTATACATGATAGACGCCGACTCGGGATTGATCTCCAACGCCTTCAGATAATTCTGTATAGCTATGCCGAGACGCCCTTGCTGCTCCGCATTATACCCCAAAAGAAAATGAGCATAGAAAGGATCCCTATCCACAATCTTGTTAGCCCACTTTCCCGCCAACGGAAAATTGCCTAACATCGTATATGCCCACGACAAGGACTCAATCAACTGATAATCTCCGGGGAAATAAGTGAACTGACTCTTCACAAATTCCACCGCATCCGTATAACGAGCCAAACTGCAATAACTATAAGCCAGACAAACCGCACAATCCAAACAGGTGAGCGTATCGCCACCCTCCAAAAGGAAATAATCACGATGCTTGTTGAGACGCAGCACATGCTCGTAGTCGTCAGCAGCAGCTTCGTAATCACATTGCATATAATGAACAAATCCGCGGATATGATAAGCGGGCCAGAAACGATAATTGCAAGCCAAGGCACAATCGCAATAATAAACAGCCAATGTGTAAAGGGAATCATTATAAGCCGTGAAAGCCCATTGCGCGAAACGCTCTGCTTGCTTGGTGGAACCGAAGAAACCGGTAAGACGTGCCAACCAAGGTACCTCCGGATAGGGGACGGGCGTGGCCTGAGCCAAAAGACTGTCGGAAGATACACGTTGAGAGGAATCCGCCATAGGAGAACGGCGGCAACTGCCCAACACGAGGACAAGAACGACCCATATCCAAAGAATCTTCTTCATATCCACAAAGGCGAAACGAAAACAAAAAGAACCCTATTTTCCGTTTCCGATTGCAAAGATACAAACATTTTTTGGAATATACAAGAAAATAATGAAAAAATATCAATTTTTCCGTTATTTTTCTTAATAAATGTCTATTAAAAGGAAGACAATGTGCAAAATTACAAGAAGAAAAGACAAAAGAATGCCGTAAACGTAAAGTCGAGTGATTAACTGTTTGACTGATTAATGGACTCAAAAAACAACAAAGCAGCAGGCGAAATCATTTCGGCTGCTACCTTGTTAGAATAATACTAAAATCTTTAAACAGCAAAAAATTTTCTTTTAGCACAAAAGTACCTCCAAAGAGATGTCAATGCAGCGAATCGAGGATATCGGCGCGCTTAGCGGAATACTCCTCGGGAGAGATAAGGCCGTGAGCTTCCATATTCTTGAGCCACTGGAGTTTGGCTTCAACAATAGTATAGTCGCCTCCGGCAATAGCCGATTCGGCATCCTCACCTGTAGGCAATTCGGTTCCAGTGGGATGACGGCGGATTCTGCCTGCCCACATAGTCATCATAAACGCAAAGCCGAGTACCATCGACAGCAGGCAGAACACAATCAGAACAATACCTCCGGGGAAAGGTAGCACCAGATAGATCGGAGCAAAGAGGAAGACGAAAATCATACGACGGTCGTTCTTGTTGATGACAAAGTTCCGCAGCTTGCGCGAAACGAGAAATTCGTCGTCGGGGGAACACATCCTATTCTGGAGTCTATAGATAATAGGCAGACGGATAGCGAAGAGGCAGATAATGAAAGCGAGCAAGCAGAGACGGCAGAAAACGGTGGAGAAGACATGGTCCCACGCATTACCGATACCATAATAGATGCAAACGCCAATCACGAAAAGGAACGCCAGGCAGCAAGAGACAAACGTGCACCAGACCACATAGCCATAAATACGATGCACATCGCGATTGAGCAACGGCGCTTCGCGGCGTGCACGGCGATGCATCGACACCACGAAGAACATATAGAAGAACGTGAACAACAAGCAGATGAGGAAGGGGATGAGAAAGATATTATGCATTATCCTACCAGCGCGCATAGCCTGCGACGAAATCTCAGGATCGAAGATGAATTGCGGTTCGGGGACCTCGATACCGGGAATATTGAGCGTAAGGAAGCGGACATGATAGAGCATGCTGCCCATACAGAAAATATAGTTGCGTGATGCAAGGGAATCGGCCTGACGTACGCTTCCACCGTCCATATAACTATATTCGGCCGACGGTACGGCACAATCATAAACCACATAAGGAGCCGGAAGCCAGGCTATATCGCTCTGTTGCTTGAATTGGGCGGAAGGATATTTGTCGCTAAGGCGGACATATTGGAGCTCGAGATAAGCTCGATTGACATCCCGACTAACTTCGTCATCGTCATTGGCATAAAGTGATTCGAATTCTTCGAAAGTGTAAGCCACCACTCGATAATAGCTATAATCAAGATAGATGCCATCCGATCTATTTTCACCCTCGTAGCCAACAAGACTGAGGTTATTATCCATAACAGGCTTTCCCAGTTCGTAATCGAGATAGAGGAACTTATCCGGATGCATGTGCTGATTGCTGGCCATGTTATACTTAGGATAGATGTACATTGTGCGATATTGCTCGGGCATAAACGCACGGAAGCCGTCACGCGACGCATAGTGTGTCAAACCTGCAGCCCAAAGCACGGTGAGAACGGCCGCACAGATCATCAGATAATAGAAGGCAGTCTGTCGATGGAAGAAAGCAGCCCAACGATAGCGCCCTGCGACACCGGTGTGCCCTTCGGCCTTGGCCTGGCGGGAAGCACGATGGAGAAGGATATGTGTGAAGATTTGTAGCGCGATGCCCATTAGGAACAAGGCGGTGGCAACAATAACCGCATACAGGAAAACCCGCATCCACTCCGGTGATCCGGAAGTGAAAGTGACGTTACACGCAGCGACAGCGGTGGAAATACCACCCAACGCATAAAAGACACGCGCAGCTACAAAAAGACGTTTAACTTGTGGACGATTCATGACGGACTGACTGATTGATTAAATTATTGACTGATTGAAATATTAACAATTAGTCGTCACAGTCGGTTTTCGGGTGCAAAGGTAATAAAAATATTTAATATAACCAAAATTTTACCAAAAAAAGTGCCCTAAAAAAGGCACTTTTTTATAAACTGGTCGGTAGAAAGAGTGTAGAACGGAGCGTTGAACACTCAGGCATTCAACCGTATAGCATCGGAATCAAAGTTCACGCAATGTAGCCAATACGAAACGATAGAATTTCTGAACCGTTGCGATATTGACGCGCTCGTCGGGACTATGAGGATGCTCAATGGTGGGACCGAAGGAAATCATATCCATACCGGGATAGTTGCGACCGATGATACCGCACTCGAGCCCTGCATGTATGGTAACCACACGAGGATCGGCGTTGAATTCGCGTTTGTAGATTTGCTGCATCAGCGTGAGTACACGGCTGTGGATATTGGGTTTCCATCCGGGATAAGCACCACTAAATTCCACTTCGGCACCTGCGACTGAGAAAGCGGACTGAATCATCTCACGGAGCTCTTCCTTGCGGCTTTCCACACTACTGCGAGTAAGGCAGAGGACCTTGATAGTGTTGCCTTCCATAGAGATAGTGGAGAGGTTGTTGCTGGTTTCAACGATGTCAGGCATCTCGGGAATCATGCGGTAAACGCCGTGGGGGCAAACGCAGATAGCATGAATAAGGAAATCCTGAGTATCTTCGGGGATTTGCATTTCGGGGCAGGGCACTTCGGTGGCCATAAGGGAAATATTGTCCTCCACACCGTCGTATTCACGGATGAAGAGGTCTTCCCATTGTCCGACGAGTTCGAGGAATTCGTCTTTACCTTCAGCAGGTATAGTGATAACGGCTTCTGCTTCGCGCGGGATAGCATTGCGGAGGCTGCCGCCCTGTACGCTGACGAGGCGAGCCTCGTATTCAGCCACAGCCACTTTGAGGAAGCGGAAGAGGAGTTTAATAGCGTTGGCTCGTTGGAGGTGGATATCACAACCGGAGTGGCCGCCTTTGCAGCCGCCGAGAGCGATACGGAAAGCGATGTCGCCTTCTTCAACGGGAACGGGTGTAAAATCGAAGGTAGCGGTGGTATCCACACCACCGGCACAACCAATATAAAGTTCGCCTTCGGATTCGGAGTCAAGGTTGAGGAGCACCTTACCTTGGAGCACACCACCCTTCAGATCGTTGGCACCGTACATACCGGTTTCCTCATCGACGGTAAAGAAAGCCTCCAAAGGAGGATGTACAGCGTCCTTATCGGCCAAGATAGCCATAGCGGTAGCCACGCCGATACCATTGTCAGCGCCGAGAGTGGTGCCGTCAGCGGTAACCCATTCACCGTTATCTTCCACATAAGCGCGGATAGGATCTTTCTCGAAATCAAAAACGGTATCATTGTTTTTCTGAGGCACCATATCCATGTGACCTTGCAGGATAACACCGGGATGTTTTTCCATTCCGGCAGAAGCGGGTTTGCGGATAATGACATTGCCGATTTCGTCCTGGATAGTTTCCAAACCGAGTGAACGGCCGTAGTTAGCGAGGAAATCGCTTACTTCTTTTTTCTTGCCCGACGGACGGGGAATTTGGGTAAGGCTGTAGAAATGGTTCCACAAAGCCTTGGGTTCTTGGTTACGCATAATAAAAATATGTTTATTAACAAATATGAATCAAAAGTTGCGGCAGGCCGATCAGAAATTCTGCACGGTGATTTCGCCGCAGATAGAGGTCTGCAAGAGTCGCCGAATTTCGGGCGTGTCGTCTCCGTATTCACCAAAGAGGTACATCATTTTGGCCAGTAGCGCTTCTGTTGTGATATCATATCCAGAGAGCACTCCCGCTTTGAGCAAGGGGAGACTGACCTCGTAGCGGCCCATTTCGACAGAGCCGGTGGAGCACTGAGTTTTGTTGACAATGATGATGCCTCGATCAATAGCCGCTTTGAGTTGGCGATAGAGCCAATCGTAGCTGGGGGCGTTTCCGCTGCCGTATGTTTCGAGCACCACACCGCGCAAACCAGGAGTAGAAAGGACGCTATTGACGAGCTCCTCGGTGATACCGGGAAAGAGTTTGAGGACAGCCACATGGCGGTCGGTATTCACGCGCAAGCGCAAAGGCGCACCTGTAGCGCGTTTGAGAATAAGGTGGGGGCGATAGTTGATATGCACGCCTGCTTTGGCAAGTGCCGGATAATTATGCGAAGCAAAAGCCTCGAAATGCTCGGCATTCTGCTTGGTTGTACGGTTGGCTCGGAAGAGTTTATTCTCGAAGAAGACGCAGACTTCGGGCACCATGGCTTGGCCATTTTCGTCGAGAGCGGCAGCAATCTCGATAGCGGTGAGGAGGTTCTCTTTTGCATCAGAACGCAGCACGCCGACGGGGAGCTGGCTACCAGTGAAGACGACCGGCTTGGTGAGATTATCAAGCATAAAACTGAGTGCGGAGGCGGAATAAGACATTGTATCCGTACCATGGAGGACGACAAAAGCGTCGTACTGATCGTAGTGGTCGTATACGGCACGCGCCATTTTAGCCCAATTATCGGGATTGACATCCGAAGAATCAATCAAAGGATCGAAGGGCAACATATCAATTTGAGCCTCTCCGGCTTCAAGTTCGGGGACGAACTTGCGAAATGTTTGCGTATCAGCGGGGCGGAGCGCTCCGGTCTCGGGATTGCGCACCATAGAAATGGTACCCCCGGTAAAGATAAGAAGTATTTTCATAAGCGGTTGCAAAGATACAAAAAATAAATGAAATGAACAAATTTATTCAAAAAAATTGATTTTTTTACTCTTTTTTTCAACAAAAGCGACTTTGGCACGGTTTTTGTTACTAAATTTTTGGTAAGAAATCTAAAAATATGAGAGCAAAAATCAATTTATTGTTAGTGGATGACGACAAGACATTGTCCTATGTAATTGCAGATTATCTCCGTAGCAGAAATTATATCGTGGACTTGGCAGGTGACGGCAACGAGGCCCTCAAAATGCTACAAAGCACACATTACGATATATGCGTAATGGACATATTGATGCCCGTTATGACCGGTTTGGAAGCCCTTTCCCAAATACGTAACAGTCACATGGACCTTCCGGTGATCATGTTCACCGAACGCACGTCGCAGGAAGACATGCTGGCCGCCTATAAAGCCGGATGTGACGACTACGTAACCAAGCCCTGCTCGATGGAGTTGCTGATTTGCCATATCGAAGCCATCATGCGTCGAATCATGGGAGTCGAAGACGAGCAGACACAGATATTTGATTTAGGAGGCGTAAAATTCGACAGTGTCCGTCAATTACTGAACGACGTGCATCTCTCAAGCCGTGAGAGCGAATTATTGGCCATGCTTTGCCGCAGCAAAGAAACTGTAGTAAGCCGCAGCATGATTCTGAAAACCATCTGGGGCTACGACACTTACTTCGCAGCCCGTTCGTTGAGCGTATATGTAAACCATCTTCGTCACTTCCTTGAGGAAGCCGGATGCGAATACAAGATCATGGCAGTACACGGCAAGGGCTACAAGATTATCAGTCCGCTATCGTAATAAACGAAACAAGACAACAGTCATAAAACGACTGTATAATAAATAAGGTTAATAATTTTGGGGGAGACGCTGTCCGCGAGAACGGATGGCGTCTATTTTTTATTTTTTGAGGGGATAAAACACATGTCGGCGCAAAAAAACGGTTACAGCCAAACCGGAAATAACAAACATCGTATATTGAACGAAAGCAGACCGACGACCTACCTGCAGAAGTTCCCAACGTATCGGTTATGTTACGTTTATGTTACGTTTAGCTCTCGAAAAAGACAGGGCAGAAATATGCAATCTTTTTGGATATTGCCTGGCGAGTCAAACGACCGGATTGGATAATTCAGACGACTCAATCGGGATAATTCAAACGACCGGATCGGACAATTAAAAAAAGCAAAAAATAAAAAATAAAAAACAGCAGGCGAGAAGCCTGCTGTGTGGTCCCACTAGGGCTTGAACCTAGGACCCCCTGATTATGAGTCCCGAAATACAATTCCAATAAGCAACGTCTTATTACAATGTAATAAGGGAATATGTATCACGTTACTCTATAGTTCTGTCAAGCAATAGGTCTTACACTCTTTTTTAGTACATTTTTTAGTACGCTTTTTAGTGACATACCCCTCTGTCCAAACCACACGTGAAACGCCTTTGTTTTCGTTTAAAACTAATTTGAGTACAAAATTACTAAAAAAAATGAAATAAGCAAATTTTTGGGGACTTTTTTTCAAAAAAAGTGAGTTTTTGTAGTTTTGACTGTACAAAGGAAGGATAATAAACAAAAAAAGCACTCAAATGAGTGCCTTTAATGTTCTGTTGATACATATTGTTCTTTTATATCTTTTCCGGTTTCAAGGGACTGACTCGATATACTATTGATATAACCTATGGTTGTTTGAATTTGAGTATGACCAAGGTCTGCCTGAATTTCTCGTGGACTTCTATGGGAAGCAAACGCCAATGACGCATAGGTATTTCTCGCTTGTTTAACTGTAACCTTCCCCAGTTTTAGTTCTTGACACAGTCTGGCAAGACCCTTTCGAACTCGTCTATTGATATCGTGTACTATAATCTGTTGTTGAGAAGCACTTTTCCCTCTAAGGAATGGGAGAACATATTCATTTGGATTATCCTTATTAAGTTCTCCATATCTATTGAAAATTTCTCGAGCATTATCTGTCAATAGGAAGCAGATCTCTAATCCTGTATCCTTAGTTTTTTCTCGACAGAATCGTACCATTCCTCTTTCATCAATGTTCTTATTCTTTATCCTCAAGACATCAGATAAATAGTTACCATTACAGAGAAAAGAAAGAACAAACATGTCTCGACCGAATTGTATCAGTTTATCATTCCCATTATAGTTAACAATCTTACGAAAATCATCTCCTGATAGACCAATGTTTGTTTTTCTGGTAGAGGTGAGAGAACGACCCTCAAAGGGTTTTGTATCTACAACGAGACCTTTTTTAACCGCAAACATATAGATTGCCTTTAACTCTCTAAAATATATCTTTTTAGTGTTGATGGCCCTTCCTTCTGATTCGAGTAGATTATCGAGTTTCTTTACAAACTCACAAGTGATATCCCCAACTTTTACATCGGATTTACATCTCTTTGCCCAATTCACAGCTGCCTGATAATCATTAAGTGTATGTATGGCAAGTCCCCTCTTATGTTGAGACACATACCAATCAAAGACCGATTGTAGACTCTCCGTACCTGCATAGTTACCATACAATTGACGACGATACCTTTCTGTGAATGTATCAAAAGAAAAGTCTGCACCTAACTGTTTCACGATATCTTCTGCAATTTTTTTTGCCTTCTCGACGGAGTGAGGATAGTGCTTCCTTCCTTTCTTTACACTGGTTTGCAACTCCTTAAACTCCTTATCGGTAAATTGTTCTCCTGAGTTGGTGGAGTAGATACGAGGATTACCAGCAAATGTGACCCGCAAATTCAAAGGTGCTGTTGGGTTCTTTGTTCTGTTCTTATAAATGACATATACAGTTGCTTCGTTTCTCATTTTCGTTATGTTTTAAGCACATCGGTTCTTCATCCATTCGTCAACCTCAACTTTGGAGAATGAGAGTTTACCTCCCCACATATCGTTCCCAATGGGGAAACCATTTCTTCTTCTCCATCCTCGATCTAGAAGACATCGTTTGGATAGATTAAAACAACGACAGGTATCTTCAACGGACAAATACATCGGAGGTATCATCGACTCCGATTCTACAGAAGACACAAACTGAGTGTTGGTTAATTCGTGAATTAGACGGACAAAGTCTGATTGATGTTCTCTCTCGACAAACGGAGTAAACTCAATAAACTTATCCACAAGATTGTTTTTTGTGATGACATATTCTGTTTCTGTCATAATTGTATAAATTTAAAACAAAGGTATGAGACCTTCACCCAAAGGTTCGTTGTTGAAACCTTCTACCTAAATATAACAACGCTAGGAACGATTTTGTTGAAAAAATCATTTTTTTCTCAAAAAATCTTTTTCACCTTCAAAACGGTGTTGGTACTACACGCACACGCGTATGCTATTTTTCTTATAGGTATCCCTTCTTTGAGAAGTTCAATAACATTGGCATATTGGATCCGATAAGTTCGGATAGGTTTTCTATATCCGACCTTCCTCCCTGCGTTTCTCTCGTTCATAGCTTACTATATTATAGGTTAAACTCCTTTTTAATTCGTTTGATAGAACTCTCACTGTGGCCGGTAATCTTGGCAATCTTCCGATAGGGATAACCTTGACGAAGCAGTTTAATATCTTCCTTATACTCTTCCATCTTCTTCTCCTGGGATTTCCGATAGCCGACTTTTCTCCCAAGACCAGACCTCCCAGTCTCCTCTATGTTCTTCCTTACATATTGTGCTCGACCTGAACGGAGTCGATAATATATGTTTTCCCTCTCTAAGCTGGCTGCTGTTCCAAGGACAGCTACCATAATCGTCAGAAAAGGATTCTCCTTGCCATCCTTGTCATAGATGAAGATATTCTCCTTTTGGAAATAGATGTTCAGGTGGTTTTCTTTGGCGAAGCGGACATTGGCAAGCACTTCATCTGCACATCTGCCAAGACGACTCAACTCTGACAGGAGAAGGATATCTATCGTGTTCTCTACACAGAATGATAGACACTCGTTAAGGATAGGTCTCTCATTGTTCTTCTTGGCACCGGAAATGTGCTCTTCATAAATGTTCTCCACATCCAGACTGTTCTTGGATGCATACTCTTTCAGGTCCTCCACCTGACGGGTTGTTGATTGACGCTCACCTTCAGATGATACTCGGGCAAAAATGACTGCTTTCTTCATTGTTCTATCAATTTTTGGGTTCACAATCTACTTGGGTTCATTTAAGTCCTAAATGGGCTTTTGAACTCAAATTTTATTGGGTTCTATTTTTTCTTTGATTTATTTGGACTGTTATTGAGTTGCTTGATTGGGATTCTTCCGACCGAGGAGAATGTCTATCTCATCTTTAGATTTGGCATCATCAGCGGATTGTTGGTCTTTGAGTTTGTTGATTAGTTCTGTTGCAAGTCGGATGGCTCGGTCCATAGAATAACTTGATGGCTTCCTTTGAGCCAATAGTGTGCTGTAGATGGAGATAGTGGCTTCCACTCTTTTTGTGCTCCAATTAACGTCGTTATACATAGTGCTCTAATTTTAAGTTTGTCAGTTAAGTCTGTTACTTATTTAACCACAGATCTCGCACCGGAGCTGGCCAATTCAATAAGAAAAATGAAAAAAAGTTTATTTTGCCGCTTCGAGATGACGCTTTGTCAGGTTGTGTCGGTCCCAGGCTGCCTACTTCCTTATAGATATGCACGCACATACACGCACACGATTGCTTTGCGGAACAGGCAAGCAACAAAAAAGAGATACCACTGGGGCATCTCTATTAAGGGAGGGGATTATGTTCTGGCACTATTATACCAGTCCGAAGTAACGCTCGAAGAAGGACATCAGTTTCTGGATGACAGACTGTTTCTTCTCCTGACGGTTTCCACCGCCACCGAAACGGGACATAGGTGGGAGTATCTTGTCAATATCCGTTCCGGTCGTACGAATCTCACCATCACGGAAGCTGCTCTCCACGAATCGCTGGGTCTCCTCGGGACGGAGATTCTCAGTTACGATAATCTCGTTCAGGTCGGCTTCTTTCTGCTGTTTCACAAAGGTCTGCCAATCGGTATCCACATCGGTAGAAGCATTGACGCTGGCAATAAAGTTCTCAATGAGTTCCTTCTTACTACGGAGTTGCAAGCTGGCTCCGATGGCCTTGCTGATATCCACAAGTATCTCCTTGTTCTCGCAATTGCTATCGTGGAATTTCTTCACGAGCAACAGGATGTAATCGATGTTTATCTCCAACTGACGGATCAGTTCAGTCTCGAAGACAAGGTCGTCGTTGATATCGACCGCCTCCTTCTTGACCGGACGATGCTTCTCTTTGAGGTCGAGGTAGATGCTTGTGTAGTCTTGGAACTGACGGGGAGGTAAGGTCTTCTGTCCTTCCTCAAACTGGTCGAAGGTGGCCAGGATATTCCGCATACGGAGGATACTGCCAAAGAGACCGATAAACTCTCGTTCGGCTGCTTCTCCTACGATGGGTTCTCCCTCGGGGAACTTATTGAGCATCTCGGCTGTGAGGTCGATGTATCCGGGGTGATACTTGCCCTTTTCATCCGTGTAACCCATATAGTAGGACATATAGTCCTTGAGGAGCACAATACTTTGTGCATCCTTATCACCAAAGAGAGCAATTGCATCATCGGTCTCCTTCTGAAGGTCACGGAAGCATACGATATTGCCGAAGGTCTTGACAGAATTGAGGATTCGGTTGGTACGGGAGTATGCCTGAATGAGTCCGTGCTGACGCAGGTTCTTATCTACAAAGAGGGTGTTCATCGTAGTAGCATCGAATCCCGTAAGGAACATATTAACCACGATAAGCAAATCCACCTGTCGGTTCTTCATACGGAGAGATAGGTCCTTGTAGTAGTTCTGGAACTTATCGTTGCTCGTATCGAAGTTGGTCTTGAAGATGGCATTATAATCCTTGATGGCTCCGTCGAGGAAGTCACGACTCTGCTGGTCGAGTGCTGTTGTGCTCTCGGAGTTCTCCTCAACCAGGATGCCTTCTATCTCATCTTCGTTAGCACCATAGCTGAATATCGTAGCGATACGGAGTCTTTGTGCCTCGGGAAGTTCTGCCTGCTGACGCTTGAACTCGTTGTAGTATGCTTTTGCCATCGGGATGGAAGCAACGGCAAGCATCGCATTGAAACCATTCAGTTTCTGAGCCATCTTCTTCTCCTTCACCTCCTCACCTCGTTTGGCAGATGATACCTCGGTGATGTTCTGGAGAACACGGAAGTCATAGTAATCACTACGGCGGGTCTTCTGGTTGAAGTGCTTGAGGATATAACGAACAATACTCTCTACTCGTTCCGGGGCCTGCATGGCCTTCTCTCGGTCGATGGCAGAAATCTGCTGATCCTCTACATCCTCTTTCTTTTTGAAGGTATTCACGTAGTCGATACGGAACGGAAGCACATTCTGGTCGTTGATGGCATCGACGATAGTGTATGTGTGGAGTTTCTCACCAAAGGCCTGCTCGGTGGTCTTCATTGTCAGGTCGCCTCCACTGCTGGCATTAGCCGCAAAGATAGGAGTGCCTGTGAAACCGAACAGATGATATTTCTTAAAGTTCTTGGTGATAGCCTGGTGCATCTCACCGAAGTTAGAGCGATGGCACTCATCGAAGATAATTACCACCTGCTTGTCGAATATCTCGTGACCTTTGTTCTTCTGAACGAAGATAGAGAGTTTCTGGATGGTGGTGATGATAATCTTATATTCGTGATAAGCACCTTTCTTATCCTTGTTTTCCAGTTGTCGTTGGAGCACAGCCGTAGAAGTGTTGCTATCGGCAGCACCCTCTTCGAATCGGTTATACTCCTTCATAGTCTGATAGTCGAGGTCTTTACGATCCACGACGAAGAGCACCTTATCAATATAGTCCAGTTTGGATGCCAACTGTGCCGTCTTAAATGAAGTGAGGGTCTTTCCGGAACCCGTGGTGTGCCAGATATATCCGCCACCGTCGATAGTGCCGTACTGCTTGTAGTTGTTGGCCACATTCACCTTCTGGATGATTCGTTCGGTTGCAGCAATCTGGTAGGGACGCATCACGAGCAGGTCACGTTCACTGGTGAAGACGCAATACTTGGTGAGGATATTCAGGATAGTGTGCTTCGCAAAGAAGGTCTTGGTGAAGTCGATGAGGTCGGTAATCAGCTTGTTGCTACCATCTGCCCAGAACGAACAGAACTCATAGGAGTTGCTGGTCTTCTTTTTGTTCTTCGTATTGGATTTTTGTTCTTCCAGGTGACGATTACGGGTCGTGTTGGAATAGTATTTGGTATTCGTTCCGTTGCTGATGACGAATATCTGAACATATTCATACAGACCACAGCCTGCCCAGAACGAATCTCGTTGGTACCGCTTAATCTGATTGAAGGCCTCTTTCAACTGAACTCCACGACGCTTCAATTCGATATGCACGAGGGGTAAGCCATTCACAAGGATAGTGACATCATAGCGAGTGTCGTGTGCTCCTTCGGTCTCCTCATATTGGTTGATAACTTGGAGGTAGTTGTTATGGATATTGGCCTTGTCGATGAGATAGATGTTTTTGGTCTCACCGGTTTCACGTTTGAGGTTTTGGATATAGTCCTCTTGTATCTTCGTGGTCTTGGCAATAATACCATCATTCTTGTTGGCAATACACTCATTGAAGAAGGTATCCCACTCCTTATCGGTGAAGTGGTAGTCGTTGAGTTTCTCTAACTGCTTACGAAGATTATCTATGAGATCCTTCTCCGTATGGATAGGAAGATACTCGTATCCCTGCTCACCCAGCATACGGATAAGCTCGGCCTCCAATTGTGCTTCACTCTGATAGTGTTCCGCAGTCTTAACGGAGTGCTCATACGAGGCAACAATCGTGTAGTCGTTGGTCTCTGCTATGGTATTATATATTGCCATACTAAGCGTCCTTTCGTTTGAAGGTGAGTAACTTATCTCGGTAGTGTTCGTATTGCCTCTTTCGAGCTTCTATCTCTGCCGGAAGACCTGCGGAGAGGTCGTTGGTCAGCGTGTCAAAGCGGTCAAGGATATTGGCAATTCGTTCCTGTTCTTCTAATGATGGGATTGGAATAACTAAACCTCGTAGGTCTTTTACATTTATTTGTTGCAAAGCGGCACCATTAGTCTTGTTTGCTATTGCCGATTGTATTTTATCAGACTTTAAAATGTGGTATATGTATCTAACATTGTATTGGCAATCCACAGCGATAGGAACTATTCCCCGCGTTACGTTACATCCTCGAAGTTCTTCTGTCGCAAGTTCCATTATGCCGGTTGTTCCTCGAACGCATAATAAGATTTCATCCCCATTTAAGATGGTCCGCTTATAACTATCTGAAATTTCTTTTTTTGTCCGTTTAAGCGTTGAAATTACAATTTTTCCTTTTCCAAGGTCAACAGGACGAACCACTGGAATCCCACCATTGACATCGTCTCCTGGTTGCACAATACCATAGGACAAATTGCAGTGTGAGGAAACAATTTCCTCCAATTTCTTCCACTGAACTGAATCAGAATCTGAATCGAAGGATAGCAGTTGGTTTCGATAGAAATCATACTGCTTTCTTCGACCTTCCAGCTCTGCTTCCAGCTCTGCTGAAAGCAGAGAAAAATTATCCAAAATACGGACTATCTCTTCTTGCACTGGGAGTGGTGGAACGGGGATGGAGAGTGCTTTGACGAGATTGAGATTGATGCTGGTTAATGCACCTTGGGCAGCAGCCTTGATTTTCTCGTAATCGTGCGAGATGCAATAGTATAAGAAACGATAATTGAGTATATCTCTATTGGGAACTAGAGCACATACTGATTGGTTTGCTGTGAGAGGAATTAACGTCATCGCTGAACGGGCAACCGTTGCTCCTGTCATAGCAATCAAAACACTTTCTTTCTCAATCCATTTTGCGGAAGATGAATTATATCCAGCCTCTGTGATATATTTTTCCGTTGAAGTGATTTCGTTAAAATTTACTTCGCCAGAACGCAGCCAAGGTATGTCACCACCATAGTATGCACTGTTAGTGGATGTTGGGGTACCTCCCGCAAAAATCTTTTGACACACTTCTCCCAATGGACGATATTCCACTCCCTCGGGGCAGTATTGTAATATGAGGTCGTTTAGCTTGCTCATCCTTCTATCTCCTCAATGATTTTATCAATCTCCTTGCGGAGCACTTCTTCACGAGCAACAATCTCTTTCAGATTAGCGTTGAGCTGCTTAATATCCACCTTCTCTCGGGTATCTTCTTGCTCTACATACGTGCTGACAGATAGGTTGTAATCGGCAGCGGCAACATCGCAGTTCTTAACTAACTTGCAGACATAGTCCTTATCCACACGAGCAGCAAATACATCCACGATATGCTGGATGTTCTCATTCGTCAGTTTGTTGCTGTTCGTTACCTTGACGCACTCTTTGCTTGCATCAATAAAGAGCGTAGCGTTATCCTTCTTTGCCTTTTTGAGCACCATGATGCAGGTAGCAATAGAGGTGCCGAAGAACAGATTATCGGGAAGTTGGATAATTGTATCCACATAGTTGTTGTCGATGAGATATTGACGAATTTTCTTCTCTGCACCACCACGATACATCACACCCGGGAAGCATACAATTGCTGCTGTTCCGTTGGTGCTCAGCCAGGCCAAAGAGTGCATAATGAATGCAAGGTCTGCTTTACTCTTCGGAGCAAGCACACCGGCCGGTGCAAAGCGAGGGTCGTTGATAAGGGTGATATCGTCGTCCCCCTTCCACTTGATAGAATACGGAGGGTTGGACACAATCACCTCAAAGGGTTCGTCATCCCAGTGCTGGGGAGTGAGAAGTGTATCTTCGCACGCAATATCGAACTTGTCGTAGTCGATGTCGTGAAGGAACATATTGATACGGCAGAGGTTGTAAGTGGTCAGGTTGATTTCCTGTCCGAAGAAACCTTGACGCACATTATCCTTACCGAGAATCTTGGCGGCTTTCAATAGTAACGAACCCGAGCCGCACGCAGGGTCATAGACCTTATTGACCGCAGTCTTACCCAGAGTGGCCAACTTAGTCAGGAGTTCACTTACCTCCTGTGGAGTATAGTATTCACCTCCCGACTTGCCTGCGTTGCTGGCATACATACCCATCAGGTACTCGTATGCGTCACCGAAGGCATCAATGGTGTTGTCTTGGTAGTCCCCCAACTTCATCTGCTCCACACCACGGAGGAGCTTGACGAGCTTCTCGTTTCGCTTGATGACCGTGGCTCCCAGTTTATTGCTGTTTACATCCAGATCTGCGAACAATCCCTTGAAGTCATCCTCGCTGGCTGTGCCCTTGGCAGACGACTCGATAGCAGTAAATATCTGCTCGAGAGTTTCGTTCAGATTTGGGTCTTTGTCGCATACCTTGCAGATGTTTGCAAAGAGTTGCGACGGTAGGATAAAGAATCCTTTTACATTCACCATCTCCTCACGAGCACTCTCTGCGGTAGCGTCATCCAGAGTGGCATAGTCGAAGGACTTATTACCCGTTTCCCACTCGCCACGATTGATGTAGTTAGTAATGTTCTCCGAGATGTATCGGTAGAAGAGCATACCGAGGATATAGGACTTGAAGTCCCATCCATCTACACTGCCACGCATCTCATCTGCGATAGCCCAAATAGTTCTGTGGAGTTCTGCTCGCTCTTGTTCTTTTTTATTGTCTGCCATAGGTTTTGTGTCAATTTTGCCACAAAATTACTATTTTTTTTTGACAAAAGCAAATTTTAGGCAAATTATTTGCAATTTTACACTGAAAAAGTGTAAATGTGCTCCTTTTTCAGTAAGCAAACATAGAAAAACTAAGAGAGACACCATTTCGGCATCTCCCTTAATTCTGTTCTTCTATGTCTTATTGGATCATTGAATTCTTACCTTCTGAGCACCATTGGCGGCACGTACGACGTAGATACCAGCGGGCAGATTACCATTCATGGGAGTCATATCATTACCACTCACATTGTAAATCTTGATGGCAGTCGGGGCCGTGATAAGACCACCTTCGATACGGAGACCTTCGATGGTGATGTTCTCTAAGGCTGTAAGCGATGCATCTTCAATAATGTTTCCGAACTGATTCCACTCCGTGGCTGAATAATACGTATTCAAAGAACCCGTAGGAACAACCAGGGTGGCAGTATGAGATAAGAAAGAACCTTTGGAGTTACATACAGGAGGACGCTTGGTATTGCAGTAGATGGTGTCCACATCCTCGGTAACGATTTTCTTTCCCAGGGTGCAATAACTATTTATACGTAGGGTTGAAAGTGGATTGCTCTTGAATGCCTCATCATCGATGGTTGTGACTGTTGCAGGCAGGTCTATTGAGGTCAATTGGCAGTTAGCAAACACTTCCTTGTGGAGGATTTTCAGATTCGCAGATAGCTTTACGCTTGTTAACGGACAACCATCAAACGCATTAGACCATATCTCTTCTACCGGGTCGGGGATAACAATTGACGTTAAGGGACATCCTGCAAAAACGGCATCCCCAATCCATTCCAGATTGGTAGGGAGAGTTATGCTTTGGATCGCACAGTCTTCGAACATTGCATCTCGAAGAACTGTGCAGCTGCTAACCGAAGGGAATTTGACAGTTTTGAGGGACGAGCAACCAGAAAAAACATAACCATATTCCAGATATACGTGAGTCAGGTCAACGCTGTTCAGGGCAGTGCAACCACTAAATGCGTATTCGCCTGTTGATACTTCTCCAGAGGTCGGGAAATTTACACTTGTTAGACCGGTACAGTCGCTAAACGCACGACTACCTATTTTCTTGACCGAATTAGGTATAGTAACTTTTGTCATCGCGTTACATCCCCAAAATGCACCATCGTCAATACCTTCAACAGTGTAATTTGTGCCTGCGTACGAAACGGAACTCGGAATGGTAATGTTGCCAGAGATAGGATTCTCCAATGCACATCCGAGGATAGCCTTTCCGTTATCAACGATAATCAGGTGATTGCTTGCAGCAAATACAGAAGGGTCAATCGTGAAGTCAGGCGATGAGGCCGATGAGGAATTGGAATAGAGCACATTACTCGTTAGGTCAATGGCATCACTCGATGCCGTTACATCCAAAGTGTTTTTGTTGTAAAAAGCCACAATAATACGATTGGACGAATCGTCAATGTCTGCATAAGAGCATTCCCAGCCTCCACCATAATTGCTCACAAACGTTGTTGCTGTGGCAACGGAAGCTTCCGATTCTCCTGCGGGGACATAGAAGATAGCAAGTCCCTGATTTGTCGAGCTGGGCTGTCCTCCCATCGTGTAAATACGTTTGGCTGATACTTGCAAGGTACAAGCCAATAGAACAGCACATACGAATAGAATTTGTTGTTTCATAATAATCCCCTTATACGTGTCGGGAGCAACCTTTAAATTGTTAACAATACATCTCTCGTGAAATGCGATGCAAAGTTACGTTTTTTTTAGGACATTTCCTGAATCTGGCAACCCTCTCAACTTTAATAAAATCCTATTCGCTTTGTATGATTGCCTGATGTCAGTCGTTCGTTTCGACAAAGTTCATCCAGCATATCGGGTGTGATAGTGGCTCCTTCTATCAGCTCTTTCATAGTCGCACGACGCACAATGTTGTCAATCTCGCCACCGGAGAAGTCGTATTGAGCAGCCAATTGCTCTGCTTCAGTAGTTGTTAAGTTGGGTAGTTTACTCTGCCATATACGAGTCTTTGCCTCCTCCGTAGGTCGTTCGAAACGTACCTTAAAAAGGAAACGACGTTCGAAGGCTGCGTCGAGGTTATCTGTCAGGTTCGTCGTAGCCATCAGAATACCGTCCAGTTGCTCCATCTCCTCCAATAGGATGTTCTGGATGGCATTTTCTGTTTGTGCACAACTGCCATTGGCGGTGTCCTTGCGTTTTCCGAACAGGGCATCTGCCTCGTTGAAAAGCAGAATCGGTTTCCGTTGACATACCTCACATACTTGACGATAGTTATCAAATATCTCTTTTATCTTCTTCTCGCTCTCTCCAAACCACATCGACTTACTGGCGGCAATATCCACGTGAATTACATCGCGTCCCGTGGCTCGAGCCATCTGCATCACGCTCTCTGTTTTGCCTGTACCTGGATGACCATAGAGTAGGACGGTTATCCCTTGCGGCATATGCTTTTCCTTCAAACGAGCACAAAGGGTCTGGTAGGCATCCTCGTACAGACTATTGCGAACCAGCGACAACTGACGGTCTAATTCGTCGGCAAAGAAGAGGGGCTTGGAGATGATGGTGTCAGTTGTTATCCTATTCTTGACTTCCATTTTCGGAGCATAAAGTGCGGCATCTTCCTCAAAATAGGTATTGCATCCTTTTCCTGTGAGACATAGGATAGTCGTCTCGCCGAAGAAACTGCTACGTTTTTCTATCTTTGCTAATCCCAAGCGTTGCAAATTGTGCTGTTCCTCGGCCATGGCATTCATTAGTCGTCGTTGACCACGAATATCATAGAGACAGCCGCTGGCTTCTTGTAAGTTGGCTCCTGAGCCACAGTAGATGAGCGAGTAGGCTCCTTCATAGACCAATGCCCGTTCACGAGCATCAGGTAATAACTTACGTAGCGTGATGATAGCTTGAAGTTGTGGGTTGCAGTCTTCCATCTCCTGAATGTTTCGTGTGATAGTGTTCTCCTCCTGTTCTCCCTCTTCTTGTATGGCTAAACCGGCCTCTTTGCTGTGTAAATACTCGTGAATAGCCTTGGCGAACTTATATCGATCCAGGTTGTAGTAGTTGGGGGCATAGGCCGCAAAATCATCCTCCAAAAACAATCGTTTACCTTTGCCGGACAAGTGAAGTTCGCTACCTTGTACGTCTACCTCTATGAAATGGTCGAGACAAAGGGGGTGTTGCTTGCTACGAAGTAGTGAGGTTTGGAGGTTGCGTTGATGGATGTCGCTACTAAACAGATCTCGCATCGTCATTCGAATCTCTGAGTATCCTTCTGCTGACATTCGACGGTTAGTCGTGGCAATAAAGTCGTTACACATATCATAGAAGAGAGCACGTGCATATAGGTCGGGGATTTGCCGGACACTTTGCTCAACGAACACAAGGTCGTGATGGCGGGACTCCAAATCCAGCATATTTGCTATCAACTCCTTGGTAGTTACATCGGTGTTCTCCACCCAGTTGCTGATTTTTCGACAGAACGAATATCGATTGAATTCCGTATCGGGGAGTGGAGGACACACCTCTATCTTATTTCCACAAACTACGGCATCGAGTATTCCTTTTACGATACGAAAGTCGGTAGAGGTGATTGATTCATCTATATCTTTCTTCTGTACGTGTCCCATTTGAACCATCGCCTCAATTTCTCTAACTAACGGCACGAACTCCATTGCCGATACGCCAAAATATCGGAGTAAATTATCGACGTCGCACCATCGAGCAGTAATGTTTCGGTCGAACATAGCCACAAAAAGAGCCACCTGACGACTATTTTCCAGTTGCAGGTAACTCGTTAGTGAATCAAGGTGGAATTGTACATCAGAGTTTTTATCCCACTCTGTTGTTTTACAGCCCTGTAACATAGGGCTCAGGTTGCAAATAGTCTGAATCGTGTCCATCGTCATATCTCTCTTAGTTATTAACTACTGTGCACTCTACATCTTCCACGCATTCGTCCGTGCTGGGGTCATACCTCTTGATAATAGGCTTCTCTTGCTTGCCAATTCCATTTTTATTTGGCTCCTTCCTGTACCTCATATACGCCTGATACCCCGCCTCACCGAGCATCCAAGCCAGGCAGATCTCGATGATAGTATGTATGATGGAAGCTATTGTCATATTCATTATGTTCTCTAATTGTCTTCGTATTCTGTATTACCGTCAGTCCATTCTTCGTGCTCCTCGTAGTCGAAGCCCTGAGGCTCGTCATCGTCAGACTTTGTAGAATTAACCTCCTCAGGATGGAACAGACGATGTAGCCAATAGAATGGGTAACCTATCGCAACAATAACGATAGCTACCGGAGCCACAAGCGACAGAAGTAGGGTCACAATAACATACTCCGTCTTTGTCAGGTTCTCGATAGCGGTATAATGGTCAAGTTGGAAATACACAAAAGCACCTATGCATATTACTGCATAGATGCTATACACTAAGATTGTCATTTGAAGTTGTACCATAATTGCATCATTTTTGAATTACGATGCAAAGTTACAACTTTTTTTCTACATTTATGGAATCTGGCAACCCTTATTTTAGCGTTACCTTCTTAATACCAGACAAACTTCTGTCTCGGTATCACTAATCTTCTTTGTCGTAGAGTTGGCAATGGAGTATCCATAGGGAAGATACTCGTCAATGTTAATGATCACGGATTCAATGGTCGGGATTACCTTCACAAGAAAGAATTCTTGGGGAAGGTGTGCAATTGCCTCCTCCTTTGTAGTGAAATAAAGAGGTCTGTCATTCTGGTCACAAACAGACGCAATGACCGAATCAATAGCCTTGCTCAATTCTTCGACATCCTCATAGTGTAGAACGAAGAACCGATAATGACTACTCAAGTGATTATAGGAAATAGTGACCTTATCTACTACCTCAACAATATTGTTCTCGGAGATTGTGTAATATGTTTTGCACAACTGCTTTGCTTGCTCTGGCTCTTTTAGAATATCAGCCAGAGATACTATTGAATGGGAGGAATTATTTTCGTATATCTCTCCTACCTTGTCAGGGTAAATCGTTATCCAACTATACTCGGCTCTTCCAAGTTGTTCTGCTGACAGTATTCTTCCAAGTCTGCTCATATGCTTTATTTTGGGGTTGTTAATGAATATTGATACTTTGGAATGCTTCGGTATTTTGGAGTTTGAAGCACGATTCAACCAATGGATATTGTCTCTCGTAGTCGCCTAAAACTATCTCTTCGAGCACTCCTGAATAAAAATTACAAATGTCAATTTCGTTTACAGATGCAGGTATGATAACTTTCCTATGGGTATTGAATAACGCTTCTTCACCAATTCTCTCACAACCATCCGGTATCTCCACAATCTCGAGTCCACCAGGGGCAGCCACCAACTCTCGTTGATCCTTAGACATCAAATATCCATTGACAGAACAGAATTCCGTATTTTCTTCTGCTACATCTATATAAAGGAGATTGTTTTTGCTCGTCAAACCATCTACAGATTTAACATATTTGGATAGATGGATATATCGTAGGTTAGGACACCATAGAAAGTTATCTTCCCCAATCTCCTCAAGAGAATTTGGTAAAACTATCGTATGAAGTTTCTCGAAATGACTAAACACTCCGGCAGCTATATCTGTAATGTTTCCACGCATTACTACTATTTCGG
This sequence comes from Paludibacteraceae bacterium, assembly GCA_024399655.1. GTDB lineage: Bacteria > Bacteroidota > Bacteroidia > Bacteroidales > Paludibacteraceae > Colicola. The sequence continues at coordinate 10,426 of JAKSNP010000004.1, read as the reverse complement.
TATTCGCTTTAATAAATTGCCAGTCATCATAAGATTCATTTGTAAGCTTGTCCACTGTACCTATTGTCCTACCACCATAAGCATTAGCATTCTCTCTGTCATTTGCACTTAGGGTTTGCGTGGCATCTATCGTCAGTACACCATCAAAGAAAGACATAGTATAAAATCGGCCAGACACGCTATCATTCATAGTAAGTGTAGGGTTGGATTCGGTGTAATAGATAGCCAACTGTTTTTCGTTTTGAATCATAAGCATTAGTTTTACGCCCGCTCCTTATCAGGCAAAGAAGAAAACAAGTGGAAAAACTCCATCATCGCATCAAACTCTCCGGAATTATGTAGTTTTGCATATTGCTCCACCTCAACCCAACTAATGCCTTGTATATTGAGCAATACAAAGCCTTTAAAATCAACACGGCTGGGTTTTAGTTTTCTGGCAACTGACTCTTTAAGGGTCTCATCAACATAGGCCAAGATTTCCTCCTTCGACTTCCCCTGAGACTTCATTAGGTTGGTCTTTTCTTGCATTTTGGGGATGTTCAAGAAACCATTCTCCATATCGAAAATCTCGTCTTTACACAATGCGAACAATTCCTTCTCCTGCTTTACCAGCTGCAAAATATAGTCGCAATGCCGGAAGAATTCAATATTGCTTATATTCAGAACGAGCAACCCATCACGCACGCTGTTAGTAGTTTTAACGAGTCGATTCCAAAGTTCTTTTGCGTCGTTCTCCATATACAACGACCACGATTCGTCGATGGTGAGTTCCTTGATTTTGTGGGAACTTTTCAATTCGTCGAACCTCAGTTCCTGTTTAACAATATCAGGAATTGCACTATCGGAATCATTCACAACAATGAATCCTTTTCTGTGGTCGTCACAGATCAATCTGTCTTGGGGGGAGTTGCTCATATATTCCTATGTTTTTCTTTTGTTATGTTCTATCTTTTTATTGTGCTTCTTTCTCCATTTCTTGCATATGGATGGAGAGTAGTAGTCTGACGGCCTCTGGTGAGAGTTCCGGTTTGCTTCCCGTTGTAGATGTGCTCCTAACCATACTCGGCCATAGCTCTACCAGAATCTGTCGACAATGAATTCGAATAAGGTTCCACCATTGGTTGAGAGTTAATAAAAGTCGTTTCATGATTGCATCTTTTTGAATTACGATGCAAAGTTACAACTTTATTTTGACATTTATCGAATCTGGCAACCTTTACGGAGGGAGGAAAAGGCAGTACTGGTCGTTTCGTATTTTACCTGTGACTTGGGGACATCAATATAGTACCGTCCGTCTTTGTATTTGATGACCAGTTCGTCCGCGTAGTCTGGTACGCACTCTCGAATTTTCCGGTTCGCCTTGCTAATCAATTCACGCAAGGCTTGATTTTTTCGTTTGCCATCGGGCTCTATGGGAGGCATCAGATTTACCACACACTCATACGCATAACGTGGCTTTGTTCCAATACTCTGGTTAAAAAAGTCGTAAAGAGCACATAGACGAGCTGAGTGCTCCCATCGCTCCTCTCCTGTACCCATTGCGTCTCTTTCCAGTAGCAAGCAATACACGCACCTTTGAAGTTTCGTCAGCTTCAGCTCAGTACGCGTAGCAGCCTCCACATACAATCTGCGATTATCCGAGATAACAATCTGAATGTCCATATTGATTACCTTCCGATGGCATCCAATGGAAGTAACTAATCTTTAAACTCGATGACTCCAACTCCTTGCACATTCTCGGCAGCACCAAGGGCTTCACAAATCGCTTTTAGGGTACAGAGGAAATGTCCGGCAGGAGATGCGTTCTGGAACTTCTCGGTCATATTGAGGAGTACTGCCTTCTCAAAGGATACTGTCTGAACATCCTTTAAGGACTTCACTCCACTCTCCGTCTCTACCTCCGATTCTTTCCAGTTAATAATAGAGCAATCCGAATCCCAGAATGTAAGTTCCTCGGCATCGATGCGATCACCATCTACTTTTACACAGTCCATCCACTCACCAGGCGTGGTAAGCGTCAATCCCTCTTGGATGAGGCACTGAATGAAGAACTCTTTGTTAATTCTTTGGTCGAACCACTTCTCGGATGTCGAAATTTTGAATGTTGTCATATTGTATTAGTTTATGTTGTCGATGTTCAGATATGGGTATAAAAAAAGCAGGCTCGAATTACTCGTCCTGCTACCTTAGGCTGTGAGAAATGCCCGAATCAGTGAACGAGCAACCCAGCCTGCCGTTGTATATATATACGTCTAACGCATCCTACTTAATAGGATACAACAAGAGCATAGTTATACAACCTATGCAGGCGTTCAGTTGCTTCGTCTTGACTGATTACATTGAGTTTCTCACATTCAAGGTAGCCAAGAGCAAAGCGTTATAACGCCTTTTTCAATATGTCTTGTTCTGCAAACTATCACCTCTACATTTGATGGTAGCAGCAATTTTTTGCGAAAACTGCTGCAAAGTTACACTTTTTTTTTGAAAAAAACAAATTTTTTGTCGGTTTTCTTCAAAATTTCCTTAGATTAGTGTGTTTTGCATGCTTTTATTCGGCAAGCAATCGTAAGAAGTCCGGCAGATCCATCACGGGATTTGTCGGACTTGGTCACTATTTCAGGAGAACAAAATTCATAAATATAGTACGCAGGTGAAATCCTGTTCATCATATTTTTTATCATAAAGTTTCAGGCATAGACTCATCCGGGTCTGTGCCTGTTTTCTTGTTTCAACGAATAGTATAATTCCTATTTCTTACACTAATGATATTGTGGTTGGTGTTCTTTTGTGTATATATACATAATGTTAGAAATAGGAATTCTATCTATGATATTAGTCTTTTATATTTAGTCATAGAGTTCTTATCAATCTTTCCTTTATACTCTTTCAGAATATCCAAGGTAAGTAATCCTTCTTGATAGAGTCTCTTAACCTCATCTATTGGTTTGTTAGTATAAATAACACGTTCTTCTTTAAGATAGTTTCTTAGAGTTCGTTCGTTGACAAACAAACTATTAGTTTCAGGCATAGACTCATCCGGGTCTATGCCTGTTTTCTTGTTTCAACGAATAGTATAATTCCTATTTCTTACACTAATGATATTGTGGTTGGTGTTCTTTTGTGTATATATACATAATGTTAGAAATAGGAATTCTATCTATGATATTAGTCTTTTATATTTAGTCATAGAGTTCTTATCAATCTTTCCTTTATACTCTTTCAGAATATCCAAGGTAAGTAATCCTTCTTGATAGAGTCTCTTAACCTCATCTATTGGTTTGTTAGTATAAATAACACGTTCTTCTTTAAGATAGTTTTTTAGAGTTCGTTCGTTGACAAACAAACTATTAGTTTCTGTGTCTTCATAGAGATACTCGTTTATAATCTTAACATTATCAGAGACTGATAGAGAGTTATCATATATAGAAAGACAATAGTCTTTTCTGAAATTCTTAATGAAGGATTTATAGTGTTGGTTTCCCAGTAATCCTTTCTTTATACTCATTTTCTTGTGTCTCATACAAGGAAAGTTCCTTGGTTTGATGTACTCTTTGATACAAGTATCCCAAATCCACGTTTTATCTATGGGATTCTTATTGTTATCAATGTTGTTTCTGATATATAGAAGTTCTTGTGTGAGTAAATCTGTCAAGGATAATTCCGGAGCAATCTGATGTATAAAAGATAGAGATACTGCAATCTTATTTCTTCTATGCTCTCCATCGACGAAACAGTTCCTTTTGTAGGTGCAAGAGACATCATCATAATGATAATTGCTCATTACCTTTCCGTTGAAAGAACGTTTCTTAATTACCTCGAAATACTTATCGGGATTGTAGAAGAGGAACAAATCTGTTTCACTGATGGGAGTTGAGTGTTCTATGACCGGTTGTATATGTTGAGATATAAACCAATCGACTCCGTTCTTGAAGAACTCATCCCGTATTATCTGTTCCTCTGTGGTCAGTCCTCGTCTCTTAGAGGGTTCTCTTTGTGTTTCATGTTTTGTTGCTTCGTATGCGAATTTGTTTGATGTGGAGAACATTTCAGGAGGTATTCTCTCTCGAAGTCCTTTTAGGGACATCACTTCACCTGTTGAATGAAACCCATACTCTGCACCACAAAACATTCTTGTGGCAGAGAACGAACCTTCGTCCCAGTCTTCCATAGAGATGACTCCATTGTGTGCTGCTAGCTCTCGTGAGTATATCTTAAACTCATCAGGAGAACAAATGGGAGTATCCACCACATACCCAACCCTAAACCTATTGCCTTCGGGGTTAGATGAGTGTGACTTATAATAGAAAGATGGAGTTATTGTCGTTTTGGAGATGAATTCATCCATTGTAATCTCCCCCTTATCGTAGTCCAAGAAAATAACGTTGGAGGAAATAAACTCTCTATCTCCATAGTTAGATGTAGATTTAAGGTTGGGTCTCACAAAGTGATTTTTACGGATGTAGTCGTAGAACTTATCTATATCGGTCTCTACTGCTTCCCATCTCATTTTTCTCCATAGCGGAGAACCTTTTGGTGGTTTTGATTCATAAGATTCGGTCGTGATTTGATATCTCATCTTAAATTAAAAAAACAGAAGCAGAATCCTACTAAAACCTTCACTCCCGTTTGGATTTTACTTCTGTGTTGTTACCTTAAACGTTAATTTGACCACAGTGAAGGACATCAAATCTATTCGTCTTAAACATAACAAAGATAAGTCGTTTCCACTCACAAATATCTACATAGACCATTGAGGGAGGAGGAAATCCGGACATTATCGAGAGAGTGATTCTAACTGGTCTGGGACACAATTTAGAAGCCATAACGCTAATCTGGAGATGGGAAACAGCAAGCAAATACTATAAAATTAGACCAAAAGGTCTAAAAATGTGTTTTTTATTTGCTTTTTTGAAAAAAAAAGAGTAATTTTGTACCTCGAAAAAAAAAATAAACGATTATATTATGCCAGTAAAAACCGATTTACCTGCCAATCTTGTACGGATATTTTATAATATAGCCCCAGGTGAGATATTGCTTTTTGAGAATAGTTCTGGGTTGAAGCATAGAACAGTTCGAATAATCTCCGAACTGAACCAACTGATGCACAAATACGACAGGGAGGATTATAGTATAATGGTTCGCCAGGCTAAGGATTATGGTATTATGGTTGGTCAGCCCGATGTTTTACATCTGGAAGATTTTATTATTGCCCGTAAGAGCACCGATACCGAAAACTCCTACATAATGTATATCAGTTCCATCAACAACCTATACGGTTTGCTATATAAACTTTGGGGAGTCACCCCGAAGCGGACTCACTTCTCCGTTGAAAATGGATCAGATGGAACAGAGGAACCTGATGAGGTATGGATAAATGCTGATAACAGTACCACAGAGGATTCCATAGACATTTGTGACGGGTGCCCATATATGTCAGAATCAGATTCTTCATTGTCTTTGATAAGTGCCAAGATTCCACAGACGAAAGAGGAGATGCTTGCTAAACTGACTGAATTATTCGAGGAGGCGGCCTACAAGGGGTATGATATGGCTGAGATTGTGAATACCTTGAAGAAGAAGTATACAGAGAATGCTGCTATCAATTATAACGAATATGGGTTGAGGCTGGACTATGAATATACAACAGCTGATAAGACCCATCTTAAAAGATGCGACATATATGTTAAGGAAAATGACACTCCATTGCAATTATCCGCGATAGAGAAGAGCACATACCTTACGTATATACTTTTCGCTGACGGTGTTAAGAATGTGCTGTCTATCAATTTTATGAAGACGCTTGTTGATATTTACTCAATGATGGCAGACTCGTCAATGAAAGACTTTGGAGGAATTGCATCCTCTAAGTTTTATAATGCCCAAACAGGACGCTATGAGTATAATTCCGTTCAGAGTGGCACAATTATCGGTTATCGTAATGCTATCAAAGATGAAATAAATAAGCACATTAAGATCAAACGAATAGCACAAGATTTCCGTATCGAGGGAATCAAGAACAAGCCTTTCAAGGTCGAAAAATCAACCCAAGAACTTCGTGAGCAGATAAGGCAGATATTCCATTTGAAATAACACTCCTTATATAATTATACACGTATGTGTGGACAGATGCCAATTATGGTGTCTGTCTTTTTTTGTGCCTATTTCACCCCATTCAATGTTTTTTTATTCGTAAATTCCCGACCAATCTTTGCCATAGATTGGCTTAGGATAATGTTCTGCAAAAAAAGCAGTAATTTTGCAGCGTCTTTTCAAGAAAGACATAAACGTCCTAATGCATTAGGTTCATTACTAACCCGGTTGCATGAAGGTTGCAAACTTCATAAACCACAACACAGAATGGTATATGAACCACTTTAATGAAGAACAGTTCTTGAACTCTGTGAAAAAGTTCTGTAAAAATGTTGGAAGTGTTAATCGGGAGAAAGGTGCCAAGATGGTGGTTGCCTATGCCATCCGTGAAAATCAGTTCGATATGGTGGAAGTATTCACTTATCTCAAAACACAACTGAAAAGGGTATATCCCGAGAGTACTCAGATGATGAAGAGTATCCCGGACTGGTATCTCAAACTTACTGCTCGACATCTCGGTATGACCCCCAAAATGCTTGCGATTGAATTAACGATTGATACTATCGGTTGGATCCGACTGGTAAATCACCTTGCTTCTATGGAGGAAAATCAAGAGGAAACAACCACCCACATCGAGAAACGGAAACATACCAGAAGAACAAATAGGGAGAATCAAACTCCTGTCGTGGTCGGAATAGAAGAACACAAACCTATTCGTGGTCGTCATAGGAGACAGATTGTTCAACTCAATATGGATGGGACTATCGTTAAAGAATGGGATTCTGCTGGTGCTGCTGCCACACATCTAGGAAAGGAGAGTTTACGAAGTAGTATAATTAAGTGTTGTCAAGGAGATTCTAAGTATCCATCCGTCAAAGGATTTATCTGGAAGTATAAAACCGAGGAGAACTCAAAAGAACTTGCTGCTGCGTAGGAATCCACACACATGCACACACGATTCATTATTATTGACTAAAAAAATTATGACAACAAATAAGATATTTTCTCGACCCAACCGCACCATAAACATTCTAACCACCTGTTCCGGTATCGGTGCTCCGGAAATGGCTCTTCGTCGCCTTGGCCTAAAATCTCGTATCTTGCTTGCTTGCGATTACGACAAGAATTGCGAAAAAGAGTATAAGTTGAACTATAAACCTGAACACTGGGTAAAGAATATGTACGATGTGGATGCTGCTCCGTTCAAGGGTCAAATATCCCTTTTAGTCGCCGGAATTTGCTGCCAAACCTTCAGTATGGCCGGGAACCGAACACTTACCGAAGAGGATGGGACCGGCCGTGGAGGATTATTCCTTCCGATGGTAAAGATGATAAACGATGGTCAGCCCGATGTCTTCATTATGGAGAACGTCAAAGGAATGATAATGAGAAAGGACGGAGAACCATCTGCGTGGGAATCGACAATCTATCCAGCTCTCCTTTCCACTGGATACGACATTCATTATGCGATTCTCAATGCAAAAGACTATGGAGTGCCAACCGACAGACCTCGCCTCTTTGTGGTAGGATTTAGGGAGCCACGTCCAGACTTCGAGTTTCCCCGTCCAATTCAATTGACTCATTGTTTGGAAGATTATTTGGATGACGAAGTACCCGAAGAATATAAGGTGAATGACACCGTCAGTTATCTTACCCCGAGGGAATGCCTTCGAATAATGGGATTCCCAGAGGACTTCAAGATTTCTCCTGAGGTAAGTGGGGATGAGATTATCCACCAATGCGGAAACTCAATTGTGGTGGATGTGTTGATGGAAATTTACAAACAGTTTGATATTACACGCTATGGAAAGTAAACAACAGAACATTATTAGTGATGCTGCGTTGCAGGAGATGACTTACCGAGAGTTGTCGGTTTTAGAGGGGGATGCCCAGAAACTCATCGAACGAGTTAGAGAACAGAAACAAAAGATGTCGGTCGTCGAGATTCAACGTTTGAAGGAGAAGATCCAAGAAAGTTTGGAACAGATTGAAGAACTCGGAGGTAATCGGAAGGAGGTCATCGAACATATGATGAGTGCTGTTACGAGTGTCCCTGAAGAGGTCCACTCTATGGAAACGACAACAAAACAATTGCCTGCTTTGGAAGAGGAAGAAACCATTGAGGATACTAACCCGTCCCGAATTGGACGGACTGGACTCCCCTTGATGAAAGACTTGGTTGCCGGTATTGGACTGGACCAACTCATCCAAATGGGGAACGACAGTGTGACGGAGAAGAATGAAAACCCACAATGGGGTCGTATCTATTCAACAGATGGTCTCTGTCCTACGCTTATGCACACAGGAAAAACCAAGGTGGTACGTCGCAACAATGGTACTGAGCCCCCAAACAAGGTGAAGATAGTTTGTGTGGGAAAAGGGATATGAAGGAGAAACCATTATTAAATATTTAACTAATTACACAAACAAAGCATAATAATATATGAAAGCAAAACCATTCATCAAGTGGGTTGGTGGTAAAACACAACTCATTGAACAATTGGAAGCCCTACTTCCAACTGACTTTGATAAGTGGGAGAATGTTACTTACATTGAACCGTTTGTAGGTGGAGGAGCAATGCTATTTTACATGCTACAAACACATTCTAACATTACCAAGGCGGTTATTAATGACATCAATCCTGATTTAACAATGTGTTATCAAGTTGTTCGTGATAAGCCCGATCAACTTATTAAGGAACTCAAAGTTATACAGGCAGAATATTATGCACTCCCCACTACAGAGGAACGCCTAACATATTATTTACAGAAAAGGGAAGAATACAACACAAAGCAACTTGCTCCAGTCCGCAATACTGCATTATTCTTCTTTCTGAATCGTACGTGCTTCAATGGCTTGTATCGTGTTAACAAGAAAGGCTTGTTTAATGTTTCATTTGGAAAACAAGATAAGCCAATGATCTGTGACCCTACAACCATTTATGCTGATAGTGAACTCCTAAAAAAAGTAACCATTTGCACAGGAGATTATCAGCAGACGATCACAAATGCTCAGGGGAAAACGCTTTTCTACTTCGACCCTCCCTATCGTCCACTAAATGCAACCTCTAATTTTAATAACTATGCAAAGGAAGCATTTAACGATGATGCTCAGATAAGACTAAAACAGTTCTGTGATAACGTAAACGAAAAAGGTTTTGCTTTTATGTTAAGCAATGCTGATTGCTCAGGAGCCAATCCTAACGACACCTTTTTTGAGGATTTGTATTTATCCAACCCGAGATACAATATGCAGCGTGTATATGCCTCTCGCAACATAAATTCTGTGGCATCGAAAAGAGGTAAACTCACAGAAATTGTAGTAAGAAATTACGAAGCAAACAAAAAAACAAACCTTTCATTATTTGAATAAGTTATGAGTGCGTGGGTTTGCCCTAGTAAGAATGCTTGCCTCATTAGAAGCAAGCATTCTCATATTGTCTCAATTTAATTAAATTTTTGTCATCAACGCTACATCTCGACAAACGACATAAATATATTAGACAAATCTTTACCATATTTTATCACCGAACAGAAGGACGGAGAACATCATCTATGTCCTTCTGTTTTCGTGAGGAATATCATCCACAGTGGATGTCGAAATTGACATTGCAGAAATAGGAGGACAAATGGTCAAAATAAAATAGTATTGATAATCAGCTGATTATACAATCGTTAATTTTCATACTCCTCTAAAAGACGATAGTTCTACAAAAAGTTACCCCCCCCATTAGAAACACATATACAATAAGAGATATACATATTATGGAGAACATAAAACTATGTCTATTCGAACAATTCGAAATAGACAAAAAGGGCTATGATTCACAAGGTCTCGTAAGGGAATTTGAACAATTTCTATCTGTCGAAGGAGAACAAATATACACATTAGACAAATGTCCAGTTGATCATATTGATGCCTTCGACAAATTTATAGACGCAAATAGACAGAATTTAGACAAATCTGTCGAAGTCAACAGACCAATCATAGACAAATTTGTTGAAGCACACAAACCGGACGAAAATGAGGATGATGATGACGAAGGAGATTCCGACTCTGACGACACTGGGTATGATGAGGAGGATATGGAGATGAGTCCTACTCCTGCCCCATCACAATGTATAGCCCTCCCACAGATTTCAATACCCAATAATTCACTTACGACGTAATAAAAAGTAAGAGAATATTGGTGCAATTTTAGTACATTTTTTAGTACATAGAAAACAAATCAGGCACCTACATTGCTGTAAGTGCCTGAATTTGTGTGTGGTCCCACTTGGGCTTGAACCAAGGACCCCCTGATTATGAGTCAGGTGCTACTAACCAACTGAGCTA
>JAKSNP010000003.1 GCA_024399655.1 Paludibacteraceae bacterium | reverse complement strand
GATTGTGCTTGTGAAGACTTCTTCATCAGCAGGTGATTTGAGCGTTACAGTAGAGCAGGTTGTGAAGTTGCGGACCTCCGACCATGAGGAGGTGTCCTGACTGGCTGTGTTGATTGCACATACACGCCAGTAGTATTTAGTATTGAAACGGAGAGTGGTTATGCTGTAAGAAGTGTATGTTGTTGACTGCGAGCCTTTAAGTGACGATGTGAATGTTGATGTGGTATCCCACTCAATGATGTACTTGCTTGCTCCTGAGACAGTGTTCCAACTGCAATTCGCGCCGATTGTGCTTGTGAAGACTTCTTCATCAGCAGGTGATTTGAGTACTGGTGCATTCAGTGTGGCATTTACAGCCAATGTGCTTAATAGAAATAGCACGGAGAATAGAATCTTTCTTTTCATAATAGTTTTTGAATCACAGTGCAAAGGTATGAAAAAAAATTCGGATGAACAAGAAAAAAGTCGGAAAAATGTTGTATCTTTGCAAAAATTTTAATTTTTCGAGATCTTGTTTATGGAAAAGAAAGTCGGACAGATTGTAGATGTGAGAAACCGGAGGATTTTCGGGGGTATTTTGACTATTGATAACGGATTGATAACCAATGTTGAAGAGTGCGATGTGCCTGAGACTGCTCCTTATATAATGCCGGGGTTCGTTGATTCCCACGTTCACATTGAGTCAACCCTCATGAAAATTCTCCGCAATGCACAACTTTCTCCCCTTCAATCACACATCCGTGCCAAGCAAATGCCAACCAATGCCAAATAAATGCACAATTCGTTTTCCACTCAATTTTCCACAACTAACTAACACTCATACATTTACCAATTTTCCTAATGTACTTTTTGTTTTATTGCCCATAGATAAGGTGTCTTTTTGCTTATTTCTTTTTGGCTCTCAATGCCGGTAGATAGGTGTTGCGGACATAATTGAATTTGGGATGCTCTTGCAGGATGGATTCGCATTTTGATATCGCTTTCTCCTTCTCACCCAATTCTTCATAACATTGAGCTATGCATAGCTGAAGGGCGGGGTAGTTCCATAGATAGCGCCATGTCCCTTCCTGACGCATGATCTTTTCCGCCTTCAGAAACAGACGCAGGGCTTCTTCCTTGTTACCTCCAAAACCTTTCGGAGCGTGAAAATTGACGTTGGCCTTCAATAACAAACCTATGGGATTGTTATCGTCCAATTCTACGGCCTTCTTCGCTAACTTGAACGACTGCAAACCCGCTGAAAACAGTTTTTTCTTATCCAACAGGTATTCGTACGCGTTGGCCGCACAGAGATATGCCGTGTATTGAGCTTCAGTCATGTGGCATTTCTCTTCCTCCAGGTGGGCCTTGTATTGGTCCAGATAACGGCGCGCATTCGGATTCTTCTGATCCGCCATAAAGGGGACATACCCGTATTCGTAGTTGATGTAGCGCATACGTTCCTCCGTATTCAGCGTGCTCCAATCCGTATTGTTGATATATGCAGTCCAAAGGCTGAAATCGTTGGTCAGATAACCTTCATACAGCTGCTTGTCGCTATATTCGGCGCCCGCCATGCTCATCGAGGCAAGCACCAGGGTGATGAATGCAAAAAGTCGTTTCATGATCGTTCTTTTTTTTTGACGCAATTTATTTGATATGCTCCAGTTTCAAGGTGCGGGTGGGTTGGTCACACACCTCTACAGGACCGTAATATTGGATAGGACCCGGATATACGTATGTCGTGCGTTCGCCCGCCCACTCGTTGCGGTGGGCGGCCAGATAATGGAACGGCGCACCGTTCAAATCCACTAACGCTTTTTGAATCACGGGCTTCATCTTCCCGTTGCGGTGCTCCAGATTCATCAACATGGTCAAGGGGACGCCGCCGGGTATCCATTCGCTCGCCGGTTCGATCAGGTTGCGAACCACGGCCATGTAGCCCGTCTTGCCGGCTGCTATCAGATGCACCGAGGTGAGTCCCAGGCTGTAACAGTAGTCAGCATCAAAGTTGCTCGGAATCGCACAACGGCCTTCATACCCGAAGAAGTGGCTCAAGGCTGAAAATTTGCCTTTGTATTTGCCTTCTCCTTTCAATTTGGCCAGACGTTTCGATACCATCTCTATAAGCAGCTTTTCCGTTTCGATACGGCTTACCATCACATTGCCGTGAGGATCGCGGTCCAACAGCAATTGCCGTTGGATGCTGCGGGGGAGACTGCTGTACAGGTCCGAGCTAGCGGGAGTGAGCATTCCCTTGATGTATTCGCATCGCTCGTCATCGTCATTCAGTGTGTTGAACTCGCTGTTGTCCGCCAGAATATCGTTGAGCTCGTTGATCAGCACGCCGATCGCAGGGATGAATTCTATCAAACCTTCCGGAACCAATACTGTACCGAAATTGAGGTCGGCTTTCGCACGCTCAACGATCACGCTTACTATATAATCCACCACGTCATTCAACGTCATGTTACGAGCTTTCACCTCTTCCGATATCAAGGTGATGTTGGGCTGCGACTGCAATGCGCATTCCAACGTCACGTGACTCGCGTTCCTCCCCATCAGACGGATAAAATGCCAATATTTCTTCGAGGAGTTGGCATCACGTTGGATATTGCCGATCAGTTCGCTGTATACCTTGGTGGCGGTATCAAAACCGAAACTGGTCTCAATCTCCCCGTTCTTCAGGTCACCGTCAATCGTTTTGGGTATGCCGATTACCTGAATACCGCAGCCTTTCTGCTGGAAATATTCTGCCAATATGCAGGAATTGGTGTTGCTGTCGTCTCCGCCTACGATCACCAGCGCCGTTATACTCAGTTCCTGGCATACGTCTATGGCCTGGTCAAACTGCTCGGGCGTTTCCAACTTGGTTCTGCCGCTGCCGATGATGTCAAAGCCCCCCGTATTGCGGCAGTCGTCTATCATCTGGTCGGTCAACAGTACGTACTTGTGCTCTATCAATCCGCTCGGACCGCCCAAAAAACCGTATAACTGGCTTTTCTCGTTCTGGCGTTTCAATCCGTCGTATAGGCCGCTGATCACGTTGTGACCCCCGGGAGCTTGACCGCCGGAGAGGATGACACCCACATTCAGCGGATGGTCGGTATGAAGTACATAGTCACCTTCTTTGGCTTGACGGAGACTGATGACGGGAAGACCGTATGTGTTCGGAAACAATTGGCGTATTTCCTTGTTGTTCGCTACCGATTCTGTCGGTTGACCCGCTTGAAGGCATACATGCCCCTGAAGGGCCAGCGGCAATTTGGGCAGATACGACTGCCGTGCAATCTGAAGCGGCGATTTCTTTGAAATAATCATTTTTTATCTTGTTGTATTAAATGTATCAATTGATTGACTGCTTCGGCCTGAGGAATATTTTTCAATACGCATTCCTTGCCTCTGTATAATGATATGCGGTCTCTGCCGGCACCTACATAACCGTAGTCGGCATCCGCCATTTCGCCGGGACCGTTCACAATGCAACCCATGATGGCGATCTTCAATCCCTGCAGGTCGCCCTTATCAGGGTGATTCCGTAACGCCTCTTTTACGGCCGCTACCGTGCTCTGCAGATCGAACATCGTACGTCCGCAACCCGGACATGATACGAATTCGGTCTTATAGCGCTTGATTCCCGTCGCTTGCAGGATATCGTTCTCCAAATCGGGCAACTGGAGACCTGCTGACGACCGGATCTGCAACTCGTTGCAATCGTTGTCCCACAATAGATGCCCGCATTCGGCTGCTGCATGCAGGGCGAACTGCCCCGCATCGCTTTCCGTTCCGGTATAGGTCACACAGCCGTTCTCCACGCACGCCGTGTTCCCGTTATATCGGGGACTGGCGGGATTCATGAAATAATCCACCAAATCTCGTGCCACGGGAAGTTCCGCTTCCGGCTCTTCGCTCAGGCTCACGCGTACGGTGTCGCCGATTCCGTCGGCCAGCAACGCTCCGATTCCTACCGCCGATTTGATGCGACCGTCTTCGCCTTCTCCGGCTTCAGTCACACCCAGGTGCAAGGGGAAATGCATGTCCTCCTTATCCATCGTTTTCACCAGCAGACGGACTGTCTCTACCATGATGCGGGTGTTCGACGCCTTGATGCTCAATACGATATTTTCAAAACCCTCAGCTACTGCTATCCGCAGATACTCCATACAGCTTTGGGTCATTCCTTCGGGCGTGTCACCGTATTGTTCCATGATGCGTTTCGACAGCGATCCGTGATTCACGCCGATTCGGAGAGCCGTGCCGTGTTGCTTGCAAAGTGAGAGCAAGTGGCTGAAACGTTGATGGATCGTACTGGGATCGTTCGCGTAGTTGCCCGGATTGATTCTTACTTTTTCCACAACCGCTGCGGCTGCGTCAGCTACATCCGAACGGAAATGTATATCGGCCACCAAAGGCATCCTTATTCCTTGTGCCTTCAGACGACGGTTGATTTCCTTTACCGATTCCACCTCACGTAATCCTTGGGTTGTATAACGGAATAGGTCCGCTCCTGATTGCGCGCATCTGACGGCTTGGGCCACACTTCCATCTATGTCATCGGTCGACGTGTTGGCCATCGTCTGAATGCGGATGGGATAGTCGGATCCTACATAAATCGGCCCGATTTTGGCATTATTTGTCTTCCTTCGTTGTTTTTTGAAAGAAATATTCATTTTTTTTGCGAAAAAATTTGGTCATATCAAAAAAAAGCAGTACCTTTGCAGCCGCTTTTGAGAAAGAGCAATGAATCAGTAGCTCAGCAGGTAGAGCACATCCCTTTTAAGGATGGGGTCCTGGGTTCGAGCCCCAGCTGGTTCACACAAGAGGCTGCAACGCCTCTTTTTTTTTATCATGTCCCGTCGCCCTCCTTTTCGGAGTGGGACGGAACATGATTCCTTTTTCTGTTATAGCACGATATTCACTATCTTGCCGGGAACTACAATCACGCGCTTGGGCGTGCCGGTCAGATATTTGGCCGTTTCTTCGTTTTGCATCACGGCTTTTTCTACGTCTTCCTTGCTCATGTCTTTCGGCAAGGTAAGGGTGAAACGAACTTTTCCGTTGAATTGGACGGGATATTTCACGCCGTCCTCCTGCAGGTATTCTTCGTTCACTTCGGGCCATTGGGCGTCCACTACGAAGGTGGTGTGACCGCAGCGGTGCCACATCGCTTCCGCTATATGGGGTGCGTACGGGGCCAAAAGGATGGCCACCGTCTCCAATACGGCGCGTTTGTTGCACTTCAGCCCGTTCAACTCGTTCTGGGCGATCATAAAGGCCGGAATCGACGTGTTGAACGAGAAGTTCTCCACATCCCAGGTGATCTTCTTGATCAGTTTGTGCAGGCTACGCAGTTCGTCACGGGTGGGTTCGTCATCCGATACGGTTTCATACATGTTCCATATCTTGCGCAGGAATCGATGTACGCCGTCAATACCGTTGGTGTCCCAAGGCTTGCTCATCTCAAGCGGACCGAGAAACATTTCGTAGAGGCGCAACGTGTCGGCACCGAAGTTCTTCACCACATCGTCAGGATTCACTACGTTGAACATCGATTTCGACATCTTCTCGATCGCCCAACCGCATATATATTGTTTTTCTGCGAATATCTGGGAATAAGGATTGTCGAAGTCGCTGCTGCCGTCGCTGTAGATGAAACGGGCGTCTTTGAATTCGGGCATCCAATTCCTGAACGCTTCTATATCAAGGATATCGTTGTGCACGATATTCACGTTTACATGAATGGGTTGCACTTTATCCTTGTATTCGGGGGTATCGATCAGATTGTAACTTACATACAGGTTACCCGTGGCGCCTTCTCCTATATAGCGGTATACGAAGTTGCTACGTCCCTGGATCATGCCTTGGTTGATCAGTTTTTTGAACGGTTCGTCCTCGCATACCAAGCCCAGGTCGTAGAGGAACTTGTTCCAGAAACGGCTGTAGATAAGGTGACCCGTGGCATGTTCGGTTCCGCCGATATAGAGATTCACCTGACGCCAATAGGCGTTTACGTCCTTATCCACCAGCGTGCTGCTGTTGTGATTGTCCATATAGCGCAGATAATAGGCGCTGCTGCCTGCAAAGCCCGGCATCGTGCAGAGCTCCAACGGGAAAATGGTGGTGTGATTGATCTTGCTTTTTTCCACCACTTGGCGGTGCTCTTCGTCCCAAGCCCATACGGTCGCGTTGCCGAGTGGAGGCTCACCGCTCTCGGTGGGAAGGAATTTGTCCACTTCCGGCAATTGCAACGGCAGACATTCTTCAGGCAACGTATAGGGCATTCCGTCCTTATAATATATAGGGAACGGCTCGCCCCAATAGCGCTGGCGCGAGAAGATGGCGTCGCGGAGACGATAGTTCACTTTGACGCGACCGATTCCGGTTTCGGTGATATATTCTTTCATCCGGCGGATGGCGTCTTTCACTTCCAATCCGTTCAGGATTCCCGAGTTGATCATCTTTCCTTCTTTGGCGTCAAACGACTGCTCGCTTACGTCCGCTCCTTCAATCAGGGGGATTATCGGCAGGTTGAAGTGTTTGGCAAAGGCGTAGTCACGGCTGTCGTGTGCGGGCACGGCCATAATTGCTCCCGTTCCGTAACCGGCCAATACATAGTCGGAGATATAAATGGGTATCTCGCCTTGGGTGAGGGGATTGATGGCGTACGAACCGGTGAATACACCCGTCACTTTACGGTCGGCTATGCGTTCGCGTTCCGTACGATGACGGCAACGGTCCAGGTAGGATTCCACTTCTTCTTTCTGCTCGGCAGTCACTACGCGTTTCACGTATTCGCTTTCGGGAGCCAGTACCATAAAGGTGACACCGTACACCGTATCGGCACGGGTGGTGAAGATGGTGAATGGCTCGTCCTGACCTTTGATGTTGAAGCGCATTTCCGCACCTTCGGAGCGGCCTATCCAGTTCTTCTGAGTCTCTTTCAACGATTCGGTCCAATCAATTCGGTCGAGACCCTCCAACAGACGTCCGGCGTATGCCGATACGCGCAGGCACCATTGACGCATCACGCGTTGCTCTACAGGATAACCGCCGCGTACGGAGAGACCTTCGCTCACCTCGTCGTTGGCGAGAACGGTTCCCAATTTGGGACACCAGTTCACTTTCGTGTCGGCCAGATAGGCTATACGGTATTGCATCAGCCGTTGTTGCTGCTCTTTTTCGCTCATGGTCTTCCAGGCGGGATCCTCTGCTTCAAATCGGGCTACGAGTTCGCTGATCGGACGGGCTTTCTGCTGGTCGGCATCATAATACGAATCGAACATCCGGATGAAGGCGTATTGGGTCCAATGGTAGAATTGAGGGTCGCAAGTACGTACTTGACGGTCCCAATCATAGCAAAAACCGATTTTCTTGAGTTGCGAGATATAACGCGCGATATTCTCGTTGGTGGTCTTCTCCGGATGCTGACCCGTCTGGATGGCATATTGCTCTGCAGGCAGTCCGTAGGCGTCAAATCCCATGGGATGAAGTACGTTGAATCCCTGAAGACGTTTGTAGCGGCTGTAGATATCGGATGCGATATAGCCCAGAGGATGTCCTACATGCAGACCTGCTCCGGACGGATAGGGGAACATGTCAAGTACATAGAAGGGCTCACGGTCGCTATGATTGTCCACTTTATAGACTTCGGCCTTTTCCCACTCTGCTTGCCATTGTTGTTCTATTTCCTGAAAATTATAGTCCATATATTGATAGGATTGAGTCGATAGATGTTATTTCAACATTTCTTTTACCTGGTTGTACACGTTTTCGGCGGTAAAGCCCAATTTCTCGTCCAGCACTTTATAGGGTGCGGAGAAACCGAAGGATTCCAATCCCCAGATGCGTCCGTTTTCACCCACCAGGCTCTCGAGTGTGCAGGGCAGACCGGCCGTCATACCGAAGCGTTTTACTCCTTGGGGCAGAACGGACTCCTGATAGGCTTGGTCTTGCTGACGGAATACGCCTTCGCTCGGCACGCTTACTATCTGCAGACGTATGCCGTCCTTCCTCAGCAGTTCGGCACCGGCTGACAGGGTGGTCACTTCGCTTCCGGAAGCCAACAATACCACTTCCGGATTTTCGTCTTTGGATACGATATACGCTCCTTTGCGGAAACCTTCTGCCCATGCGTTGATATCACCGGCGTGAACCGATGTGATATCCTGACGGGAGAGAATAAGGGCGGTAGGAGTGTGGGTGTTCTCGATAGCAGCGCGCCATGCCAACGTGGTTTCGTCGGAATCAGCCGGACGCATTACCAACATCGAGGGACGACCGCTATGATTGTGCAGCTTCTCCATCAGACGGATTTGTGCTTCGTGTTCTACGGGTTCGTGGGTCGGACCGTCTTCACCTACACGGAAGGCGTCGTGGCTCCAAATGAAGATGACGGGCAGTTCCATCAGGGCTGCCATACGTACGGCGGGTTTCATGTAGTCGGAGAATACGAAGAAGGTGCCGCAGGCAGGAATGATACCTCCGTGAAGCGACATACCGATCATCACACAGGCCATAGTGAGTTCGCTTACACCGGCTTGCAGGAATTGACCGCTGAAATCGTTGCGGGTGATGGCATGAGTCTTCTTCAGGAATCCGTCCGTCTTGTCCGAATTGCTCAGGTCGGCCGAACTTACTATCATATTGCCCACATTTTCTGCCAGGAAACCGAGCACGGCTGCCGAAGCGGTGCGGGTGGCGATATTCGGCTTTTGCTCCAGCAGGCTCCAATCGATGCAGGGAACGGATCCTGACATGTAGGACTCGTATTCCTGTTTCAGAGTCGGGTTCTTCTCGCCCCATTTATAATAACGCTCGTATGCCAGATTGGCTTGCGCACGCAATTCGGCTGCGCGTTGGTCGTACATCTCTTTCACTTCGGGGAATATGGTGAAGGGATCTTCGGGGCTGCCGCCCAGGTTCTCCACCGTCTTCGCGAACGAAGCGCCGGCCTTGCTGATAGGCTGCCCGTGGGTGGAACATTTGCCTTCCCAGCTTTTGCCTTCTTCGGTTACGCAACCTTTACCCATTGACGTATGGCCAATGATCAGACTCGGACGGTTTTTCTCCTCTTTGGCTTTCAGCAGGGCGTCGCGGATGGCGTCGGGATCGTTTCCCGGCACTTCCTGTACCATCCAACCCCACGCTTCGTATTTCATGCGTACATCTTCGGTATCCACTTCTTCGCAGTTGGTGGAGAGTTGTACACGGTTGCTGTCGTAAAACATGATCAGGTTGCTCAACCCCAGGTGACCGGCCATACGACCTGCACCTTGACTGATTTCCTCCTGTATGCCGCCGTCCGATATGAAAGCGTAGATGGTAGGATTGTGTATCTCGCCGAAGCGGGCGTTCATCCACTTGGCTGCAATGGCTGCTCCTACGGCAAAGGTGTGACCTTGACCCAGAGGACCGCTCGTGTTTTCGATTCCGTGGGCCACGTCGCGCTCGGGATGACCGGGAGTGACGGATTGCCATTGACGTAGATGCTGCAGATCATCCAACGTGAAACGTCCCGCTAATGCCAATTGAGCGTAAAGCATCGGGGCCATATGACCGGGGTCAAGGAAGAAACGGTCACGTGCTTCCCATCCTGCATTGTCAGGATCATAACGGAGAAATTCCGAATAAAGTACATTGATGAAGTCTGCGCCACCCATTGCTCCGCCGGGGTGACCGCTTTTTGCTTTTTCAACCATCGCAGCTGCCAGAATACGAATGTTGTCTGCTGCTCGATTCATTAATTTTGTAGTGTTCATTGTATATGTTTTTTTATTGATAATCTTCAGTTGATTGATTGATTGATTGATTGATGCAGTTAAGGCCAAGGTATAAGGACAAGGTTAAGGTCAAGGTCCTTAGAATTTCCATCCGATGTAGTAGTGGAACCCCCAGTTGGTGTCGCTCCGGTATCCGTAGCCGGGTATATAATAAGGTAAAGGTCCGCCGTTCTTGTCGTTTCTGGTGAAGAGCAGTTTGAATCGTGCGTCCCAACCCATGTGGAATCCTTTGGCTATCTGCACCTGGCATCCGATCACCACTTCACCCCAGGCGTCGGCATGACGCAGATGGGTGTAGTCCACCGGAGGCATCTCCCAATAGGAGGAATTCTGGATAACGCCGGTCAGGTTGTAGCCCTGATAGGAGGTGCCTATGCGTAAACCCACCAATAATGCGTGCGGACTTTCGGGGTGTTTGCGCAGACCGTTGAAATCCAAGCCCGCGCGCAAGAAGCCGCCCCGACCGTCGTAGTGTCCGCCGTCGGCGCTGTCTTGGGCTTGAGCGTATCCCAATTCAAGGGTAGGATAGAATCGCTGCTTCAGACGTACATTGATACACAACTCATAGTCTTGTATGCCGCCTTTGGAGCGAGCGGCCTCGAATACGGGGTTGAAAAGGTCCAACTTCAGATAGGTGCCTTGATAGATGGCGCTGTCTTTCTGTTGCTTTTTCTCTTCCTCGTAGGTCTGAGCCGTGGCGCTGAGGGCTACGGCTGAGAGGCAGACTATGAATAGAAGATATTTGCGCATGGCGAAACTATCGGATTAATAACCGTGAATATAAAGTACGATATTCTCTTTTGGGGTGATATCGATGTCGGTGGATACGATGCAGACGCTGTCCACCCAACCGTGAGGAGTGACATCTGCCGTCTTCAGCGTGTAGGCGGTGGATTCACCGCAAGCCAGACTGATGAAGCGGCGATGATTGGTATAGGTTACCTTCAACGTATCCCAATAATTATGATAACAGATGGCGAATGCCGCTTCTTCTTGATCGGGGCGGAGCGGCATATTGTAGGATTTGGTGAGCTTGATGTTGTCAAAAAGGATACTGTCCTGTCCCACACCGACGATTGTGAGGCTGTCCAAGGCATAGTTCACTATCTTCCCTTCCAAGTCGAGCGTGTCGCCTACAATCCCCACACGCATCCTGCTTTCGGTGGATACGTGACAGGTGGTTTCGGGCGTGCAGGCCATTGCCGTCAATGCCGCCAGAAGTAATATGTATGGTGCTTTTCTCACTTTTTTGTCTTTTTTCTTAGGTCTTCTTTATCGCCGGACCGTACCGTTCAGATCAGTTTGCCCACTTCGGCTTTCAACATCGCCATCGCTTTTTCATGGGGCGTCTCACCGTTGGCGTGATAGGCCGTCAGCAACACTTTGGCATAGTCCATCGAGGTGCTTCCTTCCGGAAGACGCACGGCCATCTGATTGACAAACGCTGCCATCTCGTCGCGGGCGAAAATCAACTTGTCCCACAAT
Source organism: Paludibacteraceae bacterium (assembly GCA_024399655.1). Classification (GTDB taxonomy): domain Bacteria; phylum Bacteroidota; class Bacteroidia; order Bacteroidales; family Paludibacteraceae; genus Colicola. Next base: position 113,534 of record JAKSNP010000003.1, on the reverse strand, counting down.
TCGGCGCTCATATAGATCTGTTGCGACATGTTGTGGTCGAATTCCAACCGTATTTGGCGAAGCAGGTGTTGTTGCAGTTGCAGCACCGTCATCTCAGATATGTTCACTTCCATCAAAAGATGGTCGGGTTGGGTGCGCTCGATCACCAACGCCAGGCGCTCGTAGGCGCGCAAGCGAATGGGCGAAATTTCTTTTTGGGATTGACGTTGCAGTTCCCACATCCGTTTCTGATGCTCGTTTTTGTAAAAATGGTGCATCACGATCCATACGCACAATACGATGATCAATGACGGGATTGTGTATTTGCAAATTTCAAGAAACATAATTTCTAAATCGCTTGAGATGAATATTCTTTTCTTTCTGCCGTCTTTCCCCCGACAAGGGGAATTGGTGACTTGTTCCTGTTTATCGAATCATATCGTCACCGAAATACGGTTGCAGGGCTGCCGGAATGCGGATGCCTTCTTCTGTCTGGTTGTTTTCGAGCAAGGCTGCCACGATACGGGGCAGAGCGAGAGCCGAACCGTTCAGGGTGTGGGCTATTTGCACTTTCTTGTCCTCAGCGCGGCGGTAGCGGCAATGCAGACGATTGGCCTGATAGGTGTCGAAATTGCTGGTGCTGCTCACTTCCAACCAACGATGTTGTGCTTCTGAATATACTTCAAAGTCGTAGCAGAGGGCGGCCGTAAAACTCATATCACCGCCGCAGAGACGTAGTATACGGTAGGGCAGTTCCAATTTGCGGAGCAGACCTTCTACGTGTTGCAGCATCTCACGATGGCTGGCATCCGAATGTTCGGGGGTGTCGATTCGTACGATTTCAATTTTCGAGAATTCGTGCAGACGGTTCAATCCGCGTACATCTTTGCCGTACGAACCGGCTTCACGACGGAAACATTGGGTGTAGGCGCAGTTCTTGACGGGCAGTTGTGCTTCGTCGAGGATTACATCGCGATAGATGTTGGTCACCGGTACTTCAGCTGTAGGGATAAGATAGAGGTCGTCCACTTCACAGTGATACATCTGTCCCTCTTTGTCGGGCAGTTGCCCCGTGCCGTAACCGCTGGCCTGGTTCACTACCGTAGGCGGCATAATCTCCGTGTAACCGCTTTTGGCGGCTTCGGCCAGGAAGAAATTGATCAGGGCGCGTTGCAGACGGGCGCCTTGACCGATATATACGGGGAAGCCGGCTCCGCTTATTTTCACACCCAGGTCAAAGTCGATCAGGTTGTATTTTTTTGCCAGTTCCCAGTGCGGCAGTTTTGCATAAGCGGGTTGTGGATCATCGTTGGCAGGCCAGTTGTTGAGGGCGATCGCATTTCCGTCAGCGTTGAAGGCTTTGTCGGATTCCTGTTCCAGAACGTGCAGGGCGGATTCGGGACGGATGGCCCAACCTCCCACTTTCACGGCCAGGTTGTTTTCAGCGCTTTTGCCTTCGGGAACGATGGAGTAGGGTACGTTGGGTATTTGCAGCAGGGCTTGTGTCTGTTGCTCTTCGGCTGCAGCCATTTCTTGCTCGTAGGTGCGGATTTGCTCTTTGATGGCGGCGGTTTCTGCTTTGGCGGCTTCCGCTTGGGCTTTTTCTCCTTTTGCCATCAGTTGTCCGATGGATTTGGCTATTTGATTCATCTGCTGGCTGGCAGCGTCTTTTTTCTGTTGGGCGGCTTTGCGTTCCTGATCGAGGGTGATTACGCGTTCGATGGCTTCGCGAGCACCGGTGAAGTGTTTTTTCTCCAAGGCGACGATGATAGCTTCCTTATCGTCGTAGATTTGTTTGAGGGTCAACATATATGTTCGAGTTTTTGATTATTATCGGTTTTGTCGTTTCTTCCGTCAAGGTTCCGGTCTGTGATTGTACTTGAATAAGCGTCGGTACTTGTTCTTGTTTTGCTTTTTTACGCTCGCTCTATACTTTTGGCTTCTGTGCACGCTTTATACGCGTATGTATGCGCGCGCGTTAAATGCATACAACAATCCCCCGCCTTTCGGCGGAGGAATATGTCTTGTCGTCCAACTGCAGACTTAAGCTTCAGCTACGGGTTGGATTGATACGTACGATTTGTTGTTGCGTTTGCGTACGAAGGTAACGATACCGTCGGTAAGAGCATAGAGAGTATGATCTTTTCCCATGCCCATGTTTTGACCGGGGTTGTGTACCGTACCACGTTGGCGTACGATAATATTACCTGCTTTGGCGAATTGACCGCCCCAAACTTTCACACCAAGACGCTTGCTTTCTGATTCACGGCCGTTCTTAGAACTACCGACACCTTTCTTATGTGCCATAATCTAAATCCTTTCTTTTTTAAGCAATAACGATTTCTTTTACCAGAACGTTGGTCAGATCCTGACGGTGACCGTTCAATTTTTTGTAACCTTTGCGGCGTTTTTTGTGGAAAACGAGAATTTTCTCTGCGCGGCACTCGTTGTCAAGTACTTCGCAAACCACTTTTACACCGTTAACGTAGGGAGCACCTACTGTCATTTTGCCCTCGTTGTCTACAAAGAGCACTTTGTCGAATACAACCTCTGCACCTTTCTCAAGGCCTTCCATACGGTTGATGAAGAGTTTTTTGCCGGCTTCAGCTTTCATTTGCTGACCAAGCATGTCTACAATTGCGTACATTTTCACAATGTTTTTATGTTAAGCGGTGAGGCGGCCTCAAGTCTGTGCGCTGCTGTCCGTTTTGCCGGTACTCATACGCTGCTTCGGGCACTTATTCAGCCTATTCCGCGAAAAAAGCGTGCAAAATTACTGCTTTTTTTTGAGTTGACCAAATTTTTCTGCGGAAAAAGTGATTTTTTTTCTTATTTGGTCATTTTTCTCGATATATGATGCAGCAGGGTGTTATTTTATACCCAATTTTTTCTTGATGTCCTTGGGGATGGCATCCTTGTGCACCAGGATGTCATTGGTTTTATACATAAGGAACGCGCGCGAAATATACCATATACCGTTGTAGGTGCTGCGTTGCGTTCCCCACGAGTTCTTTACCATGTAGTAGAGCTTGCCGTTCTGGTCTTTTGCGGTACCGAAAATCTGCATGCCGTGATCGTCGGTGGTCTCCCAGTTGTCGAAGGCCTGTTGACGCATTTCCTGAGTCACTTCCACTTCGGGCAGGGGACGTTTGGTCAGTTCTTCACGTTTGTCGGTTTCGCTCATGCCGAGCCAATGAGCCATGTCGCTACCGGTGAGGTCGGCTCCTTTGGCAGCATCCGGCATGACGCCGATACCTTTGCGGGTGAAACCGGTTTCGCTCACATCGGCTCCCCAAGCCATCGTATAACCGTTGGCGATCGCGTTGTCCACAACGCGCATAAGGTCTTCGATAGGGATGTTGTACATCTGGTCCATACGCCAGTTGTCGGGCACTTCCAGTGCGAACTGGGTCCAGAAGGGGTGGTGAGTGTAGCTGGTAAGACTTACATAGTCGTCCGGATTGAGACCCAGACTCTGAGCCCAGGAAAGCGGAGTGTATTTTTTGCCTTCGTATTCAAATTCCTCGGGGCATTCGCCCAAATAAGTGTTGTAGATGGCTTGCAGACCTTCTTTCCATACGGGCGAGAGCTTTTTCATGCCTTTCAGCGCTTTCAGATAGGATCCTGCCACGGCGTCGAGTTCGGAGTGTACGGGCAGGGTGTCGCCTTCGGTCCAACCGTAACGGATACCGGGCATTACTTCTTGCGGTACCATTCCATAGTTCTTAAGGCAGTAGAGTACATCGTAGGCGCTGCCGCCGGGGGCGAACGTCATATCCATATACATGCGCATGCAATATTCGGCGCGGTCCAGCATAGTGTGACTTACTACGAACATTTCGGAGAAGTCGACTGTTTTGCCGCTTTCTCTCAGGATTTCGCTCTCCAGGAATCCGTTTGTGGAGAAGCACCAGCATGTACTGCTGCGGTGTTGGTCTTTTACAGGAGTGATAGCGACACTATCCACGGTGGTGAATCGGAAACCCTCCTCCACGGAGTCGGTTTTGTTTTCTTCTTGCGCCATAATCGGCAGTGTGAAGGCTGCCAAGGCTAAAATCATCATCTTTTTCATATTCTGTAAGTTGTTAAATAAATCTGCTTGATTGTCGGGATTGCCTTTTTTGTTAATGGTTAGCGAGTGGAGTCATCCTTCGGTAACAGTATACGGACCGTTTGGTAATCCTTCGTTTCAGTCATGAGAGAAGGAGAAAACTGAATTTTTCCTTTTGTCAAATATGGCGTTAATCGGGAAATTCCATTAAATATGCTTTAATGAAGGCGTCGATATCGCCGTCCATGACCGCGTTGACGTTATGCGTCTCGTAGTTGGTACGGTGGTCTTTCACGCGGCGGTCGTCGAATACATACGAACGGATCTGGCTTCCCCATTCGATTTTTTTCTTTCCGGCTTCCACTTTGGCAGCTGCCTGACGGCGTTTTTCAAGTTCCAGTTCATACAACTGGCTGCGGAGGTGACGCAAGGCGTTTTCGCGGTTTTTGGGCTGGTCGCGCGTTTCGGTGTTTTCAATCACGATTTCGTCGGGTTGTCCGGTCAGGCAGTTGATGAATTTGTAGTGGAGTCGCACGCCCGATTCCACTTTGTTCACGTTTTGTCCGCCCGCGCCCGAACTGCGGAAGGTATCCCAACTGATGCCGGCCGGATTGACTTCGATTTCGATGCTGTCGTCAATCAGAGGTACCACAAATACGCTGGCGAACGATGTCATTCGTTTACCCTGAGCGTTGTAGGGGCTCACTCTAACGAGACGGTGCACGCCGTTTTCCGATTTGAGGTAGCCGTAAGCCATGTCGCCTTCGATATTGAACGTTACGGTTTTAATACCGGCTTCGTCACCTTCCTGGAAGTTGCTGACGGTCACTTTATAGTCGTGCTTCTCGCAATAGCGTTGATACATGCGCATCAGTTGTTCGGCCCAGTCCTGTGCTTCCGTACCTCCTGCGCCGCTCACTATTTTCAGAACGGCAGGCATCTGGTCTTCTTCATGCGACAGCATGTTTTTCATTTCCAGGTCTTCCACTTCTTTCAATGCTTTGGCGTAGGCGGCGTCCAGTTCGTCCTCGGTAATCAGTTCGTCCTTGAGGAAATCGAACGCGAGGACGAGTTCGTCGGTGGCGGCGCGTACGCCTTCATAGCCTTCTATCCAGCGTTTGATGCCTTTTACTTTGCGCATTTGCGCTTCTGCAGCTTTGGCGTCATCCCAGAATCCGGGTGCTTGCGTGTGCAATTCCTCTTCTTCCAATTGGATGCGTTTTTCGTCGATTTGCAGGTATTGTTTCAGTTTATCTGCGCGTAATTGTACATCTTTCAGTTGTTCGACAGTAATCATATTGGCGTTGTGTTTTCGTCGGTGATTGAATAGGGTGAGGCAGACCGATGCATATAGAAATAAAACAAAAATTCCGGTCCGCTTTCCGCAAATTTGGCGCAAAGGTACGAATAATTTTTGGAATACGCAAATCAAATGTATTTGAAAGAGCGTTTTTCGTCAAATTTCAGTTGCTCAGTATTTTTTTTTTTAGCATAATCGTACGATATTTATAATAACGGGAACCAAAAAAGAAAATGTTGTAAAAAAAATTGGTGGTTCCAAAAAAACTTCGTAACTTTGCACGTTTTTTTGAATTTATCAACAAACCAAAATAATTTTATCATGAAAAAAATCTTATGTTCGCTTATCGTCTTCGCCGCTGCCGTCGTCAACGTGCATGCTGAAGCACCTGTAGATGTTCAGATGGTAGACCTCGGTTTGAGCGTCAATTGGGCATCCTGCAATATCGGTGCAACTGCACCGGAACAGCCCGGCTCCTATTATGCTTGGGGCGAAACGCAGGAAAAAGCTTTTTACGATTGGTCATCTTACCAATATGGTACCGATGCTTCTCAGTTGACCAAGTATTGCAACAATCCCGAATTGGGTCTTGACGGTTTTACCGACAACCTTTATACTCTCCTTCCCGAGGACGATGCCGCTACTGTCAATTGGGGTGAAGATTGGCGTATGCCTACTTTGCTCGAGTGGACTGAATTGATGAGATGCTGCACCTGGACTTGGACGGACAACTATAATTCGACCAATGTGCCCGGGTATATCGTATCCAGTCCCGTCAACGGCAATTCCATTTTCCTGCCCACAACGGGTTTCATTTTCCAAAGCAAGTGCGACGGTTTGACTACCGACGGCTATTATTGGGCATCCACACTTGATGACGTGTCTCCCTCCAATGCCTGGCTGATGGAATTCTTCAAAGAGGGGAGTTACTGCGACTATCGCCGAGATAACCTCTACCGCAGTTGCGGCCGTCCCGTTCGTGCCGTATCCGTAGTCAAGAACGTGACCGCGGAAAACGGTCTTGACCTGCAAGAAATTATCGATAATGCTGCAGCCGGATCCACTATCGTACTCGCCGAAGACTATGTCCTCGGAGGCCAGACCCCCGACGGTGTATTCATCAACAAGGCGCTCACTCTTGACCTCAACGGCCATACTATCAGCGGAAGCAAGTTCGTCCGTTGCCTCTTCATCTCGCTTGACAATATCAACGACACCATCGTGATTGAGGATAACAGTGCAGCGCAGACCGGTGGTATCGTCAATGGTTTCTCTTCTTTCGGTGGAGCCATCTATATCGCTCGCGGACAAATGGTGTTCAACAGCGGCAAAATCGGAGATAGCGCAACCGACGGATTCCATTGGGGCGGCGGTGGCATCTACCTTGATATAGACGCTACGCTTACGATGAACGGCGGTCGTATATCCGGCAACTACACAGACCTCGCCGGCGGTTCGGGTATCGCGGCTATCGGTCATTTCACGATGAATGGCGGTTCGATAGATTCCAATATTTCCGACGGACGCGGCGGCGCGATCCGTGTGGAAGGCGGAACGACGATTCATGGTGGCAAGATCGTTAACAATACCGGTCTTTATGGCGGCGGTATTTTCGTATGCGCCTCCACTGCATTCAATCTTGTCACGCTTGACCTCTTTGCAGCTGCAGGGGATTCTATCGTAATTACCGGCAATACCGCTACAGGAGCCGAAGGCGGCGTTACGGGTAACGGAAACATCAGCCTTTCCGGTAAGATAATCTGTCGCGATAATTTCTGCACCAATCCCGAATATAAGGAACTTAAGAATTTCTGGACATATGATCCGGTCTTTATTGCAGGTGACCTCACCGGTTCCTCTATTTTCTTCGGAGCTGCCAACGGTGATACCGACCTGCCCATGTGCCGTGTATTTGCCAAGTATTATGCCGACTATCATACCGCTGACTTCACTTCTATCTTTACTTATGAAGGCCCGTCTACCATGAAGGCTGTACTTAACGAATCGGGTGATATCGAGATAGTTTCGGCTACGGCATTGGATACCTTGTCGGCTGAGCGTGAGGTGCGTAAACTGATGCGCGACGGCCAGATCCTGATTGAGTCAAACGGCCGACTCTTTACTTTGCAAGGCCAATTGGTTGAATAATCCATCCGACCTTAAAAATATATTATTAAATAAAAAATGCGTGGTCCGCCACGCATTTTTTTGTTCCGTTTGTTTTGAGGGATATATGCAGGAAATGATTCAATACCCCGACAGATAGACGGCAGGAAAAATGTACGATTTTTAAGATAGGAGAAGGAGTATCGTGATTTTTTGATTCTTCTCTAATCCTTCTCTAATCCTTCCCTGAAAGTAGCCTGACGTCAGGGGGTATAAAAATATTCGATTTTTAAGATTCGGGAAAGTATGTGGGCAGATGCAAAACGCGATTCAATGGAGCGTGTGAAGGAGAAAATATAACTTTTGAGTAGGCATTCATCGATTGATTTTTGTGAAAAAACAGTCCTTTTAGTGCGTTTTTTGATAAATAATTTGGCAAAAACAAAAAAATGTTGTATCTTTGCACCGATTTCAAAAATGAGGATTCATTTCCTTCCGATTGTTTCCTCATAACGATATCATCTTTTTAATTATTCGAAATCCAATCTGACTTATGTTGTTATCCAAAGAAGTGGCCGTTTGTATGGACCTGGCCGTTTGTAAATTCAAACAGTTCTCTGCTCAAATGCTCAAAGCTAACGGGGTGAATCTGACTCCGGAACAATTCCTGTTGGTGGATCTGCTTTGGAACGAAGGTCCGATGACTCAACAGCAGATTGCGGATGCCATGCATAAGGACAAGAATTCCGTCACAAAATTTATCGATTCACTCGAACGGAAAAACATGGTGGAGCGCTTACGCGGACATATCGACCGCCGGAGCAACCTAATCCGGCTCACCGAAAAAGCGCAGGAACTGAAAGTTCACGCCAAAGAAAAAGGAATTTCTACGCTCGACCATATTCTTGACGGTATCAGTGAAGAAGAATTGAGGCAATTCCTGGCCACGCTCAATAAAATGACCGAAAATATGGTAGTCAAGAAAGACTGACCGGCAGTTATTTCAGTCTTGGATTTATACCATTTTTTTGAAATACCAATTATGACGGCTGCCCGGCGGCCGTCTATCTTTTTTTTAAAGGAAAATTTGGATAAGCCGGAAAAAAATCGTATCTTTGCAGCCGATTTGCAGAAAAACCTAATACCAAAATCACAAAACTTTATGAATTTTACGCACTTACATGTCCATTCACATTATTCCGTACTAGACGGAATGAGCAAAGTTCCTGATTTGGTGGATAAAGCCATCAAAACGGGAATGCATAGCATTGCGCTCACCGACCACGGAAATATGTACGGCATCAAAGAACTGCTCGATTATTGCAAAAAAGTAAATAAGTCGCTCAAGGAAAAAGCAGCCGATGGCAACGAATATATCCCGTTCAAGCCGATTGTGGGTGTGGAAGCATATTGTGCGAGGCGCGGGCGGCTCTCTCACGACAAGGATTACAAGGAAATCGGCCGTGACGGGAAACAGATGGTTGTGGATGCTTCCGGATGGCACCTCATCCTTCTTGCCAAAAATTCCGTCGGCTATCACAATCTCTGCAGACTGGTCAGTTTCAGCTTCTTTGAAGACAGTTTTTACCGTACGCCCCGTATTGATAAAGAGTTGCTGGAGCAATATCACGACGGAATAATCTGCTCGTCCGCCTGTCTCGGTGGTGAAATATCACAAAAAATCATACACGGCGACATCGAAGGCGCCCGTCAGGCCGTCAAATGGTTTCATGATTTGTTCGGGAGCGACTACTATATCGAAATCCAACGACACGAAACACAGAAACCCGGTGGCGACCCTACCACATATGAGCAGCAGAAACGTGTCAACCCCGTCCTTATCCAACTTGCTCGTGAGAACGGTGTGAAAGTGATTTGCACCAACGATGTCCATTTTGTGGAGGAAGAGCACGCAGAAGCTCACGACCGACTCATCTGCCTGAGTACCAACCATTTTGTCGACGACGTTGATAGAATGCACTACACCAAACAGGAGTGGCTCAAAACGCCGGAAGAGATGGCCGAGATATTTTCCGATATTCCGGAGGCGCTTGAAAACACCCAGGAAATAGTGGATAAAGTGGAAGTGTATGATATCGATTCCGACCCGATTATGCCCAAATTCCCTATTCCCGAGGATTTCGGCACCGAAGAGTCGTATCATCAGCTTTTTTCCGAGCAGCAACTCTTTGACGAATTCACACGCAACGACAAAGGTGAAGTGGTTCTCTCGCAAGAGGATGCTGAAAAGAAAATCAAGAAACTTGGAGGCTACGAACGCCTTTATCGTATCAAACTGGAAGCGGACTACCTCAAGCACCTCACCATGCAAGGTGCTCTAAAACGCTATGGCGCTGAGCGGCTTGAAAATGACGAAGTGCTCAAAGAGCGTATCAATTTCGAACTTCACACCATGAAATCCATGGGTTTCCCGGGGTATTTCCTCATTGTGATGGATTTTATCCGAGGTGCTCGTGAAGAATTGGGCGTCAGCGTAGGTCCGGGCCGTGGCAGTGCCGCCGGTAGCGTAGTGGCCTATTGCCTGCATATCACCGACCTCGACCCGCTGGAATACGACCTCCTGTTCGAGCGTTTCCTCAACCCGGATCGTATATCTCTGCCCGATATCGATACCGACTTCGATGATGCAGGACGACAGAAAGTATTGGAGTGGGTGAGCGAAAAATACGGACGAACCCATGTGGCGCATATCATCACCTATGGCGCGATGGCTCCAAAATCCGCTATTGCCGATGTGGGACGAGTGCAGCGTGTGCCTCTTTCCGTGGTCAACCAGATCAAAAGCTATATTCCCGATAAGGCCTTTCCCGACAATGTGAAGGACGAAAACGGAAAATCTCCAAAAGTCAACCTCAAGAACTGCTACAAATACGTGAACGAACTGAAAGACCTGGTCAACGGCGACAATCCCGAGATTCAGGAAATGCTCCACTATGCGCAGCAGTTGGAAAACACCGTACGTCAGGTAGGTGTACACGCTTGTGGTGTGATTATCGGTGCTGACGATCTCACCAAATTCGCTCCGCTCAGTTCTGTGGAAGATAAAGAAACCGGAAAACGCGTACTCGTGACTGAATACGACGGACATGTAATTGAAAGCGTCGGGCTTATCAAAATGGACTTCCTCGGACTAAAGACGCTGACTATCATCCGTGAGTGTCTCAACAATATCAAAAAAGCCAGAGGAGAGGATGTGGATATCGACCATATTTCCAAATCCGACCCGGAGACCTACCGACTTTTCCAGGAAGGCCGTACGATAGCCGTGTTCCAATTTGAAAGTCCCGGCATGCAGAAATACATGAAGGAACTTAAACCCAGCGTGATGGGAGATCTGATAGCCATGAATGCGCTCTATCGACCCGGACCGATGCAGTATATCCCGCAGTTCATCCGTCGCAAACAGGGCCTTGAGGAAGTGACCTACGATATTCCTTGTATGGAGAAATACCTCAAGGATACATACGGTGTCACCGTCTATCAAGAGCAAGTGATGCTGCTTAGCCGCCTGCTGGCCAATTTTACCCGTGGTGAAAGTGACAAACTTCGTAAGGCAATGGGTAAGAAACAGATGGCTATCCTGCAGGAACTGAAAGGCAAATTTATGGAAGGCGGAAAAGCCAATGGTCACTCGGAGAAGGTGCTCGACAAGATATGGAAAGACTGGGAAGCCTTCGCCTCCTATGCTTTCAACAAGTCGCACGCCGCGTGCTATTCGTGGGTGGCTTATCAGACAGCCTATCTCAAAGCGCATTATCCTGCCGAATTTATGGCCGCCAACCTTACAGTCTCCAAAGACGATATCAAGGAGGTGACAAAATTCATGGACGAATGCAAAAACATGCATATCAGCGTGCTCGAACCCGATGTCAACGAGAGCGAACTCAATTTTACCGTCAATAGCAATGGCGATATCCGCTTCGGTCTCGGCGGTATCAAAGGAGTGGGTGAGGGAGCCGTGGAGGCGATAGTCAACGAACGCAAAAACGGCAAGTATCGCGATATATTCGACTTCGTGGAACGCGTTAACCTACAAGCCTGCAATCGCAAGACTTTGGAAAGTCTAGCGCAGAGCGGCGCCTTCGACAGTTTCCGTGATACATACCGCGAACAATTGCTCGGTTTTACTGAGAAAGGCGAATGCGCTCTCGATGTGCTTATCCGTTACGGCAACAAGTTCCGTGAGGACAAACTGAGCCAAATGAACACCCTCTTCGGAGATTTGGGAGGAGAGGTGCAAGCCCAGCATCCCGAACTTCCGTCGCCACCGCGCATGAATACTATCGAGCGACTCAATATAGAGAAAAATTTGATAGGCATCTATCTCAGCGCTCACCCGCTTGACGAGTATGAATTCGAACTCAAACGACTCACCAATTTCACGACCAAGGAACTCAATATATTCGAGAATTGGCGTAAGCCGGACCAACGCAATTCCGCAACGCTCAATTCGTCCTCCAATCACGAGGGCGATGAGGAAGAAACGGAGGATATCGCAAAGCAGATGACGCCTGCAGAATTCTTTACCAAATACGAAGGACAACCGCTACATTTCGGTGGACTAATCACCTTGGCCGAAGAAGCTATCTCGCAAAAAGGAAATCCCTATGGCAAATATACTATCGAAGATTATGCGGGAAACTACAAACTTGCTCTGTTCGGTGAGACTTACAGACAGTTCGCTCCGATGATGAAGCAGAATCTGTATGTCTATATATCAGGCACGATCCAACAATACGGCAAGACTAGAAGTTATTTCAAACCCAAACCGGTAAGCGAGGCTACTTATGAACTTGTAATCCAGCAGGTTGACCTGCTCGGTGAGGCTCAGGAAAAGCATTTGGAGCAACTGTCCATCAAGATTCCGCTCGATGTTCTATCGCATGGTTATTGTGACGCTCTATGCTCCAAATTGGAGGAGCATACGGGTAAAATACCGCTCAAAATCCAGATTTACGACGAATCGACCCGTTATGCGGTCTCCTTCCTTGTGCGCAAGCAGGGCGTCAAGGTGGATCATGATCTCTATCATTGGTTGGAAGGGCAGGAAGAAGAAGGATATCTTACTTTGCAGGTTTGACGTGCAATCGCTTCGTGTATTCCCGGTAGCGAATCGTGTTTGAATAGTTGCCGATTCGCATAATTCATTCGGCAGACCGTTCGGATGGCGATATTACTCTGGAAATCCGCCTGTTTTTGTTAAAAGATATACATTTTTTTCGAATTGTTTGGCTGTGTGAGAAAAAAGCAGTAATTTTGCATGATTTATCGGAAATAAACTAATCGCATTAATAATAATTTTAAATTAATTCAGGTATGAAAAAGATTTTACTTGTTGCTTTGCTGGCTCTTACCAGCGTAGCTTTTGTAGCCGCTCAGCCCCGTGCAATCGGTGCTCGTCTCGGTTGGGATCCTCAGTTTTCGTATGAACACGGGCTCGGCAATAATATGCTGAGCATTGAAGCCGGTGCTTTCCATAATTTCCACGGTGTTCAGGCAGCTGTTACTTATGATTGGATCGATCCTTTCGGTGCAGATGTTCCTTGGAACGAGCGTGGCGAATGGCACTGGTATCTTGGCGTAGGTGCAGGTGCAGGTGTTTCCTTCTGGGATCATGCTCATGCAGCAGGCGTACGTGCAGGTAACGATTATTTCTATGTAGGTGTTGCAGGTCGTGTAGGTATTGAATACGATTTCTGGTTCCCCCTTCAACTCTCGCTTGATTATCGTCCTGTATTCGGTCCCGGCTTTGACCACTATTATACCAATGCAGAAGGCGTACATGACAATCACACCGATGTATATTTCCATGGCGCATATGGAGATCCTCTCTCCATTTGGGTTGGCGGTATCGCATTGTCAGTTCGCTACAAATTCTAATTCCTATATGTCAGTTATTGACTGATGTAGTAGAACTTTTATAATCGGGCAGGTCACTTTCGGGTGGCCTGCTTTTTTGTTATGTCAGTTTGTAATATTCGTGCTTTTGTTCTCGTTTTGCTAAAAGAACAAAAGTGCGTTTATGTATAATAATGTAGTGAATCTCATCCTTCGCTCACCCTATACTGACGTTTCGGTAATCATATATGGATTCTTCGCCATGTTATTATCAAGATTGTGACTTGTGAAAGTGATGGGGATTTTCCCTTTTGCTAAAAAAACATAGTCAAGTGATGATTTTGCATTAGCTATCTTTGTTGTTCTTTGCTCGCGTTGTCGGTATTATAAGTGTTCCTTAGAAAATGTATGCTCTATTTACTTTGTAAATAAGTATTCTGAAGCGTGAATAGGAGGCATTTATAAGGAAGAGTGATTATTTTATTAAAATAATTGTCCAAAAACTTGTGTAATTCAATTTTTTTTTGTAATTTTGCAGGCTGAAATGGAATAATCTTTTTTAACTAAAAATATAGCGTTATGAATAAGCTGATTACATTGGAACAAGCCGTTGCAAAAGTAAATGACGGCGCAACTGTAATGTTCGGTGGATTCCTGGGCTGCGGCTCTCCTGTCCAGATCACCGATGCATTGGTAGAGAAGGGTGTAAAAGACCTGACTATTATTGCTAACGACACAGCGTTTGACAACATTGCTCACGGTAAATTGGTGGCAAACCATCAGGTGAAACGCGCTATCGTTTCGCACACCGGTACCAACAAACAGACTGCCATTCAGAAGAATGAAGGTACTCTGATTGTGGATTATGTACCTCAAGGTACTTTGGCAGAGCGTATTCGTGCTAAGGGTGCAGGTCTCGGCGGAGTGTTGACTCCTACCGGTTTGGGTACCATTATGGCTGACGGCAAGGAAGTTGTGAAAGTGGACGGTCAGGACTTCTTGTTGGAGAAGCCTCTGGGTGCTGATATCGCCATCCTTAGAGCCAATATCGTTGACGAAGACGGTAATATGGTGTTCTTGGGTACGACTCAGAACTTCAACCCCTTGATGGCTACTGCTGCCGATTATGTGATAGTGGAGGCTGAGAAGCTTGTGAAACGCGGCGAGATCGCTCCTGAACAGGTGCATGCCAGCGGTATCTATGTGGATGCTATCTATGTGGAGAAATAAATAATCAAAGTTGTGGATTTTTTGAACAATAAAGACATACTTATGGAATACAGAACTAAAATTAGACTGAGAATGAGTGCGAAAGACGCTCATTATGGTGGAAATCTGGTAGATGGTGCTCATATGGTACACCTTTTCGGTGACGTGGCTACCGAGTTGTTAATTATGCGTGACGGTGACGAGGGTCTTTTCCGTGCATACGATAAAATCGACTTCCTGGCTCCTGTTTATGCAGGTGACTTCATTGAAGCAGAAGGTTGGATTGACAAGGAGGGTAATACCAGCCGTCATATGCTTTTTGAGGCTCGCAAAGTGGCTATCGCCCGTCCTGACATCTCGGCTTCTGCAGCTGACGAGTTGGCTGAGCCTATCGTGGTATGCCGTGCCAGCGGTACTTGTGTAACTCCTAAGGACTGCCAGCGCAACAAATAATATGGAAAAGCTGATTATCACAGCCGCGATTTGCGGTGCTGAAGTTACCAAGGAGCAGAATCCTAATGTTCCCTATACCGTAGAGGAAATCGTACGCGAAGCCAAAATGGCTCATGAGGCAGGTGCTGCGATTGTTCATCTTCATGTACGTTTTGATGACGGAACTCCGACCCAAAGCCGTGAGCGTTTCCAGGAATGCACCGAGGCCATCCTCAAAGAGTGTCCCGATGTAATCCTTATCCCGAGTACCGGCGGTGCAGTCGGCATGTCGCCTGACGAGCGTCTTCAATCCACGGACACCAATCCTGTTCCTGAGATGGCTACTTTGGATTGCGGTACTTGCAATTTCGGTGATGAGATTTTCGACAATACGATGCCTACGATGCGCGCCTTCGGAAAACGTATGTTGGAACGTGGAATCAAACCCGAATACGAGTGCTTTGAGATGGGTCATCTGGACACTATTCTCAATATGGCCAAGAAGGGTCAGGTTCCCGGTGCTCCTATGCAGTTCAACTTCGTGCTTGGCGTACCCGGTTGCACGCCCGCTACAGTTGACAACCTCTGCTGGTTGGTTAACAAAATCCCTGCAGGCAGCACTTGGACCGTTACCGGTGTAGGTCGCAACGCCTTCCCGATGGCAGCTGCCGGTATCGCGATGGGCGGTAACGTTCGTGTCGGTTTTGAAGACAACCTTTATTTGAGCAAAGGTGTTTTGGCCAAGAGCAATGCCGAATTGGTAGAGAAAGTCGTTCGTCTGGCAAAAGAACTGGGTCGCGAAATCGCTACCAGTGACGAAGCTCGCGAAATTCTCGGACTTAAGAAAAAATAATAAAAAAAACAATATTAAAACACAATTACAATTATGCAAAAACATGGTAACAAGTACGGTGTACACCGCGTAATCGAACCTCTGGGTGTTCTTCCCCAGCCAGCAAACAAGATTGATAACAATATGAACGAGATCTATGACAACGAAATCCTGATCGACGTTCAGACTCTCAATATCGACTCCGCCAGCTTTACTGATATCTGCAACTACGCTCGTCAGCAAGCCGGTGAAGGCGCAAGCCAAGCCCAAATTGAAGAGGAAATCAAGAAAGAAATGCTCCTTAATGTAGAATTGCAAGGTAAACACCGTAACCGTCGTACCGGTTCCGGCGGTATGCTGCTCGGTAAGGTTGAGAAAATCGGTGACACCCTCAAAGGTAAAATCGATCTTCAGGAAGGTGACCGTATCGCAACCCTCGTATCTCTTTCTCTTACTCCTCTCCGTATCGACGAGATTCTGGCTATCCGTGCTGATGTAGACCAAGTGGATATCAAAGGTAAGGCTATTCTGTTCGAAAGCGGTATCTATGCTAAGATTCCAAGCGATATGCCCGAGAAACTGGCTTTGAGCGCACTTGATGTAGCCGGTGCTCCTGCCCAAACTGCCAAACTCTGCCAATACGGCCAAACCGTTGTTATCCTCGGTGCCGGTGGTAAGAGCGGTATGCTTTGCTGCTACGAGGCTAAAAAACGCGTAGGTGTAACCGGTAAGGTGATCGGTATCGCCAATAGCCCCAAATCCACCAAGCGTATTGAGGAACTCGGTTTCTGCGATATCGTTGTAAGTGCAGCAGGTATGACTCCCGTTCAAGTTAACGAAATGGTTAGTGAACTTACCAACGGTCATATGGCAGATGTAACGATCAACTGCGTCAATGTGCCCGATCAGGAAATGACCGCAATTCTCTGCACCAAAGATGACGGTATCGTTTACTTCTTCTCGATGGCCACCAGCTTCACCAAAGCATCTCTCGGTGCAGAAGGTATCGGTGCTGATGTCAACATGATTATGGGTAACGGCTACACCAAAGGTCACGCCGAATTTACCCTGCAAGAGCTGCGCGAGTGCCCGAAACTTCGTAAGATTTTCGAAGAACTCTACGCTTAATCCATTAATAACGGTGTATCGTGCCGAGGGTGCGATACACCCCTTCAAAATCTAAAATTTATGAACGAAAGTAGAAGAAAACAACTCTTCCCCAATGTGACGGATCAAGAGTGGAACGATTGGCACTGGCAAGTGGCTCATCGTATCGAGACATTGGAAGAACTGAAGAAATATGTGGCTCTTACAGAAGAGGAGCAGGAAGGTGTTCGTAGCGTCCTCAGCACTCTTCGTATGGCAATCACTCCTTATTATCTCAGCCTTATCAACCCCGATGATCCGTACGATCCAATCCGTCGTCAATGTATTCCTACAGGTGCAGAAACTCATTTGGCAGAGGCTGATTTGCTTGACCCGCTTCACGAAGACGAGGATTCGCCTGCACCCGGCTTGACTCATCGTTATCCCGATCGCGTGCTCTTCCTCATCACCGATATGTGCTCGATGTATTGCCGTCATTGCACCCGTCGCCGTTTTGCAGGACAGAAAGATGACGAAAGTCCGGCAGAGCGTATAGAAAAGTGTCTTGAATATATCGAGAAAACCGAATGTGTTCGTGACGTGCTTTTGAGCGGCGGTGATGCTCTTATGTGCTCTGATGTTAAATTGGAGTATATCATTTCCCGTCTCCGCAAAATCAAGCATGTGGAAATCGTCCGTATCGGAAGTCGTGTTCCCGTGGTATGCCCGCAGCGTATAACTCCCGAGTTGTGCAATATGCTCAAGAAATATCATCCCGTATGGCTCAATACCCATTTCAATCACCCCAATGAGGTGACCGAAGAAAGCCGTCGTGCATGCGCTATGTTGGCAGATGCAGGTATTCCGTTGGGTAACCAAAGCGTACTGCTCCGTGGCGTGAACGACTGTGTGAATATACAAATGGATCTGGTACACGAACTCGTTAAAATGCGTGTTCGTCCCTACTATCTGTATCAATGCGACTTGAGCCGCGGTTTGGAGCACTTCCGTACCCCGGTCAGCAAAGGTATCGAAATTATCGAAGGCCTTCGCGGACATACTTCCGGCTATTGCATTCCTACCTTCGTGGTTGATGCTCCCGGTGGCGGCGGTAAAACACCTGTTATGCCTCAATATATCATTTCTCAGGCTCCCGGCCGTGTAGTATTGCGTAACTTTGAAGGCGTGATTACTACGTATACCGAACCTCTGGATTACAAGAACGAGTGCCATTGCCCCAAGTGTGAGGCAGAACGCAACAAGAAAGTGGCTGACGACAAAGCAGTTGACGGCGTAATTTCTCTGTTGCATGGTGAACGAATGAATATCGAACCGGCTCATCTCAAACGTCACGAGCGTAACGAGAACCGCAAGAAATAAGAACAATGAACCTGATTGAGGAACTGCTGCGTGTAAAGAGTTGCTCTGTAGTTGGGCTAGAAAAAAATACGGGTAAAACCGTATGTCTCAATTATATATTGTCGCACTTGCCCGCAGGCACGCGCGTAGCAGTTACCTCGATAGGTTTGGACGGCGAATCACAGGACCAGGTGACAGGAACAAAAAAACCTGAAATCTTCCTGCGTAAAGGAATGATTTTTGCCACTAGTGAGAAACATTATCGTCAGCGTCATCTGACTTCCGAACTGCTGGATGTAAGTGAAATACCAACTGCATTAGGACGTCTTGTTACAGCACGAGTGCTGCACGAGGGCAAAGTGATGCTTTCCGGCCCCGGAGCTACCGAACTGATGAAACAATGGATGCGTAGTGTCGCTTCGATTGCCGATCTCACGTTGGTGGACGGTGCGCTGAGTCGTATGAGTCTAGCTTCTCCTGCCGTAAGCCAAGCGATGGTATTAGCTACCGGTGCTGCTTATTCGGCCAATATAGATACGCTCGTCCGCAAAACCGCCTATGTGGTGGAACTGATCAACCTGCCGCTATATTGCCCTGTCGTAAATGATGAGGCGGTTATAGAAGTGAAAGGCGCGGTTACAGACCGCTTGTTGGAGAATATCCTGAATGATAAGGAAAATAAGGGAAAACGATTGGTGATTCAGGATTTTACCAAAGTATTTGCCGACCAGATGGTGTGGCATCGATTTATACAACATATTCCTGTTTATGCTCGACAACGGAGTCATCTGCTGGCAGTAACAGTGAATCCGACAGCGCCAAATGGAATGACGCTCAATTCGGAGGTGTTATGTGCTAAGATGAGCGAGGCGATAAGCCTCCCCGTCTATGATTTGATGAAAGAATGAAACTGAAAGAAGCAATATCAATTCCGTGCGGTCTCCGCTATATGGTGGATTCGCTTGACATACAGTCAGGTGTAGCGCGTCGTATGTTGCTTGAGCAAGATATGGCCGTTCTGCCTCAGGAGGTGGAATCCGGTCTTGAGCATCTCTCGCGAATGTCAGCCGTGGTGCTCAATGAAAACAACGCTTTATCTGTCCGCACATTGCAGTTCCGCTTGCAAGGACTCAAAGACTTACGGACGACGCTTGACAATCTCCGTAGCGGACGAATGTTGGACGATATCGAGTTGTTTGAAATCAAACATTTGGCCATGTTGACAGCTGAAATAGCCCAACTGACCGAAAAGATGGATATGTCGGCTCACTTGCCTGATCTGTCGTCGGTGGTATCCGCTCTTGATCCGGAAGGCCTGCATATAGCAACCTTCTATATCTATGATGCATATTGCCCCGGTCTCAAACAAATGCGTTCAGAATTAGAACTGCATCCTACGGATGAAAAACTATTTATCCGTATTCAGGATGAAGAAAATCGGATACGTGTCAGCCTAAGTGCAGAGCTCATCCGTTATGTTGAGCAACTTGCCGATGCGTTATATCAGTTGGCGCAAATGGATATATTGTTGGCAAAAGCGCTTCAGATGCGTGCGCTTTCGTTGTGCATTCCTACAACAGGCCGCACCACTTCATTAGTTGGAATGTGGAATCCCGAAGTGGAGGAAGCAATCCGAATGAAGGGCGGTTCGTATCAGCGCAATTCCATTTCGTTCGCCTCTCATCCAACAATCCTGACAGGTTCCAATATGGGCGGCAAGACAGTTGTGCTTCGAACGGTGGCTTTGTGTCAACTGCTTACTCAATTCGGTTTTGCTGTTCCGGCAGAACAAGCCGAAGTGGCAGTAAAAGATGCCGTATATGTAAGTATGGCCGATGGGCAATCGGTGCAGGAGGGTCTCAGTTCGTTTGCGGCAGAGATGCGACGGATTGACAGTATAATAGCTGCTGCTCGCGCAAACAGAAACATCCTCGCTCTAATAGACGAGCCTGCCCGCACAACCAATCCGATAGAAGGAACCGCTTTGGTATCGGCATTGATAGAGGTGCTCAAGCAAACCTCCATCAGTATGCTGCTGGTGACACATTATACTATAAACGCGCACGCATGTCCGTGCCTGCGCGTGAGAGGAATGGAAAACGGCCGAATGAATTACGAACTGGTGCCGGCCCTTGAAGGTGAAGTACCTCACGAAGCTTTGCATATAGCAGAACAATTGGGCGTGGATACGCAATGGATTGCTCTAGCACACGAATTGACGCAGCGATAAGCTGCCACGTAAGATAAAACTGGGACATATATATGTAGGCAGGAAAAAATGATTATAGTAGGTTGAATATAGCGAGCGTCGTATATTGAACGAGAGAAGCCCAAAAGTAAGAGACGCAAAAGTCATAAATGTATCGTTTATGTTACGTTTATGTTACGTTTAGCTCTCGATAAAGATAGGACTGAAAAAAGTGATATTACTAAAAGGTGGGGAGATGAAAAAACGATGTGATGCGCAGATTGAAAATATATCTCCGACAGACATGTCAACCCCCCAAAATAGATCAAACTATTAAAATTTGCCCCAAAGAAATAAAACGAGGAAAAAGAACCAAACCTTAGCCCCTTATCGCAAATATCTGTCAGAAACGACGGAGAATCAGACCAAGCAGAAATAATTAATTTAAATAATATATACACATGGAAAGTAAGTTAGGATTAGACTTCAAAAAAGTGGAATATGCCAGAGGTCTGGCTAAAAATATTGCCACTGATGTGCAGTCGTTTGTTGAGCAGTACACAACAGTAGCTGTAGAACGAACACTCTGCCGCCTTATGGGAATTGATGGAGTGGATGCCAACGGTGTGCCCCTCCCCAATGTTATTGTAGATACGCTTAAAGATGCCAATGTCTTGGGTGAAGGAGCTCTGTTCTTCATTGCCAATGCAATGATAGAGACCGGAATGTGCCCGCAGGAGATAGCCGAACATGTAGCCAAGCACGAACTTGACATTACCAAAGTAGTTACCCGCGATCGCAAGAAAATCATGGAAGCTTTGCAGCCTGTGATAGATAGCAGTATCGAGCGTATCCGCACCCGTCGTCAACGCCGTGAGCATTATCTGGATACTATTGGTGAAGGCCCGAAACCCTATCTTTATATCATTGTAGCCACCGGTAATATTTATGAAGACGTGGTGCAAGCTCAAGCAGGTGCGCGTCAAGGTGCTGATGTAATCGCAGTAATCCGTACCACAGGCCAATCTTTGCTTGACTATGTACCTTACGGAGCTACCACCGAAGGATTCGGCGGCACATTCGCCACTCAGGAGAATTTCCGCATTATGCGTAAGGCATTGGATGAAGTGGGCGAGGAACAAGGTCGTTACATCCGTTTGTGCAACTACTGCTCCGGTCTTTGTATGCCCGAAATTGCCATCATGGGTGCATTTGAGGGATTGGATGTCATGTTGAACGACGCTCTGTATGGTATCCTCTTCCGTGATATCAATATGCAGCGTACTCTGATCGACCAATATATGTCGCGTATCATCAACGGTTTTGCCGGAGTTATCATTAATACCGGTGAGGACAACTATCTTACTACCGCTGATGCCGTAGAAGCCGCTCACACCGTTTTGGCATCCGACCTGATTAACGAACAGCTCGCCCTTATGGCCGGTTTGAAAGAAGAACAGATGGGTCTGGGTCACGCATTCGAGATGGATCCGATGCTTGAAAACGGATTCCTGCTTGAACTGGCTCAAGCACAGATGACCCGCGAGATATTCCCGAAAGCAACGCTCAAATATATGCCACCTACCAAATTTATGACGGGCAATATTTTCCGCGGGCATATCCAAGACGCACTCTTCAATATGATCGGAATCTGGACGAATCAAGGTATTCAACTTCTTGGTATGCCGACCGAAGCCATCCACACTCCTTTCATGAGCGATCGTTATCTCAGTATTGAGAATGCGAAGTATATTTTCAACAACATGCGCTCTATCGGTGAGGAGATGCAATTCCGTGAGGGCGGTATCTGCCGTCGTCGTGCCGCAGAAGTGGTAGACAACACGATCCGTCTGCTGGAAGATATCACTAAAGAAGGTCTCTTTACCGCTCTTGAGAAGGGAATCTTCGGTGATGTTAAGCGTCCGAAGAACGGCGGTAAGGGTCTTGCCGGTGTTACCATGAAGGGCGAAAACTACCTCAATCCGTTTGTCGAGTTGATGAAGGGCAAACGATAATCGCTAATTAACAAATCAAAAATTGAATCATTGAATTATGAGCGAAGGATTATATAGCATGGAAGCCAAGGATTTTGACAAGACCTTGGATCTCACCAAAATCAAGCCTTATGGAGATACGATGAACGACGGTAAGGTTCAACTTTCTTTCACCTTGCCCGTTCCCTGTGGCGCAGAAGCTGTGGAAGCAGCAAAACAACTCCTTAAACAAATGGGTCTGGAGAATCCCTCTGTAGTATATTATAAGGAATTGACTCCAGGATTCACATTCTTCAATTGCTACGGCAGTTGCACGCATACGGTTAATTATAGTTCGATATACGTTCCCAAAGTGGAATCCAATGTGATGTCGATGCCCGATACCGATCAGTATATCCGCGAGCATATCGGCCGTAAAATCGTTGTGGTAGGTGCTTCAACCGGAACGGATGCTCATACAGTAGGTATTGACGCTATCATGAATATGAAAGGTTACGCCGGTCACTATGGTTTGGAACGTTATGATATGATAGAGGCATACAATCTCGGTTCGCAGGTGCCCAACGAGGAATTCATCGCCAAAGGTCTTGAATTGCATGCAGATGCCTTGATTATCTCTCAAACCGTTACCCAGAAAGATGTTCATATCAAGAACCTGACCAATTTCATCGAATTGATGGAGGCAGAGGGCTTGCGAAACAAGATGATATGTGTTTGCGGCGGCGCTCGTATCACCCACGAACTGGCTCAGGAACTCGGTTTTGATGCAGGATTCGGCATGAATACCTATGCTGATGATGTGGCTTCCTACATCGTACAGGAAATGGATAAACGCGGAATGAAATAAAACGGTTGTTGCCGGATAAAAAGCAATGGCTATCAGATTATAAGAAATAACATCTAAAAATATACAATTATGGAAAAAGAACAAATTAGAGAAGTGATTGCTCGCCGTGCAGCACGCGAATTGCACGACGGTGACGTTGTCAACTTGGGTATCGGTCTGCCCACAATGATTCCTAATTTCTTGCCCGAAGGAATTACAGTTACTTTGCAGACTGAAAACGGAGGTATGGGTCTCGGTCCAACTCCCGAAGCAGGTAAAGAAGATCCTAACTTGCAGAATGCAGGTGGCGGATATATTACCCTTATCCCCGGTGCCAGCACTTTTGATAGCGCTACTTCTTTTGCTATCATTCGTGGCGGTCATGTAGACGTATCTGTTCTTGGTGCTCTTCAGGTGGACGAAAAGGGTAACCTCGCCAACTGGATTATTCCAGGCAAAATCGCTCCCGGTATGGGTGGCGCAATGGACCTCGTAGTAGGTGCTCGCCGTGTGATTATCGCCATGGAACATACTCAGAAAGGTGCTCACAAAATTCTGAAAGAGTGCACCCTGCCTCTTACAGCTGCCGGTCAGGTGAATATGATCATTACCGAAATGGGCGTAATGAATGTTACTCCCGAAGGTATCGAATTGGTTGAGAAACATCCAGATTTCACCGTTGAGGAAATCCAAGCTGCAACTGAAGCAAAACTGATTATCAGTCCTAATCTCAAATCGATGCTCGACTAATATGGATTATCAGTATCTTAAATACGAATTGCGCGACAACGGTATAGGAATACTTACAATCAGCGCCCCCAAGTCGCTCAATGCACTCAATTCAACCATCATTTGTGAATTGGATGACTTTTGCAGCCGTCTAGACACAACAGCCAATCGTGTGCTTATCCTCACTGGAGATGGTGAGAAATCATTCGTGGCCGGTGCCGATATCTCGGAGATGGCAAACAAGAATGAGGCAGAAGGACTTGCATTTGGTCAGAAAGGAGCCGAAGCTTTCCGTAAGTTGGAAGACCTTCCAATTCCTACCATTGCAGCTGTTAATGGTTTCTGCCTCGGTGGAGGTTGCGAGATAGCAATGGCTTGCGATATCCGCTATGCTTCTTCCAAAGCCAAATTCGGTCAACCCGAAGTAGGATTGGGAATTATCCCCGGTTTCAGCGGTACTTATCGTTTGCCCAAACTCATAGGGCAGGGTATGGCCAAAGAACTGATTTATTCAGCAAAGGTGATTCGGGCAGATGAGGCATTGCGTATCGGTTTGGTAAATGCCGTATATGAGCCCGAAGAATTGATGCCTGCAGTAATCGCTTTGGCCGAGCAAATTATCAAAAATGCTCCGCTGGCTGTAAGTTATGCAAAAGAATGCATCAATCGCAACTACGATATGGATCGCACCGAGGGCCTCGCTTTGGAGAACCAACTCTTTGCCCGTTGCTTCACTACCGAAGATCAAAAAAATGGTATGGCTGCTTTCCTGCGTAAGGAAAAGACTACTTTCCAAGGCAAATAATTAAAAGAATTACTAACTAATTTACTAGCAATATGAAAATCTATGTAATCGGTACAGGTACGATGGCAAAAGGTATAGTAAAGGCCTTTGCCGCAAAGATGCCTGTTGTTATGAAAAGCCGTACTCAGGCTAGTTTGGACAAAGCTATGGCTTCCATCGAGAAGGGGTATATGAAACTCGTCGAGAAGGGTAAAATGACCGAAGATGCTGCAAAAGCCATCCTCGCCAATATTACCACTACTACCGACTATGCTACCTTTGCAGATGCAGATCTCGTGATTGAAGCTGCGGTAGAAGATATGGAACTCAAGAAAGTGGTTTTCCGTGAATTGGATACTATCTGCAAACCCGAAACCATCTTCGCAACCAATTCATCTTCTCTCTCTATCACAGAAATTGCAGCAGCCACTTCTCGTCCTGCTCAGTTTATCGGTTGTCACTTCTTCAATCCTGCAGATCGTATGGCTCTTGTAGAAGTAATCAATGGCCAATTGACCTCCGAAGATGTTACCAAACAAATTATCGACCTCTGCTCGGCTATTGGTAAAACCCCCGTTCCTGTCAAGGAAGCTCCGGGTTTTGTAGTTAACCGTATCCTTATTCCGATGATCAATGAAGCTGTTGGTATCTTGGCTGATGGAATCGCTTCTGCAGAAGATATCGACAAATGCATGATGCTTGGTGCCAACCATCCAATGGGCCCCTTGGCTTTGGCAGATCTTATCGGAAATGATGTCAACCTCGCTATCATGGAAGTGCTTTACAAAGAATTCGGCGATCCCAAATATCGTCCTCATCCGCTGCTTCGCAAGATGGTTCGCGCCGGTCTTCTTGGCCGTAAAACCGGTGAAGGTTTCTACAAATATTAATTTTTCAAGAAATAGAATTGTTTCTAAGAAAATAATCTACTAAAAATTATACAAATTATGGATTTTAGCTATTCAAAGACAGAACAATTGTTCCTTCAAATGATTCGTTCATTTGCTGAGAACGAAGTCAAACCTTTGGCAGCCGAAGTGGACGAAAAGGAAATGTTTCCTGAAGAGACCGTTCGCAAAATGGGTAAACTTGGTTTGATGGGAATTCCTGTACCCAAGCAGTATGGTGGTGCAGGTGGTACGGTGCAAATGTATATCATGGCTGTTGAAGAACTTTCTCGCGTATGTGCTACTACCGGTGTAGTTCTCAGCGCTCACACTTCTCTTTGCATGTCACCTATTTTGGAGCATGGTACCGAGGAGCAGAAAATGAAGTATCTTCCCAAACTCGCTTCCGGCGAATGGTTGGGCGCTTTCGGTCTTACCGAACCCAATGCAGGTACGGATGCTGCAATGCAACAGACTACCGCTGTTGATGCAGGCGACAAATGGATTCTCAATGGTACGAAAATATTCATTACCAATGCCGCTAATGCCGATGTATTCATAGTCATGGCCATGACGGATAAATCAAAAGGTGTTAAGGGTATTTCCTCTTTCATCGTTGAGCGCAGCTTCAAAGGCTTCTCCGTAGGTAAGAAAGAGTTGAAGATGGGTATTCGTGGTTCCGCTACTTGCGAACTTATTTTCGAAAACTGCGAAGTCCCCAAGGAGAACCTTCTTGGCAATCTTGGAGACGGCTTCAAAGTGGCAATGAAAACACTTGATGGCGGTCGTATCGGTATTGCATCTCAGGCACTTGGTATTGCTCAAGGCGCTATGGATGAAACCGTTAAGTATACTAAAGAGCGTAAACAGTTCGGTCGTGCAATTGCACAATTCCAAAATACCCAATTCCAAATGGCCGACCTCAAGACCCGCGTAGAAGCAGCTCGTCTTTTGGTTCGTTCTGCTGCTTGGAAAAAAGATATGGGTCTGCCTTATTCCGTTGACGCAGCAATGGCTAAACTCTATGCTGCAGAAACTGCAATGGAAGTTACTACTAAGGCAGTTCAATTCCACGGTGGTTACGGCTACACCCGTGAGTATCCTGTTGAGCGTATGATGCGCGATGCTAAGATTACTGAAATCTACGAAGGTACCTCTGAGGTTCAGCGTATGGTTATTGCAGGTCAATTGTTTAAGAAATAAGGAGGACATAGTATGAATATTATCGTTTGTGCAAAACAAGTTCCCGATACCACTGAGATCAAAATCGATCCCGTAAAAGGTACACTTATCCGTGACGGTGTTCCGTCTATTATGAATCCTGATGATAAAGGCGGTCTTGAACTCGCTCTTCGTCTGAAGGAACAACATGGTGCTACTGTTACCGTTGTTTCCATGGGTCCTCCTCAAGCCGACCTCATTCTGCGCGAAGCTTTGGCTATGGGTGCAGACCGTGCTATCCTCCTGTCCGACCGTCGTTTCGCAGGTGCTGATACGCTGGCTACGTCCTATGCTCTTGCTGGTTGCATCAAAACGCTTGATTATGATATCATTATTGCCGGCCGTCAGGCTATCGATGGTGATACCGCTCAAGTAGCTCCCGAAATGGCTGAACATCTTGATCTCCCTCAGGTAAGTTATGTAATCGACGCCGAGAAAAAGGGTGATAAAATCATCGTCAAGAAAGAGAACGAAGATTCCGTTCAAACCCTTGAAGTGGATGGCAAATGTGTCCTCACCGTTCTCGCTTCAGCATTCAAACCCCGCTATATGACCGTTGAGGGCATTATTGAGGCTTATGCTACCAAAGAAGTGGAAGTTTGGACCGCAGACAAAATTGATGTGGATGAAACCAAACTCGGTCTCAAAGGCTCTCCTACCAAAGTGTTCAAATCCTTCCCCAAAGCCCTTAAAGAGCCCGGTGAAGTACATGAGGTAAGTGAAGAAGAAGCAGTTGAACTGATTGTTGCTCGTCTTAAAGAAAAACATATTATCTAAGGAGGATTTACTATGGAAAACGAATATAAGAATGTTTATATTTTTGCAGAACAACGCAATGGCGTTATTCAAAATGTAGCTTATGAACTCCTTGGTAAGGCCAACGATCTCGCTGCTTCCCTCGGGCAAAAAGTGGTTGCTATGCTGCTTGGTTCCGGTATCAGCGATAAAGCTCAGGATCTCGTTGAAATGGGTGCTGACGAAGTGATCGTTGTGGATCGTCCCGAATTAAAGGACTATCTTACCGAGCAATACACTCAAGCTATCTATCAAATCATTATGGAGCGTCACCCCCAAATCGTTCTCTACGGAGCTACCACTATCGGTCGTGACCTCGCTCCCCGTTTGGCTTGCAAATTGAAGAGCGGTCTAGTTGCTGACTGTACAAAACTCTCTATGGAAGTGGATGAAAAAGACGGACACCTTGAGTTCCATTCCACTCGTCCCGCATTCGGTGGTAACTTGATGGCTACAATTATTTGCCCCACTTCTCGTCCGCAAATGTCTACCGTTCGTCCCGGTGTGATGCAAAAACGCACTCGCGAGGTTGGTCGCAAAGGCATCATTTCCAATTTTGAACCCAAATTTGATGCAGCTCGTTTCAAAGTTCGTATCGTTGAAACCAAGATGAATGACAAGAAAGTGGCTGATATCTCCAATGCTAAGATCCTGGTTTCCGGTGGTCGTGGCGTGCATGATGCTGAAGGCTTCAAGAAATTGCAAGGCTTGGCTGATGTATTGGGCGGTATGGTTTCTTCCTCTCGTGCTATGGTTGATGCAGGCATTATGGATCATGCTTATCAGGTTGGTCAAACCGGTAAAACCGTTCGTCCTAACCTCTATATGGCATGCGGTATCTCCGGTGCTATCCAACACCTTGCTGGTATGGAAGAATCCGGCTACATCATTGCTATCAACAAGGATAAATATGCTCCTATCTTCTCTGTTGCAGACCTGGGTATCGTAGGAGATCTCCACAAAATCGTTCCTATGCTCACTGAGCGTATCAAGAAAGAATTGGAGAAATAATTCTTGCTTTCGGGGATGTGGCATTTTGCCCTTCATCCCTTCTGAAAAAGGTGCGTTTCCGTACGTGAAGCGCACTTTTTTTGTCATTTTATTCATTGATTTGTCCATTTTTATCGGCTTTTTTGAAAATATATCTTCTTTTATTTGCTTATTCCGCCTAATTTTTGTACCTTTGTACATTATTTTAAAATTCGACAACTTTATTCATGATAATGAAACATTCTATTAAGCAATTGTGGCTGGCTATGCGTCCTTGGTCGTTCCCAGTTTCAGTAGCCCCTGTAGTTCTTACGGCCGCATTTCTCAAAGCATCGGGCATAGATATCTCATATGGAATGACACTTTGGACTCTTTGGGGAATTGTGTTGTTTCATGCTGCCGGCAATCTGTTTTCTGATTATTTCGATTTTCGTAAAGGTGTGGATACTGATCCCGCTGTTGGTTCTGCCACGATTACCGGAGGACTTCTCACTGCCCGTGAAACAATGATTTTCGCCTGCATAATGTTGGCATTGGCTTGTGTGTGCGGCATTGGCTTGATGTGTGCCGTAGGTTGGCCTCTGTTGATTTTCGGCCTTTTGGGTGCTTCATTGGTTGTTGCTTATCCTTGGCTCAAATTCCACGCTCTGGGCGATCTGGATATTTTGCTTACCTTCGGTGTGTTGCCTACATTAGGTACTGCGTTTGTCCTTACCGGCAGGCTCGATTGGACTTCGTTGTGGATAACCCCTACTTTCGCTACGATTACTATGGCGGTTTTGCATGCCAATAATACGCGTGATACTGTTCGTGACAGTCATGCTCATATTCATACTTTCGCCATGCTTATAGGCTTACGTGCTTCACAATGGGTGTATTATGTGGAAGAATGGTTACCATTGCTTTGGGTGATTATTTGCGTGCTTACTGCTCACTTGCATTGGTCAATGATTCTCTTCGTCGTGCCTGCTGCTGTCTTGGCTTTACGCAATACGCGTGTCATGAAAGGTGCATCTCACGGAGATAATATAGATACTTTGGACCAATTCACGGCTCAGCACCAGTTGATCAATACGGTTTGTCTTTTAGTGGGAATGCTTTTGAGTCTGCTATGGTAAAGCGTTTGTGTTTTTCTTTTGGCGTGGCATTTGTCTTGTGGACATTGATGTTCAGTCCATGGACAGCCCCTTTTATTCCTTTTTGGCCCGCTATGACATTTTCCGCCGTGACGCTTATCGCTTTAGCTTCCTTTTGGGGCGGTCCATGGTGGCGTCAGTTGCATTTCAGATGGTCGGATCTGGTATTGGGCATAGCGATTGCTGTCCTTTTATGGGGCGTCTTTTGGCTGGGTGATAAGGTCAGCCAATGGCTTTTCCCTTCATTTGCGCGTCAGCAAGTCAATTCTATTTACGGCATGAAGCAAGGATTCCAACCCTGGTTGATTTCCCTTTTGTTGCTTTTTATCATCGGTCCGGCCGAAGAGATTTTCTGGCGTGGCTATATACAACGTTCACTATATTTGCAGTTCCTTCACACCGATATGCCCTTGTTCGATTCTGTTTCTCAGGCTATCAGACTGTCGGCTCCCACATTTTTGGCCGTAGGTTTGTATACATTGGTGCATTTGTTTTCCTTCAATTTCATGCTAATAATGGCTGCATTAGTCTGCGGAATTGTGTGGGGAGGACTCTATTATCTGATGCCCAAACGTTTGCCGGCGCTTATCATCAGCCATGCTTTGTGGGATGCAGCTGTCTTCGTTTGGTTTCCTATTTGATGCGGTTAGTCTGGGCTAAGTTTTGTCAAGTTTGATAAATAGTGATTGCATCGCACATAAATATTTATTTTGTTTCATTATGATGTCGCAATTTTTTTTGAACACCTACGACCGTTTCGCCAATACAAATGGCATACAAATTGTAGAGATGAAAGCAGGATATGCTCGTTGTGAGATGACTGTTGAGTCCCGTCATTTGAACGGTGCTGATGTCTGTCAGGGAGGCGCTCTTTTCACTTTGGCCGATTTGTGTATGGCGGCAGTAGTCAATGGAGTCAATTCTCCAGAAGACGAAGCGTTGGGTGTCGGCCTTTCTGTGACTACTGATATCACTTATCATCATCCGGGTTTGCCTGGAATCATGCTTATTGCTGAGGCGTCATATCTTGAGCGTGGGCGCAAACCGCGTCTTCATGTGGATATTCGTGACGCAGAAGGCATGCTTATTGCCGAAGTGGAAGGCATGTTCGTTCGTACTACTAAGTTGCCTAAATAAGGTACTGCTGTTCATCAATCGAATCATTTGTACAACTGTTTATACATTAATTATGAATATTGGAGATAAAATTCCCGAAATACTGGGTATTGATCAATTTGGTAATCAAATTAAGAGTAGTGATTTCCGTGGCCGTAAAATTGTGCTTTACAGTTATCCAAAGGCAAATACCAGCGGCTGCACAGCAGAAGCTTGCTCCCTCCAGTCTCACAAGGCCGAATTGGAGGCTAAAGGTTATGCCATTATTGGTGTAAGTAAGGATACGCAGACCATGCAACTCAAATTTGCTCAGAACAACGGGCTTGAGTTTCCATTGATCGCCGACACCGAAACCACACTTCTTCAATCCCTGGGCTGCTGGGGTGAGAAAGTTGCTTGCGGTCATAAAACCATTGGCACTATTCGTACTACCTATATAGTCAATGAAGAGGGCGTTATTGAGCGCATAATGGGGCCAAAAGAAATAAAAACTGCTATTCACGCCGAGCAGATTCTTCAATTATGATTTTCCATCTGAATGTTTCTTTCCAGCTTATGAAGAATCATCATTATGTTTTCTTGTTTGTATGGCTTTGGGCATCTTTCTTGGGCATTTCCAATGCAAATGCAGCACGTAAACCTGCTAAACCCTATACTTATGCCGATTTGCAGCAGGAAATAGCGCCAGCGTTGCGTCGCCATGATTTTGGCGAGGCTTTGGCTATTGCGCAAAGTCATCAGACGCAATTGGGCGATCTAAGCGATTATCAGCATCTGCTCCTCACTTTGGCTGGTGATTTCGATTCCACACTTGTTGCAGTCCCGTTCCCCGCTGCTATCAATTCTGACGGAGATGAATACGGTCCTGTCCTTTCTGGGGACGGACAGACGCTTATGTTTTGTGGGCAATATCGCTCCAATAATTTTGGAGCAGAAGATATCTTTGTAAGCCGTCGGATTGACGGACAATGGACCAAAGCTAAATTGGTTTCCGATTTGGCCACTGGTCTCAACGAAGCACCTATGTCGCTTACTATTGACGGAACGGGTCTGCTACTTTTCCAACAGGGTAGGATGTTTGCCTCCGAGATAGTCAACGGCTATTGGTCGCGACCTTCCGCTTTGCCCGATTATCTCACAATCAGTCCTTATCAGGTGGATGGCTTTCTCTCCGCCGACGGACGGGCTTTCTTCTTTGCAGCCGAAACGCGCACCGAACGTGAAGAGAAATCTTCGCTTAACATATATGTCTCTTTGCTCGATGACAATGGACATTGGTCGCACCCAGTAGAATTGGGTCCGTCAATCAATACTTCCGGCTTGGAGCGCTCACCCGTTTTGCACGCAGATGGCAAAACCCTCTATTTCTCCTCTTCTTCCCATGGCTCGCTTGGTGCGCTTGATGTGTATATGTCTACGCGCCTGGATGATACCTACACCAATTGGTCGGAACCAAAAAAC
This sequence comes from Paludibacteraceae bacterium, assembly GCA_024399655.1. Lineage (GTDB taxonomy): Bacteria > Bacteroidota > Bacteroidia > Bacteroidales > Paludibacteraceae > Colicola. The sequence goes on along the minus strand of JAKSNP010000003.1, from coordinate 81,194 downwards.
CTCGGACTCAATATCAATACGCCCGACAACGAGTGCTGGTATCGTTTTTCCGCAGATGGACAGATGGCATATTTTGCTGCTGCCGACAGCCGACGTATTCACGATTTATATTGGATTCAACTTCCGGAAGAGGTGCGCCCCGAGCCCGTTATTGGTATTGCGGAACAGGTGGTTCGTATGGAGCATATCTATTTCGCTACGGCAAAAGCCGATCTTCTGCCCGAATCTTGCGACGAACTCAACCGTTGGGTCGAATGGCTCGTTCTTCACCCGGAAGCGGTTATTGAGATTTCCGGACATACTGACAATGTAGGTAGCGAGACGGATAACATGATTCTCAGTCGCAATCGTGCTGAGTCGGTCAAGGCCTATCTTGTGCAACACGGATGTATTGAAACTAATATTCTTACCACCGGCTATGGTGAATCCCGTCCGATTGCCGATAATCATACCGATCAGGGAAGGGCTATCAACCGAAGGGTGGAAGTACGTTTCGTCAAGTAAATTCCCGTTTTATCTTATATGAATGAAGAACAACTGATGGTTTTGGCAGGTTTGGCTCCTGCACTTATTTTGATGGTGTATATTTATATCAAGGATCGTCACCATCCCGAACCCCTTTCTCTTTGGCTCAAAGGTATCCTTTTCGGGGTTCTTTCGGTAGTTTTGGCTTTAGCCATCGAAATTGCTGTCCGCATGTGGGGGTGGGTCCCGCCTCATAATACTTTTTTTCATGCTGTTCAAGCCGCTTTCGTCGGGGCCGCTTTCCCGGAGGAAGTGAGCAAATTCTTTATGCTCTGGCTGCTTTTGCGCAAAAATAAGTATTTCGACGAGCGCTTTGATGGTATTGTCTATGCTACATGCGTCGGATTGGGATTTGCTGCCACCGAAAACGTTATTTATCTTTTTGCCAATAGCGCTAATTGGCAGACAGTAGCCGTTTCGCGTGCCATGTTCTCCGTACCCGGCCATTTCTTCTTTGCCATTGCAATGGGCTTTTTTTATTCGCGTGCTTATTTCAAGGAGCGCCATTTGTGGAATATGGCATTGGTGATATTGGTTCCTACCATGCTCCATGGAATCTATGATTCCCTGCTTTATATGGTCAATATCAATCGTTTCTGGACCTGGGTTGTCCTATTGCTTTTTTGGATCTTCTGCATATGCATGCTGCATGCTGCACGTCGTCGTATTGCTAAGCAATTGGCGGATGACACCAAAGCCCCTGTCCTTATCCCTGACGCACCTGAGTGGCAGGATGAAATCGAAGCCGACGAGCCCGAGACGGAAGGCTTCATTTTGGAGGAAGAATCTGTTGAAGTGGCTTCTTCCGAACAAAATTGATTGTCTCTTCATTTTTTACCGCTATAGAAAAATCGCGCACCCCGAATGAGGTACGCGATTCTTTTTTCAGCATCTTTTGCTGTTTATGCTTTCAGCGCTTCGATTGAAGCTTTGATGGTGGCGATACGCTGTTCTGCATCGTGTTGTTTCTTACGTTCCAGTTCCACGATTTCGGGCTTGGCGTTCTGCACGAAGCGTTCGTTGTTTAGTTTGGCCAATACGCCGCGCAGGAATCCTTCCTGATGTTGCAGATCGGCCTCCAATTTCTTTATCTCTTCATCTTTGTTGATGAATTGGTCAAGAGGTACGCTGTATTCGGTGGTGCCTACGATAAACGATGCGGCCGTTGCGGGTTTTTCGCCGCCGATGATAATTTCGCAGTTTGCCAGTTTGCCTACCAGTTCGCTCAGATTCTCCGGAGCAATCAAGTTCAAGCACTCTTTGGGTGGAATATTTTTGCTGGCACGTACGTTACGAACACCCGTAATCACTTGTTTCATCTCCTCCACGCGTTGAAGGAATTGCCCGTCGTGGTCTTGACTCAGAAATTCGTCGCTATCCCAGTCCATCGTGTCTTCGCGCATGATAGTGTCGCCTTCTTCGCGCTCTGCCAACTCGTGATACAGTTCTTCGGTGATAAACGGCATGAACGGATGCAGCAGACGCAGCATGCGCTCAAAGAATACCAACGTACTGGTGTAGGTATTTTTGCTGATAGGTTGTCCGTATACGGGTTTGATCATCTCCAGATACCAGCCCGAGAATTCATCTGTAAACAGTTTGTAGATGGCCATCAGAGCCTCGCTTAAACGGTATTTGCTGAAGAGGTCGGCCACTTCTTTTTCCGTACGGCTGAGCATCAGCGTGAACCAGGTCACGGCTTCGCGGTCGGTCATTGGAGCATCCTGTTCGGCCACGGTTAATCCTTTGATCATACGGAAACAGTTCCAAATCTTGTTGCAGAAATTTCTGCCTTGCTCACATAGGCTGTCGTCATAAAGTATGTCGTTGCCAGCAGGTGCGGAAAGCAATATACCCATCCTTACGCCGTCGGCGCCGTATTTCTCAATCAGTTCCAGCGGGTCGGGACTGTTACCTAGCGACTTCGACATTTTTCTTCCCAATTTGTCGCGTACGATACCCGTGAAATATACATGGCGGAAAGGCATCTTCCCTTGGTATTCGTAGCCGGCCATAATCATGCGGGCCACCCAGAAGAAGATGATGTCCGGTCCGGTAACCAGGTCAGCTGTGGGGTAGTAGTAAGCTATCTCGTCGTTGTCGGGTTGTTCGATGCCGTTGAAGAGACTGATCGGCCACAGCCACGAACTGAACCAGGTGTCCAATGCGCCTTCGTCCTGTACGTAGTTGCCTTCGGGAGCCTTTTCGCTCACGATGATCTTATCATTTGGATAGTTCTCCAATCCGGTTTGCTCCAGTATGTCTTTGTCGTAGTATGCCGGGATGCGGTGTCCCCACCAGAGTTGGCGGCTGATGCACCAGTCTTTGATGTTCTCCAGCCAGTTGCGGTAGGTGTTTTTGTATTTGGTGGGGTAGAATACGATGTCGTCGTTCATTACGGGCGGCAGGGCGATGTCGGCAAAGTGCTGCATGCGGATGAACCATTGCAACGACAGTCTCGGTTCAATGGGCACGTTGGTGCGCTCCGAGTAACCTACTTTATTGTCGTAGTCTTCTATTTTCTCTACCAGGTCGAGAGCTTTCAGGTCTTCCACGATTTGTTTACGGCATTCAAAGCGGTCCATGCCGTGATATTTCTTCACGTTCTCCCGCAACTCTTCTTCCACGGTGTCCATATTCAGATGGGCGTCAGCCGTGAAGATATCGATAGTCTTCAGGTTGTATTTCTGTCCCAATGCATAGTCGTTCACGTCGTGGGCGGGAGTCACTTTCAGGCAGCCCGTACCGAATCCAATTTCTACGTATCGGTCCTCAATAATAGGAATGACGCGTCCTACGCCCGGCACGATTACATGTTTGCCTTTCAGCCATTGGTTTTTCTCCTCCTTGGGGTTGATGCATACGGCAATATCGCCGAAGATGGTCTCTGGACGGGTAGTGGCTACTATAGCGTATTTTCCGGGCTCCTCAGCCACTTTGTATCTTAGATAATAGAATTTGCTGTGCTCGTCGTGGTAAATCACCTCCTCGTCGCTCAAAGCGGTTTGGCGTTCGGGGTCCCAGTTCACCATACGCAGTCCGCGATAGATAAGGCCTTTTTTATAGAGGTCGCAGAATACGTGTATTACGGCTTTTGAACGGCTTTCGTCCATCGTGAAAGCGGTGCGGTCCCAATCGCAGGAGCAACCTAATTTGCGCAGTTGTTTCAGAATGATGCCTCCGTGTTCGTCGGTCCAGTCCCAGGCGTGGCGCAGGAATTCTTCGCGGGTCAGATCGCTTTTGTTAATGCCTTGTTCTTTCAGTCGTTTGATCACTTTGGCTTCTGTTGCGATGGAAGCGTGGTCAGTACCGGGAACCCAGCAGGCGTTTTTGCCTTCCAGGCGTGCGCGGCGCACCAATACGTCTTGTATGGTTTCGTTCAGTACGTGACCCATATGCAGGACGCCGGTCACATTTGGTGGCGGAATCACGATTGTGAAGGGTTCTCTGCCGTCAGGCTCACTATGAAAAAGCCGATTGTCCAGCCAATATTGGTACCAACGGGCTTCAATTTCAGATGGGTTATAATTTTTGTCCATATCTTAGGATTATTTTATTCGTGGTATTGATGATTTTCGCTTCGCTCCAGAGCGAATCTTTCATATGGATGAGAATCGTAATGAATAAGATTGCGAAAAAACATGCAAAAGTACAAATAATTTTTTAATTACGCAAATAAATGTGCTATATTGCCTAATATTTTTTTCTATATTTGATAGGGTATATCCGTATAGGGTGCGTATTACGTCCGTATAGTGGGAATTTGTTGTTGGAAAATACTTTTTAGATGTGATAGGTATCGTTTTTATTAACCTAAAATGCATCGTATTTGCTATTGATAATTTAGTGTTCATTTTTTTCTAAATGACGCAATAATTAGTAGTCGTTTAGCGCAAAAATATATCGATTTTTAAGAAAGAGCATTACTCTCTTAATATCGCGTGTATTTTGCTGAGAGAATATTTTTAAATTTGAGAAATTTGTAGTACTTTTGCACCTTGAAGAAAATGCGCTTTAAGCAATTCTACATATTATTAATCGCTTTGCTCTGTAGCTTCCATGCTATGGCGCAACTACAATATTCGGATTGCGTGGCCACTTACACCGAGGCGGATTTCAATAATCCCAATACTACGACAAAAAGTGTAAATATTGATAAGCATTTGGAGGGATTAAAATGGGTAGATGTTGATTTAGGTCCTCGATGGTCGCAAGGTGGTGTTTGCCTCGGTTCTGAAGAACTATGGTGGCCAGCTTCTTATTTTAAGGAAAAATATGTCATCATTGCCTTAGACCCCAACATGGTTCCTGATACCATATATTATAAAATTTTTCCTAATAATAATATTGCTCACACATCAGACTTGTCAAGCACTTTGTACGAAGTGCGTGAAAGTCCAACTCCTAATAATTGGACATTTTATGAGACTTGGGATTCACATCCTGATGCCAATAGAGTTAGAAAAATCGCTCTTCGTGACGATACACGGTATATTATGCTCCGTTACTTAGGAAATTATGCAGGTATTTTTAAAGATGTAGTAATTACCGCCAAGCAGCCTTTGAATACTGCTGTCTCACCCGAAGGAGTGGGGCAGGTTTCCAAATCTCCCGACCGGAATTTTTATCACATAGGCGAACAGGTTACCCTTTCCGCCACCGCCACCGATCCCTGCTATCAGTTCGTACGTTGGTCGGATGGCGAAACCTCCCCCACACGAACCGTTACCGTTGAATGTGGAGGACCGACCTATACCGCTATTTTTGAACGCAAATCCTACACCGTCACCCTCCATGTGAATGATGCTTCACAGGGCTTCGTGACGGCAACCAAAATCGAATAACAAATAATTAACTTTAATACTAACAATTTAAAAACAAAACATTATGAAAAAGATTTTTTCTATCGCTCTGATGGCTCTTTGCGCCATCGCAACCGTTAACGCTCAAACCACTCCTCAAGGTACCGTTACCGTTTCTGACGTATTGTGCGGCCAATCCGTTGAAATTACCGCTACTCCTGCTGCCGGTTACCACTTCGTTAACTGGACTGATGATGACAATAGCAACAATGTTATCTCCACATCTACCACTTATACGATTGAAGATATTCATGCGAATTTCAATTATACTGCTAACTTCGCACTGAACCAAATTACAGTTACCATCAAGTTGGATACCGATGCTGACGGTATTTATGACGTAACTCTTACTAATGCAGCTGATTTTGTAACATATATGGTCAATGCAACAGCTGATCCTGATGCCAGCAATGCTGACAATATCAATCTTGTGGCTACCGAAGATGATGGCAGTTGCTATCATTTCGACAGGTGGACATTGGCTGACGGTGCTACTGATGCTGATAACACTCTTGTTTCTACTAACAAAACTGCTACTGCTGCTGTCACCGGTGACCAAGGTTTCGTGGCTTACTTCACTATCAATAAATATACTGTTCATGTTCATACTGCTGGCAACGTTACTACCGAAGGTTCAGTTGATGCTGTCGTCAAAACCACTAACAATTAATCCGTATTGCGATAAACATCGAGTTAGTATAAGCGATTAAATAAATATATAGTTTTTGTGCTAATCCCGGGATTGGCAGGATCGTTAACGTTTCGTTTTCGTTGCCTCCTGTGGTGTGCCCTTAGAAAATACTTATTCATAATGACAAGACGCTTCTGTCTATATTTGCTCTGCCTGGTGGCTACCGGCGTTCTCGCTCAGGGAACGTCCGGTACCTCTATGCAGGTCAATTGCGGCACTTGGCTCAACTTGTCGGCTTATCCTAACCAGTTCTACCATTTCGACCATTGGTCGGATGGCGACACAAACGCCGTAAGGTCTGTGGAAATCTACTCAGATACGGCCTTTATAGCATATTTCGCTTCCAATTGTGCCGAGTACGCCAACCTGCCTGTCGTGGCGCTTTACGACTGGCTTATGATGCTTGACGTCAAGTATATTCACGACTCGCTCGGCTATTATTTCGGCGAACACAACGTCACTTGGTATCGTATTCGTGACGATGCCGACGATATGCACAACAACTTCCCGCAGGACGATGAAGCCGTATGCAATGGCTATTATCTCACGCTCGCTCGTGACCTTCAGGGTACTGGCGATTATTATGCTGTAGTGGATGTTTCCGCTTCACCGGCAGGTTTGCTCTGTGACGGACTCATGCGTTCCGTTATCGTTTCTTATTCCGGACGGGCTCCTTCCCCGCCGCGACTTATACTCACGCCTACGGCCGCTCTTCCCGGAGAGCAACTCAAAATCGTAGGTCTCAAACCGGATGAAACTACTGTCATCCGTGTGTATGATATGGCCGGACGACTCATACAGTCGCACATCCTGCATGGTTCGGATGTGTTCTATCTGCCTGCTGCTCCTGTAGCAGGATGCTACAACGTGGTCGTTCAGTCGGATTCATTCAGCGAAACTCTTCGCTATATTGTCCACCTTGATTGATTCATCAATAACAAATCAATTGTCAATTGTAATAATCAGTTAATCAGTCAATCATTCAATCAGTTGCAGCTTTGCTGCATTGTGAATTACTAAAAGTTATGCGTCGACTCTTTCTTCTTTCCCTTATCGCCCTTGGCGGTTGCCTGATGGCCGGAGCACAATCTTCCTCCGTCATCTCTTTTGCCGTGCGTGGCGGAGCCGATGTCTATCTGTCTTCGCCCAAAGCTGTGGGCGTTCCGGGCCCTGAAGGGATGTTCGACATCCAATATGCTTGCTATTTCCCCACTCGCGGACATGCCGAACTCGGCTTCCGCACAGGAATTGGGGTAGGGGCAACGCGGCTCTCTTTCCGCGACAAAGTGGCTGAGTCGTTCTCCAACACCGACTATCTCGGCCATCCGATGGATTATCAGGTCCTGTCTGATGAGGTTCGTATGTCTGTCAGCCAGTTCCAGGTGGAAGTGCCGTTGCTTTTCACGCTCCGCGCTAATGGCTTCTATTTTGATTTGGGTCTCACCTACCGTTATCTTATACGTTCCCGATATGCTCAGTCGATTTCCGACCTCAGTATTGTGGCTTATTATCCTGAGTATGATGTATATGTCCGCAACGAACTGATCACGGGTCAATTGGATGCTGACCGATACGCCGTATCCGGCAGGGGTTTGATGCCGCATCATCATCTTTTCTGTTCGTTTGAATGGGGCTATGATTGGAGTTTGTCCGATTTGAGTCAATTGGGCTTGGGCTTGTATTTGAACATCAGTCCATGGAATGATTATCAGCCTAAGTCAGCTTCTTCCGAATGGTTGATCGATGTAGGTGAAATCGTAGATCCTTCATATCCTCCTGCCGAAGTCAAGTCATATCTTCTCACGGATGTTTCGGCTTTGCAATTCAAGGCGTTCACATTCGGTCTTCGTCTTCGTTATTCTCTTACTCCTTCTCCTTATTCTTCCTACCGTCGTTATCGCTATCGCCGTTAATATTTGTTTTCGTTTTGTAGCGCTTCTCAATGCTCTCTTCTTTAATATGAAAAAACTTTGTTTCTTTTTGTGCTTTCTTGCTCTCAGCGCCATTGTCCGAGCCCAATCCGCCAATTCCCAATGGCTGCTTCGAAGCGGCAATACATATATCATCGAAAATCAAGTGATGCATCCCGGTGTAAAAGCCGACAACGACTACGCCCGTTTTCTTCAAGGCAAGTGCCCTGCAGCTTATGTGCAATGGGAGCAGGGACGCAAAACGGCTGTTGCCGGTTGGGTGTTGCTCGGTATAGGTGCCGGTTTGGATATCGGTTCGTATGTTTGGGCTTTGTGTGATTTGAACTACACCACAGCCAGTCGTGCAATGGGGATAGTGGGGCTGGGTTGTGAACTTGCCTGTATCCCTACTTTGATTGTAGGTTATACTAAGATGCATAATAGTGCCGACATGTATAATGCGCTGTCCTATCAGCAGCAATCGGTAGCCTATTGGAGTGTCAATGCCGGTCCCGAAGGCCTCGGTTTGGCCTATCATTTCTAATTTCGTTTTTTTACTGATCAGCAAGGCAATTCTCATAAGAATATTGTTTTTGCTTGCATATTCAAAAAAAACTTTGTACCTTTGCAGCGATTTTATAACAAACCGCTAATGAAATCCAAATTTTTTATCCTACTCGTAGCAATTATAACTGCACCCATCTTATGGGCAACAGACTCCATACCCAATAACCAGATATGGTACACTTCTACCGACGGACAGATAGTGTCACCCAATTCTGGAGGTGGGGCCAGATTCAATGTCAATATAGTATCCAATACCTACGAGAACGGTCAGGGCATTATTACCTTTGACGGTGATCTTGTTTGGATTGGTCAGAGTGCTTTTTACTCCACCAATCTCACGACCGTTATTCTCCCCAATTCATTGAAAACCCTCAATACCACTTGCTTTCTCGAATGCATGGACCTTCAGTCCGTCACTTTGCCGATGGGAATTGATACTACTATAGGGCAGGGCGCTTTCGCCACTTGCTCCAGTCTCACCTCCATTTCTATTTTAAGGAACGCTGCAATTGACAGTATCAATACAAAGTATTACCAATCCCCATATCTTGGTTATGGCCGATAATACTATTGCGGCAATCACCAATGCAAAAAGCGAAAATGAAATCAATAGCCTCGTCTAGCAGGTTCTGGCAGCGATTGAGCTGACTGAAGCCATCCTCAATGAATTGCCTACCGAAGGCACTTCCGGTCCTGCGGTGGTGATTACCAAAGGCGATAAGTCGCTGACGCTCTACAATCCGGATAATGTGACTTTCAAACTCGTACTTCCAGAAGAAGGAACACAAACTACTGTTGAATAATATTCATTGCCTTTCCTTCCTGGCGAAGGCCCTTATTAAATATTATGAAAAAACTTTTGATATTTTGCATAGTGTGTCTTATGGGCATAAGCGCTTTAGCACAAGAAATACCAACGGATTCGATTGATACTGTCAAATTTGAGCAAAACGAAACGGTCAATGGGTATCTGCTTGCATCCGAACCAACGGTCAACGTAGGCTTAACCATCAATATTGCCGGCAATACGTCAGATCTTTCGGCCGACGAAGTGGTGACCACTTTCGGCAAAGCGCCGGCTGAGCCTACGGCTGTTGAAAAAGTCGGTGATGATTTGGATGTGATCAAGGTACTTCGTAACGGTCAGGTACTCCTTCTTCAAGGTGACAACACCTACAATGCTCAAGGCATCTTAGTGGAGTAATCTCTCTGCTTCTGTGAATTAACTCATCTTTTTTTTTAATATAGTTATGAAAAAGCATCTTTTCCTTGTTTTAGCATCAGCCTTGATGTTCTGTTTTACCTCTTGCGGAAATGAACCGGATGCGGGCGGAGCCAATCTCTTTATTCAAAAATCATCCCTTGACGAGTATGCACTTTATTGTGTCAAGTTTCTCTCTCCGGGTGACAATGCATCCAACGGTACCAACGTATACGGCAAATGTTTGGGTATACAGACGATCGGCGGTAAAGAATTCTACGCTTTCAAAGCGCCACGTAAAGAACTTGATATCTATGTGGAAGCTTACGCTCCGGGTGCATACGGAGGTTTCACCAATGACCGCGAAAGCGTTAACCTCAAAATCAACGATTGGGCTAAGTTGGTATATTGGACGGAACCCGGATATGGCTGCGATTATCGCGTGATGGATGGTTCTGGTCCGGTATATTGAATCGTTTGCGTTCAATTGCCAATTTAATACTTTGTTTGACTTTTTAGGGATACCGGCTTAGGCTAAAGGACAAACAAAGAGGTTGTGCCGGAAATGCGTAATCTTAAAAATAGAATATTTTTTATCTCTATAGGTTAGAGAGCTTTTAGAGAAGGGTCAGAGAAGGATTAGAGAAGGATGAAAAAATCCCGTCTTTTCTCTCCAATCTTAAAAATAGAATATTTTCCTATCTTAAGGTTGAACTATTTTTGCAAGGCATTTGATACATTCCCTTTCCCCGAATACTCCACTCTCAATTCTCCACTCAATTAACTTCTCTCAATAAAAAAAATGAGCCATTTCGCAATGGCTCATTTTTTGTATTATTGATTAACTCGAATCAATCAACGGAGCTGCTGGCCTTGAACGGAGTATTCGTTACCCTGACGACGAATAATCAATTGACCGTCACGGATGAATTTCTCCACTACGGGTTGCTCTGTCGGAATAACGTCGATACCGGCAGGTTGGGTGCGGTCCTCAAAGACTGCATGGTAAATAACCATGTCAGCTCCCATCAGATTGATATCCATCGACCAATCATGCTCGCCGTCGTAAGTGAGAACGGCGTTGAAGTCGCAAACGGGGAGATCCGTGCCGTTGACCATGAGAAGAGCCTCTTCCAAATCGGTGATGTCGAACGAACGGCTGACGAGTTCGTCGCACTTAACGGCGACACCCAGTATGCATGAATCGGAGTAGCCGGAGTAGACGTAAACTCCGTATTGAGCCACTTCTTCAACCTGAACGCTATCGAATTCCACTTCCTGAACCGAGAAAGTGCGGTTGGCGATGAAGTGGTAGCAAGTGGTGTCGAGGGCGAAGATATACGCCTCGAAGGTGTAGTCGGATTCGGTTAACGACATGGTGGCGTTGATGTCGATGATCCCCAATTCGTTGCCGTTGACCAGGAGAGGGAAGTCGCCAGTGGCATCAAAGTCGACATCATCCAAGGTGAGCGTACGGTTGCCAGCAGGATCGTTGAATATCAATTCGGCGATGAAAGCGGAATCGCGGTCGGAGCCGGCAATCATGAAGAAGTCGTGACGGTTGAAATAGATAGCGTTTTCGGAAAGCACTTCCACGGTGTCGATCGGCTGTGCGAACACGGCGTGGTAGCAATGAGCGTCTCTGCCGAGGATATAGGCATCGAGGGTGTAAGTGTAGGGCGTGCGGGTAAAGGTGGAGTTGAGACCGACAATCGGAATTCTAGTGTTGTTGTGGGAGATATAGGAGTAGCCGCTGACACTCATGTAGAGGTCGTCGTAGGAGTAGGTGCCGTCTTCGGGAGCGTGCATGATGTAGAGTTCGATTTCGTAACCGAGCTGTTCGTTCCAACCGTAGACGGCGAATTCGTTTTCTTTGAACATGGATTGGTTGCCTTCGAACTGAATTTCGACGGTATCGGCGGCGACAGGAGCCTGATAGAAGAAGGTGGTGTGGTAGCAATGCCGGTCATCGCCCTGTATATAGGCATCGAGGGTGAAATCAGGACCGTTCTTCACCATGGTGGCGCTGAAATCGACGATGTTGATTTGCTGGCTGTTGTAGACGAAGTAGGTGTATTCGTTTTCATTGTCGAGAAAGAGGTCGTCGTAGGTGTAGGAGCCATTGATCTGCCTGGTGAGAATGGTGATAGAAGCGTCAAGAGAATGGTCGGCCGTTTCACCATAAACGGTGAAGGCGTTGTCGTAGGTACCGATTTCGGCATCGGGAACGGAGATGACGATGGTGTCGGCAGCATCGGGGACCTCATGAATCATGGTGAAATGGTAGCAATGGAGGTCGCTTGCCAGGGCGTAGGCTGAGAAGGTGAAATCAACATCCACATAAAGCATCAAGGCGTTGAAACCGAGAATAGAAAGGCTCTGGTTGTTGACGGTCAAGTGAGTGTAGGAGCTATAGTTGTAGAGATCGCTGTAGTTGTAGACACCGTCAAGCGTATCGGGGTAGATAGTGAACATGACATCGATGCCAAGCGTTTCGTTCTGACCGGCAATGGAAAACGCATCCGAGTAGGTGGTGATTTCGGGTTCGAGAATCATGACTTCGATGGTGTCGGTGGCAGCCGGAGTGACGTGCTCGAAATAGAAATGATAGCAATGTCCGTCGGAGGCGGTGACGTAAACATCGATGGAGTAGTCGGTTCCGTCATCAGTCATGGAGCAGCTGAAGTCGGTGACAGAAAGCGGCTCCATGTTGATGTAAATCAAGACGCCGAGAATATCGTTGTAGGTGTAGGTGCCGTTGAAAGTGGCGGTGGCGACATAGACTTCGAACATGAAGGACTGATCGGCGTTCACTACGGTGATGTCGGCATACGATCCGATATCGGAAGAGGGATGCTTGATGTATTGCGACTGGTCGACGATGATTTGGACGGTGTCGGTAGCATCCATCGGCATGCGCCGGAGGTTACGGGCGTCGTTAGCGGTAAGCGACATGGCCTGTCGGCCGAAAGCGTCAGCATGCTGTGCGGCGAGTGAAGGCCGGCTGAGCTGAACAGCGCGGTCGCCTGTAGGGATAGCGGCATTAGCGCCGAGCGCCAGGATAGCGGCGCAGAAAAAAGTGAAAATCTTTTTCATGAGTGATTTTTGATTATTGTTGTTTTGTTATTAGGTTGAAAAATTTTATGGTTGTAGTTATGAAATGGGCTGTTATTTTGGCAAAAGGATGGATTTGGGCGCTCCTGTATGCAAAAAATAACAGAAAAAAGAATAGCAAAAAGTGTGCCAAAACGCGTGCGCAGGACGGGTATCGGGAGGGAAAAACTGCATTCAGCGAAGAAAACGCCAACCGTAGGATGAAGATTGAACGATGAAAAAACGGAAAAATTTGTGTAATAAAAAAAAACTTCGTATCTTTGCAAGATTTTTGAAATTGAGCATTATATATATGAAGAAAAAAATTCTCTCCTTTTTGGCCGTGATATGCTGTTCGACCGGTGTGCTTGCGGGGAATACGATTTCGTATACCGCCTCGGAACCCCTGCCCACAGCGAGCGACTCATATGAATCCGGACTGCATACCAGCGCCTTCGACGTCGGCATCCAGTCGCACACCTTTGCCAACGAGCACGGTCTGATCACTTTTTCCGATGACCTCACCTCGGTGGGGACAGACGCATTCAAAGGTTGTACGAATCTGACTTCGATAACACTCCCCAATTCCATTACAACGATCGGGGTGTGCGCTTTTGCGGGTTGCAGCAGCCTGACGAGCATAGCCATTCCCGATTCGGTGACCCTGATCGGACTGATGGCCTTTAACGGTTGCAGCAGTTTAAGTGAAGTGATAATCCCGAATTCGGTGACCATGATCGGAACGAAAGCCTTCCTGGGTTGCAGCAGTTTGAAATCGATCGACCTGCCCAATTCGGTGACGGAGATAGGCGAATGGGCATTTTACGGTTGCGAATTTGACGAGCCGGTATATAATTCGACCTATTTCGTGTACTTTCCGCGGGCTTATAATTGGTTGCATGCTTACACCATCCCTTCGGGAATAAAAAAGATAAGCGATTACGCGTTCGCCAACAGTATGTTTATAGATACGGTCACGATTCCGCGTTCGGTAGTGGAGATAGGTGAAAATGCCTTTTTGGACGGCAAGGTGAACACATTGTACTGCTATGCTCCCGAGCCGCCGGTATGCGGTACGTCGAGTTTTGCGGGTCTGTATCCATTAGATGTGTATGTGCGGTACGAATCCCTCTCGGCTTATAGGGGAGCCCCTGTATGGGGCGGAATTGTAGGAATATCAACCCTGCCGACGCTGACGGTGGAAAGCGGCAGCCCGGAGCACGGAACCGTATACGGAACGGGAGATTATTATTGGGAAGACAGTTGCGTATTGACGGTGGTGCCGGATTACAAATACCGTTTCGTAAAGTGGAACGACGGGAACACGGACAATCCTCGCGTATTGGCGGTGACGCAAGATACGCTGCTGACCGCCGAACTGGAACAGTATTTTTACACCTGTAAGGCAGAAGCGAACGACACGCTGATGGGCCTCGTGAGCGGGGGAATCGACAGTTGCGACTATATGACGGCCGTGGAATTGAACGCCATCGCCTATCACGGATATCATTTCACAGGCTGGAGCGACGGCAGCAGCGACAATCCTTACATGTTTCCGCTGGCTCAGGACACGTCTTTGACCGCCTATTTCGCGAAAAACAGCTATACGGTGGCCGCTCCTACGGTCCCCAACATGTCGGTTGACGGGGCAGGCGTATACACCTATCTGGACACGTGCACGCTGACGGTGGTTCCCGACCGGGGTTATCACTTCGTAAAGTGGAGCGACGGGAATACGGACAATCCTCGCGTGCTGACGGTGACGCAAGACTCAACGCTGACCGCGGAGGTGGCGATAGACGTTTATTCGTGCGCGGTGGAGTCGGGGGATACCGTGATGGGATATGTGACGGGGCAGAACGACGACTACGACTATATGACGGAGGTGGAAATGAGCGCTACCGCGCATTACGGATATCATTTCGTAGAATGGAGCGACGGCGTGAGTGAGAATCCTTACCGGTTCATGCTGACGCAAGACACGTCGTTGACCGCTATTTTCGCGAAAAACATCTACACGGTCGGAACTTCTCCGGAAAGCCATCTAACCATAATGGGTGTAGGAGCATACGCCTATCTGGACACGTGCATGCTGATCGTCATTCCCGACTACGGATATCATTTTACGGCGTGGAGCGACGGGAATACGGACAATCCGCGTGTGCTGACGGTGACGCAAGACACGATGTTTACAGCCGAATGGGCTCAGTATATATATACTTGTACGGCAGAACCGAACGACTCGCTGATGGGTTATGTGGTAGGCGACGGCACGTATGAGGCAGGCAGCCAGGTCAGCATTATCGCCATTGCGAACGGTGGTTACGAGTTCGTGGAATGGTCGAACGGCGTGAAAGACAATCCTTACCGTTTCACGCTGACGGAAGATGTGGAGCTGACGGCGGTATTCAAAGAAGTGGAGGCCTCGACCGCCGAAACACGGTCGGACTCGCTCCCCGTAAAGTATATCCGCAACGGGCAGCTGTATATCCGCCGCAACGGCAAAGTGTACACTCTGCAAGGGCAAGCGGCGGAGTAGCAGATGCCGCTTCGCCAATGTGGCGAAAGACGGGCGCCGGAGCCGCATGAAGAACAGTATAGGGCAGTATGGATTGCTTTTATGAATGAAAAAAATATTTTTTTTAATTGAATGTTTGCACAATCCAAAAAAAAGCAGTACCTTTGCAGCCGCAATTCGTAAGATTGTGACCGAAACGATACGGAAAGTTGTCTGAGTGGTCGAAAGAGCCACACTCGAAATGTGGTGTACGCATTACGTCGTACCGGGGGTTCGAATCCCTCACTTTCCGCAAACGGATGATAAGGAACAAGGATGGAAATATATTCCATCCTTTTCTTTTTTGTCCGTCTATCGTACTCTATTAAGCGAGCTTATAGATTACGCTATCCGTCCTAAAAAACGTTCGTTTCACTCTCTATTCCTTGATCATCCGCTGAAAGGGAGTGGTGAGGGATTCTCTCCTTTGGGGTTCTCCTTCGCTTCGCTCGAACCGCTCGAACCGCTCGAACCGCTCGGTGACGTTACGGTTATCTTACGTTTATGTTACGTTTAGCTCTCGATAAATACAGGACGGAAAAATGTAGCAAATATAGCAACGGGAAATGGTCGGGAAATAAAGAAACGATGTGATGCAGAGATTGGAAATTTAATTCGGGCAAGTATGTGTTTTCACTTTTTTTTTATTAAAATTGCCATTGAAAGTAAACATTCCTTGCATATTCAAAAAAAAACTTGTATCTTTGCAGCATGATTCGAAATATACTATTTGATATAGGCGGAGTGCTGGTTGATTTGGAGGTGAAACGCACCCTTTCCGCCATGAAACATTTCATCGATCCGCAACTTGCGAAGCAAAATAATATGGTAACAGCCGACGGACTGCTCGGCGGTCATGATTCGCCTTTGATCGACCTCTATCAAACCGGCGAGATAAGTACCGAGGACTTTATGCGACAGGTATTGTCGGTATGCATGCCGGGCACCAATTCTGATGCCATCAAAGCCGCTTGGTATGCCATGTTGCTTGGCTCGTCACGCGAAGTTCAGATATTATGGCAACGCTTGCAGGAAAAAGGATATACACTCTATATTTTGAGTAATATCAACGACCTGCATGCCGAATGGGTGCTTGAAAACTGCCCCTTCATGGACGAAGCCAAACAACGCTTCTTCTCCAATGAAATGCATTTGGCCAAACCCGATCTGCGTTGCTATCAATATGTGATAGAGCATGCGGGCATACTTCCTGAAGAGACGTTGTATGTGGACGACCTGCTGCCGAATATAGAAGCCGGTAAAGCTGCCGGATTCCAAACGATACATGCGGTGGGAAGAGGTTGGCGCCAACAATTGCGCGATCTCCCCAATATGAACCCTAATAACTATCCGTTGACATGTCTTGGGCATTAATTACAGGAGCCAGCAGCGGCATCGGTTTGCGTTATGCGCGCGCTTTGGCTCGCGATTATCATTATAATATCTGCCTGGTGAGCAATCAGGAAAACGAACTGAAAGAAGCCGCCAAACAGATAAGTGAAGATTACGCCGTGGAAACGGCTACACTTTATATCAATCTGGCGGAACAGGATGCCGCCGAAAGAGTGTATGCGTTCTGCGCCGAAAAAAAGATGGAGATAGAGGTGCTGGTGAATAACGCGGGTATCCTTATCTTCAACCCCTTCTGCAGCACGCCGATGGGCAAAATAGAGACCCTGGTGATGTTGCATGTGGTAACGATGACCAAACTCTGTCGTCTGATAGGCGAAGATATGCAGGCACGGAAGAAAGGTTATATCCTCAACATGAGTTCGATGACAGCCTGGATGTGCATGCCGGGTATCCAATGCTATAATGCGAGCAAAGGTTATGTACTGTCGTTCTCACGCGCTCTTTGGCACGAGATGCAACCGTTCGGAGTGCATGTGCTGGCCGTAACTCCGGGAAGTACGGATACGGGACTGCTGCCGTTCGGTGAAGGCTTCGCCAAATTTCTGAGGATAATGCGAATCACGATGCCGCCGGAGCGGTTGGTGAACCGCGCTTTACACCTGCTGATGAAGAGCCGACGCAAACGTTGCATGCCTGGTGGATGGAACTATATCATCGTGCCAATCATCAACCACCTGCCGGATTGGGTGATCCGTACGGCGATGAGGCAGTTGAAGGGGGTATTTAAAGATATTCCGGTGTGAACTGCCGTTGTGAAATCGAAAATGAGAATTTGCTATTTACCACACGAAAATGGCTAATATACACGATATACAACGCGATGAATTCCAGTTGTTCGGCAAGCAAGCCCGATTGGGGTATGATTGGTGGTGGCACAGTTTGACCGCCCATGATGCCGAGACGGGTGAGGGAAAAGCGTTTTTTATAGAATTTTTTACCTGCAATCCCGACTTGGGCTCCAAGAAACCCGTGTTTGGCCAGTTGCCTGGAACTACCGATACGCCCGTCAAACCATCGTATGTGATGGTGAAAGCCGGCGCGTGGGGTGCCGACGGCAAGGGCCAACTTCACCGCTTTTTCGGTTGGCACGAGATACGTCTTTATAAAGGTGCTCCGTTCGAATTGACGGCAGGCGACTGCTATGTGACCGAAACGCATACCAACGGGCATATCGTGGTGAGCGAACGGCAAGCTGAGGAACATCCGGAATGGATGTCGGATGCGGGTGAGATGTCGTGGAATCTGGAGATAAACAAGCAGGTGGCGTTCAATGTGGGTTACGGCGCTTCGTCGCCCATGCGCCGGAAGCAATGGTTTGAGATGTTCTGGCATGCCGAAGGGATGAAAACCGCTTATCAGGGAGAAATCATCTGGAACGGACGGCGCTATATCGTGGAGCCTGACACGTGCTACGGCTATGCTGACAAGAACTGGGGCAAGGGTTTTACCACACCCTGGGTTTGGCTGTCGTCGTGCGACCTCGTATCGGAAATAACGGGCAGGAGACTCACCGACAGCGTGTTCGATATAGGTGGAGGCAAACCGAAGATAGGTCCGCTGGTGCTGGATCGCAAGTTGTTGGCCGATTTCTGGTATGAAGGCAGGGACTACGAGTTCAATTTTTCGAAACCTTGGACAGGATGCCGTACCAAATTCAATTGCTACGAAACGGATACGCATATCGTCTGGCATGTGGAGCAATCCACTTGGAAATACCGTATGATAACGGATATCACCTGCAAGAAAGAGGATATGATTTGGGTGAATTACGAGGCTCCAAACGGAGAAAAACGTCATAAACGGCTGTGGAACGGCGGTAATGGCACAGGTACGGTGGAACTCTATTGCGGTAAAAAACTGATAGACCGCGTAAGGGCGGAACATGTGGGATGTGAGTACGGGGAGTATGATGTGACGGAACCGTATAGCGCAAGCAGCAGATGAAGGGATATAGAATAGGTAGTTGAAAAGGAAAACAATCGTAAAAGAGAATAAATCATTATATGAAACGCTATTTCTTTTTTATCACATTGTGTGTGTTATTGATGGTAGGTTTCTCCTGCAAACATGCAGCCCAATCGGACGGCAATACGCCTGTTTCCGACAGTACCTTCACCGTGATGTCACCCGAGGAAGCTGAAGCTTTTGAATTTCTGTTCGATTTCTATGACCATTGGCTGGGACATAATTTCCCCAATCAACCGGATGTGAATCCCAATGATTATATTACCGAACGTCTGGCCGATTATTCGTGTGACGCGGATTGGGATATATTTATAGGCGCTCAAGATGTACCCGAACGATTCCAAATCAATATACGCTTTTTCCCGGAATACGAAAATGCGTATGAAGTGATTATAGATGACCAAAAACACGAATGGTTTCATACCGACCTGGTGTGTCTGTTGGTGCATCAGACTAACGGATACAAAATCGACAATATCCTCTATCTGAACAATGGCGAACGTCAATGGCTGGCCGATTATTCGAGGAAACCAAGCCAATACTCGGAAACTCTATTTATTACCCCAAGCCAGCGTTCGGTGGAATGTACGATAGAAAATCTGATGAACGGCAATGAATTGCGTTTGCGTGACGAACACTCGTCGGGAGAAAGTGCCGATGCTCTTATATTAAGACGCGAAGGTGATAATGATCTTTGTCTCTGGTTGCGACACAACCATTGCTTCATCGGATTGACCCGTTTCCCTGAGATAGCCGCCGAGCCGTCTGCTCTTGACAATATAGTGCAATTGTCGCTATGCGATGTGACAGGTGATGGGGTAGGCGAATATTTGGTGGCGTTCGGTAGGGAAGGAATGTCGTCGAGATTCTATATCTATAAGTTGCGTGTGTCGAAGGAATCCTTATTCGCAGAACCGATAGTGGAAAATGTGTCGATACCCTCGCAGTATAATGTCACTCCGCAGAGCTTCAAAGGGTTGTTGGGAGAAGATGTTGTGTATTGATATAATTGATTGTAAATGAGTAAGATAGAATCGCTTACGATAGCGGATGCACGGGGCTTGGAACTGGAATTTGCGGATGCTATACACGCCGGATTCCCTTCTCCAGCCGCCGAACATGCGGGTGAACGGATAGATATAGTGAAGGAACTTAACCGTCATCCTGACACTACTTTTTATGCGATGGTGAGCGGGGACAGCATGCGTGATGCAGGGTTGCTGGACGGCGATATCATCGTAATCGACAAGTCGCTAGAGCCGCACAATGGTGATTTTATAGTGGCGGCTATTGACGGTGAATTCACCTTGAAAGAATTTCAATACCATCCCGGAGACCAATGTGCATGGCTGGTGCCGCATAATCCCGATTTCGAGAAAATATGCGTGACGGCCGAAAACAATTTCTCTGTTTGGGGGGTGGTGACTCATAGTATACATAAAACCAGAAGATAATGAAATATTCTTATTTGTTAATCTTATGCCTGTTTTTGGCGGCCTGCCGACCTGCCATAAGAACTCTTCCGCTTGATGAATTCCAGGAGGAAGTAACACAAAAAGAGGCGGTGGTGATTGATGTGAGAACGTGGGATGAATATGCCAGCGGACATATCGTCAATGCCCTGAATCTGGATGTGAAATCCGACGATTTCGAACAAAAATTTCTGAAATTGGGGCTTGACAAGAACACAGCCATAGCGGTGTATTGCCTGCATGCCATTCGCAGTAAGAAAGCAGCCGAAATGCTGACCGAATGGGGCTATACGGATGTCTTTCATTTGGAAGGCGGTATTGAGGTTTATCCCGAAATGGAACTTGTGACCGAATTTGCCGATACAGATTTAATCGGTAAATGGCAGGTCTGTAAAGTGGATAGCGTGGATTGGCTAAATGTGACAATCAACGATATTTGTCGTCATGAAGGCGAAAAAGAGTCGTCTTTCTGCGCTTGGATTATGTTTCGTGAAGATAGTACGATGGGAGCGTCTGTCGGCTGCAACGGTTTGGGAGGAAATTATTTTTATTCCGATCGGGTACTTCACATAGATGATTGTTGCCAAACGGAAATGTATTGCTACGAACTGGACTACTACGAGCGCCGGCTTTTCTCTTTTCTCTATGGCGATATGTCGGTAGAGGCTCTTTCGCAAGACTCGATCTGTTTGCAACATGACAACAGACAAATCCTGCTCCGCCGTATGGAACAACAACAACCCTAATCCCATATGTTGCGTAATTTGTTATATGTGATGCTCGGTGGTGCCGCAGGAGCGGGGTTGCGCTACTTGGTGACGCTTCTGTGCGGCCGTTGGACTCCAATGCAAATGCCGTTGGCGACATTGTTGGTGAATCTGACGGGCTGTTTCCTGCTGGGACTTTTAATAGGATTAGGGCAACGCTACATCCAGGTGTCGCAATCGCTCTTGCTGATGCTTTCGTTCGGTGTGTGTGGCGCTTTCACCACTTTCTCTACGTTTACCGCTGATGCGTTCCGCCTGTTGAATGCGGGTGCATGGGGAATGATGATAGCCTATATGGCTATTAGTATAGTGGGCGGTTTCAGCCTTTTCGTATTGGGAAGAACGATTATCCTGCATTGACATGTACGCCCTGGCCGATTGCAATAATTTCTTCGTTTCGTGCGAACGTATTTTCCGTCCCGACTTATGGAATAAGCCGGTGTTGGTTCTTTCGGGCAACGACGGATGCGTGATCAGCCGTTCCAACGAAGTGAAAGCGTTAGGCATTAAAATGGGTGCGCCTTATTTTCAGATTTCAGGGTTGGTGGCACAATACGGAATAACCTGCTTTTCCACAAATTTTGCGCTCTACGGCGATATATCGACCCGTGTGATGTCGATTCTGCGTCGTCATACTTTCCGCATGGAGCAATATTCGGTAGACGAAGGGTTCTTCTCGGTGGAGCATATTCCGTTGGAGCAACGCAGAACGTATTGTGAACAGATAGTGAAGGAGGTGTATCAGGGGGTTGGAATACCTATATCAATCGGTATAGCCAGAAGCAAGACGTTGGCCAAAGTGGCCAGCAAATACGCCAAGAAATACCCCGGGTATCATGGAGCTTGTATGATTGATACCGACAGACAGCGGCAGATAGCTTTGGAAAATTTCGAGATAGGCGATGTGTGGGGAATCGGCAGGAAGGCGAGGGCCAAATTGGAGACGGTGGGTATTAAAACAGCTTGGGAATTCGCCACCAAACGCGAAGAATTCGCTCGCAACCTCTTGCATAAACCAGGCATGTTGACATGGCGCGAATTGAACGGAGTGGACTGCATCGATACATCGGAAGTGGTGGCCAAACAGTCGATTTCGTATTCACGCACGTTTGCTACGGGTATCTCCGATCTTACTTTGTTGGAACAGCAGTTGGCTAATTTCTGCGATAGTTGTGCGCGTAAACTGCGCCTGCAGCATTCGGTATGCTCGCAGATGATGATATATGCATACACTTCCCGTTTCCGTACGGATATCATGCCTTGCTACCTTTCGCAAACCGTTAAACTTCCCGTACCTACGGCCAATACACAGGAACTCCTTGCCGCGGCTCTCAGTATTCTCAGAACTCAATTCACTCCGGGCGTGATGTATAAGAAAGCGGGTGTCGTATTGATGCAGATCCAACCCGATAAAGCGGTACTGACCGATCTTTTCGACAACCGCGATCGTGAAAAAGACAATCGCCTGCAGCAAACCTTGGATACCATTCGGGACAAATGTGGCTCCAACTCCATTCTTCTTGGTCCGCAACTGCAGTCGGCTGAAATGGAGAAAACCGCAATTTACAAGGCCGAGAATCGTAGTCCGCTCTATACCACCGATCTCGCCCAAATACTGCGTGTAAAGGCTTGAATGATGCATTTCTTTCTCATTGGAACGAAATGATTTTTTGCCCAAAGAGAAATTATTGTGAAAGAAGACTTTTTTTTGCTTTAAAATTTGTAGATTCCGTTTTTTTTTCGTACCTTTGCAGGCAAAATCTGATGAAGGTATGATTTACGATTTTTCATTCCAGAATCCTACAAGGATTCATTTCGGCAAAACGGCTTTGACGCATCTGGCTGACGAACTGAAAGAGTACGGAACGCAGGTGCTTTTGGTGTATGGCAAATCTTCTATCAAAAAAAACGGTTTGTACGACCAAATAACTGCCACTTTGGCTGCAGCAGGAAAGACGGTCTGTGAGTTGCCTGGAATAAATTCGAACCCGCGTTACTCTCAGGTGTTGCAGGGGTGCGAACTGGTGCGTCGGCATCATGTTGACCTGATTTTGGCCGTAGGAGGAGGCTCGGTAATCGATTGTGCCAAAGGTATTTCGGCAGGTGCCTATGTGGAAGGAGATTTGTGGGAACGATATTATCAGAATCAGGAACCGCTTTCCAATCCCGTTGTACCCGTGGGGGCTATCTTGACGATGGCAGGAACGGGAAGCGAAATGAATTCCGGTTCGGTAATCACCAACGAGGATCTGCAACTCAAGATAGGACGGGTGTTCCCTCTGGCTGAAATGTCGCCCAAATTCGCGATTCTGAATCCGGAACTGACTTATACGGTTCCCCGCTATCAGATGGTAAGCGGAATATTCGATACTTTGTCGCATCTGATGGAGCAGTATTTTTCCGGAGACGATGATAATACCAGCGATTATCTCCTGGAAGGCGTGATGAAATCGCTTGTCCATTCTGCCCTGATAGCGGTGGAGAAGCCTGACGACTACGAGGCTCGTAGCAACTTGATGTGGTGCGCTACGATGGGGCTCAATAAAATATTGGGTTTGAGCAAAACTCAGGACTGGATGGTGCATCAAATCGAACATCAGTTGGGTGCTTACACGGATTGCGCTCACGGTGCAGGATTGGCAATCATTACTCCGTCCTATTTCCGCTATATCTATCGTGACGGTTTGTCTAAGTTTGTTCGTTTTGCCCGTATGGTGTGGAATGTGGATGACCAGGGACAAGGTGACGAACAGATTGCTTTGGAAGGAATCTCCCGTTTGGAGCAGTTTATCCGTGAATTGGGCTTGCCGCAATCCTTGTGCGAAGTGGGGGCTACGGTGGAGATGCTGCCTCTTATCGCTAAAAGTACCGACCAGAATTACAAAGCCCGTTTCGGTACTTCCTTCGGAGGATATAAACTGGTTGAAGAGAAGGAAATAATGGCTATTTTGAACGCTTGCCTTTGGTAAAGTAAAATTAAATGAACAATCGTACAAAAGGATATCTATTCGGCATCTTTGGAGCTGCGGCTTACGGTTTGAATCCGTTGTTCACTCTTCCGTTGTATGCGGATAGTGTCAATCCTTTGTCGGCGTTGCTCTTTCGTTACGGCTTGGCAGCTCCGTTATTGGCCCTTTTGATGGTGGCGAGGCGGATGTCGTTCCGCATTGATCGTCACGAATTGCCTGCATTGATCGTTTTGGGAATAATGATGGCTTTGTCATCGCTTACGCTCTTTGTCAGTTATACCTATATGGACGCGGGAATTGCATCCACTTTGCTCTTCGTTTATCCCATCCTGACGGCCGTATTGATGAAAGTGGGGTATCAGGAACGGATGAATTGGAAAGTGGCCGTCAGTATGCTGCTGGCGTTGGCGGGTATATTGTTGCTCTATTATCAAGGGAAAGGCCTTCACTTGGATGCGACGGGGGTTCTGTTGGTGTTTGTATCGGCATTGACTTATGCTATATATTTAATAGGTGTGAAGCATAGTTGCCTGGTAAGGATGCCTACGCTGAAAATGAATTTTTATGTTTTGGTGGTATCCACGGCGCTCTTTGTGGTTTGTCTGCTTTTCTTCGGTCCGCTAACCTTGCCGCAACATGGGTATTTGTGGATGGATGCTTTGGCGTTGGCTCTATTTCCCACCTGTGTGTCGTTCTTGTTTACCACGTTGGCCGTGCATCGGATCGGTTCTACGGAAACCAGTATATTAGGGGCATTGGAACCGCTGACGGCCGTGGTGATAGGGATTCTGGTGTTCCACGAAGCGTTTACTTTCCGCAACGCTTGCGGTATAGCGCTTATCCTATTGTCGGTTTGTGTGGTGGTTTGGCAGGGAAAACGGTTGCAGACGCCATCCTGACGACTTTTATAAAATGAAATGTGCAATTTAAATGAATGATAATATGAAAACGAAATTCGGATTTTTCATGGCTGTATTTGTTTTTGCAGCAATCCTTTTCTGCGGTTGCGGCAAAAAGTCGGGGCGTACGCTGACCAGTGCCACGGGCACTATCTACGAATGCCTGGTAGTTATGAACGAAAATCCGCTCACGCAGGACGAAATCAGCTCTCTCAAACAGCCGTCGCTTTATGGAAACGGCTCTGCTTATGACGAACCGATTTCTACGACTTACGACCTGGTGCGTTCTGTAATGGCGGCTCCTATGCCTTGCCTGCCGCAGATGGAGGATTATTTCCAACTTTCGCATGTATCAATAGCCGAATTTGACGATTTCCTTAAGGCTACGCGCAACATCCTGATTGTAGATCTCAATCCTGACCGCTATACGCAGGCCAAATGTACTTGTGTGCGTGATAATTGGTCAACACCACAGGCTGTTTGCCGTATTCAGGCTCCGTCACAGGAAGCGTTTGTGGCTTATTGGAATGAGTTCGGAACCGCTATCCGTGATTGGTTCGTAAAGCAGGAAATCGATCGCCAGAACAAGTTCTATCGCAATATGACCAATCAGGAGGCTCGAACCAAACTGCAAAATAAGTGGGGATGCGATATGCTCATCTGCGAGGATTATATGTTGATTATGGATACTACAGTACTGCTGAACGACGAGAAAGTGGATTTTCTTTGGTGCTGCAACAGCAAAGGGCCGATCCGTCGCGACTTGGTGCTTTATCGCTATCCCTTCCGCGATGCCGATACTTTTACGCCCGAATATCTGAATGCCAAGCGTGATTTGGTTTTAGGGCAATTGGTGACGGCGCAATTGGAAGGCTCGCACATGGGTACGGAATACGATATCTTCCCGCCGCAATTCCGTGCTTTGAGTGTGCAGAACAACGCTTATGCCGCTGAAATAAGAGGCTTGTGGCTCATTCTCGACGGGGAAAACATGGGCGGCCCGTACGTGAGTCATTCGCGTGTGGATGAATATGGTCAGTACGTGGTAACGGCTGAAGTGTTCATCTTTGCCAGCGGGCAGAAAAAACGGAATGCGCTCCGCCAGGCTGAAGCTATGCTTTATACCCTCAAAATGCCCCAGGAATTGAACGCGCTCGATGAAGTTGTAGTGGATAAGGACAGCGTGGAATAAGCCATGTGCATCCTGATTGAATCCTTTTTTATTGATAAGTTTTGCATTTGTCTTTCCAAATGTTAAAATCTGAACACAGTATAGAATCAGTATAGGGTCAGTATAGGATGAGCGAAGGATGAGACTATTTTGAATTCAATTTTAAATTAACAAACATAACAATTATTAACCCTTTAAACAACAATCTTATGAAGAAACTTTTCGCTTCTTTGATAGCTGTGCTATTTAGCGCTGCTATGTTTGCTCAGGAGACACCCGAGGTAGTGGGTGATCCTCAAGTTGAAGTTACTGCAAGCAACATCACCAAGACGACGTTTGACTTGCATTTTGCCCCCAATTCCGATGCGGGTACATTCTATTATGTGTCCGGTGCTGAAGGAACAATGGCTGAACAGTATGCGCAATTCGGCGCATGGATGGGATTCACCTGCTTTGAAGACCTGGTAAAAGCATGGGGCATTTCAAGCACGGAGGAACATGACTATACTTATACAGACATGGTTCCCGGAACAGTTTACGAAGTATTCGTGTTGGTTACTGATGTTAATGGTACCGTTGCTCATCTGGATACCGTTTTGGTTACCACGCTTTCACAAGGCGGTGAAGGTGAAGCTCACGCTACGGTTACGCTTGGCGCTTATGAAATAACCGAAGGTTGGTGGGATGATGATGTTGAGGATTATGTATCCAAACCCTCTCAAATGATGACCTTTACCATGAATGACCAGGCTTCTTGCTATCGCTATAATGTAGTGTTGGCTGAATATTATGATGCTGATGTTGAAGGCTTCAATTCTGATCTTCAACAAGATGAACCCATGCCCAATATGGTTGGCTGGTTCCAATACGAAAACCTGACTACCGATTTCCAAATCGATCCCGAAGTATCTTACGTTGTTATCACTTCTGCCAAAAACAGCAATGGCGAATGGGGACCGGTAGATGTGTTCCGTGCTACCACTCCCAAATTGGAATCCGCTGTCGATGAACTCATTTCTACCGACAATCAACCCGTCAAAATGATGGTAGACGGTCAGGTTTATATCCTCCGCGGCGAGCATATCTACAATATGCAAGGCGCAATGGTCAAATAATTCCACTCTGTCATTTCCGCCGTTTTTATACGGTTGTTTTAGCAGCCTGTCTGACTCTTTGTCCGACAGGTTGCTTTCGCTTTTTTTTGCTATAAATTACGGCTGTTCCGACTGAATGAATTTAATACAACTCTTTTTTTATTGAAAAAAGAGACGAAAACTTGCATATTCAAAAAAAAAGCAGTATCTTTGCAGCAATTTTATAAATTAGGTGAATAATGGAAAATTTTGAACAACTTTGTCAGGTCAGAAGGTCGGTACGTAAGTATCAGCACTTACCTGTTGAACAGGAGAAATTGGATTATATATTGCGTTGCGCTCTGATGTCCCCTTCAGGCAAACGAGTCAATCCTTGGGAGTTTTATGTGGTGAAAAACGAGGATATGATTCGCAAGATGGCCGCTTGTCGTGATTTCGGCAGTGGTATGTTTAATACCGCTATGGCCGCGATAGTTGTGGCTCTGGATGCTTCGTTGACCGATGTTTGGATGCCTGATGGCGCTATTGCCGCTCAAAATATTTTGTTGGCTGCTACCGAACAGGGATTGGGCGCTTGCTGGTGCCATATTTATGGACGCTATTCCGAACATAAGGAAGAGGGTCGGGAGACTGTCGAGCGCGTCTCGGCCGAACAATATATCAAGAACCTGGTCGGAATACCCGAAAATATGTCGGTGTTGTGTGTCATTTCGCTCGGTTACAAGGACGAGGAACGCAAACCTTACGACTTTGAAAAACTGCTTTACAATAAAATACATACTATCGAATGAAACCTACTATAGCAATTACGGCTGGTGATATCAATGGAGTGGGCTATGAGATTCTCCTCAAAGGTATTGCCGACCCTCATATCTGCGAAATATGCCGACCTGTGGTCTATGGCAACGCCAAAGTGGCTAAGATTCATGCTCAGACTTTGGGAGACGAATATCATAATCTGCAGTTTAATATCTGCCAATCTCCCAAAGAAGCAAAAGACGGCAGACTGAATATGATTACTTGTTATCCCGATGACACTCCAGTCAAATTGGGCGAAAATACTCCGGAAGCAGGAAGAGCATCCTATGCCAGTCTGGAGCGTGCTTGCCGTGATTTGAAGGCGGGATTGGTTGATGCCATTGTTACTGCACCTATCAATAAAGAGAATATCCAAAGCGACTCGTTCCGTTTTTCGGGGCATACCGAATATCTGTCCAATATGTTCGGCCATAATGGAGAGGCGTTGATGATGATGGTGAGCGATGTGATGCGAATCGCTTTGGTTTGCAATCATACCCCTATTTCAAAATTGGCGGAAATGATTACGGAAGAACGCATCCTGCATAAACTCCGCGTCTTGAATTCTGCCCTGCAGAATGATTTCCTGATCCGCAGACCGCGAATCGCCGTGATGGCTCTTAATCCGCATGCCGGCGACAACGGACTGATTGGTACGGAAGAGAAAGATATCATTCGTCCTGCTGTGGATAAAGCCAACGAAGAAGGTATTTGGGCGTTCGGCCCCTATTCGGCTGACGGATTCTTCGGGGCCGGCAAATATGTCCACTTTGATGCTATTCTCGCCATGTATCATGATCAGGGACTCATTCCATTCAAGAGCCTTGACATGAACGGCGTCAACTATACCGCCGGATTGGATATCATCCGTACTTCGCCTGACCACGGTACGGCTTATGATCTGGCAGGAAAGAATACCGCCAATCCCGAAAGTTTTGCCCATGCTCTATACACCGCACTGGACCTGCTTAAAAACAGAGCTTTGAGTAACGAACTGAAAAAAGATCCACTAATCGTTGAACCAAGAGAACAAAAACATAAAGATGACCAGCAAAGAGATTAGACAGTCCTTTTTGGACTTTTTCGCCAGCAAACAACATCAGATTGTGCCTTCGGCACCAATGGTAATAAAGGATGACCCAACGTTGATGTTTACCAACGCAGGTATGAATCCCTGGAAGGGAATTATTTTGGGTAACGACCCGATTAAATACGCACGAGTCGCCGATAGTCAGAAATGCCTGCGCGTAAGCGGCAAACATAACGATTTGGAAGAGGTGGGACACGATACCTACCATCACACCATGTTCGAAATGTTGGGCAACTGGTCTTTCGGAGATTATTTCAAACAGGAAGCAATCGATTTTGCATGGGAATATATCGTGGATGTACTCAAAATCAATCCTGACAATTTGTATGCTACCGTATTTGAAGGTTCGCCTGCAGATGGTATAGAACGTGACAACGAAGCTGCCGCCATTTGGGAAAAACATCTGCCCAAAGATCATATTATTAACGGCAACAAACACGATAACTTCTGGGAAATGGGTGATACAGGTCCTTGCGGCCCATGCTCTGAAATCCATGTGGATTCACGTAGCGAAGAGGAGAAATCCAAAGTTCCAGGACGTGAAATGGTCAACAAAGATCATCCGCAAGTGATTGAGATATGGAATCTCGTATTCATGCAATATGTACGCAAAGCCGACGGCTCGCTCGAAACTCTTCCGATGAAAGTGATAGACACTGGTATGGGTTTTGAACGCTTGGTGCGTACTATTCAAGGCAAACAGTCCAATTATGATACCGATGTGTTCCAACCCATGTTGCGTCGTATCGGCGAATTGACGGGTGTGGAATACGGCAAGAAAGAAGATGTCGATGTGGCTATGCGAGTGATTGCCGACCATATCCGTACCATCTCCTTCGCTATTACCGACGGACAACTGCCCAGCAACGAGAAAGCCGGGTATGTGATTCGCCGCATCTTGCGACGGGCCGTTCGCTATGGTTACACTTTCTTGAACCAACGCGAAGCATTTATGTATAAACTGGTACCCCAGTTGATTGAAGATATGGGTGAGGCATATCCTGAACTGAAGAAACAGGAAAAACAGATTACACCGGTTATCAAGGCAGAGGAAGAAGCATTCCTCAAAACCCTTGATAAAGGTATTGGCTTGTTGGATAAATTGATGGCGGAAGCACGCAAAGCCGGAAAAACGGAAATCAGTGGTGTGGAGGTGTTCACTCTGAAAGATACTTACGGATTCCCCTTGGATCTGACTGAACTCATCCTGCGAGAGAACAATATGACCACCAATGAAGAGGAATACAATAAAGCGCTAGCTCATCAGAAAGAAATGGGTCGGAATGCCAATAAACAGGATTTGGGCGATTGGACCGTACTGAAGGAGGGCGAGACGGAATTCGTAGGCTACGATTTCCTTGAAACCGAAGTGGAAGTTCTTAAATTCCGTAAAGTGTCACAAAAAGGCAAGGATACCTATCAGATTGTTCTCGACAAAACACCTTTCTATGCTGAAATGGGTGGTGAAGTTGGTGATACGGGTATCTTGATGATTGGTGATAATGTGTGTCGCGTATTGGATACGAAACGCGAAAACGGTCTTCCCGTGCATATCGTGGAGAATTTGCCCGAATGGTTGGTCGTACCCGGTGCTCGATTGACGGCTAAGGTGGATGCCGACCGTCGTCAGGCAATCAGCTGCAACCACTCTGCTACGCATATTGTACACTATGCTCTTCGTCAGGTGTTGGGTAAACACGTAGAGCAAAAGGGTAGTCTGGTTACGCCCGACAGTCTGCGTTTCGACTTCTCTCACTTCCAGAAAGTGACGCCCGAAGAACTCCGTCAGGTGGAACAGGTGGCTAATGCCTTGATTCGTATGGACTACCATCTGGAAGAAAGTCGCCATACTCCTATAGCAAAAGCAAAAGAAATGGGGGCTATGGCCTTGTTCGGCGAAAAATACGGTGACGATGTCCGTGTAATCAAATACGGACCTAGTATTGAATTGTGTGGTGGTTGCCATGTTAGCAGTACAGGTCGCATCGGAAATGTGCATATCCTCATGGAAACCAGCGTGGCTGCAGGTGTTCGCCGTATTGAAGCGGTTACTGCCGCTAAAGCAGAAGAAATGATGCAGGCAGATGCCGATATGCTGCAACAAGCCAAAGATATGTTCAATAATACCAAAGACTTGATGGGTAGCATACGTAAATTGCAGGAAGAAAACGCAGCTTTGAAGAAACATATTGAAGAATTGGAGGCACAGGCTATGGCTCAAAAAGCCAACGAACTGCTTTCCAAAGTAGAAACGGTCGGCTCACTTCGTTTGTTGAAACTGATTGGAGAATATCCAGCCAATTTCGCTCGCGATCTTGTGCCTACATTGAAAGCTAAATTCGATAACGAACGATTTGCTTTGGTGGCTGCTACTCAATGCGAAGGCAAACCTGCTCTTACTGTCTTCCTCTCGCAACAGATGATTGCTGAAGGCAAATCAGCAGGTGCTATCATAAAGGCTTGTGCTAAACTGATTCAAGGCGGTGGTGGTGGACAACCTATGTTGGCTACTGCAGGCGGTCGTGATGTAAACGGCTTGAATTCAGCTATGGAAGAAATGCTGAAAATGCTTTGATTGAAGGCTAAAGTCTATTGCAAAACAAATAGTTGCTATGAAATTATTGACGGCTAAATTGAATGAACCGGTGCGTTCGATGACTCGTTTTACGATTGTCGGACTGAGTGGAACGGCTATCCAATACGGATGGTATTATCTGTTTCTCTATTTGTTCCATCGTTTTAGTCCCGATATGACCGGCTTGGTGAATGTGGCATTCACTATCGGTTATGTCCTGGAGATGATTAGCAATTATCTGCTGCAGAGTTATTATGTGTTCGAAACTCGACCGCAATGGAAAAATCTGGGAGGCTTTGTTTCCGGACGAATAGTTAATTATTTGCTGCAGATGCTTTTGCTCTATTGCCTAATGTTGCCGCAAATAGGCATGAACGAGAAATGGGCCGGATTCCTTGCTATTTTTATAGCAGGAATCGTCAATTATTTCGTGTTGAAGATTTTCTTTAAGAAAAAATGATATATAGAGCCAATATAATTTGTACACCTACTCCTGAACGCTTCAAAATTTTGGAGCACGGATATGTGGTGGTGAATGACGACGGACGGATTCAAGGTGTTTACGAGTCATTGCCTGATTCCTTCGTTTCCACGCCCGTTACGGATTTTGGAGATTGTCTCTTGATTCCCGCTTTTTGCGATATGCATGTGCATGCTCCGCAATATCGTAACTTGGGATTGGCTTTGGATGAGGAACTGTTGCCCTGGTTGCAGAAATATACCTTCCCTGAGGAAATGAAATTTTCGGATATCCGGTATGCCGAACGTATATATCGCCGTTTTGTTCACGAATTGTGGATGCAGGGTACGATGCGTAGTGCCGTGTTTGCCACCATTCATCCCCAGGCTACGGATTTGTTGGCTGCTTTGTTTGAAGAAGCCGGTATGTCTGCCTATGTAGGGCTGGTGGCGATGAATCGGAATTGCCCGGATCAATTGACCAATACGGCTGAGGATGCTTGCACTTATTATCAGGATGCCTTCCAACGGCAGACGGATTTGGTAAAACCGATTCTTACACCGCGTTTTATTCCGGCTTGTACGCCGGATATGTTGTCGCGAATCGGACAATTGGCGGCTTCCTCCGGTATGCCTGTGCAATCTCACTTGAGCGAAAATTTGTCGGAAGTGGAGTGGGTACAAAGTCTGGAGGTGGAAGCGTCTTGCTATGGAGATGCCTACAATCGCTATGGTCTTTTCGGGCAAACGCCTACCTTGATGGCGCATTGCTGCTACACCGACGGCGAAGAACTTCGTTTATTACGTGATAACGGGGTATTCGTGGTGCATTGCCCTACGTCCAATAGCAATTTGGCTTCAGGTATGGCTCCGATAAGGCATTTCTTGAACGAAGGAGTGAAAGTGGCTTTGGGTACGGATGTATCGGCGGGGCATTATCTCTCTATGTTGCGCGTCATCCAATATGCTATTCAAATAAGCAAGTTGCATTATGCGCAGTCCAGGGGAAAAGTGAAGTATCTCAGTTTGAGCGAAGCCTTCTATTTGGCTACCAAATCGGGGGGGGCTTTCTTCGGAAAAGTTGGCTCTTTCGAACCTGGGTATATGTTTGATGCTTTGGTCGTGGATGATTCCTATCTCAACTACGATAATTATTCGCTCGAACATCGGATTGAACGATATATTTATTTGGGCGATGATCGTGATATTCGACATCGCTTTTGCAACGGAAAAGAATTGAAAGAAATATGTTACGAGTAATTGTTCCTGACAACAAACGTTTGGTTTGGTATTTGGCGGCTGAAGAATATCTGGCGCAAACGGTGAAAGAAGATACACTTTTTATGTGGATTGTTGATCCTACTGTTATTTTCGGCCGTCATCAAGTAATTGAAAACGAGGTGAATCTGGAATTCTGTCGCACTCATGGTGTACAATTCTATCGCCGCAAGAGTGGAGGTGGATGCGTATATGCCGATCGAGGCAATTTGATGACTTCCTTCATTACTCCTGACACTCATTCGGAAGAGGTTTTCCAACGATATCTGGATACGATGTCGGCTGCTTTGCGTGAGATAGGCTTTCCGGCTGTAAAATCCGAACATAACGATATTCTTGTAGGAGAGCATAAGGTGAGCGGTAATGCTTGTTATGCATTGCCTACGGGTACTATTGTTCATGGAACGATGTTGTATGATGTGGATTTTGATGCGTTGCAGCAAGCTATTACTCCGTCTCGTGAAAAATTGCAGAAACATGGTGTTGAATCCGTTCGTCAACGTGTAATCAATCTTAAAACGATGGAGGCATGCCGTGGTATTAATTCTACCGAAGAATTGGAAGAACGCCTGATGGAGTTGTCATGCCAATCTTCGCGTAATCTTACTGATGACGAGATGGATGCTATCAATAATATTGAAGCCACTTATCTCGAGCCCAAATTCATCTATGGTAACTGATTCCCTATTTTCTCAACAAGGACAGAATAGCAAGTTATTTACGAAAAACTAACGTCTTAAAAATATCTGAATTTATGAAACAAGTATTAGCATCTCCTTTGGCTCCTAAGGCTGTTGGTCCTTATTGCCAAGCTGTCAACCTCAACGGTACTGTATTTATGAGTGGACAACTCCCCGTTAATCCTGCTGAAGGCAAAATGCCCGAAGGCATCGAGGCTCAAACCCGTCAGTCGCTCAAGAATATCGAAAATATCCTTAAAGAAGCAGACATGCGTCTTACCGATATCGTTAAAACTACCGTTCTTTTGTCTGATATCAAGAATTTCGCCGCTATGAACGCAGTATATGCTGAAGTGTTCGAACAGGCTGCCAAAGAAGCCGGGCTCAACCCTGCATATCCCGCTCGCGTTTGCTACGAAGTGGCTGCTCTTCCTATGAATGCTATGGTGGAAATCGATTGCATCGCTGGCAAATAATTTCTTCCTATGGATTGGAAAAATTTCTGGAATAATGTCGTGCGCAAGTATATACTCAACAAGTATGTACTTGTGCTCGTCACATTCGGCGTGATAATTTTGTTTGTCGGTGAACAGAGTGTTCTTCGGGGCTTGCAACGCAGCAGGCGCATACACGAGGTGGAAAAACAACTCGAAATCGTCAATCAGGATATCCAACGCTCACAACATCATATCGAAACACTCCAGTCGGTCGATTCGTTGGAACGTTTCGCGCGCGAACATTATTATATGCACGCGGAAAACGAAGATGTCTATTTGGTCGATGAATAAATTTTACGGCTTGTTGTTCTTCGCCGTCTTCAATTTCACTAAGCTCGCTTTGTATTGATTGCTATGCAAGATAAACTCGTTAAAGAACATGTGATTTTAGGTGTGGATCCCGGTACAATCTGTATGGGATATGCTTTGTTGCATACTTCCGGACAACATGCCGAAATCATTACTTTCGATGCTTTGGATGTGCATAAGGAGGGCGAACAATATGCGAGACTGCAAAAGGAGTTTTTCTTCTTGCAAGACTTGATTGACCGTTATCATCCTACCTGCCTTGCTATCGAATCTCAGTTTGTTGACAAAAACCCACAAACGATGATTAAAATCGTTCATGCTCAGGGAGTTGCAATTGCTGCGGCTCTCTCACGAGATGTACCTGTTCAGGAGTATTCGCCGATGAAAGTCAAAATGGCTATCACCGGTAACGGACATGCCACCAAAGAGCAGGTGGCCGATATGTTGCAACGTTTTTTGCATATCCTTCCTGAACAGATGCCAAAGAAATTGGATGCCACCGACGCATTAGGTATTGCCTATTGTCATTTCTTGCAATTGGGATTGCCTGTTAGCGAGGGTGGAGCTAAAACATGGACCGCTTTTGCACACAAAAAAGAACTGGCTTCCGATGCTCCTACAACTCCCAATCAGAAGTTATTGGCTGCTCTCCAACAAAAAAAATAAAAAATTATTTGCACAGGTCAAAAAAATGTTGTACCTTTGCAGCGTATTTGGAAAATATTATTACAAACTTTATAAAACTTATCATTATGGCTTACAAAATTTCTACCGATTGCATTGCATGCGGTACTTGCAAAGACGAATGCCCGATGGGCGCTATCTCCGAAGGTGATATCTATCGTATTGATCCCGATATGTGCACCGAGTGCGGTACTTGCGCTGATGCTTGCCCCAGTGGCGCTATTTCGCTCTAATTCTGCGGAATATGATAATGCTAATAAAGGATTGGCCTTGGGCCAGTCCTTTTTTTTATAAAAAAATCGTTTGATACTTGCAAATATCATTTTTTTTTTGTAATTTTGCGCCCAAATAGTAAAATGCCGAAGAAGTATGCTTGAGAGTTTTTATCAAACACATGATTATTTGGTGCAACATCTTGAGAATTCTGCCGATAGGGAACTCATGAATGTGATTAATTGGAATGATCGACTCATTGCTATTAAAGGAGGACGAGGCGTCGGGAAAACGGATTTCCTGCTAGCCTATGCCAAACAGCAGACTGAGGCTCATCCTGAATTGATGAGGACTATACTCTATGTCAATTTCAACAACTTCTATTTCGCAGATCATTCCCTTTATGAGTTTGCGAGCGAATTTGTTCGGCAGGGTGGAAGGACGCTTTTGCTTGATCAGATGTTCAAGTATGCCAATTGGTCAAAAGAACTGCGTGATTGCTTCTTCCATTTTACTAACTTGCAAATCATTTTTTCAGCTTCGCCCGTAATGAGGCTGACCGAAAATAATTCGGATATCGGACATATTGTGCGGGTTTATAATTTAAGAGGTTATAGTTTCCGTGAATACCTGAATCTGAAAACAGGTTCCAACTTCCCTGTATTTACGATGCAGGATATCCTTTTGCGACACGAGAATATAACTGACAAAATCCTCGCTAAGGTTAATCCTTTGGACTATTTTGATGCGTATTTACGCCAAGGATATTATCCGGCTCTCATCGATACTGGATTCTATAACGAGATAATGGTCCGCATGATGAATATGATGATTGAGGTGGATGTGCTGATAATCAAACAGTTTGATGTCGCATCACTCGGCAAAATACGAAAGTTGCTTTATAAAATGATGATGGAGATCCCTTGTGGACTCAATGTGACCCAATTGGCGGAAGATATCGATATCTCAAGAGCAACTTTGCTTAACTACATCAAATCCTTGGAAGATGCACGGCTGATCAATCTCCTTTATAAAGACGGAAAGGAGTTCCCGATGAAACCGGCTAAAATATATATGCAGAATCCTAATCTTTGTTTCGCTTTGCCCAGTCGAATCATAGATGCTCAGTCGTTGGCTGAAACTTTCTTCTATTCCTCTGTGTATGTCAAACATAAGGTTAATGCTACCGATAATGCAGCTTTTGTGGTGGATGGACAGACGCGCTTTGATGTTTGCGCGGAAATGCCGCGAAAATGCGGATTCCGTTATGCAGCGATTGGAAATATGCAAAAAGGTTCCGGAAAATTGATTCCCTTATGGCTTTTCGGATTCCTATATTGAAAAATGTCGATATTTAAGATTTGGATTTGAATAGGCCTGTTAATCGTCTCCGATGTATCACCGAAGGGTCAGTATACTATTAGTATAGGATTTAACAATACGTTAACAATTTCCTATTTTTAAGATTTCGAATTCCTTCCTACCGATTAAATGCAGAGGCTGTGGCGGTATTTCCGCCGAAAAATAAAGAAAAATAAAGAAATAGATCAATTATATGAAACAGAAAAAATTTATCACTTGTGATGGTAATCAAGCTGCCGCTCATATCTCCTATATGTTCTCCGAGGTGGCTGCCATCTATCCTATTACTCCTTCCAGCACGATGGCTGAATATGTTGACGAGTGGGCTGCGCAAGGTCGTAAGAACTTGTTCGGTGAAACGGTCTTGGTACAGGAAATGCAAAGTGAGGCCGGAGCCGCAGGTGCGGTTCACGGTAGTTTGCAGGCAGGAGCGCTTACCACTACTTATACTGCCAGCCAGGGTTTGCTGCTGATGATTCCCAATATGTATAAGATTGCAGGCGAACTCCTTCCCGGTGTTTTCCATGTGTCGGCTCGTACGCTTGCAAGTCATTCTCTTTGTATCTTCGGTGATCATCAGGATGTGATGTCTACGCGTCAAACCGGTTTCGCTATGCTGGCTGAGGGTAGTGTGCAGGAAGTGATGGATCTGGCCGGAGTGGCACATCTGAGCGCTATTTCTGCTCGTGTACCGTTTGTCAATTTCTTTGACGGATTCCGTACTTCTCACGAAATCCAGAAAATTGAACGACTTGACAACGAGGACCTGGCTCCGTTGCTCGATCGTGAAGCCTTGGAAGAGTTCCGCGCCCGCGCTTTGCGTCCGGATAAACCCGTGATGCGTGGTATGGCCGAAAATCCTGACACTTTCTTCCCTCATCGTGAAATTTGTAATAAATATTATGATGCGGTTCCCGATATCGTGAATGGGTATATGCAGAAAATAAGCGCTATCACAGGTCGCACCTATGCTCCTTTCTGCTATTATGGTGATCCTGATGCGGAACGGATTATTATTGCTATGGGGTCGGTTACGGAATGTGCTCGCGAAGTGGTTGACCATTTGATGGCGCAAGGTGAGAAAGTGGGCTTGATCAGCGTGCATCTCTATCGTCCGTTCTCTATCAAATACCTGCAGGCTGTTATGCCGCGTTCTGTTCAGCGTATTGCCGTTCTTGATCGTACAAAAGAACCAGGTGCGCAGGGAGAACCTCTTTATATGGATGTTGTCGAGGCATTCGCCAACAACGATATGCCTTGTAATCCGATTATCGTTGGCGGTCGCTACGGCTTAGGTAGCCGTGATACTACTCCCGCTCAATTGCTGGCTGTCTATGACAATCTGAAGATGCGTCGCCCCAAGAACCACTTCACTATCGGTATTGTAGATGATGTCACTTTCACTTCGCTTCCTCAAGAAGATGAAATCGCAATGGGGGGAGCTAACATGTTCCAAGCCAAATTCTACGGCCTTGGTGCGGACGGTACGGTCGGAGCCAACAAAAACAGCGTCAAGATTATTGGTGAAACCACCGATAAATATTGCCAGGCTTATTTCTCTTACGATTCTAAAAAATCGGGAGGATTTACTTGCTCGCATTTGCGTTTCGGAGACGAACCTATTCGTTCTACTTATTTGGTCACTACCCCCAATTTCGTGGCTTGCCATGTACAGGCATATCTCCGTATGTATGATGTCACGCGTGGCTTGCAGGACGGTGGTACTTTCCTGCTCAACACCATCTGGGAAGGATATGAATTGGAGAAAAATCTCCCCAACTATATTAAACGCTATTTTGCTGAACATAATATCACGGTATATTATATCAACGCTACTCGTATCGCGCAGGAAATAGGGTTGGGCAACCGCACCAATACGATTCTCCAATCTGCTTTCTTCCGTATCACCAATGTTATTCCTGTTGACAAGGCTGTTGACGAAATGAAACATTTCATCGTCAAGTCATATGGCAAGAAAGGTGAAGATGTGGTCAACAAGAATTACGCAGCGGTTGATCGTGGCGCTGAATACAAACAACTCTATGTCAATCCTTCATGGGCTGCGCTTCAGCCTGACGGACAGACCCAATTCGCAGGTGAATCCAAATTTATTGCAGATGTAGTTCGACCTATTAACGCGCAAAATGGTGATCTGCTTCCGGTTTCTGCCTTTAAAGATAGCGTGGACGGTACTTGGATGCCAGGTACTGCTGCTTATGAGAAACGTGGAGTTTCTGCATTTGTGCCCACTTGGATCGGCGAAAATTGTATTGAGTGTAACCGTTGTTCTTATGTTTGTCCTCACGCTTGCATACGTCCTTTCGTCTTGGATGAGAATGAAGTGAAAGCCGTTGAAAACCGTCCTCACTTCGTTACACGCGAAATGAAAGCGCCCGCTTCCATGAAAGGCATGCATTTCCGTATTCAGGTGGATATTCTTGACTGTCTCGGCTGTGGCAACTGTGTGGATGTTTGTCCCGGCAATCCCAAAACGGGTAAAGCGCTCAAGATGATGCCTCTGGAAGAAAAAATGCACCAGGCCGACAATTGGAAATATTGTGTCACCAATATCAAGTCCAAACAGAGACTGGTGGATATCGAGCAGTCTGTCAAGAACTCGCAGTTCGCTACACCGTTGTTCGAGTTCTCGGGTGCTTGTTCCGGTTGCGGCGAGACACCGTATCTTAAATTGATAAGTCAACTCTTCGGCGACCGTGAAATGGTCAGCAACGCTACCGGTTGCTCCTCCATCTATTCAGGCTCTATCCCTTCCACGCCTTATACCAAAGATGCTGATGGTCGTGGTCCTGCTTGGGCGAATAGCCTGTTCGAGGATTTCTGTGAATTCGGTTTGGGTATGCAATTGGCCAATAAACGTATGCGTATCCGTTTGACTCATATAATGGAAGAGGCTATCGCTAACGATACCACTTGTCCTGATGCGCTCAAGGCTATGTTCCGTGAGTGGATTGACGGACAGAATGAAGTGGAGGTCACTCGTCATTTGTATCAACCCATTATTCGTGGTTGCGAAGCATGTGCTAGTGATTATTGCCGTCAAGTGCTCGAACTCAAATCCTTTATCGTGAAACGTGCTCATTGGATTGTCGGTGGCGATGGTGCTTCCTATGATATCGGTTACGGAGGATTGGACCATGTGATTGCTTCTGGTGAAGATGTCAATATCCTCGTTTTGGATACGGAAGTATATTCCAATACCGGTGGCCAGGCTTCCAAAGCTACTCCGCTTGGAGCTATTGCCAAATTCGCAGCATCAGGAAAACGCGTTCGCAAAAAAGACCTCGGCATGATTGCCACTACTTACGGTTATGTCTATGTGGCTCAAGTCGCAATGGGTGCTGATCAGGCTCAAACCCTGAAAGCTATACGAGAAGCGGTGGCATACCATGGTCCTTCTATCGTGATCGCATATGCTCCTTGTATCAACCACGGATTGAAATCGGGAATGGGCAAGTCGCAGGAAGAAGAGAGACGTGCGGTAGAATGTGGTTATTGGCATTTGTGGCGCTACAATCCCGATTTGGAAAAAGAAGGTAAGAATCCGTTCCAACTCGATTCGAAAGAACCTGATTGGGATAAATTCCAGGAATTCCTCAAAGGGGAAGTTCGTTATGCAAGCGTCATGAAACAATTCCCGGAAGAAGCAGAACAACTCTTTGAAGCTGCTAAGGAAAATGCTCAATGGCGCTATCGCAGCTATCAGCGTATGCTCAATACGAACTGGTAATACAATACGGGGATGATATAGTTGTCATCCCCGTATAATTGTATATCAATAGGGTATTACGGACAGACAGTTTATATAATATTATCATTAATCTTGTTCATTTTATGCGTTGGTCTCAAATATTGTTGATTGTCGGGCTTGTCGTCTTGCTATGTGGAGCGGTTATGACTTTCACCCGATGGAGCGGTTACGCCGATTATGTATTGGTGGCTGGTGCCGTTATCGTAATCTTCCGTGGTGCTATCCGTGCTCGTGAACGGAATGATGAAAATGCGTCACGGCAATAATAACTGATTTCAACTAATAAAGAATATCTAATTTTCTATTAACCGTGTTTCAGAAAATAATAAACGCTTGCGTCAAAATGGTTCAGAGATGGTTGCCTGAACCTTTTATCTTTGCAGTCCTTCTTACATTTGTAGCTGCTATTTTGGCAATGCCGATTTGCCATCAGACTCCAATTGAGGTGATAGAACATTGGGGAGGCGGTGTCTGGGGATTGCTGTCGTTTGCTATGCAAATGGCTTTAGTGTTGGTGTCCGGTTCTGCTTTGGCGGCTGCTCCTCCTGTCAAGAAAGGCATTCGCGCTTTGGCTTCTCTGCCCAAAACACCGGCTGCTGCTATTGCTATCGTTACCGCTGTTTCTGCTATAGCATGCTGGCTCAACTGGGGATTCGGACTTATAGTGGGTGTTATCTTCGCTAAAGAAATTGCCCGCAAAGTTCAAGGTGTGGATTATCGCTTGTTGATAGCTTCTGCATATAGCGGATTTGTAGTTTGGCATGCAGGATTGAGTGGATCTATTCCTTTAACAATGGCTACTCCCGGAGATTCCTTGGCAAAAGCTACTAACGGAGTGCTTACATCACCTGTTCCTGTCACCCAAACGATTCTTGACCCCCACAATATTATCATGGTGTTGTTGATTATAGTTGCGATTACCGTAGTCAATACTTTGATGCATCCGAAGAAAGATGTGTTTGTGGTGGATCCCGCATTGTTGAACGAAGAAACTACAGCTCCTGCTGCTCCTGCCGAAAAAACGCCCGCTCAGAGAATGGAATATTCTCATGTGATTGCATG
Source organism: Paludibacteraceae bacterium (assembly GCA_024399655.1). Lineage (GTDB taxonomy): Bacteria > Bacteroidota > Bacteroidia > Bacteroidales > Paludibacteraceae > Colicola. The sequence continues at coordinate 39,262 of JAKSNP010000003.1, read as the reverse complement.
GATGATTTCATTGTTGGGGTTGAGTTATCTGTTTATCCATTTGTTTATCCGACATAGCGGGTTTGATTTGGGGGCAGTTATCATGCTTTTCTTGTTCTTGGGGCTAATCCTTCACGGTACTCCTTTGGCTTATGTGCGCGCTTTTGGCGCTTCCGCTCGTGGTGCTGCAGGTATTATTCTTCAATTCCCGTTCTATGCGGGAATTATGGGCATCATTACCGGTGTGGGTGCCAGTGGTGTATGTTTGGGAACCGTTTTGAGCGATGCTTGTATCAGCGCTTCCACTCCTACCACTTATCCGTTGCTTACTTTCCTTTGTGCCGCCATATTGAATATGTTCGTTCCGTCTGGTGGCGGACATTGGGCTATACAGGCTCCGATCATGTTTTCGGCCGGTCAAACCCTGAATGTGGATCCGGGATTGACGGGAATTGCAATTGCCTGGGGTGATGCATGGACCAATTTGATACAACCTTTCTGGGCTTTGCCTGCTTTGGCTATTGCAAAATTGGATGCACGGGATATCATGGGTTTCTGTCTGATTGACTTGCTCGTTACCGGAATTATTATTTCGGCAGGTTTGGTAATCTGGGCGCTATAAACGAGTAACTGTTGATAGGGAAATCGTATCTTCTTATAGAATAAGTCTAATAAAATAGGAAGATATCGTTCGGAATTCTACTAATTGAAAAATTAATAATATTGTAATATAATTAAAATAAATATGGATCGTTATTTTGAAAATTTGAAGAATGTCGCCATTACGGTAAGTGATATGGACGGTAATATATTGGATATGAACCAGCGTTCCGCAGATGTTAATAGTGGTGGTGAGAAGATTATCGGCAACAACCTTTATCATTGTCATCCACCTCGTGCAGCTGAAATTCTGCGTTCTTTGTATGCCAACGAACGGACCAATGCTTATACGATAGAAAAAAACGGTATCAAGAAACTGATTTATCAGGTTCCTTGGTACGAAGACGGTAAAATGGGCGGACTGATTGAACTTTCGCTTGAAATACCTTTTGACATGCCGCATTATGTCCGTCAACCTAAAAAAGAGTAGGGAACTGTAACGGAAAAATTGCTCGTTTTGTTAAAAAAATATGTGTATAACAGGTGTCGGTAGAGTGCCGGGCGACTGTCGATAGTTTATCGGTAAAAAAGATGAAAAAGATATGTCCGATTGAAGAAAAAATGTTAAATTGTTATGCCGCCGATGTGGCTTGTATATGGTGTGCTTCATGCTTTACGAAATATTTCAAAGAAGTCGCTTTGTGAAGAAAAATGGGAAGAAAAAACAAAAAAAAACAGGTAATTTGCCGAAATTTAATAATTTACTAATTATTTTTGAAAAAAGTGGGATAAAATTTGGTCATGTCCCATTTTTTTTGTACTTTTGCGGGTCGTTTTATGTTTAGGGCAAAATATGCCCGTTTTTTAGTATAAAGAAACTTAATAAAAAACTCAATTATATGAAACTGGAAGAGCTTACCAACAAGATCTATGCAGAAGGCGTAGAGAAAGGAAATCAGGAGGCCCAGGCAATCATTGCTAAGGCCGAAGAAAAGGCTGCCGCTATCGTAGCAGAGGCAGAGAAACAGGCAGCAGAACGCGTTCAGGCAGCTGAACAGAAAGCTGCAGAACTTGACAAGAACACCCGTTCTGAGTTGAAGATGTTCGCTGAGCAGAGCGTGAATGCTCTCCGTACCGAAGTCGCTAACCTCCTTACCGGCAAGATTGCAGAAGATAGCGTAAAAGCCGCTACTGCTGACAAGGCATTTATGCAAGGCGTTATTGCCAAAATGGCTGAATCGATGGCTAAAGAAGGCAATGTGACGGTGGACGCAAAAGATGCAGCCGCATTGACTGCTTATTTTGAAGCAAACGCAAAAGATTTGCTGAATAAAGGCGTTAAGATTTCGGAAGTGAAAGGCCTGAAGGCTGATTTCCAAATCGTTCCTGCACAAGGTGGCTACAAACTGAGCTTCGGCGATCAGGAGTTTGTGGCTTATTTCAAAGAGTTCCTTCGTCCCCAACTGATTGAAATGCTGTTCTAAGATGGGTTACGAATGTTTAATAGCCGGTCTGCCGGAGTTGAGAGCCGGAGGTGAAGCCCCTTTGAAAATGGAGGCTTTGCTGACGTTGCTTGACGAAACGCTGACCGACAAGGATAAAGCGCAGCTGTCTCTGCTCCGTATGACGAGCGATGACGAGATCATAACCGATATGTTGACTCGGTATGACGACTCTATCATCGGTCAACCTGCTTGGTGGGAAGAGATTCGCGAAGTGTTGTCGGAAACCGACCTCCGCACCCAACTCCTTTACGAGTACGGAATCAAGCACGGCAGCCGTTTTGTGCGCGACTGGTTCAAATACAATCAGGATATGTGCAACGTGCTCGTGGCAACAATTTGCCGCAAGCATGGTTTTGACGTTCGTCGTATGATTGTAGGTCAGAACGAAGTGGCTCAAATTCTGCGCAAGAACCTGCCTCAGAAGGACTTCGGTCTGGGTGGCGTGATGGACAACTTGCAGGAAGTGATGTCAATCGTTGAAATCGACAATCTGATGGAGCGTGAAAAGCGTATGGATGCCATTCGCTTTATGTGGCTTGAAGATGCTACCCGTTTTATCAATTTCTCGGCCGAGAATGTGCTGGCTTACTATTTGCAGAGCGAAATGCTCAATCGCTGGGGCCTGCTGACCGTTGAAGAAGGCGAAAAAGTGTTCCGTGCACTGGTGGCTGATATGAAAAAAGGCATTAATATTTAGAAAACAAAAAAATCAAGATAATGACACAAGGTAAAGTAAAAGGTATCATCTCCAACCTCGTAACGGTTCAGGTAGATGGACCTGTAGCACAAAATGAGATCGCCTATATCAGCGTTGGTACAACCCGCTTGATGGCAGAGGTGATCAAAGTTACCGGCGATAATGTGTTCGTCCAGGTGTTTGAATCCACTCGTGGACTGAAAGTCGGCAACTTGGTTGAATTTACGGGCCACATGTTGGAAGTGACTCTCGGTCCCGGTCTGCTGGGTCGTAACTACGACGGTCTGCAGAATGACTTGGATAAACTGACAGGCGTGTTCTTGCAACGTGGTGAGTACAATTTCCCTCTCGACAAAGAGAAACTGTGGAAATTCGAACCTATCGCCAAAGTAGGCGACAAAGTGGAAGCAGCCGCTTGGTTGGGTGAAGTGGATGAAAACCACCAACCTCACAAGATTATGGTTCCTTTCGTATTTGAAGGCAGCTACACTGTTAAATCAATCGTTGCAGCCGGAGAGTATAAGATCGAGGATACTATCGCTGTTCTGACCGATGCTGAAGGTAACGACCATATCGTTACGATGATTCAGAAATGGCCCGTTAAAAAGGCAATCCTGGCTTACAAATCCAAACCACGGCCATTCAAACTGTTGGAAACAGGTGTTCGTACCATTGATACCGCCAATCCTATCTGCGAAGGTGGTACCGGTTTCATTCCCGGTCCTTTCGGTACAGGTAAAACCGTGCTCCAACACGCAATTTCCAAACAGGCTGAAGCTGATATCGTAATCATCGCAGCCTGCGGTGAACGTGCCAATGAGGTTGTGGAAACTTTCACCGAGTTCCCCGAATTGATTGACCCGCACACCGGCCGCAAGCTGACCGAGCGTACCATCATCATCGCCAATACCTCCAACATGCCTGTTGCATCTCGTGAGGCTTCCGTTTATACTTCAATGACGATTGCCGAATACTATCGCTCGATGGGTCTGCGTGTAATGTTGATGGCCGACTCCACTTCTCGTTGGGCACAGGCTCTTCGTGAGATGTCCAACCGTATGGAAGAACTTCCTGGTCAGGATGCATTCCCGATGGACCTTTCTGCAATTATCGGCGCTTTCTACGCACGCGCAGGTTATGTGTACCTTAATAATGGTAAGACCGGTTCGGTTACTTTCCTCGGAACCGTATCTCCTGCCGGTGGTAACTTGAAAGAGCCTGTAACTGAAGGTACCAAGAAAGTGGCTCGCTGCTTCTACGCTCTTGAGCAGAACCGTGCCGACCACAAACGCTACCCCGCAGTTAACCCGATCGACTCGTATTCCAAATATATCGATTATCCCGAATTCGCCGAATATATGACCAACCTGATCGATGAGAACTGGTTGCCCAAAGTAAACCGCATGAAGACCTATCTGCAACGCGGTAAGGAAATTCAGGAGCAAATCAACATCTTGGGTGATGACGGTGTACCCGTATCTTACCATGTTGAGTTCTGGAAGAGTGAAGTTATCGACTTCGTTATCCTGCAACAAGATGCATTTGATAAAATCGATGCAGTATGCCCCTTGGAGCGTCAACGCTATATGCTTGATATCGTAATGGATATCTGCGCTCATGAATACGATTTCGAAAACTTTATCGACGTAAATGATTTCTTCAAACGTGTGATCAACTTCTGCAAACAGATGAACTATAGTGAGTTCCATTCTGAGACGTTCGAAGAATATCAGAATAAGTTAAACGAGCTTCTCGCTGAAAAACAGAAATAACTATGGCTAAAGCATTTCAGAAAATCTATACACAGATTACGGCCATCACTAAAGCGACTTGCTCGCTGAAGGCCGAAGGAGTAGGTAACGACGAACTGGCTACCGTGAACGGTAAACTGGCTCAGGTCGTTAAGATTATGGGTGACGAGATTACACTGCAGGTGTTCCAAGGTACCGAAGGTATTCCTACCAACGCTGAAGTGGTATTCTTGGGCAAAGCTCCTAGCTTGAAGGTAAGTGACCAACTGGCCGGTCGTTTCTTCAACGCCTATGGTGATCCTATCGATGGCGGACCTGCAATCGAAGGTAAAGAAATCGAAATCGGTGGTCCTTCCGTTAACCCCGTTCGTCGTAAACAACCGTCTGAGTTGATCGCTACCGGTATCGCAGGTATCGACTTGAACAATACTCTGGTTTCCGGTCAGAAGATTCCTTTCTTCGCCGATCCTGACCAACCCTACAACCAAGTAATGGCTAATGTGGCTCTTCGCGCACAAGTTGACAAAATTATCTTGGGCGGTATGGGTCTGACCAACGATGACTATCTCTATTTTAAGAATGTGTTTGCTAACGCCGGTGTACTTGACCGTATCGTTTCTTTCGTTAATACTACCGAGAATCCTGCCGTTGAACGTCTGCTGATTCCTGATATGGCACTGGCTGCTGCTGAATATTTTGCAGTAGAAAAACACCAGAAAGTATTGGTTCTGTTGACCGATATGACATTGTATGCCGATGCTTTGGCTATCGTGTCCAACCGTATGGACCAGATTCCTTCTAAGGATTCTATGCCCGGTTCCTTGTATTCTGACTTGGCTAAAATTTATGAGAAAGCCGTTCAGTTCCCAGAGGAAGCAGGTGGCGGTTCAATCACCATTATCGCCGTTACCACTTTGTCAGGTGGTGATATCACTCACGCTATTCCTGATAACACCGGTTATATTACCGAAGGTCAGTTGTATCTGCGTCGTGATAGCGATATCGGTAAGGTCATCGTCGATCCTTTCCGTTCCTTGTCTCGTTTGAAACAGTTGGTTGCTGGTAAGAAGACCCGTGAGGACCACCCGCAGGTAATGAACGCTGCTGTTCGTCTGTATGCCGACGCTGCCAATGCCAAAACTAAATTGGAGAACGGTTTCGATCTTACTGATTACGATGAACGTTGCTTGAACTTCGCTAAAGACTATAGCCGCGAAATTTTGGCTATCGATGTCAATATTGATACTACTCAAATGCTGGATATTACTTGGAGTTTGTTCTGCAAGTACTTCAAGCCCGAAGAGGTTAACATCAAACAAGCTCTTGTTGACAAATATTGGAAATAATTATTTCTGATAATAGATGAAACGAGTATCCTTAATATTACTGGTTGTTATTGCGCTGTTTACGGGATGTAGACATGAATCCCATCCCAAGACAGTATCATTGCCGTTTGAAGATTTTACATCACTTACGTGCAATTGCCCTATCAAATTGACTTTTAGTGAGAAAGCTACTAAAATCGTGCTTACTGCTGAGGAAGATTTGATTGATGCCTTTCAATTCAAATATGATAACGGAATGTTGACCATTTCTATCAATAATATGATTGTGCATACATGGGACGAACAACCTTGGGTAATCTTACCGATGCCTACTCGTTTGTCATACATCAAGTTTTGGAATATGGTTTCCATGGATGCTGATGCTACGATTGTATCTCCGTCATTGACAATGGATTTCTCTTCCGCTATCAATATTGATAATTTTGACATTGATGTTGATAATCTGATGATTACTTCATGGATCTACGGCACCAATATCAATTTGTCAGGTAAAGCGGAAAAGGTGACACTGGACCTGCATTCAACATCTTTTGATGCTTTCCAACTTGATGTGAAGGACTACAATACGACGCTTTGGAGTTCTACTGCTTATCTCAATTGCTCCGATTCGTTGTATGTGAAAACGGCAAACAGTAGTACGATTTTCTATAAAGGAACTTGTGGACTCTACGAAGAGAGTGGAAATATTATCAATAGTTCCATCAATTATGTAAAAGAATAATTATGGCAATACAATATCAATTCAACAAAACATCCCTGCAGGGTCTGGAGAAGGATCTGAAGATGCGTCAACGTACTCTTCCTACGCTTCAGAGCAAGGAGACCGCCCTCCGTTTGGAAGTGAAACGGGCTAAGGACGAGATCAAAGCTTTGGACGAGGAAGTTAACCGCCGTATCAAAGATTATGACCAGATGCTGGCCCTTTGGGGGGAATTCGACACCAGCTTGATTCATGTGGATGATGTAAAAATGTCCATCAAGAAAATTGCAGGTGTACGTGTTCCGGTTTTGGAAGAGGTGGTTTACTCTACCAAAGAGTTCTCCCTTTTCTCAAGTCCCAAATGGTTTGCTGACGGTTTCAGCCAGCTTAAGGCCATTGCGGATGTAGGTATCCGTCAAGAGTTCGTACGTCGCAAAGTGGACCTTCTTGAGTATGCACGCAAAAAGACTACTCAGAAAGTAAACCTCTTTGAGAAGGTGCAAATTCCTGGCTATCAGGATGCCATTCGTAAGATTAAACGCTTTATGGAAGATGAGGAAAACCTTTCCAAATCTTCACAAAAGATAGTAAAAGGCAAGCGCGAGCGTGAGGCTATGCTTGCCGAACAAGCAAAGAAGGAGGCTGCCGTATGATTACGCAAATGAAGAAATATACGTTCCTCGTGATGTCGAGTGCGTATGAGCAGTTCCTTGCGGAATTGCGTGAAGCCGGTGTGCTGCATGTAACTCTCAAGTCTGAGGGGTTAGCTGATGACGAACAATTGCAGGCTGCACTCAACCGTGCTGATGAAATCAATCATATCCTCCGTCAAGGTGCACCTGACCAATTCTTGCAGGAACGAGCAGAAGTAGAAGGTAAAATCAACGCAACTCAGAAAGAGATGGACCGTATGATGGTCTGGGGTAATTTCTCTTCCAAACGAGTGGCTGAACTCAAGGAAGCAGGCTACACTTTGCGCTATTATACTTGCCCGACTGTAAAATTCCAAGAAGAGTGGGGTATTTCTGTTGCTGAAGTAGGCGCCACCACTTATTTCGTATCAGTCAATCAAATGATTGAAGACGAAAACTGCATGGAGCAAATCCTCAATGATCATTCTGCTGCCGAACTTGAAAAAGATATCGAAGGACTCAAAGGACTTTTGGTGGCTGCTGATGCACGTATTGAGGCTTGGTGGAAACAAAACGAACAACCCTTGCGTGATGAACTGGTTGAAGTTCAGCAACGTATTGATTGGCAACGTGTTTCCCTTTCTACTGACAAAGCTGCTGAAGGACGTCTGAGCCTGCTGGAAGGTTTCTGTCCTATTGACAACTGCGATGCTTTGGATGCTCGCTTGGCTACGCTGAATTGCTATTATGAGAAAGAAGATCCTGCTAAGGATGATAAGACTCCTATCAAACTTCGAAACAATTGGTTCACTCGCTTGTTCGAATGCTTGACCGGTATGTACGGTTGGCCGAACTATGGCGAATTTGACCCGACCCCCATTTTAGGACCTTTCTTCCTTTTGTTCTTCTCCTTGTGTATCGGCGATGCAGGTTACGGACTTATTCTTATTCTGGTCGGTTATCTGATTTTTAAAGGAAAACTCAAAATTGAGATGTTCGATGGATTGGGAGGCATTATCATGGCTCTCGGTGTTGGTTCTACCATCGTCGGCTATCTTATGGGGGGCTTCTTTGGAATTGACTTGTGGGCTGCCTCTTGGATGCCTCAAGGTGCTAAAGCTATCATGTTCAAGAGCCTGTTCGGCAATGCTGAAGGTATGATTCCTGTGGCTGCTATGGGACAGAATTTTGATGTGATGATGGTTTTGGCTCTGGTGATTGGTGTTATCCATATCTGCCTTGCAATGACAATCAAATGTATCTGCTCAACTAAGCGTTTCGGCTTCAAGGAGACGATTTCCGCATGGGGATGGCTTATCCTTATTGTCGGCGTCATCTCTGTCTTGATTCTGTCCGGTATCGGTGCATTCGGTCCTCAAGTTACATCTGTACTGCTTATCATCATTGCCGCTATTTCGGCTTTGGGTATCTTCATCTTCAATACTCCCGGTCGCAATCCCTTGATTAACATCGGTGCTGGTTTGTGGGATACCTATGGTATGGCAACTGGTGTGCTGGGAGATGTGTTGAGTTACATCCGTTTGTACGCACTCGGCTTGGCCGGCGGTATGCTTGGTATGGCTTTCAATAACTTAGGTACTATGGTTTTGGGCGAAAATCCCAATGTGGGAACATGGATAGGCTTTATCCTGATCGTTACTTTCGGTCACGTTCTTAACCTACTGATGGCATGCCTTGGCGCATTTGTTCACCCCTTGCGTTTGACCTTTGTCGAATACTTCAAAAACTCCGGCTACGAAGGCTCCGGAAAAATGTATCAGCCTTTCAAAAAATAATCTCTTGTGGGATAAAATTTAATAACTAAATAAAATAAAATTACTATTATGGAACAACTTTTAGGTTATCTCGGACTGGGTCTTATGTTAGGCCTCTCCGGCGTTGGTTCTGCTTATGGAACTACTATCGCTGCAAATGCTGCAGAAGGCGCTCTTAAAAAGAACAAAGAAAAATCTTCTGCTTACATGATTCTGTCTGCACTTCCTGCTACTCAGGGTCTGTACGGCTTTGTTGCATTCTTGATGTTGATGGGCAAAATCAGCACCAATCCTATGCTTCTCTTCGGTATTGGCTTGGGTACCGGTATTGTTTTCCTGCTGTCTGCTATCCGTCAGGGTCAAACCGCTGCTAATGGTATCGCAGGTATCGCTGCAGGTCACGATGTTATGACTAACACCATGATTTATTGCGCACTTCCTGAGTTCTATGCCATCCTTGCTCTTGTTGGCGCTTTGATGATTGGCTAATCTACAGGTCGCAATTTTCTTACAAAAGCCGCTCCGTTCTGGAGTGGCTTTTGTGTGTTCTTGATAATAATATTTATATATTGTTGCACGATTCCTACGGCTTCGTTTCCCCCTTCTTACTAAAAATCGAGTTTAACGGATACCAATTGGTTAATCTGCAAAATGTTACTGTTTATTTCCTCTTTATGACATTGTGTTTCTTTTTGATTAGGCTACTTTCTGGCTACTGTCTCCGATAGGTTAGTATAGGATTAAAATTTATTAACGATCTGACACTTTAGTAGGATGGGTATAACATCTTCCTTACAATTTGATACTTCTACTTGTTGAGATTTTTTTGTTGAAATATTTGTCTATTCCAGAAAATTATCGTAACTTTGCAGTCAAATATCAAAATACAATATGGTTTCGTATTTATTATTATATTTATTTCTTGCTTTAGGGGTTTCTTTTTTATGTTCTGTTCTTGAAGCTACCCTAATGTCTACTACCTTGAGTTATATTTCCATGCGCGAAGAAGAAGGATATAAGCCGGCTATTCGCATGCATGATTATAAAGTTGAGCCGGAGCGTCCCTTGGCCGCAATCTTGTCGCTGAATACGATTGCCAACACCATAGGAGCAGCTGGTATAGGACAACAGGCCACTCTTGTGTTCGGTAGTCAATGGTTCGGATTGGTGTCTGTCATTGTTACAATCCTGATCTTGATCGTTTCGGAGATAATTCCTAAGACTATTGGAACTACATATTGGAAATCTCTTATGGGACCGGCTGCTGGTGCTATTCGTATCCTGATTGTAATCATGTATCCGTTTGTCTTGTTGATTGAATATGTAACACGTTTATTCCCTGAGTCCGATGAAAGTAGCGTGAGTCGTGAAGAGGTGGTCGCTTTGGCTAGTGTCGGTGAAGAGGAAGGCGTAATCGAAGAGGACGAAAACAAAATTATCCGTAATGTCATGCGTCTGGACGATGTGAAGGCATCAGATGTGATGACTCCCCGAGTCGTGGCTTCTATCGCTTCTGAAAAGATGACCCTGAAGGAATATTATGCTGATGACCAATATGATCATTATTCGCGTATACCGGTTTATGCCGAATCTCCTGAATTTATTACGGGATATGTTTTGCGCGATGATGCCTTGGAGGATTTGGCGGAGGATTGTTTCCAGAAAACTTTAGGGGAAATCAAACGGCCGGTTCCGATGTTTAACGAGGAAATGTCGATAGGCGATATATTTGATCTCTTGCTTAAACAACGGTCCAAAATTGCTGTTATTATAGATGAATACGGCTGTTTCCAGGGAATTCTGACGATGGAAGATATTATTGAAACCATTTTCGGATTGGAAATTATTGACGAAAACGATGTGATTACGGATATGCAGCAATATGCTCGAGAGCGTTGGCAACAACGGCAGAAACGCTATAAGCAATTGCCAAAAAAATAACGGAAAAAGTTATGCGTGTGATAGTACAACGAACGTCGCGTGCGCAAGTGAGCATTGATGGCGAATTGGTCGGCAAAATAGATAAGGGATTTATGTTGTTGGTCGGTATCACTCATAACGACACGCATGATGATGCGGATTATTTGGCCAAAAAAGTGAGTGGATTGCGTGTCTTCGAGGATGAAGAAGGCAAAATGAATCTCAATATCTCTCAGGTGAAAGGCCAAATCCTCAGTATTTCTCAATTTACTTTATATGGTGATTGCCGTAAAGGTAATCGGCCTTCTTTTATTGATGCTGCTCGTCCTGAAATGGCTCAACCCTTATATGACTATTTTAATCAGGTGTTGACTTCTGAATATGGATTGAAGGTGGCTACCGGACGTTTTGGGGCCGATATGAAAGTGGATTTTATTAATGACGGACCTGTCACTATCCTCATTGATTCCGCCAATCGATAAACTGATTGATTTTGTCAGAAGAAACGGAGTCCTCAAAAAAGAGTTGGAATATTGATAACATCCTAATGGCAAACAAAAAGATAACTACATATACATGGCAGGAGCCTGCTCAAAAGCCGTATGCATTATATATTCATGGCTTTGGGTCTAGTGCTAAGTCCGGTACTAAATCTTCTTTCGGACGATATCTGGATGCCTATGAATGGCTGTCACCGGAGGTGACACACGATCCTTACGAGTCGTTGGATATTCTCAACGAATGGGCTGCCGCTTTTCAGCCGGCTTTGATTGCTGGTACCAGCATGGGAGGGCTGCTGACTCTATTTGTCAATTGTCCTGACGCTATTAAGGTGGCGGTCAATCCTGCCCTTGAAATAGAAAAGTCTCTTCGCAAAATGGGATATGGAAAACATCCTTATACCCAGCCTCGTGAAAACGGGGAGACCGAATTCATAATTGATGAACCGATGATCCACAAATTCATTACTTTCCGTCAAGATAAGGTGATGATAAAAGGGAAACGTAATATTGCCTTGTTTTCTACCGATGACGAATTGATTGGTCATGAAGGTTCTAAGAAGAATGCTGCGTTTTTGCAGCAGTTGGAGTGGGAAATCTTGTGGTCTGACAAATTCGGACATAGATGCAACGAACAGGCCGTCAAAGAGATTGTGAAAACTTTGAAGCAAGGAGTTTGACGTCTGTCTCCAAAAATAAGCAAATATAAATTGATTGGTTCGACTAAAATTAAGCGGATATAATGGCTGACGAAATAGGCACGACTGCCGTTCCTGAACAGCAGGAAAAATTGTGGAATAGTGAATATCTAAAAGTCTGGAGTAGCAATTTTTTGCTATTCTTCGCTTTTATGTTGATGACGCCGTTGTTGCCCCTCTATCTAACGGATACTTATCACGCGGATAAAGAAGTTATCGGTTTTGTCTTGGCTGGTTATGCATTGGCGGCATTGTTGGTCCGCCCGTTTAGCGGATATATTGTGGATACTTGGCCTCGCAAAACGGTTTTGCTGATCACATATTTCCTGACTTGCGCGTTTTTCGGAGGATATCTTATCGCTGGATCGTTGACGATGTTTGCGATATTTAGAATGTTGCATGGTGGACCTTTTGGCGCGACCGGCGTCAGCTTGAGTACCGTGATGATTGATGTTTTGCCTTCGTCTCGCAGAGCGGAAGGTATTGGCTATTTCGGGTTGAGCAACAATGTGGCTACGGCCTTGGCGCCAAGTATTGGCATGTTGCTTTTCAGCAAATTCCATAGTTATGACATGCTTTTCACCTTATCGCTCTTATGCTCGTTGATTGGAGTGTTGGTGGATTCTACACTTAAATTGAAACCTCGCGAAATTGTTCGTGGTAAGCAGGCCATATCTTTGGATCGCTTCCTCTTGCTCAAGGGGTGGGCGATGTTTTTGGTGGTATTCGCTTTGGCTTTCGCATATAGTGTGGTTACCACTTATGTGGCTATCTACGGACGCGAGAAATTGGGAATTACCACCGGTACTGGATTGTTTTTCGCTCTGTTTGCTATCGGTTTGATTATTTCGCGACTTACGGGAAGCAAATCACTTCGTGAAGGAAAGGTGGTTCGTAATGCTTCCATGGGTATATTGGTATCGATAAGCGGTTTCGTTCTTTTCTCTTCCGTGCATAACGAGTTCGGCTACTATCTGGCTCCGTTTATCATCGGTTTGGGAAACGGACATTTATGGCCTGCTTGTCAAACCATGTTCATCAATTTGGCGGAACATACGCAACGGGGAACGGCTAATTCCACGATTCTTACGGCTTGGGACCTGGGTATGGGCGTCGGTATGTTTGTCGGCGGTAGCGTGGCGGAGCATTTTGGTTATTTTGCCGCATTCTGGACGGGAATCATATTCTATACTATTGGTGTCGTCTTTTATTTCACGTTTGCCAAAGGCCATTTCGAACGCAATAAATTAAGATAATATATATATAGTTGCTTTTTCATAATATTCTAAACCAAAATAGAGCATGAGAGAATTCAGTAAAAAGATTTGGAAATATCTGTCATCCCATCTGCTTTTGGCCGTTGTGCTGATGATAGCATTAGGTATCGTGTTCGGGCAGTTCGCTCCCTTATGGTTTGTTCGCATCTTCACTACGTTCAATGGGATATTTTCCGCACTTCTTTCCTTTGTGGTGCCCTTGCTGATTTTGGCTTTGGTGACGGCTGCGATTGCCGAAACCGGGAACGGAGCCGGTAAAATGCTGGTTTGGACGATTCTGCTTGCCTATATCTCCACTATTTTGGCTGGATTCTTTACTTATGGAGTAAGCGATCTGGTATTCCCCAAAATCATCAATATGCATGAATACTCCTCGGATTTCTCCTCTGCTGCGATTCCTTCATCCGATTTGGAACCGTATTTCACTTTCGCTTTCCCCCCGATTATGGATACAATGTCCGCTTTGCTGTTGAGTTTCATGATCGGTTTGGCTTGCTTGAGATTTGATATGCCTTATCTCAAGGGAGCCGTGTTCGAACTCCGCAATGTGGTCATGATGATTATCGAACGGGTGGTACTCCCTTTACTTCCTATTTATATATTCGGCGTGTTCATGAAAATGACAATTGCCGGGGAAATGGCAATGATTACTCATGCTTATTTGAAAGTGATTGGTATCATGGTAATCATGTTCCTGGTGGTCCTGTTGTTGCAATATTTGATTGCTGCGGGGATTAGTCATCGCAATCCGTTCAAATTATTCCATTGCATGTTCCCCGCTTTTATGACAGCGTTGGCCTCAAGTTCGTCAGCGGCCACTTTGCCGGTCACATTGCGTTGTGCGGAAAAGATGGGAGCCAAGCCGAATGTGGTGAATTTTGTAATTCCGATGTGTGCCAATATCCATCTGAGCGGAGCCTCCGTTCGAACAGTGGCTTTGGCTGTTGCCACAATGCTGATGTTCGGAGTTCCTTATACCACTCCGCAATTGATTGGCTTTATTTTGGTATTCAGTATTACGGTTTTGGCTGCTCCGGGTATTCCAGGTGGAGTGATTATGGCGGCTATAGGTATGATAGAGGTGATGCTGGGATTCAATGCTGAGATGAGTGCCTTGATCGTCACTTTAAGCATAGCCCTTGACAGCATTGGAACTGCCGTCAATGTTTGTGGAGATGGTGCGTTAATGATGATTATTGATCGTATCGTTGACCAACCGAATAATCAAAATGTCGCAAAATGAATACCGTTGTGGAAAAATGTGTTGAGAAATTTTAGATTACAACATTTTTTTCGTATCTTTGCAGCTTGAAAACCCATATAGCACATTGATGAAATATATCGACATATTCGGCAGAAGATTATCGCTTCGACGACATCGCCGTTCTCGTCCGGATTGGCGACAGGAAGTGACGGATGAACAAAAACGGAACTTGATCGACTTCCTTGATAGAAGAGTGGAGTATTGGCGAGTTCAAATGGGCGAAGGGGAAGTGACTTGGAAATTGCGGAACATGAAAAGTCAATGGGGAAATTGCCGATATCGTGAACGGATTTTGACATTCAATCTTCAACTGGCGTTGGTTGATGACGATTTGAAAGATTATATCATCGTACATGAACTGAGCCACTTGCAAATTCATAATCATGGCCCTTTGTTCAAAGCCCGTCAAAGCGAATTTATACCCGATTGGCCACAACGAAGAAAACTATTGAAAGAATATATAGTATGCATACTCCAAAAACTCTGATTATCTTGCTGGCAGCCACTCTTTCTTTTACGGCCTGCCATCGCAATCAAAATGAATCGGACGATTCCGAAACGCTGTTGGCTCCTTTGGAGGAGACCAACTTGGTCGCTTACCCCGGAAAAAATATCAGATATTCTGAAAAATTCCGTGATAACCAACATAAACATATCAAAGCGGCTCAAAGTATCGGACTGTCTAATCCCCCGGCTGATCGTGAGGATGCTGAACGCCTGCATAATCGTTTGGATTATATATCTACCAACAAGCATTATGTGGTGGAGGAATTGACGCATTCCGTTCCATATCTGGTTCCGATTGCCAAGCAACGTCTGGATGCCATTGGTGATGAATGGGCGGATATATTGGAACGCAACGGCCTGCCGGAGTATCGTTTCCGTGTTACTTCCGTTCTTAGAACGGCAAATGATATTGCCCGTTTGCAAAAAAGCGGAAATGTGAACGCCGTATCTAATTCAGCCCACAATTATGGCACTACTTTTGATATCGCTTATACCAAATTCGACAAACATGAACGAACTCATGATTATATGACCGAGGACAACCTGAAATTGGTTTTAGGACAGGTCCTGCTCAATCAGCAAAGAGATGGCCATATCTATGTGAAGTACGAATACAAACAATGTTGTTTCCATATTACCGTGCGTGATTGATGAGAAAACTATTGATAATATCTCTGTTGCTATGCAGTTTGCCGCTAATGGCATACTACACGCCTCAAACGCTTCCCAATCCGCGTGTTCGGGATGCGAATGCTTATGTTTGCAATCCTGACGGCGTTTTCTCTAACGCCCAAGTTGAACAACTGAACAACCTGTCTGCCGCTCTCTACGAGCAATCCGATGTGGAATTGGTCATTGTGGCCGTAGATGATATCGGTATGGCGGATGTTTTTGATTTTTCGGTGGAATTGTTCAATAAATGGGGGATTGGTGCTAAAGGCAAAAATACGGGTGTGTTGATGCTTCTGGTGTTGCAATCCCGCGATATCCGTATCTCGACGGGAGGTGGATTGGAAGGCTTGTTGACCGATGAGAAATGCACGCAAATCATTTATGATATCATGATTCCTTTGTTGAAGCAAGGATATTATGCTGATGGTATGTTGGCGGGTGGTAAGGCTATTGCTGATGTCTTGACCACGGATGCCGCTAAAGCCGAATTGTTATTGGGATATAAGGCTAAAGAAGTCACTACGGCTCCTTGGAGCGGCTTTGCGGGAATGAGCATTTTCGTGATTATTTTGGTGTTGTTGGCTTATTATTTGCAACCTAAATGTCCGTATTGCAAGAAGCATGGCGCTCGTCGTAGCAACGAGGTTATTCGCGAGGCTACCCTTCTGGCGGCTGGGGCAGGTATCGCGCATTATACATGCAAACATTGTCAAAGTACCTGGCATAAATCATATACGATTGCCCGTTTGATTGATACCTCCACCGGTGGATACGGCGGAAGAGGTGGCTTCGGCGGCGGTAGTTTCGGAGGAGGAAGTTTTGGGGGAGGAATGACCTTTGGCGGCGGAGCAGGTGGTAAGTTTTGAGCATATTGTGAAATTTTAATTTATACAAAAATGAGTAAGAAATCAATTTGGATTATTGTGATTGCAGCTGTCGCAGCTGTCGTTTTTTGGTGTATCGGCCGTTATAATGCTATGGTAACGGCAGAGGAGAATGTGGAGACTTCCTGGGCTCAGGTTGAAAATCAGTACCAGCGCCGTGCTGATCTTGTTCCTAATTTGGTTTCCACCGTTAAGGGGTATGCACAGCATGAGTCCCAAACTTTGGAAGAGGTTGTGGCTGCTCGTGCCAAAGCTACTCAAATTACAATAGATCCCACTAATGCTACACCCGAACAATTGATGGCCTATCAAGAGGCCCAAGGTGAACTCTCGCAGGCTTTGGGACGTTTGCTCGCTATTTCGGAGAATTATCCGGACTTGAAGGCCAATCAAAATTTCTTGGAACTGCAATCTCAATTGGAAGGAACCGAAAATCGCATTACGGTCGCTCGCAATGCCTTTAATGAGGCTGCTAAGCAGTTTAACGTTTTGATTCGTCGCTTCCCCAATAATATTATTGCAAATTCCTTCGGATTTGATAAAAAAGCCTATTTTGAAGCGGAAGCTGGCGCTGAAAAAGCTCCGGTTGTGGAATTCTGATAGAACTTGACGTTGTGAAAAGTATGAAAATAGCTGTATTTGGATATGGCAATATTGGCCGAGCTGCTGAACAAGCCGTTAAAAAGGCCAAAGATATGGAATTGGTGGGAGTCTTCCATCATGATGAGATGGTCACTTTGTTGGCCGAAAAACCGGATGTGGTCCTGCTTTGTACTCCTACGCGAGAAGTACCTGTTTGTGCGCCGCTTTTCCTGAAAGCGGGAATTTGTACGGTTGATTCCTTTGATATTCATAACGATATCTGCAAATTACGCGCTCAATTGAGTCCTGTCGCTGAACAATATAAGGCGGTTAGCGTCATTTCGGCTGGATGGGATCCTGGCTCTGATTCGGTGATTCGAGTTATGATGCATGCCTTGGTTCCAGAAGGGCAACTTTTTACCAATTTCGGCCCAGGACGGAGTATGGGACATTCGGTTGCTGCTAAAGCGATTCCGGGTGTGAAAGATGCTTTGTCTATGACACTTCCCGCAGGCGAAGGACGTCATAATCGTCATGTCTATATCGAGCTGGAAGAAGGCTATGAGTTTGAAAAAGTGAAGGAGGCAATCTTGCATGACGATTATTTCGCACACGATTATACGGAAGTGGAACGGGTTGATTCCGTGGCAAAACTGGATACACACCAACATGGCGTGCATATCGAAAGAAATGGCATGTCTGGTATTACGCCGAATCAACAGGTCGACTTTACGATGCGAATCAATAATCCCGCACTTACCGGCCAAATGATGGTTTCTTGTGCTCGTGCGGCGGTAAGAATGCATGATCGCCAACAGTTCGGCTCTTTCACTACGGTTGAATTGGCGCCGATTGATTTGCTGCCGGGCGAACGCGAAGACCTGATTGCCCATCTGGTATAATATCGCTTGGCCCGCGGAACGGACGAGCATCAATGAATTTTTACGGCCTTGCCGTCTTGATGCAAGAATAAGAAATTTGCAAATGAATATTATTGAGGTTACATCTCTTACCCAAGAGGGATTGGACATATTCGCCAACCTGACTGACGCTCAATTGACCGATGATAAATTGTCGGGGCGTGGCTTGTTTATTGCTGAGAGTTGTAAGGTGATTAATGTGGCTCTCAATGCAGGTTACGAGCCGGTTGCGCTTCTTACGGAGGCAAAACATGTTGATGGCTATGCGGCTGATTTGTTGAAACGCATTGGTTCTTTGCCGGAAGGGGAGAATATCCCCGTTTATGTCGGTCCTCGTGAATTGTTGCGGGAATTGACCGGCTATACTTTGACGCGGAGCGTGCTGTGTGCGATGCGTCGCAAACAACATCCGTCCGTTGAGCAGGTGGTGAAAAATGCGCATCGCGTGGTCGTGATTGATGCCGTTGTCAATACTACGAATATTGGCGCTATTTTCCGCTCGGCTGCTGCCTTGGATATAGATGCCGTATTGTTGACTCCGTATTCGTGTGACCCCTTGAATCGAAGAGCCGTACGTGTATCGATGGGGAATATCTTCCTCATTCCGTGGACTTGGATGAATGCGCCGGTCGAATCGCTTCATGACTATGGCTTCCAAACCGTGGCAATGGCTCTGAGGGATGATAGTGTGGCATTGGATGATCCTTGCCTCAAGTGCATCGATCGTTTGGCATTGATCATGGGGAGTGAAGGTGACGGACTGCCTGTAACTACGATTCACAATGCGGATTACGTGGTTCGTATTCCGATGTCACACGGCGTGGATTCGTTGAACGTGGCGGCTGCATCTGCTGTCGCATTTTGGGAACTGAGAAAAAGATAATTATTTTAGAATTAGTCATTTATAGTATGGGAAAAACACTCTTGATTCTTGCCCTGCTCACTTTGCTTATTGATAGTGTAGGGTGGAAAAAATTTATTTATTTTATATCGCTAGGCTACGGATATAGCATTGCCGGCATCGGAATAGCATTGATAGTCATGCATTTCCGGGCTTTGAATTTGCTGGCTTTTGCTCTGATCGCCTTGCTCATTGTTTACGGTTTCAGATTGGCTACCTATTTGCTCCGGCGTGAATTGAAGAGCAAAGCGTATGCGAAGACCGTTTCTTTGGATGCGATGACCAATGATTCGTATTCCAAGGGAGTACTTTCGGCCATTTGGATCAGTTGTGTTATACTCTATATCTGTCAGATGTTCCCGATAATCGTACGGGTTCAGAACATGGCTGACGGAGTGGCTACGCTGCAGATAATTGGCTGGATAGGATTCGCAGTTGCCGTATTGGGCGTCTTGTTGGAGAGTTGGGCCGACCATCAGAAAAGTGCTGCCAAAAAAGTCAATCCTGATCGCTTTGTTGATACGGGATTATATCGCATCGTCCGTTGTCCCAATTATCTGGGTGAAGTTACTTTATGGACGGGCGTGTTCATCAGTGGAATCGGGTGTTATTCCGCATGGTGGCATTGGTTACTGGCTTTGTTTGGCTATATCGGAATCGTATATATCATGTTTAGTGGCGCTCGACGCCTCGAGATCCGTCAAGATAAAAACTATGGTGAGGATCCCGAATATCAGGCTTACAAAAAGAGGGTGCCTATTTTGATTCCGCTTTTGCCGATTTATTCGGTCAAACGCTTCAATTGGTTAAGAGGGTGATGGTGAAGAAACAGGTAACTCGTATTTTGTTTGTGCTCAGCATTTTGCTGATGTATTCGTGCCAAAAGTACGATACATCGGCTGTGCCGTTTACTCCTCCTTCCGAGTCACGCCCGAATGATGAGCTACGCATGCCGCTTCAATGCCCCTTGTCTATTGAGTGGCAGCGGGTTAATGTTATGCCCTTACCTGTTGTTTCTGATAATATCAAATACAAAACGGAGAATTCGGTTTATAGTATAGCCGCTATTTTCTTGCAACATAGCAAACTGTCGTCTATCGTCCGTTTCTCTCAACGGCTTGTACTGTTATTTACAAGCGAGTGTATCGCATTTCCATTTTCTGCATTTTGGTGATCTTGTTTGATTTAATACGGGTACTGGTGTACCGTTCAATTCAAATATTCACTTTAAAATTGCAAAATATATGGATAAATCAATTGTTTGCATTACGGTTATCTTTTTGCTCATAGCTGTTCTGCCTTTTGTTATTATGAGTATCAAATATCGTCATAATGAGGAAAATAAAACTGAAGAGTAAACTTCATTTTAGTAGAATCGCTGCCTTGTGCAGCGGTTCTATTTCCCTACACACCCTGTCTCACTTATTTCTCTGTGTAAATATGATTGCATGTTAGGATTCTATATTTTGCTCCATTCGATTTTTTTTGTTCTGCAATCGTATTTTTTACTGTGAAATTTGCGTATATGAGATTTTTTTTGTACTTTTGCAGCCAAAATGTAAACAAAATTTATCCTTATGGACACTCTGACAGTTGTTTCTGCTATATTGGCTCTTATTGCAGGTATCGGTATTTTCTTGATTGCATGTCAAATGATGTCATCCAATTTGGAATCTGCCGGTGGCGAGCGTCTCAAAAAACTTTTTGCTAATACCGGACGAAGCCGTTTGGTCGGTATCGGGATTGGCGCTTTAGGTACTGCTGCTATTCAATCATCAGGTGCTACTACGGTCATGGTGATTGGTTTCGTCAATGTGGGAATCATGTCACTCGCACAGGCGGCTACTATTATTTATGGTGCCAATATCGGTACTACTATTACTGCTCAGATTGTTGCCTTGGGACTTAGTAGTGGTGGAGGACTCAGTACAACGGCTATCTTTGCTGCTTTTGCTGGAATTGGAGCTTTTGTATCCGTTTTTTCTAAAAAGGATAATATCAAAACCTTGGGTGGAATTTTAGCCGGATTCGGAATGCTCTTTGTCGGCTTGTCGATGATGTCTGATTCCATGGAGAATTTTGCCCGATTGGATTCTGTTAGACAGTTTATTGCACGTATCAGTAACCCGATTTTATTGGTGCTTATTGGGGCTGTTTTTACGGCAATCATTCAGTCATCTTCTGTTATGACATCAGTGGCTATCACGATGGCTGTTACTGGCTTGATTTCGCTTAATCAAGGTATATATATTACTTTAGGCTCGAATATCGGTTCATGCGTAGTGGCGATAATAGCGGGGTTGACTAGCGGACTTAATGCAAAACGTACTGCCCTTATCCACTTGTTCTTCAACTGCTTTGGTGTTGTCGTTTTCTTGCTCGTGGCGGGTGTCATGTCTATTGTGTCAAAGGGTAATATGAACTTTGGGATTATCTTTGAGCATCTCTTTCCTCACGCCCCGCAGTTGCAGATGGCTATGTTTCACACTATTTTTAATGTGACCACCGTCATGATTATTTTGCCCTTGACGGATATCTTGGTTTCTATGGTCAGCCGTTTTATTCCTGAGCCTTTGACAAAGGAGTCGGAATATACCAAACCGCATTTCTTTTTCGTGGATGAGAAGATGCTTCGTACACCAATTATCGCTGTTCGACAAGTCAAATTGGAGATTGAACACATGGCGCAGATGGCTATGCAGAACTATGATCGGTCTTTGCACATGGTTACGGCTCTTGATTTTTCAGAAAAAGATATTTTTACTGGGACAGAAGCTAATCTGGATTACCTCAACCATGAATTGGTGCACTACATTGTCCGACTCAATGCTTTACAAATTCCACAGGCCGACCATCAGTACCTTACCAATGCCATTCGCACAGTGAGCGATTTGGAACGAATTGGTGACTATGCTGAAAATATCACGGAATATGCCGATATACTTCTTCATGCAAATGAGCGTTTCTCTGAAGAAGCTGTGGCGGAAATCGAGCAAATGCGTGAATTGGTGTTCAATGTTTATCAATTTACGATGAAAGCATATATGAATACCGATAGGGAAGCCTATTGGCAAGCGCATGACTTTGAAGATAAAGTTGATGACTTGAATGATTTTATGGAGCACCGCCATATCGAACGCCTTGCTGCTGGTAAATGTTCTGCTTTGGTAGGTGCGCAATACATCGAATTGGCCTCTAATTCAGAGCGTATTTCCGACCACCTTATCAATGTCGGTAAAACAATTGGCGGCCTTTATCCGAATTAGTATCTAATAGATATTACACATCTGTTGGCTTTGAATGATTGATTCAGAGGCTGGTTTGACATGGCTCATTATCTTTTCATCGATTTTTGATTTCGTGACTGATTCCGATATTAAAAGGGGGGTATAACGGGTTCATAACGGGGGCTTGCAAGGGTGTTTCCATATCTTGTCAGGCATTTGGCTCCAATTACCTTCCTATGCATTATCTTCCTTGTTTTCCTTTTAAGTTTTTTTTGATTCGCGAAACAGATTCTTGTCATTTTTTTACATCTGATTTATTGAACTCTGTATTTATATTACCGCTATTGACAGGGGCGGGAACTTCCAGGAACTTGCGGGAAATTCCCTGAAATTCCCGACTTCCTTTTTATGGTGTTGGCATTCGCTTTTAATTGATAAGCACCTGTATTACAATGATTTAGATTATTTGTGCTATTTCTCTGTTTTTCATCCTGCGGACACTTCTGATTTGTCCGGCAAATTCATTTTCTTGACTTCGCCAAACATGTGATATTTGTTGCAACGTGTAATTATACATTCGGGTCAATTGGTTTATCATTGCCTTAATTTTACTTATAGTTCAACAAAATCGTTTTTTAATTTGCATAACTCAGAAATAAGTTGTACCTTTGCACTCGATTTAGTTGGATAGGTTACTGTCCGTGTGCTAACTATGGCCCTCCTGGGGTAAACTTTGCCGAATCGGATATCGGGTTCTGCTGGTGAGACAAAGGTACTAAATTGATAGAATCCAACTATTTACGATGAAGGATTATTCTCATTATGGCCCTGCTTACAAGGATTTTATTGTCAAGGATGATGTGTTTGTTCCTGCTCCGATGGAGGTTTTCCCGGCGGACAATCCTCATACGATGATGATTAAGGTGCGTGGACATGTTCGCGACCTCGTCTTTGATGATAGTTATCCATATTTGGATAAATCTCTTAAATTTCGTATTAATCGTTTCTTTGTATACACCGTCGTTCGCGTTATCGTTTTCTTTGTTAACCGCGTCTATTATGGTTTGCGAATTGAGGGCCGCAATCATCTATGGAAGAATCGTCGTCTTTTCCGCGACGGAGCAATGACGATTTGTAATCATATTGGTCGTTGGGATATGATATCCGTACTCCAAGCCACGCAACACCGCAGTTGGATTCCTATGTATCGTAATTCTTTCATGGGCAAAGACGGTTACCTTATGAAGCACGTCGGTGGTATCCCGGTTCCTGAAGATAGAAGCGGTCTTAGATGTTTCAACGAGGCTTTTGACGAGTTGCATAGGCGCAAACAATGGATGCATATTTTTCCGGAGAGTTGCAGTTGGAAATACTATAGCCCTGTCCGTCCTTTTAAGATAGGAGCGTTCAATATGGCCTATAAGTATAATATACCTATAATTCCATGCGTTATATCTTTTCGCGAGCGGAAAGGTTTCTTCCGAATTTTTCGTTCTGACGAGCCTTTGATGACAATTCATATCGGGGAACCTGTTTTGCCCGACATAAACAGACCGCGTAAAGAAGAGGCGGCACGACTTCGTGAAGTTTGTCATGCACATATGGTGGAAATGGCCGGTATTATCCACAATACATGGCCGGCATCTATTGATTAATTGCAATATACAATCAAATTCATACAATGGAAAAGATTATTGAAGCAGTCTCTGTTAATCTGCTGAAAAAAGAACTGACCAAAAGCAAGAAACTGACCAATACCAATAAAGGGAATAACGAGTTATATGTAGTTACCTGGCAGGACTCGCCAAATGTCACTACTGAAATCGGCCGTCTGCGCGAACTTTCTTTTCGCACAGCAGGAGGATCCACTGGTCATTCCGTTGACCTGGATGAATTCGACAAGATGGAACATCCCTACAAACAACTGATTGTTTGGGATCCGGATTTCGAAGCTATTCTGGGAGGATTTCGTTTCCTTTTGGGTACAGAGACGCTATTTGATGAAAATGGGCAACCCATTTTGGCAAGTTCCCACCAATTTGAGTTTACCCGGGATTTTATTCAGAACTACCTTCCTCATATAGTGGAATTAGGACGACTGTTTGTCGCTCCTGAATATCAAAGCTCCAAAGCTGGAGCCAAATGCATTTTTGCCTTGGATAATTTATGGGATGGACTTGCGGCTATCATTATGCGCAATCCGGATATTCTTTATTATTTCGGAAAAGTGACTGTCTATCCGTCCTACGACAAGATTTCGCGTGATTTGCTTTATCATTATCTTTGGAAGCATTTCGCCGATCAGAATCATCTGTTGCGTCCTTGTCCGGAGATGGAAATATTGCCCGAATCTTCGGCTGACTTGATGAATCTTATTCTTACTAGCGATGATGTTCAGGAGGATTATAAATTGTTGAAGAACGCTATTCGCAGACGTGGAACTTGTATTCCTCCCAATTTCAATGCATTTATTTCCATTACGCCGCGTCTTTTTATGTGCGGTACTGCGGTTAATAGACCCATGCACGACATTGAAGATACGGCATTGCTCATCCCCTTCGATAATATCTATGATGACAAGAAAGCGCGTCATATAGGTACATATCTTCGTTATCGCAGAGCCGTTCGTCGGGCTTTAACCAATCCGGAAGAAGAGGATAGGTTGGTTAATCGTTGGCTAAAAAAACGCTTCCAATCTGTTCACAACATGCTTACCCGTCCCAACAAAAGACAACAACGCCGCAAATCACGAAAAGCCAAACAACAATAATATGAAAGTAATTCTAACAGGAGCTACAGGGTATGTGGGTGAGGGTGTTTTACTCGCCATGCTTGATGATGAACGGATTGAGAATGTCCTTTCTGTTGGGCGCAGACCTTGTGGACATACGCACCCTAAATTGAAAGAATATATCGTACCTGATTTGTTGGCACTTAAAGCGGACGATCCAAACTTAAGAGGGTACGATGTTTGTTTTTTTATCGCTGGTATAACATCAGTTGGTACGCCGATAGATGCGTATCGCATTATCAGTCACGACATTCCGGTACATTTTGCCTCTATCCTCCCCAATAAAAAGGACATGACATATATCTATTTATCCGGAGCTGGAACAAGTGATAAGGGACGCTTGCTGTGGCAACAGATCAAGTCCTCCACCGAGCGTGAGACACAGGCTATGGGCTTTGCTCACGCATATGGCTGGAGACCGATGTTTATGCGTCCTTATTTAGGGCAAACCAACCACCAAGTCAAAGCGCAAAAAGTTGTATTGGTACTTTATCCTTTATTGCGTTTGCTGGGGCAAATCTGCACCATGAAAGAGATGGTCAATGCCATGTATCGTGTTGCCACGGAAGGCTATCCCAAGTCTAACCTCGAACCCAAAGATATTATATCACTCCAACCGAAAAAATAGGACTTGGAATAATGACTTACGCAAATTTCTACAAATATTTTGCTCTCAAATTTGTAAAATTGAAAAATTTTGGGGAATTATATACTTGTTGGCAGTAAATTAGTGTAAATCTATATGAGAATGCAACTTATTTGGACAACTGCCTCAATTCAGGATAAATTACATTGCTTGTTTATTTGCAATAGAGGAAGTATATACACGATATGACGAAACAACTGCTAACTACGGAACGTGATTTGGAACTTCGTAAGGCAGAACTCGATTTTAAGATTTTCTATTAGAACTATTTATTGAGTCGAGGGTTGACCGACACTTGACCGACACTCGGCTGTCAGTTATTCTGCCGGAAAAATGATGTCTGAAACTAAAAAATGGAACTTTGTTGCCTTCAAATTTGCATGCATGTAAAATTTTGTGTACCTTTGCAAACGCAAAAATGAACATACTTCGTCCATTAAATAGAAAAGAACTTCGTGCATGGTTATGCACTAATGCTGCCATTGAAAATGAGGTGTGGGTGCTTTGCTCTCGCGCGAAAACGGCTGTGCCATTGGATAATGGTGCCGGCGAAATGATTAGATATGTGGAGGTGGTGGAAGAAGCTCTTTGCTTTGGTTGGATAGATTCTACAGTCAAGAAAAATCCAGAAGGTGCAGGTTGCCTACAACGCATTTCACCGCGACGAAAGCACTCCCATTGGACGGAACTCAATATACAACGTTGCCATCGGCTGATAGAACAAGGGCTTATGACAGAAGTTGGAATTAAAAAATGCCATTATAATTAGATATGGTTTATTAACTTAGCAGTTAATCATCTCGTCATGAAACGTTTTTACTTTAATACCATTGGAATTTTTACTACGGACAATGCCAAAGTTGTGGCGTTCTATCGCGATGTGTTTGGATTTCATACAGATTGGAATGGTGTTGAACCAAACGTAGAGTTGCGACTGGATGAGATGCGGCTCATTCTTTATCCTCGCAAGGATTTTGAGCAGATGACTTTGCAACAATATAGTTATCCTCTTGGTAAAAATGGCACTATGGAACTATCGTTCGATGTTCCTACTTTTGCAGATGTGGATAACGAATATTCTCGTGCCATCGAATTAGGGGCAACGCCCGTTTTTGCACCAACCACCGAACCTTGGGGACAACGGACCTGCTATATCGCAGATCCTGAAGGTAACCTGATTGAAATAAGTTCATTTGTAAAAGAATGATTTCTGGATAATCCCGCATCATCTATGGTAATTTATTCGGACTTTGGAGAAATGTTTCGATTCGTAGTTTAGAATAGTTTACTTTGAGTCTTCCACAAGCGAAATGCCGATATACATTTGACATAAATAGTCTCTATAGATATAAAAGACAAGGACACCCAAATGGATGTCCTTGTCTTTTGTGTCCCCCGAGGGATTCGAACCCTCGACTCAATTCAAGCGACACGGATTTTGTAACTTGCTGAAACCCAGTGGTTTATAATTGGTTATTTTTGCTTTTTTTGCTTGTCTCGTCGGTATTTCGTCGGTGTTTTGAGTACCCAATTCCCCCACTTTAACCCTCGTTGATAAAGGAAACTTTCAATTTAGGTCTTTACCCGATTCCCCCAAAGGTGGTATTCGTTTGACCCGATTCCACCATGGGTGTTTTTATCTCTCAAAACACGGTGCAAAATTAGTAAAAAATTATGACTTACGCAAATTTTCTATCAATTTTTTTGCATCCTCTAATTGTTGCTTTAACTCCTTGTTCTCACGTTGCAGATTTTTCTTTTCCTTGGTGAGAAGTGTATTCTGTTCCTTAAGGGTTTTATTTAATTCGTCCTTGGCAGATACAATTAAATCAATATAGGGAATTTGAGCAGAGCTATCGCTCTCCCCATTTTCAAGTAGCACTTGGCGTTTGAAAAATACTTCGGTGGAAACTTTGAAGAAATCTGCTACGTTCTCCAGTGTCTCGGCAGTCGGATTGCCCGTAATAAGTGGCGTTATTGCCCGATGCCCATTTTTGAATACATACTCCGCTAAGTCGGTTGGCTTTTTACCTTGCTCGTATAGCAAGGAGCGGATTTTTTCTCCGTTATACATTTTGCTTTGCTTTGAATGTCGCGTGTACTATTAAAGGAACGCGCGTTTAATATAATAATTTTACTAGTATTACAAATAAATTTATTAAAAATTGCAGAAAATGCACATTTTTAATTGAAATATCACAATTATATTTGTGTAATTCAAATATTATTTGTAATTTTGCGGTGCAAAGTTAGTAAAAATAATTGATATGACAAAATTTTCGTACAAAAAAATGCAAAATTTAAGTGTTTTTTATCATTCTTTGACCCAAAACCAAAAAAGAGTGTTCCGGGATGTGATGGATGTAGAGTTAGGTTGGGGACGTTCAACCTTCTACTACAAACAAAATCACTGCAATTTTAGTCTATTGGAAGCGCGTGCGCTCGAGAAAATTTTGTCAGACTTCCTTGATAATTTTGCAAATTATCGCCAGTTGGTTATTGATAGAATAAAGGACGGCTATGAGCTACAGCGCGTATCTGTCCCACGTAAGGATCAAAAGCGAACAAACAATATAATAAGTAAGGTCTATGAAAACGTATGTAAAAACGAATGTACATCTCAAGCATGTCAATAGTTGGTTCCGTGCCATGGAGGAGCACAAGGAAGAACTACGGATAACTGAGATTTATTTTGAGAACGACTCTCCCGGACTAGTCCGATGTGCGAAAGGACTGGTAAAGTCGGAGGCGGTCATAAAGGTTGGTAATCGTCTTTCCAAAGCACCATGTATGGTACTGGCTACTTGGTCTTATGTAGGCAAGTGTACAGATTGGAAAGGCAGACGCTTACCCCAGTATGATCTTATTATTAATGAAACCGCAGAACAACGCCGTGAGTCTATTGAAGAATGGACTTTAACCAATCAATCAACAGAGAGAGCCGCCCATGATACTAAGAAGTGATATAGACCGCGTTCTTGATGTTGCACGTATTGAGGACGTTGTTGAGGAAGATCTTACCCGATATGGTAAGAACCTCCGATGCTGTTGCCCTTTCCATACTGAGAAGACCCCATCATTTGTTGTGTTCCCTGCCCGGAACAGTTACAAATGCTTTGGGTGTGGCAAATATGGTCATCCTGTCGATTATCTTATGGAGAAGCATGGCTATTCTTTTCCTCAAGCCATTAAGCAGTTAGCCGATAGGTATAAGATAACCCTCACAGAGGAAGAAGAAACTCCAGAGGAGAAAGCCAAGCGAAGGGATGAAGATAATCGCCGACAATTGATGATTAACACCTACCAACGGGTGCAGCAGTTCTTTGTCCGGAATATCCGTGAAGATAATCCTGAAGCCCTGGCTGCATTGTCTTATGCCACTAAACGTTGGGGTGTTGATTTTGTAGATGCGTATGGAATTGGCTACGCATACAACGATTTTCATAAACTCAAAGATTGGGCGAAGGAGAAACATCTATCCGAACAAATTTTAATTGAGTTGGGCTTATTAGCCGAGAGTGAGGACAAGTCTCACACTTATGATTTCTTTCGTGGCCGTGTAATGATTCCTATACGCAGTGCCAGCCAGTTGATTATTGCATACACGGCACGATATGTTCCGGCTTCCAAAGGTTCAACACCTAAAGGCGACAAGGAACCTCCTAAATACCTCAATTCAAAGAATAGTCTTTTATACTCAAAGGACAAGTCGGTATTTGGTTTGGATGTAGCGCGACAGTACGGTGCTTCTGAAGATAAATTCTACCTTATGGAAGGTGGCCCCGATGTGTTGCGCTTACAATACCTCGAAATCAATAATGCTGTTGCCAGTCTCGGCTCAGATTGGACGGAACACCAATTGCAACAACTGCAACGATATGCGCATACATTATGCTTTATCCCGGACATTGATCCACCAAAGGCAGGAGAAAAGTATGGTACCGGCATAAAAAAGGTAATGAAATTTGGCGAGAAATGTCTCGCTATGGGCTTTGATAAGGTGTTGGTAAAGGAAATTACCTCCAGCGATAAATCAAAGTCCACAAAGGGCAAAAAGCCCGAAAAAATGGACGCTGACTCATATTTCCAAACAAAGAATAAGTTTGATATGGTCAGCGAAGAAAATTTCATTGTTTGGTATGCCGCTAAACTTAGTGCTATGCACGGCGATGACACGGAGCATAATGTCAGCGAAGTTGCACGCCTACTCAGTTATGTCAAAACTGAATACCAAGTCAATATCATAATTGATGAGATTACACCCTATATCAAGGCGACCAAGAAAACTTGGACGGATGCCATCACCAATGCCAAGTGCAATCTCACCAAAGACCTCATCAGGCAGAAGCGTGATAAGGATATTGATGGGGAGCAGTTGGAGCAATATGGTTTTATTGAAAAGAACCATTGCTATGTCACTGTGGGCGAAAAAGGTAAAACCTACGAATGGTCTAATTTTGTTCTTAAACCACTATTCCATATCAAAGACGCTACTGCATCGTCTCGTATCTTTAAGATTACGAATATGTATGGCACTAGCGAAGTCATAGAATTAAAGCAAGAGGATTTGGCAAGTCGTGTTAAGTTCGCAACCAAGGTTGAGTCTTTGGGCAACTTCCTGTGGCTGGCAAAGGACGAACAATTGACAAGTCTTAAACGGTACCTTTATAAAGCTACGGACACGGCTTACCTAATCCACAAACTCGGTTGGCAAAAGCGTACTTTATTCTATGCCTTTGGCAATGGTATCTTTGATGGTGCCGTATGGCACGCAGCGGATGAGTATGGTATTGTCAAGCTGAACGAGGGAACTCTTGAACAGCGCAACTACTACCTCCCATCCGCATCGACTATCAGGGATGATAGTGAGAAAAGTGAGAGCGACTTTGAGCACCAATTTATCCACACCACCTACGGTAGTTTCAGTATGGAGGAATATATATCCCGCTTG
Organism: Paludibacteraceae bacterium; assembly: GCA_024399655.1. Lineage (GTDB taxonomy): Bacteria > Bacteroidota > Bacteroidia > Bacteroidales > Paludibacteraceae > Colicola. The sequence goes on along the minus strand of JAKSNP010000003.1, from coordinate 8,537 downwards.
GTGGATAGTTTTGGAGATAATGCCAAAGTCGCTTATGCGTTCCTGCTTGCCACTGTTTTCCGTGATGTAATTGCGATCATACGAAGATGTTTCCGATATTGAATATCTTTGGTGTCAAGGGTACTGGTAAATCAGAACTCGGACACTCTTTGATGGCTTTCTTTATCATCAATAATAAAGCTGTCAATATACTAAACTCCACCATTGCCGCCTTATCAGAAGCCGTTGCGCAATGCTCAAATGCGCTCGTACATATAGATGAGTACAAGAACATCATTGATGTTACCAAGATTGAGTTCTTGAAAGGATTGTGGGATGGTACCGGGCGCACACGTATGACCATGGATAAAGATAAGAAGCGCGAAACGACGCAGGTCGATGCCGGCGTCATTCTATCCGGACAAGAAATGCCGAATAAAGATATCGCACTCTTCTCTCGATTGATTTTCCTGCGAACAGTCAAAACCAACGAACAGCGCACGCCAGAGGAAAGACGGCGTTTCCAAAATTTGGTGGAGTTACGTAAGCAGGGGTGCAGCCACCTATTACTTGACATCTTGAAGCATCGGCCACAGTTTATTGCTAACTATAAGTTATCTGCTCAAGTGGCTGCTCAAGATTTATACGAAGCCGTAAAGGATAAGAATATCGAGGACCGCTTGTTTAACAACTGGCTCGTTCCTTTAGCGGCTTTCCATGCTATGCGAAACATTATTCGTGTTTCTTATAGTTATGGGGATTTGCTATCCATTACAGCAAAGATGCTGGTAGAGCAAAACAACCTCACAAAAGATGGATCTGAGGTGGCAGCATTCTGGAACATCGTTGACTTCCTCTTTAGGGAAGGACATATCACGGAAACAGGCGACTTCAAGATTGAATGGCTCACGGAACTGCGCATTAAGGATAACGATGAAACAAGCAAGGTAATTAAGTTTGATGCTCCCAAGGAGATACTATTTCTCCGACATCGCCGTATTTTTGAGTTGTACCAAATGCACGGCAGACAATCCGGGGAAGAATTGGTATCGAAGAAAAGTATTGCTTATTACCTGCGCTCGGATTCAACCATCTTCTATGGTTTATCAACAACCAAGCGTTTCACCGTTTTTAGCGATGGAACAATGCAACAAGTTGCCGTGAACAGAACTAGAAAAGATGGCACTACTGAAACTAGGTATTGCCCGAAAGAAATTACAGACCAAGCTTATTGTTTTGATTACAAAGCGGTGCAGACTTTGTATGGCATCAACCTCAAAGTCGCATCCCTAACGGAAACCAGTGATGAGATTGACGATCATAGTTCGCCATCCCCTCAGCAAGGTTCTATTGATTTAGCAACCGATGAAGGGGACTAAAACTATGTGAGTAATCCGTTATTGGTTATTTTTGCTTTGAATGTGGTGGTAGCTGCTCGGGAGAGTCGCTGCCATTTTTTATGCCAAAAAATAAAATGAATTTAAGACCACATTTCGAGGCTCACAAAAAATCACAACGCTCACATGTAGTATTTATAAGGGTTTAGTGCCAATTTCGGTATGCTAAAAAACGCTCACAAAAACTCACAAAAAACTCACAAAGTTTGAAAAACTCACAAAACTCACAGAAAATTAGGGTTATTTATATATATTTTTATAGATAGAAAAATAATAATATAATGAATATCAAGCACTTAATATTTTTGTGAGTTGTGAGTATTTGTGAGTGCCAAAAATGGGTATCTATTTTTGTTTTTGTTTTTTTACTTGCCTTTCTCACTACTTTACGCTATTGTAGTGCTTGGAACTGCATAGAAAAGGGCTAATGTGACACACTTGTTTCATTGCCTTATTGTCGAACTTTGCATGCAGCAGCGTACGATTGTGACCACCTTTATCCGTTGCAAAGTTAGTGTGTTCTCCGGTGTGCTCAAGGTCGGGCTATGTTTTGCACCGATAGTTGGTTAGGGGGCAACCTTCAACACTGGAGCTTGGACTATCTCGGCTCCGCTTCCATTTTCGCACGAAAGGCATACGAAACACGGCAAGACTCCGTCCCGGAGTTCTCGCTGTGTTCCTCCTGCTTTTCTATGTGCTACTATTCTCGCTACGCCAGCACTCCATGTCACGGCAAGACTGTTCCTTTGTCGCAGTCTTGCTGTGATATTCCGTTATTCGATGGTCCTTGCTCCAACTTACATCAGGTACATTGATAGCATTGTGTTCCGTTTCGGTACGATGACGGCAGGGGCAGAGTCTCGTTACGCGCACGGTTGGCACTGTGGCCGCACCGAGACTCCGCCTGTTTCCTGCCTTCCTACACTACTCACAGAGCTATCAATTTGCCCGCAAACCAACTATCTCAAAAATCTCCACACGCCACGGCAAGACTCCTTGCGTCGCCCTTCGGCTGTGGCGGTAGTATTTTTGGCAAAAACCTTGCTCACGCCTCTACTGGAACACACTCTTAAAGCAACGTTAAAGGTTCAATCATACGCAAACTACATTATACGCAAGTTCAACAAAAATTCAATAAGTATGTCACAGTTAAGTTTTTCTTTTGATGAAGTTCCGAGCACCCAGAGAGGTAGTGAGAAACAAGTAAGTAATGTTAGTAACAACATTGATGTTACTACGAGTGTTGTTAAGGTTAATCACCGCGAAACAAACATAACCGCAAGTATATTGACTGCGTTGGTTGATGGTGGTTTCTTTGTTACAGAGGAGGACGAGTTTGACTTGCACCCCATCTTAATTGACTATGCAGCCGAGCACGGCGTCAAAATCAATTTGACACTTGCAGACGCGGAAGAGTGCGAGCAGTACGAGCATTTCCTCGAACCTTTCAGCGCACAATTTGAAAGCGCAATCTATCGTTTGCGTGAAGCAATGGAGAACGCAAAAGAAGACAACGACCGCACCGGCTTTTATAGTGCCGAGCAGTACCTCAACGATGTTTACTACTGGTACGGCATAAATAGCGTAATGCGTCAAGAGGGCACGCTCAGCTACTCTGAATTTATGCGCGCGTGCAAAGGTTTTTGCAATATATACAACCTATCATATTAACCCTCAAAAATTTGATGTTATGCTTACAAAAGATTTGCAAGATGTGATTTTATCTGCTTTGAACAGCAACCCCTTTGTCTTTGATGATGAGGCAGAGGATATGACCGCGTGCATAGCCGCAGAAGTGGTGCCGTATCAAACCACTTGGAGCCAATTTGAAGAAATTGCCTACCGCGCTTTTTCTCAACTTTCTTGGCTCTTTCCCGAAGATACGATTTCAACCCTTTGGCACGTTATGAATTATGACCCCAAAGGTGATTGGGGAATAATGAACATACCGCGACACTTTCCAAGAGTGTACGATATAGAAGAACGGGTAAAGTACCCACATATAGAAAAGGTTGCGTAAGTGACCTTTTTTTTATGTCGCGCGCTCGCTTTGCCTGTGGGCGTCGCTCGCTGTTTTGTGTGCCGGATAGTTGAGGTAATTTTGTAATCTTCTCTTGGCATATTTTTTGTAGAGATTTGTATGAATAAATTACTCTTTTATGAAAGGTTATCTTACTTTGATACTATTATTTACGTCGTTGTTTGCTATTGCTCGAGATAGAATTTGCGCAACTGGACCTTGTCCTAATCCTGTTTCAAATTGCGTATATACTCTTGATAAAGGGATGGTGACTGAAACATTTGAGGTGTGGGGTGATGTCCGTGTTACAACCGATCCATATGATGCCGATGTGTGGGTATATGTTGTAAAATCCGGTGGTGCTGACTTAGTCGTTTCATGGGTTGATAATCCACAAGGATGCGGTCAGTGGCACAAGGTGGATAAAGATGAGAACTTCTCCGTTTATTTTACTGATAAAGAAGAATATGCCAGTTTTACCATTAGGTATGGCGATGCAGCAAAAGAATACTACTCAAGGGATGGTATTGTTGTTTTGCCATATTAAATGCAGTTTCGGTGTCTTATTTGAAATGAGAAAGCGATTGTACATATGTGCAGCCGCTTTTCTTTTTCCGCGCCTTTTTCGTAACGATATGGTAGTGCAGTTCTCCTTGGTGGCGAGTTCCACAATCGGCAGTTGAGTGCCACTATTCCTTACGTTTATTTGCTTTTGTTAGGTAGGGTGCGCTGGTGCATTGTAACCATTAGGCAGCTTCAGCCATCCTGCCTTTCTTGGTGGAACCTAATCCGTCTGCCAATTAGTTGTCCGGGCATCGTTCGTGCCATAGTCCATTTAGGTCGTTTCTTATTATCTCGTTGATACTATGGAGAGCGACTGCCTCAATACATCGTTTATCTCCGCCAATCAATCGGTTACAAATGGTAACCAACTTGGTGCTTTCCTCCATGTCTGCAACCGAATGGGCAACCTATTGTGTTCTGACCTGTTTGCCTTATTGGTGGTTGGTATAGAATTTAGAGCTGTCATTGTCAAATAATGATTGTTATTTTATCACTGCAAAGTTAGGGCATTCTCCCGAAACGACAAGGTCGAGGCATGTTCCGGCGATGTGATCTTAAAAAATCTCCAGTATTGCATAGTGGTATTGTTTTTCGGAAACCTTGATTTATGTTCGGTGGTGTGAACACCCTCTAAAAGCAGTGTAAAAAACAAAATTTGAAATGACAACAAATTCTTTAATATCAACCACTAAACAAGGAACAGTTATGGGAACACAATTAGATTTATTCGGTTTTGCAGAAATTACAAAAAGCGTTAAGAAAGTTGCTAACTTCATTCTTTCACCTGAAGATGCAGATTGGGGAGATATTTATGACGAGTATATCGACTTTAACGTTTGCTCTCAAACGTGGTAATCAACAATAATTAACAACCATTAAAATTTTACAACTATGGCAAAAGAACTCATTAAGTTTGACAACAAGGATTTGGCTTCCTATTTGGATATGTACCATTTCCCAAGTGTATGTGGCGGATGTGGCTATGTAGCCACCTTCATTGACGGTTACAGTGCACCTGTATTGCTGCACCTCTACAACAAAGACGGAGAGAACCTCCTGCAAATTGAAGGTCATGGTGGCAATGATCCTCAACTGCTTATTCGATTGTGGAACTATTTCGCCTACCATATCGGAGGAGACCTTTATATGCTCTACTATCGTTCTTGCAACGAAAAAGATGGCACGGAAAAAGTCTGGTACCGAATCTGTAAAGAGGAGGAAGAGGAGGGTTAGAAGCCCTCCTTTTATGTTTTTTTTGAGACTACGCAGTGTTTTTGCGTAGTCTTGTTGTACTTTTGCAATGAAAATCAATATAAGAATAAAAGATTATGCGAAAATTTTATCAATTTGGAGAGGCGATGATTATGACAAAGAAAGGTATTGTTAGCTTAAAACTCTCACCGGAACCCTTAGAGTTTGAACCTATTTCAGAGATAGAAATAATGGAAGACAAAGCTATGCGCCTAATTAAAGAAGGAGATATTAGAAAAGGTCGAATTATATTAAGTGACCTATATAAAAAGGGTGATTATTGGGCAGGGAATACTTACGCTTATGGTTTGCAATGTGGTTGGTTTGGTAAACGAGAATATAAAAAAGCATTTGAAATTTATTTTGATTGTGCTAAAAATGGAGAAAGTGGCGCGATGAACAATCTTGGTTTTTCATATTCCAATGGACTTGGTGTAAAAAAAGATATTGCGTTAGCTATTCATTGGTACGAGAGAGCGATGGAAGCAGGATTTCTTGATGCAAAAAACAATTTAGCATTGGAACTCCTCTATGCTCCGGGAAATTTGCGAGATTATGAGCGAGCTTATGCTCTTGTTAGTGATAAAAGTATGGCGAATGATGCAAATGCTCTTAATACTCTTGGACGAATTTATGAGGAGGGATATGGTGTACCTGTGGACTTACATAAAGCATATGATTATTATAAGATGGCTGTCAAAATAGGAGGCTGTCCTACTGCAAAGCATAATTTAGAACGTTTTATTGTAAAAAAGAAATAGTGAGGAGGTTGAACACCCCTCCTTTATTACTGAATATTGAATATCATTTGGAAAATTGAAAAAAAAATCGTAATTTTGCAGGCAATTTTATGATTTTATATTTTGTTGTTTTATTATTGAACGGGAAATTTATGAAAATTTGTATCATTTCATCACAATATGGTTGTACTAATAGGAGTCGTTTAGAGTATACCATTTCCCGCGTTAATACGCTTAAAAAAGGTCTGATTGTGTTTCCGGGTTGGGCTCTAGGATCTAAAAGAGATTTACCCAAATTAGAAAGTGCCATAAAGAAAGGCAATAGAGTGACTGCGGTAATAGAGGTTATTATTGATCGTCAGCGACATGGCGAATTGTTCTTGCTTCAAAATGGGCGCATTCAGCCCATGAATTCGCGACAGGTATTTTCTCAATCAGGACAAATAAATATAGACATTGCTCAAAAGTTACTTAAGGAATTGCGTGAACATCGTCAATTCGAAATTGATGGAAAAAAATGTCTATTACTTTTATGTGGAGAAAGTAGCATTATTAGATGCCACAAAAACGGCAAACCTACTATTGCAGTGCCAAGTATGCAAAAGGAATTTGAGCAATTGTTTTCGTCTGTTGATATAGTTATCAATCCTATGCATACTCCGTGGGCTAATATATACCGTTGGGTCATTATGGAACGTGCCAAATATCTTAGCAAAAATCACCGAGCATTTTATGGTACATCAAATAGTTTAGAGAATTCAAACTCTTTGAATGGACTTAAATATGTGTTTGTCAATGGGAAAAGCAAAAGTCTTAGAAATGCCGAAGAAGATGGTGATGACAAATTTAATTACTTGACTTTTGAAACTGACGACATCTTGTAATTGGTTTGGTAATTTTGTTTGAGCTTGAAGTGCCCTTTGAGCAGTTAATTTAACTCAATTCACAATTTATGTGTAAATTTACCACCCGTATCGCGCCGGACAATATCCAATCGCTGAAAAAGAACGAGGTATTCGTATTCGGCAGTAATATCGAGGGACACCACGGAGGCGGTGCTGCCTACTTTGCCTTTCGTACCTTTGGTGCTGTATGGGGCGTAGGTGAAGGTCTTACCGGTCATTGTTATGCCCTTCCAACGATGGAAGGCGAGACATCTTTTCGCCGTGCGGTGGCAACGTTCATTGATTGTGCCAAACAACATCCGAATCTTATCTTCCTCGTTACCGCTGTCGGATGCGGCATCGCAGGGTATTCGCCAAAGGAGGTCGCTCCTCTGTTCCAAGACGCAGTTAATGTGCCTAATGTGTACCTTCCAAAATGCTTTTGGGACGTTATCGAGGGGTTGTAGTGGCTCACTCTGCTGTGCGGAGGTTCTCTGAATAGTTTTCCTATCTGAGTGATTATTGTAAATGCTCTTAGGATAATTCCCCTTGGGGCTGATGGAGCAAGCAATCGTGTTCAATTGAATGCGATTGCTTGCTTTATGCGTATAGGCAGACAAGGCAACTTGTGGGCATTATCTTTCTTATTTTATCGGTACTCCCCAAGGTAGGCGTTACCTTTCTTTTCACTTGACTTTTGGTTTCCAACCAAGGTCGTGGTTCGTCACCATGTCGCTACACTCGCGCGTTGGTTGCAACACCTTTCCATCTTGCCGCTAACTTGACTCTCTATCATTTGGTTATTAGGTCAGCGGTACTCGCTATCTTGCTGCAATGGGCATTAGCCGTTCATTGTAGGGATTTTGTGTGCCGTTGTCTCTGCCAATATAGTTGATTTGAATAAAGTTAATGTTGGTTGATTTACTGGAGAATTTTGTGGCTCCCATTTCCAAATAATGATTGTTATTTTAGCACTGCAAAGTTAGGGCATTCTCCCGAAACTACAAGGTCAAGCATGTTTCTAATAAAAAATGTCGGAAGGCTAATTTTTGATTGGATTTTCTCCAGCCCCGATGGGGTAGTAAAATGCCGAAAACCTTGTTTTTATGTTCGGTTATGTGAACACCCTCTTAAAGCAGTGTAAAAAACAAAATTTGAAAATGAAAGCAAATTCTTACACAGTAAATCAATCAACTAAAATATTAACAATTCAAAATTTTACAACTATGGCAAAAACAACTAAAAAATCCGAGAACATGAACGAAGTAGCTAACACCCGTATGCAAGATTATCGCGAGCATCTAAAGACCATCACCAATGGTTTGATAGAGGTGGCCAAGACAGCAGGCAGAACCGATTTCAAGTGCAACCAACTGTTGCGTGAGTGCTACAACTTGGTAGATGTCGAACTGAACACCTTTGATGGTTGGAAAGCAAAAGGCGCACAAGTTAAGAAAGGTCAGCACGCCTACCTATTTTGGGGTGCACCGGTAGAGAAAGACAATTACAAGTTCTGCCCCGTCCGCTTCTTATTCGCAAGAGAGCAAGTCCGCTTTGAACAAGCCGTTGCTGAAGCTTAAACCACCAGCCCGGAGGGGAAACCCTCTGGGCATTAAAAAAAAACAATAAATCACTCTAAAAGATAGAAACTATGAACTACAGAGAACCATTGAGCAAAGCAGAGTTTCAAGCACACACAACC
>JAKSNP010000002.1 GCA_024399655.1 Paludibacteraceae bacterium | reverse complement strand
AAAAAAGAAGACTTACATCTTTTGGCTTTATAAAAAATAATCGAATTTTCCATATAGCAATACAAAACATCAAAAATAGGAGACAGAATACATCTTGTCCTTTTTACACCTACTCAAATAAATTAGCACGAGAAAAATGACAAAAGCCGCTACGAGAACTATATAGTTGACAAAAGATGGAATGAGCGTTCCGTTACATAATGTAGCCTGGACGGCAACAATAACAAAAGCCAAGAACATTATCTTTGAAAGCAAAGTAAGAAGGTGATTGTGCTGTATGTATATATTTTTTTTATCGCCTTGGTAGCGGAAGGTGATAAAAGGTTTGGGTTTGAACAACTCAAGATAAGACCAACTGATCACATCTCCCTCTTTTGCATCAGGAATCTCAATTTGACATCGCTTGCCGGCCATTTTGTAAATCCGGCCATTTACGTTCACGCTATACTTTGAGCAAAAGCGAACAAGGGTCTATGTACTATAATATTCATAAGAAGAAAATTTAGTTATTCAACTTCGTTTGTCAACGCTTCCACCGCGCGAGCGATGCTCGTTGTGGATAAGGGAGGAGGGAGCGGACTGCGTCCTAAGGATAAGGCAGATGCTACATTAACAGCACAACAAGAACTAGCGCCACTTCTATTATTCCTGCAATCACCTTATATATATTAGATATATCAGTTTTACGGATTGCACTTCTACCTGTCCAAATAACAACCACCAGTTCTAAACTTACGCACCAGCTGATTATATTATATATCAGATTTACAATCAATGGAAAAACATCATCTCCATTGGCCATAATAAAAAACAGCGAACCTCCAATCGCTAATGTCAGAAATGACTTTATTATATCTTTTTTCATAGTGAAAAAAAAATGGACGATACAGCTACGATTTTTTTATAGATTTTTTTATAAAAAAATCACAACTATATCATCGAGTAAGAAAAGAACGGATATAAACTTCTGCCATTAAGTTATACTTTCTTTTCATTTGTCGGTGCAAAGGTACAACTTTATTTTGGAATATACAAATTTATTTTGAAAAAAAGAAATTATGCAGCGGAATTGCGTTGACCATGCGGCGGAATTAACGTGAACGAGAACGGCTATGCAGCGGAAAGGATAAGGCTCTCACAGATTTCCTCGTCAGCAGAAACTCCGCTAAGTGGATTAGCCTTGCTAATCTAAGCGCTACGTTCTGCTTCCTTTTCCCCATTCGAAGCGCTACGTTAGCTTCTTTGGGGACCCCGTGGGGATTACGCAGATATTTATATTTAAAGGCGCCCGCAGATCTCGCTGATTACGCAGATTTTAGAAGAATATAAAGAATATACTTTGTGCTGCGCCCAAAGCGAATATATAGAAAAAGCCATGCGGATAGAAGTTTATCTCGCAGATCTATGCAGCGGAAAGGAAGAAGAATAATAATAAAATAAAAAACGCAGGCATTAAGTCTGCGTTTTTTGTATTAGAAAGAGATGCTCCAACTGAAACAACAAAATGCTCTATAAAGAGCGACTGAATGACAGAAGAACATCTGCGGGACTGATTGACGGTCAATTAACGGTCCATATTAACCTCTTTGGGATTTACCATCATAGCAGCCTCGGTACCGGCATAGAGACGAGTTTTGTCGAGCTGACCCTTTACGCGTGCAGGTGCTAAGTCGGAAGCCGAAACACTGCAGGAATAAACCACATTCTTGCTCTTGTCGATGAACTCAAGCGTAGCGCTGTTGGAGCCCACGGTAACGATTTGAGCCAAGCCGTTGTGGAAAATAGTATAGGGTTCCTGGTTGGAATCCAAGGAGAAGAGGACTTTACCTTTGGTGTCAATAAGTTGCCAGTTGCTATCTTCGCTGATCAGCACCCAAGCGACGCCGTCGTAGAAGCTGGAGCAAGAGATATAGTTGCCGGGGAAAGCGAGATTACCGTTTTTGTCGTAGAAGCTAAACGAGTTGTTGCGTTCAGCCACCATGAGGTTGGAAGTGGTGAATCCCACCGGATCGAAATCATCATACATAGCAGCCACCACCACATTACCTTTGAGGTCGAGCAGACCGCCCTTGTCGCTACCCTTCTCGTTGAAAGCGATACGACCGCCGCCAACACTCTTCAGATAATCGTAGGTAGGATTGATGACGAACTGACCTTTCTTGTCGATAGCGCCATAGTAGTTACCCATACGAACAACAGCCACTCCGTCAATGAACATAGAAGCGCCGTCGTACATTTCGGCAATAGCCACTTTGCCGCTGCGGTCCATATAACCGAGTTTGGAAGAGGATGTACGTTGCACGAGAGCCAGACCGTCCTTACTCATATACCCCAGGTAGTAGTTGGCGGGTTGGATGACGGTTTTGAAATGAGTGTCGACCATCCCCCAGAGATTACTGATTTTATAACCGAGGCAGTTGTGGTAGAAATTGACATCGCAATCATCCATTGCGGGCGCGGAAGTCTGGAGTTTGTTGTTCTTGTCGATAAACTGGACACGGTTTCCGACAACTACGCAAGCATAGCCGCAGCAGAAGTCGTAAGCAGCCTGGTAGGTGGCAGGAATAGCGAAATTACCTTTGGCGTCGATGTAGCCCACCTGTGTCCAATCGGCATTGGGAGCCACCCAGAGTTTAGTGGTGTCGTTGGTAGGGATTTTGGTGTCCTTACAACCGGTGAAAGCAGCTGCCAAACAAATAACGGCAGCAAAAAGAAGTGTTTTTTTCATACAGAAAAGAATTAAAGTTAATATATAGGGTTAGTTAACTCACAAAAAGGAAAATGCCGTTGTGGCGTTATCAGAGACGAGCGCCGGTAGCGTCGAATGCTTCGCCGTTGCGTATGATGACGAGTTTGCCATCCCGGAGCACTTTGAGAGCCGCAGGAGCGTCGCCTGCCATATCGTCAAGAGCCTCGGGAATCAGTTCGAAGTTGGCGATATAGGTTTTGTCTTCGGAAACGAGCACCTGACGCGGGTTGTCGGTGTTGCCGTCGTTCCATTTCACGAATCGGTAACCATCGACCGGTGTAGCGGAAATGGTGGCCGTTTCGCCGTCGCAGTATTCGCCACCTCCGTCAACGGAACCGACACTTTCGTCGGAGCTCAGTACGGTGATCGTGAAGAATTCCTCCAAACCGATGTAATTATTGAAGAGGCTCCAGACATCAGCCGTCTGATAGGCCTGCAGGCTGCGTGTATGAACGAAAAGTGTGACATCATGCGAGAGGCCCACGGGCGTATTGAACAAGCTGCTGAAGAAAGAAGTGGAGTCGGCGCAAACGGGGGGAACGGCAGCATAGCAAATAAGGGTATCCACAGCAGCGGTAAGGGTGAACACGTCTTTGCCGATAGAATCCAAGGTGCTCGGGAGGGTAACTTTATGCAGAGCGGGAATGCAAGAAAATGCGGCTTCTTCAACAACAGTAACGCCTTCGGGGATATTCAATTCGGACAAGCTGACGGTTCCTTCGAACGCACCAGCACCGATAGACCGGAGTGATTGCGGGAATGAAACCGAAAGGATAGTGGAATTGGCAGCAAAGACCAAGGGGTTGATTCGCGTAACGCCTTCGGGAATGACGAGGTCGGTAACGAGTTGGTCGTTGAGATAGAGTCGTGAAGGATTAGCGGTACCGCCCGTAGAGAAGATATTAGAAGCGCCCACCGTACCATAAGGAAGCGTGCCGATATTGTTGCCTTGCAAGTCGACATTGCACCAGGCGGCGAGATCGGTGATATAAAGGTCCTGCAATTTGCTGCAAGCTTCAAAAGCCCCGGAACCGATTGTCTGCACGGTAGCGGGCATGCGGAATTCGGTGAGCTTGGAACAAGAATAGAAAGCGGAGTCCTCGATAGCGGTGAGAGCCGCTGGCATCGAAACGCTATAGAGAGAGGTGCAATTCTGGAAGAGGTGGTGAGGCAAGGTGGTAATATTGGAGGAAAGTGTAACGGTAAGGAGGGAAGTGCAGTCTTTGAACACCTTTTCACGGAGCGTGGTAACGCTATTGGGCAAGACGATAGTCTGTAGGGCGGAACAATTCTCGAATACGCTCCGTTGGATAGTAACGAGCGTGGAAGGGAGAATGACGGTGGTCAGATTTTTGCAAGACAGGAAGGTATTGGGATTGAGATACGTGATACCCGTTCCCAAAGTGACGGAAGTCAGGGAAGTGCAATTGAAGAAAGCCGAAACGCCCATTTGGGTAACTTTGGCGGGAACGTTGAGGGAAGTAAGTCCGGATTTGGCGAAGGCATAAGCACCAATTTCTTCGACGTTGGCAGGAATTGTATATTGTGTCAAGGAGGAGCAATTATAGAATGTATAGTCAGGAATACATGTACGCCCCGAGGGGAACGTGGCCGAAGTCAAGGAAGTGCAATTGTCGAACAGGTGTGTTCCGATCATATCGGCAGGGATATCAGCAGAGACAAGGCCTGAAGCGTAGAAAGCGTAATCATCGATAGAAGAAAGCGATGTAGGAAGGGAGATGCTTTCAAGGTCGGTACAATAAGCGAAAGCTCTCACTCCGATTTTTCTCAATCCGACCCCGAGAGCCGTCATTTCCTGAGATGTGGCTTGAGCGATAGTGACATCGGAAAGGAAACTGCAGCCATAGAAGGCGCTGTCGCCAATCGAGATAACGGATGAAGGAATAGTGACACGCGAAATCGTTTTTCCCTTGAAAGCACAGGGGTCGATACCAATCACCAGGAACGTATCGGTGACCTGTCTGGAAGAACCGGACAAAGTATGTGTATAAAAAACGGCACCGGGAATATCAACGGTTGCCGTTTGGGCTGCGCCGATGACATAACCACAATAGTCCACGACATTAGCCAATTTGCCGGAAGACGGAACCACACGATAATTGATACCATCTACAACCACATCAGCCAAAGCGGCGCTAACAGAAAGCACCAGACTTAAGAAAAGAAGAGAGATTTTTTTCATACCTTATTTATTTTGTTTTCAATTTTTTTAATACATTTCATTACTGTCCCCATAAAAATCCAACGGAGTATCGTAACGCAATTATGATAAGTTGTCAGATTCAATCAGTCACTTTCCTGGTTGTAGCTTTAGAGTAGACAGTAGTTCCTGTTTCGTCATATTCGTATGAGTCGTTTCTGTCCATATTCTCATACTCGTTGCTGGAGGAGACATGTATTTCTTCAGAAACTGTCGTATGTCCTTTGACGGTGAGTCCGCAAATGCCATAGCAGACACCAGTAGTAGTGTTCTCGCTATTCAAATCATCGTAGACTTCCGTCCCCTCATACTTCAGCACCATCAATTTATCTCCAGAGAAGTATTGTGTCTGTGTCGTCACGTTACTATTGCCAAGTCGCCAATAATTGGATGTAACCATGTTGGATTCTTCCTCTTCATGGTCGGTGGTCACCACCGTAAAAAGTACCGGTGGATTGGTAATTTTTCCGTTCGAATTGTCAATATTCAGCGTATATCCACCACTTATCGGTTCAATTTTAGTTTGGATAACACGTTCATGTTTGGTGAACGACCCATTAGCGGTAGTGTTGGAGACTTCCTCAATGGAATCAGGAATTTCAGCGAGCGGTGAAACTTCGGTTATCTTCACATCGTCGTAGATATATTTTCCATTTTGCATGTGCCATTTGACGGTAGTCTTGACGGATATATCAGCATATTGGTTGGGCCTTGCCGTTATTTGAATGATTTCTTCAATATCCGTCTGATAACGATCCACCGGCTTCGAATCATCCAGCAGAATCTCCACCTGACAATCCACGGTGATTGAAGGGTCGGCGGGATTGGCAGCCGTAGCCAACACAGCGGCAATTCCTTCGCTGGCCAACGCGGTGACTTTGACACTAACCTGTCCATTGTTATCGGTGACGGCATCTTCCGCGTCAAGTTTGATGTCACCTACGTGATTGAATTTCACTTTATGTCCCGGAAGCGGGCTGCCGTCGCAAGATGCCAGGAAGTGAACCGTAGTCGTTTCGTTCTTCTTGATGGTGGACTTGTCGGCTTTGCCAGTCAAATCAAACTGACATGGTTGGAGGAATATGTATATCGACCTGCCGCGAATGGCGGACGCCGAAACACCTTTTTCATCTTTCAAATGCTCGGTGGCATATTCGTCAAACATATTCAGGGAATACTGAATCTCAGAGTGCCCTTTGTAGTGGGCTTCACCTTTCAGAGTAGATGCACCGGGAGCCTGGTAAAAGTAAATCCCCGTGTAGCCGCACGTGGTAAGACTGGCCACTTGCGGGTTGCCGCCTTCGTATGTTTCCACTACCTTCAGGTTTTTGAAGTCGAGGTCTTCGTCCAAGCATTTCCTGAGGAAACGGTCGCAGCCATCATTCAGTTGCTGTTCCGTAGCGTTGCCCTCTGTCATGTAGAGATTGATGTAGCCGTCAAACAGGTCGAATAGCATCTGCCACTCATTGCCTATTGACAGATAGTGGCTGAAGTGCTCTACCGTGAAGTTGATACAGCCATCCTTATATATACCGAAATCTGTGATATAGAATGCTTTCTCAGCGGGAACCCACAGCATGATAGCAGAGGTGTCACCATTATTGAGCGGGAGGGAGGACTTCATGCGAACCTCAACGGGTTTGTTGAATACCAACCCTTCGGGAGAGAAACGTACACCTCCCTGTAAATCGCCCGGAACAGGCGAGGTGATATCGGTAGCAGATGGGGCATCGAAGTACTCCACCTGTATCTCCACCTCCTGATCAACAGCGCCATCAGGTACAACAAGAGAAACACCATTCTTCAGGTTATACACCCCTCCTTCGGCCGTTATCTTAACTGAAGCGACCACAGGATCTATCTCTTCCTTACATCCAGTCAGCATTCCAATAATAATCATACTGAACAGCAGGATGTGTTTCATACGCAACAGGTTGCTATTCTTCATTTTCCCTCTCACTAATGTCCCTTAAATATCGAGACTGTTAAATAAAAAACGATTCAGGCTGCAAAAGTACATCTTTTTTTTCAATTATACAAATAATTGACTAAAAAATAATGAAAATTTGCACAATTTGTAGACAAAATGTAAAAGTGGGGGTGCTTGATGTATCGCTGACGTTAGGTTTATGTTACGTTTAGGTTACGTTTAGGTCTCGACAAAGACAGGGAAGAAACAGCAGGAAGATAGCGAGAAGACAGCAGGAAGATAGTGAGAAGACAGCAGGAAGATAGTGAGTGGACAATAGGGATAGAACCGAGGGTATTTGTAGAAAAAAAAGAAATTTATGCTCCTATGATTTGGACATTCGCAAAAAAAATAGTACTTTTGCAGTCTGAAACGAAAACGATGAAAGAAAATCAATTCATACACCGCATAAGCAAAGAGCAAATCCAGACTCTGCCCGTAGTAGGTTTTGAAGGGGAAGTGCAAGTGATCGACCGGCCGGAGCAAGTGGAAGCAGCCGTGGCATACCTGCAAACGCGCCGCATTCTGGGTGTGGACACGGAAGCCAGACCGAGTTTCACCCGCGGGGTACATTATCCGACGGCGCTGGTACAGGTTTCGTCGGAAGAGCGCTGCTATCTATTCCGTCTGACGCATGTAGGCATGCCGAAGGAATTGTGCGAGGTGTTCGCCAACCCACAGATCTGCAAAGTGGGTCTGGCCTTCAAAGATGACCTTCACGGGTTGAGAAGACGACGTAATTTCGAGCCGAAGAATTGCGTTGATCTGCAATCGATAGGTATCCGTTACGGCATACTGGATATGGGTTTGCAGAAGATGTTCGCCATCTGTTTCGGCAAGAAGATAAGCAAGGCGCAGCAGTTGACCAATTGGGAGAATTCGCATCTCACGCCCGAGCAGGCGCGCTACGCGAGCACGGACGCATGGGCTACGCTTATGATATATAAGGAGTTGATGAAAACTCAGCCCCTCCCGAAGAAAGAGGCGGAAGCCATTCGCCGTGCCGACCTTGAAAAACAGCAACAGCACCAGCAGGAAGTGATGGCCGCCCGTGCCGCGCAAATGCAACAGGAAGGACAGGGCGACACCTCCTCGGAGCAACCCGCATCAACCGCCAACGGTCAATAAAGAAACAGACCCAATCCCACTCCGTCCATATGACAACCATTCAACTGAAACCGAAGAAAGAAGAATCACTTCTGCGTCAACATCCCTGGGTGTTTTCGGGCGCTATCAGCAAGATAACCCTTGACAAGAATTACCCCTACGACCAGCCTCAGGAAGGCGAATTGGTGCGCGTGGTGGGTAGCGACCAAAGGATTTTGGGCGTAGGACATTGGCAGATAGGGAGCATAGCCGTCCGCATATTGGAATTCGGCAGCGACCGCCTTTCCGCCCGTTTCTGGAACGACCGAATCCGTGCCGCCTATCAAGTGAGGCGGAGTTTGGGCCTTGTACGTTATCCCGACCGTATTTCCTCGTCGCAAGACCCGCGTATCAACAACACTTACCGTCTGATACACGGCGAAGGGGATTTTCTTCCCGGATTGATAGTGGATATCTATGCCGAAACGGCCGTTGTGCAAGCGCACTCCATCGGCATGCACCTGATGCGTGAACAGATAGCCCAAGCCATCGTGGACGAGGTGGACGAAGTGGAAAAGGTGTATTACAAGTCAGACGACACGCTACCCTACAAAGCCGAGATAGAAGGGAGCAAGACGGGTTGGCTGATTCCCGGCGATGCCGACGACATCCAAGACACAAAGGAATTCTGGGCTACCGAAAACGGATTGGACTTCCGTATCGACTGGCTGAACGGGCAAAAGACCGGATTTTTTGTGGACCAACGCGAAAACCGAATGCTGTTGGAACGCTATGCACAGGGAAAAGACGTGCTCAACATGTTCTGCTACACCGGTGGATTTTCGCTATACGCCCTTCGCGGAGGCGCCAAAAGCGTGGATTCGGTGGATGTGAGCGAAAAAGCGGTGGAACTGGTGAAACGCAACGTGGAACACAATTTCCCCGATGCCAATCATCATCACGCCTACGCCCGTGAGGCCTTCGAGTATATGGCCGAAACGAAAGACAAGTACGACCTTATCATATTAGACCCTCCCGCCTTCGCCAAACATCGTGACGCGATCAAAAATGCGCTTCGCGGCTATCAACGTCTGAACGCGAAAGGCATTGAAGCGGTAAGGAAAGGCGGAATCCTATTCACCTTCTCGTGCTCACAGGCCATCGACAAGGAAATGTTCCGTCTTGCTGTATTTTCCGCAGCGGCTCAAGTGGGAAGAAAAGTGAGGATACTGCATCAATTGCACCAACCGCAAGATCACCCAATCAACATCTATCATCCCGAAGGAGAATACCTAAAAGGACTGGTTTTGCAGGTAGAATAAACTTTTTTTGCAAAAAAATTTGGTCATATCAAAAAAAAGCAGTATCTTTGCACCCGATTTCAAAAAATGGTCGGTTGCCCGAGTGGTTAGGGACCGGTCTGCAAAACCGGGGACAGCGGTTCGAATCTGCTACCGACCTCCCGAAATGCCGCCCAAAAAGGCGGCATTTTTTATGATTGAATCGTTGCGGAGGATATACCGTAAGAGCTGAAAATAAACGCCGCACTACAACAAAGATGGAAAACGTAATTGAAGATATAACCCGACAGGAGTACAAGTACGGCTTCACCACCGACGTGAAGACCGACATTATCCCTCGCGGTCTGAACGAAGATATCATCCGCCTGATATCGGCGAAGAAAGAAGAACCGGAATGGCTTCTGGAATTCAGGTTGAAAGCCTTCCGAAAATGGCAAAGCATGCCCGTTCCCACTTGGGCTCATCTGCGTATTCCTGAGATTGATTTTCAAGCCATATCCTATTATGCCGCCCCCGAAACCAAGAAAAACGACGGCAAGGAAAAAGAGATCGACCCCGAGATTCAAAAGACTTTCGACAAGTTGGGTATTCCGTTGGAAGAACGTGCCGCGTTGGCCGGCAATATGGCAGTTGACGCCGTTTTGGATTCGGTAAGCGTGAAAACCACCTTCCGCGAAACACTGGCCAAACAAGGAATTATCTTCTGCTCGATATCAGAAGCGGTGAAAGAATATCCGGAACTGGTGAAAGAGCATTTGGGGAGCGTGGTTCCGTATAACGACAATTTCTATGCCGCCCTCAATTCGGCCGTATTCTCGGACGGCAGTTTCGTATATATCCCCCAAGGTGTCCGTTGCCCGATGGAACTGAGCACCTATTTCCGCATCAACGCAGGCAATACGGGTCAATTCGAGCGCACGCTTCTGATAGCCGACGAAGGTGCCTACCTGAGTTATCTGGAAGGTTGTACCGCACCAATGCGTGACGAAAACCAGCTGCATGCCGCCATCGTGGAAATAGTGGTGAAAAAAGACGCGGAAGTGAAATATTCGACGGTACAGAACTGGTATCCGGGCGATAAAGAGGGCAAGGGAGGCATCTATAATTTCGTCACCAAACGCGGCATCACCTACGAAAACGCCCGTTTGAGCTGGACTCAAGTGGAAACCGGTAGCGCCATCACCTGGAAATATCCGAGCTGCATCCTCAAAGGCGACAATTCGACGGCGGAATTCTATTCGGTGGCCGTGACCAACAACTACCAGCAGGCCGACACCGGAACGAAGATGATCCATATAGGCAAGAACACGCGTTCGCGCATCATATCCAAAGGCATAAGCGCGGGTCATTCGGAAAACAGTTACAGAGGTCTGGTAAAAGTGGTACCCGGTGCGGATAACGTGCGCAATTACAGCCAATGCGATTCGCTTTTGCTGGGGGATCAATGCGGCGCACACACATTCCCCGACATGCAGATAGCCAACCCCACCGCCACGATCGAACACGAAGCGACGACGAGCAAGATCAACGAGGACCAGCTTTTCTATTGCCAGCAACGCGGTATCGGACTGGAAGACGCCGTAGGTTTGATTGTGAACGGCTATGCGAAAGAAGTGATGGAAAAATTGCCGATGGAATTTGCAGTTGAAGCCCAAAAGTTGCTGCAGGTGAGTCTGGAAGGAACCGTAGGATAAGATAAGGCGAGTGGCTGAAAAAGGGAAGAAAACCTCGAAAAAAATCATCCGGAAAAGTCAAAAAACGAGGATTTTGGACTAAAAAAGCATTTTTATTGCTAAAAAATTTGGTCATATCAAAAAAAAGCAGTACTTTTGCAATCCGATTTGAAAATAATCGTGTATATCGCGGAGTAGAGCAGTGGTAGCTCGTCAGGCTCATAACCTGAAGGTCGGTGGTTCGATCCCATCCTCCGCAACCAGAAGTGTAACCGAAAAGGGTTACACTTTTTTTTATTTATTTTCTAAAGAAAATAGTGAAAAAATTTGTGCAATTGAAAAAAAAATAGTAATTTTGCAGGCTATTTTGGATAAAAGTCCCATCAAGGGGCAGCAAATATAGCGGAATTGAAAATATAAATAACTAATAATCAATAAAAAACAAAGTATGCAAAACAAAGGACTTGTTCGGATTTTGGCCATCCTGTTAGCATTGGTATGCGCCTTTTATCTGAGTTTCAGCGCCGTAGTCAATCATTATGACAAGAAGGCGCAAGAGTACGCACAGGGCGACAACGCTCGCATGATTGCGTATCTGGATTCGATTGCAACCCAGAAAGTGTGGTTCGGCTACACATTGAAACAATGCCGTGAAAAAGAAATCAACCTTGGTCTTGACCTGAAGGGCGGTATGAACGTAACGATGGAAGTAAGTGTTCCCGACATTCTTCGTTCGTTGAGCGGACACAACACCTCCGAGAACTTCAACAGAGCAATGGACATCGCCATCCAGAAACAGAAGACCAGCGGTGAAGATTTTGTAACATTATTCATAAACGCCTTCAAGGAAGTGGATCCCAACGCTCAACTGGCCAGCGTATTCTCCACTTATGAATTGAAAGATAAAGTAACTACGAGCACTCCCAACGAGGAAGTTGAGAAAGTTCTCCGCGAAGAAGTGGACGGCGCCATCAACAACTCGTTCAACGTGTTGCGCACCCGTATCGACCGTTTCGGTGTGGTACAACCCAACATTCAGAAGTTGAGCCAAGCCGGCCGTATTCTGATTGAGTTGCCGGGTATCAAAGAGCCCGAGCGCGTACGTAAACTGCTTCAAGGAAGCGCCAATCTGGAATTCTGGGAGACCTACGAGATGCAGGAAATCCTTCCGATGCTGGCTCAAATCAACAGCGAGTATGCCAAATTGGAAACTCCCGCTGAAGAAGTGGCCGCTGAAGAAGAAGTAGCCGAGGAAGTGGTAGCAGAAGAAACTAAAGTTGAAGCAGTAGAAGAAGCAGCAACTGACACCACCGACGAGTTGGAAGCACTGGTGGCTGAAGCCGGAGAGGCAGAAACCACCCTTGCCGAGGATGCTGACAACGAGGCTCAACTGGAAGAATACAAAAAGAACAATCCTTTGTTCTATCCTTTGAACCCCAGCATCAACCAAGCCGGCCAAGCTTATCCGGGTCCCGTTGTAGGTCAAGCCATTCATAGCAAAGATACTGCTCGTGTAATGCAGATGTTGACGGGAACGATCGCCAAGCAGATTCTGCCTCGCGACATCCGTTTCTGCTGGACGGTGAAGGCTATTGACGAAGCCGGTCAGTATTTCCAACTGATTGCATTGAAAGCCCAACGCGACGGTCGTGCCAGCCTGGAAGGCGACGTAATCACGGACGCTCGTGCCGACTTCTCGCAAACCAGCGCTTACGCCAACGTATCTATGTCGATGAACGCTGAAGGTGCCAAAGCATGGGCTCGAATCACCAAAGACAATATCGGCAAATCTATCGCTATCGTATTGGACGGCTATGCCTATTCATTCCCGACCGTACAAAACGAGATTCAAGGCGGTAATTCGCAAATCACCGGTAACTTCACCGTAGAAGAGGCCAAAGACCTTGCCAACACCTTGAAATCAGGTAAGATGCCGGCTCCTGCCCGCATTATCCAAGAAGATGTAGTAGGTCCGAGTCTGGGTCACGAAGCCGTAGTTAACGGTTTGTGGTCGTTCGTATTGGGCTTCATTCTGATTCTGCTTTACATGATTTTCTACTACGGTGTCATTCCTGGTCTGATTGCCGACGGAGCATTGCTTTGCAACGTATTCCTGTTGGTAGGTATCCTGGCTTCGTTCTCCGCCGTACTTACCTTGCCCGGTATTGCCGGTATCGTTTTGACGATGGGTATGGCCGTGGATGCGAACGTACTTATCTACGAACGTATTCGTGAAGAGATGGCAGCAGGCAAAGGCTTGCGTAAAGCTATCGACGACGGTTTCAAGGGCGCTATTTCCGCCATTGTAGACGCCAACGTCACTTCCTTCCTGACCGGTGCCATTCTGGCCATCTTCGGTACAGGTCCTATCAAGGGCTTCGCCGTAACCTATATGATCGGTATCATCTCGTCGTTCCTGACAGCCGTATTCCTGACCCGTCTGTGGTTGGAGGCATATGCAAAACGCGAGAATGCCAAAGAACTTACCTTCACCACTCCTTTGATGAAGGACTTCCTGAAACACACCAAAGTGGACTTTGTAGGTGCTCGCAAGATTTTCTACATCATTTCCGGTGCTCTGGTAGTGTTGGGTCTGCTCGGTTTGGAACCGCACATGTTCGGTAAACTGAATCTGGGTATTGACTTCTCCGGCGGTCGCAACTATGTAGTTCGTTTTGCCGAACCTGTGAATATCCAATCCGTTGAGAAGAGCCTGACCGATGTATTCGCCGCTCAGAACAACGAAGGTGAGAATCTGACCGTTCGTGTTATCACCATCGGCGATCAAAACCAGATCCGTGTATCCACCAACTTCAAGATCAATGAAAACAGCGAGACATTGGACGATGAAATCGAAGCTCTGTTGTATGAAGGCTGCAAACCTTATCTGCCCGAGAACATTACTGTTGACGAATTCAAATCGACCGAAATCAATCCTGAAGTAGGTATTATGCAATCGCAGAAAGTGGGTCCTGCAATTGCAGACGATATCACCAGCGCCGCTATTATTGCAGTAATTTGCGCCTTGATCGGTATTTTCCTGTATATCCTGTTGCGTTTCCGCAATTTCGCTTATTCAGTAGGTGCCGTAGTTGCATTGGCACACGACAGCATTCTGGTATTGGGTTGCTACGCACTGCTTTGGAAAGTGATGCCTTTCTCCATGGAGATTGACCAAGCATTTATTGCAGCCATCCTTACCGTAATCGGTTACTCCATCAACGATACCGTGGTTATTTTCGACCGTATCCGTGAGTACAACACGTTGTATTCGAAACGTGACCGTATGGTGAACATCAACGACGCTATCAATCATACTTTGAGCCGTACCTTCTCGACTTCGATGTCAACATTCGTAGTACTGCTTGCCATCTTCTGCTTCGGCGGTGAAAGCATTCAGGGTTTCGTATTCGCTCTGTTGGTTGGTGTGATCGTAGGTACCTATTCTTCAATGTGTGTAGCTCCGAACATCGCTTTTGAGATTCAAAAGGCTCAAGAGCGTCGCCGCGCCAAGAAAGCAATGAACGCATAACCCGCGTACGCGTATATATAATAAGGAGTCATCATTGTGTGTGACTCCTTATTTTGTAATCAATAACGAAAAACTACCCCTCAAAGGGCTAAATAGAACCAAATTACTATGACAAATGATTTTCTTAACTTTGCCAAAGCGCAAGGTTTGAATTCGATGCATGTGGAACAAGTGATGCGCGACAGCTATATATCGCCATCCATTTTGGAGGAACGTCAACTGAATGTAACTCAGATGGATGTATTCTCCCGACTTATGATGGACAGAATCATCTTCCTGGGGACCGAAGTGAACGACTATACCGCCAATGTGATACAAGCTCAGTTACTGTATCTGGATTCAACCGATTCGGACAAAGACATCCACATCTATGTAAATTCGCCCGGCGGTAGCGTATACGCCGGATTGGGCATATACGACACGATGCAATTTATCCGCAGCCATGTAGCCACTATCTGTACAGGAATGGCAGCATCGATGGCAGCCGTATTGCTGGTGGCAGGAGAAAAAGGTATGCGTGCCGCTCTTCCCCACAGCCGTGTAATGATTCACCAGCCGATGGGCGGCATACAAGGTCAGGCCAGCGATATCGAAATCACGGCCAAAGAAATCCTGAAACTGAAAGACGAACTCTATCAAATCATAGCTGACCATAGCGGTCAATCTATGGAACGTATCCGTCAGGATGCCGACCGCGATTATTGGATGACTGCAGAAGAAGCATTGAAATACGGTATGATTGACAAAGTTTACACGAAGAAATAATGGCAAAACAAAAAGAAAAATGTAGTTTTTGCGGGCAAGAGACCCCCTATTTGTTCGCCGGTACCGGCGGAACCTATATCTGCTATGATTGCATTGAGCAAGGACATAAGATGGTGCAGGAAGTAGTGGCGCAAAAAACCGGCTACAAACAATTTGACAGTCTGAAACTGGAAACCCTGCCCAAACCCGGAGACATAAAAGCGTTTCTGGACCAATATGTAATTGGTCAGGACGAAGCAAAGAAATATTTGAGTGTAGCCGTTTATAACCACTACAAACGTCTGCTGCAACCCAAAGACGAGAACGGTGTAGAGATCGAGAAATCCAATATCATCATGATCGGCTCGACGGGAACGGGAAAAACCCTGATGGCTCGTACTATTGCCAAAATGCTGAGTGTACCATTCACCATCGTGGACGCTACCGTACTGACAGAAGCCGGCTACGTGGGTGAAGACGTAGAGAGTTTGCTTACCCGTCTGCTGCAAGAGGCCAGCTACAATGTAGCTATCGCCGAACGCGGTATCGTGTTTATCGATGAGATCGACAAAATAGCACGCAAGAGCGATAATCCCAGCATAACTCGCGATGTGAGCGGTGAAGGCGTTCAACAAGGACTGCTCAAATTGTTAGAAGGCAGTATCGTAAATGTACCGCCTCAAGGTGGAAGAAAACACCCCGAACAGGAATTTATACATGTCAACACCCAAAACATCCTGTTTATTTGCGGAGGTGCTTTTGACGGAATAGAACGCAAAATAGCCCAACGGCTGAATACACAAGTGGTAGGTTTTGATGCACAACAAAAGCAACAGGTGGACAAAAACAACCTGTTGAAATACATCGCTCCTCAAGATTTGAAATCATTCGGTTTGATTCCGGAAATAATAGGACGACTGCCAATTCTTACCTATCTGGAGCCCTTGGACCGAACAGCATTGCGCAGCATATTGACCGAACCCAAAAACGCTATCACTAAACAATATCAGAAATTGCTCAGTATGGACAATGTGAACCTGAAATTCGCTCCAGACGCATTGGACTATATCGTAGACAAGGCTATCGAATATAAATTGGGAGCACGCGGCTTGCGATCGCTCACCGAAACAATCATGATAGATCTGATGTACGAGTTGCCATCCGGTAAAGAAAAAGTAACGGAATATACCGTAACACGCGAATTGGCCCAGGAAAAGATCGAACGAACAGACGCTTTACGACTGCAAAGCAACTTATAAAAAAGCGTTTTCACCTCCTACCTTGAGGCAATAGCCTATGAATCTGACATTTGAAATCAACTACCGCACCGAATTCGGACAAACCCTGTGTATCATTCAAACACAAGAATCAATAGCAGGTTGGACCGAACAGACTCCCTTGCGCATGAATTGCCAGGGACAAGATTTCTGGACTGTAGGCGTAACGGTATCCGATTTTATACGCGAGATTCATTATAAATACGCTATCCTATTGGAAAACGGATGGTTTATTTATGAAACAGGCGAAGAACG
The DNA here is from genome assembly GCA_024399655.1 of Paludibacteraceae bacterium. Classification (GTDB taxonomy): domain Bacteria; phylum Bacteroidota; class Bacteroidia; order Bacteroidales; family Paludibacteraceae; genus Colicola. Next base: position 190,107 of record JAKSNP010000002.1, on the reverse strand, counting down.
AATCCTTCGACTGAACGCAGAAAAAGAATCGTGGATAATTCGTGATTTCTGGCAATCGATAGAAGAAGAACGCTCGTTTGACACATTGGCTTTCACCAAAGCCGTTTTTCGCCGGAAGACAGACATATCAACTCGAAACGAGGACGGGAATGTAAGATTTTCGATTGACCTGCCCCAAATTCTGCCGACTCAAGGTGTAGCGATATTGGGCAACACTCCAGAATTGGGGAATTGGAATCCAAAAGGAAAACTCATTTTATCAGATCATGATTTCCCGTTGTGGAGAGGAGTGATAAACACCCGTCCCGGACAAGTGATAGAATACAAATATTGTATTTATGACCATGCCACCGGTGAGATAGTGGATTTGGAATGGGGTGAAAACCGACAAATATGGGGATTCAAGCCCGGTATGCGGGTGATGCAAAATGATCGGGTGTTCCGCAGGACTCAACCGCGATGGAAAGGTTCGGGTGTAGCGATACCCGTTTTCTCGCTCCGTTCGAAAAATGATTTCGGCATCGGTGAATTTGCCGACCTGTGTCCTTTGGCCGATTGGGCGGCAAAAACAGGAATGAAGATTATTCAAACCTTACCGATCAATGACACTACTATAACGCATACAGACCGCGATTCCTATCCATACAAATCGGTAAGCGTGTTCGCTCTTCATCCGATATACATCAACGTGGAGCAGGCAGGACAACTCAATTCCACACTATTAAAACGCTACCGCAAGGAACAGAAAGCGTTCAATGCCTTAGAATATGCTGATTACCAGAAGGTATATAATGCAAAAATGCGTTATTTGAAGGCTCTATACGAAAGCGACTATGAACAATTGAAGGAAACAGATGAGTTCCGTTCTTTTGTAACCAAAAATGAGCAATGGTTATTTCCATACGCAGACTTTATGCATCGGCGTGACCGATTGCCCCGCAATTTCTATATATATCTTCAATACCATGCCGACAGTCAACTGAAAAAGGCGGTGGATCACGCTCATCAGTTGGGTATAGCGCTCAAAGGTGACATACCTATAGGTGTAGCTGCGGATTCCGTGGATGTAAATCAACATCCCTCCCTTTTCCATACGGATGTATCGGCAGGAGCTCCTCCCGACGCTTTTGCTGAAAAAGGGCAAATTTGGGGATTTCCCACCTACGACTGGGATGCCATGTCCAAGGACGGCTATCAATGGTGGCAACAACGCTTCCAAAAGATGCAGGACTATTTTGATGCCTATCGAATCGACCATATCTTAGGCTTTTTCCGCATTTGGCAAGTACCACGAACGGCAAAGACGGGATTAGAAGGACAATTCCAACCTGCTTTACCTTATACGCGTGACGAATTGAAGATGCTGACGGATGAAGAACTGGAATCGTTCTTCATACAAGATTATAAGGAAAAACAACACTATCATCCCAAAATAGCGATTCATAAAGAAAAAGGATTCCATACACTCGGACAGGAAAAAAAGAAACTTCTGACCGAATTGCATGATGACTATTTCTATCATAGGCACAACGATTTCTGGAAGGAATCCGCCTTACGCAAACTGCCGGCTTTGATACGATCGACCAAAATGCTCTGTTGCGGAGAAGATCTGGGGATGATTCCCGATTGTGTTCCGCAAGTGATGCATGACCTGCATATACTCAGTCTGGAAGTACAACGCATGCCCAAATACCCGGGGAAAGCCTTTGCAAGACCGTCGGACGCACCTTATTTGAGCGTATGTACGACAGGCACTCACGATACATCCACATTACGGATGTGGTGGAAAGAAAACTGGAAACTTACCCGACAGTTCTATCAAGAGCAATTGGATATGAAAGGCCGGATTCCCCATGATTTAACACCGGAAACCGCAGAACGAATCATCAAGCAATTCATGTACAGTCAAGCGATGTGGGTGATTCTTCCCTGGCAAGATTGGATGTCCATTGACGGAAGACTTCGTAAAGATGATGCTTCCGGCGAACGCATCAACATACCTTCCGACCCGAACCAGATTTGGAATTACCGGATGCATCTGGATATAGAACAACTATTGGAAGAAGAAGCTCTGAATCTTCATATTCAACAGTTGACCGCTCTAAGATAAATACCATAAAAATACCAAATGACACAAACACCCTTTTCATCATTTATGCTATACATAGCGCTTGCAGTTATAGGAACCATAGTAGTAATTGTAGTCCGCAAGCAGGCAACTACTATAAACGAACTCCACACGATTGACGTGAACGGAGTGAACCTTACCTACCTCATCAAAGGTGCCAAAAACGGGAAACCCGTACTCCTGCTACACGGAAACGGAGGACATCACGGAAAATTAAAAATCCTAACCAACCAATTGGCTCAAGCCGGCTATCTTGTATATGCCCCCGATAGCCGTGGACAAGGTGCGAACGCCCCTCTAGAAGAATACCACTATATAGATATGGCCGAGGACATGTATCAAATGATCAATCTGTTGCATTTGGGCAAACCTGTAGTATATGGCTGGAGTGACGGAGGTATCATTGCTCTTCAAATGGAAGTAATACATCCGGGAACGGTTTCCGCTATAGTTACCAGCGGAGCGAATATCTTCCCGGAAGATTGCGGAGACGATTTCCTGAATATCGATTCTGTCCGTGAAGCACACAAAGACGATCCACCTTTATTCAAGATGATGCTTTATGAACCCAATATGACTGCTGAGGACATGCAGACTATCCAATGCCCATCCTTAATTATCAGTGGCGAAAATGACCTGATATACGAATCTCATACACGTCTCATTGCAGAAAACATCCCCAATGGTGAGGCTATGATTCTGCCAGGAGAAGATCACGGATCGTATATCCGACACAGCAGAAAGATGGGCCGCATTTTAATTCCCTACCTAAAAAAAATAGGCTACTGATTTTTTTGAGCAAATATTTGGTAGTGTCAAAAAAAAGTTGTACCTTTGCAAAAAATTTAGAATTATTCTAAAAGTTAACTGAAAATATTATCTATAAATTAATTAACACTTAAATTTAAATTACTATGATTTCCAAACGATTACAGGACGCCATCAACGCCCAAATCAATGCTGAGATGTGGTCAGCTTATTTGTATTTAAGTATGTCTGCTTACTGCCAAGATGCCGGTTATCCCGGAATCGCCAATTGGTTTGCCATCCAATTCAAGGAGGAACAAGATCATGCTCAAATATTCTATAATTATCTGGTTAGCCGCGGCGGTCGCGTTATTCTGAAAGCCATCGACAGCGTAGAAACCGAATGGAAGAGTCCGCTTGCAGCTTACGAGCACACCTACGAACACGAGCAGAAAGTGACCTCTCTGATCAATAATTTGATGACTATTGCCATCGAAGAGAACGACTATGCAATGCAGAGCCGTTTACAATGGTTTATCGACGAGCAGGTAGAAGAAGAAGAACATGCAGTAGAGTTAGTTCAAAAACTCAAGATGATCGGTGACAACGGTTACGGCATGTATCAACTGGATAAAGAACTGGCTGCCCGCGTATATGTACAAGCAGCACCTCTGGCTACTACTGCCGACTAATTTTGAGATCCGTCGTCAAGCCAAAAGCATAAAGAAAAAAAAATTAACATCAAGTAAAAATATACCATCATGAAAAAGAAATTCGTATGCCCTATTTGCGGTTATGTATTTGAAGGAGAACAAGCACCTGAACGTTGCCCCCAATGCAAACAAGTCGTTGAATGGAAAGAAGTGAAAGAAGAAGGAATCCAATTCGCTTGCGAACATATTATCGGTGTAGCCAAGAATTGCGACGAGCAGATGAAGAAAGACCTCAACGCTCATTTTATGGGTGAAGCAACCGAAGTAGGTATGTATCTTGCTATGAGCCGTCAGGCAGACCGTGAAGGTTATCCCGAAATTGCAGAAGCATTCAAACGTTATGCTTTTGAAGAGGCAGAACATTGCGCCAAATTCGCAGAACTACTGGGTGATGTAGTATGGGATACCAAAACCAATGTTGAAAAACGTATGTTGGCAGAAGCAGGCGCTTGCGAAGGCAAACTCGCTATAGCCAAACGCGCCAAAGAACTTGATCTGGACGCCATTCATGATACCGTTCACGAGATGGCAAAAGACGAAGCTCGCCATGGTGCCGGTTTCCAAGGTTTATTCAACCGTTATTTCAAGAAGTAAATTTGGGCCGTATTAATGCAGAACTGAAGTGCCAGGTTATCAAGTAATACTTATTGATATCAAAACCAACAACTCGTGTTTGACGCCATCAGTTATTTACAGCAATACGGAATTCGTCCGTCTTCAGGGCGTGTGGCGGTTCTCAATGATTTAGAGAGCCACCGCACGCACTCGACGGTTGACGAGATATATGCTCGTCTTAAAAGCGATAAGGACATATCTCTTGCCTCAGTATATAATACCCTGAACCTTCTCGTAGCCAAGAAAGTCATCAAATCCATCCAATTTGAAGACAAAGTGACTCGCTATGATTTCAGCCGGCAACTTCATGCCCATTTCCGTTGTATAAAATGCGGAAAGATTGTAGATATCCCTGTAAGTCGCAGGGCAACTATCACACTTCCTCCAGATTTTAAGTTGGAAGAAGAAGATTATCTGATATCCGGTCTCTGTTCCGACTGCTCAAAAGACCGAGATTAAGCATATTTTCCCTTAAAATATATATTTTTTTCGCTTTTTTTTGGCAAAACCGAAAAAAAGCAGTATCTTTGCGCACCTTTTACACAATGATACATCAGAACCATGAAAAAAGATTTCGTAAAAACATCTCGCGGCTGGTATTCCTACGAATATCCCCGTGCCGCTTTAACGGCCGACAATGTGATATTCGGTTTTGACGGACAAGACCTTCATATCTTATTGGTTCGCCGTGGTGTGGAACCCTACAAAGGCAAATGGGCTCTTCCCGGCGGATTCTTAAGAATGAACGAAACCATAGAAGAATGTGCATCCCGCGAACTGAAAGAGGAAACCACCTTGTCAAATGTATATATGAAACCAGTAGGCGTATATTCCGATTTGGATCGTGACCCACGCGGCAGAATCATCACGAGCGCTTTTTACGCATTGGTTCGGCTAACGGAAGTGAAAGGGGGAGACGACGCAGACGAAGCGCTTTGGGTTCCGTTAACTCAGGTACCGGCTTTGGCTTTTGATCACGACCGTATTTTAAGAGATGCCCGCCAACGTCTGAAAGAGGATATCCATTTCAGACCAGTCGGATTCCAATTGCTGCCGGAAAAGTTCACTATGCCGCAATTACAACGATTATATGAGGCAATATTGGATGTCCATTTTGACCGTCGTAATTTCATGAAGAAGATGTTAAGCGTAGATATTCTGGAAAATACGGGCGAATTTGAAGAGGTGCACGGACATCGAGCCGCAGCCTACTATTCTTTCAACATGGAACGCTACCGTCATTTGAAATCAAAAAGCGATTTTCATCTTGAATTTTAGAGAAAGAAAAAATAGATTTCACAAACAATCAGGAACGAAAGCCGTACCTCTTATTTTTCGTTAATTATCCTAAGTAGATATATCCTTTATTATTACAAGTAATAATAGAAGAAGAGCAAAAGATAAAAAGTGTAAAAAATACGCAATATATTTGTATATATGATTTTTTTACACTAATTTTGCATCGTTTTTTAGAAACTGACTCACCCGAGTTACCATTGAACCTCAAACCTCTTTACCATCATTAACCCTAACTACCCACCTAAAAAAGACCCCATCTCCTTCCGCCGGAGAAACTGACGGAAACGAGAACCTTAGCATGAAAATTGATTGAAAGATTACAATTATGTAAACAAGTTATGTTGGATGGTTGATTCCCTGTCAAGTTGCCCGCTTGTCAGGGGATTTTTATATTTGCAACGAAAAAACAGGAATAGGATAAAGCCTGTGCGGAGAGGAAAGGAAGATAGATTCATCCTTCGCTCATCCTATACTGATCCTATACGAATCCTATACGGCCAATACGATGAATTTCTGTCATTTTTCGGTAAAGCAAGGATATCAAAAGAACTGATGAAGAAAAAATATGCAACAATATGCACAATAATTTGGTTAATCAAAAAAAAATCATTAACTTTGCACGCTTTTTGCATCAATACATAACAGACCTCTTATTATAGAATAATAAAAACAAGATATATGAGCAGATTTCAAGAGTACAAACAACTGAACTTACCCGAACTGAGTCACGACATTCTAAATGCTTGGGAGCAAGAAAATCTTTTTGAAAAAAGTGTATCCACCCGTGAAGGTCATCGGCCCTTCCTGTTTTTTGAAGGTCCTCCCTCAGCCAACGGTATGCCCGGAATTCACCATGTACTCGCACGCACGATAAAGGACACTTTCTGCCGTTATAAAACAATGCAGGGCTATTGTGTCCGCCGTAAAGCCGGTTGGGATACCCACGGACTCCCCGTAGAATTAGGCGTAGAGAAAATGTTGGGTATCACCAAGGAAGATATCGGAAAAAAGATAAGTGTTGACGAATACAATGCCGCTTGCCGTCGTGAAGTGATGAAATACACTAAAGAATGGACGAACCTCACCAAACAGATGGGCTATTGGGTGGACCTTGACAATCCCTATATCACCTATGACAACAAATATATTGAAACACTTTGGTACTTGTTGAAACAACTATACCAAAAAGGTTATCTTTATAAAGGCTATACCATTCAGCCCTACAGTCCCGCAGCCGGAACGGGTTTGAGTTCTCACGAATTGAACCAACCCGGTTGTTACCGCGACGTGAAAGACACTACTTGTACTGCCAAATTTCACATATTGGATGCCGACAAATGGAGCAATGAGAAGCTACCAGTATATATGATAGCATGGACCACTACTCCTTGGACGTTACCCAGCAATACGGCGCTATGTGTAGGTCCGAAAATCGATTATGCAGCTGTAAGGCGTGAAAATGATATTATCATTCTGGCAGAAGCCCGTATGGAAGCCTACAAGAAAGAGCTGTGCCCCGTTGATTCAGAAGGCAATCAGCAATCCCCCGCCATTATTTGGCGCGGCAAGGGAAAAGAATTGGTGGGCTTGCATTATCAACAACTCTTCCCATGGGTTCGTCCCGAAGAGGGTGCTTTCCGTGTGATACCCGGTGATTATGTCACTACCGAAGACGGTACGGGTATCGTACATATCGCTCCCACTTTCGGTGCGGATGACAAAAAAGTGGCCGACGCAGCAGGAGTCCCCGGCCTGTATATGCAAACCCGCAATGCCGGTCCTCGTCCGATGGTAGATTTCACGGGCAAATACTGGCTGATAGAAGATTTGGATCCCGAATGGGTAAAAGAGCATGTAGATACTGAACTTTACGGCAAATATGCAGGTCAATGGGTGAAAAACGCCTACGACCCCAAATATACAGTAGACGGACGCTATGACGAAGCCGCAGCACTCAAAGACGAGAATCTGGATATTCGCCTTTGCATCGAAATGAAACAAGACGGAAGGAACTTCCGAACAGAGAAACATATTCACACTTATCCACATTGCTGGCGTACGGACAAGCCTGTACTATATTATCCACTTGACAGTTGGTTTATCCGCAGCACTCAAGCCCGAGAGGACATGATGCGTCTGAACGACACGATCAACTGGCAACCCGAATCAACAGGAACGGGTCGTTTTGGGAAATGGCTGGAAAATCTGAATGACTGGAACCTGAGTCGCAGCCGTTATTGGGGAACACCTCTGCCTATTTGGAGAACAGAAGACGGACAAGAAGAACTGTGCATCGGCAGTATCAAAGAATTGTTTGAGGAAATAGAAAAGAGTATAAAAGCCGGCTACATGAAGGCCAATCCTTGGCCAAAACATATCGTTGGAGATTATAGCAAAGCCAACTATGATCCTTCCGTAATTGATCTCCATCGTCCATATGTAGATAATATCGTTTTAGTCAGTCCGAGCGGCAAACCCATGCATCGCGAATTGGATTTGATAGATGTTTGGTTTGATAGCGGCGCTATGCCATACGCGCAAAACCACTGGCCCTTTGAAAACGAAGATGCCCCCCGTACAGCCGATTTCATTTCGGAAGGCGTTGACCAAACTCGAGGCTGGTTCTTTACCCTTCATGCCATTCACACTATGATTGAAGGCGAAGTGGCTTATCGTAATGTAATCTCCAACGGCCTTGTACTAGATAAAAACGGAGCTAAAATGTCGAAACGTTTAGGCAATGCCGTAGATCCCTTCCAAGCTCTTGACAAATACGGAGCCGATGCTGTACGTTGGTATATGCTTACCAATTCATCTCCTTGGGAGAATCTGAAATTTGACCCGGAAGGAGTGGATGAAATAAGACGCAAATTCTTCGGTACCCTTTACAACACATACGGATTCTTCGCTCTTTATGCCAATGTTGACCAATGGACACCAACTGATTCTGCAGCAAAAGATGCGACCTATACAGAAATAGACCGTTGGATTTTGAGCAAACTCAACACATTAGTACGAAATGTAACTGAATGCTACGAAACTTATGAACCCACACGAGCCGGACGAGCTATTTCGGATTTCGTACAAGATGACCTTTCGAATTGGTATGTCCGCCTTAATCGCAAACGTTTCTGGGGAGGCAAGATGGATGGTGACAAACAAGCAGCCTATACCACTTTGTATACCTGTTTGCGTACCATCGCCCAATTGATGGCCCCGAATGCACCTTTCTATGCAGACCGTCTATATCGTGACCTAACCGGCGAGACCGTTCATTTAAGCAACTGGCCTATTGTAGACGAAGAAAAGATTGATACCGCCCTTGAACTCAGAATGGCATTGGCTCAACAAGCCACCTCAATGATACTGAGTTTGCGTAAACGCGCAGAGAAAAATGTCCGCCAACCTCTCAGCAAAGCTGTCATTCCCGCTCAAGATGACGCCACCAAACAAGCTCTTCTGCTTGTGGCCGAATTAATCAAGAGTGAAGTAAATGTGAAAGAACTTCAAATCGTAAGGGCCGAAGAAAGCGAGATCAAACTTGTAAAACGCATCAAACCCAATTTCAAAGTACTCGGAAAGAAGGTGGGTGCTCAAATGAAGGCAATGGCTGCGGCTATCAACTCAATGAGTCAAGCCGACATCGCTCAATTTGAAGAAAATGGTTCATTCACTCTACTAGATTATACTCTTATTCCCGAAGATGTAGAAATAACAACAGAAGACATGCCCGGATGGTTGGTGATGAACGAAGGCCAACTGACTATTGCCTTGGATATTGAACTTACCGATGCTTTACGCGAAGAGGGTATAGCTCGCGAACTGATCAATAGAATCCAGAACCTTCGCAAATCATCAGGTTTGGAAATTACCGATCGCATTATCGTGACAATCCAAGCCAACGAGCAACTCAACTCATCAGTTCAGCATTTCAACGAGTATATTGCATCACAAGTGTTAGCAACATCAATATCAATTGCAGAAGAAGTGCAAGGCGACTCCGTGGAAATGGACGGCTATACTATTACCATCAATATCAAAAAAGCATAAGACAATGAAAAAAATTGGTTTTGCAGCACTATGCGGGCTGATTTCTTTGGCATTTGCCTCCTGCACTCCCGAAGTTACTTTTAATGAGAGTGACCTTTACGGGACATGGCAGGAAGACGGCAAACAGGCTTTCGTTCGTTTTCTCACCCCTGAAGAAGACGGAGTGACCGGAGATTATTCCGAGTACAAATACGGCTACGAGTGGGATGAAGACGAAGATGTACATCCCGAAGATTTAACATATCACGGCAATGGATGGTTTGAATGGAAATTAGAAACCAGCGAACTCACTCAAATTCATTTTATGGACAATGGTGGTGCTGAAATTCCAAAGATCTATACCATAAATATGCTCAATTCATCTCAATTGTCCTATACGGATTCTTTCAAAAAGATTCATACATTCACTAAAGTAGTCATTGCAGAATGAAACGCTTTTTTAAAATAGCAGGTATTACTCTCGGTTCGCTTGTCGGACTCGTATTAATTGTAGCCTGTATAGCTGTTTGGATTGTATTTACCCCAAAACGCCTTACACCTATCGTTCGCCAAGTGGCAGACAAATTTATCCTTTGCGAGCATGAGGTTGGAGATGTAGATTTAACATTTTTCTCCACATTCCCCGAATTTGGCCTGCATGTGGACGGCATTTGCTTAGTCAATCCTATGGAAGGTGCTCCTTCAGATACATTACTTTATGCTCCTGATGTAGTAGCTAAAGTAAATGTAGTATCCTTTCTTCGTGAAAAAGACCTTCAAGTACGTGATTTGCAGTTGGATGAAATGGATGCATGCGTGTATATCAATTCAGAGGGAGAGAACAACTTTTCGGTATTTGTAACCAATCCCGATACAACGGATACAACTGCATTTTCGTTGCCTTTCAATACTATTGCCGTCAACCATTTGAGCATTTCTGCCAAGCATCTTATCTTTGAGGACTACAAAGACAGTATCTCAGCAAATACTCCCGGCCTCAGTCTAAAAGCAAAAATCGGAAGTTGGGAGGATGTCAATCTTCAGTTGGACGCCCCAGATGCCACTGTAGCCTTAAAAGATGTAACTTATGCCGATCATCTTCATTTGACAATTGACTTACCGGGTTCCGTAGATATAGACAACATGCATTTCGCATTACGGAAAGCAATAGTTTCAGTAAATGACTACGAATTACAATTAGACGGACAAGCCAATCTCAAACCGGAGATAAATTTGGACATAAATGTAAATGCCGAGAAATGGAAAGTGAAACCGGCAATTGCTCTTCTGCCAGAATCAATTCGCTCTTCTTTGAGCGATATTGATGTGGACGGACTTCTATCGCTGAATGCCGATATAAAAGGAATTTACGACTCCGTCAATATGCCTTTGGTGGATGCTCATATTCTTTTGACTGACGCAGAAGGCAAATACAAGCCGCTACCTTATACCATCAAAAACATGCATGCCGACTTGCAAGCGCATTTGGATCTTAACAATAAACCTGCATCACGAGTAATAATTAATAATTTGGATGCCAAAACGCTCAATTCACGCGTAAGCGCCAAAGGAAATATTGATGAACTACTTGACAACATGCTTTTCAATCTAGCGTTGAATCTAGATGCCAATATTCCTGATTTCAAATATTTTCTTCCCAAAAACATGGATGTAACCGGTCATGCCAAAGGTACTGCCCAAGCGTGCATCCGCTTGAATGACCTAACTTCTGTTCATTTGGAAAAAGGTGTCATATCGGGAGATCTCATGCTGAAAGATATTGATTATAGCATGGATAGTATGATAGCAAAATTGCCGAACAATACGCATTTGACTTTTCGTATCCCTAATGCTACTCCTTCTCGCAAAAAAGTGGAATGGCTTCAAACCGATATTGAAATACAAGGGGTCAATTTTGAGATGATCAACACTTTGAAAGCCAAGACCCAAGCAACCAAAATCCAAATCGAAACCGGCGATTTGATACACGATGACCGAATGATATATGCTACACTCGGCTTCCAGGGCGAAAAAGAGTTGAAAGTGGATATAGATACTATCCATGCTATTTTGGATAAACCTGATATCACCGCATTTGTTGAATACAACCGCAAGGATACAACTCTATTACCTAACTTTAATACAACGATATCAGCTGCTCACTTGAAAGGCAATATGGGTTATAATCTGGATGCTGAAACCGGAAAAATTGCATTGTCCGCAGCTACTCATGTCCGCAACAATGGAGAAAACATCCTGCTCAAATTGAATCCGACAGCAAAAATTGACTTGTCGGACGGAAAGATAAAACTTGCATCCTTCCCTAAAGAAGTGGATATTCCACAAATAGTGGTATCATATTCCAACAAACTCTTTGAAATTTCCAAATCAAAGATTAGTCTTGGAAATTCTGATTTCTCACTTACTGGTGATATATCCAACATGAGTCGCTGGATGCAAAAGAAAGGAAATTTGCAAGGAAAACTGGCTTTCACCTCCAATCATACTGATGTAAATGAACTGATGGAACTATTCTCTGCCGACAAAGGTAGCGAAGAAACCGATGAAACTATAGATGTTGAAGAATCCGCACCCGTACAAGAAGAAAAAAATGATAAAGAACCTTTCTTAGTACCTACTTCACTTGATTTGACATTGAATACTCATATCAAAGAAGCAGAGGTATTCAATCAAACGGCTCGAAATCTTGGCGGTCGTATTTACGTGAAAGACGGCACACTCGTTTTGGAGGAAGTAGGTTTTGTGTGCAATGCAGCCAAACTTCAATTGACCGCGATGTATCGTACTCCACGTCGCAATCATTTATATGTAGGTTTCGATTATCACATGCTTGATGTCAAGATTGAGGAACTTATTAAAATGATACCTCAACTTGATACTTTAATACCCATGCTCAGCACTTTCCGTGGAAAAGCAGAATTCCATTTAGCCGCTGAAACATATCTAAAATCCGACTATACTCCTAAAACATCAACCTTACGAGGCGCTTGTTCTATTTTCGGAAAAGACTTAGTAGTGCTTGACAACGAAACATTTACCAAAATATCCAAATTACTCAGTTTCAAGAAAAAGACTGAAAACAAAGTGGATAGTTTATCAGCAGAAATCACTTTGTATAAAGATGAAATAGATGTCTATCCTTTTACCGTCAGCATAGACAACTATACCGCTGCATTAGGCGGACGACACAATTTGGATATGTCGTTTGACTATCATGTAAACCTGCTCTCGCCCATATACCTTGGTGTTGATGTGAGCGGAACATTCGATGACTTGGATATCAAACTCGCTCCATGTGTTTATGCCAAAGATTTCAAACCACTCTTCCATGGAAAAGTAGATACTCAAGCTGCCGAGTTACGCACCCGCATCCGTGAATCCATGCAGAAGAATGTGAAAATACAGTCAGACGAAAATTAATATCAATTGCTTAATATATCAAACAACCAATTATTAATTGTTTCATTATGAAAAAACTTTTAATTCTTTCTCTTGCAGCTATGTCGTTAATTGCTTGCCACAAGAAACAAGAAACAATGCCGACCACTTATAGTGTGCCAGCATTTGCAAACATTGAATTGTCGAGTTATCTGCCTACATTCCAAGAGGCAATTGCTCAACACAAGGCTGAAATTGAGGCCATTGTCAACAACCCCGAAGAAGCTACTTTCGAGAACACAATTGTTGCATTGGATCGTAGCGGATTAATGTTAGACAGCATCAGCGGTATTTTCTTTAATATCCTTGAAGCAGACGGAAACGCTGAGATGGATGCCTTGGCAGAACAAATTCAGCCTTTAGTATCAGAATGGAGTGACCAAATCATTCTGAATGAAGCTCTTTTCGCTCGAGTAAAGAAAGTGTATGATGAACGCGAATCGCTTAACTTGGATGCAGAACAAATGCGTCTCGTGACCGAAACATACAAGCAATTCGCTCAAAATGGAGCTAATTTGAACCCAGAGCAGAAAGCTCGTCTGATGCAAATCAACCAAGAACTTGCTATGCTCAGCCTCAAATTCGGTCAAAATGTAGTTGCTGAAACCAACTGCGCTGATGTACAACGCTTTATTACTGATGAGGAACAACTTAAAGGTCTGCCCGAAAGCGCCAAAGCAGCTGCAAAAGAAGAAGCTATTGCAGCAGGTCGTCCTGACGCTTGGCTTTTCACTCCTAAGCGTACAAGTTTCACTCCTGTACTTCAATATTGTGAAAATCGTGAACTCCGTCAACAACTTCTGATGGATTACACTACTCGCGCTAACCACGATAACGCTAATGATAATAAGGAAATCATCAAACGGACAATGGCTCTTCGTATCGAGAAGGCTAAACTATTCGGTTTTGACAATGCAGCCGACTACATTCTGCAAGATTGTATGGCTCATAATGCAGCAACCGTTGACGAATTCCTCCAAAGCGTTTGGGGTCCTAGTCTGGAAGCAGCTAAGCGTGAAGCTGCCGCTTTACAAGAATTGATGAATCAAGACCTTCCCGGCGAAAAATTGATGCCTTGGGATTGGTGGTATTATACCGAAAAACTACGTCAACAAAAATATTCTCTTGATGAAGAAGCCATTAAGCCCTATTTTGAACTTAACAATGTACGTAAAGGCGCCTTCCTGTTGGCACATAATCTTTATGGCCTCAATTTTGAGAAAATGACCGATATGCCCGTATATAACGAGGATGTTGAAGTATTCCGCGTAACAGATGACAAAGGCGAACTTATCGGTATTCTTTATACCGACTACTTCCCCCGTGCAGGCAAACGCCCCGGAGCTTGGATGAATAATGTATGCAACCAATATGTTGATGCCAATGGAGTTGATCACCGCCCTGTAATTGTAAACGTAGGTAATTTCAACAAACCCACCCAAGGCAATCCTTCGCTTCTCTCAATGGATGATTTGGAAACTCTTTTCCACGAATTTGGGCATGCATTACACGGACTTCTTAGCAAAGCTCATTATAAGAGCCTCAGCGGCACGAATACCCCACGAGATTTCGTAGAACTTCCCAGCCAATTTATGGAAAACTACTGCTACGAACCCGAAATTCTCAAAACCTACGCTTTCCACTATCAAACAGGCGAGGTGATGCCCGATTCATTGATTGAAAAAATCAACAATGCAAAGAAATTCAATCAAGGTTTTGTAGAAACCGAACTGCTTAGCGCTTCAATTCTTGATATGGATTACCACGAACTGACATCTGTTGATAGTTTGGATGTAAATGCATTTGAGGCCGCCTCTATGGCAAAAATGCAAATGATTCCGGAAATAATTACCCGCTATCGTTCTACTTTCTACAACCATATTTTCACTACCGGGTACGAAGCCGGCTATTATAGCTATACTTGGGCAGCTGTACTTGATGCAGATGCATTTGCAGCATTCCAGGAAACCGGTGATATTTTAAATCCCGAAATTGCCAAAAAGTTCCGTCATCTTCTTGAACAAGGCGGCACTCGTGACGCTGCTGAGCTTTATCGTGAATTCCGCGGCAAAGAAGCAGATCCACAATATCTGCTTCGTCGAAAAGGTTTTATTGAATAAAGTACATTATCTATATAGACGATAATAACATTTCATCAGTTAATGCTAAATCATTTTTTATATGGTCTGCCTATAGCCCTCCTTATTGGGGTGGGCTACAGGCAACTGATGAAAGTGGAAAAACATCAGGAAACGGCTCCGGAGCCTGCATTTATATGCGGTTTTCTCATAGGAGTCGCTTCCTTTTGGCTTCCATCCATACTATTCTTGATGCCATTGGTCTATATTGTTCTCATCCACCGACAATCTTTGGATTTACGTACCCTATTTGCCGGTTTATTGGGAGTTGGCATTGTTATTTTCTATTATTATCTTCTAGTAAATTGTGGATGGATCAAATGGGGACATCGTACTTTCTTCCGCTTAGGTGACTTGCTCACCATGATTGCCCCACTTATTGTAATAATTTCTATTCTTACGATTACCATTTTACGACAACGCCGCCACCGACGTTGATTGTAGCCTGTGGATAATACCAATTATAGCCGTTATATGTACCACCATTACTTACATAGCGGCTATTGAATACGTTATTCACATGCGCAGATATGTGAACATTGGGCCATTGATATCCCAAAGATAAATTGGTAACAGTATATGGCTTGAGACAAGCTTTTTCGTTCTGCATATTATCTAGATATTGTTTACTCACCAATTGAGTTTGAATCATAGTCCAGAATCCGGAAATATGAAAATCAAAGGTATTATGCAAAACCCAAGCTGGTGAAAACGAAATCGCAAGCCATTCTTCATTGTCATTTTGCCATTTATTGAGCGATGCTGTTAAGTTACCGCTCCATTTGAACCATTTTGTCCAATTTATAGTCCATTGTAGTTCAGCTCCTAATCTATAACTACGATCCACATTTTGCGTAACATAAGCACCAACACTATTCATACGCCCCGTCAAGACCAATTGGTCATCATAATCCATGAAATAAAGATTCAATCCTAATTGCCAATCTTGAATAGAATGTAATTGATTCATATTATGATGTGAATAATTATATCCCAGTTCATAATCAAATAGCCTTTCGGCTTTAGGCATAGGGTCTTCCATAGTTCGTGCCGTAAAGTTGGTGCGAGCAGGTTCACGATTGGCCATTGCGAACTGGCCATATAATCGATGTCCATGATTCAAATAGGTAAGTCCAGCTTTAGGGTTTACAAAATGCCATATCCTATGAATATCGATTGATTCGTACGATTCATCATTATCCCCCCAGATTCTATAATTTATCATTCTATATTGCACATCTCCATATAGACTTAGTTCTTGGGGACCTTGATGCAAAATATGCCAATTAGCCTTGACATAAAGATTTCCTTCCGTTTTTCTTCCCTTTCCCAAATATAATGTATCCGCATCCAATAATCCGGGGTGAAAACCAAGATAATCATTTATCGCACCACCTGTTTCCACATCAACTGCTTCGCTGATATATTTGGCAGCCAACAAACCACCGTAATAATGATTATACATGCCTTTACTCACAATTCCTGTCCACTGTGGTAATTGCATATCATTCAATTTTACGATTGCCTCATCTGCCAAAAGATATTTTCCCTCTCCATAGGTATAATGTGCAGTTGCACGAATTGTCCAATGCGGAGTAAATCGGTGGTTAATATGCAGTTGCAAATGATGTTGTTGATAATTATCTGTTTGATTGGGAAAATAGGTAGTATCACCTGATTCACTTATATACATACCAGCAGGATTAAAACGTCTATTAACTGCCATTTGTTCTTCGCTGATTCCATACCATGCCATATAAGTTTGTTCTCGTCCTCCAAAAGCCAACAGTCGAAGTTCAGTACCCTGGGTGTAATGTCCTTGTTTGCGATGTTGCCATCCAATTTCCATCTGATATGACAACATATCACTTGCAGCACGTTCCAAATATCCATGAGAATTGAGTTTACTGAATCTGCCGCATAAATGCCAGTTTCCTACAAAGGCATTCAATTTTAAATATTCGCGGAATGTGGAATACATAGCCACATTGATACCGATTTCTCCATATAAATGCGCTGAATCCGTATTAACTGACGAAGACAATGTTTCTATATTCACACTTCCACCAAAACCTGCACAACCATTCACGCTACTTCCCACGCCACGTTGTATATCCACTTTTGTAGAAGACTCCGCAATATCTGAAACATTCACCCAAAACACCGTTTGACTTTCAGCTTCGTTAAGCGGAACATCATTAACCGTAACGTTAATTCTAGTGTGGTCAGTTCCTCTCAACCGAAAATATGAATAACCTATTCCTAATCCATCATCAGAGGTAACTATTAATGCGGGAGTTTGTTCTAATAGAAAAGGCAAATTCTGCCCCGTATTTCTTTTCTTCAAATCTTCTTCATCGACCGATGTACGATTGTCCGTTTTTTGTTTTACCGGAGCATTTACCACAATATCATCCAAAGAACGGGATATAGTCAAAGTATCGCCACTCCATTGAGCAGAAACACAAACTACGGCGCATAACGCCACAAATAAGCAACTGATTTTTTTCATATTCCCTTAACAGCATTACCTGTTCAGGTTCAAAGGGTATAATCTCAGCCCCTATTAGGAGCACCCCTGAACGAGAAAGTATATTACTAGATACTAATCACTTAAGAAGATAGGAGAAACTGACATAATATCCCCACTCCCACATTTGTTGATCAGCACATATTTTGCGTTTAACCAAATTGTTCAGTCCAAAGTCATAGCCGGCTTGGATACGGCATCTTTTCCATTCGAAACCGCCACCTAATCCCATTTGGATATTGCAGCGTTGGATTTCATCTGCTTTATATCTATCGTATTTTTCTACATTATATCCATTATCTATCAGCCATTGCTCTGTCATTGGAGTCAATTTATTGTTCAATAAATCATTTAAAGCAAGGCCTACCTGGAATTGTGGTCCAGCATAAAAGAAAAGTCCGAAGTCTTTTACCAACGGAATATGATAATATGCTCTAACCGGTATAGTCAATTGATTTTCCAAGAGACGATGCTTAATATAATTTTCACGTCCATACATATCTTCAGCCCCCATTTGCCCCCAATGTTGTTCTCGAGTACCATAACTCAAAGTATACAAGACGCCAGTCTGCAACATGAAATGTTTCGGAAGCGTAAAATCAAAAGTAACACCTATACGACCTCCATATAAGTAACCCATTGGAAAAGTCTCATTTACAGAACGATGCTGCCATTGAACATAACCGACTTCTAACCGATAGTCCACCTTAAATTGATATGGTTCTTCAGGCTGCTCTTTCGTTAAATCGAAAATATCCCCCCCAGCCTGCTGCAAATCAGGCTGACTTTGTTTTGAACCACTTTGCGCATACACATATGCATACACGCACACGATAGATAATATAATAAGGAATATTCGCTTCATTTCTTCAAAAAAGTATGCAAAGATACATAAAAATCTTGAAATGGCAAAAAAAAATGCACTTTTTTACGAAAATATTTGGTCATATCAAAAAAAAGCAGTACTTTTGCACGCTTTTTCACCGGAACGCCTGTGAATGAGTAAAATTTTGGCCAATTCGTCTATCGGCTAGGACGAGAGATTTTCATTCTCTAAAGAGCAGTTCGACTCTGCTATTGGCTACACCGACCTTCCTCAAAGGTAAACAATTATTGGTTGTTGGAACATACAAAATTCCACAATCGGAACTATCAAATTTTTTATTGAGATGGCAAACCACAAATCATCTTTGAAACGTATCCGCCAAACGGCTACCCGCAAGGCTCACAATCATTATTACGCAAAAACCACTCGCAATGCAGTTCGTGACCTTCGTGCCACTACTGATAAAGCAGCTGCAGTAGCTATGCTTCCGAAGGTTAATTCCTTGCTTGACAAATTGGCAAAGCGTAATATTATTCATCGTAACAAAGCTGCTAACCTCAAATCAGGCTTGGCTATTTACGTGAATAAACTTGCTTAAATGCAAATCACCTTCAAATGATATAGGGGCTGCCTAATTAGGTGGCCCCTAATTTTTGCCTATCGGACCAAATTTATCAAACTATGATACACACTACTGAAGCCATTGTGCTTGGAATGACCCAACATTCTGATAATTCATCGGTGGTCAGTCTATATACTCGTGAAAACGGACGTATGCAGTATGTGGTTTACGGACACAAGTGGAAATCTACACTTGCTTTACTCAATATAGTTGAAATTACCACAAAGCAATTACCCAATCGTGAGATCGGCACTCTACAAACAGTTGCTTTGAATTATATTCCCCATCAATTACCATCTGATGTTCGCAGGCAATGTATCGCTATGTTCATAGCAGAAGCGTTGATACATACATTACGTCTTCCTTTAGCTGACTTAGCTTTATACGATTATCTTCGTGACTTTATTATTCGATTGGATACATCAGAGCAGATTGAAACATTACCAAACGAATTTATGATTCGTTTTTCCGAACTGTTAGGCTATGGTGGCGCTACAATCGAAGAATTGCGTCATCTCAAATCTATGGATATCATACGAACCGTTTTCTCATAATTAAGTTGCACCATTTATTATCAATTGCAATTCTTATAAAAACTGTCCCTAAGCCAATTGCTCAAGGACAGTTTTTTTGATAACACCAGAAAAGAATGAATATTGATACTTTCTTATATTCTACTACTCTTTAACAGGCCATTCTATCACATCAATCACTTCACCAGTATCCACCATTCTTGTTTCAATCATCATCGTTGAGCCGTATATAGTGACCCATTCGTACAATTGATCACCGGTATGAACTATATCTGCTGAATTCTTGTTATTAATTCGATGTGAACGAGCTGTAGCAGTAGTGCCAATAAATGGCAAGCGACGATTATAATTGTGATCATGACCTGTAAAAACCACATCAGCCTTTTTTAATGCCCTTATCAGCGTTAATGCTATCAACGGATTACTACGTCCTTTTGCCACAGAATGTACCGGATGATGCATAATAGCCATTACATAACGGCCGCTTTCCTTTCCGTCATTTATTACCTGGTTCACCCATGTATTAAGTCGCGTATAGTCGCTTAACCGTTGCAAGGGATTAGTATCAATCAAGATTAACCGCAAACCGTTCATATCCACATAATACGTACTACCCTTCATTCCGGATGGTCCATTTTGAGGATTTGGAAACATTTGCAGCCATCTATCGGGCAGACGTCGAATAATACCTTTACGATATTCATGATTACCGGGAACGGCCAAAATAGGAATACTGTCAAATCCAGTTCCGGACAATTGGTGATACAACTCCTGAATATAATAGTTATAGCAACGCTCCATAAAATCACCTGCTTGCGCATAGCAATCAATAGAAGGATGCCGTTGGTAGATTGCCTTCCATTGAGAATCAACCAATTGATTATGCACATCTCCCAGCACAACTATACAAAGCGTGTCCGGATCTTTTATATCCTGCCAATACAAACCGTTAAAAGTCCAATTCGGCACATCATTTTGCCCAAAAGTATAGAAACCAAACTCTAACTCATCTCCCTCCCATTGAGGTTCTTGAGGATTAGTAAACCAAACATCCCAACGGATAATGCAAATTATTGCACCAACCGTCAGGATGATAAGTGGTATAATCCATCGGATACGATTACGCATAGATTTTGGT
This sequence comes from Paludibacteraceae bacterium, assembly GCA_024399655.1. GTDB lineage: Bacteria > Bacteroidota > Bacteroidia > Bacteroidales > Paludibacteraceae > Colicola. Next base: position 169,330 of record JAKSNP010000002.1, on the reverse strand, counting down.
TCTATATTCTTATGTTCAAAACATTAGAACGGAAGTTGCTCTCCTTCAGCAGCAGAACCGGCTTGAGCATCAAATTGCGCATAATTGGCCGGTTGTTGAGTGGTTTGAGCCACTGTAGGAACAGGCACTTGAGGAGTTTGAGCTACCTCCTGCACCCCTTGTTGTATACGCCATGCACGAACAGAAGTATACCATCTTCCGTTAAACTCACGACTCTCCAGATCAAACGATACGGTCACCAGATCATCCACATTGCAAGGATTATTTTTGATTCGTTCCTCTCCAAATACCTCAAAACAAACTTTTCTGGGATATTGTTCCTGAGTTTCCAAAACATAAGATTGCACTTTCCAGCCGTTTCCAGTTTTGCTGCTGGTACCTTCCTGTAACGGAAGTACTTGAATAATTTTTCCTACTATATCCATATTGTTACTTTTTTGCAATATTATTCTCCTTTGATAGCAGCTACACCGGGAAGGACTTTACCTTCGATAGCCTCGAGCAAAGCTCCACCACCGGTAGAAATATAGCTTACCTGTTCAGCGAGTCCGAACTGATTGATACATGCAACGCTATCGCCACCGCCAATCAAACTATATGCACCCGCTTTGGTAGCGTCGGCAATTGCCTCAGCAATAGCACGACTTCCAGCAGCAAAGTTAGGCATTTCAAATACACCGGCAGGACCATTCCATAGAATAGTTTTAGCACCTTCTATGGCTTTGGCGAAATCTTGGCGACTTTGAGGTCCGGCATCCATTCCCATCCAACCATCTTCAATGGCATCTGAAGCGCAAATTTTGGTATTGGCATCATTTTGGAACTTATCAGCTACAATACTATCCATTCCTAAAACCAGATTTACACCCTTAGCTTTAGCCTGAGCAAGAATATCCAAAGCCATATCCAATTTGTCATCTTCACAAAGCGAAGCACCAATTTTGCCACCTTGCGCCTTCATGAACGTATATGTCATACCACCACAAAGAACCAGGTTGTCCACTTTATCCATCAAATTCAGGATGATTCCGATTTTAGTAGAAACCTTGCTTCCACCCATAACAGCTGTGAAGGGACGACGAATATTTTTCAAAACATTGTCAACAGCCTGAACTTCTTTTTCCATGAGATAACCGAGCATTTTGTTGTTATCATCAAAATAGTCGGCGATTACTGCCGTTGATGCATGTTTGCGGTGTGCGGTACCAAAAGCATCATTTACATAACAGTCAGCATAAGAAGCCAAAGTCTTGGCGAATTCTTTTTGACGGGCTTTCATTTCTTTCTTTGCCTCGTCATATCGGGGATCTTCTTTTTCGATATCTACGGGTTTTCCCTCTTCCTCGGGATAAAAACGAAGATTTTCAAGCATCAGGGCTTCTCCGGGACGAAGAGCATCAGCTTGTGCTTTTGCCTTTGCACAGTCGTCAGCAAATTGCACCTTTACGCCTAATGCCATACTAACGGCATCCACGATCTGGCTCAAACTGTATTTTTTAGACACTTTTCCTTTGGGTTTCCCCATATGGCTCATTATTATCAGGCTACCTCCATCGTTCAGGATTTTCTTAAGAGTAGGCAATGCACCACGAATACGGGTGTCATCAGTAATCTGTCCTTGCTCGTTCAAGGGCACATTGAAGTCTACACGAACGATTGCCTTTTTACCGGCAAATTGATAATTGTCTATGCACATAACTATATAATTTTAATTGATATTCCTGTTTTAATGGCGATTTTGCGTTAACATCGGCCGTATTGAGCAATTTTGAGACCGCAAAAGTACAAAAATAATTTGGATTATGCAAGTTTTTTGTTAAAAAAATGGGAATTATATACAAGTTAGCAGTAAAAAATGATTAGAGCTATATTGGATATAACGAGCATCGTATATCGCACGAGAGCAGAGCGAAAGCCTGCCAGACGGAGGTTCTTTATGTATCGGTGACGTTAGGTTTATGTTACGTTTATGTTACGTTTAGGTCTCGACAAAGACAGGGCAAAAAAATGTATATGTTTTTCCCTTTTCCTCAAAAAAAAATATGGCAATAATATTACTTTGATGAACCTTCAAATTCACATCCAACAAACCGATTCTCCCGGAAAAGTGATCAATTGATTAAAACATTGTCACTTCCAACCTGCAAACTACTAAAACGGCCTAACCACAAAGGACGATTGTCGTCAACATGACCGACAGGGAAATTCATCATAATAGGATAATTTGTTTTTTCAGCAGCTTGAAGAATAGTTTCTTCCACAGAACAAAGCATGCCTTCATCAACATCAATATCACTAAACTGACCAACAATCAGTCCGTTGATTTCGCTCATCACCCCACTAAGGCGCAGATTTTGCATCATACGATCAATATGATAGTGACGTTCGCATAAATCTTCAATCATCAAGATGACATTCTGACCCTGGCGATGAAATTTTCGTATCACGGGCAACAATCCAAAACGAGTTGCCTGCAAGCCATACAAAACGCTAAGATTACCGCCTATCAAAACCCCATCCGATTGCCCTTTCCTATCCAGCGGGTGTGAAGGAATCTGATAACGGAGCGACTGTCCGTTGAGTGCCTGACGCCACATTAGCAAAGCCTCACTTTCATCGGGAAGTTCTGCGAGATGCTTGCACATCAAGCCGTGAATAGACGGCACACCTTGAAGACAACACCATTGATGCAATTCGGTAATATCGGAAAAACCAATTAACGTCGGTTTGTGTTGCTTATGCCTTATATCCGGAAGTTTATCGATAATCCGTTGCAAGCCATATCCGCCACGAGCACACAAAACAATATCTACATCAGGATTTGTCAAAGCAGCAATCAAATCATCTATCCTTTCTTGATCAGACCCGGCAAAACGTCCGAATCTGCCATAGGCGTTCCTCCCGACCGAAACACGATATCCCCAAGATTTCAAACGAAAAGCAGCACGATCAATATAATCGTTCTCAACGGCTCCGGATGGAGAAATGATTTGTATAGATTTCATTCTAAATCTCCTTCTTCAATTCGGTTCACATTGTAGTATTCAATTCCGTCAACCGCAGTACAAAGCAAACGAGCGTTATAAACACACTCCATATCATCATTCACCAGATCGGTATCGTATACCACGTAATTAGCAGCTTTTCCGGGGGTAAGCGAACCCAGATGATCCTCTTGTCGCCATTGGTAAGCCACATTTACAGTCATGGCCTTCATAGCTTGTTGGGGATTGATACATTCTTTGGGATTTTTGGCCATTTCGGCACCAGGCGCATGCATACTGCGTCGAACAGCACAATAGATGCTTCTCGGTATGCTCATTTCGCTGGAAACGGGATAGTCGGTATGGAAAGTAATCACGCAACCGGCATTCAGGAAAGAACGGACAGGATAATCGTTCCAAGCACGATCGGTACCTATATAAGATACATCCCGGTCATAAAATGGTTGAACCGTAGGCATCCACAAAGGAGCCACCGCAGCAATCACCTGATATTCGCCCATTTTGACTATATCAGCCGAATCAACCACCTGCAAATGACTGAAAATATTTCTGCAATCTCTCTTCCCGATTCTGTCTTCTGCCAAAGCAACCGCTTCAATAGCTGTATGTACCGCTCCGTCACCTATTGTATGAAAATGCACACTAAGACCATTTTCATTGATGTACTGAATCATCTGACTGAGTTGTTCCACATCGGTACGCCGTTTGAGGCCATAATAAGTGGAATCGTCCGCATAAGGTTGGAGCAGCCATCCGGTATGTGCTTCCACCACTCCATCCATAAACACTTTCAAACCGCTGATTTTGAAATACTCGCTATCAGCCTCTCTGCTCAATTTTACTATTTTGTCCAATTCGGCTTGAGGGTCTTCCGCATTTTCATCCACACAATATACGGCAAATGTACGCAAATGCCATAGTCCTTCGTCCACCAGTTCGCGATAGGCATCTATTACGGCATCACCTCCAATATTGAGGAAGGCTTCGGTTGTAGCAGTTATACCTTGTGTAAATGCATAATCCTGCCACATCAGCAAACCTTTTTTATAGTCATCCTTAGAAGGTGCGATATATTTCACCAATTTGGAAACGGGTGTTTCAGATATATATCCCGTAGGCGTTCCGTCTTCACGGACCCGAACAAGATCATAACCAGCCTCTTTGGCATATTCGGGCGTAAAACCATAAGCATTGAGGGCAGCCGTATTGAGCCACATGGAATGTCCGTCGCTGGATTGAAGCACCATCGGGACATCGGGACATACCGCATCCAGCATTCGAGCGTCCGGAAGCGTATCCAGCACATCCCATCCGGAACCACGATAAAGAGTCATCCCCGGATGATTTTCCATATATTCTTTCATCAGTTGGGCATAGTCGGTCATCTTTTTCGCTTTGTCTACCAAATCAGCCTCAAGATAGAGCCGAGATGCTGCCAAAGCTCCATGCGCATGCGATTCGCAAATACCAGGATATACATAATTGGTGCCGTAATCGGCAATTTGAGTATGTTTTCCTCGTAATTTTTTGGCTACCTGCGCACTACCCACATATTGTATCAATCCGTTTTTGACAGTCATCGCTTCTGCTGTAGGACACAAGGTGTCCATCGTGCAAATTTGTCCATAAACGATTATATCGGCTTCACCGCTTTCCGCTAAAATAGCTTTAGCTACCTGTCGTGCATCCTGATTTTGATGCCAACCGCATGAGACAAGAAGCATAGAAAGGGTTAGCAAAAGTGTCATCAAATAAAGAATTCGTTTTTTCATGGCAAAAGAGGAGTTATTTATGCCGCAAAATTACTACTTTTTTTTCAAATATGCAAACTATTCATACTTTTTTAAGCCCAAATATTTGCGTATTCCGAATATTTATAGTACTTTTGCAGTATAATTTCATGACTTATATGCGAAAATCATTACAGATAATCATATTGCTATTTTCGGCCTTACAACTTCTTGCCCAATCGGCCGATGAGGCTGACCGCCTTTTCAATGCCGGTCAATATAGTTCGTCCCGAGAAATCTACGGACGTTTGCTACAGCGGGCTCCATCCAACACACTTTATTTATATCGCTTTGCCCGATGCGAGTACGAATTGGGGCATGATAGCACTTCTATTGAATATTTTCTGAAAGCGGGAGGCAAATACACCTTGGCCTACTACTATCTTGGAGAACTGTACATGCGTCAATGGGAATTTGACAAAGCGATGGAATATTATCAACTCTACCTGTCCTCGGTCAAAGCCCCCAACGAGCGAGAGCCACTTATACAAAAGCAGCTGGAACAAGCAGAATTGTTACGCCGCTACCTAAAGCATGTCCAACAAATTTGCATCAGCAGTTATAAGGATGTCCCTGTCGATTCATTGTTGTTTGCCTTTGACGAGTTTGGAATCACCCAATTTGATGAAGATAACCACGGAAATACCTCATTTACCAGCCTGCGGGAAGATAGAGAACTGCTTACGATATCAGACAGTTCATCATCCTATTTCGTTACTCGTGAACGCCTATTGGACAGTTGGACTGAGTGGGATACTTTGCCAGCCACGGTACATTTCACTAACCATGTCAATTATCCTTTTCTCTTGGCTGACGGCGTTACGCTCTACTATGCCGCACAAGACACTTTAGGTTTTGGCGGTTGGGATATATATGTCACACGCTTCAATTCCTCCTCCTACTCGTTCACCAAACCAGAAAATATCGGTTTCCCCTTCAATTCCGCTGCCAACGATTACCTGTTTGCTGTCAACGAAGCTGAAGGATATGGTTTATGGGCTACGGATAGATTTTCACCGGAAGGATTTGCGCGCATCTATCGTTTCCGTTGGGATGAACAAAAACAATATGTCCGCGACCTTTCAGAACAAGAATTGGTAGACTATGCAAAACTGAAGAACTTTTGCTTATGGGAAACTGAAGAAAACCTTCCCGCGGAAGAGGTGAAGGAACAAATTCAAAACCAACAGCCACAAGAGAATAATGAACAACTGACACCGGAACTCTTATTGGAACAACTCCGGATTCAATACGGTTTAGGTTCAGATGCCGACAAAAAACGTTTGACACCTATCATTCTCGACCTGGAACAAAAGGTTGAACAAGCATACCGAATCAGGATGAAACTTTGAAAAAAAACAACCTTTCCACTTCCTATATTTATTCTTAATGAAAATTGCCAAATATTTTTCTTAACAACCGAAGGATGAGGCAACTTTCTCCGAAGGATAGGAAGATGAGATTCTCATCGTTTTCGTATAGAATCCGTATAGGGTCCGTATAGAATATGAATAGGGTAAAAAGCAAAGATTAAGTTCATTTGATGATTTTTTGAATATTAACTTGCACTAATTTGGTCATATCCCGTTTTTTTTGTACCTTTGCACCCGATTTCCATAAAGCATATTCCCCCTATGAGGAATACGCTTTTTGTATTGTTATTTTGTAATATTATGAATATTTCTTTCAAAGGGGTATTTGTACCCAAATTGCTCAACACACTCCGCGACTATAATCGTCATAAATTCGGGCAGGATATTTTATCGGGTATTATTGTAGGTATTGTAGCTATTCCATTGGCCATTGCGTTCGGTATTTCATCCGGTGTAGGACCAACAGAAGGATTGATTACTGCCATTATCGGAGGTTTTCTCATTTCATTGCTCGGTGGGTCGAAAGTTCAAATCGGAGGACCTACCGGCGCTTTTATCGTTATTATTTACGGTATCATTCAAGAATTCGGCATTTCAGGACTGACCATAGCAACGATTATGGCCGGTATCTTGCTTATCCTTATGGGAGTATTTAAGTTGGGAAATGTCATAAAGTTTGTGCCCTATCCTGTTATTATCGGATTCACAGCCGGTATTGCAGTCACTATTTTTTCCACACAAATGAACGATTTGTTCGGATTGGGTATCAGCGATGTACCAGCTGATTTTATTCACAAATGGGAATGCTATGCTCAACATTGGCGGGATGTCAATTGGTGGACTTTCGCTGTGGGTATTCTGTCGGTGCTTATCATATGCTTTATCCCCAAAATATCCAAGCGTATTCCGGGCTCACTCGTCGCTATTATCGTTATGACTGCTATTGTATGGGTAATCAGGAGATTCGGAGGTGTGGATTCTATCACCACTATCGCTGATTTATATGAATTGCCACAAGGTATTCCTACTCCTCATCTGCCCGAGATTGTTTTGCAAGACGACCAAACCTTGATATCCGTCGTGCAGACGCTTTTCCCATCAGCCTTTACGATTGCCATGTTAGGCGCCATTGAATCTTTGTTATCCGCTATGGTGGCAGATGGTATTATTGGAGATGAACACAATTCCAATACCGAACTCATCGCACAAGGAGCCGCTAACCTAGTAGTACCTTTCTTTGGAGGAATCCCTTGTACAGGTGCTATCGCGAGAACGATGACCAATATCAATAACGGTGGTAAAACTCCCGTCGCAGGACTTATTCATGCCGGTATCTTGTTGTTGGTACTGCTCTTCCTGGGGAAATTGGTAGGAATGATTCCTATGGCTTGTTTGGCCGGAGTATTGATTATGGTTTCTTACAATATGTCAGGATGGAGAACATTTTTATGGTTGAGCAAAAATCCGAAGTCCGACTTCCTTGTCATGATTGTTACATTTATCCTTACCGTTATCTTCAATCTTACTATCGCCATTGAAGTGGGACTTCTTCTAGCCATAGCGTTATTCCTGAAAAGAACCAACGAAAGTACAGTTATTCGCTCCTTCTCCGATGAATTGGATCCCACTCAAAACAACGATTTGCGATTGCATGGACGAGACCTTGAAAAACTTCATATTCCTGCACATACACAAGTATATGAAATCGACGGACCCTATTTCTTCGGTATTGCCAACAAGTTTGATGAAATATCTCGCAGTATCGGCAGGAATGACCAGAAAGTTCGTATCATTCGTATGCGAAAAGTTGCATTTATTGATTCTACCGGAATTCACAATCTCGAACAACTTTATTTGCGATCAAAGAATTGCGGAATTCAATTGGTTCTTTCCGGTGTCAATAAACATGTATACGAAACACTTGACAAAACAGGGCTGGTAGAGATGATTGGAAAAGAAAATATTAGAGACCATATAAATGGCGCTCTTGCTCGTGCTGCCGAAATCGTAGGAGAGGTATAATTGTCAAGATAAGCATATGTTCACTTCATCTTTCAAACTCCTTTCTCAACTCTGATTACTTAGAATACAGCGCGGAGCAAGATATGCAGATCTGTATCTGAAATAACACCGTCACGATGAATATTCGCCCAATTCCGAGTAAAAACAGAAGTAGAAAGGCGACAATATAGCGACAAATCCCTCAATATAGGATCCGGACACTCTGCAGACGGAATATGATGAATTATTCTCCATCGCAGATTAAGAAATGACCTTCCGCCAATACCATACGTTGCTGCTACGGCATAGGCATGAAGTATATCGTATTCATAAGTATAAATGCGATTATCCCATTCGGGAACATAAAAACCTTGTATCCGGAATTGTAATGTCAGCGGTTTGTGAAAGGTATAGGATATATCTTGATATAATGATATGCCATAACCAAGTTGATGAAGTGAATCCCTCACGATATTTCCTTCCGCTTGGGTTCGCAAATGCCATTGATAACGGTTATAATCGTATTGGTAGCGTAGCGAAAAAGTATTTTTTCTACCTTTCTCACGCATACGGAATCGCCACAACATCGTATGATAAGCATTAATCGAATAATCCGCTTCCGTCATTAAATCGTAACCATAGGACGGAGCATAAGCAATGCCATATTTATAACCATAGAAATAAAAGAAATCCAAATATCCAGACAATCGCCATTGCTTGATATTTCGGCTTTCTATTCCCAAATAGATTCCGTTTTCGTCATTGATACGACTGCTCTCCGAAAAACCATAACCCAATGTATTGTCAAAAGTTGGAGAATAATAACGATATAGCAATATCAATCCCAAATCGTTAATCGGAGTCATTCGCAATCCCAATTGTCCTGCATATCCCCATCTTTGGTTTTGCGCTGTTGCCATTTCTCCAAATAAATCGTATCGTCCCCAATTATAACGAAAATTCAAGCCAATTACCGCTTGCCGATCTCCACGGAAATAATTTTGATTGTAGGCAGCATGCTCGTTGAAATAATGCAACGAATCCGACCACAAATTATATACAGCTGTCAATCCCATTTTCCATCGGTTTCTTCGATACGTTATATTAGTCCCGATTGTATGTCTACGGGTTGAATCATTCGCTTTTGTCAAAGAATAAAAGGCTGATAGCAGCAAGTCTTGATATTTGTCATTCATCGGTACTGCGATTGTAGCACCTACTCCATGCAAATTACCATTAACGGATGATCCGTAATGTCGGATTCCTTCTGCAGTCTGACCTGCATTTAGCACATACATTGATTTACCAGCATGAAAAGCGTTGCTGAGTACCAATCCTTGACCGAAAGAAGCTTGCATATTGCCTGCTACAAAAGTGCGAAGTACTCCGATTTGATCCAATTGAATATAAGCGCCATATCGCATATCTCGCGCTTCTGTTCCAGCATTTCTACGAATATCCAATCCGAAACGTACTCGATTGTCGTAATTGAACTGATATCGTAATTGAGCCGTTACGGGATCGCTCTCATAATGCTCCATATTCACGATATTCAGTTTGGTCTGCAGGGTATGTTTTGCATAACGAAATACATCATGAGCCGTCATCCGTTCTTCTTTCATAGATGGACCTGCATAGAGAAACAAACTGAGATTGCGTATCTCATAATCACGAAATCCATCTACCAACATCAATTCATTCAACGATACCAAAGGATGACGGTCACGATAAATCAACAATTGATCCAATTGATATGGGCTGAGGAACAATAATTGCGACAATTGGTCGTAAGTACAAGTATTGATATTTAACGGCTGAGCGGCCATTTGTTCCAACATCTCATATACATCCTCAGCATCACTTTCAGAAATAGAAGCAGATTCTATGAGTTGCCCCACTATATCATCAAAGATAAAAGTGGGAGATTGTTCGTATTCTTCGGCAAAGAGGATTTCCGATTTTCTACTCTCTTCAACTTCAAAATTAACATCTTTCATAGAATCTACTATACTATTCGGTGTAGCAGAAACAACAGTATCTTCCACCATAAAAGCAGAAGATACCATTAGAAGTAAAAAAGAGCACAAAGTCATATTGATTTAATGACCAAGTTGCAAATATTCCACCGCACGTTTAGTAATCTCATCGTCTCGTTCAAAAAGAGGGAAAAATCCTTCATCACCCAATATATTACGGACAATATAGGCATTTATCAAACGAGTGAGTAACGGACGAGATTTGGCTATTTGAGATTGATCTGGAGTTACACCTTTTTGTTCGGCATAACTGACGAATTCAGGAACCCAATTTGCCTGGATGAGATGTTTCTCCAAGGATTGCCAGTCTTTATACTGCTGCAATTCTTTGCGATGACGATCGGTATATTGATAAGCGAACTGATAAGTGTAGGCATAATTGACCACTTTATTGAACCAAGGAGTATTGAGAGTAGTATCCCTTCCTACAAAGATATCGGGCATGATACCACCTCCACCATGAACTATACGACCGGCTTTAGTATAATATACCGTTGTATCCTGATAATGAATACTATCACCTGAGAAGAATTCTCCACGCTCGTATCGTTGGAGGAGTTCCAATTCATAATTTTCCTGTTCACCCAACTGATATGGTTTTTGAATACAACGCCCTGATGGAGTGTAATAACGAGCAACTGTCAAGCGCAAAGCAGAACCATCGTCAAATGGAATCTGTTGTTGTACCAATCCTTTACCGAACGAACGACGGCCTATGATTTGAGCACGGTCGTTATCTTGCATTGCTCCTGCAAAAATTTCGCTAGCGGAAGCCGAAAAATCGTCAATCAAAACAACTAATGGAACTTGACGAAAACGACCTGTTCCATTCGCACGAGCCGTACTACGAGCATAAGCTCTTCCTTCGGAATAGACGATTACATCACCGGATTCCAGGAATTCATTAGCCATTCGTATGGCCATTTCCATGTAGCCTCCCGAATTTTCTCGCAAATCCACTATATACGATTTTGCTCCTTGCGCTCTTAGTTGAGTTAGAGCCGAAAGAAATTCGTTGTAAGTATTGTCACCAAACTTGTTGACACGGACAAAACCTATATCACCTATCATGAATTTAGCATCTACAGAATGAACAGGAATATCACCACGAGTAACAGTAAAATAAAGGATTTCCTCTGTACCTGCACGACGAATACCCAAACGAACTTTCGTACCTTTTTCGCCACGCAAGGTGTTCATAACCCGCTCGTTATTGATACGCTTGCCTACAAAAACGGAATCGTCAACGGATATCAGTTTATCTCCGGCCAATATACCCACTCCTTCCGACGGACCTCCGGAAATAACGGCTACGAAATTAACGGTATCGTTCTGGATATTAAATTGGACACCAATTCCTGAGAATGAAGAAGAAAGTTCGGAATTGACCATTTCAAGATCCTTTCGAGGAATATAAGCTGAATGAGGATCAAGACGCAAAATAAACTGCTGCATGGCTTCATCGGTTATGGAATCCATATCCAAAGAATCGACATAAATCTGATCCAGAAGTTGTAACACCTGATCCACTTTTGAAGGAGCGGCAAACAACTGTCCGTCACGAATGACAAAACGCTGGGCATTAACTCTATTGGAATAAGCATTGCCAATCAAAAAACCTAGCAACGCTACCACAAAAACAATAACTGGAAAAAGAATTTTTTTCATAGATCAAAAGGTATTCAAACGAGATATGTGAAGGGAAGGATAAATCAAAAAAGGGAATTACACCTTGATAAAGGAATTAACCTATATAGATGAGGCAAAAAAATACGGATATCTAACCTTGATTATTCAGCATCCGGAAGATGATCAACCTGTATACCCGCACGACGCAAAAGTTCAACACCATCCATAATTCTATACTCTTCACTATAAACCACACGACGGATACCCGATTGAATAATCAGTTTGGAGCATTCCATACAAGGTGAAGCCGTTACATAAAGAGTGGCTCCTTCGCTGCTATTATGCGAACGCGCAACTTTAGTAATTGCATTGGCTTCAGCATGTAGAACATAAGGTTTGGAAACATTATTCTCGTCTTCACAATGATTCTCGAATCCGGATGGTGTACCATTGTAACCATCGGAGATAATCATCTGATCCTTTACAAGCAATGCACCCACTTGACGACGAGTACAATATGAATTTTCAGCCCAAGTACGAGCCATACGCATATAGAGATAATCTCTTTTTGTCTGTTTATCCATTGTATCAAAATTGAATTATAAATGCCTATAAAAATACGTATATATTCTACTGCACCATTTATATTATAAGACTAATCAGGCATTGAGCAGTTCTGTTGCAAACGAGCGGACATCAATTCCATCAAAAGTGCCCGACGACATCATCAATAGAGCCGTATTGTCGTAATTCAGCGAACGCAAGCGTTCTTGCAGAGCAGGACTGTCCGTAAACACTTCCACATTAGTCGAACCGAAAGCTTGACGAACTTCATCTGCAGTAATAGGAGTAAGACGCTTGTGTTCAATCACTTTAGGATTGAAATAGACATAGGCTATATCCGCTTCTGCCATACATCCTTTGTATTGCGGCAAGAAGTCGGCCATCAAACTGGAAAAAGTATGCAACTCCATACAAGCTACCAATTTCTTTTCCGGATAGCGTTCACGAACAGCATTGACGGTCGCTTTGAGTTTGGAAGGCGAGTGGGCAAAATCCTTATAAGCAACGGAAGAAGACGTTTCGCAGATTTTCTCTAGACGATTGCTGGCTCCAGTAAAGGTTGAAATCTCACGATAGAAATCTTCTGCGCTGACACCGATTTGCATACAAGCCAGACAAGCGGCCTGCAAGTTTTGCATATTATGTTTCCCAAACACCTGCATTTGTACAGGACCTTCATATTCGTGATAAGGCAAGCAAACGATATCTTCACGAGCATGTGAAGCAATATCTGTCAGGTTGTCATCACCTTGGAAATAAATAAACTTCCCTCGTTGCTCAAATGAATCAACAAAACGTCGGAAAGTATCAACATATTGCGGAAAAGTAGGGAACACATTGATATGATCCCATGCTATACCCGTGAGAATGGCGATATGAGGATGATACCAAAGGAACTTGCTACGCAAATCCAACGGACTGGTCAAGTATTCATCTCCTTCAAAAACAGCGTATTTGGCCGTATCACTAAGACGGACCATCCGCTCAAATCCTTCAATCTGAGCACCTACCATATAATCGGCTTCTATACCTAATCGCTGCAAGACATATAGAATCATAGAAGTGGTAGTGGTTTTACCATGCGAACCTCCAACAACGATACGTATTTTGTCACGCGTCTGCTCATAGAGATATTCGGGGAAGGAATAGATACGGATTCCCAATTCTCTTGCGCGAATCAATTCGGGATTATCTTCGCGCGCGTGCATTCCTAAAATTATAGCGTCAATATCCGGTGTAATCCGTTCGGGATGCCATCCAATTTGATCAGGCAACAAACCTGCATCGCGCAGGTGAGAAAGAGCTGGATCAAAGATTTCGTCGTCAGAACCTGTAACGATATATCCTTTTTTGGAAGCAACTGCCAAAGCTAAATTGTGCATAGCTGCACCACCGATAGCAATAAAATGAATACGCATAACAAATGATATAAAGTGAATATAGCGACAAAAGTACTGCTTTTTTTTGGAATATGCAAGAAAAACTATTTTTTTGCTCTCAAAAACTTCAAAAAGCGGGCAAATAGGTATTGAAGAATAAAGAACGGATAAACGAAACTGACGACTATCGGTCGACTGTCGGCCGACTCTCGATTAAAAGTCTGTCATAGTATATAACGAGACCGCCCCGAAAAGAGCGGTCCCGATATATCCCATGAGTTCAACACTATTAAGCGAAGAGTTTACCAAAGTCTTCGTGAGAAATTTCGGTTTCTTCGAGTTTGACAACAGTTTTGAGAGCTTCGAAGATTTTGTTTTCAGCCACACGCTCAACAATTGCACGGAGTTGTTCGTCTTTCTTGAGCATTTCTTGTGCAAAATTGGTGAGATATTGATCTTCAACATGCATCAAACCATATTGGAGGAATTGCATACGAGCAACTTCTTTGGCATAAGCCTCAACATCCTCTTTCTCAACTTGAATGTTGTAAGTCTTCATCAGTTGATCTTTTGCGAGATGCCATTTGAGTTCGTTGATCATCTGCGGGAATTCAGCATCCAATTTCTCATCGGTAAGTTGTTCATTGGTAGTTTTTACCCAACGACGCAGGAAAGCTTCAGGAAGTTGCACTTTTTCCATTTTCTTCATGATGGCAGCTTTTGCATCCAAACCAAATTTATATTTGGTATCTTCCACCATGTTCTCTTCGATTTCAGCACGTACTTTGGCTTCGAAATCTTTTTTGGTTTTTACAGCATTTTCGCCGTAAACTTTAGCGAAGAGCTCACCATCAATTTTGGCAGCCTGATGACGAGTGATACCCTGGATTTCGAAAGTGAAATCGGATTTGAGTTCTTTTGCTTCCTCTTTTTTGATATCGAGCATAGAAGCCACTTCCACTTCGGATTCGTAAGCCTTCATAGGATTGAAGGTAATAACGTCTCCTTTCTTGGCGGCAATAAATTTCTTCTGCACTTTCTTATCCTTCATATACTGAGGATTGAGGATAGCATTTTCTTTTTGAATGGGGTTTTCTTCGTTTCCTACTTCTTTGAGAAGGCCCTTGATAACATCACCTTCTTTTACATCTTCCACTTCAACATACTCACCAAAACGCTCAGCATAGCTGTCGATCTGTTTCTTTACCATTTCGTCGGTAACGGTGATAGTATAGTGGGTCAGTTTGTTACGACCATTGAGGTTAGCTTCGAATTCAGGAGCGAGAGCGATGTCAAAGGCGAATGTGAAGGAATCCTGATTGTCAAAATCAACAGCAGGGGTAAGTTCCTCGTTGGGCAGAGGGTCACCCAGCACATTGAGTTTCTCGTTATCGATATACTCTTGGAGTTTGATACCGATGGTTTTGTTGATTACTTCAGCCATGATACCCTTGCCGTACATTTTTTTAACAAGTCCCATGGGCACCATACCCGGGCGGAAACCGGGGATATTGGCTTTCTGACGCACCTGGCGCATTTCTTTCTGCACCTCTTCCTGATAGTCAGCAGGTTCAACCGTCATTGTGAGGACGGCCTGCATGTCTTTTACTTCACTTTTTGTAATTTTCATATCTTAAATATTTTATCTATTTGCACGCTTTCTTTCCAATTCATCAAGTATGATTTTACGCAATCTCATGTGGGTAGGAGTCACCTCAACATATTCGTCTTCCTTGATATACTCGAGTGCTTCTTCCAACGAGAATTTGACAGCGGGAGCCAGAATGGCTTTATCATCAGCTGATTTGCTACGCATATTGGTAAGATTCTTTGCTTTGATGACATTGATAACAATATCTCCCTCTTTGGCGTTTTCACCAACCACCTGTCCGGCATAAACTTCCTCTTGAGGATCCACAAAGAAACGACCACGATCCTGAAGGTTGTCAAGAGCGTACGCAGTAGCGGTACCCGTTTCCATAGCGATGAGCGAACCGTTGGTCCGTTTCTGAATGTCGCCGCGATAAGGTTGGAACTCCAAGAAACGGTGTGCCATGATAGCCTCACCTGCAGAAACATTCATAACAAAGGTACGCATTCCGATGATACCACGAGATGGAATTTCGAATTCAAGTTGCACACGGTCGTTGATCATCTCCATCTTGGTCATATCGCCTTTGTGAACACTGACGTATTCTATAATCTTTCCGCTGCATGATTCAGGTGTATTGACGGTTAGTTGCTCTACAGGTTCACATTTGCGTCCGTCAATTTCCTTGATAATTACCTGAGGCTGACCCACCTGCAATTCATAACCTTCGCGACGCATGGTTTCGATAAGCACACTCAAATGCAGCACGCCACGACCATAAACACGCCAAGAGGAATCATTTTGACTGGGCTCAACTCGCAGAGCCAAGTTTTTCTCGAGTTCTTTCATCAAACGGTCATGAATATGACGGCTGGTGACATATTTACCATCCTGACCGAAGAAAGGCGAATCGTTGATGGTAAATGTCATCGACATAGTTGGTTCGTCGATAGCGATAGGTTTGAGCGGTTCGGGATTTTCAATATCGCAAATTGTATCTCCGATTTCAAAACCTTCGATTCCAATCAAAGCGCAAATATCACCAGACTTTACCACATCCGTTTTTACATGTCCCATTCCGGAGAAAGTGTGAAGTTCCTTGATTTTAGTACGCACTTTCGTTCCGTCTTTTTTGGCGAGGGTAACGGTTTGTCCGTCACGCAGTTCGCCACGATGTACTCGTCCAACCGCAATACGGCCGACATAGGGATTGTAGTCAAGCGAAGTAATCAGCATTTGAGGCGTTCCTTCCAAAACTTCCGGCTCGGGAATATAGTCGATGATGGCATCCATCAAAGCGGTAAGATCGGTGGTAGGTTTGCGCCAATCTGTAGACATCCAACCATTTTTAGCGGAACCATAAATAGTTTGGAAGTCAAGTTGGTCATCCGTTGCGTTGAGGTTAACCATCAAATCGAACACAGCTTCCTGCACTTCATCAGGACGGCAATTGATTTTGTCCACTTTATTGATGACCACAATAGGTTTAAGGTTGAGTTCCAAAGCCTTTTGAAGGACAAAACGCGTTTGAGGCATAGGACCTTCAAAAGCATCCACAAGCAAAAGGACACCGTCGGCCATATTGAGGACGCGTTCCACTTCACCACCAAAATCAGCGTGACCCGGAGTATCAATCACATTAATTTTATAACCTTTGTAGTTGATACTGACATTCTTGGCGAGGATGGTTATGCCACGTTCTCTTTCAAGGTCGTTATTATCCAGAATCAATTCCTTATTTTCCACACCTTCTTGGCGTGATTTCTCTACTACTTTCGATGTGTAGAGCATTTTGTCAACCAAAGTCGTTTTTCCGTGGTCGACGTGCGCGATAATCGCTATATTTCTAATTTTCTGCATAGTCAAAAAAGTGTATTGCCCAATACGGCAACTAAAAAAGCGTGCAAAGTTACATGATTTTTTTTGAATATGCAAATTTATTTGTTTTTTTACGCATAAAGGCTGTTCTTTTTATGAAAAAGAAGTGCAAATGTAGTTAGAAAATCACTTTTTTTTTGTCATATGCGAAAAAAAGTATATCTTTGCAGCGTCAAAAAAATCAAAAGACAAAAATTATGAAAAAACTGTTCCGCATTATGGTTATTTTTGCTGCCGCTTTACAAATGGTAGCTTGTCAGAAACCCGGTAACGAACCGGAAGAGCCAAAACAACCGGATGAAATAGAAGGCCGAGACGCTTTTATCGGTGAATATTCGTTCTCTACATCGGGTTCCTTGCAAGGGAGTATGAATATTCCGATGCTCGGAAATCAGGAGTTGGATTATCCAATCAGTTTTACTGACCGTACTTTGACCATCAAAGCCCACGAAAATCATGCTGACAGCGTGATTATGACCATCGACTCATTAGATATGGAAATCAAAGGCGAAGTTGTAGGGAACAAACTGTTGATAAATCCCACAAAAATGGATATTGACATGGCCGAATTGGCTGAAAGTATGGGGGGCGGAATGATAGCGGCGATTATTGAACAATATTTTGCAGGCGCGGAATTGGAAATTCGTATGTATCATAGTACCGCCACATTGGAAGAGAATATGTTGAGTTTCACCACCGATTTGGAAACCTCATTGGAAGGAAACGGCGCTTCAGTAAGCGTTGAAGGAACGTTGAACAATACGGCAGTCAAAAAATAAAGAAACCAACGTAAAATACGGAAAATAAGAGTTTTTATCAGGAAATTTGGCTAAAAATTTGCACAATTCAAATATTTTATGTACTTTTGCAGCCGAATTTAGGAAAGATGGTAGAGTGGTCGATTACGGCAGTCTTGAAAACTGTTGACCTGCGAGGGTCCGGGGGTTCGAATCCCTCTCTTTCCGCTTATAACCAGAAAACACAAAATGTCGG
Source organism: Paludibacteraceae bacterium (assembly GCA_024399655.1). GTDB lineage: Bacteria > Bacteroidota > Bacteroidia > Bacteroidales > Paludibacteraceae > Colicola. The sequence continues at coordinate 151,091 of JAKSNP010000002.1, read as the reverse complement.
CTATTTTTGGCCGGCCTTGATAGAAAAAGAGACCGGACGGTTTCTTTTTTTATCCAAAACTGAAATCAAATGCGCAAGAGACTAAGATATTATTTTTCGGACAAACGTTATCTTACGCTTGCTGTTCTTGCGTTTTTCGTCTTAATAGACGTCCTCCTTCTGGTGTTCACTCCCTATGAGATACACGATTTGGTGGTAAAATATCGGATTCCATTGATGTGGTTGTTGGTTTGTCTGTTGGCTGCTATGTTTGCAGTCTGTTTGCGAATTGTAACCATATTAAACACCAAAATAGAAGCGATTACCCAACAAAACGAACATCCGACGGATGAGCCGGAAAAATACAATTTTTATGATGAAAAAGGGGAATTGCGTCTTTCGGCGCGTCCAGAAACAGTCTATTATCTGGAAGCAGCCGACAATTATGTGGTAATTCACTATCTCAGTGGGGGGAAGATGGACAAGATAATGATCAGAAACTCGTTGAAAAATTTAGAATGGCGGTTCCGAAATTTAGGGTTGGTAAGATGTCATCGCTCATATATCGTCAATTTGAGTAGAGTGCAATTACTTCGTCGACAAGAAAACGAAGTATTTCTTGATTTCGGAGACGATCGTATTCCAAGTATCCCGGTTTCAAAAAGTTACGGCGCAAGCGTAATGGACCACTTCACAGCCAACACAAGCAATTAGATATGAAAGTTATCAATTTAAGCGAGCATGATTCGGTATTGAATCAATACCTAAAAGAAATCCGCAGTATCAAAATCCAAAATGATCCTATGCGTTTCCGAAAAAACATAGAACGAATAGGTGAAATTATGGCTCTGGAGGTTAGCCGAACTTTGAATTACGCTCCTGAAACGATACAAACACCATTGAGTGATGCTACCGTAAGAACCATCCAAGACCAATTGGTATTAGCAACCATCCTTCGCGCCGGAATGCCTTTACATCAAGGATTTCTGAATATGTTCGATCGCGCCGAAAACGCTTTTTTGAGTGCCTATCGCAAAATGAACAAACGAGAAGACGGGAGCGAAGAACTGGAAATCGTGGCCGAATATTTAGCTGCACCTAAACTGGATGGAAAAACATTGATTTTGGTTGATCCCATGTTAGCGACGGGGATGTCTATGGAAATAGGATATAAAGCGCTATTGAGTCACGGAAATCCCAAAACTACTCACCTCTGTTGTACCATCGGTACGGAACAGGCCATTCGCTATCTGGAACAGAATCTCCCCGAAAATATTACACTTTGGTGTGCCGCCATCGATCCGAAACTGAACGAACATAAATATATCGTTCCTGGATTAGGGGACGCAGGTGACTTGTGTTTTGGCGAAAAACTTTAAGTGCAACACAAATCTACCTTATTCTCCAAACTGAATAGTTCACCTCATTCATAAAAGGCGAAAAATGACAGATGACGAACTTCTATATGCCTCTGCGTTGACCATTCAACTCAAAAACAATGTGCGGAAAGCACATCGTCTTTTGGATCAATATGACAGTATGCGTGAAGCATTTCTACATACTGACGCACCGAAAGAAGTATTGAAACGAGCTGAAAAAGAGGTGGAATTCGTTCATCACCATCAATTGAGCGTATATGGTTGGGAAGAGGACAACTATCCTTTTCTGTTACAACAATGTCCGGATGCTCCTCTTTTGCTTTATGGTAAAGGGAATTTGCGAGTGAACGAAGGGCATTTTCTATCAGTCGTGGGAACACGTTCCGCTACGGACAGAGGAAAACAACTGACACACGATATCGTAATTGATTTGGCCGGGAAAGTCCCGAATCTCACTATAGTGAGCGGTTTGGCTTTCGGCATTGATGTAGCCGCTCATCAAGCCGCTCTGGAAGCAGGTATTTCCACGATTATTATTCCCGGACACGGTCTGGATCGTATTTATCCCGCACTTCATAGAAATGTAGCTGTACGCTCTTTGGAAAACGGCGGCATATTGACCGAATATCCATCCGATACAAATCCCGACCGAATCAATTTTGTGGCTCGTGATCGAATCATTGCCGGTATCTCAGAAGCAACCTTAGTGGTGGAATCCAAAGAAAAAGGAGGGTCACTTATTACGGCACAAATGGCCTTGGATTACAACCGAACCGTTTTTGCCATTCCAGGAAGACCGAGCGACGACTATTCACAAGGATGCAATTCGCTTATCAAATACAATAAGGCCCGTTTGACAACCACAGCTGATGATATAATTGCGGAAATGGGTTGGGAAACGGCAGAGAAAAAAGAGGGTTCACAACAGGAACTTGATTTGCATAACGACGATTTGAGTACTGATGAACAACGATTGCTGAACCTGATTGACGAAGACGGTATTCAAATCAACAGTATCGTGATGGAAACTGACATAGCATATAACGATGCCGTTTCATTGCTCATGGGGTTGGAACTGAAAGGCTATGTCCGCAGTCTTCCGGGAGGAGTAGTAAGACGTCTACGCTAAACCTGATCGGTCGCTCATCCTTCACTCATCCTTCGCTGATTAGATAACCATTTCTCATAAATGAGTTAACATCTGTTTCACCTTTATCAGTTCCACTTGTTTTTTATCAGTTCCACCTGTTCCTTTATACCCGTTTTTTATAAAAATAAGACCGAAAGAAATAATAAGGAAACTATATACCTGCAGTCCTAAATTTCAAATCCCTGCATCCCATCGTTTCTTCATCTTCCGCCCTTCCTCCCATTACAGTTTTTTCCCCTGTCTTTATCGAGAGCTAAACGTAACATAAACGTAACATAAACCTAACGTCACCGATACATTAATAACCCCTGTTTGTCAGGCTATCGGTCTGCTCGGTTTCGATATTTGATGCTCGCTTTATCCAATTTAACTGTCAGCTTTTTCTAATGCTTACTTATATATACCTCAAATAAATGGTGCAGAAAAAAATCTGCACTTTTTTATTAATAAATCACATATCTTGCAAATATATTTGCATATATCAAAAAAAAGTTGTAATTTTGCAGGCTCAATATAAGCGAAAAAGTTTTTGACTGAAAAATCATGCCAAACAAGCGCAAAATAATAAATGACCCTGTTTTTGGTTTCCTCAGCATCCCGAACGAACTGATATTCGATGTTTTGGAACACCCGTATGTTCAACGGTTAGGTCGTATCCGTCAGTTGGGATTGAGCAATTATGTCTATCCCGGGGCGATGCATACCCGTTTCCTCCATTCGATCGGAGCAATGCATCTTATGCAGGAGGGATTAGCGTCACTCCGGCAAAAAGGCGTAAACATAAGTGAAAACGAGGAAACCGCAGCTGAAATCGCCATTCTGCTTCACGACATAGGTCATGGCCCGTTCTCCCATGTGTTGGAACATACTTTGGTGGAAGGAATCACACACGAAGAAATTTCATTGCTGATGATGCAACAAATCAATATCGACTTATCATCAGAAACGGATTGCCAATTGTGGGAACACCGTCCATTGGACGAAGCTATCGCTATTTTTAAAGACGAGTACAGCCGACACTTCCTTCATCAGTTGATATCATCACAATTGGATGTTGACCGAATGGACTACCTCTGCAGAGATTCGTTCTTTACCGGGGTGCAAGAAGGACGGGTGGCAAGCGAGCGACTGTTGAAGATGCTGAATGTGGTTGACGACAAACTGGTAGTCGAACTGAAAGGCATCTATTCAGTAGAGAAATTTCTTGTGGCGCGCCGACTGATGTATTGGCAAGTATATCTTCACAAAACTAGCGTAGCAGCCGAACAACTGCTTATTAAAATACTGAGCAGAGCAAAGGAATTGGCAGCAGCAGGTGTGGAATTGTTCTGTAGTCCTGCCTTGCATTATTTCCTTTATCACCATATCACAGAACGCGAATTCACCTTGGGAAGCGAAGCTGTGCGCCAATACGCTTTACTCGATGACAGCGATGTATTGTGTGCCATCAAAGCCTGGATGAGCGCTGAGGACAAGGTACTGCGACTTCTGAGTACGGCTTTCACCAATCGTCAGCTATATAAAGGCAGATTGCTTACCGAACCGCTTAACGAGGAAGAGAAACGGATGATGAGGTGTTATTATACCGACAAATTGGGCATAAACGAGAAAGATGCCGATTATTTCTTTGTGGAACATATACTGACCAGCAATACCTATTCGGAAAAAGACGACTCTATCGATATCTTGTATAACGACGGAACTGTAAGAGATATAGCTTCCGCCAGCGAAATCCTGGATTTGAAAGCTTTAACAAGAAAACCAAAAAAACTATACCTGTATCAATACAGAATATAATTATGGAATTCAGCGCACAACAAATTGCGATGTTGCTTGGAGGAAAACTGACAGGCGACGCAAACAAAAAAGTAAGAAATGTAGCAGGACTGGAAAAAGCCCAAGAGGGTGATTTGTGTTTCCTTTGCGATGACAAATACTTGAACTTCCTTCCAACAACAAAAGCGTCGGTGGTATTGATGACCGAAAGCATTCCGTTTACCGGAGAAACAAATGCAACGATTATCCGTGTCAATAACGCCCGTGCCAGTATGGCGCAATTGCTGCAATTGGTGGCCAAAACTATGAATCCTGTTCGCAAAGGTATAGAACAACCCGTTTATATCAGCGAAGGCGTGGATATTCCGGAAGATGCCTATATCGGTGCTTTTACATACATCGGCAAAAATGTCAAACTCGGTAAAGGAGTTCAAATATATCCTCAAACATATATCGGTGACAATGTAATTATTGGCGACAATTCTATTTTGTACCCAGGCGTCAAAGTATATTACAATTGCAAAGTGGGAAAAGAGTGTATTCTGCACTCAGGAGTTGTTATCGGCGCAGACGGTTTCGGTTTCGAACCGAATGAACAGGGCACTTATATCAAGGTTCCACAAATTGGCAATGTCGTAATTGAGGATGATGTTGAAATAGGTGCCAATACAACGGTTGACCGCGCCATGATGGGCGAAACCCGTATTCGCAAAAATACGAAATTGGACAATCTGGTACAAGTGGCGCACAACGTGGAAGTAGGTGAATCTACCGTTCTATGCGCACAAGTCGGCATCGCAGGTAGCAGCAAAGTGGGTAGTCATTGTATGCTTACAGGACAAGTAGGAGTTGCCGGACATATAGAAGTGACCGATGGTTGCATAATAGGAGCACAATCGGGCGTATCGGGCAATCTGAGAAAACCGGGAACTTATATGGGGTCGCCTGCTATCGATGCCAATATATGGCGGCGCGCTGCTGTTAAATTCAAACAATCGGGACAACACTAACTTGTAAATTGTGAATATGAGACAACATACATTAAAAGAAAGTTTTTCCTGCGAGGGTAAAGGTCTGCATACGGGCTTGAATATCCGTGCCACTTTCGCACCAGCACCCGAAAATACGGGAATTAGAATCTGCCGCTGCGATTTACCCGACCAACCAACCTATGAAGCATTGGCGGAATACGTGAGCGCAACAGAACGCAGCACGGTATTGGAACACGGAAAATGGAAAGTCGGTACGGTTGAACATGCCATGTCGGCACTTTATGCCATGAATATAGACAACTGTCTTATCTCTGTCGACGGACCTGAAATGCCTATTGTGGACGGAAGTGCTCGATATTGGGTGAATGCCATCAAACAAGCAGGCATAGTGGAACAAAATGCAGAACAAAAAATGTATGTGGTGACCCAACCTATTGAATATAAATCAGAACATGGAAACCAAATGCTTCTTTTACCCTGCGACCATTATGAAGCGGAAGTGATACTTCGCTTTCCGACTGGTTTACTGAAAGAGCAACATGCCGAACTCAATGATCTGACTACATACGACAGAGAAATATCCGCTGCACGCACATTCTGTTTCCTTCGAGAGATAGAACCTCTGTTACGGTTGGGACTGATTAAAGGAGGCGACTTGCAAAATGCCTTGGTGATATACGAAACACCTATGTCGCAAGAAGGACTTGACTTTATGGCGGATAAATTGGGACAACCGCATGTGGATGCTTCTAAATTGGGTTATCTCTCTCCTTTGAACTATCCTAACGAACCGGCCCGACACAAATTATTGGATTTGATTGGCGATATGGCTTTACTGGGTTGCCATTTACAAGGAAGACTGATTGTAACACGTCCCGGTCACACTTTCAACACCCAATGCTGCCGCCAATTGAGGAATCGCATTATTAGTGAGTAATATCTATATTGACAAAACAACACATCAATATGAATGAAATGACTTATATTCATCCCGAAGCTCATCTCCACCCTACCGTGAAAGTAGGTCCGTTTTCATGTATCGAACGAGATGTGGAAATCGGGGAAGGAACTGTAATTGACAGCAACGTAACCATTTGTGAGGGAACTCGTATCGGCAAAAACTGTCACATTTTCCCGGGAGCCGTTATTGGTGCTATCCCACAAGATTTGAAATTCCAAGGGGAGAAAACCTACACTTTCATCGGTGATAACACAACATTGCGCGAATTTACAACCGTTCATCGCGGAACGGCCTCCAAAGGACAAACCATCGTTGGAAGTCATTGTTTGATTATGGCATATTGCCATGTGGCGCACGACTGCAAATTGGGAGATCATATCATTATGTCAAACACCACTCAATTGGCAGGAGAAGTGGTAGTGGACGATTGGGCAATTATTGGCGGTGGAAGTCTGGTTCACCAATTCAGCCATATCGGTAGCCATGTAATGATACAAGGAGGTTCAAAAATCAATAAAGATGTACCTCCTTATATTCTGGCCGCGCGTGAACCGATTTCGTTCTGCGGAATCAATTCGGTCGGCTTGAATCGCCGCGGCTTTACACGCGAACAAATCGCCACTATACAAAATATATATCGCATCATTTTTATGTCTTCGCTTAATGTGACTCAAGCTGTCGCTCAAGTGATGGAAGTGATACCTGAATGCGAAGAACGCAATGTAATTATCAATTTTATCAAGAACTCCCCCCGTGGAATAGTAAAAGCACACTAATGGAAAACGAAGAAAAAAGTCTCAACTTTATTGAGCAAATCGTCGAAAAAGACTTGGCAGAAGGAAAGAACAACGGTCGCATTCAGACTCGTTTCCCGCCTGAACCCAACGGCTATCTGCATATCGGTCATGTGAAAGCCATCTGTATGGACTTTGGTATTGCAGAGCGCTACAACGGCGTTTGCAACCTGCGTTTTGATGACACCAATCCCGTTAAGGAAGATGTCGAATATGTTGATAGCATTCAACAAGATATCCAATGGCTCGGTTTCCAATGGGGTAATGTATATTATGCCAGCGACTATTTTGAGAAATTATACGACCTGGCTATACGATTCATCAAGGAGGGAAAAGCTTATGTTGATGAACAGACAGCTGAACAGATTGCTGAACAAAAAGGTACTCCTACGGAACCCGGGGTAGCTTCGCCTTTTCGTGATCGTCCCATTGACGAAAACCTACGCCTCTTCCAAGCTATGCAGAATGGGGAAATTGAAGAAGGACGAATGGTGTTACGAGCCAAAATAGATATGGCTAACCCCAATATGCACTTCCGAGATCCAATTATGTATCGTATCATTACATCACATCCTCATCATAAAACAGGGACACGATGGAATGTTTATCCAATGTATGATTTCGCTCACGGACAAAGTGACTATTTTGAAGGTGTAACTCATAGCATCTGCACTCTTGAGTTTGTGGTTCACCGTCCTCTTTACGATTACTTTATCGACCAATTTGCCGATAGCGATTACCGTCCGCACCAATACGAATTCAATCGGTTGAATATCACCTACACCGTGATGTCTAAACGCAAAATGCTTCAATTGGTTCGCGAAGGATTAGTTCGTGGTTGGGACGATCCTCGTATGCCTACCGTTTGTGGCTTGCGGCGACGCGGTTATTCGGCCCATGCTATTCGCGAATTCATCAACAAAATCGGTTACACGAAAGTGGAAGGAATGATTGATCTCGGCCTGTTAGAGCACACCGTAAGGGAAGATCTTAAAGAAACGGCACCACGTGTTTGCGCTATCTTTGATCCCGTAAAATTGGTAATAACCAACTATCAGGGAGAAGGCGAAACCATCGTAGCTGACAATATTGACGGACATCCTGAATTAGGGAGCAGAGAAATGCTATTTGCTAAGGAACTTTATATTGAACGAGGTGACTTCATGCAAAATGCAGACAAAAACTTCTTCCGTCTGAGCCCTGGTGGACGTGAAGTCCGTCTCAAGAGCGCCTACATCATACAAGCTACCGGATGCGACCAACTGCCTGATGGAACTATTACAACCGTATATGCAACCTATGATCCAAATAGCAAATCCGGAACCGAAGGCGGTAATCGTAAAACAAAAGCTACTATCAACTGGGTGGAATGCAACACTTGTATTGATGTAGAAGCACGCTTATATGATCGCTTGTTTGCTGTAGAAAATCCCAGCGCTGAAGAAGGTGATTTCCGGGAATTGCTCAATCCCAACAGTCTGAAAGTGGTTAATTGCAAAGTGGAAAGTTCTCTCCAACGCGAAATGCAAGCATTACCCCTCAAAAACGGTGTACATGAGCAACACCACTATCAATTCCTCAAACAAGGTTACTTTGTGGTTGACCCCGATACAGATGCTAACCATTTGGTATTCAATCGTACCGCTTCTCTCAAAGACAACTGGCAAAAATAACTTTTGTTCATATCAATCGGCTTTAATCTAAAGACCAACTTGAAAATCAAGCAGATCGATCATAAAGACTATATCTTTTGCGCGTGGAGACATAAATATGTGCGTCTCACACCAGAAGAATGGGTTCGGCAACAATTCCTCCACCGCTTAGTGGAGGAATTGCATTATCCTCACGGACTAATTGCTGTAGAAGTGCAATTGATAGGTAAACGAGCTGACGCTGTAGTTTACAACAAACAGATGGAACCATTGATTATCATTGAATGCAAAAGGGAAGATGTCGCTTTAACGCAACAGACATTGGACCAAGCTGTTATTTATAATCGGCAATTGAATGTACCCTATCTGATTTTACACAACGGACCAACCACGATTGTGACACATATCACTCAAGATGAGCCACAATTTTTGACCACAATACCCGAATGGACACAATTATCACGTTAAATGAAGCTTTGGACACCGCTACATTCTACGGTGTAAACAATCAAAACATACTTTGTATTAAAAACCAGCACCCCGATGTTCGTATCGTGGCACGAGGTTATCAATTAAAAGTTACCGGTACGGAAGCCTCTATCAAACGGATGGAAACCAACTTGCGGCGTATAGAGCAATTCTGCATCAAAAACAACACCTTGAACGAGCAACAGATTCTCAGCATTCTTCATGGAGAACAACCACAGGATTTTATTCAAGATAATCTGATTCTACATGGTGTAAACGGAAAAAGTATTGTAGCACGAAGCCGTAACCAGCAACGATTAGTGGAAGACTATGATGATAACGACTTGCTCTTTGCTATCGGGCCTGCAGGAAGTGGCAAAACTTATACTGCTATCGCTTTAGCCGTAAGGGCACTCAAGAACCGTGAGGTAAAAAGAATCATCTTAAGCCGTCCTGCTGTGGAAGCTGGCGAAAAACTCGGTTTTCTTCCCGGAGATATGAAAGAAAAAATAGATCCTTATCTGCAACCGCTGTATGATGCGCTACAAGATATGATTCCCGGTACTAAACTGAACGAATACATGGAGAAAGGAGTTATACAAATTGCTCCTTTAGCTTTTATGCGTGGACGCACTTTGGCTGATGCTGTGGTAATTTTGGATGAAGCACAAAATACTACAGCCGGACAACTAAAAATGTTCCTTACCCGTTTGGGCGTCAATAGCAAAATGATTGTTACCGGTGATTTGACACAAATAGATTTGCCGGCTCACGAACGGTCTGGATTGAAAGACGCGATATCTCGTCTCTCGGATATTAAAGGCATTTCTATCGTGGAGATGAGTGACAAAGATATTGTACGCCACCCGTTAGTAAAACATATAGTGGATGCTTATCGTAATCAGAACTCCAAAGAGGATACTACTACAAAGGAGGAGAAATAAATCTTCATCTTTGATAGATTGCTTAATTCATTACATTGATAAAAAAACAGTGCACTTATTTGGTGCACTGTTTTTAATCATATTAATTGATATATTAACGAACGCGTTCGCAATAACTACCGTCACGAGTATCAACACGAATAATCTCACCTTCGTTGATAAATAAAGGAACGCGGATTTCAGCACCGGTTTCCAATTTAGCAGGCTTTAAGGTGTTGGTAGCGGTATCACCTTTCAAACCGGGTTCTGTATAGGCAATAGCCAATTCAACCTTGGTGGGAAGCTCAGCGAAAAGAACGGTGTCAGTGGTAGCATCAGATACTACATCACAAATCATTCCTTCTTTCAAGAAATCAACACCGGTAATCAGGTCATGAGCAATAGGAATTTGCTCAAAAGTCTCTTGGTTCATAAAGATATAGTCCTGACCTTCAGCATAGAGATACTGATAAGGACGACGTTCAACGCGAACATCTTCCAGCTTTTCACCGATATTGAAGCGACGTTCCAACACACGACCGTCTACTACATCTTTGAATTTTACACGCATAATTGTGTTACCTTTACCAGGTTTAACATGAAGGAACTCAATTACGAAATACAAACGGCCATCCATACGGATACATACACCGTTTTTAACATCTTGTGAATTAATCATAGTATTGAATTTTAAAAAAACTTCGCCTTTTGTGCAATTTTCGCTGCAAAGGTACGATTTTTCTGGGAAATATGCAAATTTATTTGTATAATTCATGTTTTTTATGTAACTTTGCACCAAAATTGAAAGAACATCCTATGTTATTAGCCGTATCTTCCATCACCGAATTCATTTCTAATTTCTTCGGAACCATCCGTTGGTCCGATGCATTTGCAGCATTTTTTCTCCTTATCGCCATTATCGACCCTATAGGCAACATGCCTATGGTTATTCAGGTACGAGACAAAGGTGGAAAAATTCATCCGACACGAGTTTGTATTTTCTCGCTACTTATCTTCCTGGTTTTTTTGATGTTGGGGGATTTGTTACTGACTATATTCCAATTGGAGATTGAGTACTTTGCCATAGCAGGAGGAGCTGTGATTATGCTTCTTTCTTTAGAGATGATATTAGATATCACTATTTTCCAAACTACTGAACTTGGAAATGAAAGTAGCGACCTTATTCCATTGGCATTCCCGATGTTTGCCGGTCCAGGAGCATTTACAGCCATGTTATCCATGCATGCGAAGTTCAGTATTTTGTCTCTTTTGATGTCGGTATTGATGTGCATCATCGTACTTTATATCGTTTTGCGAGGAACCAATTGGCTCACCGAACACCTCGGACCCGTTTCAATGTACATAGTACGTAAGTTCTTCGGCGTGATCGCCTTCGCCATTTCTATCCAACTTATCGTAGGAAACCTTGTTACCGTATTCGCTTGATCAGATTCGAAACTTAGCCCTATCCGTAGGGCTGGATGATTGCGCCGTTGTACAAGCTGAACGCTTGGATGATGATGCCATATTTATGGATCAGTGGGTAGATAGCGGTATGGCTGGAAATATGGATTATCTGCTTCGCAATCGTGAGAAACGCTACGATATCCGTCAATTGGTTCCTGGAGCACAACTGGTAATAGTAGGCCTACTTACCTATGAACATTCAGGTCATGATTACCATCGTGCCGTAAAATCCAAACTCTACGAATTGGAGCGACTACTATTTCCTTCACTTGCAGAGAATATACAACCGGAAGCAGTACCCTCAACACAACATATTTTCTGCGATTCAGCTCCGGTGTTGGAAAGAAGTTGGGCTGTAAAAGCTGGATTAGGTTGGATAGGACTCAATCATCAATTCTTTCACCCCATTTTAGGAAGTTTCGTTCATCCCGGCGAATTGGTATTGTGTGATACGATAGCCGATTATCAATCTCCCATAAAGATGCAATCGCTCTGCGGCTCCTGCAGGAAATGTATTGAAGCTTGCCCAAATCATGCTTTGGGACAACCTGTTTGGGATGCACGCAAATGTGTAGCCTATGTTACGCATAAATGTATTGTATGCCAAGAGGTATGTCCATTCAACCATCATGTAAATTGAAAATATCAGTTCCCTCTATTTATTGCTATTAGCACGTGATTTGGGGGAGGGAGCGGATTTCCACCGATTAATTTTACTTGTTTTTTCACCATAAAAGGGGGTTATAACGGGTTCGTAACGGGCCTTAGTAAGGGTGTGGCAAGTCCTTGTCAAACTCCGTGTTTTGTCTATTTCGTCCCTAATTATCCTTCGACTGTTTTTTGAATTCACGAGGTTGATTCTGGTCATTTTTTCCTTACAGTTTATAGAACTCTCTATTTAAATTTCTGCTATTGAGTAGGTCGGGAATTTGCGGGAAATTCCCAACTTCCTTTTTGATGTTTTAGCATTCAAAATGATAAATAAACACTTGTATTACAGCGATTTATACATTCCTGGGAGTCTATTTGTTGTTTATCCTACGGACACATTGAATTTGTCCGGCATATTTTCTTTTGGGAATTATATAGCAGTTAGCACCACAGTTAACTGCTGTTTTCTTCATTAATTCAAGATAATTCTTGGTAATACCAAAAGAATTTCGTATTTTTGCAGAAAATATTTGTATATTTATCGAAAAAGAAAGTATTTATAGATATGGAAGATAAAAGTTTAGAGTTATTAACAGAAGCAGAACGAAGATTTTTTGACGAATATCATCGTTGCCAAAATGAAGAAGAGATTCAGGTGCTAATTGAGAGAGAAAACAGACTCAATGAATCTCGTGAAAATAAAGAGATTCCTCATCTCAATATGACTTTGGAAGAATTAAAAGTAAAATATGGGTTAATATCACATGAGGATGTATGGAAAGGTTTTTTGTGATAAAAATATTGATGACGCTATTAATGCTATGTATCAAATTGAAGTCTCACTTCTTCGTAGACAACCTTCAATAAATATTTGGCAAAATCGCTTCTTGCATTCACGATGATGCCACAAATGGGTGTGCAAAAGTAGTACAAAAATTGAAACCACCAAGCAATTTTGGTGGTTTCTTTTTAGTTTGATCAGAAATTTGTATATTTACAAAGGAATTAAATGCTAACTGCTGTTTTCCTTTGAAAAGATAACATCTAATTTGATTACTTTACAGGAATTTTGTTGATTCGACGTTCGTGACGACCACCTTCAAATTCGGCAGCAAAGAACTGGTCTACAATCCGGAAAGCCAATTCCTGACTAACATAATTAGCAGGTAAACCTAGTACATTAGCATTATTGTGTCGACGAGCGAAATCAGCTAATACTACATCCCAGCACAAAGCCGCACGAATACCTTGATGGTGATTCATCGTCATCGTAATTCCGTTACCCGTAGAACAGATGGCTATACCACGTTCCACTTCTCCAGCTTCAATTGCCAAAGCCAGAGGATGAGCAAAATCAGGATAATCGCAACTCTCGGTGGAATAACAACCGAAATCTTTCACTTCGTACCCTTTGTTTTTCAAATACTCAATCACGGCCAATTTGAGTTGATAACCGGCGTGATCAGATGCAAAACCTACTTTCATAATCTATGTATATTTATAATATTGACAAAAAATCCAAATAATATCTCAAAATAATCGACAGACAATATCCAAGACAACTAAGTTGATATAAAATCTAATTAGCGATTCTTGTACATATCTTCGTAATAACGCTCGTAGTCACCGGAAGTGATATTGTCCATCCATTCCTGATTGTCGAGATACCATCGTACCGTCCGTTCAATACCTTCCTCAAACTGCAAGGAAGGTTCCCAACCCAATTCACGTTGCAACTTACGGGAATCGATAGCATACCTCATATCGTGTCCTGCACGATCAGTAACGTATGTTATCAAATCCAAATCAGCACCTTCGGGACGACCTAACAGACGATCCACCGTAGCAATCAGCACTTTGATGATATCAATATTCTTCCACTCGTTGAACCCGCCGATATTGTAAGTTTCAGCCACTTTTCCACTATGGAAAATAAGATCGATGGCTCTTGCGTGGTCTTCAACAAACAACCAATCTCGAACGTTTTCACCTTTGCCATAAACAGGCAACGGCCGACGATGACGAATATTGTTAATGAAAAGGGGAACCAGTTTTTCGGGGAATTGATACGGACCATAATTGTTGGAACAGTTGGTTACGATAGTCGGCATACCATAGGTATCGTGAAAAGCGCGGACGAAGTGATCGCTACTTGCTTTTGCTGCCGAATAAGGACTGTGTGGATTGTATTTCAGATCTTCCGTGAAAAAGTTCTCACCATAGGCATGATGATGCAACTTGCTGGAAGCCGTAGTAGTAAACGGTGAATCAATTCCTTCGGGATGAGTCATTTCAAGGGCTCCATACACCTCATCAGTAGAGATATGATAGAAGCGTTTTCCTTCGTACTTTTCAGGGAGCGATTCCCAATAAAGTTTGGCAGCCTGCAACATGCTAAGCGTTCCAATCACATTTGTTTGCGCAAAAGTGAAAGGATCCTTGATACTTCTATCCACATGACTTTCTGCAGCCAAATGAATAATACCATCCACATTTTCCTCCTGCATAAGCGCATAAATCATAGGAAAATCGCAAATATCTGCTTTGACGAAACGATAATTGGGTTTGTTCTCGATGTCTTTGAGGTTAGCCAAATTACCGGCATAAGTCAATTTATCGACATTGATAATGCGATAGTCGGGGTATTTGTTGACGAACAGTCTTACTACATGGCTGCCGATAAAACCGGCACCTCCCGTGATGATGATTGTTTTCATATTTGTAAAGTTAGTTGTTTTCTGAAATATATATAAGCCTTATAAAACTTATCGTTAGAAATGATAGAGGTTTATGTATCAATATGTTTTATATCACAAATCTTATCTGTTTGAAGTGATAGATTCTTGTTTCACCTTTTTGGGTACGCAACACCAATTCACCTTGAGGAGTAATATCTTCGATTTCAGCCATAAAAACGGATTGATGCGCATCTTCAGTTCGACATATAGAAGTAGGTGTCACGTCCACTACCCGTTCCATATAAGGATAAAAACCCTCTTTCCGATAGAGCATACCACGATATAATTCGCGCAATTCTTCAGCAGGAACAGCAGCAGTTTTTTTCCATTCTTTCAAATAGTCCTGCATCAATTTGTCGGGAGAGTAAGTATTACCCGTTATCTTTTTGAGCGAAATCGGATTGGGTGCATCACTAATAAAATCAGTCTGGTTAAGGTTTATTCCTATTCCTATTATCGTTCTCCAAATACGACCGGATACCAAGATGTGTTCAATCAATATCCCCGCCAATTTGTCGTTACCATAATAGATATCATTCGGCCATTTGACGGATAAGCGATTATCCAAAAGCGGCAGCAATACATTATATAATGTTACGCACACGCGCGCGGAAATATCGAATTGTTGTTGTATCGGCACATCCGGCTCGCGCAAGAGATAGGAAAAAAGTAAGTTCTTTCCCATTTCCGATTCCCATCCGTTTCCCGTTTGTCCACGACCTGCAGACTGAAAATCAGTTCGGATACAAAAAAGATCTTCTCTATCCAAATACTGCTCCCGCAATAAAGATGATGTACTATTTGTTGTTTTGATAAACATCCAAAAGATATTTTCCGATAATAGGTTGTATGTTTCGGGCTTTTCCTTGTGCCGAATTGACCAAAACAGCGAAAGCGAGGCGGTCGCCATTTGGCATTTCAATATATCCCGCAAAATTTTTGGTACCGCTAATCGTACCGCTTTTTGCATGTACTTTCCCTTCCAATTCCGTACCTGCCAATAGACTTTTGAGTGTACCGCTCATGCCGCTAACGGGCAACGATTCGTAAAAAGCCTTACTTTCCGGACTATTGTTCATGTATTGCAACAAACGAACGAATGTATGAGCACTAACACCGTCTTGTGGAGCCAATCCGCAACCGTCTTTAATAATAGCCTGCGCCATATCTACCGCGCGATTTTGCCAAAAACTATGAATATAATCCACGGAATGTTGTATAGTACCCGGAAGTGATGTTTTAGTACCCAGATAGCGGAAAATCATTTCCGCATAAAGGTTAACACTACGCATATTTGTACGTTTGACGATTTGCGCAAGCGTTTCGGAGCGATAGGTATAAAATTCGGTACGCGATACACGATCCGCTTCCGCAATATATGAGGCCTCCTCCTTCACACGGATATTGGTTTCGCGCAAAGCTTTGGTAAAATGCTGAGCCAGCAAGAGTCCGGGATTAGGTATATCTCCCTGAATACCAAAAGCACCTCTGTTGGATGGAACGCTTCCTGTCAAATAACGAACCTGCTGATAGGGCAAACCGTAAACAAATGCGCCATCGCTTTGTGTTTGCGTGCAACGGATATGATTTTCAAAAGTCAGTTCCGGAATTTCAGGAGCGGTACGAATGACGGTAGCCGTAGTTCCAACCGGTCCGCTACGTAATTGGATATTGAGCGAATTATCCATATAGGCAATGGAGAAAATGCCGGGAGCATAGGCATTAGCAGCATCTTCACACAGCCAACCCGGATTGCATGCTTCCCCGTCGAAGAATGACATATCAGCTATTATCTTTCCCTGAATCTCACGAATTCCTGCATTTTGAACCGCTTTGACCCAAGAGGTGAGAAAATTCTGATTACGACTTCCTAAAGTGGGGTCTCCGTAGCCGTGTATATACAAATCGCCATGAAGGACACCATTTTCAATCGAACCAGAATATTCCAATACCGTAGGAAATCGGAAATCGCTTCCCAGCGCTTCCAAAGCGGTGGCAGTAGTGATAAGTTTCATTACAGATGCCGGTGGCACCAAATTGTCAGCCCTATAGGATTCAATCACTTTCCCGGTTGTAAGGTTAACAACATAAACGCTTATATTGGCATTTTTAGTAAGACCGTTCTGCAAGAATATATCCATAGACCTGCTTGCAGCCTTCGTTTGCCAACAACATACGCAAGCCAACAAGAGAAGAAATGCTGTTTTGACTATTTTATTCATAAATACCCTCCTTAACTTTGTTACGTACATACTCTATCGGGTTTTCCACTTGACTGAGGTCTATTGGTTCACCAATATGCATGTGAATAGGATGACGATTGACGAAAATATCTCCCGGATTCATCACCTGATAGCAACCCGTCAGGGAGATTGGAATAACCGGCAGATGAAGATCAAGGGCTATTTGGAAAGCCCCTCTTTTGAAAGTTCCCATTTCACCCGTTCTGGTACGAGTTCCCTCAGGGAAGATGACCGTACAAACACCATCGTGAAGCACATTCTCGGCCTCTTTAATACTTGCTGCAGCAGCTTTTGGATGAATGCGGTCAACAAAGATATGTCCAGCCGCTTTACAAGCCGTTCCGACAAACGGTATTTTACGGACTTCCGCTTTCATCAACCACTTGAAGATTACGGGCAACCACCCATAAATGGCAAAAACATCGTAGAAAGACTGATGGTTGCTGACGAAAACATAGGATTGTCCGGAAGTAATATTTTCCACGCCCGAAACCGTGACCGGAATGAAAAGCAGATAACAGAACAAACGAGCCCAAAGTTGCTGGACACGATGCAACCATTCTGCATTCTTCCAAGGAATAGCCACTATGGTGATGAGCGCCGTTGATAAAGTGGCCACCGCCATTATCGGCACAAAAACCAGCACTTGATAAATACGATACAGATATTTCATCACAAATTATTTTTTCGTCGTTTTCTATAGTGTTTTTATATACAAATCGATAGAGAGAAAGAATGCTTTGGCTTAACAATTCAATCGGATAAACCGCCATCGCAACCTTTATTCATTCTATACGCATCCTATACTAACCGTTCGGTAATCCTTCGGTATGAATATTAATCATTCTGTTCATTTTCAAGGGTTGCACGAGTGTCGGTAGAGTGTCGGCCGAGTGTCGGCAAAAACGATGTTCGAAAAGACAGAACAATTACATCGGATACTTCATCATGAATCCACGATAAAGGGCACAAATACGTCTGATTTCGTCCCAAGTATCCTCGCTCAATTTCGTTCCCACAATTTCCACTACTCGTCCAGCACAAATAGTACCTATTTCGCCACATTTATGAATATCAAATCCATTAGACAGGGCATGGAGAAAACCTCCGGCATAAAGGTCACCCGCACCAGTAGAGTCAGTACAAGTAGAAGTGATAGCTCCAATTTGATACATTTTATCCCCTTGCTGCACATAGCTGCCTCTTTTCCCCACTTTGACGACAGCTATATCGCATTGCCGTGCCAATTCAGCAACACTTTCTTCAGGATTGAGATGTGTATAGGCGAAACTTTCGTCCTCGTTGGCAAAAACAATATCGACATATTGTCGAATCAAATCCTTGAGGAAAAGGTGATTTTCGTTTACCACATTATAGGATGCCAAATCAAGACTGACCATACATCCCGCTTCCTTGGCAAGACGAATAGCTTTCTCAATTAACTGATGATCCTGCACCAAATATCCTTCGATATGAAAGATGTCATAGCCCATAAAATCCTCTTTGCGGATTTCATCCGCATGCATATCAGCCGCAGCTCCCAAATAAGTAGCGAAAGTTCGTTCACCATCAGGCGTAATCAAAACGATACTGCATCCCGACATTTGCGTGGTGGAAATACGGAGAATAGGTTTGACTCCATTTTTCAACATATCTTCCCTATAGAAATCTCCAACCTCGTCACTACCGATTTTACCTAAAAAAGCAGCTTTTCCCCCCAGCGCGGCAATGGCGTTGATGGTATTACTGGCACTCCCTCCAGCCACCATTCTTTTTCGAACGGATGCGAAGCGGCTTTGAATCTGCTCAGCCTGCTCCATGGTAATCAAATTCATGCTTCCTTTCGGTAGAGCCAACTCCCTTAAATCATCCTCTGAAACCTGCAGTAAAATATCAGTAAGAGCGTTTCCTAATCCAAGAACATTTTTCATACTTATCCCATCAATCGAATGAAGTTAGTTTTTGTTTTTTGGCCCAAAAATCTATCATTTCAGGTGAAAAAACGGAAAAAATCAAAATTTTCTGCAAAGATACGAATTTTTTTTGAAAAAAACTTGCACAGATAAAAAAAAAGCAGTAATTTTGCACCCGCTTTTGAAAAGGAACCCTAATTCTTCATCAAAAAGTGACTGCTTCCTTAGCTCAGTCGGTTAGAGCATCTGACTGTTAATCAGGGGGTCCTAGGTTCAAGTCCTAGAGGGAGCGCAACAAAGAATGGCTTTACGGTCATTCTTTTTTTTTGAAAAAAAATTTCCAAACTCTTTCATATTTCAAAAAAAAGTTGTACCTTTGCACACTTTTACATAAAAAGTGAGACAAGGTAAAAAAAACTCAAGCCAATAATACTAAAATTAACTGAAAATTTATGGGACTTTTCTCCTTTACACAAGAAATCGCCATTGACCTGGGTACCGCCAACACGATTATCATGACAGATGATAAGGTTGTTGTAGACGAACCTTCGGTAGTTGCTATCGGAAGTGCAGACAACAAAATGGTTGCCGTAGGCCGCAAGGCACAACAAATGATCGGTAAAGGCGGCACGCTGATCAATACCGTACGCCCCTTGCGCGACGGTGTCATTGCAGACTTCTATGCCTGCGAAAACATGATTCGCGGTATGATTAAAATGATTCCAAAGCAGCCGCATCTCTTCACCCCCAATATCCGTATGGTGGTTTGTATCCCCTCCGGCTCCACGGAAGTAGAAATTCGTGCCGTTCGCGACTCAAGCGAGCACGCAGGCGGACGCGATGTATATATGATATATGAACCAATGGCCGCAGCAATCGGCATGGGTATCGATGTAGAAAGTCCGGAAGGCTGCATGGTAGTAGATATAGGTGGTGGTACCACAGAAATCGCTGTGATTTCCCTGGGCGGTATCGTTACGAACAAGTCCATCAAAATCGCCGGTGATGATTTCAACGCCGATATTGTTGAATACATGGGCCGTATGCACAACATCCGAATTGACGAACCTACCGCTGAACGCATCAAAATTGCTGTCGGCTCCGCTTTACCCGAATTGGACGAACCATTAGACGATTTCATGGTAATCGGGCCGAACAAAGTAACGGCTCTTCCCATGCAAGTGCCCATTTCCTATCAAGAAATTGCTCACTGTCTCGAAAAGAGTATCTCTAAAATCGAAAACGCAATTCTGCAAGCATTGGAATCCACTCCACCCGAGTTGTATGCTGATATAGTAAAACGTGGTATTTGGTTGACCGGCGGCGGAGCTCTTCTCCACGGACTGGCCAAACGATTGACCGACAAAATCACTATCCCGTTCTATGTAGCAGACGATCCTCTGCACGCTGTTGCACGCGGTACGGGTGTCGCTCTCAAGAATGTTCATACATTCGGATTCTTGATAAGATAAACGAACTACGATGAGAAATTTGTTGATACTCATACGGAAATATAGCAACTTCCTACTGCTTGTGCTGTTGGAAGTTGTTGCTTTTTTGTGGATTGTCAACTCTCACCCCTATCAAAGGCACGCCGTTTTCACTTCGTCCAATCGTATGATTGGTTCTATTAACGAGCAGATATCCGAGTGGGGAGGATATTTTTCACTTAATTCCTCCAACCAACAACTCGCACAAGAAAACGCGCAACTCCAACTGCAAATTCAACAACTGCAAAACCAGTTGGAACAACAACGCGAGACAGCAACTGACTACCTCTATGCTGATATGCAGGAGAAATATATTCCAGCTCGTGTCGTGGACCTTACCACCAATTCTCCCCGTAACCATATTACCCTCAACAAAGGCAGTCGGGACGGAATTGTGGCAGGATCAGGAGTAGTGTGTAGCGAAGGCGTTGTAGGTATCGTAAGTGCTGTAAATACAAATTTCTGCGAGGTAGTGCCGCTTATTCATACCGAAAGTTGTCTAAGTTGCCGTGTTCGCCGTACGGGTGACATGGGTTTCACCCAATGGAACGGCACCAATTACAGATGCGTTCAATTGACGGATATAGCCCGACATGCTGATGTAGTTGAAGGCGATACCGTTGTCAGCAGCGGTATAGGCGGTATACTACGCGAAGGAATTCCTGTAGGCGTTGTTGAAAAAGTAAAGTTGACCGAAAGCGACTCATACTATCAAGTGAGAATGCGTCTCTTTACCGATTATCGACGTCTGAGATATGTACAAGTAATCAACAACCCGGCCAAAGCCGAAATGGACAGTTTGCGCAATGAGAGTTATAACTAATATCATCCGTTTGCTGATCTGCCTCATGTTGCAGATACTGCTGTTCAACCGCTTGCATTTCCTGGGAATATGCCATCCATATATCTATATCCTATTCCTTCTGGCAATGCCCATAAAAGTACCTCGTTGGGCTGAAATGCTTATAGCCGCAGCTGTCGGCTTTACGATGGATATTGTATGTTCATCTTCTGGTGTTCATTTGGCAGCTTGCACCCTCATCGGATTCATACGCCCTATTCTTATCAGTTGGATGGTACAAGATAGCGAACGTATTGCACAGGATATATCATCAGCCACTTTGGGCAATACCGAATACATACGATTGGTAATAATCATCACCTTTATTCATCACGGTCTGATTTTTCTATTGGATAGTTGGAGTTTGGCACATCCGTTCCTTCTCCTATCCGAAATAATATTGAGCAGCCTGCTCACGATTGTTCTTCTTTTGGGTTGGGATTCTGTAGCAGGAGGCAGATAGTATATGCTGAACGACAACAATTACAAAAAACATTATGTAATTTCCGGTATTGCAATCGGCATTGTGGCTATCTATATCTGTAGGCTCTTCTTTCTGCAAATTATCGACCAGTCCACCAAAGAAAAGGCAGATAATAATGCGTTAGTCAGGCAAACAATCTATCCCGGCCGAGGTTTGATATATGACCGCAATGATAGTTTGCTCGTATTCAATCAACCTATTTACGAGGTCATGTTCATCTCAAAAGAGATGGGTGATCATTTTGACACCTTAGGTTTCTGCAAAGCGATGGATATTACGCGCGCAGAGTTTGACGAACGCATGGCTTATGTAACAGATCGCAACCGGAATAGAAGTTATTCTAACTATACCCAACAAGTGTTCAGGGGACAACTGTCGAAAGAAGATATATCGGTCTTGCAACAGACTCTTTTCAATTTCCCCGGCATCAGTATCCGTAAACGTACCTTACGAGACTACACATATTGCTCGGCCGCACATCTTTTAGGAAGTGTGGGCGAAGTGAATCAACGCGATATTGATAACGATCCCTATTATCAAGCTGGCGACTATTCGGGTCGCGACGGCATAGAGCGTCGATACGAAACCATCCTTCGAGGCGAAAAAGGCGTTGAAGTATTGATGCGCGATTCGCGAGGACGCATACAAGGTTCATATCATAACGGAGAATTAGATCATGAACCTCTAGCGGGACAAGATATAACACTCAGCATTGACATCCGTATCCAGTTACTAGCCGAGCAATTGCTCAGCGGCAAAATGGGCAGTGTAGTAGCAATCGAACCTCACACAGGTGAAGTATTGGCTCTAGTTTCCTCTCCTGCATGGGATCCGCATACCTTAGTAGGAAGGCAACGAAGTCAGAACTACAACAAACTGTTACATGATCCGCACAAACCGTTGATGAATAGAGCCCTACAAGCCCAATATCCTCCCGGCTCCACATTCAAACTTCTTCAAGCTTTGGTAGGCTTACAAGAAGGCGGTATCACAGAGCAGTCGATGTATCCTTGCAACGGTCCTTCATCCACACCTATCAAATGTACCCACAACCATGGCAGTCCCGTGTCATTAGAACAAGCTATCGAACAAAGTTGCAACCCCTATTTCTGGCAGGCTTTTCGCGACATCCTACAAAAAGACGGCTACGGAAAACAGAACAAGAACTTTCGAGCCAACTACGAACGCTGGCGCAAGGATATACTCAGTTTCGGATTCGGTAGCAAATTTGAGGATTCGGATATCCCCGACCAGGTTTCGGGTAGTATTCCTTCTACAGCATTCTATGACCGTTACTACGGTAAAACAGGTTGGAAAGCAATTACTATTCGTTCGCTCAGCATCGGTCAAGGCGAGATCCTTGTCACACCCCTGCAATTAGCCAACGAAGCCGCCTGCATTGCCAACGAAGGCTATTATATCACGCCTCACCTTCTTCACAACGATTCATCGCTTACTAGACATACTACAAATGTAGATCCTAAATATTTCCCTGTGGTGAAAACCGGTATGCATCGTGTAATGACTAACGGTACAGGCCGTTGGTATAATATTGAGGCACTCAATATGTGCGGTAAAACCGGTACCGTACAAAACCCACACGGCAAGGACCATGCAGTTTTTATTGGATTCGCACCTATGGATGATCCAAAGATTGCCGTAGCAGTAGTGGTAGAAAATGCCGGATTTGGAGCGACTTGGGCTTGCCCTGTTGCAACTTTAATGATGGAAAAATACCTTACTGACTCCATTTCACGCCCTGATTTGGTTAATAAACTCACCACAACCCACTTTATTTCTGAATAGAATAAATAATCATTTATTTACTGTCGTGAATCGCCGAACTAATATATGGAATGCTGTTGATTGGGTAACCGTACTAATCTTTCTGGCCTTAGCTGTTTTCGGATGGCTCAACATCTACGGTGCAGGCTATAGTTTTGAACAGACATCCATGTTTTCCTTCACCAATCGTGCAGGTAAACAGTTTATTTGGCTTCTTACAGCCATCGTATTAGGCTTGGTTATCCTGCTTATCGACGAGAAAACCTACGACCTCTTCGGTTATTGGTTCTACGGCGCAATGATTCTCCTACTGATACTAACACCCTTCTTGGCACATGATATAAAAGGCTCACTATCGTGGATTACCCTCGGTCCTATCAGCATTCAGCCTGCCGAATTCGCAAAGTGCTTTACAGCCATAGCCGTAGCCAAATACATGGGTCGTTACGAATATCACTATCGCGACTGGCACGATCTGATTATCCCCGGCGTCATGGTTATTTTGCCAATGCTCATTATTATGATTTGGCAACAAGAAACCGGTTCTGCTTTGGTTTTTTGTGCCTTTCTGCTTACTTTCTATCGGCAAGGAATGTCGGGATTGGTGCTGTTGGCTGGCGTATTAGCCGCTATTATTTTCGTTGTGGTTATTCGATTTGGATTGATTCCAGCCTTTATCATTCTGATTGTTATTTTTGGAATAGTTTTATGGCGTATATGGAATCATCCACGCGTGCATAAATATATATTAATAGGTATGTTGGTACTCTATTTGGGGTTTTCCTATGCATGCACCTATGCATTCCAGCATGTCCTTCAAGCTCACCAACGCACCCGTATCGAGGTACTTTTAGGTATGAAAGATGATCCAACCGGTGCCGGCTACAACGTCAACCAATCGATTATCGCTATCGGCTCAGGCCGATTCTTCGGCAAAGGTTATCTCAAAGGAACCCAAACTAAATTAAAGTTCGTGCCCGAACAAGATACTGACTTTATTTTCTGTACAGTAGGCGAAGAATGGGGCTTTATCGGTTCATGTGCCGTATTAATTCTTTACCTTATCTTTATACTCCGTCTCATTCGTATTGCAGAGCGTCAGCGTGATACTTTTTCTCAGGTATATGCATATTCGGTAGCAGGTATATTCTTAGTACATCTTACCATCAATGTCGGCATGGTATTGGGCTTGTTGCCTGTAATAGGAATTCCTTTGCCTATGTTCTCCTATGGAGGTTCATCATTGTGGGGCTTTACCCTCTTACTTTTCATCCTGCTACGTTTGGATGCTGCACGTATGAACAAGTTACTCTAATTCGCCACACATTACAAAAAAAGAACGTTTCCGTATTGGAATCGTTCTTTTTTATTATCATCAAAGCAATAGTCCGTTCGTTTGCCGAACTTAATGCCACTTTACTTCTTTTTCTTATTAGTCTCGTCGATTTCGGGATCAACCAAAATACGACCGCAAAATTCGCAAACAATAATCTTCTTACGTTGACGAATATCCAATTGGCGTTGAGCAGGTACTTTAGCGTGGCAACCTCCACAACTATCGCGTTCTACTTTCACTACAGCCAGACCGTTGTGAGCGTTTTTACGGATACGCTTAAAGGCTGTCAGCAAACGATCGTCGATATGTTTTTCCAATTCGGCACTGCGAATTACCAAAGCTTCAGTCTCAGCCTTAGTCTCTTGGAGGATACTATCCAGTTCCGTACGTTTCTGATTGAGATCAAATGTGCGTTCCTCGATGTCAGCAATCGTCTTGGCTTTTTCCTCTTGCTTCGTAGTCATCTCGGTAGTGTAGTTGCGGATTTTTTTCTGCGAGAGTTCGATATCCAACTGTTGATATTCTATTTCTTTATTCAAATTATCGTATTCTCGATTGTTACGCACATTATCCTGCTGTTCTTTATATCGAGCAATAGAGGCATTGGCGTTCTCCATTCGTACACGATGGTCAGAAATCTGCATTTCACATTCCTTGATAGCGTTCTCAATATTTTGCAGACGGGTTTTCAAACCTTCCACTTCATCGCCCATATCTTTCACCTCTTGGGGAAGTTCGCCAGCCAAAATGCGTAATTCATCGATTTTGGAATCCACCTGTTGCAGCTCATAGAGCGCTTTGAGTTTCTCCTCAATGGTTAACTCTTTTTCTTCTTTCTTTGCCATATCTTGTATTATTCAATTATCCAGTTTGTATTTATAAATAGTTATCCTTTTTTGGCGCCAACACCAGTTTTGGCAGAGGTTTTTCCAGCAGCTTTCTGGCTAGTCTTAACCTGTTTTTGGGGAGCTGCTTTCTTCGGTTCCTCCATCTTTACAGGCTGTTCAACAGGTGCATTCTCTTCCTCCTCTACCGAGAAATCCGTAATGCCGGCTTGTATAAGAAGGTTGTACCAAGCCACCAATTTACGAATATCGCTAGGATATACACGATCACGGTCAAAATTGGGCACGAACGAGGCAAAATAGGTACGCAACGCTTCGTTATCGGCTTTTTTCGCGTCAATTTGAGCGGGTTGATTATTTTCTTTGGCTGCCATCTTTGTCAGCACTTCGCTCAAAGGCATATCATCATCCATGGTGAACATACTTACATCTGCCAACGACACGATTTTGTCACGAGCATAGGTAGGCATACGCTTTCCGTCTTGCAAGGCTTCTACTATCAGCATGTTGTTACCGCGGCTCACCAACTTGTACAAACCGGGTTTTCCGGTAATTGCGAGAATATTTTTCAACATAAAATGGTAATTTAATCAAATTTGGCCGCAAAGATACTAAAAATCTATGATTTGTGCAAATTTTTTTGCATATATCATATAAAAATTGTACTTTTGCAGTCCCTTTCGGTCAATTAATAGCCCATTACTCTCTATTTAGCTCCTTTTTTGACTCATAACTCATATATCAAAAAAGGCTTATTAATGAAGCAACAATATCAAGGACAACTGGATATTTTCGTAAAAGTGACCAATGAGAGAAATGTATAGAATAGTAGCCGATTCATAAATGCCATCCTAATTTGAACAATGCGACTCAAAAGCGATATAAATATTAAGAACAAACGCGCTACATTTGATTATTTGGTGCTTGATACTTTCACAGCAGGGATTGTTCTTTACGGCACCGAAATCAAATCCATCCGTGAATCGAAAGCTTCGTTGGCTGACACTTATTGTCAGTTTGTAGGTAACGAACTTTTTGTCAAACAAATGCACATTGCAGAATATCGTTTTGGCAGTTATGCCAACCACGAAGCCAAACGCGACCGCAAACTCCTGCTAACCAAACGTGAACTACGCAAACTACATCGCCTTACTCTCGAAAGCGGACGTACCATTATCCCCCTTCGTCTCTTTATCAACGAACAAGGTTATGCCAAAATGGATATCGGTCTCTGCCAGGGTAAACATACATACGACAAGCGCGAATCCTTACGTCGTCAAGAAGATAAGCGTGAGATAGCACGCCTCGTCAAATCACGATAATTCAACTTTTAATTGTTATATTACTATTGTTTGGAGGAGGCAACCTCCCCCACATTTAATACGATTATTTATCTACGATGAAAACGCTGCTGATGATTCTAGATGGTTGGGGACTTGGTGCCCCGACAGCCGCTAACGCTATTTATTCCACATCCACACCCCATTGGGATGCCATATGCCAACAATTTCCACATAGCCAATTGCAAGCATCCGGACTAAATGTAGGTTTACCTGACGGACAAATGGGTAATTCGGAAGTAGGACACCTTAATATTGGTGCAGGCCGTATCGTTTATCAAGATTTAGTCAAAATCAATCGCTCGATCCAAGACGGCTCTATCCGCCGTAATCCCGAAATAGTAGCTGCCATGCAAGCGGCACAATCTGAAGGAAAACACCTCCATATCATGGGGCTCACTTCCGATGGTGGAGTCCATTCTTCGCTTGATCATCTATTCAGTCTCCTTGATATTGCAGCCGACTATCAACTCCACGGACGCACCTTTGTCCATTGCTTCATGGATGGCCGTGATACAGACCCGAAATCAGGTATCGGCTATATCGATCGTCTGCAAGCCCACATGGCTGCATCCTGCGGAGAAATAGCTTCTATACAGGGTCGTTTCTATGCTATGGACCGCGATAAGCGTTGGGATCGTGTTCGCAAAGGCTACGACCTCCTTGTTCATGGTATTGGCGCGCCATTTGAAGATATGCATGCCGCAATGCAGGCAAGTTATGATGCTAATGTTACCGACGAATTTATCCTTCCCATAGTCCACACGCGCAACGGACAACCGTTGGCCACTATTTCTGAAGGCGATATAGTTATTTTCTTCAACTATCGGAACGATCGTGCTCGCGAAATCACTATCGCCCTCACCCAATCCGACATGCCAGAACAAGGAATGCATATTGTGCCCAACCTGCATTATTGCTGCATGACACCTTACGAAAATTCATTTCAAGGTCTACATATCCTATATCCTAAGGACAATGTTCAAGACACATTAGGCGAAATTGTCTCCAAAGCGGGTCTACGCCAATTGCGTATTGCCGAGACAGAGAAATTCGCCCATGTCACTTTCTTTTTTTCCGGTGGCCGCGATGCTGAATTCCCCGGTGAGGACCGTATTCTGATTCCTTCTCCTAAGGTAGCCACTTATGATCTTCAACCCGAGATGTCAGCCCCCGAAGTAGCTACAGCACTTGCCGAAGCTTTGGACACACAGACCTACGACTATATCACACTTAATTTCGCCAACGGCGATATGGTTGGTCATACGGGAGTATACGAATCCATTCGTCAGGCAGTCACTACAATTGATATTTGTGTCGACCGCGTGGTAAAGGCAGCTCGTCGCAATGGTTACGAAGTAATTATTATTGCCGATCATGGAAATGCAGATAATGCTGTCAATCCGGATGGCACCCCCAACACAGCTCATTCTCTCAATCCAGTTCCATTTGTGTATATTCCGTCGGATAATTCCCGTCTGTCAGTTACCTGTTCGGATGGTATATTGGCGGATGTAGCCCCAACAATTTGCCGTTTGCTTGGTTTGCCCCAACCTTCTGCCATGACCGGCACCTGTCTGTTGAACAATCTGCCCAAAAGTGAACTTAACTGAATGCAGTAAATATTGAACGAGAGCAGACAGACAGACTGACTAACAGAAGTCTTAAACGATTCGGTGACGTTAGGTTTATGTTACGTTTATGTTACGTTTAGCTCTCGATAAAATAAGGTAGTCAAAAAAATAAAATCATTACAAAAATAGGCGGCCGAAAAGGTCGCCTATTTTGTATAAATTTTGTATAAAAAGAATCTATTGTGATTTGGATTCAAATCAGAGGGCATTTATCTCTTTAAGAATACCGGTGGTTTTAGCCACAGCAGCTTCGCTGGCAGCAAAAAGGGCTTTTTCGTCAGCATTTAAGGGAAGTTCGACAATACGCTCGATACCGTTACGGCCGATGATACAGGGAACACCAATCGTAATATCGTTATAACCGTATTCACCTTCCAAATAAGCAGAACAAGGAATCATTTTCTTTTGATCGTTAATGATAGAATCCACTACAGAAGCAGCACTTGCTCCCGGAGCCATCCAAGCGCTAGTACCCAGCAGACCAGTAAGTGTAGCTCCACCAACCATTGTGCTATGAACAACTTCTTCCAGCTCTTCTTTGCTCATCATTTCGCTTACGGGCATCCCTTTATAGGTAGCAAAACGAGCCATAGGAATCATAGTGGTGTCGCCATGACCACCAATTACAAAACCTTCCACTTCCTGTGCATTGCAATTGAGTTTCTGGCTCAGGAAATATTTAAAACGGCTACTATCCAGGGCACCGCCCATACCGATAACACGGTTTTTAGGCAGACCAGTGGCTTTCAAAGTAAGGTAAGCCATCGTATCCATAGGATTTGAAACAACAACCAAAACAGCATCAGGCGAATATTTGAGCACCTGTTCAGCCACACTTTTAACAATGCCGGCATTCACTCCAATCAATTCTTCACGCGTCATACCGGGTTTACGTGGCAGACCGCTGGTGATTACAACCACATCCGAATTGGCGGTTTCTTCATAGCGATTAGTAACGCCACGAACTATGGTGTCGAAACCTATCAATTGTGCGGTTTGCATGATATCCATAGCTTTGCCCTCGGCAACACCTTCCTTGATATCAATCAGAACTACTTCGCTAGCCACTTTCTTAACAGCCAGCACATTTGCACATGTGGCGCCTACATTACCTGCGCCTACTACGGTTACTTTTGACATAATAAATATTTTTTATGTGTTTATTGTTATTCCAGATGAATCGTGTGAAGAAAGGAAGTTGGTTTGGGATTTGCCAGTCAACTTACCCTTATCACAAAAAATCGTGCAAAATTACGATTTTTTTTTGATATATCAAAATTTTTTAGTAATTTTGCACCAAATTTACGGTAAGTACCGTCCATTAAATAGTCAAGAATAAGATTTTTATCAAACAATCATCAATCGGGTAACAAATAGCCCTCTTTACTATGTCACTCAATAGTTTTTTTTCATCCCTTCTTCCCAAAGAAGACAAATTTTTTCCTAAGTTCCAACAAATGTCGGCTCGCATCGTAACAGGAGCCGATTTGTTCACAGAAATGGTATCGGCTACTAACCACGACAAACAAGTAGAACTATACACCAAAATTAAGTCGATTGAAACTGAATGCGACAATATGATGGTCAACATTTTTGATGACTTAGACGATTCGTTTGTGGCACCTTTCGACCGCGAAGATATGCATCAATTAGTGAACGATGTGGATGATGTAATGGATCTTATTAACGATTCTGCCAAGCGACTAATGCTCTACCAGCCGAAGTTGATGCCCCAAAAAGCCATGCATTTGGCTGAAATTATTCTAGAAAGCGCCAAAGCCATTAGTGAGGTATTCATCGCCTTACCGAATATGAAAAAAAATCCCGACAGTATTGTGGCTCAATGCCAGAAAATACATGAATTAGAAAACGAAGGTGATGATGTATATGACAACTTTGTGAAAGAATTATTCGAAACAGAACCTGATGTTAAAGAACTGATAAAGATCAAAGAAATCATGCAATGTATGGAAGAAGCCACCGACCGCGCGAATCATGTGGGCAAAGCCATACAAATCATCATGATGAAATATGCGTGATTAGAGGTTAAAAAAACATATACATAGACATATTATCATACACATTAATAATAATATAGAACCATCATATGGGCTATTTAATTGCTATCATCATATTGGCTATCTGCTTTGATTTTATCAATGGTTTCCACGATTCGGCGAACTCTATTGCCACAGTGGTTTCCACAAAAGTGCTCAAGCCATTCGTGGCCGTAGTATGGGCAGCATTCTTCAATTTTGTAGCCTTCTTTGCAGCCGAGTACCTTCTTGGATTTAATATAGCTAATACCGTACAAAAAGTGGTAGAAAGCAATATGGTGACTCTCCCGATTATTATTGCCGGATTGAGTGCAGCAATTGTTTGGAGTCTTATCACTTGGTGGAAAGGTATTCCTTCTTCCTCCAGCCATACCTTAATTGGCGGCTTAGTTGGCGCCGCCGTATGTTGCAACGGATTCATGGCCGTTCATTGGAGTACAGTAGGAATTATCTGTCTCTTTATTTTTATAGCTCCATTGATTGGTTTTGCCGCAGGCAATCTTATTACGATTCTGCTCTACTGGTGCTGCCGCCATGTAAAGCCCCACAAGATGGATGTATGGTCAAAAAGGTTACAATTAGTGTCAAGCGCCTGTCTCAGTACCGCCCATGGTTTGAACGACAGTCAAAAAGAAATTGGTGTGATAGCTTGCGCTTTGGCCGCTTTTGGCGCCCAATACGGCTTGGACTCACTTCCTCATTGGTTGCTGCCCGACACTATCACTCATATGGGTGACAGCGCTCATAATTTTACCGGAGCTCCCTCGTGGATTCCGGTGGCCTGTATTACAGCTATTGCTTTGGGCACCATGTCGGGTGGATGGAAAATTATCAAGACTATGGGCAATAAAATCACCAAAATAAGTCCATTCCAAGGTTTCTGCTCTCAAGCAGCCGGAGCCATCACCCTGTTCGTGACCCAAAACTTGGGCGTTCCTGTATCCACTACACATGTAATAAGCGGAAGTATCATGGGCGTAGGTAGCGTGAAGCGCCTGAGCGCAGTAAGATGGGGGGTGAGTAAAGAACTGATTACCGCTTGGATTATCACTATCCCTATCAGCGCAGTAATTGGAGCTTGCGTTTATGGGATTATGGCTGCATTTTAGGATATTGAAATTTTGCTTTTTGCCTTATTAGGACGACTGTTGCTTGATGATTGCAACAGCCGCCTTTATTTATTGAAAATCTTCTCGTAGATGAATTGAATAGGAAAAATGGATACCTAATTAGAAATAATAATTAAATTTTTGCAGGCAAATTTGGTTATTCAAAAAATTATTTGTAACTTTGCAGGGAAATTCAAAACTACACTATATGGATCAAGAGAAAAAACCTGTTCGTCTGCCGGAAAATGCGGGAAGACCGCTCAAACCCGGCGAGAAATACGAACCAATCCTAAAATCCGGTGAAAATTATCCGGAAGTGACTCCCTACAGCGTAACCATGGGTCTAATTATGGCCGTCATCTTTTCTGCCGCAGCAGCTTATCTCGGTTTGAAAGTGGGTCAGGTGTTTGAAGCCGCAATCCCGATTGCCATTATCGCAGTTGGCCTTTCATCGGCCATGCGACGCAAAAACGCTTTAGGGGAAAATGTGATTATCCAGTCAATCGGAGCTTCGTCAGGCGTAATCGTGGCCGGCGCAATCTTCACCCTGCCCGCATTGTATATACTTCAGGCCAAATATCCTGATATTACAGTCAACTTCATGCAAGTGTTCCTCTCCTCTTTGTTGGGTGGCTGCTTGGGTATACTTTTTCTTATCCCTTTCCGTAAATTCTTCGTTCAAGAGAAACACGGCGAATATCCTTTCCCTGAAGCCACAGCCACTACGCAAGTTCTCGTTTCAGGAGAACAAGGAGGCAACCAAGCCAAGCCTTTGATTTGGGCAGCCGGCATTGGTGGGCTATATGATTTTATCGTTTCCACCTTCGGCCTTTGGACCGACAGCCTCTCTACCCGCATGACCGCATGGGGTGAAACCATTGCCATGAAAGCGAAAACTGTTTTGGCCGTCAACACTAGCGCAGCCGTACTTGGTTTGGGCTACATTATCGGTTTGAAATATGCCGCAATCATCTGCTGCGGTTCGTTCTTTACCTGGTGGGTCATCCTGCCTTTGCTAGGTGCCACCGGAATGGGTGATATGGACCCGCAAATACTCTATACAAACTTTGGTCGCAACATCGGTATCGGTGCCATCGCAATGGCCGGACTGCTTGGTATTATTAAAAACTGGGGCGTGATTGCCGGTGCACTTGGCTTGGTGAAGAAAGAATTCGGCGGGAAAGGCAAAGCTGTAGCTCAAAGCGTACTTCGTACAGAAAAAGATTTAAGTATGAAATTTTTAGCTATTGCTGTAATAGCTGCCCTTATTATTGTATTCGTCTTTTTCTGGGTGGGTGTTCTACACAACTTAGTTCAAGCCTTAGTGGCTTGGGTTGTGGTGACAGTAATCGCATTCCTTTTCACTACGGTGGCCGCAAATGCTATTGCTATCGTGGGTTCGAATCCCGTTAGCGGAATGACATTGATGACCTTGATTATTGCTTCTGTCGTATTCGTAGCAGTCGGCATGAAAGGTAGCAGCGGTATGGTAGCCGCCATGGTTATCGGCGGTGTAGTCTGCACCGCTTTGAGTATGGCCGGTGGATTTATTACCGATTTGAAAATCGGATATTGGATTGGTACCACTCCACAAAAACAGGAGACCTGGAAATTCCTGGGCACTTTAGTTTCAGCTGCCACAGTAGGCGGCGTAATGATTATCCTCAACAAGACCTACGGATTTGTTGGTGACAACGCTTTGGTAGCCCCTCAAGCCAATGCGATGGCTGCTGTAATCGAACCTCTCATGTCTGGACAAGGTGCTCCGTGGATGCTCTATTTAGCCGGTGCTGTATTAGCTTTGATTCTTAATTTTGTTGGCGTACCCGTTTTGCCATTCGCTCTCGGCATGTTTATCCCCTTGCACCTGAATACTCCTCTCTTGATTGGCGGCGCTATATCCTACTTTGTCAGCCGCAAACGCGATAAAGATGGTGAGAAAGCTGAAGAATTGGCTCAAAAACGCAATGAAAAAGGCACCTTAGTCGCTAGTGGCTTTATCGCAGGAGGTGCTTTAATGGGCGTTGTAGCTGCCGTAATCAAATTCTGTGGAGCAGATTGGTGGATGACCGATTGGGCGCAAAGTGCAGGAGCCAAGATATTGGGAATTGTGATGTATGCCTTACTCATTACCTATTTTGTAAGGGCCAGTAAAAAAGTGAAATAACTAACAACACATAAAACTTAAAACATTATGATGGTTAATTACAAAGAACTCGGTCTGGTCAATACCAGAGAGATGTTCGCTAAAGCAGTTAAGGGTGGTTATGCCATCCCCGCATTCAACTTCAACAATATGGAACAACTCCAGGCAATCGTCAAAGCAAGTGCCGAGACAAAATCGCCCGTGATTATCCAAGTTTCAAAAGGCGCACGCAGTTATGCTAACCAAACTCTGTTGCGCTACATGGCACAAGGTGCTGTGGAATATGCAAAAGAATTGGGTTGGGAAAATCCTCAAATTTGTTTGCACCTTGACCACGGAGATACCTTTGAAGTATGCAAAAGTTGCTGCGATTATGGTTTCTCAAGCGTAATGATTGACGGAAGCGCTCTTCCTTACGAAGAGAATATCGCTTTAACAAAAAAAGTGGTAGAATATGCTCATCAGTTCGACATAACCGTTGAAGCTGAACTGGGTGTATTAGCTGGCGTAGAAGACGATGTTGCTGCTGAAAAAAGCACTTACACTCGTCCCGAAGAAGTAATTGACTTTGCTACCCGTACTGGTTGCGACAGTTTGGCTATTTCTATTGGTACTAGCCATGGTGCCTATAAATTCCGTCCCGAACAATGCACTCGCGATGAAAAAACCGGTCGCTTGATGCCTCCTCCATTGGCATTCCATGTATTGGATGCTGTAATGGAAAAACTTCCCGGATTCCCCATCGTATTACACGGTTCTTCCAGCGTTCCGCAAGAATATGTTGACATCATCAATGCCAATGGTGGTAACCTCAAAGAAGCCGTCGGAATTCCTGAAGAACAACTTCGTAAAGCTAGCAAGAGTGCCGTTTGCAAAATCAATATCGACTCCGATTCACGTCTCGCCTTCACAGCTGCAGTTCGTAAAACTTTGGCTGAAAAACCCGGTGAATTCGATCCTCGTAAATATTGCGGTCCCGCTCGCGATTTGATGACAGAACTTTATAAACACAAAATCATCAATGTGCTCGGTTCCGATAACAAAGCACTATAAATAAAGGTATATAAGAGTGTTGGTTGTTTAACTATACTCTTCCTGCTAAGCAAAGGCTGCTCATCCTTATCGATGGGCAGTCTTTTGGTTATATTAATTAGCAAGGAATATTACAACACACACAACACCTTCTTATAAACGGCTGCTTTTTGGACCAGGGATAAAGGATATGCCCTGGATGTACTTGGCATACGATAGATACGAAGCAATCCGCGAGGTGAATTAACTTCCACATATCCGCCAACAGAAGGAGAATCCACCGAATAATAAGCACATAATATGTCGGTAGCTTTTTGACCTGTAGTAATCAATGTGCGGCATTCCGGATAATCACGCAGCATAAATTCAATATCCGTAGGAGTAACCACTTCTAGAAATTTATCCGATGCATTATCTTGCTGACGGATTACCTGACAGGCTGTATCATATATGCCAATTCTTTTTTCAGATAAGAAATCGACAATATCTTGCTTACGAAAACATTTATGTTCCGTATCAATGAAATGTAACGGATCTGCAAAAAAAACCAAGCCAAATACGCGCCACATATCATTATTGAAATTGGGATAAAAAAAATCAATGCACCATCTTTTCTTGGGTGGCGGAAACGAACCTAGCAATAAAATACGGGCATTTTGAGGTAAAAAAGGTGGAAGCGGATGATTCTCCAGCTTCTCTATCAAAGCATTCATCGGTTCAGTCCGCATTGTCATCTGGTTCTACATGAATGGAAATTTGGGTATCAAAACCAAATTGTCGATAAATAGCTGCCTCAACAAGGATAGTAATATCATGAGCAGCTTTCACACTTATCTT
Source organism: Paludibacteraceae bacterium (assembly GCA_024399655.1). Lineage (GTDB taxonomy): Bacteria > Bacteroidota > Bacteroidia > Bacteroidales > Paludibacteraceae > Colicola. The sequence goes on along the minus strand of JAKSNP010000002.1, from coordinate 115,069 downwards.
ACCATCAACCACAATATGCATATCAACTATAATAGCCGGTCCGCTACGACGGGTTTTAAGAGCGTGCACATTTTCTACTCCCTTAACTGATAATACCAACTCTATGATTTGCTTTTCAGTTACCTCATTCAACGATGCATCGGTCAATTCATTGATTGCGGGCACAATCATCTTTACTGCCACAATCATAATGAATAGACTAATAATACAACCTACAATCGGATCAAGCACAGTCCAACGTCCACCCAAAAGAATAGCACTACCTATACCAAGCATCGAACCGATTGAAGAAAGAGCGTCAGAACGATGATGCCAAGCATTGGCAATCATAGCAGAACTTTTCAATAACTTACCTTCGCGCACCGTCCATTGATAAAGAAATTCTTTAGCGATAACAGATAATATAGCCGCCCAAACAGCTATAGAATGAGGCGCTGGAAGAGTTCCACCATTGATTACATATCGTATTTTATCCATGCCACCAAGCATCAATCGCATGCCTACGATAAACAACAAAACTGCTACAATCAAAGCAGCCAAAGTTTCAAATTTTCCGTGCCCGAAATCATGGCTTTTATCTTTTCCCTTGCCCGCTATTCGCACCATAATCAAAACGATAACATCGCTAATTAAGTCGGACAATGAATGTATGGCATCTGCCACCATTGCTCCGCTATGACCGAAAAATCCGGCAGCCATCTTTATCAATGACAACAAAAAATTGACCAATGCACCCCAAAGGGTAACACGAGTAATTTGATGTTCTCTATGGCAATTTATCGCGTTCTGCATCAGTTGAAAATATGTTGAAGTGTGCAAAATTACTACTTTTTTTTCACAAATGCAAAATTTGATGGGCAAAATTTTGAGATATCCGTTTTTTTTCGTACCTTTGTATCGTATTTTCAAAAGATTATCACTATGATTTGTACTCTCTTATTGATTTTTTCATCGTTCGTTCAACGGCTGCAAGCACTTCCGGGCGTGGATAATGTTCAAACTCACACCTACAAGGAAATTTTGCCTGACAATATCCGCAAAGAACGCAAACCCTATTATGATTCTGCACGTACTATTTATACGGAATATATCTCGTTCACAATCGAACAACCTATCGATCATCGCAACCCCGAGTTCGGAACTTTTAAACAACGTATTGAACTTCAATTGACCGATTTGCAGAAACCTGTTGTGCTTTTGACAGAAGGATATCATCGTCCAAATAAAATGCGACTGCTGATTGACCCGATTGCTTTGCATTTACACGCCAATACCATTGCAGTAGAACATCGATATTTTGGACATTCAAAACCAGAGGATAAAGAATTTGTATATCTCGATACCTACCAAGCCGCTGCCGATTGGCATCGTGTCTACACCCTGCTTTCATCCATCTTCAACACTCCATGGATTGCTACGGGAACCAGCAAAAGTGGTATCAGCACAACTTTATTTGCTTATTATTTTCCCAACGATATGAAATTATATGTGCCTTTTATGGCACCTTTCTGTGAATCTCGACACGATTTAAGAGTGGGGAAATATATCACGCAATTCGCTGGTACATCAACGCAACGAGACACGATCAGAATGGCCAAACAATACGCACTTACACAAGTGCCGAATATGGCGAAAGAAATCTGCAAACGACTCAAATGCAAAGATTTGCTCACCACCGATAGTACTACGGTTTATGCTAATATCAGATGGCTTATTTTTGAGCATTTTTTTCACCAATGGTCTTATATTCCTGTCAGCAGCGGATGGATAAAACAAGTGCCTGTCAATCAGGCAAACGCAAAGCAACTGGTGGACTATTATATCGGCAAAAAAAACAGCAAAGAAATGAAAAAATACAAACCTATCGGACCGCAATACGACCTTTCCACACCTATTTACCCTTATTATATTCAAGCTATGCGCGAATTGGGACACTATATCCACGATGTGAACGAATTCCGCTATTTAGGCGCTACGGACGAAGATTACACCATCGACGCACAAGTTTCTTATGATGATCGCATACAATTGCAACAACAGGAGATGGATAATCGTGTAATGATGGATATTGCCAATCATTGGATTTATAATACTTCTTGCCGGATGATTTTCGTTTACGGAGCCAATGATCCGTGGACAGGAGCGGGAATCAATCCTGATATTCATAACAAAAACAACAATATTACTTATTATTTGATTGACGAAGGCATCCACAGCCCTTATCTCATTACTTATATTAATCAAAAACAAGTTGAAGAACTTCTTAATGAGATTGATAATATTATTCGCTAGGCAAATTCTATAACATTCTACAAAATTGCTATATACACTTTACAATTTGAAAATTTACTCATTTTTCTTTTACTTTTTCTTGCAAATATCTTGATTTTTTCGTATCTTTGCACTACCTTATAATCTATCTATTAACTCATTAATAAAACCACTATGTTTTTTACTGTTATTTTCCCTATCATCGCAGCCGTGTTGCTGCTGATTTTCCTCTTGATTATTTCATATGTCAAGACCTCACCTAACCAGGCATTGGTCATTTCCGGTTGGCCGCGTAAAAAACCCAAATTCCTCATTGGTACCGGTGGTTTACGTATTCCGGGCCTCCAGAAAGTGGACCGCTTGTATTTGGGACAATTGAGCGTGGATATAAAAACCGATTCACCTGTTCCTACTTCCGATTTCATCAATGTGGATGTCGATGCCGTAGCCAAAGTTCGCATTGCACCTGAACTTATTGCTACTGCTGCTGCAAACTTCCTCGGTAAAACACGCGAACAAATCGCTGGAGAAATTCGTGATTCCTTACAAGGAAATATGCGTGAAATTATTGGTACGCAGGATCTGCGGTCTTTAAATGTCGATCGTGACGGATTTTCCAACCAAATTCAGGAAAAAGCAGCACCCGATATGGCTAAATTGGGTATTGAAATCCTTTCTTGTAATATTCAATCTATTACGGATAAAGAAGGACTTATACATGCTTTAGGTGCTGATAATACCTGCAAAATCACTAAAGATGCAGCTATCAACAAAGCAAATGCTGAAAGAGACGTAGCTATTGCAAAAGCTGAAGCCACTAAACAGGCTAACGATGCGCGCGTTGCTGCTGAAACTGAAATTGCTATTCGTAATACGGAATTGGCTATTAAACAGGCTGACCTCAAAAAACAAGCGGATACCGAAACCGCTATCGCTGATGCCGCCTACGAAATTCAACGCCAAGAACAAGCACGGGAAATTAATGTCAAAACCGTGGAAGCTGAAGCGGCAAAATCCATCCGTCAACAGGAACGACAGAAAGAAATCAACCGCCTAACCGTGGAAGCTGAAGTGGAAAAGGCTAAACAAGAACAAGCTTTAAAGGAACAAGAAATTGCCATTCAGGAAAAAACTCTTGACGCTACTATTAATAAACAGGCTGATGCCGCTAAATACGAAAAAGAAGTAGCCGCAGCGGCTGAATTGGAACAACGCAAACGAAAAGCGGAAGCTGAAAGATACGAAGCGGAACAAACAGCGGCTGCCATCAAAGCGAAAGCGGAAGCCGATCTGTTTGCCAAACAACAAGAGGCCGCTGGTATCAAAGCCGTTGGTGAGGCCGAAGCGGCTGCCATCAAAGCAAAAGGTGAAGCTGAAGCAGCTGCCATGGATAAAAAAGCCGAAGCTTACAAAAAGTACAATGGCGCTGCTATTGCTGAAATGATGGTGAAAATCCTTCCTGAATTGGCGGAAAAAGTGGCTCAACCACTCACTTCTATCAATGATGTACATGTTTATGGTACAACTGGTAGTGAAGCTGCCGGAATTTCTGGAAATGTTCCTGTTGTAATGCGCCAGACTATGGAAGTTATCAAAGAAGCTACTGGCGTCGATATGACCAAAATAGTAGAGGGTAATACTCAAATAATTGCCGGAGAAGCCCACATTAAGAAATAACAATATGTTATCTTTTTGATGCAGGTTTTTGTCGACAGTCAACCGATACTCTACCGACACTCGTTCGACCTTTAAAAAGAAAGGAATGATTCAAAATATTACCGAAGGATTACCGAACGGTTAGTATAGGATGCGTATACCGTTTCATATAAATCAAGAATGCAAAAATAGCACCTTCTTAAAAGATATTTTTGGAAATATTCTGCTGGTTTATTTTTATTCGTTTCCGACTTTTATAGTGCATATTTGAAGTCATTTAACATTAAAAGCCGTTGTTTTTATTCTAAATCAATGGCTTTTTTTGTTTTTACTTGCTTATATCAAAAAAATCTTGTATCTTTGCAGGCTCTAAGCATGCAAATGTTTTTTACTTCTTGATATTACGATTATTAATATAAAAAAATTTTTATTATGGCATTACCCTTTATGACAGCCGATGAGGCTGCAAAAATGGTCTTCAATGGCGCTATTTGCGGTATGGGTGGTTTCACTCCTGCCGGAGCACCTAAAGATGTTCCTACTGCTATCGCTAAGATGGCTGAAGCCCTTCATGCTGAAGGAAAAGAGTTCAAAATTGGAATGTATACTGGTGCTTCTACCGGTGACAGTTGCGACGGAGCACTTGCTCGCGCTCACGCTATCAAATTCCGCACTCCCTATCAGGGAAATAAAGACTTGCGTAACGAACTCAACGCACAAGGCGCTCATTATTTTGATATGCACCTTAGCGAATTGGCGCAGGATATTCGATATGGTTTCCTTCCTAAACCCGATTTCGCTATCATCGAAGCTTGCGATGTTGTTGAAAAAGACGGTATGGTTGAAATCGTTCCTACTGCTGGTGTAGGTAATATGCCTACTTTCTGCAATATGGCCGATCGTATTATTATCGAACTGAATGCTGCTATGCCTGCTACTATGCGTGGTATGCACGATATCTACGAACCTGCTGATCCTCCTGTTCGTCGCGAAATTCCTGTTTATACTCCTAGTGATCGCATAGGTTCTGATTGTATTACCGTTCCTGCTGCTAAAATTGCTGCTGTCGTTCACACCAATCGTCCTAACGAAGTAGGTAAATTTACTCCCCTTGATGAAACTACTGCTAAAATTGGTGCCAATGTAGCTGCTTTCCTTGAAAAAGAAATGAAAGAAGGTAGAATTCCTGCTACTTTTCTTCCTATCCAATCCGGCGTAGGTAATGTGGCGAATGCTGTTTTGGGAGCTCTCGGAGAAAACAAAAATATTCCTGCTTTCGAAATGTATACTGAAGTTATTCAAGACTCAGTTATCGGTTTGATGAAAGAAGGTCGTATCAAATTCGCTTCTGGCTGCTCACTTACTATTGGTGCTGACAAACTGCAGGATATTATCGACCATATGGATTTCTTCCATGACAAAATTGTACTTCGTCCGCAGGAAATTTCTAATAACCCAGAAGTAGCACGTCGAATGGGTCTTATCACTATTAATACCGCTCTTGAAGCTGATATTTTTGGTAATATCAATTCTACTCATGTATGCGGTACTAAAATGATGAATGGTATTGGTGGTAGTGGTGACTTTACTCGCAATGCTTACTGTTCTATCTACACTACTCCTTCTACTGCAAAAGGTGGAGCTATTTCTGCTTTCGTTCCTATGGTTAGCCACTTGGATCATAGCGAACATAGTGTAAAAATCATTATTACTGAACATGGTATTGCCGATCTTCGTGGAAAATCACCTATTCAACGTGCTCACGAAATCATCAACAACTGCGTAGACCCACAATATCGTCCTATGCTTAACGAATACCTCGAAATGGCTAAAACTGCTCATACACCTCATGTATTAAGTTGCGCTTTGGCTATGCACGAGGAATTCCTCAAAAGTGGAGACATGCGTAATACCAAATGGGAAAACTACAAACGCTAATTTTCCAATAAAGTATATATTTTAAGCAATCACTTATATGAAAAAAATTCTTGTTATAGCCCTGGCAACATTGTTTGCCACGGGCTGTGCCAAGAAGGCACAAAAAGAGTCTGTTTTTGAGCAATATAAGAATATGTCTGAACAATTAGACTCTAAATTCCAAAGTGCTCAAACTGAACAAGAAGCTGATTCTATTTTTAATGATTTTCTGAATACTTCTCTTGATCTTATTCAGCAAAATCCTAAAACTGCTGACGCTTATCAGATTACTAAGGATATTATTCCTTATTTCACTCTTCAACAAAAAGAACTCGCTTTTGCTGCACTTGATATTGATTCTCTTGAGCAATACGAACTTCTTAAATATTATCAGGCTTTTATTAGTGAAAAGAATACTTCTGTAGGACAGCAATATCTTGATTTTAAGAGCATAACTCCCGAAGGAGATACTCTTGCTCTAAGTCAAGTAATTGAAGCCAATGAATATGTTCTAATTGATTTCTGGGCTTCTTGGTGCAGACCTTGCCGTGAACTCCTCCCGGAACTCATACAACTTTACAACGATTGTAAAGGTCATCTGCAAATCTTAGGAGTTAGTCAAGATGAAAGTCGCGAAGATTGGATAAATTTGATTCAAAATATGCAATTGCCTTGGCTTCAAGTAAGTGATCTTACTGGATGGAACAATCCAGCTTGCCAAATGTATGGTGTTACTGCTATTCCTTGTACCGTTCTTATTAATCATGAAGGTAAAATTATTGCTCGTGGAGAACACAATATAAATATTTTACGTCAATTGATTCTTCAAGACAACACTACGGTAGAGTAAGTATTATATTATTATCATATTTTCTTTTTAAATAGATTGATATATATACTTTGTTCAAATGGTTGATAATTACTTTAATTGTTTGATTTCTAAGGAGTAATTCTTTACTTTCTTTATAAAAAAAATGTTCATTGTATTTAAAACTTCGTGTTTTAATCTACAGTGAACATTTCTTTTTATTATATGTTGAAAACTATGTTCATAACAATTTTTTTAGTCTGAAAATCAACAAGACAAGTAAAGTGAATAAGAACATTAGTCCTAAAGCAAACAGATAACCATAAGTCCAATGTAATTCTGGCATAAAGTCAAAATTCATTCCGTACATACTTGCTACTAATGTTGGCGGTAAGAATAATATATTTACAATAGTGAATATTTTGATAATTTTGTTTTGCTCAATATTTACCAAACCCAAGAATGTATCTTGCAGATAGTCAAGACGATCAAAACCAAAACGTGTATAATCGAAAAGTGAATTTATATCTTTAATAATCATAGTTAAGCGTGGTTGTAAATCGTCTGGTATAAAATCACACTTGAGCAGATTACTTATAACACGTTGTTTATCCATTATATTTTGACGGATAATGGTTACTTTTTCCTGTAAATCTTTTATTTGAATCAACACATCTTCATCTACATGATCACTTGCATTGATTTCTTTACTAAGTGCTGTAATTAAATCTGTAGTGTCCTCGATTAAGTCTGCATCTCGCTCAACACGTGTTTCCATTAATGAAACTAATACATGGAATCCGGTAGGAAAATTTCGGGCGTTTACATACATTTTTTTGAATGTATCTGAAAAACTCCCTAACTCAACATCGCGAGTAGTCACCAATATATTGTTTTTTACAATAAAGTTGACAGGTTCCACTTCAAAGTTGTCTCGTAAAAAGTTACTGTTGGCCACTATACTGTCATCAGTTTGTATATAACGGCTTGACATCTCGATTTCTTCCATTTCTTCGTCTTCCTGAATATCAATTTTCAGGAAACCTTCTAATGTATCCTCTGTTTTGTCTGATACATCAAGCAAATCAATCCAGATAATGTCTTTTTTATCCAGTTCCTTTAATGCCGTAAGTGTACGAGCTACTTTTATTTTTTCTTGATCCTTAAAGAAAATTCTCAGTTCTGACATTTTTGTAGCATTTTAGTTAGTTCTACAAATTCTTCTACACTCAGTTGTTCTGGTCGCTTTGTGAAAATTTCATCTTCTAATAGCGGATTTCCTTTTCCGGCTATTTGTTGAAGTGAATTGCGCAACTGTTTTCGTCGTTGATTAAAGGCTGTCTTCACTATGATACGGAACATATTTTCATCACAATCCAAATGTGTTCTACTGTTCCTTGTCATTTTGATGACAGCCGATTTCACCTTTGGAGGAGGGGCAAATACATATTCGTCTACTGTAAAAAGATATTCTATATCATAATAGGCTTGTAATAGTACGGATAATATACCATATGCTTTTTTACCGGGTTTGGAAGCTATGCGTTCAGCCACTTCTTTTTGTATCATTCCGGAACATATGGGTATTCTATCTTTATAATCCAATACTTTGAAAAAGATTTGGCTTGATATATTATATGGGTAATTGCCGATTACACAGAATTTTCCTTCTGGATATAATTCATCCAAATCAAGTTTTAAAAAATCTCCTTCTATCAAATGTAATTCTGGATACCACTCTTGCAAATATTCCACACTTTCCGAATCCAATTCAATAGCTGTTAATTTGATATGGTTGTTTTTCAGTAAGAATTGAGTCAATACACCGGTACCCGGACCTATTTCAAGTACGGGAACTTTATTATTTACATCAAAAGGAATACGATCGACTGATTGGTCGAACGATACTGTATCAGCAATTCTTTGGGCGATGCCCAAATCTTTCAAGAAGTGCTGACCCAACGATTTCTTGGCGCGTACTCTTTGCATTATTAGGGTGATAGTCGTCCATTGAAGTGATTAAATAGTGATTATTTTTATTGGCAAATTTGTGTACTTCAAATATTTTTTGTACCTTTGCACGCAAATTTGGCTGCAAAGTTAAGGGATTTTTTTTAATTATGCAAACAAAATGGCTAATTTAGCGCAAAATATTACCAAAATAGTGGATTTTTTTTATCCGCCGTTCCGCAAATGCCTTTCTCAGCAGGTTTTTCGCTATGCTGCTTGTGGTGGAGGAAATATGGTTTTGGATTGGATTTTGTACTTTATTGTCTATAATTTTATTATTGGCCATCAATTGGTATATCTACAAAGTTTTGAAACTGTTTTTGGACAACCGCTTTGCATAACTCCTCATATAGCTACACTTTGTATAGTCTTTCCAATAACTCTTTTTACAGGTTTTTGGCTCAATCGTAATGTTACATTCACTCAATCTTATTTGCATGGTGCTCGTCAACTGGTCAGATATATCCTTATTGTAGCTGTTAATTTGGCTATAAATTATTTTGGCCTTAAACTTTGTGTAGACATTTTCGGATGGTATCCTACACCAAGCAAAATGGTCATTACAATAATTACGGTTGTGGTTAGTTTCTTCGGGCAAAAATATTTCTCTTTCCGTTCTTGATTTGATATCCCTCTTTTGTCGATAAAATACTAGAGGATTACTAGACTATTGCTAGTAGTTAATTTTCATTTCCATATATATTGGTAAATGATCTGAATAACCGTCTTTGTTATAGCGATAGCCTACAAAAGTTCGTTTAGGCTTTAAATCAAGAAATTTTACATCTTTTTCCATTAGAAAAACTGCATCATATATTGTTGTTTTACAGTTTTCCTGCACATAAGGCGAAACATAAAACTGATCAAGACATGTCCATATGCCGTGGTATTTATGAGTGCCCTTCCCTTTCTTTTCATATGTTAGCATCATGTTTTCCACGCCGAGCAAATCATTGACAGGTGAACTGTTCATATCACCCATAATAATGATAGATGCATTGGGTTGTTGGGAATAAATACTGTCAATCTTTGTCTGAATTACCTTTTTGGCTTGATCGCGTTTCCATTGTGAAGCTGTTTTTCCACCTATCATTGATGGCAAATGGCATACCATGATATGCAACGTGTCTCCATTGGCTATTATTCCTGCTGCATATAGAATATCTCGAGTGTGATCTTCACCTAAATCTACATAAAGAGCTGCGGAATCTATCAATCGAAATTGTTTAGGGTCATATAATAAGGCTACATCCACACCTCGTTCATCGCTACTTTCATAATGAAGGGTTCTGTAGTGAAAATGTCTTAATTTATAATTCAAATTTTGTACACAATTTTCGTTTTCTATTTCACATAATCCGATTAAAGCAAGTGGCTTTTCTTTGCTTATGTTTACGATTACCCGTGCTATTTGTTCGGTTTTGTTTTTATAACGGGAATATGTCCAATGCCTAAGGCCTGTTGATGTATATTCCAAGTCATTTTTCAGACTATCGTGTTTCCAATCAAATAGATTTTCAACATTATATGACACTACTCTCAGCGTTTGAGCGCTGAGAGTAGATACTATAAGAAGAAAGAATAATATACTGTTTATTTTTAGTTTCACGATGATTTCTATATTCTGAATAGAAATTTTTTTCGCTTTATATTCCTATTGAAAATTTATTTATGAGAGCATCATTACTGCTTTGCGTAATGCGGCAATAAATATGTCCACTTCTTCTCGTGTATTGTATAAAGCAAATGATATTCGGATGGTTCCTGGAATACCTAACAGGTCAATTAATGGTTCGGCACAATGGTGACCGGTTCTTACAGCTACTCCTTGTCGGTCAAGTAATGTTCCGATGTCAAAAGGATGTATCAATTGGCCGTTTGTTTGAAATACATTAAAACTGATTGCTCCTGCTTTCTGTAATCCCGAAGCATACACTTTTACGCCTTTCACTTGTAATAGTTGTTGTTCAGCGTATTCGCATAATTCTTTTTCTTCTTTTGCGATAACGTCTCTACCGATTTTTTCTATATAATGTAAAGCTTCTCCGAATACATAACTTCCTATATAGTTAGGTGTTCCCGCTTCAAATTTATATGGCAACTGATTATATGTGGTACCTTGCCAACGAACATGATCTATCATTTCTCCCCCACCCTGTGCTGGGGGTAATTTTTCAAGCCATTCTTCTTTTCCGTACAAAACGCCTATTCCGGTTGGTCCATACATTTTATGTGCCGAGCATACCAGAAAATCGCAATCCAATTCTTGTACATTCACAGGCAAATGAGGAACACTCTGCGCACCGTCAATACATACTGGTATATTTTGTTCGTGAGCGAGTTTAATGATTTCTTTTATTGGATTGATAATGCCTAATACATTACTGACATGTGCTACACTGACCAATTTGGTCCGTGATGAAAGTAATGTTTTATATGCATTTATATCCAGTTCCAGATTTTGGGTCAAAGGAATCACTTTCAATATGGCTTGTTTGCGTTCGCAGAGCATTTGCCATGGCACTATATTCGAATGATGTTCAAGGGCGGAAACAATAATTTCGTCTCCGGCATTCACTATGGCTTCACCTAGTGAAAAAGCCAACATATTCAAACTGTCGGTAGTTCCTTTTGTAAAAATGATTTCTTTTGATGATTTGGCTCCTATAAATTGTGCTACATGATTACGGGCTTCTTCATGTCTGAGTGTTGCTATTTGACTTAAATGGTGAACTCCTCTATGTATATTGGCATTACAATGGCTATATGCTTCCACTATCGCATCTATCACCTGTTGAGGTTTTTGTGTTGTGGCTGCATTATCCAGGTATATCAGTTTTTTGCCATATACCTGTTCATTAAGAATAGGAAAATCTTGTCTGTTCATGGTTTATAATAACTCTGTTCTAATATCTTTTGTGCATCTGATTCGTCCATCAATTCTTGTAACGTTACTTCAGGATTATGATGCATATAGCTTTCTACTATTTGCCATCCTACCCATGTTCCCAATCGTCCGGGAGCTTGTTGGGATACCTCTTGGGTAAATGGTCCTTCGTTCAAATAGGATGTCAGTACTATGGCTTCGGTCTTAAATAGGTCACGTTTATCCATAATTGTGTTCCATATTGCGCGTTCGTTATGTTCACACCAATCCCATTGTTCACGCGTATATCCCATTGTTTCAAAGTATGGCTGATCCATTATTTGTGCCAATAGATACATTACTTTTCCACGATAGATCATGTTTTCAAGCAAACGGTTTTTGCTTCCTCCCATGGGAATATTCCGAAATAGATAGGCGCTAACTACATCTGTCGAAAGACATTCTTTACGCATGGTTTGTTTCTGGTATTCATATACTACACGATTATAGTATTCGTAATCACTTCCTAAGTACATGTCCACTCCGGCTGCCAAATCATCATCAATAAAAAGAATGGAGGCATTAAAACCGGATATGAAGAGATATAACGTAGGAATTGGCCATTCTGGCCATAAATAGGCTATTTTTGTAAATGCATTGTCCAATTCCTTTTGAATATCGTTGATATCTGCATATTGTTCTTTTGCTCGCTCATTTGTTGCTTTGAAACCGTATGTGGTATCATTCAAAAATGAAGGAAGCGCTTCGGCTAAATAAGTGGTATCTTCTACGGGTATTCCCAATATATTTTCTACCCATACTGGCATAAATATGGGATATTCTTCATATAGCAGTTCGATATCTTCACGTGCTGATTCCGGACGGACATTCAATACTGCGTTATCGAAACGCACTATTTCAATATGTTTTTCCTCCATTTCTTTGGGAAAATAAGAGGATGAATGATGGCAACTGCATAGTGTTAAGGTTGCCAATATGAGCCAACTAAATTTTTCCATCTTTTATTTCTATTATTCGGTCACTTATTCGAGCTAAATCATGATCGTGCGTTACGATTATGATGGTTTGTCCGTATTGTTCGCGCATAGTGAGTAACAATTTATGCAATTCTTGTTTGTTTTGTTCATCAAGACTCCCGCTTGGTTCGTCTGCCAAAATAACGCTTGGTTGCATTATCATTGCTCTTGCTGCTGCTACACGTTGTTTTTCTCCACCGCTCAATTCGTTGGGCTTATGTTCCATTCTATCGTGTAATCCCAATTCGTTCAGAAGTTTTTCTGCTCTTTCTTGAGCGGATAGGCGTTTTTCTCCTGCTATTAATGCGGGTATCATTACATTCTCCAAGGCTGTAAATTCAGGTAATAATTGGTGGAATTGGAAGATAAATCCGATATGACGATTCCTGAATTTTGCCAACTCTTTTTCATTTAGAGTCAGAGGATTGATTCCTTCTATTTCTACATTACCGGAATCAGGTCTGTCTAATGTTCCTATGATTTGCAAAAGTGTTGTTTTTCCGGCTCCGCTTTTACCCACAATGGCTACAATCTCCCCTTTTTCTACCGTCAAATTGACCCCTTTTAGCACTTGAAGTGTTCCGAAACTTTTGTGTATGTCATTTATTTTTATCATATTCTTTTGTATGTGCTATTATGCTAAATGTAGTTTTTGATTTTATGTATGGTTTTGCTGTTTATATATTCTATAGCTGCATCCAATATATCGTCGCAATCTGTTGATAGCATTTGTACATTCAAATCTGGATCTATTCCTTCTTCTATACTTTGTTTATTTATATCCGTCATTTTTATACTTGAAAATCGCACCATCCAGCCATTGGGTAGTTCATAACTCATCGGCATTCCTCCACCTCCTCCGCTTTTGTCTCCGAGTACAATACAATTTGGAGCACAGTTCTTCATACAGCTGATAAAGAAATTAGTTGCGGAAAATGCGTTTCTGTTGCTAAGAATTATTACTGGTTTTAGCCATTTGACCGGCATATCGTCAGCATGTATCCACATTTCTTCCAATTCTGAAAAATCATTATGCCCGGGACCTGTTTTGTGTTGCCAATAGCCGGCTATAGTATCATTCTCTATAAATGTCGAGGCTAATTTATAGGCATTGTCCATGGCTCCGCCACCATTGTTTCGTACATCTAAAACAATTCCGTTACAATTATTGAACGTTTTAAGTACTTCATATATGTTGCTCGCGTTAAACCCGTTGCTGAACGAACTATAATATATATAACCTACTCTTCCTTCATCAATTGTATTATAATATAGACTGCCGGCTATGCGGTAATCATGTAAGTATTGTTTTTGTATAATCTGCCAATCGAAATTCTTGGCATAGCCTTCATACCATTTGGTACATGAAGATATATCAAAGTCGGAATATAAGTTTACGTGTCCGTCTTGTAATGTATCCAACATTTGTGCTAAAAGGTCGAATAAACCGTGATAATCTTTTGGGTCAAGTGATTGAATTTGAGGAAGATACAAATCATGCACTCCTTGCCAGTCTATACCCTTTTCTTCATGAAAACAATATTTCTGATCAATTGTTTTCCACAAATATTCCATATTGCCTTCTGGTGTGTTTATACACGTCTTATCCATAGGATGAGTGCAAGATATGGAGCAGAAAATGGTTAATATGTAAATTATGTGTTTTTGCATCTTTTTTCTCAGGTCATTCCAGAACTAAAGGTTTGTTGGGAGTTGTTTTGTATCTGAAACTGGTGCCGATGATTGCTTCTACTTGTTCCCTGGTGAACCACATATCATGTGTTCCATATTCCATATATTGGTGTGCTATTCCCAAGCGCCAGGTGGAGTGGGGGCATTGGATATCGATTGTTAATTCATGTTTTAGTGTTCTGTGATTCCATGGTCCGCTACATCTGATATTGCCAACGATTCCTTCTGTTAGTTCGTAATACGATTGCCAATAATCCTGCATATAATCCGTTCCTATTAGATTGGTTTGAATCAGATAGCGTAAACGATACGAACTTTTTTTCCCTTTGAAATGATAACTCACTCCGGTTTTCGCACAAATATTGACACTTAAATCCATTGAAAAAGGTTTGTTCACTTCTTTTCCGTGCATTTGTGGCATAAAGTCTAAATCAAGGTAAGGACCTAATATTATCTCCCAGCCCTTTTCTGACCATTTCCAGGAGTAGAATGCGCCCCATCCGGAATTTATACCGATTGAGTAAATCAAATTATTATGTGGTTCCGAATATGTCCATCCGAATTCTAAATGTATCTGTCCTTCATGTTTCCAATTTGAATTACGGTTGAATGTTTGCCACCATTCGTTAGTGATTCCTATTTCCATCCCTTTATATAGAAGTGGACTTAGATACATATCACGTTGCCATAATCCTCCATAGTTGATGCTTAGTATGTTTTCATGTTCTACGGTAGCTGCCGCAGGAAGAGAGTGGAGTAGTGTTATTAGCACTACAAATATTGTGATGAATTTAATATGTCTTTTTCTTCTTCTCACTCAATTTTTCATTCAAATGTCAATAATTTCTGTCTTTTATTTTGCGATTTATATACTTCTTGCCGGTTCTTTTAATTCTCTTCATCAGCCTAACGTGAATCAAGTAGATTATTTATTTGTTGCCGTTTTCTTCATCTCCCAATCCCCTCCTGCCATTACATTTTTCACTCCTGTCTTTATCGAGAGCTAAACGTAACATAAACGTAACATAACCGAAGTGTAAAGGTCTCCTTCCACTTAGTTGTCGGTCTGTCTGTTCTCGTTCAATATACGATGCTCGTTATATCCAAATATTTCGAATTATTTTTTTCCTATATGCATATATTTCCCATTATTTAATGGTTAATATACGCTTGCCTTGATCTGTTACTTCTATTTCAATCCAAATGGTATCTTCCGGTAATATTGGGGCTATAATATCAGGCCATTCTATGAAGCAATAGTTTCCCGAATATAAATATTCTTCAGCTCCAAAGTCTAGAGCCTCTCGAATATCTTTCAGTCGATAACAGTCGAAATGATAGACTTCTTCTTTGCTTGTATGATTTTTATCTATGAATCGTTCATATACATTCACTATGGCGAAGGTCGGACTATTCACAATGTCTTCTGTTCCCAGTTCATTCATTAGTTGTTTTACCAAAGTTGTTTTTCCTGCGCCCATTCGAGCTTCTAAAGCATATACCTTTTTATCCGGATAGAGCTTAAGTAATTCACTTGCTTGAATCTGCTCGCCTTCTTCTGTCATTAGGTATAATTGCCCGTTTTCTTCCTTTTTTATTGTATAGGTATTCATATCCGTTTAAAATATGCGATTCTCAGCGAGTTATTTTGCTTTGAAAATATTCATAACATGCTGATCCTCTGTTAGTTCCTAGTAATTTTACCCACTCGTCTTTATTTGCTGAACTAGCTCGCTTAATACTCTTAAAATATGTTAATATCTTTTGTTTTGTTGCAGGGCCAACTCCTTGAATATCATCAAGTTCACTCTTTATTTGGTGCTTGCTTCGTCGTAATTGGTGAAAACTTATAGCCCATCTGTGAACTTCGTCTTGAATTTCTACCAATAAGTGGAACGCTTCATCTGTTACTTTCAGTCCAATCTCTTTAACAGGGGATCCGTATAGTAATACATTGGTTCGATGTTTGTCATCTTTTTTAAGTCCTGCTATAGGAATATTCAAACCCAATTGCTTTTCTACCACTTCACGGATTGCATTCATTTGATTACTGCCGCCATCTGCTATAATTAAATCAGGAAGTTCACCGTTATTGTCCAATATATCTTGATATCTGCGTCTCACCACTTCTCGCATACTGGCTAAGTCATCAATATATGATGATCTGCTGTCATGTATAATATAATGTTTATACTCGCTTTTTGCAGGTTTTGCTTTGCGGAATACTACGCATCCTCCTACAGCATCTGAGCCTTGTATGTGTGAATTGTCAAAACTGTCGATTAATGCTGGCATTTTCTCCAATTCCAATAATTTTTGTAATTCTCCTAATATTCTTGCTGCTCTCTGGTCCGGATTTAATTTATCATTTTGCTTTAGACGGTCAAGTTTGTATTGTCTAACATTTTTCATGGCAAGATCCAATAGTATCTTTTTTTCTCCGGATGGTGCAATATGTATGTGTAGATTTTCATCGAATCCATCGGGTATAAATGGTACTATTACATCTTGTGTGTTACTATTAAGGCGTTCTCTAAGTTCCATCATTCCGATACCTAGCAATTCTTCTTTCGCTTCGTCTAATTGCTTGTGATATTCAAGGGTTTGTCCTTGTACAATACTTCCGTTTCTTATATGTAGCATGCTTACATATATATTCTGATCTTGCTCATCGTAACCGAATACGTCTAATTCTCCTGTGTGATTGTTTGTTATTACGGTTTTACTTCTAAATTTCTCGATTAATTCTAGTTTTTCTTTTATTTCTTGAGCTTGTTCGAATTTCATCTGTGAGGCGTATTCCATCATTTCCCTCTCCCATTGTTTGCTAATGGTGTGGGCATCTCCTCTAATGATTTTTTTTGCCTGGTCTATATAGTTGTTATATTCTTCTTTCTTTATCCGGTCTGCGCATACTCCGCAGCATAAATGAAGATGATATTTAAGGCATACTTTGTATTTTTTCTTAACTATTGAACTATCAACTAAGTTTAGATTACATGTTCTGATAGGGTAGAGTTGATGAATAAGTTCAATAACTAAATCTACTGTATTTCCATAACTATATGGACCGAAATATTCTCCTGCTCCTTTTATTCTTTTACGTGTCTTATAAATACGTGGATATGCTTCTTTGCTGATACATATGTATGGATAGCTTTTTCCGTCTTTTAGTAGTATATTGTAGCGTGGTTGATATTGTTTTATCAAGTTGTTTTCTAGAAGAAATGCATCTTGTTCGGTGTCTACTACAACATATTTGATATCCGCTATATTTTTTACAAGTTGTCTGGTTTTTACCCAATCATGTTCTTTTTGAAAATATGATGTAACCCTTCTTTTCAGATTTTTAGCCTTACCTACATAAATTATTTCTCCTTCTTTGTTCAAATGCTGGTACACTCCGGGTTTTTCCGGAAGACGCTGGAGAATCTCCTTTATATGTCGGCTTGTTTCAATCACTTTTTAATAGTGAATTAAAGTGGTTACTTCTATGTCGCTGTCCATTATTTCTCTTCCATTCAGACCATCCAGTTCTATTAAGCAGTTAACATAGATCTTTTTTACGCCTATTTTCTTAACCAGTTCGATTGCTGCTGCCATTGTTCCCCCTGTTGCTAGAAGGTCATCATGTAATAACACTACATCTTCTTTGCTTAATGCGTCTTTATGTATCTGTATGGTATCCGTTCCGTATTCTTTTGCATAACTCTGTTCTATAACATCTGCCGGTAGTTTTCCCGGTTTCCGAATAGGTACAAATCCTGCTCCTATTTCCATTGCCACGGCAGGACCAATAATGAAGCCTCTCGACTCCAGTCCTATAACTTGTGTAATTCCTTTATCTTTATATAAACTTACTATTTCATCCTTCATCCATTTTAATGCCTCTGGATTACGCAATGCCGTCGTGATGTCTTTAAACTGAATTCCCTTTTGTGGAAAGTCGGGAATATTCCTAATTATCCCTTTTACTTGTTCGTTTGTCATATATCACTTTTTTTCTATTAAATTATTTGTTCCACGTGGAACATGCGTTTTTTGTTTACATAGTAAACAAATTTCATGTTTATCTTCCTAATAATATTAATAAAACGCTGATGTCATTGGGGCTTACACCCGGAATTCGGCTCGCGTCTCCGATGCTTTGTGGACGTATTCGAGATAGTTTTTGCCGTGCTTCAGTACTTAATGATTGTACGTTGTTGTAGTCAAAACTATCTGGTAAACGGACATTGTCGAGACGTTGAAGTTTGTCGGCCGCCATTCGTTCTCGTTCAATGTATCCTTTATATTTGATGTTAATTTCGGCGCTTTCTACAACTTCATTGTTGTCAATTGTTTCAATCAGTTGTTTTAATTCGGGTACAACTTGACTAAGGTTGTTTATGGTAATCTGAGGGCGTAATATCAGGTCAATCAATTTGCAGCCATGTTGAAGTGGGGTGGAGGATTGTTGTTCAAGCCAACTGTTTGTTTCGGATGGTTTTATTCCTGTATTTTGCAAATATGAAATCAAAATGTCGATTTGATTTTGTTTGTTGTTGAATACCTCCATGCGTCGGCTATCAGCCAAGCCTAATTCATATCCTTTACGGGTTAATCGTTCATCTGCATTGTCTTGCCTTAAAAGAATACGATACTCGGCTCGCGAGGTAAACATGCGATAGGGTTCATCCACACCTTTATTCACCAAATCATCAATCAATACGCCAATATAACTTTCATCTCTGTGCAGGATCATCGGTTGTCCGCCCATTATGCCGATGCAGGCGTTGATTCCCGCTACCAATCCCTGTCCGGCAGCTTCTTCATAACCTGTAGTACCATTGATTTGTCCGGCCATGTATAGACCTTTAATCCGTTTCGTTTCCAATGTGTGGTATAGTTGCGTTGGATCGAAAAAATCATATTCAATAGCATAGCCGGGTCGATACATGACTACGTTTTCCAAGCCTTTGACTGTTTTCATTGCAGCCAACTGAATTTGCCATGGCAGGCTTGAGGAGAATCCGTTTACATAATATTCATTGCTGTCTACACCTTCCGGTTCCAAGTATAATTGATGTTGTTCTTTGTCTGCAAAAGTGACAATTTTTGTCTCAATGCTGGGACAATATCGAGGACCTATACTTTGTATTTGGCCGTTATACAAGGGTGAATCTTTTAGACCTTTTTTAAGTTGTTCGTGAGTGGTAGGATTGGTATAGGTAATCCAGCAACTCATTTGTTTGAGCGTTCGTTTCACTTCCGGAAGATATGAAAAATGATGGCCGTCATCTTCACCTGTTTGTTCTTGCAATTGGCTGAAATCGATGCTTCGTTTATCTATACGAGCAGGAGTACCTGTTTTCATTCGGTCCGTAATGAATCCTATAGACTTCAGCTGTTCGGTTAATCCGTAAGATGCCGGTTCTGAAGTACGTCCGCCTTTTATTTGGCTACGACCGCAATGCATCAACCCGTTGAGAAATGTGCCGTTGGTCAATATGACTGCCTTAGCCTGCATTTCTATTCCTAATAGAGTCTTTACACCACATACAGCGCCATTATTTATCATTAAACTCGTAACGGTATCTTGCCATATTTGCAGGTTGTTGGTGCTTGATAGTACTTTCACCCATTGCTCGATGAACCGCTTTCTGTCGCTTTGGCTGCGAGGACTCCACATTGCCGGTCCTTTCGAACGGTTGAGCATGCGAAATTGAATCGCCGAATAATCGGTTACGATACCCATTTGCCCTCCTAAAGCATCAATTTCGCGAACAATTTGTCCTTTTGCTATACCACCTACGGCAGGATTACAACTCATCTGACCAATTTTGTTCATATCCATGGTAATGAGTAGCGTTTTACAACCCAAACGAGCTGCAGCGTGAGCAGCTTCATTACCGGCGTGTCCCGCACCAACTACAATTATGTCGTATTTAAAATCCACGTTTTCTCGATTTGGCTCTCCATTTGCGTTGTCCACTATAGGTGTTAGTACCGATGCTTCTTAAACGCGGATGAAAGGCATTCTCAATATGGTTAATATAAGTGATGGCTTGTGTGATAGGTTGATATATGATGCCGATAATATCAAATCGTGGTTTTTTTTGATTGCAGGTCAATTTGATATAGGCATTTGCTGCCACTATCATATTTTGCTCTTTCTCTCGGTCAACATATTCTTCCGGTCGTTTATTGAATAATGAACTTCGGGTTTTCACTTCTACAAAAGCCACCGTGTCTTTGTTCTCTGCTATAATATCTATTTCCAAATGGCCTGTTTTCCAGTTCCGTTCTATAATACGATATCCTTTTTGTTTCAGCAGATTGGTTGCGGTATCTTCACCAAACAAACCTGTGCGGTTGCGTATATGCAGATGTCCGAAATTCATCTTAGATAGTCCATTCAAAACCGTCTTTAGTATCTTTAATTTGGAACCCTAAAGCTGTTAGTTCGTTGCGGATGCGATCGCTCGTTGTCCAATCTTTATTGCGTTTTGCTTCCAATCGCATGTTGAGTAACATATCGACGGCTCCTTTTAGAGCGTCCATACTTCCATTGGCTTCAGTTCCTGTTTCTTCCATTCTTAATCCTAGAATATCAACTACATAAGTGCGCCAAACATCTTTCAGTTGTTTCAAATCTTCTGCTGAGATTGTACCTTTGCCATCTGCAATAGTATTGATGATTTTAGCACTTTCGAAAAGATGAGAAATAACAATCGGACTGTTTAAATCATCGTCCATAGCTTCTTCGCATCGTTCGCTCAAATTGCCAATTTCAACGGTTGACTTGTCAGACGGTTGCAATTTCATTAATCTGTTCCATGTTTCCTGTAATCTGCCCAATCCTTTTTCTGCTGCTTCCAATGCTTCTGAAGAGAAGTCAACGGTTGAGCGATAATGAGCCATTAAGATGAAGAAACGAATGGTCATCGGGGAGAAAGGTTTGCTAAGTAACTCATGTTCGCCCTTGAAGAATTGATCTAAAGTGATGAAATTGTGATAACTTTTACCCATTTTTTTGCCGGCAATCGTTATCATATTGTTGTGCATCCAATATTTGACCGTATCATGTCCAAGAGCGGCGCAACTTTGTGCTATTTCTGCTTCGTGGTGAGGAAACATCAAATCCATGCCTCCACCGTGTATATCAAATTCTTCACCCAGATATTTTGTTCCCATTGTAGAGCATTCCATGTGCCAACCGGGGAAACCTTCGCTCCAGGGACTTGGCCAATGCATTATATGTTCCGGAGCGGCTTTTTTCCAAAGAGCGAAATCGAAACTGTGTTTTTTCTCTTCTTGTCCGTCTAATTCACGGGTTTCTGTTTTGATATCTTCCAAATTCCGTCCGGAAAGTTTTCCATAGGGATAATCTTTAGCGTATTTTTCTACATCCATATATACGCTGCCATTGGATATGTAGGCGTATCCGTTATCCAATATTTTTTGTACAAAGGCGATTTGCTCGATGATATGTCCGCTGGCATGAGGTTCAATAGATGGCGGTAACACATTTAAAGCTTCCATATCTCGATGATATCGATTGGTAAAGTATTGTACCACTTCCATTGGTTCCAGTTGTTCCAAACGAGCTTTTTTTGCTATCTTGTCTTCACCGGAATCAGCATCGTGCTCCAAGTGTCCCACATCGGTAATATTTCGTACGTATCTCACTTTGTACCCAAGATGCATCAAATAGCGATATAACAGGTCAAAAGTGATAGCAGGTCTTGCATGGCCTAAATGTGCATCGCCGTAAACGGTAGGTCCGCAAACATACATCCCAACGTGTCCTTCGTGCAACGGACGGAAATACTCTTTTTGTCGAGTTAATGTGTTGTAAATCTGTAACATATAGTTAAATTTTGATAGTTTTTCTATTAAATTTGTTATTAATTTGTAAATAACTGATATTATTATAAATATGAAATTAATTGATTAAATGTAATTCTTTGGCTTTCAATAACATATAATTTTTTGCGGCCTCATATTCATTTGGAATAATACCATCTAATATAGCTTCTTTGATTGCATTTTTCAATTCCCCTACCTCTTTGCATGGAGAAAGGTGGAGTGTTTCCATAATTTCTTCACCACGAACAGGTGGTTGGAAATTTCGTATACGATCCCGTTCTTCCAATTCAACCATTTTGGTTCGTACGAGTTCGTAATTGCGGTGGAATCGTTCTACTTTTTCCGCATTTCTGGAAGTGATATCTGCATCACAAAGCAACATCAGTTCATCAATATCGTCGCCGGCTTCAAAAAGTAAGCGTCTGACTGCTGAATCGGTTACGGTATCTTCAATCAAATTGATTGGTCGCATGTGTAAATCAACCATTTTGATGACGAACTCCATTTTTTCATTTTGTGGCATCTTCATTGTCCTGAAAATTCGAGGAATCATTTTTGCCCCAAGATAATTATGATTGCGGAATGTCCATCCAATGTTGTTTTCCCACGCTTTAGATTTCGGTTTTCCTATATCGTGGAACATAGCGGCCCATCGTAGCCATAAATTATCGCTTTCTTTTGCAACATTATCAGTTACCTGTAAAGTATGTAACCAAACATCTTTATGTCCTTTCCCTTCTTTGGTTTCTATTCCTTTGAGTGCTGCTAGTTCTGGGCAAATCAGCTGTAATAGTCCGGTTTTATCAAGAAGTGTCCATCCGATAGATGGCTTTCGGCTCATCATGATTTTGTTCAATTCATCAACGATGCGTTCTCGAGTGATAATTTTAATGCGCTCTCTATTTCTGCAAATGGCGTCAAATGTTTCAGGATTGAGATAGAATCCCAATTGTGTGGCGAATCGAATAGCGCGCATCATTCTAAGAGGATCGTCAGAATAGGTGATATCGGGATCAAGCGGTGTCCTAATTGTACAATCTTCCAAATCGTACATTCCATCAAATGGGTCAAGAAGTAGTCCGTATCTGTCTTTGTTAAGACAAATAGCCATAGCGTTTATGGTAAAGTCCCGTCTGTTTTGGTCTTCTTGTAGCGTTCCATCTTCTACGATAGGGTTTCTGCTGTCATGTTGATAACTTTCTTTTCGTGCACCCACGAATTCCAATTCCATTTCTCGTTGTTTTACTTGTGCGGTACCATAAGTGCGAAAAACACTCAAATGAGCTCCTTTACCTAAACGTTTTGCTACAGCTTCCGCTAACAAAATACCGATTTTGACTTCTTTAGAATTTGGTTTTTCTTTGGAATTGTCTGCAGAAAGTAAGTCTTCTGTTTCTTCTTTTTTTACTACGACTACATCAATGTCTGTAGATGGGCGATGTAAAAATAAGTCTCTTACCCATCCGCCAATAACATAGCAATCCAAGCCGAGTTTATCAGCTTCTTCTCCCACCAGATGCAGTATTGGATTCTTTATTTTTTTATCTTCTACGACCATACTTAGCCAAAATAACTTGCAAAGATACTATAATTCTATGAGATTTGCAAATAATAAATGCAAAATTTTTAATTTTGCGGTATTTTTTTGTTTCATGCTTTAAGAGAAGTGTGAGTTGTTGTATAAATCGTTTAAAAGTTGTATCTTTGCATTGAAAACGAAACCAAGATGTGATTTATAATATGTTGTATTGCTTGTCATCCGATCTCAATCACCAGAAGCTACCGTCGAATTTACCGATGAATTCAGAGTTTTTTGATACACATCAAGTGGTGATCATATTGTCAGGAGGCACAGAAGCAAAATTTTTGCAACTGGTGAGAAATGGATTGATCAATCTGAATGAGACGATTTACTTATTTTCATCGGGTATCAACAACTCATTGGCTGCTTCTCTTGAAATACTAAGTTGGATTAATTTGAATGAAGGTCATGGAGAGATTAGGATTGATTGGCAAGCCGAGTGATTGGTTGATAGCAAGTGTTGTGAAACGTGAGTTGTTAAGCGAGCGTATGCATATTCAATTGGTGGATATACCGATTGAGAGTATTACTCAGATGGGTGAAGTGGATTTTGGAATTGCTGGAGCGGATGCTATTTACAAACGAGTTCGAGAATTGGTAGATGAATACAAATTAGCAGGGGTTACATTGCGTTGTTTTGACTTGCTTTCATCTGTAAAAAACACCGGTTGTATTGCTTTGTCCCGCTTGAATGACGAAGGTATACCTGCCGCATGTGAAGGAGATGTTCCCACTTTGTTGACTATGATGTTATGTAAGCGCCTGTCCGGTTGTCCGGGGTTTCAGGTAAATCCTGCGCGAATAGAAAAAAGTGAAACAAATGGTAAAGTAAAACTATTATTAGCACATTGTACTATTCCAACCAAAATGTGCACTTCTTTTTCCTTAACGACACACTATGAATCCGGAATAGGTGTAGCTATTCATGGGGAATTGCCTATAGGTGATTACACGTTGGTTAAATTAAGTGGGAATTTGGATAGAATTTTTGCCGAAGATGTAGAATTGGTTGCCAATCAATACGAATCAAATCTATGTAGAACGCAGGTTTGGATAGAAGGAAACAACGGTATTCGAGATTATTTGCTTACAAAGCCGATAGCCAATCATCATGTTCTTTTACCAGGACATTATGCATCTGAATTAAAGCATCTGTTCGAAACTCAAATTTTTCCCGATGAAAAGATTGAAAATTGAGTATCTATGCAAAATGAATAGGTAATCAAGATTGAAAATTGATTACCTGTTAAAATCAATGTGTTACAACATTGAATAATATGGGTTGTTTGTAGCTGTTGCTTTTGGATTGTTTATAGTTGTCCTGCTTCCACTAGCGTAATGACTCTTTCAATTATTTTGTCCTTATCGTTGCCGTCGTAATCTTCTTTTAAGTCATTGCGGAAAAGTTTAGCTATGCCCTGCCAAAAATCGGCGGTTGCTTTATTTTTATATTCGCGGATCAATTCATAACTTGTTGTGTTGCTTTCGCGTGCGAGAAGTAGCATAAGCATTCTTCCTTGAGAAGCATACATGCCACGAAAGTCATCTTCATATTTCTTGAAGAGATATTTCTCAAATTTTCTCCACCATGTTTTTTTCTCCTTTCGGGTTGATAGTTTCGCCATTTCCTGATCTGCATAGCGCATATCAGCTGCAATCATACGAGCATAGGGAAGTGTTTTTTTTACATCCCGAACGGTACGCCAATAAAATTTTTCCTGACGTTTGTTCTTGAATTTCATTTTGGGATATACATATACTTCGGGGATAGTGCTCCAAAGAATAGTGTCTCCATTTATCACCTGCATCATCAATATGTTTTTATCTCCTTGCTGGGGTTTCATATCCTCAGGCACATTGATGGGCTTTTTGCTGATCGGAAGGAAGGATGAGCAAGCAAGCCACAAAAAACATAATATGAATATTGAACGGAAATTCATTGTGTAAAATATGATTTATAATCTTTTTACAAACTTTGTGCCAAATTGAAATGTATCACTTAGAAAGCCGCAAGAAAAACATTCTATATCCTTCGGAGAAAGTAGTCTGACCTTTCACTCATGTTATATATAACAAAAGTATCCTTATTCTATACGCACCCTATACGGAAAGAATACGGATGTTGTGAATTGTAATAGCTGCCATTTATTTAATCAGCAGCTATGTTGCGTATTCCAATTATGCTATTTGATTATTTGACCTTGTCAATTGGCAGGTAAAGATGGCGTTGTGGCCAAATATGCATCTTGTTCCGCAATCATGCGATGAAACCTACGAATTTCTATCCATAGCATTATAGCCGCTGTAAGAGCAGCAATTGTATCGCTGATAGGAATAGACCACCATACTCCCAATATAGGATTTTGTGGGAATGCCATAGGCAATAAAAGCGTGAGGGGTATGAGATAAAGGACTTGACGTGTAAGGCTGAGAAATATGCTTTTTCCAGCCATTCCAATGGATGTAAACATATTAACTGTTACCATTTGGAAGCCGATGACAATAAGCGAACTGCAAATGATGCGCATAGGAAGAATTGTCGCGTCGATAAGTTGAGGGTCGTGGGTAAACACTTTGGTCATTAATTCCGGAATGCATTCTCCCAAAAGAAATACCACCACCATAACTAATGTAGCGCATATAGCTGTCAATCGGAAAGTTCGCAACATGCGTTTGTATTGTTTTGCTCCGTAGTTATATCCGACAATCGGTTGCATGCCTTGGTTCAATCCCATTGTTATCATGGCAAAGACGAAAACTAAACGATTAATCACCCCATAAGTAGCAATGGCCATATCTCCACCAAATCGTTTAAGTTCGTTATTGATAATAATTACAACAAAGCAATGAGCCAGATTCATCAAGAAAGGTGCTGCGCCAATTGAAATGCTACGGAAGGTTATATCTTTTTGCAGCCGCCAAATACCGCGATGGAAATGTACAATCTCATCGGGATTGAAAAAGATGGACATCTGCCAGACAACGGCAACAGCTTGTGAAATTACGGTAGCCAAAGCGGCACCTCTCACACCCATATCAAGTGCAAAAATGAAAATAGGGTCAAGAACGATATTGACACAAACGGCAACTATCGTGGCAAACATGGAACTTTTGGGATGTCCCATGGAACGCAGAATACTATTGACACCGAAATAAATATGCGTCAATATATTTCCCCATAAAATGATTTGCATGTATTCACGCGCATAAGTGACGGTAGCATCACTTGCTCCAAAAGAATAGAGGATCGGATCTAGCCAAATGAGTCCGACAGCCATGACGATGCTGGAGAGGATAATATTGAGCACAATAACATTTCCAAGTACTTTGTTGGCAGTCTCATAGTCCTTTTCCCCCAATTTGATAGCCAATATAGTGCTACTTCCTACGCCTACCAGACTGCCAAATGCTGCGCAGATATCCATAAATGGCTTGGCGATTGTTAGTCCACTAAGAGCAAGAGAGCCACAGCCGTGACCGATAAAGATGGAGTCCACAATATTATATAGTGAACTGGCCGTCATGGCAATAATGCCCGGAAGAGCATATTTGAGCAGCAGTTTGCGTATGGGTTCTGTACCTAGTTCTGTGGCTTGATTCATCTATCAAATATTTTATCCTTTTGGATTTTATTAGATATATTTATGGCATGTATTAATCGTTATCTATTAAAGAATCTACGATTTCATCGAACATTTTTGCAGCAGGATGTCCATCTTGCATAGCGATAGGCATACCGTCATCTCCTGCTTCTCGAATGCTTTGTACCAATGGAATTTGGCCCAATAGGGGTACTTGCAAATCTTGTGCCAATTGTTTTCCTCCGTCACGTCCGAAAATGTAATATTTATTTTCCGGCAATTCAGCGGGTGTGAACCATGCCATGTTTTCAATCAATCCCAATACGGGGATATTTATTTTGTCATTGCGGAACATATCAACCCCTTTTCGTGCGTCAACCAGAGCAACAGGTTGTGGTGTCGTGACAACGATAGCACCTGTCAGTTGCAAAGTCTGTACGAGTGTTAAGTGAATATCGCTTGTTCCGGGGGGTAGGTCAATGAGAAAGTAATCCAGTTCTCCCCAATGAGCATCTTGAATCAATTGTTTGATAGCATTGCTGGCCATTGCTCCGCGCCAAACTACTGCTGATTCGGGATCGACAAAAAATCCGATACTGAGCATACGAACACCATATTGTTCAATCGGTTCAATCAAGGTGCGTCCTCCTTCTTCTTCATATGAAACTGGACGGCAATCCTCGGTATGGAACATTTTGGGCATACTTGGACCATGAATGTCGGCATCCAACAATCCTACACGAAAACCGCGTTTCGCCAATGCGATAGCCAGATTTGCTGTAACTGTGGATTTTCCGACTCCACCTTTTCCGCTATGAATAGCGATGATGTGAGGAGCAATCGACGGTTGAACTGAGGAGGGGGAACTATTGGTGGTTTTCCGGAATTTGGTATGGATGGTTACAGCCGCATTGGGGTCAATGTAGGTATGCACGGCTACCTCTGCTGCTTTGAGAACAGATTTCATGAACGGATCATTCTCTTTATCAAAAATAAGAGAGAACGAAACTTGCAGTCCGGAGATGCGAATATCGTCTTCCAACATCCCGCTTTGGATGAGGTCGTTGCCTGTGCCGGGATATCTGACATGTGAAAGTGCATCGATGATTTGTTGCGGATACATATATTGATTGTATGTTTACTAATTAGTTTTGGATGTGTAGTTACGACCGTAAGAACGATAGGTATCTTTTTCAATATCAATATCTGGTTCTTGGAATGGTCCCAGATGGGGTAATTGCCAACAAAGATATTTGATAGTAAGTCCGCGATCCAACCATTGACATTCGTAATGTGTTTGCATCGCGCGTGCTTCGCTGAGATTTTCGATTTTATCGGTAGTGTGATATAAATCATCGGTATCAGCCAATACCTGATATGAATTGAGCCTCAACAACTCGCGCGTATAAGTATAAAGGAACGGACTGTCTGTCTTGAGGTGAATCAATCCGCCGTTCGTCATAAGTTGAATATAGCGTTGCATAAAAAATGATGAAGTGAGTCTTTTGGTTGCTTTCTTCATCTGAGGATCAGGAAAGGTAATCCAGATTTCTGCTATCTCGTCCTGTGCAAAGAAAGACGGAAGCATTTCTATATTGGTTCGTAGAAAAGCGACATTTTTCATTCCGGCCATTTCCGCCTGTTTGGCTCCGGCCCAAAGACGCGCACCTTTTATATCGATACCGATGAAATTTTTATCAGGGTACATGCGGGCCAAGCCTACAGTATATTCGCCTCGGCCGCAACCTAATTCAAGTACAATAGGATTATTGTTGTGGAAATAGGTTTCGTGCCAATGTCCTCGCATGGCTACAACTGGATTGTCTTCTCCCATTTCCCTCATTGCGCATTGGAAAACATTCGAAAATGTCTCCATTTCGGCAAATTTCTTCAGTTTATTCTTTCCCATAGTTTTTTGTTACTTCTACTCCGATATCGTTAATGCCGGGCAAAATATCCATTCTCATTCCTTGTTGAAGACGCAAAGTGTAAGTGCCGGTATCTTTAAAATGTAGATTTTGTTCGTATATAACTGGCATTTCAATCAATCCGTTCCGCCCGTTTCCCAACCATTGTCCACGATCGTCCGCCAAATAAAATTCCAAAGTGTCACGCATATAAGGAATAGTTTGTCCGGCATCGCATCGTGATACGAAAAGCCACATATTTTGATAGGGATAGCATTCCGTATGTCGGAGATAGAGCATGATGTCATATCCTATTGCGGTATCGCTAATGGCGAATGGGAACGAATAGATAGAATCTTTGTTCCATCCGTTGGCTTCTGGTGTACGAAATTCGATGT
The DNA here is from genome assembly GCA_024399655.1 of Paludibacteraceae bacterium. GTDB lineage: Bacteria > Bacteroidota > Bacteroidia > Bacteroidales > Paludibacteraceae > Colicola. The sequence goes on along the minus strand of JAKSNP010000002.1, from coordinate 85,493 downwards.
AAACGGTGTTATGCTTGTTGCACGCTGTCAGCAGGCTTAGAATGAGAGCGAGACTGAGAACGATCTTTTGATGAGTGTTCATTGTTTCGGTTATTATGGCGGTCACGACGGTCGCGACGATCGTCGCGTTGAGCCTGATTGTTGTTATGTTGTCGTTTATGTCGATCAAATCTGTTTAGGTCACCTTGTCCCACATCGTTACGGAAGCCGAGATCCGGATTGCTCTCTTCCACTACCACTGGTGTACCGATGCGTTCACCACGACGTTGAGCATCTTCATATACCGGTACTTCGTAGTTGAGACAACATTTGAGTTTGGCGCATTGCCCTGCCAATTTTTGTGGGTTCGGTGAAATGTTTTGCAATCTTGCTGCACCTGTTCCTACACTGGTGAACTGTGTCATCCATGTTGAGCAGCATAGTTCACGACCGCAAGGACCTGTACCACCTATTCGTCCGGCTTCCTGACGAGCGCCAATTTGTTTCATCTCGATGCGGATGCGGAAAGTTTCCGCATACACCTTGATGAGTTGTCGGAAATCGACACGTCCGTCAGCGATATAATAGAAAATAGCTTTAGTGCCGTCTCCTTGATATTCCACATCTCCGATTTTCATCTCCAGTCCGAGTGATTTGGCAAGTTGGCGAGCTTTGATCATTGTTTCGTGTTCGCGTTTGTGTGCTTCTTCTGCTCGTTGGAGATCCTGTTCTGTGGCCAGTCGATAGATATTGCGTATTTCATAACGTGATAAATCGATATGGTATTTGCGCATTTGCAAATGAACAAGACGGCCGGTCAAAGTAACTTCACCTATATCGTGTCCGGGATTCGCCTCCACAGCCACTAAGGTTCCTTTTTCAAGAGGCAGATGCTCGATATTATGAAAATATGCTTTGCGTGTGTTTTTGAACTGCACTTCCACCAGGTCGCTTTCATCATTGGTTTCAGGAAGGTCGCACAGCCAGTCGGTTACAGGGAGCATATGAGCAGAATTGCGTCGGCAAGCTCGTTCTGAAAATTGACAGGCTTCGTTATTCAAGGTAAATTTATCGTTCATATTACAAGGATGGATACTATCGTTTAATGAGTACGATCATCTGTATACAGAGATCGAAAAATATTATTTTAGCGTTCCCGTTTTGGCTTATTTGTTGTTCGGCTCGATCCAATTCATTCATTATCTTTTCCACATTGCCCGTATTGATAAAAGGAGCGAAGCGGGTAGAAAATTGTTTTTCATCGGCTGTTTGATAGTTCATTTCAGGACATTGGAGATTGAAGATGAAATTCTCTCTCACCTGTTGTTGAGCATATTGCAAAAAGGCTTTTTGATATTCGCGTCCGCTCTTTTTGCTGTCAGCCATATTGGCGCACCAATCTTTGAGATAGCAGAGAGCGTCGTATTTCTTTTTCGGGTCATTTATTTTCCCGATCGTATAAGCGCTTCGCATCATGGCGATAAAATCGTCAAGAAATTTTGCTTTTTGTCCGGAATCTTCTTGTATGCGTTTCGCGGCCAAATAACTGCCGTTCGCTATATGTGCTATATCGTTGGTGAACAATTGTGCCAGTTCGGATTCTTCCAATCTCGGGACGGGGGTCTGTTGTACACGGGAAAGTATGGTGGGCAATAATTGTTCGGGATGTTCACTTACCAATATGAAAAGGGTTTCTGCGGGTGGTTCTTCCAACAGCTTGAGCAATTTGTTGGCGCAAGCGATATTCATTTTTTCGGGTTGCCATATTATCATCACTTTATAGCCGTTCCCGAAACTTTTAAGTGATAATTTACGCAGAATTTCTTGACTTTCTTTTTCGTAAATCATTCCCTGTTTGGTTTCATTTCCCAATTGGGTGTACCATTCTTCAAGTCCGAAATAGGGTTGCTTGAGAATAAGATCTCGAAATTGCTCAACAAAGTCGTCGCATGTGTCTCCACGGTCACTTTTTACTATCGGAAAAGCAAAGTGAAGGTCGGGATGTTGTAATTTGGCGTATTGTAGGCATGCTGGACATTTGCCGCATGAATCCGTATCGCTCCTGTTTTGGCATGCCAGATATTGGGCATAGGCAAGCGCCAAAGGTAATTTTCCAACTCCTTCGATGCCGGTTAGCAGTCGAGCATGTGGTATACGCCCTTGTTGAACCGATAGTCGTAACGTCTGTTTGACGGATTCTTGACCTATGATATCCCTAAATTGCATCTTATTCCAAATTAACGTGCAAAGGTACGTAAAATAATCCAAATATCCAAATTTCGACCGGAAAATTACAGAAAAATATCAAAATATTTGGTGGAATGAGAAAAATGTTGTACTTTTGCACGCTTTTTCGGTCGCGAGGCTCGATTTCGGAGTGCCATCCCTGTCGGGTTACCGAATAGAAGCGCTAAGTTTTATTATTAACCGGGGCAGGCGACTCGTGTAGTCGTAGCCCACAAAATCTACAAACTAATGGCAACTAAAATTCGTTTGGCTCGTCACGGTCACAAAGACTATGCTTACTACCACATCGTAGTAGCTGACAGCCGCTCGCCGCGTGACGGCAAAATCATTGAACGTATCGGTTCTTACAATCCCAACCTCAATCCTGCTAAGGTAGACCTCAATTTCGAGCGTGCTATGTATTGGGTAGGAGTTGGTGCTCAACCGACTGACACTGTTCGTAACATTCTCTCCGGTGAAGGCGTTATGCTGATGAAGCATCTTCTCGGCGGCGTTCAAAAAGGAGCATTTGACGAAGCTGAAGCTCAGCGTCGTTTTGCTGCTTGGAAAGCTGAAAAAGATCAAAAGAACGGTAAAATTACGAAAGAAGAAGCTGACAAGAAATTGGCTACTCAGAAAAAACTGCACGAGCAGGAAGTAGAAGCCAACAAAGCAAAAGCTGAAGCTGTTGCTGCTAAACGCAAAGCTGAAGCTGAGGCATTGGCAGCCGCTGCTCAGGAAGCCGCTCAAGAAGCTGCAGCTGCTGAAGCTGAAGTTAAAGAAGAAGAGGCTACTGCTGAGGCTTAATTCACGCAGCGAATCTACAACTAAGAAGTCCAAAACGAATGTTTTGGGCTTTTTTTTTGCAACTATATCTACATGCCGATAACCAATTCCAACCGACAGCCAATTCCAACCGATAACCAATTTCTAATCCCTGAAATCATAGCGTTTCTTTATCTCCATCTTATTTACTTTTAACTGCATTTTTCCGCCCTGTCTTTGTCGAGACCTAAACGTAACATAAACGTAACATAACCGAGACGTTAAGGACGCCTTCCGCCAGGATGGCGCTTTGCTCTCGTTTGATATACGACATTCGTTTTATTCAATCTGGCTGTAATCATTTTTTCGGCCAATATATATATAATTCCCTTTTTTTTTGCATATATCGGAAAAAAGCATTACCTTTGCAGACTATTTTGGATAATTGTGTTTTATTTTATAATATTTGGCATATTAGTGTTGTTGTCTGTGGGTAATTTAATTTTCCCCGACAAGTTGTATCGGCAAATAGTTCTGCCTCTTACTACTGTAATGTTGATAGCCATAGCAGGTTTGAGATATGAAACTGGCGGTGACTGGTATAATTATACAACACTTTTCCGCAATTTCCCCAATATTACGGATATTATCGCCCATCCGAGATTGATGTTTGCTTTCGCTGGATTGGAAGAGGGATTTGTTGTCTTGGCTAGTACGATTCGCTGGTTGGGAGGGTCGGTTCAAACGCTTTTCCTGGTGATTGCGATTATCAATCTTACATTGATAGGTACGGCGTTATATAAATATACCAAGTATCCTGTTTTCGGACTCTTGTGTTATTATTGTATCCTCTATTTCAATCTTGAGATGATATATATCCGCCAGGCAACTGCGGTGGCGCTTTGTTTCTATGCCCTGCAATATATTCAGCCCAAACGGGTCGGTAAATATATGTTGATGGTGGTTTTAGCATGTCTTTTTCATAGGGTGGCCGTGGTGATGATCCCACTTTATTTTTTCTTGGACAAACGCTTGCCTCAATGGCTTTATTTGACGATTATCGGTTTGGGAGCGCTTGTCATGTTGGCCGGTTTCCCATGGATTACCAAAATTTTCATAACCGTATCAGGGTGGTTGGGACAAGAATATGCCAATCGGGCCGAAATGTACACCGAAATGGATATTTTTGCTGCTCATCGAACTTTGTCTATAGGGTTTGTTTTGAATTTGCTTATTTTTGGGTGTGTGGTATGGTTCAAGGATAAAATCGATGCCATGAAACACGGAACCGTGCATCTCAATATGTTTTTTCTGAGTTTGGTGTTGTATTATTATTGCTATGAATTGGTTGAGGTGAGCAATCGTTTCCGCCTTTTCTTCCTGATAAGTATAATTGTAATCATGCCGTTGATTGTTGAAAATTTCTTCCATTGGTTCAACAAGGCTATAGCGTTTGCGATCATGACTGCCTACTGCTTCAGTTTCAGTATGCATATCTTTCTCGAATATCCTAAGGCTGCTGCCTATAATCCTTATCAGAACTATATTGATTTCAAATTGCATCCGCGGCCAAGTTCCGGTCCGGACCGTTTGAAAAAGTCAATCGAATATTTCCATAAAGATCGAGGAGAATGAACAAATTACTATACATATCGCATTCTGGTTCGTTGCATGGTGCTGAGCAGGTGATGCTCTCTTCGCTTCGGATATGTGTGTCATGTGGTTGTGAAGTGACTGTGTTGATTCCCAAACATGCATGGCAAGAGGGGTTGGCTGATGAAATTCGTCATATAGGAGCGCATGTAGTAATGATGCCTTATCGTTCTGGAGGTAGAGGATGGCTCCGGACACAGATTGTAAGATTATACAATTTGGTTTCGGCTGTTCGTCTTGCGGTTTATTGTAGAAGACAAAAGATTACCAAGATTTACAGTAATACATCGGTTACCATTTTAGGCGCTCAATTGGCTGCTCTGACAGGATTACCCCATATTTGGCACATTCATGAACCGATTGATCCCCGTTACGGTTGGCGTGACAATCAAAGTCCGCTTTATCGGCATTGGATGACTGCGCATAAAACTCAACTGATATTTATTTCACGTCAACAAATGGAACAATGGAGTAATCAGTTGGAGGTTGAATTGAATGGCCAGGTGATATATAATCCTATCCGACAACTTCGTGATTTATCTGCAAAAGTAAATGACGTTGTTTGCTATGGTTATGTGGGAAGCATGGATGAACGGAAGAATATTCAAACTCTTATTGATGCGTTTAATCTGCTTCATGCTGCCAATCCTGATACCCGACTCTTGTTGTGCGGAGCCAAAAACGAGGAGGAACGTAACCGTTTGCAACATGGAGATGGCGTGGAGGTGCGGTTGCATACTGATCTTGTGGACGAAGTGTACGATCAGTTGGATGTTTTTGTTTTGCCGTCGTTCAGCGAAATGATGCCTCTTACCGTTCTTGAAGCTATGTATAAAGGGTTATGTGTTATTCAAACTTGTCATTCAGGAATGAGCGAGTTATGTAAGGACGGGCAGGATTGTTTGATTATCGACCCCACCTGTGATAATCTCTTTCATGCTATGACAAGGGTATTGCAATCCGACTTGCGCTCCCGATTGGCCGCCAATGCTGCCAATAAAATGCGAAGTGCTAATATGAATAGAATGTATCAACAGCAAATAGAACACCTGTTATGCGAGTAATTGCCTATTATTTGCCTCAGTTCCACACCATCCCCGAGAATGATGCTTGGTGGGGAAAAGGATTTACAGAGTGGACCAGTGTGCGAGATGCCAAGGCTCTCTTTAAAGGCCATGAGCAGCCTGTAGAACCCGGTGAACTGGGCTATTACAACTTATTGGATCCTGCTATACGGGATCGACAGGCCCAATTGGCTCATGAGGCGGGTATAGAAGGTTTTTGCTATTGGCATTATTGGTTCGGAGGGAAGCAGTTGTTGGAACAACCGCTTCAGGAAGTCCTTCAATCTGGCCAACCTGATTTTCCTTTCTGTATAGCCTGGGCTAATGAAAGTTGGAAGGCGAAGGTTTGGCATGATGCTTCTGGACGCCAAGATAAAACATTGATTGAACAAACCTATCCGGAAGGGGATAATCAACGGCATTTCATGTCTATATTGCCTATTATTCGCGATAAGCGTTATATCCACGTGGACGGCAAACCTTTGATTGTGATTTATCGTCCCTTCCAATTGCCTGATGCTAAAGCGATGATAGAGGAATGGCAGCAGTTGGCCGTTAAAGCCGGCTTGAAAGGACTATATTTGGTGGGGCACACTATGTATTCTTCGGATGTGGACAAAATCAAAGATTTGGGATTTGATGCTGTTAACGTAGTGAGGTTAGGGGATTGTCGTCGTAGTAAAAAAATGATATTGAGACATCTTTTCGGATTGGTGGCTTATGCTTTCAAGCGTCGTCCATTCGTATATGAATACCGTGCAGCGATGGCGTTATTGTCGGGCCCGGAAAATCGACGGGAAGATGTATTCCCAAGTTTGTTGCCAAGGTGGGACCATACTCCGCGGAGCGGGAAGAACGGTTTCGTATTGCATGGATCTACTCCGGAATTGTTCGCTCGTCATTTGGAAATTGTGAAAGAAAGTGTTGCACATAAAAGCGATGAACATAAAGTGGTTTTCCTCAAATCGTGGAACGAATGGGGAGAAGGTAATTATATTGAGCCGGATCGAAAAACCGGATTGAATTATTTGAATGTTTTGAAAGAAGGATTATGATACTGATTAACGGACGATTTCTAACTCAAAGGTTAACCGGTGTACATCGGTTTGCTTATGAATTATGTTGCGCCTTAGTACGGCAAGGAGTGGAAATTAAGGTAATTGCTCCTCGAGATATTCGGCCAGAATATCATTGTCCTTTCCCTGTTGTAACTACTTGCGGTAAGGGTTCACATGGTTGGGAGCAATGGATACTTCCGTTATATATACATCGTCATTTTCCCGGACAATGGTTACTGAGTCTCACAGGTCTATGTCCTATATTATACAATCGGAATATCCTTACTATTCACGATGTGGCTTATTTGAAGAATCCTCATTGGTATAGCCGTGCTTATTATTGGTTCTATCGGATAATGACTCCTTTAGCCGCTGCCCGTTCTGCGGAAATACTTACCGTCAGTCTTTTTTCGCGAGACGAGTTGGTGAAGTATATGCACCTTGATTCAAAACATATTCATATTGTATATAATGCTGTCAATACCGAACCTTTAGGCCATATTCAACCGTCGGAAAGACCTTATATATTATCGGTATGCACGTTGGATCCGCGTAAAAATCTAAGTCGCTTGCTTGAAGCTTATTCCCGAATAGAAAACCGTGACTTTGATTTGTATCTGGTTGGAGGCAGTAATTCCGTTTTCCAAACTCCCGAACTATCACAATACCGACATATGAAAGGGGTCAGATTCTTGGGTTATATAGGGGATGATGAACAATTGGGTACTCTATATAGGAATGCGTTGGCATTTGTAAGTCCCTCTTTGTATGAAGGATTCGGAATACCCAATTTGGAAGCCATGTACCGCTCTTGTCCGCTTGTGGTTTCTGATATACCTGTCTATCATGAAATATGTGGTCCTGCCGCTTTATATATGAACCCAATGGATATAGATGATATGTGCCGTTCCATATCCCGGATAGCGGGTGATGCCGAACTAAGGCAGCAATTGATTGTTGCCGGATCTGAACAAGTGAAGCGCTTTGATTGGGATACTTCCGCCCGAAATGTACTGTCAATACTGAATAGTTATGAGTGAACGTAAAAAAATAGCCTTTGTAGGCAATAGTGCCCTGACGATGCTTAATTTCCGTTTGGGTGTAATGACCGAATTGAATAAGGAGTATGATGTAGTGATGATTACACCGGAGGATTGTGACGTTAGTGTGCTCAAGCAATTGGGTATCCGTTTCATTCCGGTAATTGTGGATTGCAAAGGACGAAATCCTTTCCGTGATTTATCGTTTTTGCATATGCTGCGTCAAATTTATCATAGAGAGCAGTTTGATTTTGTTTTTCATTATACCATCAAACCGATTCTTTATGGTGCCCTTTCGGCTTCCAAACTTGGAATCCGTCATATAGAAGTTGTTACCGGTCTCGGATATTCGTTTATCAAACGTAACTGGCTTTATTATCTCTCGTGTGTGATGCATCGCTTGGCGTTACGAAAAACAGATGGAGTATGGTTCCTCAATCAAGACGATTGTGATGCGTTTGTCAAATGGAAATTGGTGCAGCAGAAATATGTTCATGTGATTCATGGGGAAGGGGTGAATACTTCCTATTTCCAATCACATCAACCTATGCCGGATACATTTACTTTTCTTCATTGCGGGCGTATGTTACGAAGCAAGGGAGTGGCTCTATATGTGCAGGCTGCAGAACGACTTCGTGGTGAATTCCCACAAGTTCATTTCCAATTGCTCGGCCCTCTTGATGCCCAGAATCCTGATGCTATCGATCCTATTGAGATGGAGACCTGGGTTAGAAGTGGTGTAGTGGAATATTTGGGTGTTACCAAAGATGTGCGTCCGTATCTCGAGCGGTGTTCATGTATGGTGTTGCCCAGTTATTATATGGAAGGTGTACCTCGTTCGTTAATGGAGGCCGCTTCCATGGAAAGGCCAATTATTGCTACCGATTCCGTAGGCTGCAAAGATGTGGTATTGGACGGGGTAAACGGTATATTATGTGAAAAACGCAGTCTTCATTCTCTTGTTGATGCTATGCGCAAGATGTTGTCGCTTTCCGACGAACAGCGCATCAAAATGGGTAAAGACGGTCGTGAATTAATGTTGCGTAAGTTTGATGAGCAGATAGTGTTGCGTGAATATGCCTCTACTCTGCACAATGCGTTGAATTGATGCTGAATGTATCCATTGTTCTCTATCATCCCGATGTAGTAAGGGTGAATGATTTGTGTACCGAGTTGTTGTCGGCTCGGTGCGTCAGACGTATCTATCTGGTGGATAATTCGCCGATAAGTTATCAGGAATCCCTTTTGTCATCGTCTAAAATTACCTATTGGCACAGGGCTGATAATCCGGGATATGGTAGTGCACACAATATGGCTATTCGTGAAAGCGTGTATTATAACACCCCTTTCCATTTGGTAATCAACGATGATGTAAGAATAGCCGCAGCTGATTTGGATTTGCTACATGATTTCATTGCTTCACAACCTCAAGTCGGAAGTCTTATGCCTCGTGTGGTTTATCCTGACGGGAGGTTGCAGTATTTGTGCAAATTATTGCCTTCTCCATTGGATTTGATTAGTCGTCGTTTTCTATCAAAGGGCTTATTCGCTAAACGAAACGCTCGTTTTGAATTGAGGCACTCCGGTTATGATTTTCCAATGAATGTACCTTATTTGAGCGGTTGTTTCATGTTGCTTCGTACTCAAGCCGTATTGCAAGCGCGCCTGTTTGACGAGCGCTATTTTATGTATCCTGAAGATATTGACCTGACTCGTACTATTCATCGGGATTATTTGACGCTTTATTATCCTGCCGTTACAGTAGTTCACGACCATCGTCAGGCATCCTATCACACTATGCATATGACGAAGGTTCATATCGTCAATATGTGTCGTTATTTCAACAAATGGGGTTGGATTTTCGATAAGGAGCGTCGCGAGTTCAATCGTCGGATATTGGAAGATATCCGTAACCATCAATCTAAATAGAAAGATTCCGTTGCTGTAAACAACGGGCATACAAGCGATTCATAACGGCTTCTGCCTATATCCTTTATCTTCTGCTATCATTCATTAGCATTACTATAATTCTTCTTATCACAAAGAAAAGAGTCGGGAACTTACGGGATTTTCCCGAAAGTTCCCGATATTTTTGTATCTAAGTTCCCGATATTCTTGTATCAATTGCAATAATAATGCAGTATGATTATAAGCGGGAAAGAGATGATTGGTTACAGGTTGGTCAGTCGGTAGGTAAGATAGGCGGCATAAACGATAAGCATCAAAGCACCGTGCCAACGAGTAATTTTATGTTCGCGGTTGCAATAGACGAACAACATGACCATCAAGGCGCTGAGTCCTACCATCAAAGAATCGAGCCACAAACCGCAATAGATAGGGAGCGGGGTAATCATGGCGCTGACACCCAAGATAAAGAATATGTTGAATATGTTGCTGCCAATCACATTGCCCAACGCCAAATCACAATTGTGTTTAGCCGCCGCTACACAACTGGTGGCCAATTCCGGGAGCGATGTTCCTAAAGCCACAACCGTCAAACCGATAATAGCATCGTTCACACCGAGGTCGTGAGCCAAATGAGTGGCTGATTTCACAATCACTTCACCACCTACAATCAATCCGAGCAATCCGATAATAATCAATACCAACGCTTTAGGGAGGCGCATGATTTTTATGTCTTCGCCTTCTTCACTTCCTTGTTTTGCGAAATGTATAGAATGCCAAAGGAAAAGGATAAAACACAAAAGGAATACGGTTCCTCCGATTTTGGTGATAAATCCGCGTTGGAAACTGAATGCGCCCCAGTTGCCCCATGTAACGGAAACGGGTCGTGTATACGTAGCGAACAAGAAGACCAAGATACCGGCTAACAAGCTCCATGGAATATCGAATTTCCGGCAGTTGGGCTGACTACTGATCGGATAGATGAGTGCTGTCATACCTAAAATAACAAAAGTATTGATGGCATTCGATCCGAGTATATTGGTGATGGCGATTTCAGTATTGTGATCCATGGCAGCCACCATGTTCACTACAAACTCGGGCATGCTGGTTCCAAACGCCACGACCGTCAGTCCGATAACCAAATTACTGACGCCATAGTGTTTGGCCAATCCGCTTGCGCCATCCACAAGCCAATCTGCGCTGAAGATGAGCAAGACGAAACCTACGATGATTAGCAGCGCGGCCAGGCCGATTCCGCCGTTTTCAAGCCATTGGATAAGAAAATCAAACATTGAACAGGAAATGCATTATATCGCCGTCTTCCACTTGGTAATCTTTGCCTTCAACGCTCAGTTTTCCGGCAGCGCGGCAGGCGCTTTCACTACCTAAAGCTACAAAGTCGTCGTATTTGATTACTTCAGCCCGGATAAATCCTTTTTCGAAATCGGTGTGAATGACTCCGGCGCATTGGGGAGCTTTCCATCCGGCTCGGAAAGTCCATGCTCTAACTTCATCAGAACCGGCAGTAAGGAAAGTGCGCAATTCCAATAGAGCGTATGCCGCTTTGATGAGGCGGTTGACACCCGATTCCTCCAATCCTATTTCTTCAAGGAACATTTGCCGTTCCTCGTAGGTTTCCAGTTCAGCAATTTCGCTTTCAATTTTGGCAGCCAGAACGATAACGAGTGCATTTTCGTTTTTAGTTGCTTCCTTTACCTTCTCGACATATTCGTTTCCGTTTACAGCAGCGCTTTCGTCCACATTACAAACGTACATGACGGGTTTGTTGGTGAGAAGGAACATTTCTTTGGCTGCGGCTTCCTCTTCTTTATTGTCCAGTTCCACGGTACGTGCGTTCCGCCCTTGTGAAAGTGCTTCTTTGTATTTAAGGAGGACTTCCAAAGCTATTTTTGCTTGTTTGTCACCACCAGCTTTGGCTTGCTTTTCCGTTTTTTGAATACGGCTTTCCACCGTTTCCAGGTCTTTCAGTTGTAATTCGGCTTCAATAATCTCTTTGTCACGAACAGGGTCAACTGTCCCGTCCACATGTACCACATTCGGATCGTCAAAGCAACGTAGAACATGAATAATAGCATCCGTTTCTCTGATATTGGCCAGAAATTTGTTACCCAATCCTTCTCCTTTGCTGGCCCCTTTTACTAAACCGGCTATATCCACTATTTCAACGGTAGTGGGTATGATACCTCTTTCGGGATGGCAAAGTTCGCCTAATTTGATCAACCGTTCATCGGGTACTGTGATGACGCCTACATTCGGCTCGATTGTACAGAAAGGGAAATTCGCCGATTGCGCTTTAGCGTTGCTCAGGCAGTTGAAAAGTGTGGATTTACCTACGTTGGGCAGGCCCACGATTCCGCATTTCAAACTCATATAGAAAATGTTGTTTTAACGGTATATAAAAATACCTAGCTTTATTGTTACTTATTCCGGGTTGTGCTATGAGCATCTCGTGATATGAATATTAAGTATATAACAAGATGCCTAAAATTCGTGCAAAGGTACGAATAAATTTGCATATATCCAAACTTTTTTGTACTTTTGCGGAAAATATCAGTATTGTACGATTGAATATGAGATGGTTACGGGCTATAATAACGGGATGGAAAGATTTGTTGTTCCCCCTCTGTTGTCCCATATGCGGCAAGGTATTGGAGCAGGAAAACGAATGCATCTGTCGTGATTGTCTCAAATTGCTTCCTCGTACGGACCAAGCCGTTTTGCGCGATAATTTGACGGAAGACCTTTTTGTCGATGAACCTCAATTCTGTCGTGGAGCTTCGTTTCTCTTTTATCATAAAGGCAAAGAGATACAGCATTTGCTTCATTTGCTCAAATACGGCGACTATCCACAAATAGGTTATGAGTTGGGCCGTCAGGCAGCTTACGAATATATGCAAACGGATTTTTTTGAAGATATAAAGGTGATCATGCCTGTACCTTTGCATCCCAATCGTTTGAAAAAAAGAGGTTATAACCAATCTGAATGGATAGCTCGCGGCTTAGGCGACGTATTAGGTATTCCTGTGGATACTTCGCATTTGACCCGTGAAGTGAACAATAAAAAGCAGGCATTGCAGAAAGGCATCGGCCGAGAACAAAATGTGGCGGGTATTTTTGCCGTCAATCATCCTGAGGAATTATATCATACGCATATTCTCTTGGTGGATGATATCATCACCACCGGAAGCACTTTGCGTAGTTGTATGCAAACCATGCGTGCTTTCAAGGGGAGCAAAGTTTCCGTATTTGCCATAGCCCGTGCCACTTGATCGGAGTATCTGTGGAATGTTTTCTTTGACAGGAAATATTATCCGGTAGGTATTGAAAATCTTAAAAATCGTATATTTCTAACAGATTTTTATCCTATACTGACCCTATACTGACCCTATACTGAAAGTAGGCAGACGGATAATAGGCAAAATCTTAAAAATAGGATATTTTCGAGTTGGGTTCTTTTTGTCGTTCGGTTTATTGGACGTTAACAATCGTTCAAAGAAAAATTTCTTTTCGTTTTACAGAATAAATCTTCTTCCAATTGACAATAAAAAAGCAGTCACATTTTGTTGTAACTGCTTGATTTTAGATTTGTAGCGGGGCCCGGGATTGAACCGGGGACCTCATGATTATGAATCATGCGCTCTAACCAGCTGAGCTACCCCGCCAACTTAGCGAAAAGAATGCCAAAAAATTCAGTCAATCGACATTTTCCTCGAAAAAGCGTGCAAAGGTAATGTTTTTTTTTGGATTGACCAAATTTTTTTGTAAAAATCTGCAAAAATCATTTGTAAAGGAATCGTTTTATTGATTTTTTGGGAGTTTTTTCAAATTCTTTGTCCACTAATTCGATATCGCTTACTTTGCTGAACGATGGTAGGAGATGATTTAATTTTTTGAGATTTTCAGCCATCAATGCTTTCAAACTGTCCCAATCCATATCTTTTATTTTCTCCGGGAAAACAAGTCCGATCAATTTCCCGTCACGTTCAACGATAACCGATTCCACCACTCCTTCCATCGAGTTGAGTTTGTCTTCGATTTCCTCGGGATAGATATTTTGTCCGCTGGCTCCCAAAATCATGTTTTTGCTTCTTCCGCGCAGGAACACATTTCCTTTACGGTCGATAATACCGATATCTCCGGTTCTCATCCATCCGTCGTCGGTAAATACATTATCGGTTGCCTGCAGGTTTTTGTAATAGCCTAACATGACATTGTCACCCTTTACGAGTAATTCCCCTTCAATTTTTCTCGGATTTTCGCTATCCACCTTTATTTGCATACGGTCAACTGCTTTTCCGCACGATTTGAAAGCATATTTATACCAATGTTCGTAGCAAACGATTGGTCCGCATTCTGTCATTCCGTAGCCGCAGGTATAAGGGAATCGTATTTGTCGCAGGCAATGTTCCACGTCTTCGTTGAGCGCAGCACCACCGATAATAAGAAATTCCAATTTACCGCCAAAAGCATCCATCAGTCGTTTATATACTTTATGTCTTACCGTAAATGAAATGAGAGGGGTATACCAAAGTATTCGAACGGCTTTCTTTTGAATGACGGGGAAGATATTTTTTTTGAATATTTTCTCCACCACCAAAGGAACTGTCAGAATCATATAGGGTTTCACTTCCTTGAAAGCTTTCAAAATAAGTGCAGGCGTGAGACTCTTTGTCAAGAAATAGATATGTGTACCTCCCGCCAATTGGTAGAGAAACTCGAACATCAGTCCGAACATATGAGCGAGCGGCAACATCGAAACAACCGATTTGGACGGATCATTGGGAATATTGTCCTGTCCGTAAATCACATTGCTACTAAGGTTGCGATTTGTAATCATCACGCCTTTCGGACTTCCTGTGGAGCCGGAAGTATAATTGATAAGTGCAAGTTCATCGAGATTATCTTCGGGGAATGCAAGATTTCGTGCGCTGAATCCATTGGGATATCGTTCTGCGAAAATTCGGTCAATATCGCTGTATTCAACGGGAATTTTTGATTGCATCACTTGCAGGTTTTCGATGCCGATAAAGGTTTCGATAGCAGGCATGTGATCCAGTTCGATACGACCTCTTACCCATGGTCCGATAAAAAGGACTTTGGCTTCCGAGTGGGCCACAAGATCATAAATGCTTTCGCTGGTGAATTCCGGAAGAATACTGACGGCCACGCATCGTGAAGCAGCCGCAGCCAGGTATGCAATTCCCCAATTGGCGCTATTGCGTCCACAAATAGCGATTTTGTCACCCGGATGCAACCCCAATTGTTCAAAGAGGATTTGCATCCAAGCTACACGTTGAGCCATTTCTCCGTAAGTGTAAGTGAAACCGCTTTCGTAATCAGTAAGAGCAGGTTGGTTCCAGCATTGTTCAACGGATTGGCGGATGTATGTAAAATAATGTTTCATATTCGGTTAAAGTTACACAAAAATAAATACATTTTCATTTTCTTTGTGCAAAGGTATAAGAAAAAATCGAAAGGTACAAATTTAAGGTATTTGAATGAAAAAAACGGGACAAAACTAAAAAATAAGGGGTAAATTAGCTAAATAAGGGGTGAATTATAGGAAAATTAGATTGATCAATCACCCTGAAAGTCTTCAATCGCCTTAATTTTTAATGTAAATATCTGTTTCCTCCTTTTTCATTTTACAATTTGCGAAAAGTAATAATATTTTACAGAAAGAACGAAATACAAAAAATAATCTTATTTTTTTGGTCATGTTAAAAAAAAGCAGTAATTTTGCAGTTTAGTTGAATATTGTTGACTTAATGTAAAATTTTCATTCCAAAGGATATAAATAATACTTTTGCTAATAAAATACCCAAAAAATACGCAATGAAAAAAATCTTTTTAATTGTAAGTCTGATAGCAGCTACCATGGTTAGCGCTAAAGAAGAAATCAAGTCGGTCTCCACAAGGGAGATAAATCAAGAATTGGCGACACCCATGTTGCTCGGACAAATCATGCAGAACAATACTGTTAAGCAGGTTTCTGCAGAAATGAAAACAGGCAAAGATCTAAAGTCTCTTCAAAAAAGTAGCCGTATGGTAGCTCCACAGTCTGAAGTGGCAGTTATGGAACAACCTTCCACAACGGATGTGTATGTTAATGCCATAGATTATACCTATTTCTATTATATTGAGAATCAAGACTGGTACGGAACGCTACATGATGAAGACGGTAACACCTATACATTCGATATTATATGTGATTCTACACTCAAGTTCCCTACCGATGGTGTGCAGTATACCTACGACGATATGATAGCATATTATACATTTGCCAACATTAATCGAGGTAAAGTAACCAAGCAATCGACCGATGCCAAATTCCGTTATTGGATTGATGTTGACAGTTTGGAACATATAGATGCCGAAATGACATGTGTGAATGGTGTAACCTATTATTTGTCGTATGTGACTCATACTTATCCGGAGAGTTTTGTTGACCGCTACGATACCTTGCGTGTAGTGAGCCTGAACGATTTCAGAACAGAAGACAGCACTTTCCAATTCGTGGCTGTTAACGATTCGATGGAAGTGGCTTTCGCCATCAAGAACGTGAACATTCCCGGACATTACACTGTGGAAGATATGTTCGGCGAATTGGATTGGTATACTTATATCAATATCAATGAAGTACAACGTGACTTGTGCAACTTTGAAGCTGATGTTGAAGCAATCGGTACTCGTGGTGAATACAAGATAGATGTGAAAATGTATGCGTACAACGGGAAATGCTACAATATTTCAATGAATTATATGCTTCCGGAAGTGGTAGATACCATTCAGGTGGTTTGCGACAATCTTGATTTTTCAACTCTCACTTTCTACGGAGTATTTGTAACGGGCTATACGATCGATGCCTCCAATGAAGATTATACGCTTCATCTCGACATGGGAGCCACATCCGGTGTATTCAATACGCTGAAGATGATTGACAACGTTACCGGAAAGTCGATTGATATATATGAAAGCGTAATAATTGTCGAGCGTCGTTTGTATGCGTATGGAGCAGCGATAGACTATGACGGGCATTTGTATGAAATCGAGATTTCTGCTCCGGTGCCCGATTCCAGTCGTAGCGAATCTATTGAATTGACTTCCGGCATTTTGAATGACATGACGCTTACTGACGGATTGTGGCAATTGGTGGGCATGAACAACGACAGCACACGATTGGTAACCATTGCCGTTTATGCAGACCAATTAGGCGGAGAATATTCGGAGGAAGATGCTCTGGCGGCTTACACATATGTGGCAGATTGGGATACCACTTCCGGTGGTTATGCCTTGGTGACATACGAAATGATGACGTTGCATATGAATGTTTCCACCAATAACGATCATACGGTGTCCGGTAGTGCTCAATTGCTGGGTGTAAACGTGAACGACAGTACGGAGTTGCCTCTATATACTATCAGTTGGGATCATCTCCAAATAATGCGCAGCGGTATGGAACAGGATGCAACCGATGCGGATTATATGGTTGATTTCGCACGTGAGGATATGATGATTGATGATGCCAATATATCAGATGGCATTATTTTGTTGGCAGCAGAAGACGCAGAGGGACATCATGTGGAAATGCTCTTCCTTGTGGAGGATGAAGACGAGCAGATAACGATTCCTGCCGGTACTTATCCCATCGACTACAGCGCTCAGGCTCCTTCTGTATTGGCAAGCAAAGGCGTGAATGAAAGCGGCAGTATTTATTACTCGTTTGCCGGTATATTGGACGAAGAGGGTAATATGAACCTCCCGTTGTGGTTGATGGTTGATGGCGAGGTATTGGTAGAAAACCGAAACGGATCATTGACTATAACTGTGGATGCAATCAATTCAAACGGCAGATTGATAAAAATAACGATGAATGCAGGTGTTTCTGCATGTGAAAACCTTCGTGGTGAAACCATTGATGCGCTTAAATTTATCCGTAACGGAGAATTGTTGATAGAGCGTAACGGTCGTATTTATCATATGAATGGACAAAATTAAAAAAGATATGAAGAAATTATTATGTACACTGTTGACGGCTTTGGCTGTCTGTGTCGGATTAAGTGCCGAACAACCCGCTGAATTTAAACAAATTATCGCTCAACGCCGACAGGCGGTTGAGCAAAATGCTTGGGAATTGACTACCCAGGCTCCTCAGAATGTATTTAATGTACAACCTCATGAAACGGTGGCTCCGCATAATGCCTACAAGGTAACGATGGGGGATACCATAAATCTGACTGTTGAAAGATGGGCTAAAACCTACAATTCGTATAGCAATACATGGGACCTCTATTTCGATCTTTTTGACATCAGAGGGTATAGTTTTGAATTTTATGTGATTGCTACCGATTTGCAATACAATCACACCTATGATTTGGGCGATATGATGGCTCAATATTCAAAGGGAAGTTTCGGTGCAACCGCCATTATTTACGACGAGGTATTTATTACTCTGTGGCAAGATGCCGATGGTAAGGATTGTGTAGACGCCCGTGTGGTGGATACAGACGGCAATGTTTATAAAATCACTTATCGTCCCGCACCGCTTCCTGATAGTTTCACGGACATGACTTTAATCTTCAATAGTGCGGAGATGGTAGACGAACGCGATCAACCTACACGTAGGAGTTTCACCTTCACGGGACGACAAGACTCTATCGAATGTGTGTTAACAATTACGGCTGATCATCTGACCGGTGAATTTGCTCCGAGTGAAGTGTTGTTGAAAAATTATGTTCCTTATTCCTATATAACTATTTATGCGACTGACGGCAGTAGCAGAGATGTGGAAATAGGTAAGGCCGACAGCGTAAAAGTAGTACCCGGACCCGGAATGGACGATTATATTTGTACGGCTGACCTCTATGCATATAATGGTGTTTGCTATCATGTAACCTTCAATCACATTGCTCCCGCGCCTGTAGATACCGTAGATATCAATATAAAGAATTTGGTGGTTGACAATACATTGTTCGGCCGATTCGGTGTTATGTCCTATACAGGACGTACCGATGAATACAATGCTGAAATTTTATTGTATACGGAAACCGATCCGGCTCAACCCGGCACCTATACGTTGGCAGATGGCAATATAGCCTCTGTTTATGTAATGAATAGGTTGACTGAATTGGAAGTGCCTATCTACAAGCATTCAGATGTAACACTTGTAGGTACTACCCGTAACGATATAGTGATCAGTTGCAATATTCTTTCCAATGATTCGATACTCTATCGATTGAGTATGTGTTATGAAAAACCTACTGCCACTCGTCAGGAAACCATCAATATTCCGCTTGGCAAACTGAAAGACTATACTTCCGACCCCACGATGCAGTGTTATCAACTGATGGGATACACGGCAGATCACAGCCGTCTGGCTTCTTATACCATCAATAGTACTACTATTTCCGGTACCTTTACCATGGATCAAATGATGGAGTCCTATACCTTTGTTGTAAACGATCCTGATAGCAACTATGCAGTACGATATAATTTGGTGGAAGCCAATGTGACGGTTGCATACGATGCTGCGACCAAGATAGCAACAGTTAACGGCACCATGTTGTGCGCCAACCCCAATGTAATTTCGGATGTGCCTTTATTCACAATTACGATGAGTTGCCGCTTGGACGAAGGCTTGCAATATGATACGGAAGATTATGCTTATAGCGGCGAATATACTTCCGACGATATGGTGTTCGACAAATCACATTTAGCATCCGACCATCTTATTTCCATGGATGCAGAGAATGCTGCCGGTGAAGCTATGTTTATTGATTTTTATGTTACCGCCGAGGACCCAGATATCATTATTCTTGAAGGTGTATATACAATTGACAATTCCAATGTTCCAGGTACGGTCGGGCAGTCTGACGGCGTGAGTGATAAAGGTCTTATCTCTTACTCGTTTGTCGGAACTCTTGCTGCGGACGGTCAAGGTATTATGTCGCCAATCTGGTTCATGCGCGAAGGTACGGTTACCGTTAGCAAAATGAACGGCAAATTGCATATTGAGGTGGAAGCCACCAACTCTTATGGCCAAACCGTAACTGCTGTATTAGGAGAAGGTGTTGCTTACGACACCAAACACCTGAAAGCCGACGGATGGACTTGTACCGATGCCGCTACGGGTGACTACAAGAATTGCTATATGGAATCACGTGACGGCACTTATGCGTTCAATCTGGCCGTCAATGCAAGCGAGATTCAAAACGGACATACTTATACCTTTAGCGATATGAATGCGGAGGCATCTTATATCACGGATATGCAAACGGGAATCAACTATAGTATCAGCGATGCTACCATGAAGTGGACGGTGGATGCAGCGCGCAAAGAAAATGTTACGATGACTGCAGTAGCTGAAGGTACTGAATACGGAATTACTTTCAGCGGTTATGCTTGTACCGAGGAAGTGCAGTTTGTGGTAACCGATGCCAGCATCGATAATGCGATTGTAGAATACGGTTTGTTCCAGATTTATGGCGAAAATGCCGAACATACTTGGGAACTCTCATGCACTATGTATACCGATCGTATTGCAGGTGATTACAAAACTGACCGAATGTTTGCAGATTTTACTATGGCAATCCGTTATCCTTATACAGATTCGGCATCCGTATATACTTTGGTAAATTCCGATTTGCACCTTACTTTTGATGAACAGACTCGTTTGGCTCATCTTACCGGTACGATGATTGCCCGTAATCAAGACAATATTGATGATCTTCCCAAGTTCATTATTGATATGAGCGGTATCGTGCCCGAACAAGAATGCTTGACTTATGATGCTGATGAATCCAATCCGTTTGTTGGTGAATTTGACTCGGAAAAGATTATTTGGAACAATGATTATGTAGCTACCGAAGGTATTTCTTACATGGAGGTTCACAATAATGATCGTCAGATGCTGTATATTGGATTTGTAGTATCTGAATTGGATGCTGCCACTAATGTACCGACGGGTACATATACAATTATAGGGTCTGGTAATTCCTATACCGTTATTCCGTCTCAAGGTGCTACTCAATCCAACGTTACTGCATCGTTTGCCGCTCAAATGAACGCCCAAGGTCAACTGAATGTACCCGCATGGTTCATGCGCGAGGGTACGATTGAAGTCAGTCAGGATAATGCTGGTAAGGTAAAAATGGAAATCAATGCCCGTAACTCTTGCGGAGCTACGATTACCGCAACTGTCAAATCGGCTTCCACCGCGCTTGACCAAACGGTCGGCAACGTTGAAACCCTTAAAATCCTGCGTGACGGACAACTGATTATTCTACGTGACGGTGCGGAATACGATGTATTGGGACGAGAAATACATTAATTAACAATCATATTAACCAAATTAAAATCAAATGCGTATGAAAAAATTATTAGCATTCGCACTGGCGCTCTTTTGGGGAGTCAATTTGATGGCTGAAACCTACACTTGGAATTGCCCGAACATGAGCCGCTATTACTATCAACAACAAGATAGTAGTTATTTCTCTGTTCAGATGAGTAGCGCAACGTATTCTTCGATTACTTTTGCTCTCTATCTGCCAATTACCGGTCCTCAAGTAGGCGTGGTATATACCCTTGATGATATGGTAAAATCGCAAACACACGGTTATGACGGTAACACTTGGTCGAATTTTAATATTACCTCTGCTCAATTGGTACGTTCCTATGTCAATGGCGCCGAGAAATTCCAAGCCACTGCAACGGATGAAGCTGGAAATACGTATAATCTGATTTGGTCGGAAACTCTGCCTGAAGGTACTGTCGACACCTTGATGCAATCTGCTGTTGACTACGATTGCTCGTTTGATTATAACGGATGTGCAGTTATTAGTCCGTTGGAAACGGATTGGAACAATGTTTATTGCTCTTTGGTATTGACTGCCGCTCTTCCTGAAAATGGTGATGTAGTCAATTATTCCTGGACTGATGGTACTGTTTATGCAAGTTCCTCTTCCATCAACGTTCCTAATGATTGGGATCATCATATGTATGATGCTAATGTAACTCTTACCGGAACTGTTAATGGTTTTACCGGTATGGCTTATGTATCTCGTACGGATGGTCATTGCTATGCTTTCCCGCTTTCCTATTCGCGTCCTTATGCTGCTGACTCCGTTACTATCAGCGGCTTCGATATGAAGGTTCAAAACTACGGAACCATTGTATTTGCATGGCAAGGTGAAGATTTCACTTTCAATTTCGCCATCAATTCTGCCGATACATTCGGTGTTTGGAAAGGAAATGATATTATTCTGAGCAACTGCAACCTTTCTCCAGCAGGAACTTATGAGAGCATTGGTATCTATCAGTTTGATTCGATTGTTGTGACACGTGACGCTCAAAATAATATCATTTTGGATGCTTCTCTGCTCTGCAAGAACAATACCAAATATTTTGTCCATGTTTCCTCTCAGGAATCTCCTTACTATGCAAAATATGATTGGGATGGCAACGGTGCTACTTGGCGTTTGATGCATAATCCCACTTATGGCAACGGTAAAATGATTGAGTTCCGTTTGGCCGCTGCTGATTCCATTTGGTTCAACGCTGTTGCTGAAGATGAAGGAGCTATCGGTTTCAGTATTAGAAATGCATACGGAACCTACGGTGATCCTATTTGGGCTAAGGATAGTATCCAGATTTCTTACGACCTTGCTTACCAATCATGCTATGTTTCCTTGCAGGAGAAATATTATGACTACGACCTCACTTGCACCGAATTCACCGGCAATTACGAAAATGTAAATGGTGACGGTGTTTGGTGTCTCAATTTCAATTGTGGCACTTTCCCCAACCGTTGGCAAGCCAAGTTCGGACTCATTTGTGATATTACCGGACCGAATCTCTATACCAACTACGATCTGTTGGATATGACTACCGATTATCGTACCGGCGGTTATGATCCCGACTTCAACTCGCTGCAGTGGACTTTCGTTCGTCTGAATCGTGAACAGATTTGGCCCGACCAAAATGATAAATACACCGTTTTGGCTATCGACCAGAACAACAAGACTTACCGCATCGTATACGAGCAAACTCCTTGCCCTGTCATGCTTGATACCATCAACTACAATCTGAAAGCCGATCTTGAGCAAATGGAATATTATTTCCGTTTCTCCTCCGAACCCGATGCTCTGGATGGTACCAGTTTCAATCTCGCTCTCACTGGCAATATAGAGCCCACTACTTTCTATTGGTCCACTCGAACCATTTATCAACCCGCCACTGAGATTAAGGTTCAACAGGGAAATAATCCTCAAATAGCCGACGCAATGGTTCAGGTGAATGCTATCGAAGGCGGCTACACCGCTGAGGCTTATCTCCGCACTTACGCGCGACATTGCTATCATGTGATGCTTACTTATCTTGATCCTGTAGCTGAAGATACTATTGAAATTGCGGCTAAAGACTTGACTATTCGTTATTCCACCTATGATAATATGATGTATTATTCGGCTATGAACAACGACTATCAGGTTGATATCGCTATTGCTACTGCAGATACTCTCGGTGTCTTCAATGCTGAAGTTAGTCCCACTGATTGCAGCGTCCGACTCAATTATACACCTTTCACTTCTGCTTTTGGTTTCTCTGCCGAAACGGTTACGGTAACACGCGATCAAAACGGAATTATTACTGTTGAAGGTGGTATACTTTGCAAAGACAATCACTTCTATCATTTTGTTCTTTCCAGCGAAAAAACCAACTACTTCGTCGGAACGATGAATGACGAAGGAATTATCGAATGGACCGCTATGACCGAGTTTATCGGCACTTCCGGGTATGCAACCGGCCAATGGGACGGCGTGGCTGTTTTCTATGGCGACGGAGCTTATATCAATACCGTTGGTGAAACGGATGGACACGAACAGTTCTTCGCTATCGAAGATATTTATTGCGACCAGACTTTCGAGAAATACGATACCGTCAACTTCCAATACAATATTTACTACAAAACTATCGTAGCTGCTCAATTGGTAGGTAAATATCATGAACATGTGCCCGAGCATATCACCATCTATTTCGTCAATACCGAAAATTGGAATACCGTTAATGCTTATGCTTGGTACGAAAAGGATTCTGTTAACTATTGCAATTCTGCTTATCCAGGTGTTGAAATGACGCCTGTTGACGAAACCATCAACGACTTCCAAGTGCTGGCTTGCGATATCCTGGATATCTACACCAATGTTGAATTCAATAACGGAACGGATGTCACTCCCGAAACTCAATGGGTGGCCGGCAAACCTTATTATTACAACGGTGTTTGGTATGCTCGTGAGGAAATCCCCGGTCTGTCCGCTTTGGATGAAACGGCTGGCGAAAAGGGTGTCGTTACCAAACACATCATCGACAACCGTATCGTAATCACGGTCAACGGTCAGGCTTACGATGTATTGGGAAATACACTCCGTTAATCCGATCTTCTTCATCCGATTGATTTGATCGGGTTCTCTGATTTTGGCACCTCGTGTTTGGCGAGGTGCCATTTTTTAGATAACCGTTCACATGTCGGTTCAGTAAAAAATACATGATTTTTTCCACCTGTCTTTGTCGAGACCTAAACGTAACATAAACGTAAGATAAACCTAACGTCACCGAATGGTTTAAGACTTCTTCCAGGCTGGTTATTTGTTCGCTCTTGTTAGATATAAGATGCTCGTAGATTCAATCATTTTTTATTGCCGATAGGTATATATTTCCCTATTTTCACAGGCAAAACATAAAATTTGCATAATATATCTCCGCTAATTTGGTTATTTGCCTTTTTCTTTGTAACTTTGCACCCGTTATTGGTTTTATTCGATTCTAATATGCGCAAATTTATTTCAGTTTCTTTGCTATTAACAATGTTTTTGTCTGTTTGGGCTGTACCGGCCAAACGTGTTCCCTATTTGATGTCGCAATCTGACGGCTCCACACTTCAACTGTTTCAATGGGGGGATGAATCCTATTCGCTAATGGTTGATGCTGCAGGGATTCAATATGTGCAGGATGAGTCTGGAGCATGGCTTCCGGCATCCGTACAGCTGTCGCCGGCTCAGGTGAATGCCGAAAGGAATAATAATATGCAGTCACATCGCCATCCGTCGATGTCCACTGCAATCAATCTGGCTCCGCGTGGCTTGGTTATCATGATTAATTTTTCCGACAAGCAGTTCAAGACTGACCAAGCAGAAATCGACAGTATGCTCAACGGAAGGAACTATACGCGTGATTATTCGTATCGCTACAATGGTGAGGAGCTGCATATTCAGTCTTCCGGTTCGGCTCGTCAATTTTTCAGTGATCAGTCAAATGGGCAATATGTTCCTCAGTTTGACGTGGTTGGTCCTTATACGATCAGCCAACCTATGGCCTACTATGGCGATAATAGCGCTCAATACGGTAAGGATTGGCGGGCGGAGGAAATGATTGTTGAAGCATGTTCCTTGGCTGATGAGGATGTTGATTTCAGCCTGTATGACAACGATCATGACGGTCTTGTTGACTTCGTCTATGTGTTGTACGCTGGTTACGGAGAAGCCGAAAGTGCGATTGCCAATACCGTTTGGCCGCATAGCTACAATCTCTCGCTTTCCTATTATCTAAAGCACGATACTTTGCGTCTTGACGGAAAAGTGATTGATGCTTATGTTTGCAGTAACGAGATTTCTTATGCCAGTCGTCAGCATGACGGTATCGGTACTTTTTGCCATGAATTCAGCCATCTGTTAGGTTTGCCCGACTACTACGATACGGAATATGCCGAAAATTTTCATACCTATTTCAATACGCCTAAGAATTGGCATGTAATGGATCATGGTGCCTACAACAACGACGGAAATACGCCTCCTTCCTATTCTGCTTTCGATCGTTATTTCTTCGGTTGGCTCACGCCCCGTGTTCCGCAATCCGATTCGATGCTTCTTACCACGGCTTATGAGGATGTTTTCCAGTTGAATGCCCAGGGTGCTGTAGCTCCTGCCACATCGGCTCAACAGCAGTATTATATTGAAAATCGTCAACTTCAAGGATGGGACGCTTTCCTGCCGGGACACGGTATGATGATTTGGCAAGTGACCTTTGATGCTAAGCTTTGGGAGCAGAATATACCCAATAATTATCCCGAAAACCCGCTTTTTACCTATATTCCGGCAGATGGCAGTTATATCAACACCACTTCGCTTTATTCGGGTGGTGAAGGCGACGACGGAGATCCCTTCCCCGGTTCCTCCTCGCAATCCGTTTGGGAGGCACCGGAGGGATTCACTTTGCAGGATATCGCCGAAACGGATGGTGTGATTTCTCTTCATTTCCTGCCTGCTGCTACTGCTAACGAAGAGCAAATCGCTGATTCAAAACCCGTTCTTTTCTTAAGTGAAGGTAAAGTGCTCGTTCGTTGGGGCGATTTCGTGTACGATATCTTAGGGCAACGTATTTATTGATAAAAACGAAGAATGCCCGATTCTTGTTGGATTCATCGGGATTTTTTGACTTTTGAATAAGGCTCTTTTTCAGGATGTGTTCACCTAAAATTACAGGTAAATTTGCATAATCCGAATATTTTTTGTACCTTTGCACACGGAATACTAATTTTTTAACCAAATATAGTGATGAAAAAAATCTTTTTTACCTTCCTTCTTGGCTTGGCAGCTGTCACTTATGCAGATGCCTGTACCAACTTTATCGTAGGCAAAAATGCTTCGGTTGACGGTAGCACAATTGTTTCGTATGCTGCCGACAGTTACACGCTTTACGGCTTTTTGCGCATGCAACCTGCTGCTGATCATCAGCCCGGAGATATGCGTCAGATTACCGATTGGGATAGCGGTACCCCTTTGATGCAGATTCCTGAAGTGGCTCACACCTACTCGGTAGTCGGCAATATGAACGAATTTCAAGTGACTATCGGTGAAACCACCTGGGGTGGAGTGGATAAAGTTTGGACCCTCGGTGAAGGTATTGATTACGGTAGCCTTATTTATGTTGCTTTGCAGCGTTCCAAAACGGCACGTGAGGCACTTATGTGTATTACGGAGTTGGTGGAGAAATACGGTTACGCCAGCGAAGGTGAAAGTTTCACTATCGCCGACCCCAATGAAGTTTGGATTATGGACCTCACCGGTCGCGGAGCAAAAGGTGCCGTATGGGTAGCCGTTCGCGTTCCCGATGATTGCATTAGCGCGCACGCCAACCAGGCTCGTATCACCACTTTCCCGCAAAAAGGGGCCAAACTGCAGAAAGACGGTTTCCGTATGCAGTCGAAAGACGGTCAATGGATGTGGCACAAAGATATCATCAAGGTGGCCCGTCAGTTCGGATTGGTCGATTCATCGGTGGCTGATGCCGATTTTTCGTTTCAGGCTGCTTATTGCCCCTTCGATTTCTCCGGACTCTATGCTTGCGAAGCACGCGTATGGAGTTTCTTCCGTCGCTTCGACGAATCGATGGACCGTTATTTCGCTTATGCTACAGGTCAGACTTTTGCAATGACCAATGGTCGTGACGCCGGTGAACACATGCCTTTGTTTGTCAAACCCAATCGCAAAGTGAGCGTACGCGACGTACAGGATGCCATGCGTGACCAATACCAAGGTACACCTATTGATATCACCGACGGAGTGGATGCAGGTCCTTGGCATAGCAAATTGCGTTTCGGCGGTCTCGGATTTGAATTGGATAGCGTTCAATACTGGTATCCGCGTCCTGTAGCTACACAACAGACCGGTTGGTCGTTCGTGGCTCAAATGCGTGGCTACGATAGCGCTAAAGCCGGCGGTATTTTCTGGTTTGGTGTGGATGACGCAGCCACCTCTGTTTATGTGCCGATGTACTGCCGCATCACCGAGGTGCCCGAATGTTTCCGTGAAGGTAACGGCGATATGCTTTCCTATTCTTCCACCAGCGCTTGGTGGGCTTTCAATTTGGTGGCCAACTGGGCTTACACCAAATATAGTGCCATGTTGCCTGAAATTCAGGTGCGTCAACAGAAATGGGAAGATGAATTTGCCGCTAACGTTGAATCGATGGATTTGAAGGTGGCATCGCTTTCGGATGCTGATGCGCGTCAAATGCTTACTCGATATAGTTGCGATCAGGCTGAGAAAGTAACGGCTGATTGGCATGATTTGTTCACCTATTTGATGATTCGCTACCTTGATGGTCAGGAGAAAAAAGTGGAGAACGGACAGTTTGTACGTACCGCTACAGGCGAAACCGAATATCCCGACCGTCCCGCTTGTCCAGTTGAATATCTTAATACGATCAAAAATTCCGTAAAACATGAATAATATCGAACCGAAAGAAGTATTTGCGATTTTCGATGAAATTCGCAAAGTGCCCCGTCCCAGCAAACACGAGGAAAAAATCAGTCAATGGCTCGTGGATTTCGCCGCCGCTCATCAAATCGAATGCGTGCGCGACGAAGCCATGAACGTAATTATGCGTAAACCCGCTACTCCCGGTTATGAAAACAAACCCGGTGTCATCCTGCAGGCTCATATGGATATGGTTTGCGAAAAGAATAGCGATTGCGCCCACGATTTTACCAAAGATCCGATTGATACCTATGTTGATGGTGAATGGCTCAAGGCTCGCGGCACCACGTTGGGTGGAGATGACGGTATTGGCGTGGCGATGGGCTTGGCTGTACTCACTTCCGACACCATCAAGCATCCCGCTTTGGAGTGTCTCTTCACCGTGGATGAGGAAACCGGTCTTACCGGAGCGTTCCAATTGAAAGACGGCTATCTTAACGGTCGTCAACTCATCAACTTGGATAGTGAAGACGACGGTCAGATTTTTATCGGATGTGCAGGTGGTATCGACACTTTGGCCAAAATGCATTATTCGCCCGTGGCTTGTCCTATAGTTGATGCTTTTCCCGCCCGTATCGCTGTCAGCGGTTTGATGGGCGGTCACTCCGGTGACGATATCAACAAGGGTCGCGGTTGCGCCAACAAGATTATCGTTCGTTTCCTCTATACCCTGATGCAGCATACCGATTTGGCTCTTAGTGCCATCAATGGCGGTAATCTGCGTAATGCGATTGCACGTGAGGCTGAAGCCGTCTTCTGCGTTCCTATGGCTTACAAGGAGCAACTCCGTATTCTCTTC
Source organism: Paludibacteraceae bacterium (assembly GCA_024399655.1). Taxonomy (GTDB): domain Bacteria; phylum Bacteroidota; class Bacteroidia; order Bacteroidales; family Paludibacteraceae; genus Colicola. The sequence continues at coordinate 56,675 of JAKSNP010000002.1, read as the reverse complement.
AATCAATACGTAGCCGATATCGAGGCTGAAATCAAAGATGTGGAGCAGGATATACGTCTCCAATTGGAGAGCACGGATATGCCTGAGGAGTTTATTCCTCAAGATAAGGCCCTTCGTCTTATACAGGCTTTATATGCTTGTCCTCACGGTATGTTTGCCATGTCCAAAGATATGCCCGGATTGGTGGAAACCAGTACCAATCTGGCCAGCGTAAAGATGCGCGAAGGATACGTGGAAATCAATACTTCCCAACGCTCGTCCGTTGAGAGCCAGAAGCATAATATGAAGAATATGGTTCATTGCGCTTTGGCTCTGGCTTGCGATGAAGTTACTCACGGTGACGGTTATCCCGGATGGAAACCCAATGTACATTCGCCCTTGATGGAGGTTACCAAGAAAGCATATCGCGATCTGTTTGATGCCGAACCACAAGTTCTGGCTATCCACGCAGGTCTGGAATGCGGTCTTTTCCTCGAGAAATATCCTTATCTCGATATGGTGAGTATCGGTCCGCAAATGTATGGTGTTCATTCGCCTCAAGAACGCTTGAGTATTCCTTCCACCGGTCGTTGCTGGAAATGGCTCTGCCGCGTACTTGAAACTCTCTGATGAATCCCTTTGTTCATCGAACAAAAAAGGCTCTCACCCACAACGGTGAAAGCCTTTTTTGTCGAGTATGTATATTAATTTTTTAACGAGGATTTATAGAAGTCCCCTATAGACCTTCGCAAGATAATTGATATGGAAATATTATGCCTATAGACCTTGCTTGACAGCCGTCTTACTAAACTACTAATAGGTATTATATTTCTGTTGTCTTTGAATTATTGGATAAAAGACAGGTTTGCCATAACTTATCAGTTTTTAACCGATTATTGATTTTGTAACTGATTTCGTTCTAAAAAGGGTTTACAACGGGTTCGTAGCGGGCTTTTGTAAAGGTGTAGCAAATCTTTGTCCGGCATTGCTCGATCTCTTCTGCACATCCGTTTCAATCAAAATCTTCTAAGTTCTTTAGATTATTTTTGAAAAATCACGTCGTTTTTCCTTTTAAGAAGGTCGGGAACTTCAAGGAACTTGCGGGAAATTCCCGGAAATTCCCGACTTCCTTTTTGATATATCGGCATTAATCTTAATTCATAAACACCTGTACTACAGTAATTTATGTTATTTGTGTTATTCCTTTGTTTTTCATCCTGCGGACACTTCTGATTTGTCAGGTATATTTACTTTTGAGAACTTCTTCAAACATATGTTAATTGCTGTAAGGTGTATTTTATATTCGGGTTAATAGGTGTATTATTGCCTATTTTTATAATAAATTTGCATATCTCGATTTTTTATAGTACCTTTGCACTCGAAAATTAAATATTTGTACAATGAAAGCGAAACCATTCGTCAAATGGGTGGGCGGTAAAGGCCAACTCATTGACCAACTCGAAGCATTGCTTCCAGCTGACTTTGCACGATGGGAGAACGTCACTTACATTGAGCCTTTTGTAGGCGGTGGAGCTATGCTCTTCCACATGTTGCAGACGCATCCAAACATTTCTCGTGCAATTATCAATGACATCAATCCTGATCTCACAACCTGCTATCAAGTTGTGAGGAATAATCCTGATGCATTAGTAGATTCTCTACAACGCATTCAGGCAGAATATTATGCGCTTCCCAATGAAGAGGCTAAGCGAGAGTTTTATATGATGAAACGTGAGCGTTTCAACCTGAAGACACTTGACCCCATTGAGAATACGACATTATTCTTTTTCCTTAATCGTACCTGCTTTAACGGATTATATCGCGTAAATAAATCCGGATTGTTTAATGTTCCATTTGGCAAATACGAAACTCCGACTATCTGTGATCCTGTAACTATCTATGCAGATAGCGAGTTACTCCAGCGTGTAGAGATTCTTACTGGTGACTATCAGCAGACTCTCGCACATGCAGGCGCGAAGACCTTATTTTATTTTGACCCTCCATATCGTCCACTTAGCGATACGAGCAGCTTTAATGATTATGTGAAGGAGGCATTTAATGATGCAGCACAAGTTCGATTGAAAGAGTTCTGCGATGCTGTGGAGGCTGCTGGACATAAATTTATGCTCAGCAATTCGGATTGTTTTGCAAAGAACCAAGACCGTTTCTTTGAAGACCTATATCTAATGTATCACATCGAGCGTGTATGGGCTTCGCGTAATGTTAATGCCAACGCTAGCAAGCGTGGTAAACTTACCGAATTACTCATACGAAATTTTGATGCTGCTTAATATTGGCCAATATGGAATCATACTTAACTAAATCGCCAGATGAATTAACGAACATCTTCGTTGCTAATCTGCTGCAAACCAACAGAGGTTTCAACTATTATGTTGATTGGGAGAATATCTGTGGCTATCAGCAATACGATATAGAAATTCATGCGTTGGATGTGCTGATTGGAGTAAAAGACGACGAGGCTTTCAAATCGCAGTACCTAAAGTTGGTCACAAAACTTCCCCAAACTATATTGTTATTCCCATTCTTATTTGGTCTGTCCAAAAAAGAAAGAAACGATTTGGCTAAGGGTAAAGACCAATTGACCATTATTCAAGATGCAATTGATGAAGAAGACAATTTGACTTATAGTTTTCCTCATTCGATTCAAGCACTGACGAATGATCAAGCGCAATTTTACTACGACTTCTTTGTTCGTATGGGTTTGAAACATCTTTACCAGAATGTCATAGAGAAAAGCACTCAAGATTATATTGCCGGTGTTCTCGTTGGTATGGATTCAAATGGTCGAAAGAATCGTGGTGGAATTGCTTTTGAATTGGCATGTACACCTATCTTTGAACAAGCGACACAAAGATTAGGATTGAGACTATTTACTCAAACACAATTCAAAGCGTTAAGAGAGTATGGTTTCAATATCTTGGATGATTATGCAAATCGCAAGGCTGACTTTATTGTTGCTGATTTGGAGAATCATAAGGCTATCAATTTTGAAGTTAACTTTTATAATGGGGGTGGTTCCAAACCAGAAGAAATTATAAATTCATACATCCAGCGACAAGAGGCACTCAAACAAAATAATATCGAGTTCTCGCTGGTGACTGATGGCAAAGATTGTTGGGCAAAAGACAATGAGGCATCCAATCAATTGCATGTAGGATTTCATAACCTCAAATATCTCCAAAATTTTTACATGTTGAAGCATGGAATGTTAGACGAAATTCTTGATAACGTATTTCGGCAGAACAGGAAGTAAAATCAACAGGATACGAACTATTTGAAGAACTTCAATTATGACAGTACGAAGTGATGACCATATCGAAAAGTTTCTTGATGTTGACGGCATTCGCAGTCGAGAGGAATTGCGTAAGTTTATGCTATGTACCTATGCAGTAGAAGACTGTGGTGTGAAGGTTCGCTATTATGTTGAGACATTGTCCAATGGTAAGCGTATTTATGTTGAACGCCCAACTTTTTTGAACAAAGGATGTGACTTTGTTCTTTTTGCTGAAGATGTAATCGTTTATCATAATGGGAACGACAAAGCCCCTAGTCATAATGACATTATAGAAGAGTTAGCAGAGAAGAAGCGTGCATTAACATCAGAGCAATACGCATCTCTATCCCAGGCTATTGATAGAATCTACAATGTTGCATCGTACGAGGATGCCGCTCAGTTCGTGAAAGGACTTCCGGAAGTAGGATGGAGCTATGAATTAGTCCTAAAATTACTCCGATGGCTCTTTATTGAGCAGGATATAACCTATTGGGCTGGCACTGGTCGAGAAATGTTAATGATTGCTATCCAAAATATCGAGTAATGGATTTTCATTCTATAAATAACGATTTTACCATCCTGCACGGCGACTGCATGCAGCGTATCGCAGAGCTGCGGGACAACACTATTCGGGCTATCTTTGCCGATCCACCGTACTTCCTCAGTAACGGCGGTATTAGCGTGCAGAGCGGTAAACAGGTCTGCGTGGATAAAGGTGATTGGGACAAAGGTGGAACTCCAGAGTATATTTACGAGTTCAATCGCCAATGGCTTTCGCTTTGCCGCAGTAAACTGACTGACGATGGCTCAATTTGGATAAGCGGTACGCATCACAATATTCATGTCGTCATGCGCTGTCTTCAAGAATTAGGCTACAAGGTGCTTAATACTATAACTTGGCAGAAATCAGATCCCCCACCAAATCTTAGTTGTCGATATTTTAACTTCTCAACCGAACTCATCATTTGGGCGCGTAAGTCGGAGAAGAAACCGCACAAGTTCAACTACGAACTAATGAAGCAACTCAATGGCGGTAGTCAGATGACAGATGTATGGCGGATTCCTGCGGTAAGTATGTATGAGAAGAACTGCGGTAAACATCCCACGCAAAAACCGTTGCGTTTGCTCTATCGTATCGTACTTGCATCCACGGATGAAGGAGATACTATCTTAGACCCGTTCTCCGGTTCTGCTACTACTGGTATCGCTGCCAACTTACTAGGACGCAGATACATTGGCATAGAGCAAGATGCTGGATTTGTGCAGTTGGCGCAACGTCGTCGTGAGGAGTTGGAAAATCCCGATATGCGTAAGAAGATTTACGATAAGATGCGCGAAAATCCGCAGGAGGTGACTGTGCTGGTTAATCATGTGCATCCTATGGATAGACCACTTTGCATGGAGCTTGGTATGACCTACCTGCGTGCTGGAGATAGCAAGGGTTCACTTTTGGTCAAAGAAGGTTTCAACCGTTTAGGATATGTTTGCATCCATGAAGGAGGAGATAATGTTCAATTGTTTAAGTTGAGCAAAACGGGCTTCCAGATTTGGACAGCAGAAGACCTACAGGAACGTGGCTTCTCCGCTAATCATGCTCCTTATTATGCTGTGCTTCGCTTTGATCCGAGCAAACCTATACGCTTTGATCTGCCTATAAATCTCCATCAACGCGCATATACCAATGTAGCCAAGATTCTACCTCTAAGTGACTTTGTTGAAATAAAATAAGGCCAAATTTCATAGATAATATATGGAGAAAAAGTCTAACTATTTTAGAAGTCTATAGAAATTGCAAACTTTGATCTCCTCCTAAGAAGTGCGATACGACAAGAAAAACCATGTTTGTCGAACACCTCGGGCGATCGAAGTATTTTTGTAACATCCATAAAAACAGCGAGTTGTGGTGATAATGAGACTAAAAAACGGAGATTCAGATGATTCTAAATCTCCGTTGGTCGAGAAGAGGCGACTCGAACGCCCGACCCCCACGTCCCGAACGTGGTGCGCTACCAACTGCGCTACTTCTCGATAGCCTTTTTATAGAGCGGACCGGCTCTTTATTGCTCTTTGTTTTCTTTTATTGCTCGTTTCCTGTATCTCAAGCACTTACATGCAACGCATGGCTCGATACGCTTTCGGCGTCATCTTGGTGTGCATCTTGAAAAAGCGGTTGAAGAACGCCACATTTTCAAATCCCAAGGACATCGCTATTTCTTTCACCTGCAGGCTCGTCAATTTCAATTGGGCCTTGGCATCGGTCAAGATAGCTTCGTTGATCAGATCACCGGCCGTTTTGTTGCATACCTGTTTGATGGTGCTGCATAGGTGAGGCAAGGTCAATCGCATCTCTTCGGCGTATTGCGACACCTGATGCCATTCGGTGTAGTGGTTGAGCACCAAGCGGGTGTATTCCTGATATATTGCCGTTTTGCGGTCCAGAGGACGAATCAGGTAATTGTCTTGCCTTTTGGCGAAGCGTGAATACGAACTTTGGAGCAGGTTGAAGATATGCACCATGTTCTCCGAATTCAGCATCGACGGTTGGGTGTTGGAGGCTTGCATCAGCACTTCGGTCATCGATTGGATCACTTTGCCTTGTTCGTCGCTGATATGCACAATCGGGTTACGCAACTGCATGGCATCCAACGACATGCTTGATCCGAAGGTGTGTTTGCTCAGGAACGAAGAAGAAAACAATATATAATAGACCAATGCGTCTTCCGAGAACTCGTGGATAAGCAGAAAACTGCCCGGCTCAAGCAAGAGAACATCGTTTTGACGGAAATCATACTTGGTGATGTTGATCGTTGCTTTTGCACTGCCTTTCACCATGAATGCATAGACGCCGCACTTGATTTTGCATGGGAAACGTCCGTACTCATTCATGATCTTGCCGCTGGCGTCTCCAATCAGGAAATCTACCGGGCAATCCAGCAATGGTATCTTTTGGTCCTCCTCCATATCGCCTGCAAAGGTACTGCTTTTTTTTGAACTGACCAAAAAAAAAGCTCGTTTTTAGCGAAAAAACTGCAAAATACGCAGCTTTTTATGAAAAATCAGTCAAATAAGGTTGGATTGTCACGATCCATCTGCTTGAGTATGGCACGAATCAATGTCTCGCGGATAAGGCGTGAGCGGTTGCTCACTTTATAGCGAGTACAATAGCGTTCCAGAGCCCTCATTTCGGCATCGTTGAGCGAGATGGTTACTTTATGTTGACGGGGTGCCTTGCGCATATGGGATATTAAAAAGGTTGTTTTCGGCTTACTGGGTATCAGAATTCCAATACGAGGTTCAATCCCGTTTCGGTGACGCATCGTTCCAATCGGGCAGTATAGTTGAGGTCATCCAAATTGAAATTCAGTGGTAGTCGGTCTTGTCGCACTCTGAATTTGAGCCCGAGGAGCAGAGCGCTTCGTTGGCTGATCTGGTAGCGCCACGCCACATGGGCGCCGGCGGTCACTCCTCCTTTGGTGTGGGATGCCGAGAAGGCATAGCCCATTTCCAAACCTACTTCGGGGGCGTGCCTGTTGGGGGTGAGGGGGCAGGAAATGGCGGCTTGCAGGGGGATATATATATAGGAGGTGTTGTCGCCATAGAGGTCGGCAATTACGCCGATGCTTCCGCCTATCATCATTCTTTTTCCTTTTATAGTGCGTGATCCGAGGGCTAGTTCTCCCCCGATATGGCCGCCATAGAGGTTGTTGCCCACGGCAGCGAATCCGCCGCTCAGGTTGAGCCGGAGCACCACGCGTGAGGTGGTGGCTGCGGGTTGGTTCTTGGTGGCTGCGGCTGTGGCGGGAATCGAGTCGGCTGCGGGTGATTCGCCTACGGATACCACCTCCTCGGCGGGATATTGATAACGGGCGCCGGAGCGGTCACGCAAGATGATCACCTCCTCGTTGTGGAGCAGGATTTCGCCCTCAACGGTTTTGCCGTTGCGCAACACCACCACTCCCGCTTCCGTAGGGAGCAGGGTGAGTAGGAGAAATATGATCAGCAGTCGGATGCGCATGAGGGGAGGATAAGTGAAAAATCAATCTGCCGGCGTTCAAGGTCGGCTCTTACTATTTTTACGCGGACACGGTCGCCCAAAGTGAAGGTGTATTCTTTTTCTTCCTCTTTGATATGCCCGCGTCGCGTGCGGGGTGCGGGACGCGTACGCAGACAGTAGTTGCGTTCGTCCAGTTGCAGGTATTGTTCGGGACAGATGGTGCGGATCGGTACGAGCCCTTCGGCGTGTGAGCCTTCCAGCCGGACAAAGAGGCCGAATTCCTGCACACCGGTGATCACGCCGTCACTTTCCTCACCTATATGGTCCTGCATCCATAGAATCTGGAATTCCTTGATGCTGTCTCGTTCGTTCTGGGTGGCTTGCTGCTCCATGGCGGAACAATGGTCGCAGGCCTCTTCGGCATCAATCTGCAGGCCTTTGTTCTTCACTCGCTCGCCCAGGATGAGTTGGGCCACCAGACGATGTACCATCATATCGGGGTAGCGGCGGATAGGGGAGGTGAAGTGGGTATAATAGTCGAAGGCCAGTCCGTAGTGACCGATATTGTGCGTTGAATACACGGCTTTTGCCATGGCTCTTACGGTCAGCATGTCTTTGGTTTCGGGTAGCAGTTTGTCGCCCATGCGTTTGCTGAACCGTCGGAGTGAAGCCAGTTTTTCCTCGTTGGGTTTGTCGTGCACGCGGTAGATTATCTCTTTGCCGGTCCGTCCGATATGGGTGGCTACGGTGCGGTTGGCCAATAGCATGAATTCCTCAATCAGATGGTTGGCTTCCATCGGTTTCTGAAACCATATATCCACGGGGTGTCCGTGTTCGTCAAGTTTGAATTTTATCTCTTCCTGCTCTATTTCCAGCGCCCCGGCTTCCATACGTTGACGGCGGAGGATGACGGCCATCAGGTGCAGCGCTTTGATGGCTTCTGTCAGTTGGGGCGAGTCGGCTTCGGGGCAGGGGCGGTTCATGATGATGGCTTGAGCCTGCTCGTACGCCAGACGGAAGTCGCTTCTTATTACCGTGCGGCACACTTTATATTTCACCACGCGTGCGTCGTGCGTGAGCGTGAAAATCACCGACATGCACAACTTGTCCTCGCCCGGACGGAGTGAACAGAGACCGTTGCTCAGTTCTTCGGGCAGCATGGGGATGACGCGGTCCACCAGATAGGTGCTGGTGCCCAGATCATATGCCCGCTGGTCGAGCTCGCTGCCCGGCTGCACGAAATAGGTGACGTCCGCAATATGCACGCCTACCTGATAGAGCCCGTCTTCGGCGGGCATGAAACTGATGGCGTCGTCAAAGTCTTTGGCCTCGGCGGGATCAATGGTGAAAGTGAAGGCGTCACGCATGTCGCGGCGGCGCAACACTTCAGATTCGGGGATGACGAATGTATCTGCGTGCATAACGGTAAACTTGAATATTAACGGGCGCTGCTCTCTTATGCAACGGCTCCTTCTTATAATTCGCCTGCAAAATTAGTGAAAAATTTGCACATATACAAATTTTTTTGTACCTTTGCAGGCTTTTTTAAGTCATTTACCTGAAATCAATAAATCTCTTATATGAAAAAGATACGCGTTAGCAATGCTAATCAACCGATGTGGCGTGAGGTTACTGTTCATGCCAACCTCCCCGAGAACCTCAAGAAATTGCAGGAAATCGCCTACAACCTCTGGTGGGTCTGGAATAGCGAGGCGAAGGATATCTTCCGCTATATCGACCTCGACGCTTGGCATCAGGCCAATTCCAATCCTATCATGCAGCTCAACATCATCTCCTACGAGCGTATGGTGGAGCTGTGCGACGATCAGCAGTTCTTGACCCAGTTGGACCGCATCTATACGGCATTCCGCCAATATATGGATACTCCCAAGGACAAGACCAAACCCAGCATAGCCTATTTCTCGATGGAATACGGCTTGAGCCATGTGCTCAAAATCTATTCCGGCGGTTTGGGCATCTTGGCGGGCGACTACCTCAAGGAGGCCAGCGACTGCAACGTCGATATGACCGCTATCGGTTTCCTCTATCGCTACGGCTATTTCACACAGACCCTCTCGCCCGAAGGACAGCAGATAGCCAACTACGAGGCGCAGAACTTCGCCCAACTTCCCCTCACCCAGATGAAGAATCCCGACGGGCAACCGATGGTGATTGATGTCCCCTATCCCGGACGCACCGTACATGCCTATCTCTGGCGCGTGGCTGTGGGACGTATCAACCTCTATCTCCTTGATACCGACAACGAGATGAACTCCGAGTGGGACCGTCAGATCACCCACCAGCTCTATGGCGGCGACTGGGAGAACCGTATCAAGCAGGAGATCCTCCTGGGCATTGGAGGTATGCTGGCGCTCAAGCGACTCGGCATCAAAACGGATGTATATCATTGCAACGAGGGACATGCTGCACTGCTCAATCTCCAGCGTATGGTTGACCTCGTGGAGGAAGAGCACCTCAATTTCAACGAGGCTCTGGAAGTGGTGCGCTCTTCAGCACTCTACACCTGCCATACTCCCGTTCCTGCCGGACACGACTATTTCGAGGAAGGACTCTTCTATAAATATATGGCCGAATACCCCGAACGCCTGGGCATTGAATGGAAAGACCTTATCGGCATGGGACGTCATAATCCCGAGGACGGTAACGAGAAATTCTCGATGTCGGTATTTGCCCTTAACACTTGTCAGGAAGCCAACGGCGTCAGCCGACTCCACGGCGAAGTGTCACGCAAGATGTTCGCGCCCGTATGGCCCGGCTATTTCCCCGAAGAACTGCATGTTGGCTACGTCACCAACGGCGTACACATGCCTACATGGGCTGCCTACGAATGGAAAAAAGTATACAAGCACCACCTCCCCGAGCAATGGTGGAACGACCAGAGCAATCTCGATATGTGGGCGGCTTACAACGACATCCCCGATGAGGAGATCTGGGCAACGCGCATGCTGCTCAAAAACAAGCTCATCGACTTCATCAAGGCCAAGTTCCGCGAGGACTGGATGAAGACCCAGGGCGATCCCGCACGCATCGTACGTGCTCTTAACGAAATGAACGCCAACAACCTCATCATCGGTTTCGGACGTCGTTTCGCCACCTACAAACGTGCTCATCTGCTCTTCACCGATCTCGAGCGACTCGACAAACTGGTCAACAACCCCGACTATCCCGTTCAGTTCCTCTTCACCGGTAAGGCGCACCCCGCCGACGGAGGCGGACAGGGCCTTATCAAACGCATTATCGAAATCAGTCGCATGCCCCAGTTCCTGGGCAAAATCATTTTCCTCGAAAACTATGATATGCGTCTCGCCAAGCGTTTGGTGAGCGGTGTGGATATCTGGCTCAATACCCCCACACGGCCCTTGGAAGCCAGCGGTACCAGCGGCGAAAAGGCTCAGATGAACGGCGTGCTGAATTTCTCCGTTCTTGACGGATGGTGGCTCGAAGGATATGTTCCCGGTGCCGGATGGGCGCTCACCGACAAACGTACCTACGAGAATCAGGCTCACCAGGATCAGCTGGATGCGGCCACTATCTATCAGATGCTCGAAACCGAAATCATTCCGATGTATTATGCGCGCAACGAGAAGAACTATAGTCCCGAATGGGTGAAGACCATCAAGAAGTCCGTCACCCAAATTACGCCGCGATTCACCACCAAGCGAATGATGGACGATTATTTCGACCGTTTCTACAACAAACTGGCCCGCCGTCACTCGTTGCTTGTAGATAGTGATTATCATCTCGCACGCGAACTGGCTGCTTGGAAAGAGAATATGGTGGAGCATTGGGACGCCATTACGGTCAATCGCATCGATTGTCCCGACCGTTTCTTCACTACCCCGGGTGTGGGCGAGAAATACAAGATTGCGGTCGAGCTCGATACCCACGACCTGCATGATCAGGGCTTGGGAGTGGAGTTGGTGGTTATTCGCACCTCTACTCACAACAACGACAAATTCTATGAAGTGCAACCTTTGCGTCTGGTTGACGCCGAAGGCTCGATTTTGCGTTTTGAGACGGAATATCAGTTGGATTATGCCGGTGGAATGAAGTTCGGCTTGCGTATGTTCCCCCAACATGATCTTTTGCCTCATCGTATGGACTTTGCTTACGTCCGTTGGTTGTCGTAAGCGATTTTTTTACGTTAACCACACCAAAAAATGCCTGCTTTTTCCGAAAAACCGAAGTTTTATTTGCATATATCATGATTATTGCATAACTTTGCAGTCCGTTAAAGCATTGCTAAGTCCAAACCGCTGATTTTGTGTCCGGTTTCAGAGAAGAATAAATGACACCACAGTATAATAATATTCACCTTGTCATCATGGCAATTGAAGGAGGAGCGCAGAAGATGCACATCTCCGGTTGTGATATGTATGCACGACTACACAAGCAGGGGCTTATTCATAACTATTTAATCCCCTGTTATGAGGAATTGCACACTCAAAGCAAGGAGTGGTTGGTTGACACTACAGTGGAGGCTTTAAAGAATTGGGAGGCAGCAAAATGATAACGCTTTATCATGGTTCGTATATTGAGGTAACCTCACCAAAAATAGATAAAGGCCGTCAAAAGGTTGATTTTGGGCAAGGTTTTTATCTTACTATCCTATCGGAACAAGCTGAGAAATGGTCTCGTGCCATAGCCATTCGTAAAGGACCAAACTTTCAACCAATTGTTAGCGTCTTTACATTGGATTATGATAAAGTTGTTGCGGATGGCTATCGTATTAAGGTGTTTGCTGAATATAATCTTGAATGGCTCGATTACGTTGTTGATTGTCGCCACTTGGGTAAAATGCAACAACTCTATGATATGGTCGAGGGTGGTGTTGCAAATGATAACGTCATCGATACTGTTGAGGATTATGAAAATGGACGTATAACAGCCGAACAGGCATTAGGCCAACTTCGTTATAAAAAAGTTAATCACCAATTATGTATTCGTAATCAAGAAGTGATAGACCAGTACCTCCATTTCCAAAATTCATATAAATCAAATTTGTAGGGGGGATCAAGTTATGAGAGATTCAGTTCTTCAACGCAAATTGGCACGTATTGTCATGTTGCTTGCTACATCAGCTGACATTAGTCCGGAGCAGGCGCTTGATATTTTTTATAAATCAGAAACTTACAAACAACTCACTAATTCTGCCACTGGTCTTCATTTGATGAGTGATGACTATATCCTTGAGGATTTGTTGCACGAACTGAATAATTGATTTCCCGTAAGCATTCCGTTAGCATAGCGGAGGATGGCTAAGGGATGCCCCAATGGATTTCTCTCGCCTTTATGGGTTGAAAATATATTAACTGCCGGCATTGTGTCGGCAGTTTTTTGTCATCCCCTTCATGATTAATCCCCAAAATCCCCGATGAAATCAAGCATTTGTCAATTGTGCACTGTGCATTAATAAAGTTTGTGAGAGCCTTTTTCCTGTTTTTTGGCAGGTAAGAGACGAAAGTTCCTTTCGGATCAAGTAGGAGGATAAGAGATTTTCTTTCCAAGCTTGCTTGAGCAAGAAAATAAATTATACTTCTACGCGGTCCATAGGACCATTTACCTGCGGTTTTTATTGTTTTTTTCTTTGTATTCGTTTTATATTCTCTATATTCTTCTATCTCCTCCGCTGCATAGCCGTTCTCGTTCACGTTAAATAGCAGCTCCGCTGCCCATAATGCGACACCGTCGCCCATCTTATTTGGATGACATTTGTTTTATCCATTGGTCCAAATCCAGATTTACATCCCCGATACGCATCTTCATGCGCAACCTTCGTGTCCAGATGGTACGGGGTTGTACATCCAATAAGATACATATATCCGACACTTTCAGTTGCATGATGTTCAAAGCGATATATTGTATATCGCTGTCCGTCAGTTGGGGATAATTGTTATGAATGCGTGTCAGCAATCCGTCGTAAGCATCATCAAATTCCAGTCTGAATCTTTGCCATTGCTCGGGATCGGTAAAAAGGATTGTGGAAAGTTGGGTCTGCACATTGGCCGGCAGGTTCACTTTTTTGTTCATACGTGCTTCACAGAGGCTTCTGGTAACTTCGATACGCTGCAGCAAATTCTGTTTCAATAATTGTCGTCGTTGTTTGAGTGCGTTGTTCAACACTTTGGATTGTGCTTCAGCCTGCATTTGTTTTCTCTCTGCATCCAACCGTCGATTACGTGAGTGCATCATCATCAATAGGAAAACGATGATTACAATAAGCAGAATCACTACCACTGCACCGATCAAAATCCATGCATGCTGTTTTTCGTTGGTCAACTGGAGGTTGATGGCTTGTTCTTTCTCCAGGTCATACCGGCGTGATATGGTGTAGGCGCGTAATCTGCCGTTCTCCTCAAGTTGGGCGTAAAGATCGTTGTATAGTTGTCTCAGTTCGTCAAATGCCGTATTGTTGTCGCCCAATTTGGCTTTTCGCCATGCGTCAAGCAGACGGTAACGCTCGTTGGCCCATTCAGAATACAATGTTTGGGTGTAATACATGTCGAGATACTTGGATGCTTCATCCACGTTGCTCATCGCAAGATAAAATTCGGCACATACGTCAGCATAGGAATAAGCTCTTAGCGAGTCAACCAATGTGACGCATAATGAAAGAGCGTAAGCCGTATCGATATCATTCTGGTGCATAGCCCGATGGAGCAATATATCATAATAGGTGACACTATCCCCATAAATCGTGGCGTGGTAGATGGCATTATTGAAGAGCTTCTCCTCCTTGTTGGCAGCCACACTGTCGGGCACGGTCCGTGCCAGATCCCGGTAGCATAAAGCCAGCATCTTGTGCGCCTGTTTGCCGCTGAAATAGGGTAAGGCGCGATTGAAATAATCATACGCCACCGAATAGAGCGCTTCGTTACCTGCCGTAGTTCCCAATCTATAGTAGAGCAGACCCAACAACAGCGAATCTCGCAGGATGGCAGTATAATTCTCGGTCTGCTTGAATGCTTCGGTAGCTTTGGCGTACATGCCTAATGAGTGGTAGCCTTCACCTTGAATGAAATAGGATTCGGCCAGATGAAGTTGATCGTCGGTAGAAGAGAAATAGTCTATCAATTGTTCCCATTTAGGCGATTCTTCTTCCAATTTTTCGTAATTGATACGGATATATTCATTCATCATTTGCCACTGCATCAACTCATGTTCATCCAACGAGGCGGTATCGATATGGCTTATGATGGAGCTGGCGCTGTCGATATCTGAGTATAGAAGGACTTCCGCATGGCGGATTTCCGGATTTTTATCCGAATTTATTAAACCTTTGCAAGATTGCAACTGGCTGATAATCAACAATATAAGTACTGCTGATAATAGCCGGTAACCTGTATAAGTTTTTTGCCTGTTGTATAACTCCATAATTTTATAACTAATTGATTATCAGTTCTCGAATTTCAATATCAAATATAGTTGTATAAGTTTTTAATTTGCCCTATTCGTTATTTTTTTGTACTTTTGCGCCGCAAAATTAATAAAATATTTGTACATGGGCAAATTTTGAAACCATTTTTGCGAAAAAAACAACAATAATAATCCCAAAAACACCAATCAACATGAAAAGATCGCTTCTTTTACTGCTGTTGAGCGTCCTTACAATCTTAGGGCAAGCTCAGGTGACCGCTCTCTTTGATGAAGGTTTTGAGAGTGGAATACCTTCTACGTGGTCGCAACAGGCCATGTCTGCAGCACAAGCACAATGGACTTCCGAGTCCGGTGAACTCACTTATCCTTCGGGAGCGTATGGAGGTTCTGCACGTGCCGTACTGCGTAACGAATTAGGAACGACACAAAATTATGTCGTTCGGTTGATTACGCCTGAAATTGATTTGGCTACAGCCTATGAGCCCAAATTGATTTTTGCTCATGCTCAGGCTAATCGTCTAGATGCTTTTGATACGTTGAAGGTTTATTATCGCTCTTCCTCCAGCGATACCTGGCATCTGCTTCATACGTATGATGCGGTCATTTCGGATTGGCAGGTGGACACATTGCCTATCGTAGCCACCAGTGCCACCTATCAGCTGGCATTTGAGGCTAACGAAAATCTGGGTCGTGGTGTTGTGCTGGATGATGTAAAAATAGTGTCTTCTTCTCAATGCACCGGTGTAACGGGTATGTTTTTCGTTCCTGGTGCTCATTCTGCCGAAATCAATATCCTTTCATTCGACAACACGTTTGATGTGGTGGTTTCCGCTACGCCCGTCACGGATTGGAGTTCGTATCAGCTTACTTCTGCTGTATGGCATGCCGAGAATATCAGCGATCTGACCGCTACGGTTACGGGTCTGCAGCCGTCCACTTTATATTATGTGTACGCGCGTTCAGCTTGCAGCGACTATGTCAGCGGATATACCGATTGGGTGGGGGCTTCCTTCACCACCTTGGCTGCTATTCCGTTCAGCGAAGATTTTTCAAACGACCGACCCTCTAATTGGTTCTATCGTCAAGGCTCGTTGGATGCAGCTTATGCCAATAGTGCTTCCTTGGAAGATATTATGCCGACAATAGGGTGGGTAGTTCTACAAAACTATGCTTATATTTACGGAGCGCCGACCCATTCGTTTGATCCGTATTGGTTAATGACTCCTCTGATCGATTTGACGTCCGTCTCGTCCGATTCGGCTGTCGATTTGCGATTTGATATGGCACTTTCTAACGGCATGACCGCTGTGACCAAGGTTTCTACCACTGGTCAATCCGAGTTGGATATCTTGGTTTCAACGGATGCGGGTGAGACGTGGACTGCTGCCAACACTTTTGTTTGGAGTGACGCGGCTGATGCGTATCACGCATTGGCACCATACAATGGCGTTACCGGTAAAGTCCGTTTGGATTTGACTCCCTATATCGGCCATGTCATTCAATTGGCATTGGTTTGCCGTTCGTATGCTTCAACAGGTAATAAGTATTTTATTGTTGATAATCTTAGTGTTGATTATTGCGACGGCAACTGCATGGGCGTGAACAATATATCGGTAGTGCCCGGAGTGAATACAGCAACGGTCAGTTGGGAGTCAGCCGGAACCAATTCCGTATTGGTGGAGGTATCCCCGAACGCTGATTATACGGATGCCGTATCCTACACGGTAGCCTCCGGCATCGACAGTCTGGTACTGCAATCGCTGACATCAGCCACCACTTATTATATACGAATTAAGCAAGATTGCGCTGATAATGATTGGGAGGTATATTCGTTTGCCACCTATGCCGGAATGCCTTATGCCTATAATCCTACCAGCACCACCGATTGGCAGAGTTGGACACGCTATGGTGGGAAAACGGCTGAAGATGTATTTGGTGGTGTCGAACTCGGATCTGCTGGCACCTCCGGATGGACGATACAAGCTATAGGCGAATCTTATGGTATGAAACATGCCTACAATCTGTATGCGGCTCTCAGTATGATGAACAAACTTTGGATTGTTTCACCTACTATCCAACTTGATTTTGAACAGGGCGAGTATGCCAGACTGACATGTAATGTAGCCGCTTCGAAGGCCGCCGCCAATACAGCCGCTCCTGACTTTAAAGATGCTGATGACAGGTTTATGGTGTTGATTTCCGAAGATGAAGGTCAAACTTGGACTCGCAACAATGCTCGAATTTGGTCGAATGATGAAACTGCTACCGACAGTTTGCGTAGTTTGACCCCTGTAGCACAGAAAGTGACTGTCGACCTTACCCCGTTCCGTGGCAAGAATATCAAGGTGGCTTTTTACAGCGGATCTACCAAAGTCGGAGCTACCAACTATATACATGTAGGTGATATCAAAGTGGCTAAATACGATCCTCAATGCGGCGGCATCGCCAATCTGCAGACAGCGGCTGACGAAGCATCCGTTTGCGTCACCTGGGATGTGATTGGCTCGAATACGCATACCGAAGCGCAGATCTCATCATCTCCACAATACGCAGATACTATCCAAACGATAAGCGGAACCAACGACAGCATCGTATTCGGCGGACTGGACGCATCCACTACATATTATATACGCGTGCGCCAGACCTGTGAGGAAGATGAATGGGCTTATGCTACCGTTACCACTTTATGTCCTCCAATCGAACTGCCTTATACCAACACATTCGAAGATGAAACCCCCAACAATCTGCCTTCGTGCTGGAATGTATGGAAAGAGAGCGGTGCTTATCCTTATGTGGTGGCCAATACTACGGGCGCATCCTATGCTCATAGCGGCGTTAACTGCTTGAGTTGGGGTACCGGCGCACAGGATGCCAATTCGGCTTATGCTTCAATCGCGTCGCTGCCTGCTGTCAATCAGGCGGTCAATACGTTGGAACTGAATTTCTATGTAGCTAAAACAACCTCCTTGTACACGAATCAAGATAGTTTGTACGTAGGTGTAATGACACGTCCGTCGGATGCATCCACTTTCGTGCCGGTTGCCGGTATTTTGCCCACGTCCGATTACGAACGCTACTATATCTCTTTCACCAACTATGCCGGCCAGGGCAGATATATTGCATTCGCCCGTAAATTGGTGGGTCAGACGGTAACGGGTTCGCAAGTGATGTACACGCCGTTCCATATTGATGATGTACAATTGCAAACAGCTCCCACTTGCGGAGGTTTGGGTCAGGTGGTATTGAGTAATCCTACCTCCAACGGCATCACCCTGTCGTATGCGTCTGTTGGTGCTGAGGCTTATCAGTTGCTGGTCACTTCCTCACCCGTCAATCCGGATTCCTTGCTCACGGAGGCCGTGCAGGCCGTTGTGGTGTATAACGACACGACCGCTTCGCTCAATCCTATTATTGATGATTCACGAATCATGCCCGCCACTACCTATTATATATATGTACGTGCGGTATGCGGCGAGGGCGGCTACGGACGTTGGACCAAACAACAGACTTTCCGTACCACTTGCACAGCCACTCCTGAAGAATTCGGAACGGAGACATTTGACGAAATAGAAGATATGGATTGCTGGATTACCGGATTCCTCCTTGCTCCCGACGGATGCAAGGAAGAGCAGTCGATTGCAGACCGTGTGGTCGGTGATGTCAATACCTATGGAAATTATCTGGAACTGAGCAAAAAAGCGGTCAATACGCCTACTGCCGTATATAGAGACGGAGCTTATGCTATCACTCCCGAACTGAATGTGGATTCCATTTCCAGTTACCAGGTTATATTCCGAGCCGCTACCTTCAACAATACCGACAACGCCAACAACCGACGTTTGTACGTTGGTGTCGTATACGATCCTACCGATTTATCTGCTATTGAAATCGTCCGCACTCTGTCGCTCAACTATGCAGCCACCAAGGCCGATGCATACGAATATACAGTCAGTCTGAGCGATTACCAAGGAGATTACAACGGCAATTACGGTAAATACATCGTATTCATGTCGAATGCCGGTGCAGATTCCACTTCCTATATCCTGATTGACGATGTTAGAGTGGAACGTGTGGTTACTTGTGAACTACCTCTGGATATTCAGGTGACAGATATATCGTATTCTTCCGCCTCTCTTAGTTGGGAAAATACAGGTGCAGATGCCTACGACGTACTTTTGGCCTTTGCCAATACCCTGCAACCTGACACGTTGTCGGCCGCACAACAGATGGCCAATATTCAGGTCAATACCAATTCATGCACTTTGGATAATCTGCAATCCAATACGATATATTATGCATATGTCCGCAGCCGTTGTGCCAACTTGATGACACAATGGAGCATGCCGGTTGAAATCATCACTTCGGTAGGTGTTCCTTATCTGGAGACTTTCGACGCTATGGCTACCGGTTGTCCTCAAATTATTTGGAAAGGTTACCGTGGTGTTACCGTGACTGACAGCGTCAATATTGCAAACAAAACGGTTAATTCTACGGCTATGGGGTGGAATGTACAACCGATAAGCAGTTCGATTTCAGGTATGGAAGGAAACGGTATTCGTTCTCAAATCATGTTGCCTGCCTATAATGCTCTATTGGTATCACCCACTATAGATTTCGATTCTATTGAAGAGGGTATGGGCTATCGATTGACTTTCAAGCTCTCTGCTGTACCTTCTTCTGCAACTTCCACTTCATTGACTGCGTCTACCGACCACTATTTCAAGGTGTTGGTATCTACCGACGGCAAGTCGTTCCATAAATTGGTTTCATGGCAGAGCGGCATCGGCGATTATGACTACAATGATTTGCAAAGTCAGGCCACTACTGCCCGGATTGATTTGACACCCTATGCAGGACAGACCATCTATCTGGGCTTTGCTTCCGGTACCGATAAGACCGGGCCTCCGAGCACCCATATTTTCATGGATTCAATCAGTATTGACACATATTATACTTCGCAATGCGGCGGTATATCTGACCTGACTGTCAATTTGGAAGGATTTGATTTGAACGCAAATTGGACGGTAGGTGGCGAACCGCAAATTTCAATCGCCCAATTGTCACGAACAGCCGATTTCTCCACCTTGCTCTATAATGATACGCTTACAGCCAATACACTTACCATTACTGACCTGCTCGGCAATACTGCTTATTATTTCCGCATCAAACAGGCTGAATGCGAAGATGCCGAATGGGTGGTAAAAGAATTCGTCACTCCCAACGGTCTGCCTTATTGCCAGTCGTTCAACGTATCCGCTATTCCTTCCGATTGGCAGACCATGAAGGGTGATCCTATAGCAGTATTCAAGGGAACCCAATTGACCAGCCAGGCTGGTGGTTGGAAAGTGAACACTACCAACAACGGATTGCCCGCCAACCATATCTCTTACAACATGATGACGGCATTTGCCAATCGATGGTTGGTATCGCCATCCATCAACCTTACTTCCGCGCAGCCGGGTGATTCCATCGTTTTGTTGTTTGATGCTGCCTATACGGCTGCTAACAAAGGAACCGCTCCTACTACTGGTGCCAATCATGGTTTGCTGATTGCCGTATCTACGGATGACGGCCAAAGTTGGAGCCGAACCGATACTTGGGAATGGACTCAGTCGGATACCGTAGGTGCTACCCTGTATCCTATGTCCGAGATATCCGAAACAGGTACCAACCTTACTTTGGACTTCTCACGATTTGCCGGTCAAACCATCCGTTTCGCATTCGTAGGTATTGTTCGAACCAAAACGAACGATATACATATTGCCAATATCAAACTGAAGAAAGTGATTCCAGGTTGCGATGATCCATCCAATCTGACAGTTGATAGTGTGGAGGCAGACAAGGTTACCATCAGTTGGCAAGGCGATTCATCCAAGCAGACCGTCATTGAATGGGCTGAGGACAATGCCTTCACTCAAGGATACCAAACTGCTACGGTGGCTTCAGGACTTACCTATACGATAACCGGCCTGAAAATGGCGACGCCATACTTTGTACGCCTCTATCAATTGTGCTCCGGCACGGTGACCTGCGATGCCAACACTACGTTCCGTACGTCTTGCGGCCGCATCAGCGAACTGCCCTGGACTGACGGATTCGAAACATACACCTGCAACATAACGGTAGCTAATGCCAAAACATCTGACGAATCCAACCTGGTTTGCTGGGAAACCATCAACGCCAACGAAGGTGTACCTCCTTATATCTTCGTCAATAAATATGCTGATTATGTTCATTCCGGCAAATTGAGTCTGTTCCTCAATGCGGATGCCAATACTTATGGATACGCGGTTCTGCCCGAAATGACGATTCCGGCCAATACTCTGCAGATTGAGTTCGCCCATAAAGAATCCAGCACCAATGCCAATGTTACTTTGGAAGTGGGTTATATCACCGATCCTACCGACGAAACCGGCTTTGTCGCTATGCAGCGTATACCCAGAAACACAGGTTGGACAATCGAGAAGATAGAGTTGTCGGCTATTCCTGATTCTGTAGTTTCCATAGCCCGTATAGCCTTCAAATACGGCGGTGGCAGTATGGAATATGCAGGTATCGACGATATCACTTTCAGCCTGTTGCCTGAATGCCGTGACATTCGCTATCTGGCTGCAAAGGACATTTCCACCTCTGCTGCTACTGTCACTTTCAGTAGTTCACACACCGGTGATTATCAGTTTGTATTGGCTACCGCTGCTATCAATCCTGATTCGATTGAAGAATATAGTGGCGATATCGTCCGCAACTTCACCGTCAGCGAGGATTCCGTTTCGCTTACCGGTTTGCAACATACCACCGATTATTATGTATATGTACGTAGTGATTGTGGTGATAATAAGGGTGCTTGGAATTCTATATCCTTCTCTACGAAGTGCCTGGGTATGATACCCTATGTAGAGAACTTTGATGACCCGTCCGACCGCCGCGTATTAGAGGGTTCGCATAGCATGCCGGCTTGCTGGAGCCAGCATTCCAGCAGTACGGTCTATTGCGGGTATATCCGCGATGAGCAATTGGAGCAGAACGATCTGAATGTTTTCAATTTTGCATTGTCAGGTGTTGGTGCTCTGTATATGTCATCCAATAGTTCCAACCCCGTTTACATGGCTCTGCCTGAAATGCAAGTGCCATTGGATAGCCTGCAGGTTCGTTTCAAGATGAGAGCGATCTATGGTCAACTCAATACTAACTTAGGTCTTGTGGTGAATAATTCTCAGACTTCCAGTTACGCCCGTTCGTTGAATATCGGTACGATGGACGATCCTGACGATCCTTCCACCTTCCGCTTGATAAAGACTATCACTTTGCCCGTTCTTGCTACCGCTGATTATCCTAGGGACATCGAAAATATGGATGATTTATGGCAGGAATATTATGTTAACCTTTATGGAGTGGAAGGCAAATACATCGCCTTTGCCAGCGATTTCTCGCAGAATAACAACATATTCATTGATGATGTCAATGTAGTGTATGCTCCTGATTGTATCGAACCTACCCATTTGGATGCTACATGCACCAACACCAAGGCCGATATCACTTGGATAGGAAATGCTGCTCGATACGAGATAGTTTGCAATCTGGCCGGATATATGTTGGACAATATTGATCCTAACGCTTTGTTCTATTCCGATTCCAATTCGTTGCATGTGGAAGGTCTGCTTAGTGATATGATTTATACGGTTTATGTACGCAGTTTGTGCGCTAATGGCGAAACTTCCGCTTGGTCAGAACCGATGTCATTCCATACGGCTTGCACGGCTCCTTATCAGAACGATTTCGACAGCTATACCATTGGTACGGCTCCTTCTGCCGGTTGGTCGGTATATAGCAGTTCTAATATGCTCGTTGATAATGTCGTTTCGCTTGATTCGTATACAGCACTTACCAATCCCGGTACCTATTGGAGTTATGCCGCACCTGACAGTATGATCAATATCATGTCAGGTACTACGGTACGAGCCAGATTAGCCGACTATTATACCAATAGTATCCTTACTACTCCCTTCATCGTGATTCCCGAACTGGAAGACGGTCTTGGTATGACTCTGAGCTTCAATGCTCAAATCTGCAGTGATCAAGGTGGACCTGTTCAGGGCGATGCCAACACCCATTCGTTCCATGTATTGGTATCCGAAGACGGCGGACACAACTACAATGTTCTCCGCAGTTGGCTCAGTACAGAAGGTGCAGATTACAACTATCAGAACTTTGCCGACGGCATGAAAGTGGAATTGGATATCACTCAATATTCAGGTAAGAATATTTCTATCGGATTCTATGTGCAAAGCGGTTCAAGTTATTATCCCTACACTTATTTCTTCCTTGATTCGGTTGATATTGAATACAATGATGCGGCATGCATTGAAGTTAAAGGACTGGAGGTAAGCGATATCTTCACTACATCAGCCAATATTGCATGGCTCAATAATCCGGTACATAGAGGACAATTTATCGTGGAATTGGCCACCGACAGCTTCTTTGTTGATCCTGTGCTTTCCGACACTGTTAACGAAGCTCGTTATTCCTTCAATAACCTTGTTCCGGGTACCGACTATTATGTACGTGTTCAGAAAGATTGCGGTTCTGAATGGACCGTGGCATGCTTCTCTACACTCTGCCTGGTTACCGTTCCGGTGAATTACGACTTCGAAGACGGAGATGTTTATCCAATTAAATATTCACGTTTCATGCCTTCGTGCTGGATACTTGGCGACCACTATAGTGTAGGTACATTCTGTGGAGTATCACTAATCAATGGTGCTGATTACGCTGCATCTGGCAACTCGGCATTGTTCTTCAATACTATTGCTTCCAAACCCGAAGGAGATACCACCTGGGCTGTGATGCCTGCTTTGGATGTCAACACGATGGATTCAGTTCGCCTGCGCTTCAAGATGCGTCCCGGTCAGCGTGACAATCATGGCAATATGGTGGGCTACACCGGCTCCAACTATCTGCATAGCATCACCGTAGGTACGATGTCCGATCCTTACGACATATCCACCTTCACTCCTGTAAGCGTTTGCGTCAGCACTCCCGTACCAACTGATGCTTTGGAATCGGATGATCCCGAGAAGTTCTGGGAGACCTTCGTGGTTGACTTCCAGCCTACTGCCGACCGTTATATCTGCTTCCTGTCCGGAAGTGATGTATACAACAATATCGAATACATCGACGATGTGTCGTTGTCTATATTCGACGAAGGTTGCCAGGGTGTGGATAATATGACGGTGGATCAAATCACCCTCACGCAAGCCGCTTTGTCGTTCACCTATGTGGATAAAGGCATACGCAACGCTCGGGTTGCCCTGTCAACAGACAAGGTATTGAACGAGGCCAATATCATCCGTATGGATACCTTGATCAACGACTCCGTCCTTGTGTTCACCAACCTCTTGCCCGGCACGTTGTACTATGCTTATATCCAACAGTTATGCGAAAACACCGAAGATCCGGTTTGGGAAAGCGTATCGTTCCGTACTTTGTACGGCACCCGTTTCCAACCCGACTTCGATACCTATGCAGCTGAAGATTGGAGCCGCTTCTCCGGCAGCTATCCCGGCTCGCAATATCAACCAGCATCGGGTGGTTGGAATGTTGCTCATGCCGATAATTACTTCTCTGAGTCATACCTCAGAGCTAGCATGTGGACAGGCAACAATTTCTGGATAGCCACTCCTTCGTTGGATCTCACGCCCAATAGCGGCGAAGCGCTGGTACTCCAATTCGATTTGCTCAAATACGGCGCGTTCCAATATTACGGAGCCGACGACCGATTCATGGTACTGGCTTCTTCTGACAATGGCTCCACTTGGAACGTGCTGAAAGAATGGAACAACAACACCGTCAATGCCGGTGACTATGTTTACGACAGTCTGCGTTACGATTCCATATACCACTATTCGATTGTGATGTCTGAATACGCAGGATATCCCAATGTGAAGATTGCCTTCTATCAGGAAGCTTCCAACACGCTCGAGGCTAACCACACGTTGAGTATCGCTCATGTCGTTCTGGACGGCGCCGACTTGGCTGCTGCCGAAGCCACTCTCTGCTACGGCGACAATTATTACGGCTATCTGTCCACACCGGCCGATCCGTTCGTCATTTCCTACGGCATGTATACGGTTGGCGACAACAGTTACCAAATCTTCCGTCCCGCAGATGATCAATCCGTACGCGACAGTCTGTTCACCTTGCTATTGCATGTGGATACCGTCAAGACCTATTCATACAGCGCTATGATATGCGAACATGAGAATTATCTGGACGAAAACTTCAGTCTGACTGATGTTCAGATCGGTGTCACACCTGCTGAGCAACAACGTATCCTTACTTCCGTTTCGGGCTGCGACAGTCTGGTGGTTATGCATCTCACTATCCATCCGGTTGCCGAAGTGGATACCTTCATGACCGTATGCGGCAGCAGCCTGCCGGTGGTATGGCACGGCTACAGTCTGTACAACAATGGCATTTATACCGACACCCTGCAATCCGTTTGGGGTTGCGACAGTATTGTCTCACTCTATCTGGATGTGATCAGTCAGGATACGATTGACGTGGATATGATTCTCTGCTACAACGATACGCTCCTCTTGAATGATGTGGAAATCACCGGGAGCGGCATCTACACCTTCAGTTATACCTCCTCTCTGGGCTGCGACAGCGTGGTTAACTATCATGTCACCGAGTTGCCTCAACTCGGCAGCAGTTATACTGTATCAATCTGTGAGGGCGAATCCTATACGGACGACCACTTCATCGGAATCTCCACAAGCGGACGCTACGAAGTGGTTACTTCTTCCGTCGACGGTTGCGATAGTACGCTTGTGCTGTATCTCACGGTGATTGACGCTTCTGAGCCGGATATCTACATGACTTACGATGTAGCCGATCTGCCCTTGGTTATCGACGGCGTGGAAGTATTGCCGGTCGGCACCGAATGCGGTGAATACACCTACACCGTAACCACCGAGTGCGGAGATGTAACCTATCATATCACGTTGGTTAACGGATCCGGTCTGAACGACCTGTTTGGTGAAAAGATTCCGGCCATGAAAGTGGTATACGACGGTCAGGTATATATCATCCGCAACGATGAATGGTATGATATATACGGACGCAGAGTGAATGCACCTGTACAATTGCAATAAGCAATCAATTGTCTGATCAAAAAACTGCCGGCATTGTGTCGGCAGTTTTTTTGTCGTCCCCTTCATGATTAATCCCCAAAATCTTCGATGAAATCAAACAAATGTCAATTGTGCACTGATTAAGCCGCATGGCCGTTCACGTTTAATATAGGTTGTGTTCACTCGGGTCGGGGAATATCACAATGGCTCGGTTGTCCCCGATTAACGGGGAAAACCAACTCACGGAAAGGGGCCATAAATAGCGCTTCGATTAGCAAGGCTAATCCACTTAGCGGAGTTTCTGCTGACGAAAGGTGTCTGACACCAGTGTGTAACCCCGAACCGCTTAGGCAAAACTATCTGCATAGCCGTTCTCGTTCTCACTCTCGTCAAGTAGCAGATCCGCTGCCCATAATGCGCTTTAGCGCCCATACTTTGGCTTTTGCCAACCATAATTTTCGCTTGCGAAACAATAATTTGGCTTTTGCCAACCATAATGCGACCCTGTCGCCTATCAAGCCGCTTTGCGGCACAGTTCTCGTCTACGTTAATTTGACAATCAGTCAAATACGCCGCAACGCGGCATACATAATAGTAAAAAAGAAAGGACCGCCCATCAGGGTAGTCCTTTCCGTTACTTTATGCCGTATGGCCGTCCTCGTTTACGTCTATGTTTGCGTCTACGTTAATTGTTATTTCACCAGGTTGCCTTGAGCGTTGTAGGTAAGTCCGTTGCGGATGATCAGCAGTTGACCGTTGCGGATGAATTTGCCGTCGCTTGGCGTGTTGAGATTGAATATCTCTTCCAGTCCGGCGGGCATTTCTTCAAATTCGGCCACCAGTTCCACGCTTTCGCTCAATTGCAAGGTCAGCGGATTGGTTTTGGAGCCGTTGCTCCATTGTTTGAAGCGGTATCCTTCAGCCGGCATAGCGGTAAAAGTGGCGCAGCGGCAGTCCTGTTCCACTTCCACAGAGCCTTGTTCCTCGTCCATTACGCGACAGATAGCCTTATACAGGATAGTTTCCTCGAATGCCCAGAAATTCTTCCACTCGTTGGCTGCGGCGTATGCGGCAATCGTGTTGCAGGGCACTTCGATAGTGGCGTCCAGAGGCACGTCGTGGAAAGCGTGAGTGGGCACTACGGGCGGAACGGCGGGTGCGCAGAGGATATAGTTGAGTTTCTGGCAGTTGTAGAAAGCGAACTCGCCGATGGATTTAACCGATTCACCCAGAGCCACGCTGCTCAGATCGGTGCAACTGAAGAAGGCGTAGTTGCCTATGCTGTCCACATTAACGGGCACGACAATCGAACTGAGATTACCGTTGTTGCGGCAGAAATAGTCGGGCACTTTTTTCACTTCTTTGCCGAACACTATCTCTTCGGGCGCATAACTGTCGTATACATACATCCAATTGGGATTCAACTTGCAGTTACGGGCTTTCCAGGTCAGGGTTTTCAGTCCTTTCAACTTAATACCGTTATATCCTATCGTATCCACATTCTCCGGAATCGTAAGGGCGGTTATGCCGGTAATGTTGGTTTGTACGATGGCTTCGTGTTCAATCAGGCGCAGCGTATTGGGCAGCATGATCGACGAAAGCTGGTTGGAGGTACTGATCACGGCGTAATGCAATTCCGTCACGGTGTAAGTCAGTCCGTTGTATTCCACCTGTTCGGGAATGATTAGATAATTGCCGGTGATGCTGCTTCCGGGCACTACGGCCACATAGCGGTTGGTAGCGTCCACTATCTGATAACTCAGAGTGACGTTTTCATAAGTGTAAGTGAAATCGGCAGCATTGGCCTCAGCGATGCCGAGCGCGAAAATCGCAGCCGCCAATACGCCTAAAAATCGAGTAGTTTTCTGTTTCATAACGTTTGGGGTATTAAGTGAATATATAGTGTTCATTGTTTATAGTTCATTAATTAAGGTCTACGTCTACGTCTGCGTTTGCGTTTACGTCATTTGTGCATTAATTAAGGTCTGCGTCTGCGTTTACGTCTACGTCATTAGTGCCTTCCTCTTCCTTCATTTTCCTCTCCGCTGCATCATCATTCCCCGAGATAGCCAGGATTATCCACGCCAACGGGGGTGAGATAAAAAACGAAAAGAGACCCCAGCCTAACGGGGAACGATGTCGGTTTCTGGCCATATTGCAGGCTATCTTGATACGGACAAGATAAATAATATATATCGCAAAAATGGCAATCAGGATGCCCCAGATGTTCGGGTCAACCACCCACTTCAGCAGCAATATATCAAGTAGCGTAATCATCATGTCAAATTACCAATAACCCGTTGTGCATTCTGATAATCAGTCAATAATTCAATAAATCAATAATAGGTGTAGGTATACACTTCGAATTTCACTTTATATTTTTTATTTTTATCAGTGGGTACTGCCTCACTTTTGTAGTAAGCATAATCTTCTTCATGATTATAGCCATCCAGTTCGAAGCGTTTGGCCATTCCGGGAGCGATAATGATTGGCATGTGAAAGTCGCGATAGTCGAGCATGGTTCCGTTCATGTTGTAGTAGATCATTCGTCCCGAGATAGAGGTGATAGTGGATTTGGTGTTGTTTTTTACGGATATCTGCGCCTTTCTATCTATCCAGTCGTGCGAGTAGGATACGAGGGTGACGGCATTGGGGTCGTTGCCGGTGAGGTCGGCATCTTCTTCCTCCTCTTCTTCTTCATCCGTCCATTCTTCTTCTTGCGTGGTCGGTTGAGCGTCTTTCTCAACGCGGATATAGCCGTTTATACCGATGAAATAACCGATAGCCAATCCGATCAGAAGTCCGATAATAAATTTAAGTCCCGATCCGTGGCGATGTTCTCTTAGTTCATCTTCCATGTTCTTGTTGATATAATTTACGGTGCAAAGGTACAACTAATTTTTGGAATATGCAAGAAAGTGTAAATGAATTTGCGATTTTTTCTCACAACTTGTCATTATTTCGTATAATCATATAAACGACCAATAAGAAAAATAGCAACGTATACTTATCGTCCCACAGGTGTAAAGAGAATAAAAACTGTCGGCATTTGTGTCGGCAGTTTTTATATCCATAAATCTCAGCATAATGCCAAAAACACCCGATTAAATCAAGGTTTTTTATGCAAGGTGAGGGTTATTTGTCGGTAGAATCGTGTTTGGGTACGGGCTCGAGAAGGGGGCATTTTTCGGGTTCTGTACAAAAACCGCCGAGCAGGCAGAGACGGTTGCCTGAATTGTCCAAATCAAAATGTTTGCAGTTCATAATCTAAAAAATTAATACAGGGGTTAAGCGGACTTCCATCGGTCCTGAAATTGATACCGACTGCAAAGATACGAAGAATTTTTGGAATATGCAAATAATACAGGAATTTTGGTGGGTGAAAAGATATTCCATATTCAGGCGAATCGGTTTTCGCATTACGAAAATCACCCATCAACCGACAGAGATGCGTGATTTTTGCCTCATCTCTTAAAAATTATTATCTCTTTTTATTACACCGATCCTCCCCCCTTTTTCATTCTCCACACTCAATTCTCAACTCTCAACTCCATCAACTTCTCCATCAATTCTCACGCATACGTCGCTATACTATGGCGCTACCTTTTAACATTTCGTTAATATTTTCATTCTGTCCTAAGCGGGAGAGGAAAGGGAACAGGAATAAAAATAAAAAAGGTGCATCATGATGAACACGATGCACCTATATGGAAAGGATAAATATCTATCCTAAAAGGGCCTGCCAAATTAACCTAAACGATCTGCTAAATGATTCTTAGCGGTAGGCTAAATTAACCTTAGCGGGCTGCCGGCGCGGATTACCAGATATGAACGCGTTTTTCGGGAGCAACGTAAAGCGGACTCTCTTCCGTAACGTTCCAAGCTTCGTACCACGCACCAATCTGAGGCAGCGCTCCGTTGACACGCCAACGACCCAAACTGTGAGGATCGCTCTTGGTGCGAACCAGAATCTCTTCGGGACGGATATTGCCAGCCCATACATTGGCATAAGCCAGGAAGAAACGCTGTGCGGGAGTGAATCCGTCACGTTCGCCGAGACGGTCCTTGGCAGCCTTGGCCTCCTCGTTTTTGGTGAAAGCGAGGTAGCTGACCTGGAGACCTCCGTGGTCGGCGATATTCTCACCCAAAGTGAAAGCACCGTTGGCAAAGACGCCGGGAGCGACCTGGATGGTATTGAAATATTCCTCCATGACTTTGGTGCGCTCCTGGAAGCGTGCACGGTCCTCATCGGTCCACCAGTTGACCATATTACCGTCCTTATCGAACTGGCAACCCTGGTCGTCGAATCCGTGAGTCATCTCGTGTCCGATAACCACACCGATGGCACCGTAGTTGAACGCATCGTCGGCATTCATATCGAAGAAAGGATATTGGAGAATACCTGCGGGGAAGCAGATCTCGTTGCTGGAGGGGTTGTAGTAAGCATTGACGGTTTGCGGCGTCATATACCACTTCTCCTTATCGACGGGCTGGTTGAGATAGGAGAGGCTATAAGCCTGCTCGAACTTGGCGGCACGTTGGAGGTTCTCGTAATAAGTGAGCGAAGCATCGATATCGAGGTCGGAATAGTCGCGCCATTTGTCGGGATAGCCGATTTTGATGGTGAAGGCGTTGAGTTTTTCGAGCGCTTTGGCTTTGGTTTCATCGCTCATCCAGTCGGTAGCCTGGATACGTTCGCCGAGAGCGGCCTGGAGATTATGCACGAGGTCGAGCATACGCTGTTTGTTCTCCTCGGGGAAGTATTTCTGCACGTACATTTCGCCGACGGCTTCGCCGAGGGTACCGTTGACCACCTGAACGCTGCGTTTCCAAACGGGAGAGGGTTCCTGTTTGCCGGAGAGAATACGTCCGTAGAAATCGAAGTTGGCCATATAAATCTCGGTGGAGAGATAGCTGGCAGCGCCGTCGATCACCTGCCAAGTGAAGAGGGTCTTGAGGTCCTCGAGGGGCTCCTCAGCCAGCATTTTGCCGGCTTCCTGGAGATGTGCTACCTGTCCGACAGAGAGGACGCCGGGATTGATGTTCATAGCGGCGAAGAAAGCGTTCCAATCGACTTGCGGAACGAGCGTCTGGAGCGAGTCGACCGACATTTTGTTGTAGTTGGCGATGGGGTCGCGAAGTTCGACGTTGTTTTTGGCCGCACCTGCGAGTCGGGTTTCGAGACGGAGAACGGTAGCGGCTTTGGCGTCAGCGTCGTCGTAGCCGAAGAGGGTGAACATGCGGGCGATGTGCTTAACGTATTCGTTACGGATCATGGTGGTCTGTTCGTCGGTATCGAAATAGTATTCCTTCTCGCCGAGTGCGTAACCGCCCTGGCATTCGTTGAGTATATTCATGGACGAATTCATGGCATCTGCATCAACGTACATGCCCCAAATACCGTATTCCATGGCTTTGCCGAGCATTTGTGAGAGTTGAGCGCGGTCGGAGATAGCGGCGATTTCGTCGAGTGTGGGTTGTACGGCCTTAATGCCTTCCTTGTCACGTCGAGCGGTGTCCATAGCCAATGAATAGAGGTCACCGATTTTCTGAGCGACGGTACCGTGCTCGTGCTCGGTTTTGCCGAGTTCCTCGATGAGTGAGTTGACCTGTTCGAGGTTGGTGAGAGCGAGTTTGTCGAAGGAGCCGAATCGGCTGTATTCGCCGGGCAGGGGGTTGTTGAGCATCCAACCGCCGCAGGCGAATTGGTAGAAATCGTTCTGGGCCACGGC
The DNA here is from genome assembly GCA_024399655.1 of Paludibacteraceae bacterium. GTDB lineage: Bacteria > Bacteroidota > Bacteroidia > Bacteroidales > Paludibacteraceae > Colicola. The sequence continues at coordinate 25,145 of JAKSNP010000002.1, read as the reverse complement.
AGCGGTGTCCAGATTAGAGAGGTCGATACCCGTGGTTTGCGCGGGCTGACGATGGCAAGATGTGACCATAAGGGCAAAAATTGCTAAAGTAAAAAATGAACGTTTCATTTAAAGTGAATAATTATAGTTGATTAAAAAGGAATATCCGCCCCAAATGCTCTATGAGCATAAAACTAGCGTGCAAAGGTAGTGCAAAAATTTGGAATGCGCAAAAAAAATGTAGTTTATTTTCCATTTTTTTGCTCAGTTCGGAAAAAAAGTGTATCTTTGCAGCCAAATTTATAAATTAGCGTATTATGATTTTGGACAAACTGGAGAACGCTGACCTCTACTACGACAGTGTACCGGGGCTGGAAGCGTTCATGAAATTCTACAACGACAACGACTTGGAAATGTATCCTCCGATGCGCGTGAAACTGGACGGCGACGACCTCTTCATCAACGTACAGGAGATCAAACTCCGTCAGGAGAAAGACTGTCCGATGGAAGCTCATCGCGACTATATCGACATCCAGGTACCTCTATCCGGTCCTGAAGATATGGGTTGGCGCGCGTTGCAGGACTGCCAGCACGAGCTGCAGGAATACGACGAGGGGAAAGACATGGAACTGTATAAGGACTCGCCCGTATCGGTGTTCACCGTTCCGGAAGGTTATTTTGCCGTATTTTTCCCGACCGACGGCCACAAGCCCGGCATAGGCGAACCCGGCAAGAGCCATAAAAAACTGATCGCCAAGACCCGCGTACAGCAATAAGCAGATTGAAATCCGTTACCTCCCCGCATAGAACCCGTAAGAAACGGCTTGCGATCGTGCGTCGTGACCCGTATCTGCAGCCGTATGCCTCCGTATTGGAGGCGCGTTGCGCCTATGCCGAGCGCAAGGAAAAGGAACTGACCGGGGGGGCGGAGCTGAAAGACTGGGCTAACGGCTATATCTATTTCGGTCTGCACCGAGATAAAGACGGCTGGGTGCTGCGTGAATGGGCTCCGAACGCGACGGACATATGGCTGATAGGAGAGACCAACTGCTGGGAGAAAAGGGACGAATGGCGGCTGCGGCCTACGGGGAAAGGAATATGGGAAGGGCATTGGCCCGCCAACTGGCTGCAGGAAGGGCAACTATACAAGCTGTGTATCCGATGGAACGGAGGTGAAGGCGAACGCATACCCGCGTACGCTCAGCGTGTGGTGCAGAACCACAGCCGGCAGGCTAACGCCTTTTACGCTCAGGTGGACCTGACGACGGACGCCGCCACGCCGAAGCGATGGAAAGGACTGAAAAAAGGGGAAGCGCTGTTTATCTACGAATGCCATATAGGCATGTCGGGCGAGGAGGAACGGATAGCCACCTACGACGAATTCAGGCGCCGGGTGCTGCCTCGTGTGGACGCGCTGGGCTACAACTGCCTGCAGCTGATGGCCATACAGGAACATCCGTATTACGGCAGTTTCGGGTATCAGGTGACCAATTTCTTCGCCGCCTCGAGCCGATTCGGCACGCCCGACGAACTGAGAGCGCTGATCGAAGACGCTCACCGACGGGGGATAGCCGTAATCCTCGACCTGGTGCACAGCCATTCGGCGAAAAACGAGGAAGAAGGGCCGGGGAGACAGGACGGCACGCCGTACCAATATTTTCATGCGGGCGAGCGGCGTACGCATCCTGCATGGGACAGCCTCTGCTTCGATTACGGCAAGACGGAAGTGCTGCATTTCCTGCTGTCGAACTGCAAGTACTGGATGGAAACGTACGGATTTGACGGATTCCGGTTTGACGGCGTGACGTCGATGCTCTACAAGGACCACGGCCTGGGCAGGCGTTTTGACAGTTACGACACCTATTTCGATGGCAATACGGACGTGGACGCGCTGTGTTACCTGACGCTGGCCAACCGGCTCATCCACCAGCTCAACCCGCGCGCCGTGACGATAGCTGAAGACATGTCGGGCATGCCGGGCATAGCCCTGAAACAGGAAGAGGGCGGAATAGGATTCGACTATCGCCTATCGCTGGGAATCCCCGATTTCTGGATACGTTATATCAAGGAAGTGAGAGACGAGGACTGGCACGGGGGGCATATCTATTATGAGCTGACCAACCGTCGCGGAGACGAGCGGACGATATCGTATGCGGAAAGTCACGATCAGGCTCTGGTGGGCGACAAAACGATCATTTTCCGTCTGGCGGACAAGGATATGTACTGGCACTTCGAGCACGGGCATTCCACTTATGTGGTGGACCGCGCCATAGCGCTTCACAAGATGATCCGTCTGGTGACGGCTATAACGATGCAGGGTGGCTATCTGAATTTCATGGGCAACGAGTTCGGGCATCCCGAATGGATCGATTTCCCCCGTGAGGGGAACGGCTGGAGCTACCGATATGCGAGACGGCAATGGAGCCTGGTGGACAACGGCAACTATTATTACGCCGACCTGAACCGCTTCGACAAGGAGATGATAGCGACGCTGAAGCCCGTATGCATGTCAGACCGCGGCAAAAACCTGCTCAACCGTTATGCCCCCGAACTGATATGGGACAAGCAGGCTGACGGCGTGATAGCGATCAGAAGAGGCAAACTGGTGGCCGTATTCAATTGGAACGGCCAAAAATCATATACGGATTACGGTATTCCGGTGGCTGCGGGCAAATACGTGACGCGGCTGAATACTGACCATCCGTCGTTCGGCGGTTTCGGGTTGACCGACGACACGACAGCCCATTTCACTCAACCCGACCCAAGTTATGAATCCGACCTGAAAGGTCAACTGAAATTGTATTTACCCGCACGCTCCGCGGTAGTACTGGAGCAATGTGACTATGAGAGTAATAATTGAAAACGACTATGAACGTATGTCGGAGTGGGCCGCCAACTATGTGGTGAGCCGCATCAACGCGTTTCAACCGAAAGAAAGCAATCCTTTCGTACTGGGTTTGCCTACGGGCAGTTCGCCTCTGGGCATGTACCGCAAACTGGTGGAGATGAACCAGGCGGGAAAAGTAAGTTTCCGCAACGTGGTCACCTTCAATATGGATGAATACGTGGGTATTCCCGAATCTCACCCCGAGAGCTACCACTCGTTTATGTGGAACAACTTCTTCAGCCATATCGACATCAAGAAAGAGAACGTGAATATCCTGAACGGCAACGCTACCGACCTGGCAGCCGAATGCGCGCGCTATGAAGCCAAGATCCAGACCTACGGCGGTATTCACCTGTTTATCGGCGGCATAGGTCCTGACGGCCATATCGCCTTCAACGAACCGGGCAGTTCGCTGAGTTCGCGTACCCGCGTGAAAGACCTGACAACCGATACGATCATCGCCAACAGCCGCTTCTTCGAGAACGACGTGAACAAAGTGCCCAAGACGGCACTGACCGTAGGCGTAGGCACCGTGATGGACGCCGACGAGGTGATGATCCTGGTGAACGGGCACAACAAAGCACGCGCCCTGCAACACGCGATAGAAGGCGGCATCTCGCACATGTGGACGGTAAGCGCGCTGCAGATGCACCGCCACGGCATCATCGTGTGTGACGATATGGCCTGCGACGAACTGAAAGTGGGCACCTACCGCTACTTCAAGGACATAGAGAAAAACAATATCTGATCAAAAAAGGGACGCATCCCGCATAGGCAATTGGAAAAGAAATTTTATATCGAGACTTACGGCTGCCAGATGAACGTGGCCGATTCGGAAGTGGTGGCAGCCATCATGCAGACCACCGACTCCATCCTGACCGAAGATATCGCCGAAGCCGATATCATCATCCTCAACACCTGCTCCATCCGTGACAAAGCGGAACAGACCGTATGTCACCGGCTGGAAGAGATCCGTTCGCTCAACCGCAAGCGGAACATGCATCCGATCATCGGCGTGATAGGCTGCATGGCCGAACGCATGGGCACTGAACTGACGGAAAAAAAAGGTGTGGATTTCGTGGCGGGCCCGGACGCCTATCTCGATATCCCCAATCTGCTGGCCCAAGCCCTGCAGGGGCATAAAGCGGTGAACGTGGAACTGAGCCGCACGGAGACCTATAGGGATATCCTTCCCGCACGGATAGGGAAGTCGATATCCGGATTCGTGTCGATCATGCGCGGCTGCAACAATTTCTGCTCCTACTGCGTAGTGCCCTACACCCGCGGGCGCGAACGCAGCAGGGACGTGGAAAGCATCCTGGCCGAAGTGAGGGACCTGAGCGGAAAAGGCTATAAGGAAGTGACGCTATTGGGGCAGAACGTGAACTCGTACCGCTATACGTCGACGGCAGCTGACGGGACGGAAACCCTGATCGATTTCCCCATGCTGCTGGGCATAGTGGCCGAAGCCGTGCCCGAGATGCGTATCCGCTTCACCACTTCGCATCCCAAAGACATGAGCGACCGTACGCTGGAAGCCATAGCCGCGCATCCCAACATCTGCCGCTTCATCCATCTGCCCGTACAGAGCGGATCGGACAAGATACTGAAATCGATGAACCGCAAATACACCCGTGCGTGGTATCTGGACCGCATAGCGGCTATCCGCCGCATCCTGCCCGACGCCACTATCGGAACGGACGTGTTCTGCGGCTTCCACGACGAGACATTGGAGGATCATGCCGCCACGCTGAGCCTGATGAAAGAAGTGGGCTTCGATACGGCGTTCATGTTCAAATACTCGGAACGGCCGGGCACGTATGCCCAGAAACACCTGCCCGACAATATCCCGGAGGAGGAGAAAGTGCGCCGCCTGAACGAGATAATCGCGTTGCAGAACGAGCTTTCGCTGGCGAGCAACCAGCGTGAAGTGGGGAAAACGGTGGAAGTGCTGGTGGAAGGCTACAGCAAACGCAGTCCTGAAGACATGTACGGAAGGACGTCGCAATACAAGACGGTGGTCTTCCCGCGTGAAGGGCGTCACATCGGCGAACTGGTAAACGTAAGAATAGAGGAGGCTTCCGCCGCCACGCTAAAAGGAAAACTGGTATGAAAGACCGCAAATACAGCGCCTTTGCCCTGGTGGGCATCTGGATGGCATTGATAGTAGGCTGCGTGATCGTAGCGATGATTGTATGGACGATGCTGCCCGGCCATAACACGGTGACGGGTATGAAATGGCTTCAACTGCTTCAGGACGTGGCCATCTTCCTGGTACCGGCTTGGCTGCTGGCGCGGATAGCCCGTCAGCGTCCCGCTGCCTGGCTGCAACTGGACCGTCCGTCCAACTGGCAGACGATGCTGTCGGTATTCGCCCTGATGGTGATCGCGATACCGGGAATCAACCTGCTGGGGTATCTCAACCAGCAGTTGCAACTGCCCGCCTTCCTCGAGCCGATAGAGGAGTGGCTGCGTGAGATGGAGGAACAGAACAACGCATTGTTGCTCAGTTTCATGCAGGTGGATACGATTGGGGGATTGCTGGCCAATATAGGTCTGCTGGCCGTATTGACCGCGATCGGTGAGGAAATCACTTTCCGCGGCGTGATGCTCAACCTCTTCTCTGGAAGGAGGGAGAACCGCCTGTTTGAGGAAACGCCTCATGCGGCCGTTTGGGTGACGGCTATCATCTTCTCGCTGGTGCATTTCCAATTCTACGGCTTCGTGCCGCGTATGCTGATGGGAGCGTTATTCGGCTACGTGCTGGTGTGGACGGGTTCGCTGTGGTGCCCGATATTGATGCACGCCACCAACAACGGTGTAGCCGTGATCATGTATTACGTATGCTTCCGCCGCGGCATCGATGTGGAAACGATGGACACTTTAGGAAGCGGCGATACGCTGTGGCTGGGTATCACCAGTCTGGTGCTGACCGTAGCGGACATCTACATTTTGCGCCGTTCCCTGACAATCAAAAGGGCTTCTTCCCTCACGTCTTCGGGCAATTGAATATTGCGCAGCTGCAGGCTGCGGCACCATCCGGGAACGTCTTTTTCCTGTAGAGTTTCGAAAATTTCGCGAATCATGAGCCGTTGATCGGCGGTGAAATCCTGCGGTTGGATGCCTGCCAGGGCGTCCAGTTCCTCGTCATCATAATAGATGATTTCGGCATTGGTTTGCAGTAGCGTCTCCCTTTCGCAAACCAGGTGCTGTCCGCAGCATCCCGAATCGTCGGCAGGCTGCGGCTCCGTTTGTTCGGCACCGTTGCCGGCATCTTTGCGTGCGCGAATCTCGAAAAGGACGAGGATGGTGAGTCCCAAAGCTACGAAAAGAATCAAAGGAATCATTCTACGGCGTCCTCCTCAACAATCAGGTTATCGATAATGAAGTTCTGCCGTTCCATGGTGTTTTTGCCCATATAGTAGGCCAGCAGGTCGGCAACGGCGTCCTCTTTGCGGAGCGTGACCTGGTCGAGTCGGATGCCCTGTCCGATAAATCCCTTGAATTCATCGGGTGAGATTTCGCCCAGACCTTTGAATCGTGTGATTTCGGGCGTCTTGACTTCGGCAAGGGCCTTGAGCCGTTCTTCTTCGGAATAGCAGTAGCGCGTTTCCTGCTTGTTTTTGACGCGGAAAAGCGGCGTTTGGAGGATATAGACGTGCCCTTTCTTGATAAGGTCGGGGAAGAACTGCAGGAAGAAAGTGAGCATGAGTAGGCGTATGTGCATGCCGTCCACATCGGCATCGGTGGCGATAATCACTTTGTTGTATCTCAGTTCGTCGAGTCCGTCCTCGATGTTGAGTGCGGATTGCAGGCAGTTGAATTCCTCGTTTTCGTACACGACGGATTTGTTGAGTCCGTAGCTGTTGAGGGGTTTACCTCTGAGCGAGAAAACGGCCTGAGTGCGTACGTCGCGGCTGGTGGTGATACTTCCGGATGCGGATAGACCCTCGGTGATGAAGATGCAGCTTTCCTGCCGCAGGTCGTCATCGCTGTCCTTGCTGCTCTTGACGGGTTTGGGGTCGTTGTAGTGGACCTGACAGTCGCGCAGTTTGGGGTTGTTGAGCAGGTTTTTCTTGCTTCGTTCGCGTGCGGCTTTGGTGACCCCGGCAATGGCTTTGCGTTCCTTTTCGGATTCCTGAATTTTCTGCAGCATCACCTCGGTGATTTCGGGGTGTTTGTGAAGGTAGTTGTCGAGCTGCTGTTTGACGAAGTCGTTGATAAACTTGTTGACGCTTACGCTTCCTTCTTTCGGACTCATGTCCTTGCTGCCGAGTTTCACTTTGGTCTGGCTTTCGAATACGGGTTCCTCCACGTTGATGGCGATAGCGCCCACAATGCCGTTGCGTATGTCGGCGAGGTCCTGATTCTTGTTGAAGAACTCCTTGATGGTCCGTCCTACGGCTTCACGGTAGGCAGCCTGGTGGGTACCTCCCTGAATGGTGTGCTGTCCGTTGACGAACGAATAGTATTCGTCGTTGTTCTGGTCGGTGTGTGTGAGTGCTATTTCGATATCTTCGCCTACGATATGAATGATCGGATAAAGCGGTGTGGCGGTCATGTTTTCGGTCAAGAGGTCGAAAAGTCCGTTTTTGGAAGTGAATTTCTTGCCGTTATATACCAGTGTGAGTCCGGTGTTGAGGTAGGCGTAATTGCGCATGAGCGTTTCCACATAGTCGTCCCGGAACTGATAGTTTTCAAACAGTCCTTTGCTGTTGTCGGGTGTGAATTCGATGAGCGTGCCGCGTTTCTCGGCTGCTGCGGGTATGATACCGGTGTCTTTGATGAGTTTACCCTGGTGGAATTCGGCCCGTCGTGTTTCGCCGTCACGGAATGATTGGACGATGAAGTCCATGCTCAGAGCGTTGACGGCTTTGGTACCGACACCGTTGAGGCCCACCGATTTTTTGAAGGCCTTGCTGTCGTATTTGCCGCCGGTGTTGAGGATAGAGACGGCGTCTACCATTTTGCCCAAAGGAATGCCTCGTCCGTAGTCGCGTACGCGAACGTGTCCGTTTTCAACAGTCACCTCGATGGTCTTGCCTTCGCCCATGCGGAATTCGTCGATGGAATTGTCCACCGTTTCTTTGATGAGCACATATATACCGTCATCCGAGTGAGTTCCGTCACCCAATTTGCCGATGTACATACCGGGGCGCAAGCGTATATGTTCGCGGTCGTCCAAGTGGATGATGCTGTCGTTGTCGTATTGCACCGAAATCTTGGTAACTGAGTCTGTTGTTTCTGCCATATTTACCCAAATTAAATTCGAGTGCAAAGGTACGAAAAAAAAATGGTTCTTGCAAATTTTGCTTCGTTTTTCTTGTTTTGAATGCAAAATAAATCCTACGATGTAGGTGAGCTGAGGCGTAGAAAGCAGGACGAGTCCTCGCGCTTGGCGGATTTTATGGTGATTTTGCCTCAAAAATTTGGTCATATCAATAAAAAAGAGTAATTTTGCAGTCGCAAAAAACAAATACGATATGACCAAGAAGTATGATTTTCTCATTATTGGCGGCGGAGTTGCCGGTATGAGTTTCGCACTAAAGGTGGCCCGTGCAGGCAAGTATTCGATTGCTTTGTGCTGCAAAACCACGTTGGATGAGGCCAATACGGCCAAGGCTCAGGGCGGCATCGCCAGTGTAACCGATCTGATGAAGGACGATTTTGAGAAGCATATTCACGATACGATGGTGGCCGGCGACTGGATAAGCGACCCGATGGCGGTGGAGCAGGTGGTGCGCAACGCCCCCAAGCAGATCGAGGAACTGGTGAACTGGGGCGTGAATTTCGACAAGCAGGCTGACGGCGCTTACGATCTGCATCGCGAGGGCGGTCACTCCGAATTCCGTATACTTCATCATGCGGACGACACCGGTCGCGAAATACAGCGTGGCCTGATGGAAGCCGTAAGAAACAATCCCTTTATCGACGTGCTGGAAAATCATTTTGCGGTGGAGATCATCACCCAACACCATCTGGGCATCTGCGTTACGCGCCGCACGCCGGATATCGAATGCTATGGCGCTTATATTCTCAATCCCGATACGCAGAAGATCGACACTTATCTGAGCCGCGTCACCCTGATCGCCACGGGCGGAACGGGAGCCGTATATGCCACGACCACCAATCCCAATATAGCCACGGGCGACGGTATAGCGATGGTTTATCGTGCGAAAGGTCAGGTGAAAGATATGGAGTTCGTGCAATTCCACCCCACGGCGCTTTTCCATCCGGGAGAGACGCATCCCGCCTATCTGATCACGGAAGCGATGCGCGGCTACGGAGGAGTGTTGCGCCTGCCCAACGGCGAGGAATTCATGCAGAAATACGACGAGCGTCTCAGTCTGGCGCCTCGTGATATAGTGGCCCGTGCCATCGACAACGAGATGAAAATCCACGGTCTGGATCATGTGTGCCTGGATGTGACTCACAAAAATGCGGAGGAAACCAAACGCCATTTCCCCAATATCTACGAGAAATGCCTCAGTATCGGTATAGATATCACGCGTGAATATATACCGGTGGCTCCCTGTGCTCACTATATGTGCGGCGGAATCAAGGTGAATCTGGATGCCGAAAGCAGCATACATCGTCTGTATGCCGTAGGCGAATGCAGCTGTACGGGTTTGCACGGAGGCAACCGATTGGCCAGCAATTCATTGATTGAGGCGGTGGTGTATGCGGATGCGGCAGCCAAGCACAGCTTGAGCGTGATCGAGAACTATGATTTCAATACGCGCGTGCCCGATTGGAACGACGAAGGAACAATGACCAATGAAGAGCATGTGCTCATATCGCAGGATATGAAAGAAGTGGGACAGATCATGAGTACGTATGTGGGCATCGTGCGTAGCGATTTGCGTCTGCATCGTGCCTGGGAGCGTCTCGACCTGCTGTATGAGGAGACGGAAAACCTCTTCAAGCGCGTGAAAGCCACCAAAGAGATTTGCGAACTGCGCAACATGATCAACGTGGGTTATCTCATTACCCGTCAGGCTCTGGAACGCAAAGAGAGCCGCGGTCTCCATTTCACCATCGATTATCCCAAGCATGCTGACTTCAATACGAACGAAGTATGGTGACGCCTGAATCCGCTGAATATATGTGGGCTTGCGCGGCCGTCGTTCCCGTAAGGGCGGAAGCGCGTGAGGGAGCCGAGCAGTTGACCCAGATGCTTTGGGGCGAACGGTGTGTGCGGCTCCAATCGGTAGCGCGTTGGCATAAAGTGCGCTTGACGGCCGACGGACAGGAAGGATGGGTGGATTTCAAGATGGTGACGGCCCGGCCGGATACCTGTAAGCGTCCACCGCGCCTGAGCATGTCGACCGAAACGGAGAAAGGCTTGGTACTCGACGGTGATAGGACGATCGCTCACCCCTTGCCTCTCAACCGCGAAACGCTGCTTCTCGTATATGATATAGTGGAAGGCGCTCCCTATCTGTGGGGCGGCAGGAATCAATTCGGATTCGACTGTTCGGGACTTACTCAGGTGGTGTTCAAATTATGCGGGATATCGCTTTTGCGCAACGCTTCCGAGCAGGCCACCCAAGGAACTCCTGTAGCCTCTCTGGCCGAGGCTGAAGCCGGTGATCTGGTGTTCTTCAACCACGCTGATATAGATCCTTCACGCACTCATATTTCGCATGTGGGTATATTGCTGAGCAATCATGAAGTGATGCATTGCTCGGGGTGGGTAAGACGTGATGAAATTGATGAATTCGGCATCAAAGTCTCGCCCGACGAATACACCCACCATTTGGCTTCTATCCGCCGAATGGTATAAGGTTTGCAGAGGAAAAGAATATGAGCCAATCTTTTGATTCAAGGATTATTGAATACAAATTGGCATCCTAATGATATATTATGGGAAAGATAAGAAGCAATATTGTCTTTTAGATTATAATATACATAATTAGGTGTGTATTTTATATATAAATCTATCGACATAGGTGGGGAATCGTATATTCGGTAACTAACAGATGTTTCCAATATAGGGTTTATATAATTCCATATCCCGGCAAATGTATTAGGTCGAATTGCTTGTTGAATAATGTAACTTCTGGTTTGCCCATAATGGCTTTTTCCAATAAGATTATTTGATTGCGGGAAGACGCCAAAAAGGCAAATAGGAAATGATAGTTGGCATTCAATACCAAAACGATGCGAGTGAAAATCGGTTTTGATAGTCGGACCTATTGCCATATACAGGTGCATATACGGAATAAACCAAATGTTTGTATGATTGGCAGGTGCCATATATTGCCATAATCCTTCTGCTGTCAACTCCGGCCCTATTCGAAGGTGCCAATGATTGGCAGGAATAGTGAGATGCCATACCCAAGATGCTTTAACCCGTATTTGATTCTGTTCAATTCTTTTAGCTCCGAATAGGTTAATGAAGTAATTATATTTATCTGTTTGATTTATACCAAACTGACCATATAGGCATGCATTTATTTCTCCTTTTGTTCGAATTTCACTCCATTCAAAGCTGAAATTACCTGCAGTGAACTCTAAACCGACAGGCGCTAAACAATCGGATTGAAAACTTCCTGTGCTTGCGCCAAAGGATATATCAAATATATCATAATGTTCCTGAGCAATAAGGTTGGGTAAAACGAATGCCCCTATTGCGCACAGAAGGATATGTCGGATATATTTATTCATTAAGTGAATCTATCAATTCTATTGCCGTTTCCACACAACTATTCCATTGAATATTGCCACTTATTAGGTTGTTTGCTTCTATCAAGTAATCAGGTTCTAGAGGTAGTTCACATGATAGACCATTAACATAACATTTCATGTCCATTGGACAGCTCATAACCCATCCGTTAGGTAAGAATTGTTCAATAGAAGACGTTCCTCCTCCGGATGAACTTGAACTGCCGATAATCATGCTATTAGGGAAAGTGGCTAATATATATGCGCAAATGTTGGCTGCACTATATACCTCGGCATTGATGATGATAATAATCGGAAGATCATCGGGAATTGTATTTTCACCGGATTGGGAATAGTCTTGAAAGGGAGTCATTTTCGTTCGGTTATCCTTTGATTCTCGACTACATGTTTGATAAAGGATTCGTTTCCCTGAATAGAAATTCGATACAAATGCTTCAACACACACTAATTGCCCACCGTTATTTCCTCGTAGGTCAACAATTATTCCTTTTACAGACTTCGTTTGAATAGCCTGCAAAGTGGATTTATAACACGTAATATCATCAGTATTGGCGAAAGAATGGATATGGATATATCCGTAGTTCTGATTTTCTGCTTGAATATCGCCATCGGCACTTTTTTGTAGCTGTCCGGCTAAAATGTTGGGTGAATACAAAATGAGAGAATCCGCAAAAAAGTTTCTTCCCGTAATATTTGTAGCGTATATGAGAGGATAATCGTATGTAACGGGCAATGGTTTGTATATGCTTATATTTGGAGTATGAATACTTAGATGATAATCTGCCACAGATTGTATAATTGAATCAAATATTGGAATAAGTTCTTCATTAGAATGTGCTTTTTGAGCAGAATCCCAGTATAAATTGAATATACTATCCCAGTCTAATGCGTGTTCCTCAAAATTACAATATCTAGTATCCATAGTTTCCCAAAATACACTAAAATTATTAGCGGGAGTGTCTTCTATAAGCAGTAATTTTGTGCAAGATGGATATATTGTACATATAACCGGCATCGATAATAATATGTATATTTTGAGTTGGTGCATTATAGTTCCCGAATGAGATAAAATGGAAGAACTGCAATCGCACCATTAACAGCGATTACATCTAAAAGGTTTAATAAAAAATCAGGATTGTTATTAATAAAATCAACATAATCTTCTTGGTGGACTGCCAATGAATCTATTATATCGTTTATGCTTGTGCAATTATTTTGTTCAAATTCTACAATATTTCCTCTAATGAGCCATAGATTCACTAATGCTTCATCTGGAATATCATTGAAAATTTCATTATCAAGAACGGTTGTTCCTATATCTTCTACTAAATCAATACCTAAAATAGTTGAATTAGTATTACAAACGCCATTAAGTGTTGATCCAGTCCATTCTACTAATATTAAAACTCCATTCGGATTGTTTATATCAGCATTCCATTCTATTTCCATATTGTCATAATAACAAAATGGAATACGCTGACAACTCCCGCCAATTGGTCGAATCAAATAAATAGGTTGAGCCGATTGTAATTCAATAGAATAACTATTTGAATTGTAATTGACTAGGTGTGCAGATGGTGTTGACGATGGTGTATAATATCGAATGAGAGTATATGATTTTTTCCCATCTATCTCAGTTTTGCTAATGCTATCGTGCAGATGGATATAAAAATTATTTTTATTATCGTAAAAATTATTGTCATCAAAATTATATACGAATGAGCGAATAGTTGTATCTGCTTGGTTTTGTGAACAGTCGTTAAATGTATATTCTCCAAAAAGTTTACTAGCAGTTAATGCCTTTATATATTTTGAATCATATGGTGCGTCAATAAGAATATTGTACTTTATAGGCAATTGTTGAATTGCATTATTATCGTTTTGAATGCTATTTTTTTGACATCCAATTACAATGATAACAAAGAAAAAAATAATAATTTTTTTCATATTAATTCCATTCAAAATGATTGTGAATATAAATATATCTGTGTCCTAAATTCCTATTGGGATTAAAACTCATATAAGTTTGTTCGGAATCATATTCTGTATTATTTATACAGATAAATTGCCAATATGAGTTCAACCACATCGCATCATTTGATGTTGCCAACCAATTTTTTGTCCATGTCAATGTCCCATATTCATCAGTTTCTTCATTATAAACATTATATATTTGAAATTTAATTTGGTGTTTATAATCATATGGTGTAATATTGGAATTATGTATCATAGGTGATGTTTCTAAGATATCTCCATTAAAAAGTCTATTTTGGAAATTATCTTGATTTAAATATATTCTACTAGTCTGCATATTATTTAAACATTCTTTATTACATAATGTGACAGACCAATCAAAAGAACAAGACTCATTATTAACTCCAGGATTATTTTTTATTCGATACATAATGTCGTAAAAAGAAGAGCAAGGAAACCACATGGATAGGTAACTACTATTAAAAGGAATATCGCAATGGTCGCATGGCAATTGCAGATAAACATTATAAAAATATGCATTTACCGAATCTGTCCAATCACATGTATATGTGTTTGGAGAGGAAGGAAAGAATGGATTAGAACATGCAGATAATAAAAGAATAAAACTGAAGTAAATGTTTTTTTTAAAATGTAACATTTTTAAATATTTTATATTATAAATACTTATTTGGGGAATGTATTTCCAACATTTTTCTTATAGACTGCAAAGATAGTGTTTTTTTTGATTGATGCAAATTTATGAGAGATATTGATTAATTTTTTAGAATGAGCCACTTTATTTTAGTGCTTCTTTGCCTATATAAATTAGCGACATCCGCTTTCTTATACGGGGGCGGATGTCGCTGTTGTCATCTGTCTGTGTCCGATCAGTTGACGCCTTGTGTCATTTCGTGATAGGCATGCAACGAGAGGTTGTCGCTTACATACTTGATGGAGCAAACACGCTTGAATCCGAAAGCCATGATAAAGGCCAGTTCCATATCAAACGTGCAATCGCGATAGTCGGAAGCCAATACGAAATCCGAATTGGTGTAATCCACCGCGCGTATCGGAGTCTTCATCGTCTCGTCCTTCAGCAGGTCCGTATAGTTGATTTCCGCCAGCACTTCGCTCAGCGGGGTCAAGGGCAATACGGGTTCGGGATAGGTGCAATTGGGGTGATTTACCCGTGATTCGGTCACTTCCACCCAACTTCCTATCTCAAAATTGCTGCTGCCGGCGTAGCCTATATTGATGATTGTAGCTTCACGGGGCAGTTGCTGCAGCGATCGGATGATATTCACGCCGCCCACGCCGGTTACCACAACGGGCCAGTCCAATCCGGGAAGGGCACGTTCCACCAATTGGCGTTCGCCTTCTTCGGCAATCAGTATGAATCGGGGTTCAGCCATGTCTGTCTTTCATAGAATTTCGTAAGAGGTAGCCTCTACGTAGTAGATGATATTGGCGCTCATGGCTTTCTGCTCTTTCTCGCAGCAGGGATTCTCAATTTGGCATTCCTCTTTTTCCACAATCATTTCTTCATTGGCTACAGCGGGATTCACTTCTTCCACAGCGGCAGTGGTGTCTTCAGCGGGCATTTCTTCCGTTACCTCTTCGGCTTCGGCGGGCTCGTTGATGATAGCTTTCATCACGCCTTTCACGCGGATGGTTTGTCCTACTGCTTCCTGAGCGAAGGGCTCCATCTCGTCAGCTGCGGCAATAAACAGCACGTTGCCGTCGGCAGTGTCCTGCAGGAATGCTTTGCGACCGGTATGTTTGCATACGCCTACGCAGATTCCTTCCACTGTTACTTCACTGTCCACCAGCTCAGCGGCTTGAGCGATCACTTCTTCGGTGGTTTTTACATTCTCGGCGGCTTTCTTACCGCAGGAGCTCATACCCAATACGAGGGCCAGAGCCATAAAAAAGGCAATTTTTTTCATATTTCAAGTTGTTTGTTATTTTAGTTTGGAGTAAATTGATGCGGGATATCAATAGGCGATGGCGAACACCACTCGTTTGGCCGAGGGTTTGCCGGTAACCATACATTTGCCGGGTTCTTCTTTGTAGCCGGGCAGAGCTTCCAGAGGTATGCAGCGGATAGTGGCTTTGGTCTCCTCCTTGATTTTCTCTTCCGTTTCGGCTGTGCCGTCCCAGTGGCAGAGCAGGAACCCGCCTTTTTTGATTTCTTCTTTGAATTCTTCGTATGAATCGCATTCGCGTGTTTGGGCGATGCGGTAGTCAAGGGCTTTCTTGTAGCAGTTGGCCTGGATTTCGTCGAGCAGCCCCTTGATCATATCTTCAATGCCGTCGATGGCTACGGTTTCCTTGCTCATCGTGTCGCGTCGGGCGATTTCGATGGTGCCGTTCTGCAGGTCACGTCCGCCCATCGCGAGGCGTACGGGAACGCCTTTCAGTTCGTAGTCGGCAAACTTGAATCCCGGAGTGGCTTTGTCGCTGGTGTCCACTTTCACGCGGATACCCATTTGCTTGAGCCGGTCGGCCAGCGGAGCGATGCGGGTCATCAGTTGATCGAGGTCGTCCTGTTTTTTGAAGATAGGCACGATCACCACTTGGATAGGAGCCAATGCCGGCGGCAGCACCAGACCGTTGTCGTCGGAGTGGGTCATGATCAGCGCACCCATCAGACGGGTGGATACTCCCCACGAGGTAGCCCATACGTATTCGTATTTGTTTTCTTTGCTGAGGAACTGCACGTCAAACGATTTGGCGAAGTTCTGCCCCAGGAAGTGGCTCGTACCGGCCTGCAGCGCCTTGCCGTCCTGCATCATGGCTTCGATACAGTAGGTGTTGAGCGCTCCGGCAAAGCGTTCGTTGGGCGACTTGACGCCCTTGATAACGGGAATAGCCATCACGTTTTCGGCAAAGTCGGCATATACATTCAGCATCGTGCGAGCGTAGTCCTCGGCTTCTTCCTTGGTGGCGTGGGCGGTGTGTCCTTCCTGCCAGAGGAATTCGGCGGTGCGGAGGAAGAGGCGGGTACGCATTTCCCAGCGCATCACGTTGCACCATTGGTTGCACAGGATAGGCAGGTCGCGATAACTTGAAATCCAGTTCTTGTAGGTTGACCAGATGATGGTTTCGGAGGTGGGACGGATAATCAGTTCCTCTTCCAGCTTGGCGTTGGGGTCCACCACAACGCCTTTGCCGTTGGGATCGTTCATCAGGCGATGGTGAGTCACCACGGCGCATTCTTTGGCGAAGCCTTCCACGTGCTCGGCCTCACGGCTGAGGAATGATTTGGGGATAAGGAGAGGGAAATAGGCGTTTTTTACGCCTTCTTCCTTGAATCGGCGGTCCAACTCCTGCTGGATGGTTTCCCAGATGGCGTAGCCGTAGGGTTTGATCACCATACATCCGCGTACGGCGGATTGCTCAGCCAGGTCGGCTTTCACTACCAGTTCGTTGTACCATTTTGAATAGTCCTCGCTTCGAGGAGTCAGTTTCTGAAAATTTGCCATTATCTTAATCGGTATGTTTGTCTTAGTTGTTCAAATGCCTGAGGGTCGGCTTTCAATTGCAGGCTTATGCGCTTCAGCCAGCCTGAAGATGAATCGCCCTGCAAAGGTACTACATTTTTTTTAATTGTGCAAGGGGGCAGACCAAAATGTGCGCAAAAAGCGTCCAAACACATTTGTGAGGCGTTGATTTTGCCTTGCAGCGAATAGCCTGCTATATGATAGGAGGTGAGAAATGCCCGTTGGTTAAGGCAGAGTTCACGATTGATGTCGGGTTCTCCCTCCCAGCAGTCCAGCACGTAGGGCTGGGTGCTGTTCAGTAGCGCTTGCTCGTCCACCACTCCTCCTCTGGCGGCATTGATTATCAGGGCGTCGGGGCGGCAACGCTGGAGCATGTCCCGGTCGATGAGGTGGTAAGTGGGGTAGGCTCCGTTGCGGGTGAGGGGCGTGTGCAGGGTGAGTATATCCGCTCCGCTCACATCGTCATGCAGACCCAACGGCGGGTCGTAAACTAATGTCTCCAATCCCATCTGTCGTGCCGCTGCGGCCACCAGCGAACCTACATGTCCCACACCCAATATTCCGATACTGCGCGGGCGTGCGCCTGAGCGTATGTACTCTCGGATGGCTTCGGTCACATAGTCGCATACGGCCGCTGCGTTGCAGCCCGGGCAGGAGGTCCATTCGATATGCCGCTTGGCGCAATAGTCGGTGTCAATATGGTCGTAACCGATAGTGGCGGTGGCGATGAATTGCACGCGGCTTCCTTCCAGAAGGGCGCTGTTGCAGCGTGTGCGTGTGCGTATGATGAGCGCGTCGGCGTCGCCTACCGTATCAGAAGTGATTTCTTCGGGCGTCAGCGGACGTACGTCGGCGTATGGCTCAAGCGCCTCGCCCAATCCGGGTATGTATCGATCGATTGCTACGAGCATGATGCCTCTCTATGGGTTGCCTGACGGCGACGGGCGATATAAGGGGCCGGTCCTCCGTTGGGATTGGCGCTGTCTCTCCTTTCCGCCTCTTCTGAAATCAGTATTTGATATTGTCGATCAGACGAACGGGACCGCAATATACGGTGACGCATCCGATTGCGTTGTGGAAATCGGTGGCGGGTTGCAGGGTGGTGCGGTCCACTATCTCGTAGTATTCCACTTCCAGTCCGCTGACGGCGTTGATTTCGTCGATCACGCGGGATTCCACTTCGCTGACGCTGCCGGTTTTGGCCCATTCAAGCGATTCGAAAAGGACGCGACTGATATTCACGGCCGTTTTCTTTTCGGTGGCGCTCAGGCGTGCGTTGCGTGACGAGCGGGCCAGTCCGCTTTCTTCGCGTACGATGGGGCAGTCGATTATCTTGAGGCTGCCGAAGGTGTCTTTCAGCGCGGAGCGTTCCACCATGTGGTGAATGATACACAGCTGCTGGAAATCTTTCTCGCCGAAGTAGGCGCGGTCGGGGCGTACCAGATAGAAGAGGCGTGACACCACCTGTACCACTCCGTTGAAATGGCCCGGACGCATCTTGCCCTCCATTACTTGGTCCAGTCCGGCAAAGTCGAACGAGAAGGTGTTGTTCATTTCTTCGGCCGTGTACATCTCTTCAGGGGTGGGGGCGAACATATAGTCGGCTCCTATTTCGGCCAGCATTTCGGCATCTGCTTCTTGAGTGCGGGGATATTTGGCCAGGTCCTCTTTGTTGTTGAACTGGGTGGGGTTGACAAACACGCTTACGATGGTTACTTGGTTGTCGTTCACCGAGCGTTTCACCAACGAGGCATGTCCTGCATGGAGGGCTCCCATCGTGGGTACCAGACCGATAGTCAGGTCGCGTTGCTTACAAGCCTCAATTTGCTTGAGGAGTTCTTGTTTGGTTCGGATAATTTGCATGTTGAACGTAAAAAATCGTGCAAAATTACAAAAAATCACAGAAAAAAGAAAATTTTTTCGCTAAAAATGTGCAAATATCAATTTTTTTTTGTAATTTTGTAGCGGGAAATAATATTTAGGTAAATTCGGTGTAGAATTTATAGCCATGAATTCCCCCTTTTGCACCCGAAATTTCCCTTAATTTGTAAATTCATCTTTAATCAATCACGCCTATGAAAGAGCCAAATCGTATCCTGTTCCTCTCGCAAGAAATATATCCCTATTTGGCTGAAGAGACGCCCATCCGAATGCTCAACCGCAAGTTGCCCGAGCTGTTCCAGGCCAAGGGGTATGAAACCCGTACCTTCATGCCCAAGTTCGGCGAAATCAACGAGCGACGCAACCAGCTCCACGAGGTGATACGGCTGTCCGGTATGAATATCATCATCGAAGACACCGACCATCCTCTGTTGCTCAAAGTGGCCAGCATCCAGTCGGCGCATATCCAGATCTATTTTACCGACAACGATGATTTTTTCCACCATCGCAAAGGGATTGGAGATGAAAACGGAGAATATCGCGACAACGACGAGCGCACTATCTTCTATGTGAGAGGCGCTATCGAAACGGTCAAAAAATTGCGTTGGACCCCCGATATCGTCTTCTGCTCTGGATGGATGGCCGCCTTGGCTCCCCTCTATCTGAAGACGGCTTATGCCGACACTCCTTTCTTTACGCATACCAAGGTCGTTCTCTCGTTGGACGACAACGAATACAAGAAAGCCTTTTCCACCAAGTTCTCTTCCAAACTGCTCATCGAAGGCGTGCCGCCTATCAAGGTAAGGTCGCTGCAGGGCTTTGAAGTGGGCTATGAAGAACTGATGCGCCTGGCCATCGACAACGCTGATGCCATTGTGGTGTCGGCTCCCAAAGTCAACCAGCGCGTGATGAATTATGCCGAAACGAGCGGCAAACCTATTTTGAAATACCATGCTGATGATACGCAAGCCTATTTGGATTTTTGCAACGGTCTCCTTGCTGATGCTCCTGATGCAGGGGTGCAAGGATGATGTTAATAACGCCGGAGCTTCTGCGCTGATGGACGGCGAAGAAGTGATTGTCTGTTCGGATACCATACGCGATATCTCCTCTGCCATCTATATGGCGGATCCCTTATGCTTTACGCCCGATTCGTTCCTGTTGGGTGAATGCACCCTCCCGCATTTCGGTACGATCAGCGCCGATATTCTGGCTCAGTTTGCGGCTCCCTCCGCTTTTGTCTATCCCGATTCGTCGGTGGTGGATTCGGCCGTGTTGTACCTCACCTATCGTTCCTATGTGGGCGACGGGCGCAGCCCCTTGGCTATTACGGTCTATGAAATGGACGGTGAGATGCTGCAGTATGGCGAAACCTATACCAGCGATGCCGATATCAGCCGTTTCTGCTCGATGAACAGTCGCGTTTCTCGTCGCGACCCGATCATCCTGCCCGGCAGCGATATAGATACCACCTATTCGTCGTCTTCTTCCACCTCCTATGTCAATGCCATCGCGGTTCCCCTGACCGACGATTTCTGCAAAAAACTGTTCGCTATTCGTGATTTGAGCGACCGGCAGGCGTTCCTCGAGGCGTTCAAGGGACTGTATATCACCACCAATTACGGCAGCAGCGCCTGCCTTTATATCCTGGACATCAGTTTGGGGCTCCACTACCACTATTTCTATCCCGAAACGGAAGGAAGCAGCCGATATATCCGGCAGGAGGATACCAAGATGTTTTACACCAATGCCGAAGTGCGCCAGCTCAATCGGCTGCATTATGCCGAGAGGACGGCTTTCTATCAGCAACTTTTGCAGCAGGATTCGGTCAACTACGTGGTCAGTCCCGCCTATCTCTACACCAAAGTCCGCATACCCGTGCGTGATATCGTGGCTGATATACGCAAGAATCTTCATTCCGGCGATAGCGACCTCCGTCCCTATGTCAATCTATCTGACCTGCGGATCAAAGTGCTCAACTACGGACTTGGCGCTACGGCCGACAACGATTGGGCTGCACCGGCCACCAGTATGCTGCTGGTGAAAGAAGATGCGTTTGACCGCTTTTTCGGCGATCATCCCGTATTGAGCGACACCTCGGCCATGTATTCCTATATCAAGAGCGAAATCGATTCGGTAAGCGGAGATTTGGAGCATTTCTATAGTTTCTCCATGAATAGTATCCTCACTTATTTCCTGCGTGATACCACGCAGATGGTGGATACGCTCAATATGCTGTTGGTTCCGGTGGATATCACCACCACCTCCTCCTCTTCCACCTCCTCCTCTTCTTCTGCCACCACTATTGTGTCCATCAAGCAGAGCAGCAATGTATCGGTCACCAAATTGCGTAGTGCCCAACATCCCGGTGATCCGATGAATATAGAGATTGTGTATTCGGGTTTCTCGGATGTGAGACTCTGATTTTCTTTCTTCTCTGTATATACGCCCCTCTTATTAGGGATTTGATAGATATCCCATGCATAAATCAACCGGCTTCAGCCAATTTGCTGCAGTCGGTTGATTGTTTTGTCGGTGTATTTGCCTTTCTTTTCGTTGCCCCTTCAGCCTCTTTCAATCATCAATCACAAATCACCAATAACCAATTACCAATTACCAATAACCAATTACCAATAACCAATTACCAATAACAAATCACCAATTACCAATCACCAATCACCAATAACAAATCACCAATTACCAATAACAAATCACAAATTACCAATCCCAAATCACCAATCCCAAATATTCTATTTTTAAGATTTTCCCGATTTGACGTCTGGCTACTTTCAGGGAAGGGTTAGAGAAGGATTAGAGAAGGATGCCCATCCTTCAAAAATTGCCGATTTTTAAGATTTTTGTTTTCATATTCTTTTCGTTGCCCCTTCAGTTCTCCCTCAATTACAAATCACCAATTACCAATAACAAATTACCAATAACAAATCACCAATTGTGCATTCTTTACTAGACTATTACAATCTTATTTAACAATTATGCATAAATTTCACATAGCCTGCTTCAGGTCGCAAAAAAATCAGCCCCGCCATTAGCGAAGCTGATTATGTTTATATACCCGTTGATGAATAGATGGTGAATTACTGATTTTTAATCGTTACAAGGTTCGGTCGTTACTTCAAACTTTACTTCCGCACCTATTGGAATTTCTGTATCTTCCAACAGGTTTATCTCTTTGCCGGAAACGAACGATGCCACGGCGCTATTGGTAAATGACACCTCGTTCATCACAATCTCCTCATTCGTAGCAGTCTGGAATATAGATGTTATTTTTTAATAAGTTTCAAATCGACGTACTGCTCCCTATCTTCACGGACTTTGAAGTGCTTTATCTCAAGAGTATCTCTTTTAATTTCAAACTCACTTTCAAAAGTGCATGCGAGTGAAGGCACAAACTGGCCATCTTTTATTATATTCTCCTGAGTAAAGTAGCATACCAACTTGTTGCCTACAACTTTATATTCGTAGTCAATATAAAATCCCCCCAGGCTACTGTTGCTTTTGGGACTATTATACTTGTATTATTTTTTATTTCGACTGCAAAGTTACAGAAAAAAAATGACATATCCAAATCTTTCCATAGAAAAGGTTCAGGTTGATGGTAACATTAAGCCGTGAATCGGTGTATTTCACGCATACAGGAGATAATCCCTATCGCATTTCATATCAATCAAATTACCTATTCAATCTTTATCAATTGAGGATGAGGTAACTACCATAAAGCAAACAGATTGGAATGAAGGTCTATTTATTTGTATTTTGTTCTTCTAGCCATTTCAATTCCTCTTCCTTGTTAAAATTCTGGTCATATAATAAATCCAAAACAATCATATCTTGATTCTTGGGAAGTATGATACCGTATTGATCCAAACTTCTTTTCAAAATTGTTTTTTCAAGTGCAGGATTATAGTCAAATAATGTTTGGTCTGCAAATCGGAAAGCAGCACGCACATCAGCTTGATGAGTTACTCTATGCACTTCGCAATACAACTGTTTATAATGTGAACCGATTCCCCTTGCTGCATATCTTAGATGAATAACCGTATCCTTACATACCGTTATTTTCTGATAACTTATTTTTTGATCAATATAATAGTCATACTCTAGCTTTGGCCTTGATACGCCAACCGGCACAACCACTTCTATTGTATCACTAGTTTCAATCAGCAATCTGGTATCAACATCTATACCGGATCCTCCGCAAGAGGGCATTGCCATGATAATTCCTAAAATGGCAATAATAATCATACTTTTTTTCATAATTGTAATAATTTATAATTGTTTGACATTGTGATAATATTCACATGGTTTGTACTTCCGCCAATAGGGCTGCATTGAGTATGTAGTTGACTCTTTTATTGGTTCTGTATAGGCAATGAGAGGATATAGTCTTCTGTTAGGGTGAAATAGTAGTCAAACATCAGTTCACTCTTTCCTTGTGTACCTGCATAAGCTTTGGCATCGTAGAAAGAACCTTCAAGGTAATCCACAATATATGTTTTGCCTTGATAGTCAATCCATGTGGCATCTCCGGCTTCTATATAGGTGTTATAACCTGCTTCCACGGTAGGTATTGTCAGGTGACTTAAATCTCGCGCACTCCATTTCAATATGCCTTGATACAAGAGGGTCGTATCATTAGGTTGCATCACCAGAGTGGTTTCTTTGGGTTTATGACGAGTCCATGTATATACATGCAGGGTCATCGCATTGGGTGTTGAATTCACCAGACGGTAGGATAGCAAATAGGTACCGCTATCATAAGGTTCTTCATGTTGGCAGGACATCATAATCAAACCTGCAAAAAGGGCAATGAATACCGAGCAAAATCGTCTTGTTTTCATATCGTAATAAATTTATTGTTAATATTCTTTTTCTTCATCGATAGTTTCACCTTTTCTATTTCGAGCCTTAATTTCTATTTTAGAAATTTCATCAAATGGGCAACCACAACCATCATAGTGAAGATGACAATACGGATAATTTCCGCTCATTAAAGACCAGCCGGTATTAAAAGTGGTTGTATACAATATCTCATGAGGACAACAAATTGTTACTTTAGCATAGATTTTAGTCCAACTTGTAAAAGAACGATAACTACCATTGCTCGTCTTTTTGTAATTTGTGGCTTTCATATCTACTGCAAAGCATGGAATAAATAAAATATCATAGGGCGATAATTGAAATTCCACTTTAAGACGATATTGATTTGAGTTATCAGAATTGCTCATAAAAGTTTTATGCTTTCGAGTATCAGGCAGGGTAAAAATTGAGTTATAAGCGACATATTCAGACAGATAGTTTGCATTAATATATGCATCGATTTCTTCAATTGATGTGAAAGATGCTAAATCAGGATATAAATCGTATGGACATATAAAATCTCCATCTGTAAGATATTTATGAACATTACCCGCTACAACAAATAAATTCAGATTATTACAAAATATTTGTTCATTTAAAGCCCCTAAGGGAGATAAATATTCATTTCCATCCTCATCGTAGCTAGTAAGAACATAGTCAGCAAAATCGCGAGACATTATTGAATCATAGTCATTAAATATAAGATCTTCTAAATCAATTTGTTCTTGAGTTTGATCATTAACAGTATCTTCTATATAACTGAACAAATTTTCTAAATGAAAACCATAAGTCTGAGCAACAATATCCAGGACGGAGTCATGGATTATAATTGAATTAATTATTGGGCTATTTATTTGATTATATGATTGCCATTGTCTCAAGGCGACATAATCTAAACCCTGAATATAATTTAATTCGTTATAAAGAGAGGTGTAATTTTCAAAGACACGTACATCATTTCCAAACATATTGATATTGTGTTCTATAAAACTTTCAACATCAATAATGTCTCTAGATGAATTTCTACGATACTGCACTTCTTGTTCAGTCTTTTTGTTCAGGACCTCGGGCTCATTTTCCCTCATCTGGCTGCTACAACCGATTACTAAACCGGCAATAGCAAAAAGAAAAAGTTTTCTCATAAAAAAAATAATTTTTTAGGGTTAATATTGTTTGCAGCCGATTTATTACGGCTGCAAAGGTACTGAAAAAAAATGACATATCCAAATCTTTCCATAGAAAAGGTTCAGGTTGATGGTAACATTAAGCCGTGAATCGGTGTATTTCACGCATACAGGGGATAATCCCAATCGCATTTCATTTCAATAAAATTATTCTTTTAGATTCCATTCTTC
>JAKSNP010000014.1 GCA_024399655.1 Paludibacteraceae bacterium | reverse complement strand
CTTTCTTTGAACGGAGGTGCATAAACTGCCATAATATTTATTGCTTCCGCCAACAGTCATTTGAGCAATATGCATATTGCAATCGCTCTTCAGCATTTTAAATATTCTTTTAGAATGATGATTGTTGCAATCTCGATAAGACATAGTCGTCGATGCAAAATATAGAGGACCTCCTTTTTGTGTATCACAAAGCCATTTTTTTGCAAAACAATTCTGATAAACATTTCCCATCCAGCATGCAAAACTGAAACCTAAATAAGCATATGAATTAGAGTAAAAATCATTTACGCGCAAAACATAGGGAGAGCCATTTATATTTATACCACCATGTCCTCTGAAATAAAATAGCCATGTTGTATCTGCTGCAATAATTGATTGCATAGTATTTGATGTAATACCGCTATTATTACCCAGATAGTATGCATTTGGATAATTTAATGTTGATAATACTTTATTTGAAATCCATTTGACATTATTGTTGAATTTTCTTGCCCCTTGACCATCTCCCGAAAAAAGACTAGCATGGCATAATGTTGTATATCTAAATACATTTTCGCTGATAATGGTTTTTTGCATTATTGCTTTTAATTCGTCATTATTTTTAACTAGCCATCTTCCAACATAGAGTTCTGGATATAGATTCCTTTCATCATTAATAGACGATTCTTCCAAACAAGCATAATATATATCGGTTGGGGGATTATTATCATCATTTTCTATTCCTGCTGATGTCGGTATTTTGCTTAAATTTCCTACAAGGAGCAGAAATCGGGGTTTATCGTTATGTTTATGATATAAATTATATAAAAATTGGCGTATATCATCAGCTGAACTTAAATGTTCAGTTTCGACATCATACATGGATACAATATATCCTAAATTATTTTTATGCTGGACAAATGATTGTAAATCATTTCTATATTTATCCTCAGTTAAGATAATATACTCCCCTAAGCATTCATTATGGTTCTCAACTTCAAGCCCGGCATAGGTATCATAAAATATTGTTGCATCATTAGTACATTCATGAGCAGAATAGTGATTTATCATATCAAGCAGATTTTCATCTGAATGTACATCAACAACGATTTTGATAGAATCAGGTATTATAATCTTATTATTATAGGGGTCATAATCAAAAGGATGAATCGTCAATTCAACACCTGCTGTGCCAACATACGAATATGTTGATGATATAGAAGCAATTGTTGATGTTGCGCCATTTGATGAATAATAATTAGAATCAAAGAAGACATTATTGTTATATGAAGATTCCATTCGATTTTGACTTGGTACATATAAATAGGGTAATTGAATTATGTTTCGATCACTCAAATATGGAGTAATACTATTTATTAACGCTATATCAGCAGCATCGGGTAGTTGTAATGATAGAGAATAAAACGGCAACTCTGCTTGTCCTATATTTTCTAAATGATCATATATGTCTTGCGTAAATTGTAGATGGCAAAACGGACCATTATGATTAACATCAATAAAGTCATCAAGTGTGTCATTTACAATTTCATACTCAGATGGCCTAAAAGTTATTATATACTGGTATGGAGTAATTTCTATTTTAACTCCCCAATCAGGAGTTGCTAATATGGATGACTGTGCTAACGACATTGAAAAACTTCCTAATGCCAACAATATAGAATAAAATAGTTTTTTCATATTATAAAAATGTTAATTTATATTTATGTCAGTTTATTGTGGCCGTAAAGTTGACATATCCAAATCTTTCCATAGAAAAGGTTCAGGTTGATGGTAACAGACGGCTATCTGATTCTGAAGACTCCGTACAAAGTCTCACCTCTATAATAAATATATAAGGTGTAGAACCCCGACTGCCACTCCGAGCAGTCAATCTCAAGACTCTCGCCGGCATACATATCCTCAATCGAACTGTACACCTCGCCGTTCTGACCTTCCACTACAACGGTCACTTCTGATTCCGCGGTTTCGGCCGTCAACACTATCTCCTCCGAACCGTAAAGCATCGCAGTAAACGCTTCTTCATCGTCATCCAACGACGTAGGATCTACGCCCGGAATCTGAGGATCATACACATGTACTATCGGATGTAACACGATAGGACGAAAAACAGTTTGCGCATTAAGCGCACTAACCGCACAGATTACTGCACCAATTAGCATTAAGAATCGCTTAATCATAATTTGATGGTCTTTAAGTTTATTTTTTATATGACAGCCGACTTTTATGCCGACTTTACATTCAACTTCTTACGCACATACGCATTTTTTTACGTATCTTCTTTTCCGAAGGTTATTTTACTCACTAATTTTGTTTTTCCATAATTTTGTAGTACCTTTGCACCACAAAACAAAAAAACATGACGCAATCCACTTTTACTCATGAATTTCAACTGTAAAGTTACGGCATTTTTGCGACATGGCAAAATTAAAGACTTACCACCCTGCAAAAATCGACATTTTTAAATAATTGATAATCAAATGATTATAAATCACGAAAAAACAAAAACTTACCACCCTGCATTTTTTGCGCTTTTTGGGGCGTTTTTTTTGATATCGACAACGCAATCCTGCTCCTATTGCCACAAGAATATCGACAAACAAATACAAAGGTTGGATTCTATAGTGTGGACCGACCCGATGTATGTGGACAGTAATCTGCAGATACTGCAACAAAAAAATCTATCCATCAACGATTCGATGTATTGCCTGTTCCTGAACGAATTTGTACATTTCCGTACCAAAGGCAAACTGAATCCGGATACCCTGACACCTATTGCCGAATACTATCTGAATCAAAATCTTCCGCTTTTGGCAGGAAGGGTCTTGTACGTACAAGGTGCCGAATGCGCATGGCTACATCAACCTTACAAGGCGCTGGTTGCACTCAAAGACGCTACTCGTTTCCTCAAACAAGCCAATTCCGACGACCTTTACACCGGAATGGCATTCTACAAACTCGGGCAAACTTACGAAATGGACGGACTATACGACATCGCCCACTTGAACTACCTGAACGCCTTGCCCGTTTTCCTGAAATACAGACACGATTTCTACCTCGCCTGCGTCTATCGAGACTTGGGCAGAACCATGCACGATTCTACCGGAAGCAACCTTGATTCTATTTATACATACTACAATCTAAGTCGTCAACATGCACTAATGGTGGGGAATGACGCTCTTATTGACGAAATCGACATCTTCACCTATCCTATTCTAAATTCCGATATCAATGAACGCAACCAACTTATCCTGAAAATGGCCGACAAGGGAAACTATCGACACATGGACAAAATGGTGGAGTACTTCCTCCCCACCCACATCGATTCTGCTCGTTTTTATCTCAATCTGCTGGCTAATGACACCACCTACAACAATTACAACAAAAATCTCTACTACCACTATCTCTCACAAATCCTCTATGCCTCGGGCAAAATGGATAGCGCTTACTGCGTTCTCAACAATGCCTACAACTACTATCACCAACAAAACCTTGACAACGCTCACCAGAAAATGTATGCCATTTCACAGCAATATGACGTCGAATACCTGCGCAAAGAGGCCCTCAGAAAAGAAACGATACAACAGCACGCCACTATTGTCATTCTACTTCTCATCACGGGCATGGCAATCTCTTTATGCTTCCTTTCCATTATACTCGCCAGACGAAAAAAAGAGTATCTAATCAAACAACAGAAGGAGCATGAACATCTGCAGAAAATAGAATATCTGCAGAAGGATATCGAGATGAAACGTTCCTACCTGAAACAGAGACTCACCCAACAAATCAATTTCCAAAAACAACTCAATCAACTGTCGATGGCTGATATCGACACCGACACACTTTTGGCCGCACGACTCAAGGAATCTAAACTGCTATACGAGAATCCCGATGAAATCAAGAAGCAATTCACCCTCATCAATCCCGACTTCTTCAATATCTTGACCAAAAAATATCCCGAACTTACTGACTTTGAACAGCTACTCATAGCTCTGTTCGGCATCGGATTCAACAATCAGGATATATGTATACTTCTCAATAAGGACAAACGGACGGTCTGGAACCGACGAAACCGTATTCGACAGCACGTGGGCATCGACTCCGATACCGACCTTGATCGATGGATACTTGAAACCGTCACACAACTCACCTGCCGGCCGGAGCAATAACGCATCACGCTCAACGCACAATCACCAATAACCAATCCTCCATTCTTCATCGTACATCGTGAATTGCGCATTAATATAGATTCACGTCAATTGCACATCGTGCAAGCGCTCTGTTGCATTGGCTTTTTTATTTATTAGCGAGCGAAGCGAGCAAGAACGTGTAGCGTTCGTTTAGTAGTTATTAGGAATTGGTTGCTATGCTTGCATAAGCAAATGATGAATAAGGCTACGGAATAAATAAAATCTTATTCTTTGTATTCGCTTTGCGCGCAGCACAAAGTTTATTCTTTATATTCTTCTCTCCCTGAACGCTGCATAGCAGTCTACGTCTACGTTTGCGTCTACGTTAAATTAATCAGCCAATAATTCAATCCGTCAATTATACTGTCTACATTAATTGTGCATTCTACAAACAAAAAGAGACCCGCAAAAGGTCTCTTTCTGTTTGTCATATAATCGCTATCCTTTAGAGGATGGTGAATTCTACACGACGGTTGTGTTGACGTCCTTCATCAGTATCGTTGGTGTCGATAGGTTGACTCTCGCCCTTACCTTCGGCCTCGATACGATCCTTGTCAATACCACGCTCGATCATAGCATCGCGTACTGCATTGGCACGACCTTCCGACAACTTCTGGTTGTCTTCGTCCTTACCGATCGAGTCGGTGTGACCGGTGATGCGGATTCGTACACCCGGATTATCGTTCAAGAAGTTGAACAACTCATCCAACGAGGGATTGGAAGCGGGTAGCAACTCCGTCTTGGCATATACGAAGAACAGGTTTTGAATGATATAGGTCTTTCCGTGCTCTACAGGAGTCAATTTATAAGTGGCCGACAAACTCTGGATGTCCTGATATCCTACCGAGAACATTTGCGAAATATAGTTGTCAGCCGTAATATTTACCATATAGGCCTTGCCTACCTGCAATTTCAAGGATACGCCTTCGCTGGCTGGATCCTGTGTTCGGGTTTGCTCCACTTTGTCAGGATCTTTAGAGAAGAACTCCAATTTGGCAGGAATCTTTTCGCCGGTCTTTTCATCCAAAACTACACACGAGAATACGGGTTCCGGAATGAAATAGATATAAGTGGTATCCAAACGTTGTTTCAGGTTGTTGTTCTCACCTTCAATCAGCGTTACATTGATAGGATCCACCGGCAAATAACCCGTTTTGGCTATCTTGATCTGATAATCATCCGGTACCAGACGCTGTACGCTCAAACCTTTGGTGTTAGGAGCCTTCTTGCTGACCTTATTGGTGGTCATGTTGGTGGTGGTCATCGTCACACCTTGGTTATTCAAAGGCTTATGCGTGAAATAATCCAATATCTGTACCACCAGATAAGGATTCTGAGGTTTCATCTTCTTCGGACGGTTCAATTGCAGCAAAGCCGTAAACTTGGCACCTACCAGCAACGAATTCAGTTTGCTGTCCGTCAGTTCCGACTGATGGAACGAAACCGTGGTTGCCTCGTCCTCCGTTACACCTGCAAACGGTACTCCTTCCTGACCGGCCTGAGCAAACAAAGGCAGTCCGTAATCAAGGAATACGGCAATACGCATATGCCACGGATATTTGCGGGCTTCATTGTCCTTGTTCCATTTCTCCGACATGAAGTCATTCAACTTCACACCTACCTCTGCCGTCAAAATGACATCCAACGCGCCTTTGAAGATAGAGGGTTTGCCTTTGGTCTTGTATGTTAGCGTCTGCAAATCGTGAGGCGGTACATCAAACCATTCATCCATGGCGATATTCTCCTGCAACGAGGTGGTAAGAGGCGAACGCTGACTCCATGTTCCCATCAACGTATAGCCGAATTTGGCACCTGCCATGAAATAAATAGGCACCTTGTCAAACTGAGCACCGAACATGATCGGCAAAGTCACCTGACCGATGGTCTGAGTCTCATGGAACTTGTTGTGGAAATCATAGTACTTGATCATTGACGAGGTGTAGCCATACGAGTTATTGTCGGAGCAGGGAACCTCAAACTTGGGCATTCCGATATTGTCCTGCGAAGTGAAAAGACGGAATTCGGGACCCAACGACAATTGGAATTTCTTGTAATGCCACTCATAACCGATACCGATCAGTCCGCCACCGCCACCGATAAACTTGGACGTGTCGGTGTGATTGACCATTCCGGAATAACCGGCACCACCCCACATCGTGAAATGGTGAATCTGGTACAGATCCAGTTTGTTACGAGCATACTTTTTGTTATCCTCCTTACGTTTGGCTCTCGCCTTCTTGGCTTTAGCCTTCTGAGCGGCAGTCTTCGCAGGCTCAGGGGAGGGGGAAGGGGCTGCATATACTTGAGGCGCAAGCAGCAGCACACCTAACAAAATGGGGATTAAACGTTTTATCATAAGTCGTACGAAATATTATCTTAATCAGTTCTTCACAGGTTTGGGATTCTTCTTGTTGGTACGATAAGGTACATAGTGATCATTACAGATCAAGCAGTACTTGGGCGGAATCGTCACGTCGAAACGGAAGGTGGCTCGGATACCCACCGTAAGATATTGCGAAGCTTGCGACATCATCACCTTGCCTCCCAAATCCTTCACCGTTTCATTGAAACGGGCGTCCACTATACTCTTGAACATCATGTAATTCTCCAGATTCTCCTGATTCTGAGTGGCGGGATCTATATCCACACTCGAGTAATCCAACAAATCATAAGTATTGGTTTTGGTCACTACAGGGATATGATATTCTGCATACAGACCTACACGGCAGTCAATCTTCTTTTTCAAAGAAATCGGCAGACGGGCACCTATCTCGAAAGTGGGAGCCACATTCACGTTGCCCAACACCT
Organism: Paludibacteraceae bacterium; assembly: GCA_024399655.1. Classification (GTDB taxonomy): domain Bacteria; phylum Bacteroidota; class Bacteroidia; order Bacteroidales; family Paludibacteraceae; genus Colicola. The sequence goes on along the minus strand of JAKSNP010000014.1, from coordinate 1,663 downwards.
CTCTCGGCGCCTTGTATTTCAATTCCATCTCGGGATATACACCATATTCGGGAACCGGCTGGTCCTTGGTGATCGGCTCAATAAAACGGATATATTCGATTTCAGTCTGAAGATTGGTACGAGTATTATACGATCCATAGAAAGGAACACCCACCTTGGCGCCTAAAGCCAGATAGCAATAGGTACCCAGATAAAAACCGAACTGAATGGGAGCGGTGGCGAACAAAGTGTGCTGACCGTCCACATAATCGAAATATTTGTAACGATATTCTATATCCTCTCCGTTCAAATCCTGACGCTCGTATGCATCCGTGAAACTTTCAAAACCTTGACGGGTGTACATATAGTCCAATCCGACACCGAAATTGAAGAAGAAGAATTTCTTCTGGATTTCATATGTAAAGGCGAATGTCCCGTCGGCACCTATCTTATTGCTGACGAAATCATTAATTGACAGATTCTCCGCAACACCTGCGCCTACCGACAGATTCAAGAAATGACGGCAACGGCTGTTTACCGTATTATAATATTGCGCCTGAGCGGCAAAAGTCACTACCAGAAGTGACAAGACTGCGAATGTACGCTTAACAGTTAGTATCATAGTGTTCTTCTTGTGTCAATTAATGAGGTTTTATTTTTATTCGGTCAATATAACGATACGTCCCAGAGCATCGTAAATCTGCCTGTCGCGTATTATATATAGGTGACCGTTATATATGTATTTACTATAATTGTCCATTTCCAAACCTCCGACCTCATCCATATCGGTCTGCGAACCGTTGTATTGAATCGGACAGGTGTAGAACACTTCCGTCTCACCCTCGCGGACCAAACCCACATAATACCAGTTGCCCACGTTCTCCATCGATACCGGCAGATACGACTGAGTGGCGCCGGGGATAGGCTCGTCGTTGCAGTACCATTGATAGAACGACCAATGATAACCGCCGTTGTATTCCGAATTCAGCAAGGCGATGAAGCCGTCTTTGGCCACCAGCACTTTGGCAGGATAACGCGTCTTGAACGGAACCGTGATAGGATCTGCATGACACAACTCGCTCGAGAAATCAACGTAGGCCTCGTATACGTCAGGACGCAAATCGTTGCTCAAACTGATCGACACCGGCACATTGGGAGCGAACTGAGGATGCTTCTCGCCGATCACGAAAGGCTCCACACTGCTCTCCACGCTCAACGTCACCGTATCGATGATGCCGCTCGTCATATTATAGGGCAGCTCCAGCACCTGATAGTCGGGACAGTAGTCGAACGTATCGGCCGCAAAACGAACCTTCAGACTCGGATCCACCGTCAACACCAGGTGCATCACGCTGTCGCAACCCATCGAACTCTCGAACTTCTTGTCGAAGGTATAATCCGTACTGGCCGTTACAGGAGCGTCGTTCTTGTAGTTCTGGCCGTCCACTATCCAGCGATAGGACGCGCCGTCGCATATACGGGCCGAATCCGTATGCTCGTAGGTGGAATTGATGAAAGCATAGTGATAGGCCGTCGATTCACATCCGTACTGGTTGGTGGACGTGCCCAGCGTATCGATATACATCACCTCGTCCGCCGTATGGATACGGCCTTTGCTGTCCTTGTATTGCAGGCAATATTGAGCCGAGTCGGTGGCGTCGTTGGCCAGCAGGTTGGGGAATGT
>JAKSNP010000013.1 GCA_024399655.1 Paludibacteraceae bacterium | reverse complement strand
ACGATTATTAAGAAACCATATCAGTTAACGAGTAAACCTTTTTCAGGACAAAGCAAGACTATGAAAAAAATACGCATAATTGTTAAATAAGATTGTAATAGTCTAGTAAAGAATAGTGAAACAAAGCTTCAACTGATTGAATTATTGACTGATTGACTGATTGAATTAAAGTGACGGCTATGCAGTGGCCAGGTAGAAATTCTAGAAAATCTAGGAGAACTATGAGACAGATTGGCTGATTGAATTGTTGACTGATTGATTTGAGAGGGGAGAGAAAAAGAAAAAAGCCTCGCACCTGAAGGTGTGAAGCTCTTTGTCTTGGTAGGAATAAACCCCAAAGGCTTATTTAACTCGTCTTTCAGGAATACGAGCCTTCTTACCGGTGAGGTCGCGCAAATAATAGAGTTTGGAGCGACGAACTTTACCGTACTTGTTGATAGTGATACGCTCAATGAACGGGCTGTCCATCGGGAAGATACGCTCAACGCCGACGTTACCTGACATTTTGCGAACGGTGAAACGTTTTTTGTCCTCGCTGCCGTGAATAGCGATCACGTCGCCGCGGAACTCCTGAATACGTTCCTTGTTACCCTCTTTAATACGATAAGCTACGGTGATTTGGTCACCAGCTTGGAAAGCCGGGAACTCTTTCTTTTCACCGGCAAATGCCTGTTCGGCAATCTTCATCAAATCCATTGTTGATAAGAATTTAAATGGTTACCTCGCGCAAAGTATACACTACTGTTCTCGTTGGCTGTTGATTGTATGTTAGAAAACATCGAGCCGCCTTCCAAGAGGCAAACGATATGCTGATCGCCAGAGACTTCGCACGAAAATCGTGCAAAGGTACAGCTTTTATTCGGAATGACCAAATTTTTGATTAAAAAAGTTCGATTTTTTGTGCCTTTACGGCTTCTTTTATGAAGATTCGGGCTGAATCCACGAATTTTTCAGGCGATTCGGTGGTGAGATAGGTGCAGGAAGCTCCTCTGGAACATGCTTTGTCGATTTCGGGGTGGCGTTTGAGATAATCCACCAGCGCCAGAGCGACGATATCGCCTTGCGCGATGATGTTGATGTCCCGTCCGTCAAGGTGCCGGAGGATAGCATTTAACACGATGGGGTAGTGGGTGCAACCGAGAATGATTGTGTCGATCAAGGGATCCTGTAGGAGCAGCAGGTCGAGATATCGCCCGATGAAATAGTCGGCACCGGGAGAATCCTGTTCGCCGGCTTCGATAAGGGGCACCCACATGGGGCAAGCCTGTTGGGAGATTCGGATGGGGCGATTGAGCGCGGCGAACTGTTTTTGCAATTCGATGACGTAACTTCCGCTGGAAACCGTACCCGGTGTGGCGAGAATGCCGATGTGATTGTTGCGGGAGAGCTGCGCCACCTTTTCGACGGTGGGGCGTATGACGCCCAGTACGCGCACTTCATCGGGGTTGATGTCTTTCTGCTGAATGGTTCGCAGCGCTTTGGCGGAAGCGGTGTTGCATGCGATAATGATCAATCGGCAACCCTGACTCTGAAGGAATCTGACTGCTTGGAGGGTGTATTGATAAATCACCTCAAAAGACCGTGTCCCGTACGGAGTACGGGCATTGTCGCCGAGATAGATAAAATCGTAGTCGGGCATCCGTTTACGAATGCCTTGCAGTATAGTAAGCCCGCCATATCCGCTATCAAAAACACCTATTTTCATAAAAAACGTGTGCAAAGGTACAAAAAATATCTGAAACCTGCAAAAATATTTGCATAATTGATGATTTTTTTGTATCTTTGCACGCTGATTACAAAGTAAAGTTTAATGTAAAAAATATATACTTATGAAATTTAATGTATCTAGTACCAAGTTGTTCACACAGCTTCAAGCTGTAAGTCGTGTAATCGCTGCCAAAAACAGTGTACAGATTCTGGAGGACGTGCTGTTTGATTTGAACGGGCAGACCTTGACCATGACGGCGTCTGACAGTGAGACCACCATCCGCACCAGCGTGGATGTGGACAATGCGGAAGGACAGGGGAAAGTGGCTTTCGGCGCCAAAATGATGCTTGACGCCTTGAAGGAGTTTCCGGAACAGCCTCTTACGTTCTATATCGACGAGCAGAACTTCTCGATGAAAATAACCAATGCAACCGGTACTTACAGCTATGTGGGCCAAAACGGAATGGAATATCCTGAAATCCCGATGGAGGAAAACGCCAATCATTCGTTCACGATGAATGCCGGTCAGATGTTGGATGCCATCAACAAAACGATTTTCTGCACGGCCGACGACGAGCTTCGTCCCGTGATGAACGGTATATTCTTTGACCTGCGTGAAGATTGCATCACGCTGGTGGCTACCGACGCCCACCGCCTGGTGCGCTATACCAATATGGCCGTGAAGAGCGCGGAGCCCATCAGTTTTATCCTTCCCAAGAAGCCCGCAACCATACTTCGCAGCGTGCTCCAGAAAGAGGCTGAAGATGTGACGGTGGTGTTCGGCGAAAAGAACGCCCGTTTCGAGTTCGGCCGTACGATGATCGTATGCCGTCAGATAGAAGGCCGTTACCCCAACTACAACGCCGTTATTCCTCAGAATAACAGCAACAAGGTGGTGGTGGACCGCCAGACCATTATCAACGCTTGCAAACGTGTGTCCGTGTTCGCCAATACCGGTACCAGTCTGTTGAAACTGACATTGGGTGAGAACAGCATAAAGATTTCGGCTCAAGATATCGACTTCTCGACTTCTGCAGACGAGACGATCACCTGTTCGTATAACGGCATGCCGATGTCGATCGGTTTCAAAGCGCCTTTCCTGATCGAGATCTTAAGCGCCATCGAGTCGAACGAGGTTTTGATCGAGCTGGCTGACGCCGCTCGTGCCGGACTGGTGCTTCCGATGGAAAATGCCGAAAACGAAGACCTGCTGATGCTGTTGATGCCGATGTTGCTGAACGACTAATCTATGAAATTGCAATTGACGCGTCCGTTGGTGTTCTTTGACCTGGAGACCACCGGACTGAACATAGCATCCGACAGGATAGTGGAAATCAGTTATCACAAGGTGTTCCCCAACGGGAATGCCGAGGGTAAAACGCTTCGTATAAAACCTGTAATGATGATGATGGGGCAGGAAGTGCAGATGCCGATTCCGCAAGAAGCGTCGGCCGTGCACGGGATATATGACGCGGATGTGAAAGACTGCCCCACCTTCAAGGACGTGGCCGATGAACTGGCTGCCGTGTTTACGGATTCGGATATAGCCGGATATAATTCCAATCACTTTGACGTGCCGTTGCTGGCAGAGGAATTTCTGCGTGCGGGAGTTCAACTTGACTTGAAGAAAAGCAAGATGGTGGATGCCTTCACCATATTCCAGAAGCATGAACCCCGAACATTGACGGCGGCATATCGTTTCTATTGCGGCAAGAATCTGGAAGACGCTCACAGCGCCAATGCCGATACGATGGCCACGTATGAGGTTCTGTTGGCTCAGCTGGAGCGCTACGACGATGTGCCGACCACGGTTGAGGGCTTGCAGCAATATACCGGCGACAACAACCAGTTCGCCGATTTTGCGGGCAGGATAGCCTATGACGCCCAGGGTGTGGAGATATTCAATTTCGGCAAGTATAAGGGTCAATGTGTGGCTGATGTGCTACGTCGTGATTATGGCTATTACGGATGGATGCTGAACGGCGATTTTCCGCAATATACCAAGAATGTACTGACTCGTATATATTTAGATTTAAAACAAAAAAGATGATATGTTTCGACCACTGACACAAAACGAGATCGAACAACTGAAGGCTCAGGCCTGTAGTGCCGAAAATTGGGCTGAAGTGGAGGTGAAAGACGGCTTTGACGCAGAATATGTGGTTGACGCCCATTTCTCAGGCCATGTGCGTTTGGGCGTTTTTGAACGTGATTTTGAATTGCCGGGTGGCTTGAAGGTCCATTCGGGTGTGAGTCATGCCCGCGTTCATCATTGCGAGATAGGCGATAATGTAAGGTTGTGGAACATTCATAACTATATAGCCAATTATCGTGTGGGTGACAACACCTGTATCGAAAATGTGAATGCCGTATATGTAGACGGACGCAGTTCGTTCGGCAACGGAGTAAGGGTGGCCGTAATGAATGAAGGCGGCGGTCGTGAAATTCCGATTTTCGACCATCTGAGTGCTCATCTCGCCTATATACTGACCCTATATCGCCATCGTCCGGAATTGATACGGACATTGGAAGATATGATCGACCGATATGCGGAGACGGTGGCCGATGACATGGGAGATATCGGAAAAGATGTCCGTATCCTGAATTGCGGCAGTATCAAGAATGTGCGTATAGGAGATTGTGCAAAGATTGCGGGAACTTCGCGTCTGAAGAACGGCAGCATATTGTCGAACGCTTCTGCCCCGGTGAAAATGGGTTCGGGCGTCAAGTGCAAGGATTTTATCGTATGTTCGGGTGTAGAGATATTGGATTCGACGTTGGTTGACAAATGTTTTGTGGGTCAGGGTTGCCTGTTCGACAAGCATTACTCGGCCTGTGAGTCGCTCTTCTTCAGCAATTGTCAAGGCATGCACGGAGAAGCGGCCGCCATATTTGCGGGGCCGTATTGCGTGACGCACCATAAATCCACTTTGCTGATAGCCGGTATGTTTTCGTTCCTGAATGCGGGTTCCGGCAGCAACCAGAGCAACCACATGTACAAGTTAGGTCCGATCCATCAGGGATTGGCCGAAAGAGGAAGCAAAACGACGAGCGATTCCTATCTTTTGTGGCCCAGCCGTATAGGTGCGTTCTCGTTGGTGATGGGTCGTCATACCCATCATGCCGATACGGCGGATCTGCCGTTCTCGTATCTGATTGAGAACAATTCGGATTCCTATCTGGTTCCCGGCGCCAATTTGCGTACGGTAGGTACCATCCGCGATGCGCAAAAATGGCCGAAACGTGACAATCGCAAAGACCCTGTAAAGATAGACCAGATAAATTATAACCTCCTGTCGCCGTATACGGTTCAGAAAATGTGGAACGGGCGTGAAGTGTTGCGCAATCTTCAGGCTATCGGCGGCGAGGATACCGAGGTGTACGGCTATAAGAATTGCAAGATCCGCAATTCCAGTTTGCGCCATGGTATTGACCTGTATTCCATCGGGATCGCCAAATTCCTGGGCAACTCTATCATTACCCGATTGACGAAACAGACGTCACCCATCTGGACGATGGATTCTATCCGTCGTATATTGCTTCCTGACAGCGAAATCGGACTGGGAGAATGGGTAGACGCTTCCGGTCTGATCGCTCCGAAATCGGAAATGTCCCGCCTGATGAACGATATTGAAAGCGGCAAGATGACCTGGATGACCATTCAGGAAAGATTTGAGGAAATGCATCATAACTACTATAGCTATGAATGGTCGTGGGCATTGGACAAACTGGAGAAAATATGGGGCTGCTCGGTAAAAGAAGTGACTATCGAGCAAATCCGTATGATTGTAGAGCAATGGATGCAGGCCGTTATCCGGCTTGACCATATGGTATATGAGGATGCCAAGAAAGAATTTGACCTGAATAGCCAAACCGGTTTCGGCGTGGACGGCGATGCCGCTCAACGGGCCGAGGACTTTATCAATGTACGCGGCAGCTTTGAGAGCAATCCGTTTGTGATGGCTGTACAGGAGCATATCAAGAAAAAGTCGGAACTGGGCCGAGGCGTGTTGGATATGTTGCAAATAGTAGAATAACAGCGTGGAGGGAACATTAACCATATTGGGCTCGGGCAGCGCATTGCCTACATTTCAGAATTCCCCTTCCGGACAGATTGTCACGTTGTGTGACAAATCGTTTCTGATAGATTGCGGAGAAGGCATCCAACTGACTATGCGGCAAATGGGCATAAAAACGGCCCGTTTGTACAGTATATTCATATCTCATCTGCATGGCGACCATTGTTTCGGATTGATAGGTCTGATTTCCACTTTGGATATGATGGGACGCACCCAGCCTCTGCATATTTATGCTCATCCGGATTTGGAAAAACTGCTGCGGCCTTGGTTGGATTATCATTGCAAGGATCTGAAATACGAGTTGATATTCCATCCGCTCAATCCGAGGAAAAAAGAAGTGGTGTTTGAAGATCGGACAATTACCGTAGAAACCATACCGCTGAAACATAAAGTTCCGTGCTGCGGCTTCCTGTTTATCGAACATCATCGTCGCAAGAATACCGAAACGGGGGAATTGACGTACGAATCACGCAAGAGATATGCGTATTGTTCGGATACCATGTACAAGGAGAACATAGTTCCTCAAATAGAAGGGGTGGATATGCTTTTCCACGAGTCCACTTTTATCGAAGAATGGGCGTCTCGTTGCAAGGCTACCATGCATTCTACCGCCAAGCAGGCAGCAACAATAGCCTTGAAAGCGAAAGTCGGGCAATTGGTTATCGGGCATTATTCATCCAGGACTGACGATCATTCCCGATTTTTGAGTGAGGCGCAGGAGGTTTTTGAAAATACGATATTGGCAGTAGAGCGTGAATCGTATCCGATCCTTTGCCGAGAGTCGGCCGATAGTCGACCGACAGGAGAATAAGAAAACAGAATTGACGGAATAGCCCTTATTGGGCAAAAAAGATATATAAATTATGAAGCCGACCATTCAATATATATGTTCGTCCTGTGGAGCGAAAGCGCCGCAGATGTTGGGTCGTTGTCCGGTATGCGGAGAGTGGGGTACATACGAAGAGGAAGTGTCGGTTTCTACCAAAAGCGGCAAGTCGGTTACGTCAGTCGGTCGTGCTTCTGCTCCTAAGAGGTTGCATGAAATAGAAGTGCAGACCGAAACCCGAATCGATATGCAGTCCTCCGAATTGAATCGCGTGTTGGGAGGTGGTCTCGTACCCGGAAGTCTGGTGCTGTTAGGCGGCGAACCGGGCATAGGCAAATCCACCTTGGCTCTTCAGGTTCTCATGCAAATGGGCGACCGTAAAACATTCTATGCCAGCGGAGAGGAAAGCGTGAGACAACTGAAACTTCGTGCCGAACGTCTGGCGGGCAATCCGAAGAACTTGTTTATAGTCAGCGAGACTTCGTTGGAGAATATATTGCAGCATGTTCGTGAATTGAAACCCGAGATGGTGGTGATTGACTCGATCCAAACAATCGGTACTGAAGCTATTGATGCCACTATCGGCAGTTTGAGTCAGGTGCGCGAATGTGCAGCCCGTATCCTGCAGTTTGCCAAAGAAGAAAATATCCCCTTCTTGATTGTGGGGCATATCAACAAGGAGGGCAGTCTGGCCGGTCCCAAGGTTTTGGAACATATTGTGGATACCGTTCTTCAGTTTGAAGGTGACCAGCATTATATGTATCGTATCTTGCGTGCGCAAAAGAACAGATTCGGAAGCACGTCCGAATTGGGTATCTTCGAAATGCGGCAGGACGGTTTGCGTGAAGTGACCAATCCGAGTGAATTGTTGCTTTCATCCAATCATGACGGTTTGAGCGGAATAGCGATTGCTGCAGCCGTAGAGGGAGTGCGGCCTTTGTTGATTGAAGTGCAAGCTCTGGTTTCGTCAGCAGCTTACGGAACTCCGCAGCGCTCGAGCACTGGATTTGATTCGCGAAGATTGAATATGCTTTTGGCCGTATTGGAAAAGCGTGTAGGATTCAAGTTGCTGCAAAAAGACGTTTTTATCAATATAGCCGGCGGTTTGCGGGTGAATGATCCGGCTATCGATCTGGCGGTTTTGGCTGCTGTTTTGTCATCAAATATGGATATCGCATTGGATACGAGTATCTGTTTGGCAGGTGAAGTAGGTCTGGCCGGTGAAATCCGTCCGGTGAACAGAATAGATCAGCGCATCCAGGAGGCTCAGAAATTAGGATTCAAGACAATAATGATTCCTGATGATCAACAGTTCAACCGCAAAGGATTGACCATTCAAGTACTTCCTGTACGCAAGGTGGCCGATGCTTTCCGCTTGTTGTTCCAACAGCGGCAATAGTCATTATCCGTAAACAGGTTTTTCCAGGAATTACTAAATTTTAGTGGTGTTGGGGAAGAGCAGGTGGAATCGAAATGGAAACGATTTCATCCCGTTGTATTTTGACAATAATATATCTATTGGCATGAATGAAAATGACGCCATATAGGAATTGTCGTATATTTGGAGAAGTTACCGAAAGAGAATCTGTCGGACATATCAGAAGTGTCCGTGGCGTGAAAACAGAATAATTGTACGAATGATATAAATTGCTGTAATACAGTAGCTTATAAGTTCCGGGGAATGCTGATATATCAAAAAGGAAGTCGGGAATTTCCGGGAATTTCCCGGAAGTTCCCGACTCTCTTTTAGCGGGAATTTCAATGTTTGCTTCTAAAAAATACTGAGTAGAAACTCACCGGAATCAGTTTTGTGAATTGAAAAAAAGGATGTAAATGTATTTGACAAGGGTTTGCAACACTCTTATGAATCCCCGTTACGAACCCGTTATACACCCCTCTTAATAACGAAAAGTGCTATTCTGTAGGGCAAAAAGTTTAAATCAAACAAGCCCAATCTGTCAGTTATTTCCTGTATTTGCCATGCCTTGTAGGCAGAATTCGCATGCTTTTAGCGCTTTTGCCAGTCGGATGTCAGCATCAGTTCCTGATATAATATATTTAGGAACGCGCGTGCGCGAGACTTCATGGATATATTGCTCCATTAATTCTTTGCGGATATGTGGATTTTCTCTGACAGGATCCGGTTGCCACGGAAGATCAGGTGCGCAAATCAGATAAATGTCCATCGGATAGCGTTGAACGGCTTTTTCAATCCATTCAGGACAGGTTCCGTATTTACGCAGGAACCATACTTTGGTAATAATCAGTTCTGTATCAAAAACGGTAATTTCGCTATCGTCAGTAGTGGCAAGATCGGCTATCTGGTGTAATGCGATAGCACATACATCGTTGAATGTATAAGGACGATTCAGCCGCTCGACGTATTCGCGAGCATATTCCGGTTCCATCCGGGCCTTCAACTCCCGGGCTAATGCTATCGCCAACGTGCTTTTTCCGGTACTCTCCGGACCGATTATACCGATTTTCATTTTTTTGCCTATCGAGTCAGCATGATTTTGACATTCAATCCTACATTATCCGCTTTAACGGGATAACTGGTTGAGATAAGTGGAGTAGTTCCCTGGTGATCATAGAAGAGCTGCAGATTGATTTTCTGTGAGAGCACATAATCCGCACTCAACTTGATTGCCAGGACCTTATTGCCGCTGGAAGCTTGAGTGAGGTTCTCTTCCACCTTACGGAGCAAAGTCATTATGTTTTTATAAGAGACATCAACATTAAGTTTCAGATCATTGCTTACTTTCTTCTGTTTGCCGTCTTTCCCTTTGGCTGTGAAATTCAGGTTCTTGATGGTATATCCAGCTCCGATGACCAATTCGTTGGTATGTCCTTCCGTGATTTGGACACTGGTAACGTTGAGTGACAAATTACGTTGTTTTCTGTATTCCACTTTTAGAAGAAGGGAATTCTTCATGGTCATGTTCAATCCGATAAGAGGCGAGAACGCTTCGGTAAGATTGACGGCAGCGATGTCGTAAGAAGCGGATGGGATAGGATTGCCGCTCACCACGTCGCGCGTAAATCCGAGGGTACGGTCTTTGTTGTCGACACCCACCCATGTCGAATATGTTCCGAAGGAAGCGATAGCATATTTGCAGGTATAGGCATGAGTTAGATTGACAGACTTGAAATGGTCGCGAATCCAAGGCAGGCGGCCTAACCCGTCAAAAGTGACCGACCAGTTGGGCAGGGCTTGCAGAATACTCATAAACGGGTTGAAACTGATTTTATTGATGTCACGACCGGTATAGGTGGCGAGGAATGCCGGTACCAAAACATCAGCGGAATTGCGGCTTACGGCACCGTTATCGATATTGTATTTCTGTCCGCGAACGGATTCGTCGAAGGCCGTGCTATTGGGATAGGTCAGATCTGTATATCTGTCTTGAACGCGGTTGCGCATCAATTCCCGGTTTTCAAGGAAGGTGTTGAAATTTTCGGAATTGAAGTTTTTGTCAGCACCGCCAATCTTGTCGAAAGCCGTACCGATAGCCACTTGTGTTATGTTGAAAGAGCCGGTTTGAGTGTTCTGCATCTGATCGTAACTATAGATAATGCTATTGGATTGCGCTTCGTAGCGTTTGCCGTTCACTTGTATTTTGAAACCGGGGAAGGGTTCAAGGGTAAGTTTATAGTCGAAGTCGCTTGTCTTGGCTATGATAGCGGGTTGTACGATAGAATCGCTGGTGCTCAGCCATCCGTGTTCTTTTGCTTTTTCGACGAACGAATCGTCGAATGCTCCGAACGCGAAACTGAATCCCGGTGCGTAGCAATTGTCAATGCGTTGTTGTCCCATAAATCCCGCTTGTGGCGCAAATCCGGGAACTGTAGTGGAATTGGTGTTGCGATAGGTGACTTGTACACGGCGAAGCATCGTCCCGAAATAAGCAAATACATCACCGGTCAATTGAGCCGGAGTTCGTTTGTTCGGGTCGCGGGTAACTACCGATACGGATGCGTTGTGAACATCTTCTTTGACGGTTACTCTGATTTTGGTAGTGCCGTCGGTGGTGAATTTACAGGGGATTACCTTTCCGTCGGAAGTGGTGATGCTAACATCCAGCGTCTCGGAATTCAATCGGTGGGTGATTTCGGCAGCTTGTCCGGCTTTCAAATCAAGTGTCTGTGCATAATTCTTGGCTTTGAACGGTTTGGTCTTCCGTTTTCCGGAGAATCGTTGGTTCAAATCCTTCCAGTATTTAGATTTGCTGTAAAGCGATTCGAAGTTGATCTGACCGTCGGCTTGCCATGCACGCGTGCTGCTGATCGTATTTCCTAAATTATCCTGATTGTCGGATGCCTGCTGCATCGTGCGATTCCAAGTGTAGGTGGCATTGTAGGATGCATTGCCGGTAATGCAGTCCAAATAAGGAATTCTATTGAACGGTACATTCCATGAAGCGGTGAAAACTTGTGAATAGGTGTAAGGAGTACCCCAAGTTTTCATGTTTTGTTTGATAGTATCTTTCCATGCCTCATACAGGTCGTTGGTGAAATTATAGTCTTTTATAATTTCCGGTGTATAATAACCTTCGTATACGGTGGAATTCATCGCCGTTTGGAAGGTGAACTTCATGTTTTTGGTCAGGTTGTATTTGAAATCGAAATTTCTATCCCAAGTGAAGTCTTTCGAGAAAGTCAGATCCATTTGATTGGTTCCCGCTCCTTCTTCTGTATCGGCTGTGTTGAAATTACGCATCTTCAGGTGCGAGAATGTTCGTTGCATGTTGGTGTTGAACGCCCAGGATTGTGGCAAGTAGTAGAAATTCATCTCGCTGAGCGCTTTTATCTTGCTTACTTTCTTCACTTTCTTGAACGGTTCCCATGGTTGGGGATTGAAATCGTAGGAATATTGGAACGAACCTCTATGCTCGGTGCTTCTATCCATTTCCAATTCCGGAGACCGCTCTTTTTGCTCGTTGTAGGATGCCGAAATCGAGAAATTGCATGGGTCGTAGAACATATCTTTCTTCTTGGAGTGGATATCCACTTTCATGTTCGTGAGTGAGAAGCTTGTCGCTTCGGTCACCGTATTCGACATGGTTTTTATCGAATCTTTTTCCTGCTCGTTGTCGTATGTATCCAAACTTTTCTTGAGTTCAACATCCGTATCAAGCGGGTCGAATTTAGGTGCGTTGGTGGTATTGGTATAGCTGGCATAAAGGGGAATTTGAAGTTTGGCTTGTTCGGGGAATAGCCTACCCATTTCCAATGCAGCCGATACGGCCACCTGGTAATAATCTTCCATATTCCTGCTCAGGACATTGCTTTCAATACTTCCGTATCCTGCCGTTTCCAAATGTCCGGCCACATTCACTTGAGCGATATCGCTGACTCCAAGAGCGATATTGGCCATAGCGGCTACACCGCCGTCTTCGTTGTACTCGCTTAATCGCAATTCGTTAACCCATACTTCGCCGTTCACGCCGCCAGCATTGTGATTGCTTCGGTTGCGTACACCAATCATGATGTGATCCACTTCTTCCAGGGTGGGGTTTCCTAATACGGTTATCTTATTTTCGGGGTGTCCGTTGTCGATATCATATACTACATAGGGAATCGTATTGCCTACTGTAGTGGAGCCGGCCCGTTTCGCTTTGTTTCGCTCGCTCTTTGCGTCGGTCAATGCGGACAATGCTACATCAAACATGTTGGCCTCGGGCCATACCGCCATTCTGTCGGCATCGCTTCGGTCGTTATAAATCCGGTAGGGAGTCAGTTGCAAAGGAATTTCGTATTCGTAATAATTGTTTACCATGTCGCTTCCCAGACGGATGAAGCAACTCAGGTCACCATCTTGTATGCGATTCTCCTCAGCGTCAGTTTCCAATGCTTCGCAATGGACAAACATCTTCAATCGTTTGTAGTTGCGCATATCGAAAGTGGTGTTCTTGTATACGGCTTTGGCATCATTATACAGAAGGTTGTGTACGCGCATCACCATCGATTGTTCGTTCATCGGAATGGCTTGTGATTGTCCGGGATCCGTTTGACGGTCAATTCCGGGAGGAAGGACATAGTTGATCGGCGTGCGGGCTCCGTTTTCTTCTATGCTGACGGCCTGAACATCCAACAGGGTATTGCTGACCGGTGATTCAGCATTGTATTTCCCTGTGTTTTCATCTTTGAACAGGCCTTTCGTATAATTGCGCCATTCACCACGGACAAGATCCAATGTAGCCAATCTCAAATGGGTCTCTTTTTCGCAACCGCTCATATATAGACGCATGAAGCGTATAGATTTGAAGTTGCGTATGCTACCCACTTTCTTGACGGAATCCCCTTTTAACGGAATTTTGAACTGATACCATTTGACTGGAACGGTTTGTCCGTTTTTAAGCAGCACCTGTGTCTCCAGGATATCGGCTATATGCTGATTACCAACCTGCAGTTGCGTCGGATCGAGCGAGATATGATATTCGTAGTATTTCTCATATTCGTTCAAGGTGTTGTCTTGGTTGATATCTTCAATATCCGGAGTCAGTGTGGAAGCGCGTCCGTAATCAACGCTGTTGTCAGATTCCGGAGAGTTGCCTTCTGTACCGTTGTAATGTTTGTATCGCTCCAATATGGATTTCTGTTCGCTGTCGAAATCCGCGCCTCTGTAATAGTGGAAATTGTCACCGCCGGGATCGTTGAACGGGGAGAAGGGGTCTGCATTCCATTTGTTAACTGTCGTCGGGTCGGTGACGATATTTTTCATCATAGCGACATAGTCTGCATAAGGTTTGCTTCCGTTATATTCAAAAAGGAATTCCTGCTCCGTACTCAATCCGTTGAGTCCTACATCTTGTCTTTCGCGCACGCCGGCTTCGTTGGAGAAGGCGATGGTTGTAGAGGTGGTTTTGGGAACACGTCCCCAAACGGTGGTCTCTGTCATGTTGTCATCGTCGGTAACCGGCAGACCGTGTTCAAAACTCTTCTTGCCGTCACGCAGGATATCCTCGCTGATATCGCCCAAATCTATATAAAGGTCACCGCCGCTCAATCCGTCGGGATTGGTCAGCGTGGGATCCATCATCCAGAATTCGATGTATTCGATATTGGCTTTTTCAAAATCGGTATTGTCCAATCTGCGCATCATACCACCCCAGTTCTTCTTCGGATCAACGAATTCACCTTTATTGTTGTATCTCAATTGGTCAGAATCCAAATTGTACGGACCGCGTTCCTGAGGATAGAAACTGATATTCAGGACACTCAATCCGGGGTTGACGTTGGCAAGAGGTTGACGATTGGGATAGATTTCTTGTTCGTTAACGATACGTGTCCGATGATCTGACATCTGGTCAGGGTCATCTTTTATATGTTTGGGAGTGTTGCTTTGAGGGTTGCCGAAAATGGGATCCACGATATACCAGCTCAATAAAGCTCTGTGGTCGTTGTAGTGGAGATCGTTACTCAATTGTCCTTCTTTTAGATACGGGCGGTCATTTCCGGAATAAGACGGGTCGGATGGAGTGGAGCACAGTTGCCAATAACTGGGGTAATGTACATCGATAGCGGTTTTGGTGGCTTCAAAATCATCGATATAGGCTGTTCCTGCATTACCTACTTCTTTCGTGTGCCCGGGAATGAGATGAGCAAATTCGGCATTCACCTGGAATGTGGAAGGGGCAGTCGCGTTGATCCAAGGTATCTTGTCCAATGCGTTGCTCAGCCATTGCATTTCGGTACGGTAGCTTAAATTGGCACCCCAGATAGTATTGCTGATAGGTTCGCTTCCGGAATTGACTTTGGTGGTAAGTGGTTTTTCATGCAGGTACATGAGTGTACCTCCGATCATGAAGTCTTTGTTGAATTGATATTCCAAGTGAGCGGCATACAAACCTTTGCGTTGCATGTTGGGCATGGTTTGGCTTTCCAATTTCACATCCACATTCGTTCCGGATTCCAAAATGGACTGATTGAGAATGGTAACTATACCCATGGCATAGTCAACCGTATAGTCAACATTTTCGGTCAAAGTGGCGCCGCCGGCCGTTACGGTTACGCTCCCTCGTGGCACATTCATGGCATTCAGTCGAATTTCACTTCCGTTGGTGCCTTTGTATTTTCCCTTCAACTTGAATTTGTTCTTTTCGCTCATCTCTTGAGCATTGACTAAAGTCGAATCATACAATTCCTGGAAGCAGTATTTCTTAACCAAATCCGGGTCGTTGCCCAACTGCCCGGCCAGATGGCTGCCGAACGGCTCCAAAACAGGGAAGATGATGCGGCCGGTGGATGATATCACCGTATAGCCTTCTACATAGTCGAATCGTCCGTCTGCCGATGGGTTGTTTTTCGAATCCAGCCGGTCCAGATTCATCACGCGAAGCAACTGCTTGCCTTTTATCGGACCTTCGGGCAGATATTGTAATTCTGTTCCTACTGAATCGTTGCGATACATCACATACAATTCGAATTTATCCGCAGTCATCGTGCTGGCCCCGATCGAGTAGATGTTTTTCATCATCAGGTCCCAGGTACCGTATTTGTCATTCGGGCGGCTTGGATTATAGTTGTGAGGAGAATTGTTGCTGCCCTTCAGCATTTTCAAAATAAGAGTGGGGGCTTTGCTTGTGTTGTATCTGGAATTGGTTGTGCTGGATGTGGCTTCCGGAATGGCGGTAGAGGCGGTATCCACCCGGTCGGTGGAGAATTCCCCCACTTGATATACCTGTCCCGCATAGGTGTATTCGTATGCCACAGCCAGAACTTCGTCCTGATTGAGCGCTGTACGGAGCGTGATATAGCCCAAAGTGCTGTTCAGGGTGTACTCACCCGTATTGAGCAGACGGGCCGATTCTATCTTTTCGTAATCTTCGCCGCCTATGATGTTCCATTCGGCCTCTTTGCTTTGCAGGTAGGCGTTCACTTGTTGCACGTCACGTATTTCCGGCACATCTTTCAAATACGAATACAATTGGTTGGCGCGGTTATCGGGCGTGTTGTATCCGTTAGCGATAAAGGTGGAAGTGTTCTTGATGTGTGAGGGATTCTCTTCTCCAAGGTCGGAGAATGCGACGATATTACGTGCCTGATCATAGTTGCCGCGTTTGTTGGTCACCCAAACCTCAATTCGATTGATGGTGATTCCGCCTGCAATATAAGGCAACGATTTCATCGATTGTTCATAATGGTCGCGGAAATAATAACTGAGGAAGAAGTGCTTGTTCTCGTCATAATTGTCCACATCCACTTCAAATTTGGTCATCTGAGCACCGCCTTCCGAACTTACGGCCTGTGCTTCGCTGTTCTGTTGTGAAATAAGGCCTTGGACTCTCAATTTGCCGAATTTCATATCGGCTTTCACTCCGAACAGCGCCTGACTTCCTCTAATCAACGATGAATTCAAATCCAGACTGACATTTCCGGCCTCTATGGATTGGATGATATCGTCTTCCTGTCCTTTATAGCCCAATTTGATGTTTTGTTGATCGAAGGAGAAACTGGCCTCTGTGTTGTAATTGAGATTGAATTTCAATTTGTCACCCACACTTCCTTGCACATTCACCTGTATCTTTTCGTCAAAGTCCAGCATGTTGTTGTTGCGACTTTGTTCGGTCAACGACGGGTTGTCTACAAACTGATGCTTGAATCCGAACATCAATTCGGCTGAACCTTGCATATGAAGTTGAACACCGCCGGGACCGAAAATCTTGTCGGCCGGACCGATATTGAATTTCATATCGGTTATATCGAATTTCTTCTCGTTGTCGTGTTCTACTTCGCTTAGCTTTTCTTGCCAATAGGCATGCATCAACTTTTGTTCCGAGTAGTTTTTGTATTCTTCGGGTGACATCCAATAGGGTGTTTCAATATCGATATCGCCCACTTTGCTATGTAGCACATAGAATCCCGTCAGCGGGTCGTATTCCACTGATGTCTCTATCTGTTCCACTTCTTGTGCCGTTAGCAGCAAGGGAAACAGCAGAAAGAGTATGATTCTACTTAGTTTCTTCATCTATATGCTTATAGCATTTTCAACGCTTGTTTGATGACGGCCTCAACACTGGCTCGTGGGTCTTCTTTCAGTATTTTGTCAATCACTTTTCCGCTGGCTGCGGCTGCAAAGCCCAACATGGTCAAGGCACTTAACGCTTCTTCCTTAACAGGACTGCTTTCTGTCGGGAATAATTCCGTACCTGCGGTAGCTATATCCGGACCGCTTTCCAACGTCACTTTTAGAATTTTGTCTTTCAAATCCACTATTATGCGTTGAGCTGTTTTCGGACCCAGACCTTTTACCTGACCCAATGCGCGAGCGTTTCCGGTAGCAATAATCTGTCGCAATTCACAAGCCGTATATGCCGACATGATCATGCGGGCTGTGTTGGCTCCAATGCCGCTTACTGTGATGAGCAACCTGAATATTTCGCGCTCGCTCTTGCTGCCGAATCCGAACAGCTGATGAGTGTCCTCACGGATGATTTCTTCCGTATATAATTTGGCTTCCTGTTTGTCCATCAATTCGGAGTAGGTGGGCAATGAAATGTTGATTTCATAACCTACACCCGCTGCTTCAAGCGTGGCGAAAGCGGGGTTTAATTCCGTTACTTGTCCTTTTATATATTCTATCATAATGTGTGTAGGCGAGCGCGCGTAGGTGTATGTGCGCAAACTAGCGTGCAAAGGTACGACAATTTCTTGATATATGCAAATAACTGTCCTGTTTTTTGCGCTTTTTTGTCCACTTCGGGTTTTATGTTGATGTTTTTTTGCCATCTGTTTGGATATGTGGATTTTTTTTCGTATCTTTGCACCGAATTTTAAATTGGTCGGTTGAAGAACCGGCGCAGGTGAATGTATATAGCTATTGCTGGAAATATTGGGGCAGGTAAAACTACGTTGACTAAAATGTTGGCGAAGTATTACGGGTGGGAACCGCGTTTTGAAAGCGTCGGCTTCAATCCGTATTTGGAAGATTATTATAACGATATCAAACGATGGTCGTTCTGTCTGGAAACCTATTTCCTTAAAGAGAGGTTTCGCGATATGCTCTGTGTCCAGCAGGCTACGCATACTATAGTCCAGGATCGCAGTATTTTTGAAGGGGTCCATGTCTTTGTTACCAACAACTACCGACGTGGTGACCTGTCGAAACGGGATTATCAGACTTATATGGAGCTTTTCGACTTGATGAAACGGATGATGAGGCTTCCCGATCTGATGATTTATCTTCGCAAATCGGTTCCGGCTCTTGTCGCTCAAATCCAGAAAAGGGGACGGGAATATGAAAAATCGCTTCAAATCGACTATCTTAAGGACTTGAATGACCGCTACGAGGATTTTATCTTTCATCAGTATGAAGGACGGGTCTTGACAATTGAATCTGATGACCTCGATTTTGAACATCGGCCTGAAGACTTTCGATTGATTGTCAATAAAATAGATGCCCAGCTGTTCGGCTTGTTCAGCGAGGATAATTGGAATTGACATAATGCTTTTTTTAGAATATTTAATTGATTGATTATGCATATAGCAATTGCCGGAAATATCGGTTGTGGTAAAACCACGCTGACGAATATGTTGGCTAAACATTATGGTTGGACTCCTCGTTTCGAATCTGTTGACTTCAACCCCTATTTGGAGGATTTTTATGGAGATATGAGCAGATGGTCGTTCAATCTTCAAATCTATTTCCTCAACAAGCGTTTCAAGGATGTGGTGGATATCGCCAATTCCAATGAATATATCATCCAAGACCGTACCATTTATGAGGATGCGCGGATTTTTGCGCCCAACTTGCATCGTCAGGGCTTTATGTCGGATAGGGATTTCGAAAATTATACCGATCTCTTCAATCTGATGATGTCGCTCGTAAAAATGCCTGATCTGATGATATACATACGTTCCACTATCCCCAACCTCGTGGCACAAATCCAAAAACGAGGGCGCGCTTACGAGGCAGGTATGCGTATCGATTATCTTCAGGGATTGAACGAACTTTATGAGAACTGGATCGCCGATTATAAAGGGAAATTGCTTATTATTGACGGCGATCATATCAAATTCGCTCAAAATCCCGAAGACTTCCGTTATATTACCGATCGTATTGATGCTGAATTGTTCGGCTTGTTCCCATTCGAATCCAATTCGACGGTAGGCAAGGAAATTTAAATGGCTTGGCATTGATGATTGCGCATTTCTTGGAATATCTGGCGGTAGAAAAACATTATTCGCCCAGGACGGTTGAATCCTATCGTAACAACCTCTACGAGTTTTGTAAATTTCTCGCCGTGTCTCCCGAACTGTATGATCCCGCAATGGTAGATGCCGACGATGTAAAACAATGGATCATATGTCTGCTGGACGAACAGAAGCAGGCTCAGAGGTCGGTCAAACAGAAATTGTCCACCATCAAGTCCTTCTATCGCTTCTTGCTCCGGGTCGGAGCGGTCAAAGTGGATATAACTAACAAGGTGACTGCACCCAAAGTGAAACATCCCCTTCCGGTCTTCTTCAAACCCTCCGAAATGAAGAGCGTGACCAAATACGACGATTGCGCCGATGATTTTCTTTCCATCAGGGATTGCCTGATTATCGAGATGCTGTATCAGACCGGAATGCGTCGGGCCGAACTGCTTAATCTTACCAACGGAAATGTTGATCTTGCTGCGGCTCAAATACGTGTTTTCGGTAAAAGAAGAAAAGAGCGTATTCTTCCGATCGGACAGAAGATCGCAGAACAGATTCAACTTTATATTCAGGTTCGTGACCAGACGGCTGCTGAGAACGGATACGATACTTCCGGCGTGAATGACCCGTTTTTTGTTTCGTTTTTTATTAATAAACTCCAACCGTTGTCAACATCCAAACTTTATAGAATAGTTAACTCGCGAATGGGAGAGGTGTCAACCCTGAAAAAACATAGTCCGCATGTGCTGAGACATACATTCGCTACTGCCATGCTTGACAATGGAGCAGATATAAGATCCATACAGACTTTGCTCGGACATACTTCACTCGCAGCTACTCAAATTTATACGCATACAACCTTCGAACAAATTAAACGAACATATAATGCGGCTCATCCAAGAGCGCATAAAAGAAAGGAGTAATTATGAAACTGACAGTAAATCCTGTTAACTTCGAGATTGCTGAGCGACTCGAAAAGTACATCACCAAGAAAACGGCTCGTTATGAGAAAATTCTTAACAACCCCGGTGCAGAAATGGAAATCCGACTGACTGTCGTTAAGCCCGAAACCAATCTAAACAAACAGACTCAAATCCGTGTCATCGGCAACGGACCGGAGATGTTCGCCGAAAAAACCTGCGATACTTTCGAACAGGGACTGGATGTGGCACTTGAGGCTATCGATCGTCAAATCGAAAAAACGAAAGACAAATAAACTCATCGTCGCAATCCGCCCGCTTGTCGGGCGGATTTGTTTTTCTTGTTACGGATGGGGATAGTATGTACTTTTGGACAATGAAAGCCTTTTCTTTCTTATGAAATATGGCAAAAGGTCTAAATTCGGCGAAATCCGAATGTCTCCATTTCTGCTTTTCTCATCCGACTTTTTTCCGATTTCTTTAAAACTTTTATCGAGACCTAATCGAGAGTAAACCGTTATTCCTACTTTCCCGGTTGCTACTGTTAGTGGTACTTCTCCGTTTGACATTTGGTAGAATACCGGTTCTTCTTTATACGACTCCCCTTGATTATACCTTATATATATAATAGGGAAAGCGATGGTCTGAGGAAGAACGGACCGGACATGAATACTTATTATGGAGTGGGGGAGAACTTCTTTGTGACAACGAAAATGGGAAAAACGGCGGTGACTTCATTGATTGCGATGGCTCAATTATGCTGTTTGTGGCCTTTTTTGCCGCATTTTCCTTCGGTTTTTCAGCCTCTTTACTAAAAAAATAACGAAAAATACATTTTTTTTTGCGAAATATTTTGTCAGTTCAAAAAAAAGCAGTACCTTTGCACCCGATTTCGACCGGATGGTCATCAAATTGCCTCTATAGCTCAGTTGGTAGAGCACTAGATTTGTAATCCAGCGGTCGTTGGTTCGAGTCCGACTAGAGGCTCAATTGATCTTTGAATCTCGGGTGTGTTCCAGAGTGGCCAAATGGGGCAGACTGTAAATCTGCTGTCTCTCGACTTCGGTGGTTCGAATCCATCCGCACCCACAATAACACTTATTCCCGCGGGAATAGCTCAGTCGATAGAGCACTAGCCTTCCAAGCTGGGGGTCGCGGGTTTGAGTCCCGTTTTCCGCTCCAATTTATTTATAGCCCGTATTTCCGGGATCTGCTGCTTTAGCTCAGTGGTAGAGCGCATCCTTGGTAAGGATGAGGTCCCGAGT
>JAKSNP010000012.1 GCA_024399655.1 Paludibacteraceae bacterium | reverse complement strand
TAAGCGGATTAGAAAGGAATGACAACAACTAGAGTATAGGTCCCCCTTTCTCCGCAAGGTAAAAAAGAAAAAGCACGATGCAAGTTTACTTGTCATCGGCTTTTTTTAGTATGTAGAGGATGCCTTCGCCATAAATGGAAATTACGCGGAAATCTCCGTTTATGACAAAGTAATGCGCCGTTTTATCGAGTGACCGGCAATTGAATTATGGTAAGCCACTTGGCAGAATCTTCTTGATTCCATATCCCGTCTACGTAAACGGCCCGCGGAGTATCAATCACCAGATAACCTTCTTTTTCTGCAAAAGCAATCAAGTTGGAATAACTATCATACAAGCCTTCATACGGGCCATAATGTTTATAGCAAATAGCTGTTTCAACGGCATCCAGATGATAAAAATGAATCAAATCTGAATCTCGTTTGGCTTCTTTCACCATCTCACAATACTCTATCGAAATGTTTTCTTGTGAATGTTCTTTATTCAGTTCTCGTGTAAAACAATAACCGGGTTCGGGACATTCGCAACCTAAACGCGCCATTTCCGGACCAATTACATTGCAGCAAAGCAGTCCCAGTTCTCCATAGTTTTTGATAACACCCTGATAACTTGCAACTATACAAGCGGGCAGACTTTGAATTGTAATTCCTTCCATTTCTTCAATTTGTTTACGAGATTTCAACATCGCCTGCAATTGTTGGAGACGAGTTTGCAATTGATCGATTTGCGCTTGCGTTTCTGACATTTTTATGGCAATAACATCTTGATTAGGGTAATGCGCTTCTTTTTGATAAAGGGCTGCAATCTCGCCTAAGGACAGCCCCAGAGCCTGAAACTGACGAATCATAGCCATTTTTTGCATTTGGCCAACTGAATAGTAGCGATAACCGGAATAGCGATCTACTTGTTTGGGTATCAAAATGCCTAATTTTTCATAATGTCGCAAGGTTTTTACCGTAACGCCGCATAACTTTGCGAAATCTCCGATTTTTAATTTTTGTTGATTCATACTTTTGTCGTTTTCGAAAACTGCGGCAAAAATACGACTATTTTTTGATATGCGCAATAGGCCCTAAGGGACAGGTTTGCACTTTTGGTGAAGATTTCTTCAATTTTTCAGGTATAAGATGGTATAGATATCCGGTTCTTGGCAAATTTGAAGTCTGAATTTCTCGTCCGAATGTCAATATTTATGATTCCGGTGGAGAAATGAATGACAACCAATAGGGTATAGGTGTCCTGTCCTCCGCAAAGAAAAAAAAGAAACGCATCTGCAAGTCTGCTTGCAAGTGCGTTTTCTTTTTTTTTCTATTTGATGCCCCTTGTATACAATGGACTTCAGTGGAATAAAGTGCCCAGAAGAGTGTTTATCCGAAACTTCCGAGGCGTGCTTCTTTTTTCAAATTTATTCTTTGCTATTTTTTTATGCCTAATAGATTATAGCGGTTGCCGTTTTTCTCGATAATGATTTCACCATTGACGATGTACTTGCGAATAAGATTATTATCCTCTCGTGGAGTTGACACAGATGTGGCGGCAAGTATCTTCTGAATGCCCGACAAAGCATTTATCTTTCCCTCTCCGAATGCGATCGAGTTGGCTGCAGTAAAGTCGTCTTTGTCGGCCGTTTCGCGAATAAGTGACTTGATCTCATCAAGTGTGAGATCCGGATCAGCTTGAAGCCACAGGGCTATAGTTCCCACCACTACCGGGCATGACATGGAAGTGCCGGCCAACGAACTCCAATAACAAGTGTCGTTGGTGGAGGTGATCTGTTCGACAGCCATAACCGAATAGCGATCATAGAGGATGGTTGTGTCGTCTTCTTGATAATAGATATATGGCAGACTGAAAGCCGATATGATCTCGCAACCCGGAGCAGCAACAAACGGATAGGTGTTGCCTGCTTCATCATGCCCATACGATGAGAATGGCGAAATATTTCCTATCGGGAATTGATCTCTATCCACATCTCCCTTGAAAAGATAAGAAACCGTGTCTCCGAGCAAATTGGCATAACCTACGCGCGTATTATACGAGCCCACGGAAATAACGTCATGATTACAAGCAAACGAATTACTGATATAGTAGTTGTCGATAGCGGCAAAGTGATTATTGGGGGCATATAGTTCGTACATGATATTAGCCGCAAACAGGCTGACTTTCTGAGACTTTCTGCCATAGAGTCGGAGTCCTAACAATCGATTGCCCGTAATAAATGGCGAGATAGAAACGCCATACCGATGCGTGACAGGATTGATGGTGGAAAGAATAGCCATCGCAGCGATGCCGATGCCTATCTGAGGAGCCAAGGTATCTGCCACTTCGGCATAAACAATTTCGGACAGGTCGGTTGAATAATAAATTTCCGATTCCCATACAGTAGAATCATTTTCGGTCTGATATAGGAAAAGCTGCACACCAAAATCAGTAGAATCGGAAGACCAGATGCTCATGCCGCCACCAAAATTTATCGGAGCTTCGTTGGGATTAGAAATCAGCATCTGTGCTTGGGGAACAGAGTCGCCGTCATTGGTAAATGTGATGCGTGTAGAGATGTTTTTCCCTCCTTCATTTCCTGCAGAGAAGCATATGATACAATGAGGAAATTCCTTTGTTATTTCCGAGCAGAATCTTTCCACATCGCCAGTACCGTCATGCGGTCCGTTCAGCGTTCCTAAACTAAGATTGACAACCGCCGGCATATTAACGCTATCGGCAAAATGAGCAATAAAATCAATACTGCGGCAAATAGCCGTGGTAGAAGGATTAATCAAATCACAAAGTACCAAATCAGCCTCCGGTGCTACACCATAATAGACGTTATTCATGAAACCACCTGCAGCAATATTGGCAGTATGTGTTCCGTGAGTGGCATCTGAGGCGACAGTGGTGAGATTGGCAATTTCGTCAGGGAGCAGATAGGTGTGATAATGCTCTTGATTGGTGGAATCCATTTTCATCGTCAAAGCCGCTTTGATGCGCGAAATACCTGCATTATCGCGAAAGGCGATATGCTGAAAATCTATTCCGTTGTCCACCACGCCTACTATCACGCCTTTTCCCGTGTATTCCCGGGGAAGATTAGTAGCCCGATGGAGTTCGTCAATATGAGTGGCAGCTCGTGCTTTGTCGGTACAAAGTTGCACCGGCTCGGAGATGCTGATGTATTTTACCGCCTCATTGTCGCTCAGTTCTTCTAACTTATTGGCGGGAACAGATGCCACCAACATATCGCCTGCTTGAGCAAGAACAGTAAATCCCATCTCGACGAGGCATTCGTTTTCGTTGGTATTCATCGTGATAATCACTTCAACCGATTTTGCCTCTTTTGCGTTGTTTTGAGCCTGTTTATACGTATCCGGGAGCGATTTCTGGGACAAATATAGTTGTGTGGCCGGACTTAATTTGGAGTTTTCCGCAAAAAGTCCAATACATAGGACTGACAAAAGCAAACAACCAGATATTCTTCTCATTTTATCAATTATAAGGTGGTTTATAAAAGTTCTTTTTTTCTTACAAGAATCCGGAATTTTAGGGGACTAATATCCGTGTCAGAAGAACATCAATATCAGGCAGGCCACGATAAAGGGCAAAAGGAAAAAGCGGAAGGCGTTGACAAAGAAACGCCCGACAGCAGTGGATAGGATGTTGCCGATGGTGGAATTGACCAGTCCTGCAACCGAAAATCCAAAGAAAGTTTCGCAGAGCGCACCCAATATACCTCCGGGAATCGCCAAAATCGCACCAATAATGGCGCAGATAGTAATCGCATCATCCTCACCTCCCCAATTGAGGAACAGGAATGCCAAAATGCCTAAACAAATTATCATAATATGTAGTGCTTTTTGTGGTTATGTGTTCTAAGATTCGTGCGAAAACGTTTCCGTCGTAAGAAGAGAAACTGCTTTTTCCGGGCGTATTGCTTGTGTAGTATAGGTGATGCCGCCACATAGGATATATGAGTCGGTGTATCAACCGGAATGGTAAGTATCAGTTGCTTCCGGAAGTATGGTATCTGCCGTGTAAGTGATGATATTGTTGACAAAGAAAGCAGTAGAGCATAATACGGCAAAAAGGAATAGAAGTTTTTTAATATAGATCTCTTGTTTTTTGAATTGTTGACGATTTTTCTAATATAAATATGCAAAATTACTATAAATATTTGACATGACCAAAAAGGCTCTATTGTTTTAGCAAAAATTAATGAATGCGATACTTTTGATTGTACTCTATGTTCCTTATTTTATCATATATCATAAAATACTGAAAAAATCGCACAAATGCAAGTGGGTGCTTACAAATGTGCGATTTGATTATGTCAGACCTCAACCGGAGGCCCTCTCAAAGCCGTTGGCGAGACGTCTGCTTTGTATGCTGCCGTAGCCTGATATAACGGGCGCAGCGAACTGGTGGTGGGAACTTACAGCGTGTCGTGCTTCTTGTAGGTGCGTTTGCCTAACTGACTGTCGATCTGATAGAGCCCGTAGGAGTCGTCACCAATCAACCGGAGCGTATCCAGGATGTCACGAACCGACTGCTCCTCCTCCACTTGTTCGTCCACAAACCATCGCAGACAGCCCAGCGTGGCGAAATCCTTTTCCCGATAAGCCTCCTCGGCCAAAGTGCCAATCATGGCGGTAACTTCCTTTTCATGGTCCAATGCGTCCAGGAAGAGCTGAAGATGCGAATCCCAGCCGGTAGGTACGGCTGCTATGGGCTGCAGGATGACGGGAACGTCCTGCGAATGCAGGTACTTCTGGAAGATACGTGCATGGTCCTGTTCCTCCAACCATTGGATATAAAACCAGTTGGCTACTCCGTGCAGTCCTTTAGTCTCTGCATCCATAGACATGCTCAGGTAAAGATAGGCGGACCAGAGCTCCGCATTGATTTGGGAATTGATGGCTTTTTGTAAATTAACGGAAATCATAGTTGTAAAATTTTCAAGTTAAACGGTAATTGAATTTGTGTAATACAAATGTATCGCGAGTGTACGGCAGACGGCGGTCCGTCATTCGGCCCCATCCATGTGGCGCGACTGATCCACCCAAATGAGCGAAGAAGTGTCGTAACCGCGGTTTTTGGCCTCGTTGAGCAGCAATTGCTCGGCCCCTTCAGGCAAAACCGGAAAACGCGAAAGAATCCAGAGATACTTGCTGCTCTTGGAACCGACCAGCGCATAGGTGTAGTCGCTATCGATATACATCACCCGGTAGTCGGAATAGAACGGTCCGAAGAACGAAACTTGCAGCAGTCCGGGCAGGTTGGTGGTTTTTGCCTTGCCGACAGCTTCGTGATATTGATTGTCGCGATAGCCGCCGTTCACCACTTTTACCGTGCCATCTTGTGTAAGAGAATACGCGGCGGTGGAATTGGTCAGCCCCTTCTCGAAATGGTGGTTGTAGCGGGCAATTTCAAACCATTGGCCGAGGTAGCGTTGCAGGTCGAGCGATACTACGGGCGTGTTGTTGACGGGCATCTCCCTAGAGCAGGAGAAAAGCGGAGCGAAAAGGCTACAGATAGTAGCGAAGAACATTTTTTTCATAAGGCAGGTTTTGTTTGTTAAGGAGATTGGTTGTTGTTGTGTAATGTAAATCTATTGCAGACGGGACTCCTTCCGCTGCACGGGAACAGAGTGGGGAGTCCCGCTAAAAGAATCATTTACGGATACAGCAATCGGACTTTGGCTGAGCGGCAGGAACAGTCTTCTATAGCCCGTGCAGATTGCAGTAGGCGTAGACAGCGGTAGGTGGCTCTTTGCAGGTGCAGAAGCAGGTTACAGCAGGTTGGGCGGGATCGAGCCATTTGATCTGCCCTCCGCATTTTGTCTCCAGGTAAATGAACCGGATGTGATGTTCGGGCGTCATGGGATGAGGTTGAGAACCGACCTGTACTTTGAGCGTACATTCATCCACCCGGGTGATTTCCGGCAGGTGTTTCTCCTGAGCTCCGTCGGTGGTGTTGGGCGTAAGAAGCTGCATGGTTCGGCCACAGCAGACGGGCGTTACACCGGAATCGACGCATTTGACAATGACATTGCCGCAAATAGGGCATACATAGAATTTTGTTTCCATAGTAGTTAAGTTTGTTAGTTAGTTTATTTATTGATTTTTTTCGGTCAGCCCCGTAAAGGCGGGAGATTTTACGGAACCGGCCATTCGGGATGTCCTGTCATCCCGATTAGTCAAGGTGGTTTAATGGCAACCGGATTCTATTCTGTTTTAGCCAATTTTTCTTCTATCATATCCATTAGAATCCTTGCGCTGCGCTTGACATAGGCGTCTTTAAGCACATGCAGACATCCGTAGATGGCATTGTCGGGTACATCCAGAGGAATGGCGCGCAGGTCGGGATGATGGCTCACCGTGTCGGCGGTAAGCAGTCCCACAAGCAAGGCGCTGTTGCTGATCAGGTTGACCATCAGGTTGGCATCGTTGAGTTCAATCCTTACTTTCAAATTGGCGTTGCTAAGGCTCAGGTATTCGTCCAACATGAGTCGCGACTGCATACCGCAGGCAGGCATCACGATACCGTATCCTTGCAGCTCCTCCAACGTGATTTTTTTCTTGTCGGCCAAAACATGGTCTTTGCGTACTACAGCGCATAGTGTATCCTTGAAAAGGACTTGCGACTCCACGTCGTCAAAACCGTTACCGGTTCGGAAAGCCAAGGCGAAATCTATCTTGCGGCGACGGAGCAGATCCAGCAGTTTGCGCGAATTGGTATAATAGATGTTGAGTTTTACGTTTCGGTACTGGAGCAGAAACCGGCGCATGGGTTCGACAAAGAAGTGGCTGAACGAATAAATAAGTCCTACGTTGAGTGTTCCGCTGACTTCCTCTTGCAGGTCAAGCATCTGAGTCTTGCATATATCCGCGTCATATATAGCGGTTCGCGCGAGCGGGAGCAGCCGGTCGCCGGCTTCGGTAAGTGCTACGTTGTGGGAATCGCGTTTGAAAAGTTCCGTACCGAGTTCCGACTCCAACTGACGGATCTGTTGGGAAAGCGTACTCTGTGAGATGAACAGTTTGCGGGCGGCATCCGAGAAACTCAGAGTCTCGGCCGTGGTGACGAAATACTTCAGTTGCCTCAGTTCCATAATATATAGGTTTTAATGATATTACTATCGGTTTTTTCGATAAACGATTTATGGGTCAATCTTAATGTTCCAGAAACCTGTAATTTTTGTTTGACGCCACAAAAGTACTGCAAATGTGCGAACTGTGCAAATTTTTTCTGTATTATTTTTCGATTTTATTATTGGTAATATCGATTGCAAAACGTTATTGTTATTATTTTCAATCAGTTATGTGAGGCAAAAAAATAATTGATATATGCAAATATGTTTTCATTTTTTTTCAATTGACGAATACATGCTGTGGTTGTAAGGGACCCGGAGAGGAAAGCTGGTGTGAACGGCTGACCGGAAAAGTGTTAAATGTTACATGTTACAAATTTCAATTTGTCGTGTGTCATTTCGGGTAAGCTGATGTGACCTAAAAAATATGCGTATACGCGTACGCGCGAAAATTTCAATTTCGGAAACTTTTAACATTTAACATTTAACATTTTACTTTATACTTATTATTATATTATCTATTAATTAATTAGTAATCAATATATTATAAGTAGAAAGATGAAAGTAGGGAAATGAGAGATGAAGAAAAAAAGATGTAACAAACCTTTCTAAGGGTCTTGAAACAGTCTCGTTCATAGGCTTATATGCTGCTTCATCCACTATCAAAACCTCTCGGGTCCTATAGGGATCGACCTTGTCCATAGGAGGAAGGCGGGCGGATGAGACCCCGGTCGAAATATGGCAAGAGATGGAAACTGTACGATTTTTAAGATTTTGGATATGTGCGTCAGGCGGCTTCCCCTTCGCTCATCCTATACGCATCCTATACTAACCCTATACGGGTCCTATGCTGACGCAGACGGCAGCAAAACTATACGATTTTTAAGATATGTATTATGTATGATGTATTATGTATGATGTATGTGCCTGCGGTGGAAATCGTAATGTGAACCTATTCAATGATTTATGTGTCATCGGGATATGATTTTGGTGGATTTTGCGGAAAAGTGATGAAAAAAATGCATAGACTATTGCATATTTCATTTTTTTATTGTATCTTTGCAGTCGGAAATGAAAAAATGGAATAACATTCCCAATTAACTAATTAAATACTAAAACTTTATGATTATCGGTATCCCAAAAGAAATCATGCACGACGAGAATCGCGTAGCATGCACCCCCGAAACCGTAGGTAAGTTTGTAAAGGATGGTTACACCGTCTTAGTTGAAAACCACGCAGGAGATGGCGCTCTCTATCACGATGAGGATTATGCTGCAGCAGGCGCAGAAATGTGCGCCGATGCCGCTGACATCTATGCTCGTGCCGAACTTATCTTGAAGGTGAAGGAACCCCTGTTCAACGAGAAGTTGGGAAAACATGAGGTTGATCTGATGCATAAGGGCCAGTACCTCATCACCTTTATTCACCCCGCTTCGCCCGTCAATCATGAGATGGTAAAGAAAATGACCGCTCAAGGAGTTACCGCTTTCACATTGGACTGCATTCCCCGTATCTCACGTGCTCAGTCGATGGACGCCCTGACATCAATGTCCACCTGTGCCGGATACAAAGGTATCATCATGGCCGCAGACCATATGACCTCCTTCATTCCTCAGATGTTTACAGCCGTAGGTAAAATCGAGGCTGCAAAAGTGATGGTGATCGGTGTCGGAGTTGCCGGATTGCAGGCGTTGGCTACCGCAAAACGTTTGGGCGCTATCACATACGCTGCCGATATCCGTCCGATGGCCGCCGAGAATGCCACATCTCTTGGTGCTAAGGTGATCGATACCGGTGTTCCTGCCGAACTGGCTATAGGAGAGGGCGGCTATGCCAAGACTCTTCCCGCTGATGTTCTGCTGAAAGAGCGCGAACTTCTCAAAGAAACCATCCAACAGATGGATATCGTATTCTGCTCTGTATTGGTTCCCGGCGAACTGGCTCCTGTGATTATCACCGAAGATACCGTGAAGGGCATGAAGAAAGGTTCCGTAATCGTGGATATCGCTATTGACCAAGGCGGTAACTGCGAGATTACACCGAAGGGAAGTATCGAAGTAAAGCACGGTGTAACCTTGATCGGCATCAAGAATATCCCCGGCGAACTGCCTACTTCTTCCACTTGGATGTTCTCCAACAATATGTACAATCTTGTATCCTATCTCGTAAAAGACGGTAAGATTGAATTGAACATGCAGGATGAGGTGATTTCCAGAAGTTTGGTTTGCACCAACGGCGAGTTGCTCCACGCAGGTGCGCGCAAAGCTATGGGATTATGATTCATCCGTTGATATTAGTGGGCATATTCGTGGTATGCACCGTGGCCGGCTACTTCATTATCCGTACCGTGCCCAGTCTATTGCATACTCCGTTGATGTCCGGAATGAACGCCTTGTCGGGTGTGACGCTGGTGGGTGCACTGGCGTCCACCGGCCTGGCCTTTGCTACAGATGGTATTTGGGCGCAGGTGTTCGGAATGCTGGCTATCGTATTGGCTACGGTCAATGTGTTCGGCGGTTTCGGCATTACCCACCGCATGCTCCGTATGTTCAACAAGAAAAAGAAATAGCCTATGTCCGCCTTTCAAATAATATTGAGCATACTGTTGTCGATTTTCGTATTGGTCGGAATATCGATGATGAGCAAGGTGAAAACCTCCATGCAGGGCAATCTGCTGTCGGCTTTGGCTATGCTGATCGGCATAGTGGGAACCGTCATTTTCAATGGAATATTGAATGTATGGACCATCTATGTGGCGATTTTGATCGGCGCACTTATCGGTAGTGTGATGGCCCGCAGGGCTCAAATGATTCAGATGCCCCAATTGGTGGCATTGTTCAACGGCCTTGGTGGCGGCGCTTCGGCTCTAGTAGGCGTGATGACCTATATGGGGTGGGGATTGCAAGGTGTATCCGCATATCCTCATTTCGTCAACTTCACAGCCATGCTCGCCATCGCTATCGGTATGATTACGCTGGTGGGCAGTTTGATTGCCGCCGGCAAATTGGCTCGAATTATCGACGGTAGGCCCAAAGTATATCCGGCCCATTCGTTGATGACCATCCTGGCCTTGTGTCTGACCGTGGTCCTGATCGTATTGGGAACCGTATTCGGCGCCCGACCCTGGATTGCCGCATTGGCTCTGGCGGTAACCGGCTTTTTCGGATTTATATTCGCCATCCGCGTAGGCGGTGCGGATATGCCGATTACCATCTCCCTGCTGAATTCCCTGTCGGGTGTGGCAGGATCTATAGCCGGTATGGCGGTAAGTGACATATTCCTGGTAGCCGTAGGCGGCATCGTAGGTGCGAGCGGTCTGCTGTTGACGCAGATTATGTGCCGTGCCATGAACCGCAGTCTCCTGTCAATCCTTCTGGGCGGTGCCAAACGGCCATCTCATCATGCGGCAGCGCCCGCCGATGTAGTAGTGAATGCGGATGCAGTAGCTGCTGTAGTCTCGAATGATGATCTTGATATTGAAGAATTTATTAAACAATACCCTATGCAAGCACAACAATTATTGGATGCAATTACGGCTCTGACCAGCGAAGTTGCACTCCTCCGCGAGCAACTCGCACAAACGACCTCAATCCAACATGGTGCAGCGCCTGAAGAGGCTGCAGAAACAGTCCAGACTCCGGCTTCTGTGCTGTCGAATGCCAAGGATGTTATCATCGTACCCGGTTACGGTATGGCATTGGCACAGGCACAGCATGCGGTAAAGCAATTGGCTGACAAACTCGAATACCGCGGTGCGCGTGTACGTTTCGCCATCCATCCGGTGGCAGGACGCATGCCGGGTCACATGAATGTACTTCTGGCAGAAGCCGATATCCCTTACGAGAAACTGTTTGAGATGGAGGCCATCAACAACGATTTCCAGGCAGCTGATGCCGTAGTGGTGATCGGTGCGAACGATGTACTGAATCCCGCCGCACGGAATGCCGAAGGAACTCCTATTTACGGAATGCCGGTGCTGGCCGTAGATCAGGCCAAACAGGTGATTATCTGCAACTTCGACCTGAAACCCGGATACGCCGGAGTGGAAAATCCGCTCTATACGCGTGAACAGGGCGTATATCTCTGCCTCGGCGACGCCAAGCAGACGTTGATGCAGATTACCAACGATATTCGTTGATCTCAATCCCGAAAGGGTAGAGAAATCAAATAACAAAAGAATCGGGATGAAACATTTATCCCGATTCTTTTTGATGTATGGTAAGTTGTATGACGGACGCTTAATGCAACGGCCTGAACAAGGGCAGCGCTTCGCCTACAACATAGTTGCTTCCCCCGATAAAAAGGATATCATTGTCGGCAGCGTCTTTCCGTGCCGCCTCAATCGCTTCCGCTACCGAGGGGAAATAGAGCCCTTCTCCCCACATTTCCTGCATCTTTCGGGCTGGAATAGCGCGATGGGTGGCGGCTTGCGTGAAATAATAAACGGCATCTCGAGGAAGCAGCCTCATCACCACGTCCACATCCTTGTCATCCACCATGCCGAACACCATACGCAATACCCCTTGATGCGTCTGCTGCAATCTAATCAGTTGTTCGGCCACATAGCGTATGCCGTGTGAATTATGTCCTGTGTCGCAAACGGTCAACGGTTTTTCGTTCAGGATCTCCCATCTGCCACGTAGTCCGGTCAGAGTGCAGACTTCGGCAAAACCTTTGCGTATAGCTTCGGTGGTGAGTGCCGGAATTTGAGCTTTGAGTGCGCTCAAGGCGACATAGGCGGTTTGCATGTTCTTCTCCTGATAGAGTCCGTGCAGTTGGCAATCGGGAATATCACGTTTTCTGCATCGATTGAGATATCCGCATTGGTCGGCAAACCATATCTTGCAATCGGTGGTTTCCGGTCCTTGGCCCAAGATATGGCATTCTTCTGCTTTATGGATGAACACGGGTGCGGTTTCCGATGCCGTTTCTCCGATTACGCACGGGATGCCTTCTTTGATGATACCGGCTTTTTCGGCGGCAATTTTTTCCAATGTATCGCCCAGGAATTCAGTATGGTCGAGTCCGATATTGGTGATCACGCTGAGCATCGGGGTAATGATATTGGTGGAATCCAATCTGCCTCCCAAACCTACTTCAATCACGGCGATATCCACTTTTTGGTCAGCAAAGTATTGGAAAGCCAATGCCATGGTTGACTCAAAGAACGAGGGCTTGATGTCGTCCAGGAAAGAACGATGCCGCTCAACAAACTCCACTACATAGTTTTCAGGAATCATTTCCCCGTTGATGCGAATGCGCTCACGGAAATCCACCAGATGCGGCGATGTATAGAGTCCCACTTTCAATCCGGCGCATTGCAAGGATGCCGCTATCAGGTGGGATGTGGAACCTTTGCCGTTGGTTCCAGCAATATGTATGGCGGGCCATTGTGTGTAGGGATTGCCTAAATGTTGCATCAATGCGATCGTATTACCCAAACCCGGCTTATAGGCTGCCGCACCGATCAAATGAAATGCGGGTTGTGATGCAAATAAATATTGGATGGTTTCAGAATAGTTCATCGTGAAGCGTCTCTGATTTTTTGTATTTAGTATAAAGAAGGGTAAATCCGTTGTCCGCTTGTCAGAGAAATCGGACGCGTCAGTGGAGTATTTTGTAGATCAATTCTTTCCATAAATCGGCTTCGCCCACAGAAGGATTGTTGATGCCTTTCAATCGTGCGTCGGTATCCCGGAAGAATCCGATGATTCGGAATGTCTTCATGGCGGAATAGCGGCGTGCTGCCTTGCTATAGTCGGCTATTCTGAATTCGGAAATTCCCAATTCCATAGCCGCCACGCGTGGAGTCTTGTCAGGAAGATAATGATACATCATCAGGTTCTGGAAAAATGAATATAGGATCGGCATCTCTTTCATCATGGGGTGGTCTTTGGATGTGGCGAAATATTGAGTGATCCGGTTGGCTTTCAAGACGTCTCCCGCGATTAAGGCATCCTGCAATTCAAAAACGTTGAAATCTTTGCTTATGCCGATATTGCGCTCCACGAGGGCCATATCGATCACCTGTCCCGGCTGACGGCCGAGAATCAGTTTGTCGATAGCGGATACGAGAGCAGTCAAGTTAGGGCCGATATATTCCGACAATATTTGCGGCACTTTGGGATCGAAGTGTAGTTGCTCCTTGCTTTCCTGCTGGCGTTGAGAGATGTAGTCCCTCAGCCAATAGGTTACCTGCTTGTCGGAAATGGCGTTGGATTGCATCACCACCCCGCCTTTGGCTTCCACTTTGGCGCTGTCGATCTGTTTTTTTGTGGGTAGACCGTATTTGTAGCAGAGCACCAAAACGGTACTGGGTTGGGGATTGTCGAGATAGAGATCCAGGGCGTTCCATTTCTTCACGTTTTGTGCTTCTTTCACAATCACCACCTTTCGTTCTCCCATCATTGCGAATCCTCGTGCCAACCCGATAGCCGGAGCGATATCTGCTCCTGCCAGATCTTTGCCGTAGAGAATGGTTTGGTCAAACTCGCGCGCCATCTCGTCCAAGGCATTCTTTTCGATATAGTCGCACACCAAATCAATATAGTAATTTTCAGCTCCGCAAAGCAGATATACCGGAGCGTATTCGTTGCGGTGCAATCGTTTGATTACCTCTTCATATTTTGTCATGGCGCTATCGAAATATTAGGTGTGGATGAATGTATGTAGAAAGCGACTGCAAAGATACGAAAAATATTTGGTCAATGCAAATTTTTTTGCAAAAAACATAGGTAATTATCTCCCAATTGGCAGTAAGCATATATCGGTGACTTCCTTTTGTCTTACGTTTAGGTCTCGTCTTTTTCAGGAAAATCAAGGCTTGCTGAAAAATGGGAAAGAGGAAAAGCAAGAGCCGGTGAAAGAGGAAAAGCAAGAGCCGGAGGCTGGAGAATAAACGGGAGAAAATATTACAGCCATACAAAAACGGGCAAGTGGAATACTTACCCGTTTTTTGGTTGATTCTATTTCTGTCGGTTAACCGTATGCCCGTCGGTCGTCTTACACCTTATATATAATATATAGTGATTCCGGACACCTTATATATAATATATAGTGACACCGGCCGGCGATACAACCGTCAACAGCCGATTATTGGAAGTTGGCGCGATTGTCGGTGATATCGGCATTGTCGGTGAGCAGGTTCATCACTTGGTACATCAGGCTGTAGGAAGTGAACATGTTGAGTTGTTGGATCTCTTGCTGTTCGTTGAACTCGGCACCTTCAATCGGAGTCTTTTGTGTGGGCTGAATCATGTAAACGCCTTGGTTGCCTTTAACGGTAGCGATGTCGTTGACCTCCATGCTCATAGCCTTACCAACAACAGCGGGTTCGTTGGCGTTGGCGAAACGGCTGTCAGCCAGGGTGACGCCTTCAGCGTTTTGAACGCCGGTAGCCATGATTTGAGCTGCAGCTTCAAGATTGGCGGCATCCTTGATGTCGTTCATGATCATTTCGGCTTTCTTGTCGTTGCGTGCTTGCAGCATCAGTTCGGGTTGTACATCGCTCAAAGGACGATAGTCGCCATCCTTGATGTCGGTGAGAACAGCCACAACGTATTGTTCGCCGCAGTCGAACACGTCACTGATTTGCCCTTCTTTAGCATCGTTAGCCCAACGGACGATTTGACGGCTCTGTTTGATTTGAGCTACTTTTTCGGTAGTGGGAGTGAGGTTGTAAGCCGGCATGACGGGCATTGCCATTTCCTGAGCAGCTGCTCGGAAAGCGTCCTCGGTGTTGTTGTTGATAACGAATTGTTTTGCTTCGTTGAAGATAGCGGAGTAGGTCTTTGAGCTGGCGCTCACTTTGCGTTCGAGAATAGCGATTTGCACTTTGGGAGTGGCAGCTGCGATGTCCATAACTTCGAATTCCTGTTCACCCATGCCCATAGGAACGGTGAAACGGTCACCTTTCTTGGCGGCAAACGCTTTTTCTGCGATTTGACGGTTTTGGAGGCGGAGTACATCCTCAGCAAACCAACCGAGTTCCTGATCCTCGTGCAGGGTGTCAGCGGAGATGGCTTTCAGTTGAACGGAGTCGGGCATCGAATAGCCGCTCTTGACGATACGTGCCATACGGAAGGTCTGGTCGGCGGGCGTATAGGTGAGTTCGGTGCAGTCGCCGGCTTTAGCTCCGCTGTTGAACGCGAAGTCGCGGTACATCTCGGGAATAGTGGTGGAGGTGAAGTTACGTCCGTCAAACATAACATCGCTATTTGCGTTAGTTACCGCTGCGATGTCCTCGGTGGTGCGGAACTCTTCTTGAACGGCTGAGATTTCGTTGTAAACCTGGATGGAGTCCTCCTCGGAGGGAACCACATTGAATACCACGTAGTCAATCGAGCGGTTAGGAGTCTGTTTGTACATGCTTTTGCGGCTTTCGTAGAGAGCCTTGATGTCACGGTCGCTGACAGTAACCAAAGAATCGGCCACCGTGTAGTAGGGTTTCATCGCAAAAGCTACGTTAGCTGTGGTCTGGCGGGCATTGAAAGCGTATTTAGCATCCAATTTGTTGGCGGTGACCAGATGCTGAATCAAGCCCATGTATTTTTCCTGCAGGTGAGTCAGGCGTACAGCATTCTCCCAATACATCCAGTAGTTGAGAGCCTGTGCTTTATTGGCATCCTGTTGGTTGTCCTCATCGTCTTGCATGATAGATTGATAGAAACGAATTACGTTGTCGCGATCGAATTGTCCGTTAGCGTTCCAGAAAACACGACGTTGCATCATCAGTTGGTGAGGATTTTGACCGATGCAGAGTTCGCTCAATTCTTCGGGAGTCACATCCATACCGATGCGTTCGGCAGCAGCGCGGAGCGTCCAGTCCATTTGCATCATCTGCCATACTTGATTGCGGATTTGCGAGTTGGTCTCTTCGTCCAAATCGGTACGTCCGGATTCGATTTTGTATACCTCGATCATCTGATCCTGAGCGGCCTGATAGTCGGTGTAATGCACTTTGTGTCCTTCAATTACACCTACATACTCGCGTTTGCGGTTGAAAAAACTGCTGCCTGAGTTAAGAAAGTCACCCAAGATAAAAGCCAACATGGCGAGTCCGACGATTACGATGAGGATCACACCATGATTACGAATTTTTTGTAATGTTGCCATAAATGTTTATTGTTATTTTTTTTGTTTATTATTTTCTAACGGTCAGCGTGTCGGATGATTGAATTCGGCGTTTTGCCTGATTCATAAAAGGAAAACGCTTTATTTGAATTCACTCACCAGAATATTGTTGATGCACCATTTGGGGGCGTTGTCGGCTTCGGAACTATAAACGAAAGCGATACGGGCTTGATCCGCACCGGCCAGAGCGCTCAGGTCAATGTCGCCGCTATTGACATAAGTGGGTTTCTTTCCACCGCTGTAGGTGGGGATTTCCACGTCAGTCCAGTTTTCGCCGTCACGCGAGATTTTCAAGCGCAGTTCGTTGGCTGCATCGGTCGCGTTCTGGTGATAGTGTGCGAAGGAGAGAGTGGGAGCTTGGGCGTCGGTGAGATCGATAGCGGGCGATACGAGCCAACTTTCAGCATTGTAGGGCATGCCATCCTCGTCCACGGCCTGTGCCTGCATGCAAGGGATGTCGCCAGATTGATACGACCAGATGTCATTGTTGTACAGACCTTGATTGATGACGGTGAATCCGCCTATGTTGTCCGCAAATGTTTCGTATAGATAATCGTATTGTTTGGGAGCGGAACGCAACACCATCATATTGCCGTTCTTGATTTCGGTGGTGGAGTTGTAGACGGTGATGTTGCCTTCCACCGCGATATAATCGCCAACTTTCACTTCGCCTTTCACGTTGCAGAAGTAGGCTTCGAAGATGCCTTTTGTGGCTTTAGAATCGTCGTGCATCCAGACGGTCTGCTGCCCACCGCTCTTGGCTTGTACGCTGATGGCGTATCCTACCACCACGGCGTATCCGCTTGCCATATCCACGGCCTGCTGGCACGAAATGGCGTTGGTGGTGTCGATTACGATTTCAGGTGAGAAATCTTCGTACACTTTCTTGTTGTTGGATGCATAGAGGTGTCCGTCACCCTTGCCCGGAGTCTCGATGGTTTTGTTGTAGTTGGTGATACGGGAGTACACAACCACGTAATCATTCACGGCCAACTGTTCCAGCGATGTGAAACGCTCGCCGTTGATGTTGTAGATCTGATAGGCTTCGAAGTCGCGCCCACCTGCCATGCCGTCGTACATATAGAAAATGGCGTTGCCGTACGAATTCATGCCGTCGGTGTGTTTCGACCCGAATTTCTTGATATATCCTTTGATATAGTAATATTGGCTGGTGGTGTTGCCGATTCCGATGCTGTCGCCGATAGCGATAGCCTGCTTCACCGTAATGGCCTGATCTGGTATGTTCATCCCGGTGGTATCCGGCACCACGATGGTCTGTATTCTGGTGTCCTCATTCGGGCCTGCTGGGAACGGAACGTTGTTTTCGCACGCAGTCAGAATGATGAATATGACGGCC
Source organism: Paludibacteraceae bacterium (assembly GCA_024399655.1). Classification (GTDB taxonomy): domain Bacteria; phylum Bacteroidota; class Bacteroidia; order Bacteroidales; family Paludibacteraceae; genus Colicola. The sequence goes on along the minus strand of JAKSNP010000012.1, from coordinate 12,075 downwards.
AGGAATCCGATTGTGAGGCGATGTGATATGTGTAGGTTGAATTGCATGTTTACGGTCGGTAAATGATGGTTAATAACAGTGGTGAGGTCAATTTTGCGTGTCAAAATCGCAAAATAACGTGCAAAGGTACGATTTTTCTCGCATACGCGCAAACATTTTAATAAAAAAAATCATTTTTCTTCAAAATATTTTGTCAGTTCAAAAAAATGTAGTAATTTTGCACGATTTTTCCAAATTGGATATGGAAAGATTCAAAAAAGCGTTTTTTTTAACTTTAGGAGGACACAACTATAGGAACAATTCCCCAAAGACCCAATCGCGGTCGTGTAGAAAAAGAAATGCCTAACCGGATTAATGACAAAATCCGTGGCGTGAGTGAAGTTCGTCTCGTCGGAGATAATGTTGAGCAGGGTATCTACACCTATCAACAGGCTATGCATATAGCTGACGAGCAAAACCTGGATCTCGTCGAGATCAGTCCGAATGCGGAGCCGCCTGTATGCCGCATAATCGATTACCAGAAGTTCCTCTATCAGAAAAAGCGCAAGGAGAAAGAGCAGAAGCAGAACTCCAAGAAGATAGAGGTGAAGGAAATCCGATTCGGCCCTCAAACCGACGAGCATGACTATCAGTTCAAATTGAAACATGCTCAGGAGTTTCTGAAGGAGGGCAACAAAGTGAAGAGCTACGTGTTCTTCCGCGGCCGTTCGATTCTCTTCAAGGAGCAGGGTGAGGAATTGCTGGCCCGTTTCTGCGTGGATCTGGCCGAAGTGGGAAAGGCGGAGGCATTGCCCAAGCTGGAAGGCAAGCGGATGATCGTGATGATCGCTCCCAAGAAGTAGGAGAATACCGCCGGATTCGGGCATAGCCGTTGCTTAAGATGCGCCATGACGGCGTCATGGTAGAGAGGTATGCCCTATAGGATGGAAAAATGGTCGTCGGGCCCTAAGGCTGCCCGTGACCTTAAACATATTAATCAACTAAAATTACAAACAAAATGCCAAAGGTAAAGACTAATTCCGGTGCTAAAAAAAGATTCGCTCTTACCGGAACCGGTAAAATTAAGCGTAAACACGCTTACCACAGTCACATTCTGACGAAGAAGACCAAAAAGCAGAAACGTAACTTGGATCACGTTGCTATGGTCGACCAAACGAACATGCGTAGCTTGAGAGAAATGCTCCTGCTCCGCTAAGTATTAACCACCAAAAAATTTACAGACTATGCCAAGATCAGTAAATCACGTAGCTTCTCGCGCACGCCGCAAGAAGATCATGAGCCTCACGAGAGGTAACTTTGGTGGCCGTGCCAACGTTTGGACTGTCGCCAAAAACACATGGGAGAAAGGTCTCCAATACGCTTATCGCGATCGTAAGAACAAAAAGCGCACCTTCCGTGCTCTTTGGATTCAACGTATCAATGCTGCCGCTCGCCTCGAAGGCCTGAGCTACAGCCAGTTGATGGGCGCAATGAAGAAAGCAGGTATCGTCATCAACCGCAAGGTGTTGGCCGACCTGGCAATGAATCAGCCCCAAGCATTCAAGGCTATCGTGGATCAAGCCAAGAAAGCCCTCTAAGAATGCAGTGACTGTATGAAAAATAAGGTGTCCCCAGCCTGACGGCGAGACACCTTATTTTGATAAGAAATTTTGTTACGGACTCGCAAGAGCCCGTTGTGTTTAATAATTATATCAATTAAAATCAAGAATCAAGATGAAGAAGATTCTCTCTTTAGCACTTGTCCTGATGATGACCTTGTCGCTGATGGCGCAGAATGCCGCCGTATTGGGCACCGTGCAGGATGCTCAGACAAGCGAACCGCTGGTAGGTGTGAGTGTTGTGGAAAAAGGAACGACCAACGGTGTGATCACCGACCTGGACGGTAATTTCGTAATCACTGTCCCCAAAGGGGCGGAATTGCAATTGTCTTATGTGGGTTACGCCACACTGACCCTCAAAATCAACAAAGCCGGCGACCAGGGCGTTATTGAAATGGAAAGCGAGGCTATCGGCCTGGAAGATGTAACCGTTACCGGTCAGATGGCTATCGCACGCAAAACACCTGTTGCCGTCAGCCAGGTGAGTTATCTGGAAATCGAGGAAAAAATCGGTAACCAGGAATTCGTGGAAGTGCTGAAGAATACGCCTGGCGTGCATCCCAACAAGCAAGGTGGCGGTTGGGGCGACAGCGAAATCTTTATGCGCGGCTTCTCGTCCGAAAATGTGGGCGTGGTAATCAATGGCGCTCCTATGAACGATATGGAGTGGGGCGGCACGTATTGGTCGAACTGGCAGGGCCTGAGCGACGTAACCACCATCATGCAAACCCAGCGCGGCTTGGGTGCCAGCAAAATCAGTTCGCCTTCTGTAGGCGGTACGATCAATATCGTAACGAAAGGTATTGATGCCAAAAAAGGCGGTTTCATGAGCTATGCGATGGGTAATGACGGCTACAACAAGGTGGCCTTTTCCGTTTCCACCGGTCTGATGAAAAACGGATGGGCGATCACCGTCCTGGGCTCCCGTACCTGGGGCGACGGCTATGTACAAGGTACCAAATTTACGGGCTATACCTATTTCGCCAATATTTCCAAACGCATCAACGACAGCCATCAACTGTCTTTGACCGCTTTCGGTGCTCCTCAGGAGCACTTCCAACGTGCCGCATCTTATGGAGCCTTGACGTTGGCCGAATACGACAAGGTGAAAAAATGGATGACCGGAGATATGCATTGGACCCGTTATAACCCCACTTACGGTTTCGACAGCAACGGAAATATGAAATCATCCAGCTACAACGTATACCACAAGCCCCAGATCTCACTCAACCATGTATGGAAGATCGACTACAAGTCGTCGCTCTCCACTTCGGCGTATGTCAGTATCGGTCGTGGTTACGGATACGCCGGTGAAGCCGGAGCCCACTCGGGATACAGCTATTCCGATTGGAACGGTGCCAGTTACGGCGCATTGAACATGAATTTCCGCAAAGCGGACGGTACGTTCGATTACGCCAAAATCGAAGAAATAAATGCTGCCAGCGAATATGGCTCGGCGCTGATCATGAGCAAGAGCCAGAACTATCACAACTGGGTAGGTCTGGTTTCCACCTATACCAACCAGTTTGCCGATTGTGTCGATTTCTATGGCGGTGTGGATGTGCGTTATTTCAACGCCACGCATACCAATGTGATCGTCGACCTGTATGGCGGTGACTATTATCTTGACCCCTCTCGTGCGGACGTGAAGGTGGAAAACAACAAAAATGCCGCTGACCCCGAATGGGTGAACAAGAAACTGGGCGTGGGAGATGTCTGCTATCGTGACTACGACGCCTATATCGTACAGGAAGGCCTGTTCGCGCAAGCCGAATACAACAAACACGGATGGTCGGCTTTCATCAACGGCGCTATCAACCTCAACCACTATTGGCGTATCGATCACATGTACTACGATGAGGAGCATGCCAAATCCGAACGTCTTATGTTCCTGGGCGGAAATATCAAAGGAGGTTTCAATTATCAGATCAATCATCATAACAATATCTTCGTCAATATCGGCTTTATTTCGCGTGCTCCCAAATTCAACTACGGCGCATTCCTGAGCCAGACCACTTCCAATGCCGTCAACCGTGACGCCAAAAACGAGAAAATCGCTTCCGCCGAACTCGGCTATTCGTTCCACAACGAGTATGTGAACGTTTCCCTTAACGGCTATTTCACCGAGTGGATGGATAAGACGATGACCAAATCCGGCAACCTCGACAACCAGCAGGAATATTATATGAATATGACCGGCGTCAATGCACGTCACTTCGGAGGCGAACTGGAAATCAAAGCACGTCCCACCAAATGGATGGAACTCAATGCCATGGTTTCGCTCGGTTCTTGGAAATGGGATAGTGACAGCGTCAAAGGACTCGCCTACGACGCCCACGGTAATGCCTTGCGTACCGACGGTACGGTCACCGAGCCCGGAGCCGACGACCAAGCCTATGCCATCATCAATATGAAAGGCATCAATGTAGGCGGATCGGCACAGACTACTGCCAACCTCGGTATCACGTTCAAACCCTTCAAAGGTTTCCGCATCGGAGCCGAATACACCGTGTATGACCGCAACTATGCCTATTATTCCTTCTCGGGAAGCAACCTTACCCTCGGCAAAACGATGAATATCGTGGCTCCGTGGAAAATCCCCACAGGCGGAAGCATGGACCTGCGCGCAAGCTATCATTTCCAAATCGGAAAACTTGATGCTACCTTGTCGGGTAATGTCAACAACGTCTTGAACCAGCTCTATATCGAGAAGGCTTACAACCCCACTACCGCCAGCGCAACTGCCGGCACCGAAGTGGATGTCAACAATGTATATATGTTCTTCACACAGGGGCGCACGTGGAGTGTTCGTCTTAAGTTGAACTTCTAATTGGAGGATTTGAATATGAAAAATGTAAAATATATCCTTTTCGCATTGGTCGCTGTTTTGTCCTCATGTGAGAATTTCTACATGGAGAAGCAGCTCGGACATAATTCTGATATCACTGACATCCGCGGGTTCTCCTATGTGCTCGACGCTGCCGATTATGCCACTATTGCCGCTAACGCCGCCAACAAGGCTTTGGCTTTGCGTCTTGATTCCGATTCCACTGTCTATCGCCAGTTGCAGTTGGTGGCTACCGAGAAAGCGTTCAACGATATCGCTTCGGCCGATATGTTCGTGCCGGCTTTTATCGCCGCCAAATACCCCCAATTGTCGTTGGGCTCACAATGCAACATCACCTATCAGCAAAGTGTCGGTAAATCCTTCTATCAACGTCCCTTCGCTTCCGCTACGGCCTACACTCTGACCGATGATGATTACAAATCCATCTGGGGCGGGCGAGGCGCTTTGTATCTGGCTCCTTCTGCTGAAGACCAATTACCCGCTTTCCTGCTTAATAAGTTCCCTTCCGCGGCTGAAGACAAGATTATCGTGGTCACCTATGTCTATTCGGAGCAGGAACCCGATACCATTTATCCTCCATTGCCCTACGAATGCTCGATCGCCGACCTCCTCGAGGCCAAGGAAACTGTGGAGCATCAGCTCACCGGTACAATCGGCAAGATCACGTCCAATATCTCCGGACGTTTCTATCTGGTCGACGGTATTGATTCCATCTTGGTCTACGGTATCAAGGACGAAAACGGCGCTTCCATCTGGCGTGACCTCGGTCTCACTACCGGCGACCGTATCACCGTCAAAGGAAGATATTCGGACGAATCCGGTGAACCTCAATTCACTAATGCCGTCTATGTCAGCAGTCAGAAGGATCTGGCACCCGCACGCATCCTGCACACGGCTACCCAATCCAAATCCGTTGTCTATCAATTGCAAGGCGGCGAATGGAAAATATATTCCAATGATCAGGTGAATGCCGTTGAAATGCTCCCCGAGCAGGTGTATGCCGCTTTGGGCACAGAGGCGCTCGATAATCCGCAACTTACCGTCAATACCTATCTCAAAAATAAATATCCCTATGCTGCCGAAGGTGACGACTACCTCGTCGTTTATCGCATCGCCGGAGGCGTCACGGCTGACGACTTTATCTTCAACGGTACCGATTTCATGATGAATATCGGTGTGGAAGAGGAAACGATGTCCTTCCTCCTCAAACCCGAAAAAGGGTGGGTGGCTGATGTTTCCACTTTCCTCAACGAGCCCTTTATCGGACACGGACAGGGGGATTTCGTTATCCAGAACGTCGCTCTCGACGGACTGAGCTATGTCTGGCTCTATAGCGCACTCTACGGTATGAAAGCGTCCGCCTATGCAGGCAATAGCAACCATCCTACCGAATCATGGCTTGTCTCGCCCGCTATCAAACTCAAAAAAGCCGTCAATCCCGCGCTTATTTTCGAGCAGACTCAGAAATATGCCGCCAATTTCGCTACCGAATGCACCGTGCAAATATCTACCGACTATGCCGGTGACGTCACCACCTGCTCGTGGACACAGCTCCCGTGGGGCAAGAATGCCGACGGTTCGCTCAACGTGCCCGATGGAGGTAGCTGGACATTTATCTCCTCCGGCGAATTGCCTTTGACCGATTATATCGGACAGACTATCTACATCGCTTTCAAATACACCAGCTCGGCTACGGCATCCGCCACTTGGGAAGTCAAAAACGTGCTGGTGCACGAACTCGATGCCGAGGATTGACCGATATCACACGATGAACGCAATCTAAACAAAATTACAACAATAAAATTTTCAACAAAATGAAAAAACTGTTTACAATTTGCGCAGCTCTTTTGGCTGCAATTTCGATGAGCGCTACCGTGGCTGATACGCTCACTTGTGAAGAAGCCGTTAATATGACCATGCTGCTCGAGGACAAAGCTTCCAGCACCGAAATCTATGCCGTTGTGGGATTCGTTACCAATACGGATGGTACCATCAGCAGTGGACAACAGACCTTCTGGATGGACGACCAGAAAGGTACTGCCAAAGTGTTCGAAGCCTATTGGGCTAATCTTCCCCAGGAAGTGGTTGACGCCAATCTGCCTTTGAATCTGGGCGACAAGGTGGTCATCACCGGTAATCTCATGCGCTATGGCTCTACGGCCGAAATGAAAAACTGCGCTGTCGAAATCCTCGAACGCGCTTTGATCGAGATTGATACCCTCACCGCCACCGTTTGCGAAATCATTGCCGAGGGCGAAAGTTTGAACGACGGCGACGTGAGCGAAGAGGTGTTCGACGTTACCGACGTGGTCGTTTCCGTCAGCAATACCAACGACTCCTATCATACCCAGTCCTTCTATTTCCGTTGTGAAGAGGATGGCAAAACCATGCAGCCCTACAATATCTCGATGCAAACCGAATATTGCGCCGAAGGCGACAGCGTGCGTATCCTCGGACGTATCAAAAAATACGGAGATATCGTTGAATTCACCGGACAAGGGTGGGTTACCAAGAAAGGCGACATCGTGGTCGACACTATTTCCGCTACCGTGGCCGAAGCCGTCGCTGCAGGCATGTTGGTCGACAACAACATGACTTCTACCGACGTTTATGTGGTTGAAGGTTATATCGACAGCATCGCTTCCGCTTATAGCGAGCAATACGGCAATATGTCCTTCTATATGTGCGACGATATGGCTGCTCCCACCTTCAATTTCGAAGGTTATCAGATCACCGTTCCTGCCGACCAACAACCTCAGGTGGGCGACAAAGTGATCATTTCCGGCAAACTCAAACACTATTTCAAAGAGGCTGACGAAGAGCATCCCGAAGACCTCCACGTCATTGAAATCGTCAAAGGCGACTTCCAATATGCTACGCCTGCTGCTATCGTTCAAATCGATGCCGATGCGCAAAAGGCTGCCAAAGTGATCCTCAACGGACAACTCTATATCATCAAGGGAGATAACACCTTCAACGCTCAGGGCGCTTTGGTGGATTGATACACGTCCCTTATCTTTAGCAGTCGCAACTTTATTCGCTGAAGTTGCGACTGTTTTTTTGTTTCCGCAATACCCCGGATGCTTTTATCACTGGAAATCTGCAAAAAAATTTGCATATTCCGTAAAATAATCGTACCTTTGCAGGTTCAAATTATCTGCTCTTTGTCGGGATGGCTTCCTGAGCTCTACTCACAAGAGGGATTTGTCACGATGATTGATATCTAAAACTACTATATGTTATGGCAGCTACACAAGAAGAAACTTTCAAAAAACTGGTCGCTCATTGCAAGGAATACGGGTTTGTTTTCCCCTCTTCCGAAATCTACGACGGATTGGGAGCCGTATATGATTACGGCCAGAATGGCGTCGAATTGAAAAACAATATCAAGCAGTATTGGTGGAACTCGATGACACTGCTCCATCAGAATATCGTCGGTATCGATGCCAGTATCTTCATGCATCCTACCGTCTGGAAGGCCAGCGGACACGTCGATGCGTTCAACGATCCTTTGATCGACAACAAGGATTCCAAAAAACGATATCGCGCCGACGTCCTCATCGAGGACCAGCTCGGCAAAATCGAGGAGAAAATCCAAAAGGAGGTCGATAAGGCCAAAAAACGCTTCGGCGACAACTTTGATGAGGCCATGTTCCGCCAAACCAACGGACGGGTGCTCGAGTATCAGGCCAAATGGGATGCACTCCATCAGCGCTATTCACAGGCTATGAACGATATGAACCTCGACGAACTCAAGCAGATTATTCTCGACGAGGAAATCGTTTGCCCTATCAGCGGTACTCGCAACTGGACCGACGTGCGTCAGTTCAATCTCATGTTCGCCACCGAAATGGGATCTACGGCCGACGGGGCCATGAAAATCTATCTCCGTCCCGAAACGGCGCAGGGTATTTTTGTCAATTTCCTCAATGTCCAGAAAACCGGACGTATGAAAATTCCTTTCGGCATCGCACAGATCGGTAAGGCTTTCCGTAACGAAATCGTCGCTCGACAGTTCGTCTTCCGTATGCGTGAGTTCGAGCAGATGGAAATGCAATTCTTTGTCCGCCCCGGCGAAGAGATGAAGTGGTTCGAGTATTGGAAGCAGTTCCGCCTCAAATGGCACAAGGCTCTCGGATTGGGCGACGACAAATATCGTTATCACGACCACGAAAAACTCGCTCACTATGCCAATGCGGCCACTGATATCGAATTCCTCATGCCCTTCGGTTTCAAGGAGGTCGAGGGTATTCACAGCCGTACGAATTTCGACTTGAGCCAGCACGCGCAGTTCAGCGGCAAGAAAATCGAATATTTCGACCCCGAACTCAATCAGAGTTATACTCCCTATGTCATTGAAACATCTATCGGTGTCGACCGCATGTTCCTCAGCATCATGTGCTCTGCTTACAAGGAAGAGCAGCTCGAAGGAGGTGACTCTCGTGTCGTCTTGTCACTGCCGCCCGTTTTGGCGCCCGTCAAATGTTGCGTCATGCCGTTGGTCAAGAAGGACGGACTGCCCGAAAAGGCACAGGAGGTGATGAATCTGCTCAAATTCGACTTTAAGACCTCCTACGATGAAAAGGATAGTATCGGCAAACGCTATCGTCGGCAGGACGCTATCGGTACGCCGTTCTGTATTACCGTCGATCATGATACGCTCGTCGACAATTGTGTTACCGTCCGTAATCGAGACACCATGTTGCAGGAACGCGTCAATATCGACAACCTCCACGAGATGATTCGCAAAGAGGTTGATCCTAAAGAACTCTATCGCAAATTGATGGATTGATATAGGGGCCCGAGCATTCCCCTCCGCGGAGGAGCTTTCTATTAATAGGTTGTTTACACGACAACCTATTTTTTTATCCCCCTCTCCATTGTGTACTGCTTAAGTTCAAATCACCAATCACCAATTATCAATCACCAATTACAAATAACAAATAACCAATAACCAATAACCAATTGTCAGGGTTAAGGTTAACGTTAAGGTTAAATTCTACATCTGCGTTAATTTCTCTCCGCATTGTTCTCGTTCTTGTTCACGTTAAATAGGCAGCTCTGCTGCATTTCCCGTTACCACACCGTTAGCACTCCGATACATCACCCTTGTTTCATCAATACCTGTAAGGTGGATGTATATAGGGTTTCAGTTTCCTTTATTCGTTTTTTTCGTTGCCTTTATTAAAAGCGGCTTGTAACGGATTCATAAGGGGCTTTCGCAAGGCTGTGGCAGACCCTTGTTCATGATATACCCTTCCGTATCCTATCGCTCTTTTTCTTATCAAATTCCTTCATTTATGGTATCGGGAACTTCAGGGAACTTTCGGGAATTTCCCGCAAATTCCCGACTTCCTTTTGGGTGTTTCCAGATTATAAAATCAATACTAATCCGCTGAATTTCAGTACCTTCTGGTGTCCTGCTATTTTCACCGCAATTCATCTCACGGACGCCTCTGATTTGTCCGTGAGAATCCTTTTCGTTAACTTTCAGCTCGGATTCATTATTGAGATAGGTGACATAACATTCTGCCGAAGGCATATACGTCAAGCATCATACATGTTCCTGCTTTTTTACCGAGCACTAACGGAGCATCTGCGGCTGACGTGAGGCTGAGGAGTTCTTTTCTTCTGCTCTTTTACTTGTGTTCGGATACCATGCAATCGTATGGCTGAGCCATGTCAAATATCGCTTTGGGTTTCTGTTTCGCAACAAAAATATCATTTCTCTGTATTTCGCCTGCAAAGGTACGAAAAATATTTTATTCTTGCAAATTTTCGAAACATTGAGTACTATTTTGATCTGGATTAGCATATATGCTCAACATATACATGGTGATATAGTCCATTTGGCTAAATTCATCATTTGAATAGAATGTACGCACGATTTCGTAAACATGCCGATACGCTGGACGATAATTATATCGGTTCGCCATCAACATAGCAAAATATAAACACTCGTTGAACGCATAGGGATTATCTTTATCATTACGAGCCTGTTCTATCAACCAATCATAGGCTTGGATATTTCCGTCATCTAAAATGCTTTGTCTGCTTCCTGCAATTGTATGTCGGAAATTTGGAGAATCAATATATGAAATAGTGTCATAATCAAATTGGCGTACATCAATTTTTCTCCAATGACGCATATGTTTTTCAACATCGCTTATCACTTTTTGTTTGAATTCGTCATCAAGAAGATTATAGTATATTTCGAATATATCATGTGGTGTAATATTGTTTTGCAATTGGAACTCGGAAGACAAATGATTTGCGCGAGAATAAAAAGAATACAAAAAAAAGGCATTAGCTGCTTTTAGAGAATCGACATCATATCGTGAATAATAATCATATAAATGGAGAGCAGTAAAGTAATTTTTTAGCATAGTACCTTTTTGTATGGCCAATAAGTAAAGTTTAGGCGTTATGCTATCGAATTTTGAAACTTTATCATGTAACCTTCCTTCGTATAAAGCTGGTAAATCCAATCCCAATTGATATAATGCATGGTTGCTATTATACTTACAAGCTAATAATAAAGTATAATAAAAGAGGGATTTTGGATCTTTCCAAAATGTCCAATGAGCATATATCTGGTCATCTCCTTGCATAGCAGTAACTTTTAATTCTTGTGGAATGTGTGAATAACTATTTTTATCAGAGATGGCAACTGCATGAACATGTGTTGACAACAATAATAGACTAGCAACGCTTATTATCATTGCAGTCTTTGAACCCGTAATTATTTTGAAAACCAAATTATTCATAAATATATAGGATGGAAGATTGATTGAAATCAGATATTTGATATTATCAATGAAATAGAATATAATATGCAGTTTCAATCTGTTGTCGTCTCTGTCTCTGTATCTTTGGATTGATACTTATTCTTATTACGTTCTACATCAAAGATTGGAGCGGTTGTTCCGGACATACTATTGACACATTTACCATCAATATAAAATATCCATGCACCGGGAACGCCTTCTTCCGTATTATCGATACGTTCCTCTTCTTCTGAATAAATTCTTAAATTTGCATTAGGTGCAACAACCAACACATTGGGATTTTCCTCTGAAAATTGTTGAGCAAAACATCCTGCTTTTCCAACCTGACATGAATGAAAAACAACGATAGTAAATTCAGTCTGACCACTTTCTAAATACGATTGCCATATTTCACTATTTTCTTTTAGATAAGTGGAGTAGTCGTTCGCATTCTTTACATGAACTGAATTAAGTTTTGTTTTTGTTTCTACAAAATTACCGGAGGAATCTCCGTGCCCAAAGACATGAATAACGGATGGATTCTTTACATCTAAGAAATCACCACGCATATGCCTTCGGTTAGATTCATCTACATTGTCAGATTTAGGGTAAACCGATTTCCTTCCGTCCGGATCAATGTACTTCAGCGGATTATTGTTGCAATACGCATACGGACTGATGTTGAGGTATTTGTCTACCAGCGGATCGACTCTTGTCCAGAAACCATAGTCAGTACATAGATATCGTTGCTCGTTATAAGTATAGCCCGTTTCTCGGTCCAATTCTTTGCCCGTGAAACGGTATCTCGCACCATATATCGTGCTGTATTCCGGCTCATAATGCGCAAAACGCTCGTTCTGAT
>JAKSNP010000011.1 GCA_024399655.1 Paludibacteraceae bacterium | reverse complement strand
TATGCTCGTCAAGCACCTCGACGAAGAGGGCAAGTGGAACGGAACCTACGACTGGAGCGGACCGATGCGCTACCTCACCCTCGCTCTTGACGGATTTAGCGACTATACGCAATGCCGAACCGAAGATGCCGTACTACTGCCTTTCAACTCCTATTTCATCCAATCTACCGGAGAAGGTAAACTCATCTTCGATATCGATCAATCGCCCGCCGATTTGCCCGCCTTCGTCCAAAACGACAACGAGGAAGTTACACTCGATATCGCCCTCTCCGACTCCCTCGGAGCGGATGTCACCGGACTGCTTATCTCTCAATCCTTCACTACCGAATACGAATACAACGCCGACCTCGCCAAACTCATCGGAGGTAACGAACAACTGTGCGTCTATACACTGGATGATAATATGATGCTCGCATTCATGGCTATCGATCCCGTCTATGCCGCGCAACAGCTCATTCCTGTCGGATACAAGGCTAAATCGATGGGCAACAAGACGTTCTCACTCAGACATCGTACGCAGGCTGCCTGCGACTTCCAATCCGTTTCACTCATCGACTATGCCACCGGTATCGTCACCGAACTGCTTACCGACGACTATTCGTTCACGCCCGCTTCCTTGCACGACGACTCCAGATTCGCTATCAATGCCGTAGTCAGCCGCATGCCGCAAACACCTACCGATATCTCGGATGTCGATCAGGATGACCTCGGTAAGTTCGCTGCGATGCAACCCGGTATCTACACCGTACTCGGTATTAAAGTCGCTGATCTCAACCAACCCGCTATGCAACTGCAACCCGGTGTTTATATCATTGTTACCGATAATCAAGTAAGAAAGGAAATCTTGAAATGAAAAAAATTCAATCTATTATAGTGATCCTGCTATCCTTCGGGGTAGCAGGCGCTATGGCCGACAATATGAATGCCGGATGGGTCACCGACTATCAGGGTACCGTTTTCCCGACCGGTGCGGATTATGTGCCCGACTACAACACGGCCATACCCTGGCATTCCACCTCCGGTATGGCTGATATCGACTACCAATCCGCCGACGGTCTGCCTTTCTCCTCCGGACCTGATAGGGCAATCGCCGATCCTGATAGCGAACTCAATCCCGGCTATGATCCGCAGGATCCCTATATGACCCCCGTCGGCGACGATATCATTCCGCTGGTGCTCATGGCGCTCGCCTATGTCGCTTTCAAGGAAATCAAACGAAGAAAAAATAAATCCAAATTGGAAAACAATAATTGATGGGTGTTGGTATAAGGACTTCTTGTTGTAATGTTGAGATAAATATCCTTTTTTAAGGGTTTTCATTTTATCGAAAGAAGAAACGCTTGCTGCGAGCGCGCAGAAGTCGTTTCATTTAAGGTTTTTTTATAATTATATTCACACAACACGCGTATAGCTGGTTCGTGAGAATAGGCTATACTTTATTCCTACTCTAAAGAAGGGGATTCCTTTTTCGGGGCGCCTCAATGGATGATAAGGGATTTATGGTTCGGATAATGAATCGCTTGTTTATCCTTGATAGGGAGTTTTGATAATTATTGGCTAGTGTTCAATTTTTGGAGTTTTTTTCTGAACTTACCTGTTTGTGGCAACCTGGATAATTAAACGTTTAACAAAATTTCTTGGGTGTATTTTGTGTCTGGATGAGGAATCCCCCTCTTTTTATGCGGAATCTTTAGAAGTCCGGTCCTACCGCTTCCCTTCTGTACGATGAATTCAATACGTTTACGGCTATCCTGCTTTTGATAGTATACTAACTCATTTTTATTTGTTCAATTTTTAAAACCGCCACTGTCGGTTCGGGAGAATAGACAGTGGTTTCCTACCTAATCTGCCCCCTTTTTAGGGTAAATAACCAAATTTTTATCATGCGTAAAATCTATCTTTGTTCCGTCTTGCTGCTGATGGCGGCTGTGCTTGAGGCCAGAACCTACAAACCGGCGTTCTCTCTTACTGCTGATCATTCCACATCTGCTGTCGAACTGTATGCGTCTGCCTGCTACGGATTTATGTCTATGGCCGATTATTCGCTTACCGTCGACAATCGTAAGATTCGTAGCCGCGATCTTTGGCTCAATGCCGGTGCCAACTACAAAATCCTTCCTTGCGTCAAGGTCGGAATCGACGTCTTGTTCAATCCCAAAACCACCGTCTACGACGGCACCGTCAAATCCGATGCAGCCAAGTTCAGACGCGTACGCTCTTGGTCGTTCGGTCCTCTCGCCTATTATTCCCCGCTCAACCAGTTTCTCCCGCTGCGCGACTTCGATTGGTTCGACTTCTGGATTGTCGGAGGACTCCGAGCTGACTACTACAAACTCTATGGCAACGAACGCGAAAAAATCAAACAACCGTGGGGTATGTCGGTCGTGCTCGGACTCCAATTCGATGCCAAACTCGTCGAATACTGCCGCTTCTATATACGTACTACCTACGACGAGAAACTCGCTCTCGGACTTTACCGTATTGATGAATCCACAGGCAACGCTCCTATCTCCTTCCAAATCGCTTTCAACGCCGGCTTCTGCGTCACTTTCCCCTGCAAAGCCGTTATTCAAAAAAGGCAATTCGAAAGAAGAGGCAACTATTATTATCTCAAAAATAAACGACAATTGGGCAACCAACCCTATTGATATCTTACCTCTTTTTTGGCTTATACTAATCAACAGACTCTGATATGAAGAAATTTTATTTATTATTGGCGGCTATGCTGCTTTCGGTCGCGCTCTTCCCACAGGAAACGCATCGACCCAACTACGGCGGGAAAGACAATCCGCAGTTCAATCTACAAAACTCTAATGCTCTCGAACTCTATGGCACCGTCGGCTACAACCTCATGTCACTCGCCGACAAATCTTCTACGCTCAACCGGTCGCTTACACGTGATATGTGGGTCAATGTCGGACTCAACTACCTCTTCTCACCCGCTGTCAAATTCGGTATCGACGTTATTTATAATCCCGAAACCAATATCTACAACCGTCTTATCCGACCCGGGTCCGACCTCTTCGACGATGTCATGAACCTGTCGTTCGGTCCCGTTGTCTATTACTCGCCGCTCGATGAATATCGACCCGAAAGACGGGGCAAATGGTTCGCATTCTATCTCTTTGCCGGACTGCATGCCGATTATTATCGACTTAATGCCGTCGACCTCGCTTCTGTCGATGCACCTTGGGGTATGTCGGCTCAGGTCGGACTGCAATTCGACCTACGTGTCACCAACTATTTCAAGTTCATTATCAAAGCTTCAGCTGACGAGAAACTCGCTCTCGGACTCGGACGCGAAAACGTCATAGGTGGTTCTTCTCCCAAATTCTTCCAGGTAGCCGCCAATGCCGGTATAGCTATTTCATTCCCCTCATGCTCTTCAGCTCAAAGCAGACAAAACAAGAAATTGGCCAAACAAAATTGGATGGTTCCGCAAGATACCGTTTATCTTACCGACACCATCGTGCGATTCTATTCCGACACCATCTGGATGACACAGGCCGAAATGGCCGAAATGATCAAAATCGACTCGCTTGTTCTTAACATGTCCTACAACAGGTCCGACGACCAATGCCCCTGCGAAGTAGCTAACGAAGATATCAAAAAGGTTATCTATCGCATGAAAAAAGATACCACCCTCACTATCGGACTCCACGGATATGCTATCCTGCCACGCAACAACGTCGGTTCGCTAGCTTCTGCTCAATGCGTCCGACAAATACAAAAACTCATCATGCAAGCGGGTATTGCGCCCGAAAGAGTGTATATCCTTTCTTGCCGTGATCGGGTAATTTCTGATACCGAGAAAAAACAATGGGTTGAAGTTGATATATTTAAGAAACGGGGCGACCTCGTTAAGCAGCAGAATCCCAACGCTGTTGTGGTACAACGGGATAATTGATCGTTCCTCTTGTTGTTGGTGGGGCGGTGTATGGGCATCGTATCCGTTACAGCCTGTGCACCGCCCCTTTTTATCGACAACTGTTCATTGCTCTTTTGCTGATTGTTCCTTTTTTTTCAGCTATTAGGCAGTCTTTCATCTTGGCTACAACCGTAGCAAACATAACAAGATAGCGCAGTAAGAGATGCGCTATGCAACCGTGAGGTTGTTCTTTTCATACCAATTTTTTTTTCGCCGGGCCCGACAGTATGTTCTGCATTTGCTGCCGGGCCCCCTTTTTTATCCGGCACCTCCTGCTGAATCTTCTCCTTTATTCAAGATACGCTCACGCCTGATGACTACCGGCCGTTTCATCTCCTTTACACAACGCTGTACGCTACGCACATCGATCGTATTACGCTCCGTCGAGAAGCGGAGCGCCGTCGCCGAGATGGCTCCTGCGTATCTACCCTGAGGCTGCGTTAAATAATACTCATACCAATCCATCTGTTCCAATACCAGCGGACTGATCTTTCCTGCGGCAATTAGCCATTCCAACCATCCTTCTTCGCGAAGATGGCTGAAAATCTCATATACGGTTTTTTCTTGCATTTTATCCACACTACCCGTCTCTTGTGACGGGCGTGTGTTACCGACGCGACAGATGATAGCCGTGCCGTTGGCGTCTCTTGGTGGATGTTTCTACCGTATTTCTGTCGACGCGTCCGAATAAATAGTGCGGTACAAAGTTATAGAAAATTACCGTATTTTGCACCAAAAACGCAAGATACGGTTTTTTTATGCACTTTTTCCTTAAAAAATTTTTCAAACAAACATTCGCGTTGTATATTTGCAGCGATTCAAAATCCTACCTGCTATGACGCGAGCTATACGTAACAACAATCCTCTCAATATCCGTTATTCAAAATCCAATTACTGGATTGGTAAACTGCATACCACAGATCCCGAATTTGAGCAGTTTGAATCGATGGAACTCGGATTCCGTGCCGCTATATTGCTCATGCAACGATATATAGCCGATTATAAACTGAATACGATTGAGAAAATAGTTACCCGTTGGGCTCCGCCATCTGAAAACAATACCAAAGGATATATCCAATGCGTTTGCCGTGACACCCGACTCGGCGGACGCGAGGTGATTCCTTTTGATAGCGCCCAACTAAAAGCTATTATCTGGTCGATGGCTCACGTGGAGGCGGGTGTGGAGATTGATCAGTATAAAGACGATTTCAATCGTGCGTGGGATTTATACCGCAAAAGACCTAAGTCGTAAATGTCTCCCGACTATAAAGAAAGTGACTGTACCTTAATTATTAATTCAAGGCATTCATGCCGCCCGGGGTCCCCGATGTAAACTGGCGGACGCGTTTGCAGTGCTCGGTGTCTCCCGACTAACGGGAGAAACCAACTCACGGAAAAGGGCTCCCCTTTGCGACCTAAATGCCGAACACTAAACCTTAACGAATATGTCCAAAATCGTTCCTATGGCGCTGGTGCAAAGCATGTCCGGTAAAGTGTGCATGCACTCCGATGTCTACTTCCGTACCAACAAGCGTACCGGTGATGTCTATTCCGGCAAAATGTGCTATCCTTACGAAGGTGAACCCACCGAGAACCAAGTGGCTGTCCGTACCGCCTTTACTGCTGCTTGTGCTTCCGCTAAAGCTATCTGCGCAGCCAAAAGCACCGACAGCGACCAGGCTCTCTACACCAAGCAACAGGCTTATCGTAGTTCCTATGATGGCAACCGTACCTTCAAGGGTAACTTCTATTCCTTCGTCGTGAAGAAAGAGTACCAAGCCGCACAAGACTAAACAGCGCACGTAAAAGAGATACGTGGGTAAAGAATTTCTCGCAACTGATTCATTAACCTAAACCGAGTAATTAGGCCGCGCGATTGTTAGCGTAGTGTTCTCGTTTGATACTTCTATCCGCAGGTCCTTTTATTTATTGGCGAATGCAATGAGCCAGAACGTGAAACGTTCGTTTGTAGTTATTATGATTTAGTTGCTATGCTTGCATAAGCAAATAATGAATAATGGCTACGGAATAAATAAAATCTTATTCTTTATATTCGCTTTGGGCGTAGCACAAAGTATATTCTTTATATTCTTCTAAAATCTGCGTAATCCCCACGGGGTCCCCAAAGAAGCTAACGTAGCGCTTCGAATGGGGAAAAGGAAGCAGAACGTAGCGCTTCGATTAGCAAGGCTAATCCACTTAGCGGAGTTTCTGCTGACGAGGAGATCTGCGGGAGACATAAAATCTGTGCTATCTGTGGAATCTGTGAGAGCCACAAAAAAAATATGCTAACAAGTAAAGGACGATCTATCGTTTGCCTTGCCGTAATAATCCTGTTTATACTGCTGCTCTGCCTTTTATGCAGCAGTTGCCGTTCACAACAAGTAGTCATGCAACGTGATTCCGTAGAGACGCATATCCAACACGATAGCGTCTATCTCTACAAGCACGATAGTATCTACATACACCAATACTTGGCTGGTGATACGGTTTATATCACTCGCGACAGATGGCATACCGTCGACAAGGCGCAACAAAAAGAAATTCACGACACTATCTATCAGAACATCGAAAGGGTTATCGAACATCCGCCCCGGAAGTACGTGCCCGCTTTCTACAAATGGTGCGTCGCCATCTTGATAATTATATTCATTCTTTCTATAGTAAGATTTATGATTAGGTTCATAAAGTAAAGCAGGCAGCCCGTGAGGGTTGCCTGTTTCTTGTTTTTTGTAAAAATAACTTCTATTCTTGCATATTCCATTTTTTCTTTCCCTTCCCTATATTTTTCTGCATTATCGATTCCCTTTTTGCTAACCCGCTTATCCTTTTGTATTCAATCATTTAACCCTTGTTTTACATAAAGGTGTCAGACACCTTTGTGTAATTATTTATCCTTTTGTCAATAAAAACACCCTTCCACAATACCGTTCCTAATGCACTTTATCAATTCAAGATGCAGACTGCAAAATCACCTATATGCCAACAAAAAAAGCTTACCATTTTGAGGTAAGCCTTTGTGAAAGGTGACACGGTTGAAGTATCCAATACGCCACCCTACCTTTTTCATCGGATGGTTGGCTTTCCGACGAATAAGGCGGAACATAACGTTAATTTATACCAACTCGTCAAAAATTTTCTGCAATTCGGGTTTGCGGGATGCGCCTACATGGCGGTTCACCAGTTCACCGTTCTTGAAGAACAACATCGTGGGGATGTTCATCACACCGTATTCGTCGCAGGTGTCGGGATTTTCATCCACGTTCATCTTGCCTACACGAATCTTGCCTTCGTATTCGGCCGACAATTCGTCTACGATAGGCAACATCATCTTGCAAGGACCGCACCAAGGGGCCCACAAATCTACTACGAGGGGAGTGCCCTCTGCCAACAACTCCTTAATGTTGGCATCTGTTACTTCTAATGTCATAATGTAAAAATGTTTTTTGTTTTTATTTTTTTAGTTTCGTATTTCTGTTGATAGGCGACTAATCTCCCGCGAGCCTTTTATTATCCCTCAGTTACTTTCCGGACGGAGTCGGTCGATCCTGATTGACTTGAGGTCGGGATTCTGCATCAGACGGCTGCAAATAAGGTCCTCGATATAGGTCTGGATGGCGCGCTTGACGGGCCGTGCACCGTTCTTCGGATCATAAGCCAGGTCAAGCAGCTGTTCCTTCGCCTTGGCGGAAATCACCAGAGTATGTCCCTGAGCCGCCAAACGGCTGCGAAGACGATCCAACTCCAAACGGATAATAGTGGCCAGCGTTTCGCGTGACAAGGGCGAGAAGGTGATGATATCGTCGATTCGGTTGATGAATTCGGGCGGGAAAGTGCGTTCCAACGCCTTATGCAGCGTCTTTTCGGTTTTGGCTTGGGTCAGTTCCCCCGCATTAAAGCCCACGCCGGCTCCAAACTCGCTCAACTGGCGCGTTCCTACATTGGAGGTGAGGATAATGATCGTATTGCGGAAATCCACCCGCCTTCCCTGACGGTCGGTCAGGCGACCTTCGTCCAGCAACTGAAGGAGCACATTGAAAATATCCGGATGAGCTTTCTCTATCTCGTCGAAGAGCAGGATGCTGTATGGACGTCTTCTTACAGCTTCGGTGAGGCGACCGCCGTCTTCATGGGCCAGATAGCCCGGAGGCGCGCCCACCAGCAGACTGACCGTATGTTTTTCGGCGTATTCCGACATGTCGAAACGGATGATTGCATCCCGCGAACCGAACATCTCCTCAGCAAGGCATTGAGCCAGATAGGTTTTGCCTACTCCCGTAGCTCCCAGGAAAAAGAACGTGCCGATGGGCCGTTGAGGATTGTGCAAACCCATCCGAGAACGGCGAATGGCGCGAACCAGACGGGAGATGGCTGCATCCTGACCCACTACATGGCGACGAAGCTCTGAGTCCATACGCTGCAACTGCTCGTTTTCACGACGGGCGATACGCTGAATCGGAACACCCGACATCCGGCTGACAATGGCACGTATATGGTCTTCCGTTACGGGCGATTGCCCCAACGCACCCGCTTCGTCCAAGGCGTCGATGGCCTTGTCGGGCTGCGAACGGTCGGCTATGTATCGGTCGGTCAGCGTGACACAAGCCTTCAGCGATTCGGGCGTATATTCCACTTTATGGAACGAACCGTATTGCTCGCTCAGGCGTTGAAGGATAGCCAGAGTGGCGTGGGCGTCGGGGGCGGCCACCGTCACTTTCTGAAAACGGCGCTCCAAAGCTCCGTCCTTCTCTATCGTGTTGCGGTATTCGGCCGTCGTGGTGGCTCCGATACATTGCACCTCACCGCGTGCAAGAGCGGGTTTCAATATATTGGCGGCATCCAACGAACCTTGCGCGTTGCCGGCTCCCACCAATGTGTGAATTTCATCGATGAACAGTATGATTTCCGGATGGTGGCGCAGTTCGGATACCACGTCTTTCATGCGCTGTTCAAACTGGCCTCGGTAGCTCGTTCCTGCCACCAAAGCTGCCATCTCAAGGGCTACGATGCGGCGTCCTTCTATCTGTTGGGCCAAACCTTCCACGATGGCGCTCTTGCCCACGCCGGCATCGCCGATGAGGATAGGATTGTTTTTCTTGCGGCGGTTGAGAATCTGTACGATGCGTTGAATCTCGTTCTCCCGACCGATGACGGGGTCCAGATTTCCCGCTTTGGCAAGTGCCGTCAGGTCACGGCCGTACTTGTCGAGCATGGGAGTGCCGTTTTTGCTTTTGGCCTGTTTCTTGGGCATAGGGGGCATCAGACTGCCTGCCAATTGACCGAGCATGTCTTCGGGGTCCAACATCTCCACTTCCTCATCCATTTCTTCTTCTCCGCCTGGGGACGCAGGATGCGGATAGAGGCGTTCTATGGATTCGTAGGCCACTTGGTATTGCTCTTCCAGGTGCATGGACGCAAAACTGACGCGTTCGCGCAGAACGGCCAGAAGCAGATGGACCGAACCTGCCGTTTCCGCTCCGTATTGTTCGGCTTCAATGGTGGTGAGCCGCAAGATGCGAGCGGTGGTACGCGAATAGGGCGTATCCTGATTGGCGGAGGCGGGAAGAATGAAACGAGTGTCAATGGCTTCCTTGACAGCTGCAGGCTTGACGCCGCTTTGTATCAGCAGTTGATAGGCCATCCCTTGCTGATGGCGCAATATTCCCAACAGCAGATGCTCGGGTTGCACCAGCGGATTATTGAGGCGTTCGGCTTCCTGTCGTGAAAGACGGAGAATGGTATTTAGATTTTCGGTGTAGTCCATTGTTGGTAGGATAATTGTGTCTAATGGTGAAAGCGGTTAGTGTTTCTGATCAGATAAGGATAGCGGGTCAATTGTAAAAATGCCAAGCCAACCCCGCGCGGAATTCATCGGGATTGAGCGGGTAGGAGGGCATGGCGTAGTATTGTTTGTTCATGAAAGAGGCGTTGAAATGCTGGTATTGGGCGAAGAAGCGCAACCGGATAAGGCGTACGTAAAAATTGGCGTACACGCTGAGAATTGGGTAGTTCCCCACTTTCTGCTTGTCCTGCAGGCAGAATTGACCGGTGGCGGGATTGAGGAGGGGGGCGTAGTAGGCGGTGTTGTACCTCACATCAGCCCCTATCTGAGCGTCCAGAGCCTTGAACCACAATCCGTGGTAGTAGAGGTTGCTGTAGAGCGCTACGCTGGGCAGAGGCATCAGGTCGGACGAGGAATATTGATAGACCACCGAATTATCCAGGTTGACGTAGGGAGTCGTGAGGTTGAGCTGAAGGTCACCCGCAAGAACGGATATGTTCTCTTCGCTCTGTTTGGGCAGACCGTCGATATCAAAATAGATGTGGTGTGTAATATTCTCGTAATTCACTTTCAAGCGTGCTGTCACCCATTTGGTGGGATAGGCTATCTCACCCCCTACACGCAGGCGGAGCAACTTGCGGAAATCGTTGTCCCATTTATAGTGGTTGCTGAGGTAGTGCTGCAGGTAGTAGTCGGGCGTCTCGTTCCGGAAGAAGGCATTGGCGGCTACTGTCATCGAGTCTTTGCCTACACGGAAACGGGCGTTGAGGTGTCCGTTCACCTGAAATTCTCCGATCTTGTAACCTACGACGCATACGTCACCTCCGAAACCGTAACGGATAATCTTGCCGTTGTTCTTATAGAGTTGCCCTCCTACGAAGGTGTTGTTGGTCCATTTGTACGCAAATATGCTGTCAGGGCTCATCAGCGTGTCACCCAACGCGTTGAGATGGCGCTGGCATTCATTGTAGGCATACACCAGGGCGCCGAATTTGAGTTTGGTGTTGAATTCCTCCTCAAAGGTGACGGATAGGGTGTTGCGGATGGTGAGCGTGGCGGCCGAATCGCGTGTGCCGTCGGGCGTACGCCAGGTGTCGGGGAAGAATGTAGTGGGCTCTTTCTCGATATATCGTCGGGTCTGCTCGTTTATATCCAATACATGGCGGAAAGTGGTGACGGGCACATACACGGTGCGCGTCGAGTCTTTTTCCTCCCATTTGCCCTGCTCGTTGCGCTGGCGATAATGCACGTTCTGTTCGCGCTCGACGCAAATGCTGTAATAATGATTGATATAACCCGCCAGATAACGGAAACCGCTCATGGCCTGCAGGTTGACCGGAATATCCTCGGGCTTGAGTCCGCCATGCATGTCGGCGGTGTTCTGCAGTCCGCCGTTTTCGAAATTGCTGAGAGTGTTGAAGGTGAACGCGGCCTGGATGGAATAGTGGTTGCCGTTGTATGACCCGAAAACGTCGCCGTTGACGGTTTTGGCTTCCTGATTCATATAATGGCCTACGCCGTTGAGGTAGTTGAGAGCCAGACCGAGATTCAGTTTGGGGGAGAGGTTGCCGGTGCAGGCGAAGCGAAGGTCGTTTTCCGGATGGTAGGTCTTGAATCCCTTTTTGTAACTGATGGTCGAATAAGGGGTCTGGGTGTTGTAGAACTTCACATCCTGCGGTGTGATAGTGTATGGATCGTAGGGCGTGGCGAATATGCTTTCGGTTTTGCGAGTACGGCTGAAATAGATGGCCGACTGTACGGGCGAAACGATATTGCCGTTGTAGGTGTTGAGTATCGAATAGTCGTAGAGCACGTCGCGCATCGGGAAATTGATGAACGACGAATCGATGGTGTTCAGAGTATCAGCCAAGGCCAGAGGATGAGGAAGCGTCCAGGCTTTGATGACGGCCGGCTTGCGTTTGGTCTTGCTGCTGTTGCCGATATGTTCGTGTGCCTGCATTTGAGCCGACAGCGACATACACATCCCCAACGCCGCCGCAATCAGCAGCAGTCGCAATAGGTAAGTGGGCAATATGGGGCGATAATAGGTTTTCACTTTTTCTTCTTCAGAGCCTTGATCTCGGTTTGCAGCTTGAGGATTTCTTTCTCTTGGTTGTTGATGGTCTTGAGCAGGGCGTTGAGTTCCTCGTTGTCGATGGTGGTGGGATATTGTTCTTCCACCAGTTGGAGGAAGTCGCTCAGAATATTCATATAGTTGATGAAGGCATCGTAGGCGGACTCGAATGGCGATTCCCCGCGGTCCTGATGGTTCATGTGGTGCAGATAGTTGGCATCCTGCAGCAACAGCCAGTCGGTCTTGAGTGACTGGTCCTGGCAGAGATGAACACGTTCGGCCACGGCAAACAGTTTCTGCAGGGCTTCCTGCTGGAGATCGTTGCCTTCAAAGAGACTGAGTCCTTTGCTGTCGCCGGCCCAGGTCATAGGATAGGGGCAACTGACGATATCTGAGGGTTTGGATTTGCGGGCCGCTTCCGAAGGGGTAAGGAATCCTATGCCGTTTTCCAATGCGTAGTACGGCAGAGCCTTGAGAAATTCGAAAATGCCGGTAGCCGCATTCTGATAGATGCCGAATGCGTCGGCTCCCATCCATATATTGATAAGGTTCTCCTCTTCGGGCAAAGATTGCAGGCGCGAGATAAACTTGTTGGCATCGGTGGGATAGTCGGGCCAACCCGTATCGGAAAAATGGAATGCCAGGCTGTCGCTCAAATCCATATTGCGAAGCAATACGCTCTGTTTGGGTGCGGCTATGCTGCGATATACGTAGTTCGGCGATTTGTAGGACAGAATATGTTGTGCGCCTTCCGCCAAGATGGTTTTGTAGCCCAGGCGGTAGGTGAGTTGGGCTATTTCGTCGGAATAAAGGAGTTCGGTGTTGAAGAGAGTGGTGGAACGGACACCGAATAGATAGTTGAGCTTGTCGGCGTGTTTTACGAGCTGCGCTTCAAAATCGGTTTCACTATGCTGGGCGGCCAACGAATAGGCATACGGCATAGCCACCAGTTCGAGGCATCGGCTGCTCACCAGTTCCTTGATGATATCGATCAGTTCGGGGTTGTATTGCTCCATCAGTTCGAGGCTCGTACCCGTAACGGCCAATCCGCAATGGAATTTGCCTTTGCTGAGACGTATCATCTCCTGCAACGCACGCAATAGGGGCATATAAGAGACGGATACCAGGTGAGCGAGATGCTCTTCCGTTGCCATATCGTCGTAGTAATAATGATCCTGACCGATTTCAAAGAAACGGTAACGACGCAATTGCATGGGAACATGCATCAGAAAACAAAAACAGATATTCTTCATCTTCTTAACACTTTATCGTATATTTGACGGACTTTGATGCCGGCATCAGCCCATTTGATATTGTTCACTTCTTCACGCCCCATCTCGCTGAGCGAACGGTAGATGCCGGGGTATTTGACAATGGCATAAATGGCGTCTGCCATGGCATCTATATCCCAATAATCGATTTTGATGGCGTGTGTCAGGATTTCGGCGCATCCTGACTGGTGGGAGATGATTGTAGGGCATCCCACCTGCATCGCTTCCAATGGCGAGATACCGAACGGTTCGCTCACCGACGGCATGATATATACGTCGGAATCGGCCAGAAGTTCCTGCACCTCTTTCCCCCTCATGAAACCGGGGAAATGAAACTTGTCGGCTATTCCCCGCTTGGCCGCCAGGTCGATCATCTTGGTCATCATATCGCCGCTTCCTGCCATAACGAAGCGTACACCGTCGGTCTTCTCCAAAACGCGTGCTGCGGCTTCCACAAAATACTCTGGCCCTTTCTGCATCGTGATTCGTCCGAGGAAAGTGACCAGCTTGTCTTTTCGCGGATGTTTGGTGAATTCTTCGGGATGAGGCAGGGGTTCGACGGCGTTGTGGACGGTTGACACTTTGTCGGGGTGCTGTCCGTATTTCTCTATCACGGTGCGGCGGGTCAGTTCGCTCACGCAGATGATATGGTCGGCCAGATCCATCCCGCGCCGTTCAATATTGTAAACCGTAGGATTCACCTGTCCGCGGCTGCGGTCGAAATCGGTGGCATGCACATGGATGACGAGCGGTTTGCCGCTCAGATATTTGGCGGTCACACCGGCTGGATAGGTGAGCCAGTCGTGCGAATGAATGATGTCGAAGTCCAATTGCCGTGCCAGCACGGAGGCGACGGCTTCGTAATTGCCGATTTCCTCCAGCAGATTGTCGGGATAACGACCCGAAAATTCGATGCAGCCGCGGCCAGGAACCGAAACGCTGTTGGCGCCGATAATCCGGAGAAACGACTGATCCTCATCGCCCCACGGACGGGGGAGTACAAACGAAATATGCATATCGGCCTGCTGCGACATTCCTCGCGTCAGTCCGTAACTGGCAGTACCCAGCCCTCCCAGGATATGGGGAGGAAATTCCCAACCGAACATTAATGCGTTCATCCGTTTTGCTGTGTTTCAAAGTGTTTCATCGTATCAATCACCGAGATCACGGCAGCTATGCTCGGGGCGTAACATTGTCCCCCGTGACCTTTATATGGAGGGTTGCCGTCATATAATTCGTTAATCGTTCCGATTGTCAGTTCTTTCATCTCCATCTCGAAGCCCACCAACAGGCGTTGCATGAAACTGATGCCGCTGCGGTGGTAGACGCTCATATAAGCGCGTGCGTAAGCAGCTATAGTGAAGGGCCATACGGGACCGTTGTGAAGATTATGATCGCGTTCTTTCTGGCCGCCGATATATACGGGGCGATAATCGCCGCTTTTGGGCGACAGGGTCCGCAAGCCGCGCGGTGTGAGCAGTTCTTTCGTACAGATGTCCACTACGGCTTTTTTCTGTTTCATATCCAACGGCGAATACGGCAGCGCGGCAGCCCAAATCTGGTTGGGGCGCACCTCGTGATTGTGGTAACCGTCGGTAACGTAATCATCCAGATAGACACCGTTCCAAAAGGTGGTGACAAATACATCTTTCACCAGTTCGGCGCGGTATTCAAGCAGGTCCGCTGTCTGTTTCTGCCCGTTGGCACGCATCAATTCGGCGGTAAATCGCATGGCGTTGTACCATAAGGAGTTCAATTCCACTACATAGCCGGTGCGCGGAGTCACGGGTTTGCCGTCTTCTATCACGTTCATCCAGGTGGCGGGCTTATGCTTGCCGTCTACCCACAATAATCCGTTGGGATGCAGGTATGTACGCGGATGAGCCTGTTTTTGATAGAAATCGATAATCTGTTTGCATATTTTGCCGTAACGTCTTGCCGCTTCCTGAATCGAATATTTGTGGGCGAATTTCTGGAATGCCCTCACCAGCCACAGCAACGCGTCTGGTTCGCTCATCCCCTGAATGCCGCATTGGTCGGTATGTTCACCTTTCAGGAAAAGTTCCACATCGGGTATGGCGGTTTGATCGACGATGGCTTCCCAATCGTCGGGACGGTCGATATCAAGGGTGCAACTGGCCACTGAGATGAATTCCTCACGCGCCTGAGCACCGAACCACGGATAGCCCGCCATCAGATAACATTTGTCGCCTTGATGCTTGTAAAGTTGGCAGGCGCTGTTTTTCAGGCACGAGAACATATCGTTTCTCGGAATGCGCAACGGCTGTTCCTTGTTCCAAATGGTTTTGAACCCGCTCGGATTGCCTTCGGTCGTACCTGCGGCAAAAATAACGGATTCGCCTTTGCGCATGCTCAGTTCAAAAGAGCCGGGCACCAATTGGTCCTCACGGCATTCGTATCCACGTTCGTCCTCTTTCTGATAGTAGATATCCTTGTACCACAACGGATTGTGCTTGTATTCCGCTTTTTTCGAGAACTGCATGTTCAGATAGGGGAAACCATCGTAAAGGCGGATTCGTTGGCCGTTCTTGATGGGTTCGACGTCGGAATTGGCGTCGGGATTGGCATGCGTGAGGGCGTGAACGCTCCTGAATGCCAAATACGGCTTCAAACGCAGGGTGACGGGCGAGCCGGATTCCAACAACGTATAACGGATAAACACCCTGGATTCACCGCTTACCAGCATACGTTCTTTGGTGAGGATTACGCCTCCTACACGGAATGTGGTGGTGCATAGCGATGTGCAGTCGAATTCACGGATATATTTCTGTCCGGATGGCGAAAAATTGGTTTCGCCGTATTGGTGGATACCCAAATTGAATTCCGCACCGTGTTGAATGACGGTTTCGTCCAACGACGAGAGCAAGACATAGTTCTCGTTCCCCAGTTCGGGGAGCGGTACTACAAGCAACCCGTGGTATTTGCGGGTATTGCAGTCCACCAACGTGCTTGACATATACGCTCCGGCACGGTTGGTGTGGATCATCTCCTTTCTCAGGCTGCGTTCCAGATTGAGGAGCAATGTCTTGTCGAAATTCAGGTAACTCATGAATATACGGATTAATTGTATCGTCCTTTGTAGTCGATTTCAGCGTCGGTGACGAATTCACGTATCTGCTGTTCTTCCCCTTTAGGGCAGATGAGCAGGACGTCGTCGGCCTCGGCCACGATATAGTCGTCCAGTCCTTTCACTACGGCCAGATGCCCTTCCGGCAGGGTGACCATATTATTGTGGCTGTCATAGTAGGTGGCGTGGCATTTCAAGGTGGCGTTCCCCTGTTCGTCTTTTTCACTCAATTCGTAGAGCGAACCCCAAGTTCCCAAATCGCTCCATCCGAAATCGGACGGAAGTACATATACGTTCTTCGATTTCTCGAGAATGCCGTAGTCGATGGATATATTCGGACAGCTCGGGAATTTGTCCTGTATGTAGGCTTCTTCCTCGGCCGTTCCCATCAGTTTTTCACCGGGCATGAATTTGTCTACCACTTCCGGCAGGAATTCGGCAAAGGCGTGACGTATGGTACGCAGGTTCCAGATGAAGATGCCGGAGTTCCAAAGGAATTCGCCGCTCTTGAGGAACACTTCAGCCAGTTCGCGGTTCGGCTTTTCGGTGAAAGCGCGTACTTTATAGATGTCGGAATCAACCATGTTGATGGTCTGATTGCTCAGTTGAATGTAACCGTAACCCGTTTCGGGGCGGGATGGCTTCATGCCTAAGGTGAGCAGACTGTCGTGTTTCTCTACAAACGCGAAACTGGTACGGATGGTTTTGCGGAACTGGTTCTCGTGAAGGATGAGGTGGTCGCTGGGAGATACCACGATATTGGCGTTCAGACGGTCGTCGTCCCAACTTACTTCTTCGCCCAATCCGGTGCGTTGACGAACCATTCCTTTGATATGCGCGATGGCGTAGGCTATGCAGGGAGCCGTGTTGCGGCGTGCCGGCTCACACAATACCTGTTCGGGTTTCAGGTCGGGAATCTGTTCCAGAATCAAATCTTTATACAGCACGTTGGTCACGATCAGCACGTTCTCGATAGGAACCAGGGGACGGAAACGGTCCACCGTCATCTGCAGTAGCGAATGACCCGTTCCGAAAAAGTCAAGGAATTGTTTGGGGCGGTTGTTGCGGCTGGCGGGCCAGAATCTGCTTCCTATACCGCCGGCCATTATAACGCAATAATTGTTCTTCATATCGTTTGTTTGATTTATTACTTGTTTGATTTGTTGCTTGTTTGATTTTATTACCTGTTTGATTTTTGCAACTATATTCCATTTTTTTCCGACCTGTCTTTGTCGAGACCTAAACGTAAGATAAACGTAACATAACCGATACGTTAAAGACTCTTGTCCTATCCGTCCGCTTACTCCCTCTCTTTGCCGCATAGGTGCAGGGTTTGTCGGCTTTCCTGGCCCTTTGATTGTGCTACGGAGGCGCTGCTTTGACACTACGGCTGATTGACATTTGGTCAGCATATTTTTCCAAAATAGCCTGCAAAGATACAACATTTTTTTTAAATGTGCAAGCGCGCACGCATAAAAAGTGAGAAAATTTTATTTTTCCGCTTTCTGGTTTTGAAAACCCGAATATATTTTGTACCTTTGCGGCGTAAATTGGATTAATATGCGTAAGTTATTGTTGCTTTTGCCTCTTTTCCTCCTTTTGGCTGCATGCCGAAAGCCGGCCGTTCCGAAAGAACGGGGGTATTTCCGTATCGATTTGGAACAACCCGTATATACGGATTGTCAATTGGATGGATATCCCTATCATTTCCTTATCAATCAAGCGGCAACGCCACAAGCCGTCGAATACGACGGAGAACAATATTGGATTGACATCTTTTATCCCGCTTTCAATGCCTTCGTTCATTGCAGCTACAAACCCGTAAAAGGGAACCTGCGCCAATTGTCGGACGATGCTCAGGAATTCGTGTTCAATCATGCCGTCAAGGCTACTGCTATTCCCGAACACGAATACAGCAATCCGGAAGCGCATACCTATGGTATCCTGTATGAATTGGAAGGGAATACCGCCTCTCCTACACAGTTCTATCTGACGGATTCCGTCCGACATTTCTTCCGAGGAGCAGTTTATGTGAATTGCATACCCAACCAGGATTCGCTGGCTCCAGTATACGATTATCTGCATCAGGATGTGTTGATGCTGATCGAAACTCTACGATGGACTGATTATGAGTGAGGACGAAAAATACATGAATCTGGCGCTCTATGAGGCCGATTTGGCACGTCAGGCGGATGAGATTCCCGTTGGGTGCGTTATCGTGGCGGACGGGCAGGTGATCGGCAGAGGTCACAATTTGACCGAAACTTTGCAGGATGTGACGGCTCATGCTGAAATGCAGGCGATTACGGCTGCGGCCAATTCATTGGGGGGAAAATACCTCAACGGATGCACGCTCTATGTTACGCTCGAACCCTGCGTGATGTGTGCCGGAGCGATCGGTTGGGCACAGATCTCCCGTCTGGTGTACGGAGCTTCCGATCCCAAACGCGGCTATACTTTTTTTGCTCCCGAGGCGCTTCATCCCAAATGCAAGGTGGACGCGGGAATCATGGAGAACGAATGCGCAACGATCATGCGTGATTTTTTTAAGAGAAAACGCTAATAAGAAGGCTTCTTCGTTCCCGTTCTGACGGGGCGGAAAATCCAGTATTCAACGATAAAAATGCTAATTTGATACAATATGAAAAAGGCGAATGTTTCATCTGCTGACATGATGAAAGCGGTGGCTTTGATAGTAGTGGCTGCACTTTGTTGGCTTTTCTTCCCTCCTTTGAGCAACGAAAACGCCAATTATATAATTGAAATAGGAAAGCCGTGGCCCTACGACCGGGTAAGCGCCGAATTCGATTTCCCCATCTATAAAACCGAAGAGGATGTGGCCAAAGAACAGGCACAGTTGTTGGCTTCTTTTACACCGTGCTACAACATCATAAGCGAGCAGAACGAACAGCTCATTATCTCCGCTTATGAATTGGAGCAGTTGCACGAAGCCGCTTATAGCAACATAGCTATTCTCAATGCCGACCACACATTGCGTCTTGTGCCGTTGAAATCGCTCTTTACTCCCAAAAGCTACTATGTGCAGTTCCACGAGGAGCGGATCCCTAACCTTCAGTACGATTCGCTCACATCGGCCAAACTGAAACAGACACTTCTGGCAGGACTTTCCACTACCCAGGGACTGGTACAGACCGGTGAGAAAATTATCGACAGGGGCGAAATAGTAACCCCGCATATACATCAGATGCTGCTTTCGCTCGACAGAGCCAATATGGACCGCAATATCGACAGCCACCATCTGCTTTTCATCCGCATATTCTATGCCGTGATGCTGATTTTGATTCTGGCATGTTTCGCCATCTTCCTGATGGTCTTCCGCAAACAGTTCTGGGAGTTGAAGTACGTGATATTCTTCTCTATCACGCTCTGTATCATCGTTTTGATGACCTATATACTATTGGCCCGCGGTCGTACTTTGGTGATTTATGCCGTTCCGTTTGCTTGGACGGCGATTATCGTACGTGTGTTCTGTGATTCGCGTACCGCGTTCATGTTCCATTTCACCACCTGTCTGATCGCTTCCTTGGCGGCACCGTCGCCGTTTATGTTTTTCTTCATACAGATCGGTGTCGGCATTATTGCCGTAGCCACGCTTTGGGATATATCGCAACGGGGTCAGTTGGCCAAAACGGCTGGTTGGGTGCTGCTCACTTATGCCGTTTCCTATACCACCTTTATCCTGGCTACCACGGGAAATGTGGAGATGCTCGATTGGAAAATCTACCTGATGCTCCTCGTCAACGCCGTGCTCATAATCTGTTCCTACGGTGTCATCTATCTCTTCGAAAAATTGTTCCGTATGGTCAGCAATATCACTTTGGTGGAACTGACCAATGTGAATTCCGATTTGATGCACCGTTTCGCCGAAGAGGCACCCGGCACTTTCCAACATTCGCTTCAAGTGAGCAACCTCGCTACCGCCGCCGCCAAAAGTATCGACGCAAATGTCCTGCTGGTGCGTACGGGAGCCTTGTATCATGATATAGGCAAATTGAAAAATCCGCTTAATTTCACCGAAAACCAGGGTGGAGGACATAATCCGCTCTTGGAACTGTCGAATGCAGAAGCCGCCAAAGCGGTTATCGGGCATGTGGCGGAAGGAGTGAATATCGCTCGCGAACATCATTTGCCGGAAGTGATCATCCAACTGGTACAGACTCACCACGGAACAGGCCTGACCCGTTATTTCTATAACAGCGAAGTGAATCGTATCGGAGCGGAAAATGTGGACAAAGCAATGTTTACTTATCCGGGCCCCAGACCGCAAACCAAAGAAGGTACCATTTTGATGATGGCAGATGCCATTGAGGCGCGAAGCAGAAGTTTGAAGGAATACACGGAAGTCAGTATCAGCGAGATGGTGGATGATATGATCAATTCGCAGATCGCGGCTGGTCAGTTCAACGAAACCAAACTCTCCTTCCGTGATGTGGAAACATTAAGACGCGTGTTCAAAGAGCGCTTGATGCTTATCTTTCATCATCGTATCCAATATCCTACCATCAATCCCGCTCAATAGATAAAACGACCGTTGTGTAATATCCAATGCCTGAAAACGACCGATTGACAGCCAGCATCCGTCCCTCATCCGCAGATCTTGTATTCAACTTCGCAGGTCTTGTATTCAACTTTATTGCTGATTCCGATCGTCGATAGGTTAAGTCAAAAAATCAAGAAATGAACGAAACTATTTCCGCACATATAGCCCCCAAAACAGCGCTTCCCCGGCAGCCTCTTTATCTTGCTCCGATGGAAGATGTGACAGACCCTGCTTTTCGTCTGCTTTGCAAGCGTTTCGGAGCCGATAAGGTGTATACCGAATTTGTCAATGCCGACGCTTTGGTAAGGGATGTGGCAGCCGCTACACGCAAACTGACTATCGCTGATGCCGAGCGTCCTGTAGCCATTCAAATCTATGGTAAAGATGCCGCCAGTATGGCGGAAGCAGCCCGTATCGTGGAGCAGGCAAATCCTGATTTCATCGATATTAATTTCGGTTGTCCGGTCAAGAAAGTGGCAGGAAAAGGGGCGGGAGCCGGATTGCTCAGAGATGTACCGCGTATGCTCGAAATCACTCGTGCTGTGGTGAATGCCGTTCATGTTCCCGTTACGGCAAAAACACGATTGGGATGGAACAACGACGAGAAGATTATTGTCGATCTTGCGGAAGCATTACAGGATTGCGGTATTCGCGAATTGGCTATCCACGGAAGAACTCGTGCGCAAATGTATACCGGAGAAGCGGATTGGACTCTGATCGGCGAGGTGAAGAATAATCCCCGTATGCATATTCCGATTGTAGGAAACGGCGATGTCACCACACCCGAAAGGGCCAAGGAGTGTTTCGAGCGCTATGGCGTGGATGCTGTAATGATCGGTCGAGCCACTTTCGGATGTCCCTGGATATTTGAAGATATACGCCATTATCTGGATACAGGCGAATTATTGCCCCGTCGCGATATGCGATGGTGTATGGATATTCTGAAGCAACACGTGGATGCATCAATCCGATGGATAGGCGACGAGCGGAAAGGCATCGTGCATTCGCGCCGCCATTTCGCCAACTCACCCGTATTGAAAGGATTATATGATTTCCGCCAAACACGCATATCACTCCTGAGAGCAGAAACACGGGAAGAAGTTTTTGGAATAATGGATTCTATTGTGGAAAAATGGGGGACGGATTCAGTAACAAATCCTTGATTTCATCGGCATTTTCCGCTTTGTAGTCGGGCTGTTCGGCCAAAATAATTTCCCGAGGAGCAAAGCCCCATGTGCAGGCAATTACATTTATACCTGCTGCACGTGCGGCACCTATATCGGTCAGACTGTCACCTATATGAATGGTGGAGGCCGGATTACAGTTGTTCTGTTGCATGATGTCAATCAGCATCTTTGGATCGGGTTTGCGCGGATTGGGTCCTTCTCCGAGGATGGTATCGAATGTGTCCGGGAAATAGAATCGTATGATTTTGTCGGTGGCCGTTTGAAATTTATTGGATGCGACAGCCAGTTTGCATCCTTCTTTTTTTAGAGAGGACAGCAAGGCTGCGATTCCAGGATAGGGTTCGGTTTTTTCCGTACAATGGTCGATGTAATATTCGGCGAATACTCGTTTCACTTTTATGACGGTTTCTTCGTCTTTATGGCCTTCTGGTAACGCCCTTTCGATGAGTTTGCTTACTCCGTTACCTACAAAATGGGGGTATTCTTCAATGGCGTGCTGAGGAAATCCGAACTGCTGAAGGGCGTAGTTGCATGCTCCTCCCAGATCTTTGATGGTGTTAAGAAGCGTGCCGTCCAAATCAAATATGCATAATTTTTTCTTCATCATTTTATAGTTTGCGCTGCAAAGTTACAAAAATATGAGTATATGTGCAAAATTTTTTGCATATTTCAAAAAATAGTTGTACCTTTGCAGCCGAATTTCGATTCAAGGTGCTTCTAAAGCACGCCGCGATGGTGGAATCGGTAGACACGAAGGACTTAAAATCCTTTGACCAGTGATGGTTGTGCGGGTTCAAGTCCCGCTCGCGGTACTAAGAATCGAAAACGTCCGATTGGTAACAGGGGAGAACTGAGGTTCTCTTTTTTTATAACATGATTGCTTATGAAACGAATCTTTTTTTCTTTTCTTTTATTGGCCGTTTCTTTCTTTGGTTTCGCAGGGCAGAAAAGTGCGATGGATTCATTGATTTCTCAGTATAAGTACGGTCCTCGGTATGAGATTGTCACCACTTCGATTCCCCAACTTGAAGTTCTTAAAATCGACAAATGCGCGGGGCGCGTCTATATGCTGTACGCCTTCTACAACGGAGAGAAAGTGTGGAGGGAATTGGCGCTTACGCCATTAGGTTCTCCTCGTGAAGATATTCTGGCTTCCGACGAAATCAATTATCGCCTTATCCTGTTGGGTGAGGGGGATGAGCAGACGATCTACCTGTTCAATTTCCGTACAGGAAAGATGTGGGAATTGATTTACAAACGTGGCGGCTATATGTGGCGTTCCGTGGAGGATTATAAGGACTATTGATTTCGGGGTTTGGCATAATCCTTGTAGTCAGGTTATTGATATTTCTAATCTAAATAAAGCAGATATGAAAAAAATTATTGTCTCTTTCTTACTCGCATTGGTCAGTCTCTCCTCTTTCTCACAGGTAGACAAGATTGTAGGTGAATGGAAAACCGTTGATGACAAAACGGGCAACAGTTACGCCATGGTAAGGATCTATAAAGGAACCGACGGTTTGTATTACGGCAAGATTGTGAAAATGCTTTGGCCCGGAAGTGAGGATATGGTATGTACCGAATGTGAAGGCGCCGATCATAATCAACCTATCGTCGGTTTGATTATACTTCGCGGTATGCGCGAGGAAAATGGTCAATTGGTAGGAGGCCGTTGCCTGGATCCTGAAAGTGGCAAGTTCTATTATGGCAAACTGTTCCTCAAAGACGGACGATTGGTGTTGCGCGGCAGTTTGGATAAGAAAGGTATTCTTGGTCGCAACCAAACCTGGATTCGTGCCTGATGAACGAAACAGGTGATTGATATATGCCGATCAAACCATTCTACTCAGGGCAGTATAAATCAGCCCGATAGAAAAAGCCCCGAATTCTAGTGGAATCCGGGGCTTTTATTGTGACATGAATAGCGTAATGCTAGTGATGTTATCAATTATAAAGCGTGGTCGATAGCTTGAGCGATGCTGTTGGCTATTTCACTCATCTCTTCGGCGCTCAATTGCAATTTGGGATTGGAGAAAAGCATATCGGTTTCTTTGTCCAAAGGAACCAGGTGAACATGTACATGATTCACTTCCATCCCTAAGACGGCAACTCCGACGCGTTTGCATCCGGTAGCTTCCTTGATACCTGCGGCCACCATTTTGCAGAACGACATCAATCCGCGAAGGGTGTCGTCGTCAAGGTCGAAGATATAATCGGCTTCGGGTTCGGGCAGCTTGGGAATAACCAGCGTGTGTCCTTTTTTCAGAGGGTTGATGTCCAAAAATGCGTAGTAGTGTTCGTCTTCCGCAATTTTGTAGCTCGGTATTTCACCGTTGATGATGCGAGTGAAGAGTGTCATAAGCAATTAGGATGATTAGAGACTGATTTCCAGGATTTCGAATTCCATAATACCGGCAGGCACTTGCACTTGAGCGATGTCGCCTACTTTTTTGCCCATCAGACCTTTTGCAATAGGAGTGGTGACAGCGATTTTGCCTTCCATGATATTGGCTTCGCCTTCGGTAACCAGTTGGTAAACTTTTTCTTGATTGTTGCGTTTGTTGCGTACACGCACTTTAGTCAATATCTGTACTTCGTCGGTTTTGATGGTGCTTTCGTCGATGATACGAGCGTCCATAATTTTGCCTTTGAGGCATGCGATTCTGCTTTCAAGATGCCCTTGTTCTTCTTTAGCTGCATCGTATTCTGCGTTTTCACTCAGGTCACCTTTGTCGCGTGCTTCAGCGATGGCGGCAATTACGCGGGGACGTTCCGTACCCTCGAGGAATTGCAATTCGTCTTTCAGTTTCTGCAGTCCTTCTGCAGTCATGTAGGTTGTTGCCATATTGTTTGGTTTTATTGTTTCAGGAATCAGTATTTGCGTTTGAATATTTCGCTTGCGATAAATGCTTTGCGGGCTTCTTCCACATTGGTCAAGTCGGGAATAACAGACTCGTTAGTTTCCTTGTTGGATTTGTCGGTATTCATAATGATAACCTTTTATAATAAAAAAATACCCCAAAAAGGGCTATTGCTTTGTCTTTAAGGGAAAAATAACAGGAAACTTCACAGCCTCCTGTTACCATTAAACCTAAACCTTAACTATGAAAATTTTATTTGTTTTCGGCTGCAAAGGTACAGCTTTTTTCTGAACTGACCAAATAATTTTCAAAAAAAATGTGATTTTTATGCAAAAAAATGCGATTTTGGCCTAAAATCGGT
Organism: Paludibacteraceae bacterium; assembly: GCA_024399655.1. Lineage (GTDB taxonomy): Bacteria > Bacteroidota > Bacteroidia > Bacteroidales > Paludibacteraceae > Colicola. Next base: position 29,352 of record JAKSNP010000011.1, on the reverse strand, counting down.
TGTTTTTTTACGATTTTTTGTGCTTTTCATGCAATTTTCTCTTCCGATTCTTCATCGTCATTCAAGAAGGGAAATGCTTCTCCTTTGACCAACCACGACAAACCGAAGAGGCTCAGAAGCAGAATTTCGAGAATCATGACGGTGTAACCTGGAAGTCCGATCAGTCGAACCGTAACGAAGACGCATTCCAATGCAATCATGCTCCATCCGCAAATCTGATAAATAAGGTTGCGTATTTTCTTCTTTTCCGTCATGCTGTCTCCCGATTTGGTGAAGAGGAAAATGCTGTTCAAAGCGATGAGCAGGAAGAAGATGGCTGCGCAAGCCGTGTGGATGATGTGGGAAGTTTCCATGGGAATTTGGAAGAATCCTACTTTCGTTCCTGCAGCAAGCCAGGCTACTTTACAGGGGAAGAGTACAATTCCAAGACCGAATATTCCGCAAAGGGTGGTGACGAGATTGTCGGTGGCGTTGTAACCGATATAAGTGATCAGTACGATGGCAGCCGGAACAAGTACTCCGACTAATGCGGGACTCTGATAATAGGTGGCTGAAATGCTCCACCACCATTGGTCGCTGGGGTGTGGGGCTATTCCTGCAGAAAATAATGCCAACCAAGGTAGAATCATTCCCAAGAACCCGCAAAGATTACGGATGCGGAGATACATTCTTTTTTCTTTCGATTTGTCAGTTTTCATATTGTATTTGATATTTGAGAGCGCAAAGTTACATTTTTTTTTTCAATCTGCCAAATTTCACCTATGTTTTTTGGTTTTTTTTGAAGGCATAGTATTTGTGGATCAGCTGTTTGTTTAATATGAGAGATTTGAAAAAATGAAAAGGCCGATAATTGTTAAAAGATATTGTAATAGTCTAGTAATAGTCTAGTAATCCTCTAGTAATCGTCTAGTAAAGAGTGGGGAATTGAAAGTGGAGAAAAGAGTTTAATCAGGGGGGAAACATCAAATGAAAATTTCGGTGTATTCCATGAAAAAGGGTTCTTTTTTAAAACGTTTGCAAAAGGTCTGCTTTTTTCGTTTTTTGCGAGAAAAAATCTTCAAAAGAAAGATGAAAACACGATGTAAAGGCATCAATTTCGGGTAAATATCAGAAAAAAATATTTTTCTGCCTTTCAAATGCCTGAAAAATTTGTGTAATTCAAAAAAAAACAGTAATTTTGTGCCCTAATTTTACTAAAATGGCAAAATCGGACTACATTATTGAGGTGAATCACGTCTCCAAACAGTTTGAGGACGGTAAATTTGCTTTGGATGATGTCAATCTCAAAATCACTAAAGGTGAGTTTGTGACCATCCTAGGCCCTTCTGGTTGTGGCAAGACGACGCTTTTGCGTTGTATTGCGGGTTTTCAGGTCGCTACTTCCGGCGATATATTACTTAACGGGCAGGATGTGACAGACATGCCTCCGCATCTTCGTCCGGTGAATACGGTGTTCCAGAAATATGCACTTTTCCCGCATTTGAACGTGTTTGAGAATGTGGCATTCGGTCTCAAGCTGAAGGGCATAGAGACTCGTGAGATGGAACGGCGTGTGAAACGCGCGCTCAAGATGGTCAGCATGTCCGATTACGAATATCGTGACGTGGACAGTCTTTCCGGCGGTCAGCAGCAACGTGTGGCTATCGCACGTGCGATAATCAACGAACCGGAAGTGTTGCTGCTGGATGAACCTCTGGCCGCGCTTGACCGCAAAATGCGAGCAGATATGCAGTTGGAGTTGCGCGAGATGCACAAGAAGCTGGGAATCACTTTCATTTATGTGACTCACGACCAGGAAGAGGCTTTGACATTGAGTGACCGTGTGGTGGTGATGCGTGAAGGCAAGATTCAGCAGATAGGTTCGCCGACGGACGTATATAACGAGCCGAAGAACTGTTTCGTAGCCAACTTCATCGGCGAGAGCAATATTCTTGACGCCGTGATGGTGAAAGACGGGCTGGTGCATTTCTGCGACCGCGATTTTGAATGTGTGGACCACGGGTTCGGAGAAAATACGGCTGTGGATGTAGTAATCCGTCCCGAAGATTTTTATATTGCCGAATCGAAAGCCGAAACGGATGCGGAGAAAGCCGATGACCCCTGGCAACTACACGCAACCGTACAGAGTTGTATATTCAAGGGCGTTCATTACGAAATGACCGTTCTTACCGACAACGGTTATGAACTGATGATACAGGACTACCGTATGTTCGAGCCCGGAACCCAAGTGGGACTGTTGGTGAAGCCCGAAGATATCCAAGTGATGCGTAAGGAACGTCTCTGCAATACCTTCTCGGGCATAGTGAAGGAAGACAACCGCGTGGAGTTTCTGGATGAGGATTGGAATATCAACGATCGCACTTCTGAGCGTTTCGCGATAGGTGAAGAAGTGGAAGTGGAAGTTGATTTCGACCATGTCAATCTTCAAGACGACGAAGATGACGGCACTCTGTCGGGTGAAGTGCATTTTATCCTATACAAGGGAGATCACTATCATCTGACCGTACGAACAGATGACGGTGACGATATCTATGTGGATACGAATGATATATGGGACAACGGCGACCGTGTCGGCATCAAAGTAGCTCCCAGTTATATACGACTTTACAAAAAAGAGCAAGCAAAAGATGAAACTGTTTCGTAATCGCCGCAGTTGGGCTTGGCCATATATTCTTTTCCTGGTTCTCCTGGTGCTATTGCCCCTAGCGCTAATCGGGGTGTATGCCTTTACCGATCAGGCAGGCCATTTTACCCTCCAGAACTTCGTTCAGTTCTTCAGCAAATCGGAGGCGGTGAATACCTTTATCTATTCGATAGCCGTTGCTTTGGTGACCACGATCGTATGTCTGCTTCTGGGTTATCCAGCCGCCTATATCATGGCGTTGCGTTCGTTCAGGACTCCTGCCGTGATGGCGCTCCTCTTTATCCTTCCGATGTGGATCAATTTTCTACTCCGCACCATCGCGACGGTGGAACTTTTCCACATGTTCAACCTGCCCTTGGGTGAAGGAGCTTTGCTTTTCGGTATGGTGTATGACTTTTTGCCGTTTATGATTTATCCGATATACAATACGTTGCAGAAAATGGATGTCAGTCTGCTTGAAGCCGCTATGGATTTGGGAGCCAATCGTGTGCAGACTTTCACCAAAGTGGTGTTGCCCTTGTCCGCATCGGGTATATATTCGGGTATTGTAATGGTGTTTATGCCCACCGTAAGCACTTTCGCCATTTCCGAATTGCTTACGCATAACAAGATAACCCTATTCGGTTCGCTTATCCAACGCAGTTTCGGCGAAGGCGGAATCATGATGTGGAATTATGGTGCGGCACTATCGCTTATCATGTTGGTTATTATCGGTGCCACTTCTTTCTTCGGACAGAATGACAACGACGACAGTCAGAAAGGAGGTTTGTTATGAGTCAGGTAATTACCATCGACCGTCGTGGCCGACTCAGCCGAGTGGCGGGTCAAGCATATTTGTGGTTGCTGCTAGTAGTTTTGTACGCTCCCATTCTGTTGATTCTGGTTTTTTCGTTTACGAAGAGCAAGGTGTTCGGCAACTGGACGGGTTTCACGTTGGGCTTATATGAAAACCTTTTTACGGGTTATGATTTCGAGGCTCAGGTGCGTGTGGACCCCAACCTTTATCGCGCCATTCTCTATACGGGTGTAATCGCCATAATAGCTGCAGTCATATCCACTTTCCTCGGCACATTGGCAGCCATCGGAATATACAATATGCGTCAACGCGGTCGTCGTATCGTGTCATTCCTCAATTCGATACCGATGATCAACCCCGATATTCTGACGGGTATTTCGCTTTTCCTGCTGTTCGTGTTTTTAGGAATCAGTCGCGGTTTGGGCACCGTAATAGCTGCACATGTGGTATTCTGTACGCCCTATGTAGTATTGAGCGTGATGCCCCGAATCCAGAAAATGAACCCCAATATCTATGAGGCCGCTCTTGATTTGGGTGCCACACCATGGCAGGCATTGCGTAAGGTGTTGGTGCCGGAATTGCGTCCCGGAATGATAAGCGGTTTCCTTTTGGCTCTTACTTTGAGTATAGATGATTTCGGCGTAACATTCTTCACCAAGGGTTCCGACGGAGTGGAAACGCTCAGCACCTTTATATACGCGGACGCGCGCAAAGGCGGTTTGACTCCGGAATTGCGACCTCTCTTTTCGCTGATTTTCCTAACCATACTTCTGTTGCTGATAGGAATGAATATCCGTACTGCGCGCAATCAAAAGAAATTGAATTGATCTGGCGAATAACGAAATACAAAATAAATCGGGGAGACCCGAATAAAAAAATAATCAAAAAATCAACAAACAATTAATCATTTAATCCAACTTTTTTACAGAAATGAAAAAACTCTTGGTTAGCATTTGCGCTCTTTGTATGGCGCTTGGCGTTTTTTCCGCCGATCGTGAACACACCCTCAAGATTTACAACTGGGCTGATTACATCGATATGGAAAATGTGCTTAATCGTTTTCCTGATTGGTATCGAGAACAGACAGGAGAAGAGGTTCAAATTGTATATCAGACATTTGATATCAATGAATCTATGCTGACTGAAATCGAGGTGGGACATGAAGATTATGATGTAATCTGCCCCTCGGAATATATTATCGAGCGTATGCTGCGTCAGGATTTGCTTCAACCGATCAATAAGGATTTCGGTACGACTCCCGACTATACGACATTGGTGGCACCGTTTGCCAAAGACAAATTCCAACAGATGGCTCCTGCAGGTTCGGACATCCGTGTGGAAGATTATACCGTCGGCTATATGTGGGGAACAACGGGTTGGCTCTATAACCCCGAATTTGTGAAGGCATCCGATCTTGCATCTTGGGGAGCTCTGCTCGATCCCAAATTCCAAGGTCATATTTTCATGAAAGACGCTTTCCGTGATGTCTATTCCGTATTGGTTCTCTATGCTTTCCGTGATGAGGTGGCCCGTGGTGAAGTGACCCGTGATGAACTGGTGAAGACTCTCACCCCCGAGCGTATCAAACGTGTAGAAGATATTTTGATAGGCGCCAAAGAGAATATAGCAGGTTGGGAAGTGGATTTCGGTAAAGAAGAAATGGCAAAAGGCAAAAGTTGGCTCAATCTTTCATGGTCGGGCGATGCTCAATGGGCCATTGATGAGGCATCTGAAGTAGGTGTCACACTTCGTTATATTGTTCCTGAAGAGGGCAGTAATGTCTGGTTTGACGGATGGTGCATACCCAAGTATGCCGTCAATTCCAAGGCAGCCAGTTATTTTATCAACTTCATGTGTATGCCGGAGAATGCGATATACAATATGGAAGAAATCGGTTATGTAAGTGTAATCGCTTCTCCCGAAATTCAAGAATGGGCCAACGATTCCACAATAGAGGAAACCTCGGACCTCAGTTATTTCTTCGGTCCGGAAGCAACGGCTATTCATGCCAACCAGGTGTTCTATCCCGATCTTTCGGTGATTAACCGTTGTGCATTGATGCATGACTGCGGCGAACAGAACAAAGATATCTTGGATATGTGGTCACGCGTAAAAGGCGACAACCTCGGGGGATGGACTATCGGAATCATTATCATTCTTGTTGTTGCTATCGTGGCAGTTATCGTAACTCAGATATTGAAAAAACGCCGTCAAAACGCGTTGCAGAATAAACATCGTAAAAATCATAATAAATAAATGAAGCGCATACTGATAAGTTTGTGTTGCCTTGTCTTGGCGTCGGGTTTTGCCTTCGCCAATGACATGGAAGATGCTTTCCAGAAGGTGAAAACAGGTTTTGAGCAGCGACAGAAAGAGGCTCAGAAAGACCTGAAGCAGTACCTGGTAGATTATCCCTATACTACCTATCGTAGCGAGGTGAACTTGATGATAGGTGTGCTACAGACCGAAAAAGGGAAGTATAAGAATGCTTTGAGGCAGTTTGCCAAGGTGGAAGTGAACGATCTCAGCCGCCCGCAACAACCTGAGTATTATTTTTATAAAGGCTATTCATTGCTTCTGTATGGGGAAACGGCTCAAGCGGCCGCCTGTTTCAAGAAGTTGAAGGATACCGAAAATCCCTATACTTTGCAGGGACGGTATTATTATGCCTATTGCTCTTATAAAGAAGGGAACTACAATCGTGCTTTGCCAGAATTTTTAGCCATTGAGCATACGGCTGAGTACAAATTGGTGGTACCTTACTATATAGTGCAAATATATTATGCTCAGCGGAATTACGATGAAGTGTTTGATCGTGCCGCCTATTTGTTACGGGAAAATCCCGATAGCGAATATACGGGTGAGATTCATCGTATCATGGGTGAGATCTACTATACGCAAGGTTATTATCTTCCTGCAGTGGAGCATCTCAAAGCATACGAAGAAGATTTTTCGCGGCAACACAAAGAGCTGGTTCGTGAAGATATCTATTTGCTGGGTGTGGCCGAATACCAACTTGAGCATTGGGACAGTGCCGTCAATTATCTCAAGAAAGTCCGTCTTGAGCAGGATACACTCTCGGAAAGCACATGTTACCATTTGGGAAACGCCTATGTCAAGACAAATGATATCGAGCGTGCCAAGCTTTCTTATCAGGCCGCTATAGCTTATAATCTGACCCCATCCATACGTGAGGAGGCCATGTTCAATTACGCTCTTGCCACCTATCAAAGCGGTACTGCTTTGGGTGAGAGCATATCGGCATTTGATGCTTTCCTGGCAGCATATCCGCGCAGTCAGCACATCGAACAGGTGTATGAATTGTTGGCAGATATGTACCGCAACAGTAAGAATTACGCCATGGCGCTCGAGTCGCTTGACCGTATTCAGAATCCTACAGCCAAGATGAGTGAGGCCAAACAGTATTTGCGCTATCAATTGGGAGCAGATGCTTTTCTGCAGGGTAAAATGCCTCAGGTATTGGATTGGATGCAACAGGTGATCGACCACGAACCTCGTTCTTCCGCATACAAAACAGAAGCATATTATTACCGTGCTGAGGCCATGTATCGTCTACATCGTTACGAGGACTGCTATAATGAGTTGCGGCTATATGAACAACAACCCGATGCAGGCACTTCGCAGAATAATCTTCAGGCAGTCTATCTGAAAGGCTATGCTCTTTTTTCGATGAAGCAATATGGCGAAGCCGAAATCGTGTTTAGAAAATATATCTCCCGCAATGCCGACACATTGTCACCGACTTATGCAGATGCAGTCAATCGAATAGGTGACTGCTGTTTCAACAACCGTGCATTCTCCGAGGCTGCTGCTATGTATAATCGTGTGATTGAACTTGGCAAATCGGGAGCCGATTATGCTTTGTTCCAACGCGGATACGCTCTTGGACTGATGCGAAATTATTCGGAAAAAGCGCAGGTGCTCGAGCAGTTGGTGAAATCCTATCCTCGTTCAGATTATGCAGATGATGCTTTGTATGAGATTGCCCGTGCCCGATTGGAGGAAGACAAGAATCAAGCGGCCATCAATGCCTACCAACGACTGATTGATAACTATCCCAATAGCAGTTACGCCCGCAAAGCCGCTTTGGAAATCGGTATGATTTATCGTAATCTTGACCAATCGGAAGCTGCTATTCAGGCATTCAAGAATACAATCAAATCCTATCCCGGCAGCGAAGAAGCTTATGCCGCTCTTGACGGATTGGAACAAATCTACGTGGAAACCAATCGCATCGGTGATTATCTGGCCTATACGCAGCAACTCGGTCCGATGAATATGAATGTAAGCAGTCAGGAGGATTCGCTTACTTATGTGACTGCCGAACTTCAATATATGTTAGGCAATTATGCCGAAGCCGCCGCCGGTTTCGGTACATATCTTTCGCAGTATTGTCAAGGCGGTCGTTATTGTACGATGGCGACTTATTATGCTGCCGATGCCAATTATCGTCTGGATCGCCGTCAGGAAGCTCTTCGCCTATATCAGTCGCTCAGTCGCCTGGATGGCAACCCATATATGGAAGACGCTTATGTGCACATGGCGCAAATCAACTATGATTTGGAGGATTATGCCGAAGCGCGTATAGACTTTGAGAAAATGCTGGAATTATGTACTGCTAAACAGCAATTGATAGCTGCGCGTCTCGGTATTTTGCGTTGTAGTTATTTCCTGACCGATTATGACAGGACCATTTCGATCGCTACTCAGATTCTGTCGGAAAAGGATATCAGTGAAGATGTCCGCAACGAGGCTTTGTATAACCGTGCCAAAGCCTATTTGGAAGGTGAACAGTACGGCTTGGCGCAAATTGATTTTACTCCGTTGAGCAAAGATGTGCGCATTGAAACAGGAGCAGAGTCGAAATATTGGCTGGCCTATTGTTATTATAAATTGGGTAATCCGGATAAGGCCGAGGCCGAGGTGATGAGTTTTGCATCGCTTAACACTCAACACCAGTATTGGTTAGCCAAGAGTCTGCTGCTATTGGCGGATATCAATGTACAAAGAGGCGATCTATTCCAAGCTAAACAGTATCTCCTAACGCTTCAATCCAACTATCATGGTTCTGACGATATTCTCACCTTGGTAGCCGAGCGTTTGGATGTACTCAGCAGATTGGAACAACCTAATACTGATAATTCTAACGAAGAGGAGGATTGATTTATGCTAAACAAAAATATTAATATTGCTATTCTATTGCTTCTGCCTTTGGTGGCAACAAATCCTCTTTATGCCCAATCCGAATCGTCATCCGATTCAACGATTGACCGTTCCGTTACCGTAGAACGAGAATTTCAACCGATTATTCAGGATGCCGGCAAACTTTCGGTAGCTCCGCAACGTCTTGAGATGGATATGGAATCGGCCGAGGTCCGTTATTCCACCTTTGCGAATCCGCTTCAAACGGATTTCAATTTCAATACGCTCGGATGCAGTCCTTCGTCTTTCAAGAATAAAGCCATTGCTTCTCCCAATTATTTGGAAGGTGCTATCGGCCATCCGCAAACCCGATTTAATTTCTTTTACCGTCTTACTCCTCAGAAGAAAATAACGCTTGATTTCTTTGCCCACCATCAAGCTATATGGGGAAGACGGATCTGGGAAAATACACAAATCGGCATGGCTTATAATATGCGTCTGAATGCGATGGATATGTATTTTTCCGTGGATGGAAACAATCGTTTCTATACCCGTTACGGACGATATTTTGACGGTGACAAAGGCTTAACCATAAAGAAATATGCCGAATTGGCAGATAATGACAAGCAGAATATTTGGACGATTCATACTCGCATAGGTGTTCGTACCCGTCCCGGAGACAATCTGCAATATCGTGTAGAGACCGGTTATAATGCATATATTGTTCCCAATGTGGCTGCCGAACATTGTATTCGTACTTATGGTGATGTTTCGTATACGGAAGAAAAAAATACAGGTGGTATACATTTCTTCATGCAGAATGCGCTTTATTCGGTTGATCCGATGCAACATCTTGCCGACACTTTATATAATGCTCGCCACGGTTTGCGTATTGAGCCCTACTACGAATTTAATAGTGAGGCATTCCGTATTCATGCCGGAGTGAATTTCGATCTCAATATCGGTAAAGGTCAAATGATGTCTGCAAGCGAAAATGTCAGTTTCGCTCCGTCACCCAATGTTGATTTCGAATATCGTATCCTTCCTGAATGGTTGGCTTTGTACGGTAGCGCCAAAGGACAATTCAATTTTGGATTGCTAGAAGGATATTTAGGTATGAATCCCTATCTTGAAATCATTCCCGGCATCACTTCGCATCATGTAAGTGGCTATGTTCCTGTGGATGCCGCTTTAGGATTCCGTATTCATCCGGTCAGCACATTCCTGATTGATATCTATGCTCATTATTGCATGAGCAAGAATATGTCCACATTCCTTTCGCCTGATATGTCTACTTTGCAGGCAAAGCAAGCAGCAGGTGATCCGTCGTATCTCGATTATTTCTACAGCGATTGGCAGGAGTGGCGTGTAGGTGCAGAATTTACCTATCATTATCAAGATATAGTCCATATCCTTTTGGGTTTCAATTATCATAAGTGGATTCAAGATAGTGTGGAAGTGTTCAGCGATAAATATCCCGGTCTCACAACTACAGAAGGGCGAGCTTACGATCGTCCCTCGTGGGATTTACATCTGCGTGTAGATGCAAGAATCGACAGTAAATGGTCGCTTTATTCCGACAATAGGTTTGCCGGAGCTCGTTGGGCGCTTACTACGGGCGAGGATGTCAAACTCAAACCGTATATCAATTTATCATTAGGAGCTCAATACGAAATCAATACCTGGCTGTCGTGCTATCTGGAACTCAATAACCTGATGCATCGTCACAACGATATTTTTTATGGCTATCAAACCATTGGTATAAATGGTATGGCCGGGGTCAAGTGGCGTTTTTAACGAAGCATTTGATTGAGAATATATAATAAAAGAATAGTCACCTGAGCGGGTGACTATTCTTTTAATACGTTTTTCAGTAAAAGGTTTATAATGTGAAAAGGTATTCCAAGGCTTCTTCAATTTCTTTATCGGTGGCAGTTTGATTGATAAGCGGTTGACCAATGTTTTGCAAGAAAGTGAAATTGATTTTTCCCTCTACGTTTTTCTTGTCTTGGCGCATAATGGCTATGAGTTTTTGATAGTCCTTGCACGAATAGGCAGGTTTCCCGTAATATTCAATCAATATATGGCTCAATTGGCTGATTATCCGCTTGTCCAAGCCGGTTTTCATCATGCTGAGATAAAGTTCGGCCACCAATCCTTGCATGACGGCATAGCCGTGGCGAATCGGCATATTCCATTTCATTCCGGCTTCTTCCAAAGCATGGCCTATGGTGTGTCCCAGATTCAGTTGATGTCGGATATTTCGGTCTTTAGGATCAAGGTGTACGATATGTTCTTTGAAAGCTCTAGTTTTCAGAACCAGGTCTTCCGATATTTGTCCGTCTTCCAAAGCAGCTAGTGCCTCGTTGAAATGGATTTCGTTGTTCAGGAGGCCAGTTTTTACCACTTCTGCCATCCCACTCAGGAATTCTTCATAGGGCAGGGTTTTCAAAAGACGAGTGTCGATCGACTGTCGGTAGGGTCTTTGGAAAGTGCCGATCAGATTTTTGAACCCTTTGTAGTCGATTCCCGTTTTTCCGCCGATAGAGGCATCCACCATGCTTAAAACCGTAGTCGGCATGACGCTGAAACGGATACCCCTCAAATAAGTGGAAGCAGCCAGTCCTCCCAAATCGCTAATGCTTCCGCCTCCGACGCATAGCAATACTGTATTTCGGTCAGCATTGTGCTTTAGCAGGAAATCCCAGACTCGATGTAGATTGCGTAGGTTTTTGCAACTTTCGCCTCCTTTTATCTTTAATGTCGGAAAACTGCTCTTCCAACTTACCTTTTTGTCTTGCAAAACGAGTGTCTTCATATATTTTTTACTGAAAAAGTTTGCAAAGTTACGATTTTTTTTGTAATTTTGCACCCAAATTGGCGAAAAATATGAAGAAATCTGCGATTTTACTGCTCTTTATGTTGTCAATGGCAAGTTATTGCCGTTCTCAGGATGTGATTTATCTCACGCAAGAGCAATTCATACTGCGTGTAATGGATTATAAACATTATAATCCGGAAGAGGGCTTCAAGTTTGTGGGAGATAAGCCGTGTGTGATTGATTTTTACACAACATGGTGCGGTCCTTGCAAGCGTTTGGCTCCTATTATGGAGGAATTGAGTCAGACATATTGCGAACAGGTGCGCTTTTACAAAGTGGATACGGAGCGTGAACGCGAATTGGCTGCTTTTTTCCGAATCAGCAGCATTCCACAAGTGTTGTATATACCTCTTTACGGTGAACCCATATTGCTGAAAGGGCTTTATCCTCAGGATAAGATTGTGGAGATAATAGAGACTTATTTGTTGGCTGTATCCACCAAATAGAATTGATATACCGAGCCGGCCAGTAGAAAATAGTTGAACGAACAGTCGGCAATACACTCAAAATAAAAAAATGCAAGTAGAATTAGTACTTTTGATTTTGGCCCTTTTGTTCTTTGTGAGCATTATGACCGATAAGATAGGCAATCGTTTTGGCGTACCTGCTCTTCTGCTCTTTTTGGCAGTAGGTATGTTGTTTGGTCCGGACGGAATAGGTGCATGGTTTGATACTGACGGAAACGGAATTGGATATATGATCAATATCAGTTCCGCTCAAGCTTTAGGTACAATCGCACTCTGTATTATCCTTTTTTCAGGAGGAATGGATACCAAGATAAAAGATATCCAACCGATTTTGGTTCCCGGTATCATATTGGCTACGATTGGTGTGTTGCTTACTGCAGTTATAACGGGCATAGTTGTGTTTTATGTGTTCGGCTGGTTGCATGCAGTAGCAGCGGTTACATTGCCCGTCGCTTTATTGATGGCCGCTTGTATGTCTTCAACCGATTCTGCCAGTGTATTTTCTATTTTGCGCACCAATGGTGTAGGATTGAAGCATAATCTCCGTCCTCTTCTTGAATTGGAAAGCGGAGCGAACGATCCGATGGCTTATGTATTGACTATCACTTTAATCGGGATTGTTACCAGCGGGAAAGCGGATGTCAGTGCCTTGGCTATAATTCAGGATATCCTGATACAGTTGGTAATGGGTGCCGTGATGGGTTTTGCGTTCGGTAAATTGGTAGTCAAGATTCTGAAAGAAGTCAAACTTTCCAACGAAAGTCTGTATCCGATAATGGTACTCTCCGCCTGTATCTTTATATTCGGTGTCACCTATTACCTGAAGGGCAATCCTTATTTGGCCGTATATATAGGCGGTTTGATTATTGGCAATACGCGTTTTATTCGCAAACGGCAAACCAAATCGTTTTTTGACGGCTTGACATGGTTGGCTCAATTGGTAATGTTCTTGATGCTCGGTCTGATTGTTCGTCCGTTTGAATTACTCAGTTTGAAAGTCTGGCTACCTTGTTTGATTATTTCCATTGTGATGATTTTTGTTGCACGTCCTATAACAGTTTTGATATGCATGTTCCCGTTCAAGCAATATAAGTTGCGTGACAAGATGATGCTCAGTTGGGTGGGATTAAAAGGAGCTGTGCCTATTATCTTTGCCATCTTGTGTATAGCTAATCATGTGCCTAATGCCAACCTGCTTTTCAATGTGGTCTTTGCGTGTACGTTAGTCAGCCTTATTATTCAAGGAAGCAGTTTGAGCAAAGTGGCTGATAAATTGAAATTGGCTATGCCCGAAACCGGAATAGAGCAGAAACTGGTATATTTCGACATTGACCTTCCTGAGGAAATTCAAAAGCAGGTACGGGAATTGGAAGTGACGAATGAAATGTTGGTGAACGGTAGTATGTTGCGTAATGCTATAATTCCGCGAGATTATCGTATCGTGATGATTCGTCATGGTGAATCGTTTATTATTCCGGATGGCAATACAGAGTTGCATCCTAACGATATTTTGCTTATCAGTTCGCAGAAAGATGCCGAAGATGCGCAACGTGCATTGGAACAGGCCGAAAGGGAGGAATTGGAAGACATCAAACTGCGTGTGATTACCGACACGACAGGAGTAATAAAGAATATATGGCGTAAAATGAAAGGAGAAGATAAATGAAAACAGTATTTTTGACCGGTGCTACCGGAACAATGGGTTGGGCCGGGATGCAGGAATTGCTCAAGTATCCCGATCAATATAAAGTTCGTATATTGGCTCGCCCGAGTGCTAAAAATAAAGAAAAACTGGCTCCATATCTCGAACGTATAGAAGTGGTTTGGGGTGACCTTACCCGTTATGAAGATGTACTTCGTGGTGTAACAGGAAGTGATTATGTTTTGCATGTAGGAGGAATGGTATCGCCTCAAGCTGACTATAAACCGTTGCAAACTCGCAAAACCAATATCAAAGCGGCTGAAAATGTTCGCGATGCGGTTTTGGCTCAAGGAGACCAACAACCTAAAGTGGTGTATATCGGAAGTGTGGCTCAAATGGGAGATCGTCGTGAACCGCTTCATTGGGGAAGAACGGGAGATCCGATATGTGTTTCAGCCTATGATCATTATGGTATCACCAAAGCGTGGGCTGAACGTATTTTGACAGATAGCGGAATACGTCATTGGGTGAGTTTGCGTCAATCAGGTATCTTATATCCCGCCATCCTCAAAAATTATGATCCGATTATGTTCCATGTTCCAATCCGTGGTGTCTTGGAATGGGCTACCGTAGAGGATAGCGGTAGATTGTTGGAACGCGTCTGTCGTGATGAAATACCGGAAGAATTCTGGCGTCGCTACTATAATATCGGCAGTGGTGCGGAATATCGTGTTTCCAACTATGAATTTGAATGTTTGTTGTTGGAAGCCATCGGTTGTCCTCGTCCGGAAAAGATATTCTCCGCTCATTGGTTTACTACACGCAATTTCCATGGGATGTGGTATCTGGATGGTGACGAATTGGAGAAATATACGCATTTCCGTGCAAATGTTCCTATTCGGGAGTATTTCCACCAAATGGCGCAATCCGACACTTTGCCTGCCGGTCTGAAATTTGCTGTTCGTTCCAAATTGGTTTACGCGTCACATCTTGTTCCCCATATTGTGAAACTGGCTATGTATGCTATGGCTATGTCTAAAGAACATGGTACACAATGGTGGATACGTCACAATCGTGAACAGCGTATCCACGCTTACTACGGTTCAATGGAAGCCTATCGCGCCATACCGGATTGGAAACATACCGATTTGTCGCATAATAGCGAAGAGGCTGTTATTCTCGACCACGGTTACGATGAACAAAAACCGATGTCGGAATTTACTATTGAGGATATGCAGCGTGCTGCCGAATTCAGAGGCGGCAAATGCCTTTCTTCCGATATGGTGAAAGGTGATTGGGATACTCCGCTTGAATGGCAATGTGCTCAAGGGCATAAATTCAAGGCGACTCCCCGACTTATTTTGTTGGGCGGACATTGGTGTCCTGAATGTTTCCCATGGCCGTATAGCGATCAACCCAATGCACGAAATTGGGATTGGGATAGCGAAGCGCGTCGCAATCCGTTCTTTGCTCAATTGTGGGCTCCTTTACATGATGCGGAAGAACACAACGTATATGGTCCCGAAATTTTCACCGGTTGGGAAAAATAAAAAAACGATTAATATACATTTCCCCCTTTCATGCCGTTAACATGCTGTTTTATATTGTTGGCTTAAGGAGGGAGTATTGATGTGGTCTTGATAAAATGACATTAAGGATGTCAGTATCTGTATTTTTACCGATTTGCCATCCTTGGAATGATGCGATAGATGTATTTTGATGAATTGGCGCTATCCGACGGCATTTTGGATGCCTTATGGGATATGCATTTCGATATTTGTACCCCGGTTCAGGAAAAGACGATTCCTGTAATTTTGGAAGGACATGACGTGATTTCATGTGCTCAAACTGGTACAGGTAAAACGGCAGCATATTTGTTGCCGTTGCTTACCAACTTGGAATTTGACAACCATAATCCCGACAAGTTGAATGCAATCATCATGGCACCGACCCGTGAACTCGCTCAACAGATAGACCAACAGATGCAGGGCTTCGGCTTTTATGTTCCTTTTTCGTCTGTGGCAGTTTACGGAGGGAACGACGGTAGTGCTTGGGGAACACAATTGCGAGGACTTAAATCGGGTGCAGATGTGGTAATTGCTACTCCCGGACGATTGCTTAGCCACATGAACATCTATGATATCGATTTTTCGGGAGTCAAGTATTTCATCCTGGATGAGGCCGATCGTATGTTGGATATGGGCTTCTATGATGATATCATGACAATCTACAAACATTTGCCTGCAGATTGTCAGAAGATCATGTTTTCGGCTACAATGCCTGCAGATATCCGACGTATGGCCAAGGCTATTATGCATGAGCCGGTTGAAGTTCAAATTGCTGTCAGTCGTCCTCCAGAAACAATCAAACAAATGGCTGCAGATGTGTATGAACCTCAAAAAATGCAAATGGTGAAATATCTGTTAGGAGGAGGTTGGTACAATAGCCTTAATGAGTCATCGTCTTTGGAGGCAGCGGATAATACGGAAGAAAGAACTTCGTCCATTGGGGAGCCAGTTCTTATGCCATCTCCCTCATCTTCTATTGAGCCTTTGAAGAAGGTGATTGTATTTGTGGGAAAGAAACAGCGCGTAAAGGAATTGGCTGTTCTTTTGCGTCGTAAAGGATTGGATGCTCGTGCTATGCATTCGGATCTTGAACAAAAAGAGCGAGATGCTGTAATGCTAGATTTTCGTAACGGTAAAGTGGATGTTTTGGTAGCTACGGATATTGTTTCCAGAGGAATAGATGTAGATGATATTCCGTTAGTAATCAATTATGATGTGCCACGAGATGCAGAAGATTATGTTCATCGTATAGGGCGAACCGCTCGTGCTGAGAATAAAGGTGTCGCAGTTACTCTTGTAAGTCCTGATGATCAGCGCTTTTTTTCCAAAATAGAGCGTTTCCTTCATAAGGAAATCGAGCGTATTCCGGTTCCTTCAGAGTTGGGAGAGGTTCCAGCCCCATATCAAAATCCCGTTCATAAAACCCAGTCCCCTTCTCACGGCAAAAAACATCCGTCCAAGAAACCGCATTCATCATCTTCAGCCGATTCTCATTCATCAACACATCATCATAAACATAAGGCAAAAAAGACCAGTCATACTTCAATGCCATCTTCAGAACAATAATATATTTCTGTGTGTTGTGTGCAAATGAAAAAATAGAAATCCGCTATAAAAGGCGGATTTTTATTTAGAATCAAAAACCTATTGGCGGAAAAAAACCGGTAGAAGCCAATTGGATATAATGAGTATTGTATATCAAGCGATAGCAGATTTATGCCTGACAGAAAGAAGTCCTATATGTATCGGTGACGTTAGGTTTATGTTACGTTTATGTTACGTTTAGCTCTCGATAAAGACAGGGTGGGAAAAAGTAGTGATATATAGATATATAATTCCTAATATATTGTAATTTTCTATATGTAATATCTATATGTAATTTCTATGTAATATATATAATTGCTATATATAATTTCTATGTAGTATATTTCCCTTTTACAGTTTGCGGATACGCCATTCGTTAGGATAGAGATTGTTTAATCTGTTGCCAACATTCTTGGCAAATCCAAGAGGAATATGTTGATAGGTAAGCAAGATAACTCCCATCGGACAATCGTTGATGTTTAGCGCTTCTGTTCTCAAATAACTCAAAGCTTCGTTCAAACTCAATTCGTGATTCGGGAATACATCCGGATTGAAAGCTTTAGCCATACTGAGTGCGTGTTGTGGAGCCACTCCTTTCCCTCGCATCTCTCCTATACCGAATCCTGTGGATATGCAGATGAGTTGAGTGCTTAAGTAGTCGATCAACTCTTTGTATTTTAAAGGATAGGCTGTCATAAATCTGTCACTCTGTCTGATGGCCCATTCTTCGGGATTGCGTAACCAACTGCGCATTTCTTTTTCAAATTCCACATTGTTGGCCGTTGCTTTTTTGTTATCTTTAATACGGAAAGGCGCAAATTCCTCATCATATTTTCTTAGTGCGCAGATATAGAATCCTTCTCCTTTCGTTTTATGCGGATAGAAATGATATCCCGGATTACCTTCCGAAATGCCCCAAGCCTGATTGTAATTTAAAGGAAGAATGTCTGCGCCGAGACAGTCGGCTATCCAAAGAACATTTTCTTCATCCTCTTCGTTGTTGAACGTGCAAGTCGAGTAAATCAGAATACCACCCGGTTTGAGCGCATCCCAAACATCCATCAGGATTTTGCGTTGGCGTTCAGCGCACATTTCCACGTTCTTAATGTTCCATTCTTTGCGAGCGTCTTCATCTTTTCGGAACATCCCTTCTCCGGAACAAGGAGCATCCACGAGAATGCAGTCAAACAGATTTCTGCATTTCAAGCCGAAATCTTCGGCTTGATTATGAGTGACGATGGTATTTCCGTTACCCCATTTTTGGATATTCTCGCTCAAGATAAATACTCGTTGTCGATTGACTTCGTTGCTTAAAAGCAACCCTTCTTTTCCCAAATGTTGACTGATCAGAGTGGATTTGCCTCCCGGAGCTGCGCAAAGGTCCAAGACGATGCTATTGGCCGGTACATATTGATCCAACGCTTGCTGCACGAACATGCTACTGGCTTCCTGCACATAATAGCATCCTGCATGGAAGAGCGGGTCAAGCGTGAATTGGGGCCGTTCGCTCAGATAATAACCGTCAATATGCCACGGAACCTCATCGGTATCGCATGTAAAAGTCAGCACATCCAACTTGTCGTTAAGTCGGATACTTGTCGGCTGCTCTTGTTCCAAAGCGTGGAACAAAGCCTCGGCTTCGGGACCGAGTTGCTGACGCATACTATCTAGAAATTCTAACGGTAACATACTTTAGCCTGCAAAGGTACAGATTTTTTTTGAAATATGCAAATATATTTGTTGTTTTTCTTGCATATGTCATAATTATTTTGTATTTTTGCAGTTTGAAAAGCATATATATCCGAATTTTAGACCTGAATCATGAATCCGTTATTGTCCGAACTCAATGAATCTCAAGCCGCAGCCGTCGCTTACAACGAAGGTCCGTCTTTGGTTATTGCCGGTGCAGGATCCGGCAAGACTCGCGTGTTGACCTATAAGATAGCCTATTTGCTTGCATCCGGAGTGAAGGCCAACAATATATTGGCCCTAACATTTACGAACAAGGCCGCTCGTGAAATGAGAGAGCGTATCACCCAATTGGTTGATCCTTCTCTGTCCCGTTATTTGTGGATGGGCACTTTCCATAGTATCTGCGCGCGAATATTGCGTCAGGAGAGTGACAGATTGGGTTTTACCCGCGATTTCTCCATTTATGATAGTTCTGATTCCAAATCGCTTGTCAAACAATTGATAAAAGAGCGTGAATTGGACGATAAGGTGTACAAACCGTCAGTTGTTCTGTCGCGCATTTCTTCCGCCAAGAATCAATTGGTAACCCCGGAATCGTATGCGCTTGATCGCGAAATCAGCAAACGTGACCGAAACGACCGTTTATATGAAATGGCCAATCTCTATCATTTCTATCAACTGCGGCTTCGTGGCGCTAATGCGATGGATTTTGATGATTTGTTGGTAAATGTATGTCGGTTGTTGGACGAATATCCGGAAGTTCGTGAGTATTATCAGGATATTTTCCAATATGTATTGGTGGATGAGTATCAAGACACGAACTTCGCTCAATATGTTATTGTTCGCCAGTTGGCAGCTCCTCAAAACAAAATCTGCGTGGTGGGAGATGATGCGCAAAGTATCTATTCGTTCAGAGGAGCGGACATCCGAAATATCTTGTCTTTCCAGCGTGAATATCGTGATGCCAAATTGTTCAAATTGGAACGAAACTACCGTTCCACGCAAACAATTGTCAAAGCGGCCAACAGTCTGATTCATCATAATGAGAATCAAATATACAAAGAGGTTTATTCGGAAAAGGAAGAGGGAGACCGTATCCAATTGGCATCATATGCTTCCGATCGAGAAGAAGCAGAAGGAGTTGCGGCATCTATCGGTCAGTTGCATCGAGCTACTAAGCGGGTCAGTTATGACGATATGGCCATTCTGTATCGTACAAATGCCCAATCTCGAGTGTTTGAAAACGAACTCCGCCGTTTAAATATTCCGTATCGCATATATGGAGGGACATCGTTCTACCAGCGCAAGGAAATAAAAGATGCAATTTGCTATTTCCGTCTTGTGGCCAACCCCAAAGATAATGAGGCTTTGTTGCGTGTGATCAATTTTCCTGCTCGTAAGATAGGTGAAAGTACCATTCGTAAAGTGGCCGAATGTGCAGCTCTCAACAATGTGAGTATGTTTGATGTTGTTCAACAGCCATCTTTATATTCGTTGGCATTGAGTTCAGCTCCGCTTCATGCTCTTGCCGGCTTTGCTTCTATCATTTCGCAATTTATGGAGCAAATTGATACATTGGATGCCTATGAATTTGCGGATTCGGTTTTGCGTTTATCGGGAGTGATGGCAGCCGCAGCGGCTGATAAATCCACAGAAGGCATCGACCGCAAACAGAATCTTGATGAATTGCTGTCCGGTATTCACGAATTTGTGATGCAACGGCAGCAGGAAGGTATATCATATACGCCAATTCATGATTTTCTGGCAGAAGTGTCGTTGCTGACGGATCAGGATGAACACCTTGAAGACCATACATCGCGAGTAAGTCTTATGACCGTTCATGCAGCCAAAGGGTTGGAATATCCGGTCGTGTTCATCGTGGGTATGGAGGAGAATTTGTTTCCTTCTCAATTCTGTGATTCGCCTTCCGAAATAGAAGAGGAGCGCCGGCTGCTTTATGTGGCGATTACTCGGGCGATGGAACGTTGTAGCATCACCTATGCCAAAAGTCGTTTCCGAAATGGGTCGGTCAATTTCTCGTCACCATCCCGTTTCCTCAAGGATATAGATCGTAAATATATTTGCAAGACAGAGTCGGCATCCTCTCGATCTTCGTTCGATCCTACCAACGGTTTTTTCCCTCGATGGCAGAATTCGTCCTGGGAAGAACCGGAATCATCCGTATCTGCTGTACGAACAGAAACTAAAACCCCTCGACGTCTATCGCCTGTTTCCTCCGTACCATCTTCTGCTACATCTTCGCTTGCCGATTATCCGTTTGCCAAAGGTGACAGAGTGGCGCATCGTATTTTCGGTAACGGTTTGGTTCAAAGAGTTTATTCGGAAAACGGCAATGATAAAATCGATATTCTTTTTGACGGACCGGGTGCGAAAACGCTTTTGCTTACATACGCCAAATTGGAGAAGATACAAAGTTAGAGCGCTTATGCTCTTCTAAAATTGTTTTTAGTAGAGAGTCGACCGACACTTTCCCGACACTCGTCGTTCAATTGTTTTGTTGGTTTTAATCCGTGTTGGAGCAAGTTGAAGATCCTGCATTCGGGACAAAAGCCATCAATAATAGGGACAAAATTTGCAGGATTGGCATAATTGTTGTATCTTTGCATTGTGTAAAGGATGAATACTATACGGACAGTATACGAATCCTATACGAAGTCGTCAACAAAAAAGTCAGATAAAAAATATATAGATTATGAAAAAAATTATTTCTTTTTTTGTCTTGGCATTCATTGCTTTAATGCCTTTGCATGCTGATCAGTATCGTGATGCTCTTAAAAAGTATCTTACTTCCAGTGATGTTGTTTCAATCGAGCAAATTCAGCAGATGGCTCAATCGATTCTTATGCAGCAAGGTGCCGACCAGAATGAAATTAGTAAGTTGATTTCCGAATATGTGGGTTCTCAAATGATGGATGATATGGTAGATTTGTTTCTGCCGTATTTCCAAAAATACGTCAGTATGGAAGATTTGAAAAAACTTACTAAAACGCAGCAACAAAAACGCTATTCACAATTGATGTCACAAACAACGGCAACGATGCAAGATTTGGCGCAGAATACGGAATATCAGCAGCTTGCGGAGCAATTGGGTGAAGGAATGAAAGCGATATTGGAAGGAAAAGAACCGCAACTGATTCCTATGGTTGAATCAATCACCAATTCCTATCAGCAAATTTTTGATCGATATTTTGATGTTTCCGGAACAAAAAAATCAATGGAATCTGTTTTCTCCTCGTTTGGAGATTTGATTGTTTCAGCATTAGGTGACGATCAGCAAACCAATGTGGATAGTATTTATTCGGATTATGTAACTTACACATCAGAGTCTTTGCGTAATATGATGCTCAATATTTTCTCAAAAGTGTATTCTGAGAAGGATTTGAACTATCTTACAAAGAAAATGGACAACACGGCATATACCCATTGTGTTTCGGCCACTAATGAAGCAGGTGCCGATCTGATGTTGATTTCGGTTGATTTTCTTGAAAAAATGGGAGATTGGACTATGGCCAATCATCCGGAATTTGAAAAAACCGTAAATAATCTTCGGGAATATGTGACGATAGTGAAATCACAACTTTTGCACCAGAATCAGTAAAGCAAATATCCTACCGCTCCGGCTAATATAATTAACAGAATAGGGTGGCTGATGATTTCGGTCACCTTTTTTATGACAGGTCGTGTTTCTTGTCCTTGCCATTTTGTAATATCTTTGTAGGCCATCGGGCTTAGCATGGCTAAAAGAGTCAAAATGAAAATAATCCAACTGTTTCTGTCAATAAACGAAGCGGGAGTCATCAAACTGATAGCGGCATGAGCAATCAGAATAACAACCAATAGACGAATCACTCTCATGATAGTTTTGAAGGTGTGATTGTCTTTCCATTTGTCACGTATGTGGTCATATATTCTGCAAATGGTCAGCATAATCAAGAGGCTCGGAATGATGATAGCTATGCTGGCTAACAGACTTCCCCAAACACTTCCTGTTGCGGTATATCCTACATAAGTAGCGCAGTTGATGCCGATAGGACCGGGAGTCATTTGAGAAATGGCCACAATATCCACAAATTCTGTTTCTGTCATCCAACCATGGCTTAACACCTCACTTTGTATTAGCGATATTATAGCCATACCACCGCCGAATCCCAGGAATCCGACTTTGATAAACGACCATAATAATTGCAGATATATCATAATGTAACGGGTGTCGGTTTTTGCAGATTATATCTTTCGAGCCATGCGTATTACGGCAGCGGCAATCAAAGCCACTACTGCCGGACGTATTCCTTTAAAGATAGCCTCAATGGTTGGAAGATTTTTGAATTGTTGGAAATAGATGGCAATAAGCAGAATGATTACAATGGAGGGAAGCGCGGCACCTAAGATAGTGGCGATCACTCCTTTCCATCCCGCAATTCGATGTCCAATAAAGATTGCGGAATTCACGGCTATCAGTCCGGGAGCAGCTTGTGCCAATGCTATCATGTTAAGAAACTCTTCTTCCTCTATCCAATGGCGCTTATCCACCACTTCATGTTGAATAAGAGGTAACATGGCATAACCTCCACCTAAAGTGAAAGTTCCTATTTTCAGATAAGTCCAGAATAATTGAAATATCAATCGTACATCGGGCATTGGCGTACCGTCTGACTAATGTTCTTTCAGTTGTTGTTTGATGAATTTGGTCATCATGTTGATGGCGGCGTTGTTGTGACCTCCTTGCGGAATAATCACATCAGCATATCGTTTGCATGGCTCGATGAATTGTTCGTGCATCGGTTTCAACACGCGGGTATAACGCTCCGTTACGGCTTCAGCGGTACGTCCTCGTTCTACTATATCACGTTGAATTACGCGTATCAAACGGTCGTCTGCATCGGCATCAACAAAAATTTTCAAATCCATCTCGTCGCGGAGAGATTTGTCCCATAGAGTCATAATTCCTTCCACGATGACCACTTCTTTGGGTTCAACATGAACGGTTTCTTTCATTCGGGAAGAAGTAATATAGTCGTAAGTGGGTTGTTCTACGGCTTTTCCTTGTTTCAAATCTTGGAGGTGACGGCGTAACAAGGGCCATTCAAAAGCGTCAGGATGGTCAAAATTGATTTTCTGACGTTCTTCCATCGGAATATGCGATGAATCATTATAGTACGAATCCAGGGGGATAACGGATACTTCGCCTTTCGGCAGTCGTTCAATCAGTTTTTTTACCACCGTTGTTTTGCCCGAGCCGGTGCCGCCCGCAATGCCGATTATAAACATATTTTTAACCCGATTATAAAGTGTTTTTTTACCCTTACGGAAATATCAACTTACAAAGGTACACTTTTTTTTTGACATTCCAAAATTTTTTTGTAATTTTGCACCCAATTATGGAAAAATTACTTATTCAAGATTATAATTATCCGCTTCCGGACGATAGAATTGCCAAATATCCGTTGGCAGAGCGTGATCATTCCAAATTGCTCGTCTATCAGAATGGGCAGGTCAGCGAGGACCGTTTTTACAATATAGGCGAATATATTCCGGCCGATTCGCTCCTTATATATAATAATACGCGCGTGATACAGGCGCGTTTGGTTTTTCATAAAGATTCTGGAGCTCGTATAGAAGTGTTCTGCCTGGAGCCGTTGGAGCCGCATGATTATCAATTGGCTTTGAGTTCAACGCAAGGATGCGTTTGGAAATGCATGATTGGTAATCTTAAAAAATGGAAATCAGGCGTTTTGCAAGTGGGACCGTTACGTGCTGAGCGGCTTGCCACTACCGGCAATACGCATCATGTTCGTTTTTCTTGGGACGATACATCGCTCAGTTTTGCAGAAATATTGGACAAATTAGGCGAATTGCCCATTCCGCCATATCTTAATCGAAATACGGAAGAGAGTGACAAAACCACTTATCAAACCGTCTATTCCCGTATTAAAGGAAGTGTGGCGGCTCCTACTGCAGGATTGCACTTTACTGATGCTGTATTGGACGATTTGCGTAGTAGGGGTATTCGTATGTCCGAACTTACCCTGCATGTAGGTGCCGGTACATTCCAACCCGTAAAAACCGAAGATGCCAACTTGCATACTATGCATACAGAGATAATAGCCGTTCCTCGTCAAGCTATACAAGATATTCATGACAACGTCGGACATATCGTGGCAGTTGGCACCACCAGTATGCGTACACTTGAATCTCTGTATTTTATTGGTGAAACATTGCAGATGCATGTACCTCAATTTATCGCATACGAGCAACCTCATACACTTTCTACGCGAGAGTCGATGGAGCGTCTTTTGAAGTACCTTGATGACACGCATCAGGAAACCTTGCATGCTGAAACGCAGATAATGATTAAACCGGGATATCAATTCCATGTGGTGGATCAGTTGATTACCAACTTCCATCAACCCAAATCAACACTTCTGCTTCTTGTATCGGCGTTTGTTAAAGGAGACTGGCATACCATTTATGATTATGCACTTGCTCATGATTTCCGTTTTTTGAGTTACGGCGACAGCAGTATTCTTTTTCGGAGGTGAGTTGTTACACTAATATTTTGCTTTTTTTACATTGTGTCAGGCTATGATCGCGCTATGGTGGCGCAACCTTTATCAAATATTGTTTGACTTATGATAGATACCCACGCACATATTGACGATTCACAATACCAGGAAGATTTTGATGCTTTTATTGCTGCGCAGAAACAAGCTGGAGTACAGCGAATAATTGTTCCTGGTATCAATGCCGATTCTGTGGCTTCTGTTGCCGATGTATGTAGCCGTTATCCCGATTTTCTTTTTCCTGCGGCAGGTCTTCATCCTGAGGAAGTGAAAGAAGATTGGGCATCCCAACTGCAAACAATTTCGTCGGCTTTGGACTCATACGATTATATTGCCATTGGAGAAATCGGGCTTGATTATTATTGGGATCGTACTTATGTCAACGAACAGAAAGAGGTACTTCGTCGACAACTGGCTTGGGCACTTGATCGTGATAAACCGGTTATTATTCATTCCAGAGAGGCGACTGACGATATACTTTCCATTTTGCGCGAATTTCCCGGACTTCAAGGTGTGTTCCATTGCTTTACTGGCAGTAGAGAAACGGCAGATATCTTACTGAAAATGGGTTTTTATTTGGGTATAGGAGGGGTCTTGACCTTTAAAAATTGCAAACTTCGTGAAACACTCGCTACTGTACCTCTTGATAGGATTCTTCTTGAAACTGATTCTCCTTATATGGCACCTGTTCCTTATAGAGGCAAACGAAATGAAAGTCGCTTTATGATACATGTTGCGCAGCTCCTTTCTGATGTCTATCAAGTGCCCGTTCATACTATAGATAAAGCCACAACCGCCAATGCTTTGCGCTTATTTTGGAAAAAATAGCATAAGAATTCAAAAAAAATGCGCAAAAATTTTGCAGACTCAAATATTTTTTGTAATTTTGCAGCGCATTTGCGGTTCATCATATATGGAACCGCTGAAAATACCGCTTCTATAGATGTTCTAGACCGGCGGAATTTTCAAGGAAACAAGTTCTTGAGAACTTTGTTTCACAACAACCAAGGAAAGATGCTCGAGTGGTTTAAGAGGCACGCCTGGAAAGCGTGTAAACCTCAAAAGGGTTTCCGGGGTTCGAATCCCCGCCTTTCCGCAAGGGGAACCGCCTGACATTCGTGATAAGCAAGTTTCGCTTCTCGCCTTTGACAGACGGATTTTTTGCTTTTAAGCAGGCATTCCCGATTATAACGACATCCGGTTTTGCCGTTTGTCGGGTTTGGAAATAGGAGATGATCCCTTTTCCAATTTGTGTAGATGTGTATCTTGATAATAAGTCAAATTGGATATATTATTTTTTAAACAAATAACTATAAATTTATGAAAAAAGTATTTGCTACCGTTATGGTACTTGCGATGCTCACTCTTGGTAGCACCGCTATGATGGCTCAGGAAGCTGCTGCTCAGGCTCCCGAAGCTACTGAACAAGTTGCTGAAGATCAGGCTCAAGCTGAAGTTGCTGAGGCTGAACCCGTTGAAGAAGTTGCAGAAACTGCTGCTGAAGAAGAAGGTGGTCTCGTTGCTTTGCACAAAACCCTTAAAACGAAATTCATTGAAGGTGGTGCCGGTTTTATGGCTGCTACCCTCCTCTGCTTGGTATTCGGTCTTGCTCTCTGTATCGAGCGTATTATCTATTTGAGCCTCTCCAAAACTAACACCAAAGCTCTTCTCACTAACATTGAGAAAGCTCTTCAAAACGGTGGCATTGAAGCTGCACTTGATGTGTGCCGTAACACCCGCGGTCCTGTTGCAAGTATTTTCTATCAGGGCTTGAGCCGTTATGATGAAGGTATTGATGTTGTAGAAAAAACCGTTTCCAGCTATGGCGGCGTTCAACTCGGTTTGCTCGAGAAGAATCTCAGTTGGATTTCTCTCTTTATCTCTATTGCTCCTTCTCTCGGTTTCTTGGGAACCATTATCGGTATGATTGCTGCATTCGATAAGATCCAACAGGTAGGTGATATCTCGGCTACTGTCGTTGCCGGTGGTATTAAAGTCGCTCTGTTGACCACTCTTCTCGGTTTGATCATCGCTATCATCCTTCAATTGTTCTACAACTACATTCTTAGCGTTATCGAAGGGCTCGTTAACGAGATGGAAGACAGCTCCATCAGCTTGATGGATATCGTGGTTGAATACGACGCTGCACAAAAGAAATAATCTGGCATTAATAATAGACTGCTATTATTTATAATACGCATTACTAACACTCTTTAAATTTGCTGGATTATGAAAAATTATAAAATGATTCCTAAGATCGCCCTTTGGGTGCTGATGGGATTAGGCATCATCGCTACGTTGATGTTCTTCCTCGGAGGCAACGAAGAGACAGGTCTGATGGTGGTAGACGAAGAATTGGCTATCCCTTCATTCACTAACATGTTCCTTGCATGGAACTATATTTTGGTAGCCCTTGTGTGCATCGTTACTTTAGGCGTTGTAGTTTGGGATTTTGTCAATACATATAAAGTTTCCCCCAAACGTGCCATTCGTAGCCTTATCGTTGTTGTCGGTTTCATCGCTCTCATCATTGTTTGCTGGTTGCTTGGAAGCCCCGACAAAATCGATATTCTCGGTTACGAAGGACATGACAACGAAGGTGCTATGGCTCGTTTGAGCGATGCTTGTATGTACCTCACTTACATCCTGATGATTGCTACTGTTGTCGCTCTTGTTTGGGGTGTAATCTATACTAAAAACAAAAAGTAAGTTTTGAATCAGACTAAAGAATTATGGCAAAGAAAATACCACAGATAAATGCCAGCTCTATGGCGGATATCTCTTTCTTGCTGCTTATCTTCTTCTTGGTTACCACTTCTATGGATGTTAACCAAGGTCTGGCGCGTCGTCTTCCCGCTCCTGTGCCTGCTGATCAACAGACACCTCCCGAAATCAACGAGCGTAACTTGATGGCTGTCAAAATCAATTCGCTGAACCAAATCATGGTACAGGGACAGTTGATGGATATTCGCCAACTTAAAGAAGAGGCCAAGAAATTTATCCTCAATGCCGACAATGATGCTTCTCTTCCTAAACTCTTTGAGGAAGATTTTGGCGCTCCGTTTGGAGTACTGCTCTATACAAAAGAACATGTGATCTCTGTTCAAAACGACGTCGATACACAGTATCAGGCATATCTTGATGTACAAAACGAACTCGTGGCTGCTTACAACGAACTGCGTGAAGAATGTGCTCGTAAGTATTTCCACAAGCCTTATGCTGACCTTGACGAGGATATACAAAAGCAAATCCAAAAGATTTATCCTCAAAAGATTTCTGAGGCTGAACCTAAAAACTACGGAGGGAAATAACTATGGCTAAAATTCGTCGTAACGATAAACGCGAGATGCCGGCGCTTAATACCAGCTCTCTGCCGGATATTATCTTCATGCTGCTCTTCTTCTTCATGTCAGTTACATCTATGAAAGAAGTTAGCTATAAGGTACAATTCCAGGTTCCAAAAGCAACCGAGTTAACCAAACTCGAAAACAAACAGCTCGTTCGTTACATCTATGTAGGAACTCCTACTGCAGAATTCCGTAAGGAACTTGGTGCAGAAACCCGTATCCAAATTAATGACGCTTTTGTTCGTAAAGAGGAAATAGGTGATCGTATCATTAACGAACGTTCCGCTATGACTGAGGAAAATCAAGGTAAAATGATTGTCAGTATCAAAGCCGATAAAGAAACGCGTATGGGTGTCATTTCTGAAATCAAACAGGAATTGCGTAATGCATATGCACTTAAACTTTCTTATGCTGCTACACAACGCACAAGCTATTGATTTTACCGATTTTCTTTAATGGAAATACTATAAAAGAGGCAAAATTCGCAGTTTTGCCTCTTTTTTTTGAAAAAATGCATTTTTTTTGCTGAAAAATTTGGTCATATCAAAAAAAAGCAGTACCTTTGCACTCGCTTTTGAAAAAGAGCTTAGGTCTATATAAAAATTGTGACTATAATGCGATGATAGCTCAGTTGGTAGAGCACGACCTTGCCAAGGTCGGGGTCGCGAGTTCGAGTCTCGTTCATCGCTCAAAAGGTGCAGGACCAAGTCCTGCATTTTTTCTCTAAGGCATGTGCCTTAGCGATCTTTGAAACTCTATATACAACCGATGAGAAACTTTGAGTTTCCCTATCGGACTTGCCCAGGTGGCGGAATTGGTAGACGCGTACGTTTCAGGTGCGTATGCCGCAAGGTGTGCAGGTTCGAGTCCTGTTCTGGGCACAGCTCCTTATGGTTTTCCATAAGTTTGCCGGTAGGTGATAATCGGTGTTGAGCGCAGGTGGTGAAATTGGTATACACGCTACTTTGAGGGGGTAGTGGTCGCAAG
>JAKSNP010000010.1 GCA_024399655.1 Paludibacteraceae bacterium | reverse complement strand
TAAAATCTTAAAAATTGAACATTTTATGAGTAAACCTTATTCAGTTTAAGACATTGTATTTATGCAAGCCGTTTGTTTTTTATATACAGGTTGAAAAAAATCAAACCAAGCGACTCGTTTGGAAAGTGAAAGGAAATCAGCAACAAATGGCAGGAGTAATCAGGTAATTGAAAGTAATTGTATTTTTATGTCAGTTTAATTTGCATATCTAAAAAAAAAGTTGTAACTTTGCAGCCGATTTGAGTAATATGCTCAAATTATGTCTTCAGGCATATTGAAATTAACTAACATATTAAAATTTTACTCACATGAAACACTTACTTCTCGGAGACGAGGCTATCGCTCAAGGCGCAATCGACGCAGGTCTGAGTGGCGTTTATGCTTACCCCGGTACTCCTTCCACTGAAATCACTGAGTTCATCCAAATGCATCAGGCTCGGCGTCCTGAAGGTCAGGATCCTATCTTCTGCCGTTGGGCTGCCAATGAGAAGACTGCAATGGAAGCAGCTCTCGGTATGTCCTATATGGGCAAACGCGCTTTGGTATGCATGAAACATGTCGGCATGAATGTATGTATGGATGCCTTCATGGCCGGTAGTATTACCGGTGCTCACGGTGGTTTGGTAGTAGTAGCCGCAGACGATCCTTCGATGCACTCTTCTCAAGATGAACAGGATAGCCGTTTTTACGCTAAATTCGCATTGATTCCCTGCTTCGAGCCCAGCAACCAACAGGAAGCATACGATATGATTCAGGAGGCTTTTGCATTGTCAGAGGCTATTCATTATCCAATTCTCATGCGAATCACCACCCGTATGGCTCACAGCCGTGCCGTTGTTGAAACTCGTGAAAATCAACCCAAGCAGAACACCATGTCACTGCCTGAGAATGTCAAGCACTTTATCCTGCTTCCCGCATTCGCCAAGAAGAATTATGCAGAATTGGTGGCTGCTCAACCCGAATTCGTTCGTCTTGCCAACGAAAGCGCTCATAACAGCTACGTTAAAGGTTCGAATCCTAAAAAAGCCATCGTTGCCACCGGTATCGGTTACAACTATTTGATGGAGAATTATAAAGAAGAGATGGGTTGCTCGATATTGAAAGTCAGCCAATATCCGATGCCTCAAGGTCTGATTGACCAAATGGTGAAAGACGGTGCTGAGGAAATTCTGGTAATCGAAGAAGGTCAGCCCGTAGTAGAGGAACTGATGCACGGTCTTGTTCCATCCACCATCGCCATCAAGGGTCGTCTGACCGGCGATCTGCCTCGTATGGGTGAACTGAGTCCTGACTGCGTACGCTTGGCTCTCGGTCTTGAAGCTCTTCCCACTCGTGAAGCCGACAATCTCGTTGTTAGCCGTCCGCCTGCATTGTGCGTAGGTTGCGGTCACCGTGACGTATATGCTTCTTTGAATGAAGTGCTGGCAGAATACAAGAATCCTCGCGTATTCGGTGATATCGGATGTTATACATTGGGTGCACTTCCTCCCTATCAAGCTCTTCACGCAACTTTGGAAATGGGTGCTTCTATCACCATGGCCAAAGGTGCTGCAGATGCAGGCCAACATCCTTCTGTAGGTATTATCGGTGACTCAACCTTTACTCATAGTGGAATGACCGGTTTGCTTGATTGCGTCAACAGCAAAGCAAATGTGGTAATCATTATATCCGATAACCTTACCACCGGTATGACCGGCGGTCAAGATTCTGCAGGTACGGGACGTATCGAAGATATCTGTATGGGTCTCGGCGTAGAGAAAGACCACGTACGTGTAGTTGTACCTCTGCCCAAGAATATGGAAGAGATCAAACAAGTGCTGCGTGAGGAAATCGACTACAACGGCACATCTGTAGTAATCGCTCGTCGTGAGTGCCTCCAGACACTGAAACGTCACCTGAAAGCAGCAAAGAAAAACTAATCGTTAACATACCCTAATAAGCTTATTGATATGAAAAAAGATATTATTTTGGCAGGTGTTGGAGGTCAAGGTATCCTCTCAATCGCCACAGTAGTAGGCGAAGCTGCCCTCAATGAAGGTCTCTACCTCAAACAGGCCGAAGTTCACGGAATGAGTCAGCGCGGTGGTGATGTTCAGTCCAACTTGCGTCTCTCTTCAGAACCTATTCATTCTGATTTGATTCCCAAAGGCGGTGCTGACCTGATCATTTCCTTGGAACCGATGGAGGCTTTGCGCTATGTAAGCTATCTGAAACCCGAAGGTTGGATTGTAACGAGCAACGCTCCTTTCCTCAATATCCCCAACTATCCCGAAATCGAGGAAGTTTACAAACATCTTGAGGCTATCAAAAACCACGTTGCTCTGGATGTTGAAGGTCTGGCAAAAGAAGCCGGTGCTCCTTCGCAGGCAGCCAATATGGTACTGCTGGGTGCTGCCATCCCCATGTTGGGCATTGACCATGACAAGATGATTGCCGGTGTTCGTCGTGTATTCGCACGTAAAGGCGAAGCTATTGTAGAGTCGAACGTGGCTGCTGTAGAAGCAGGCTATAAAAACGGTATCAAACTATGATGCCATTGGATAAGCAATTGGTAGACCAAACGTGTGAGGCGTTTGGTCTGCGCAATGCCCAAGAGTTGGGTGCGGCTAGTATCCGTCAACTCGTAGGCGTTGTTAAAGATATAGAGAAAGCTACCGGAGAGGAATATGTTCACATGGAATTGGGCGAACCCGGTCTTCCTGCAGAAATGATCGGCATCGAAGCCGAGCACAAAGCATTGCTCGCCGGTAAAGGTGCCAAATATCCTGTTATTACCGGTATACCTGAGGTTAAACATTGGGGTTCGGAATTCGTTAAAGCTTTTGTAGGCTTGGATATTCCAGAAGACTGCATTGTTCCTACCGTTGGTAGTATGCAGGCAGCTTTCGCTCTTAATACCACGATGAACCAATTGAGCAAGGAAAAAGATACTGTACTCTTTATCGATCCTTGCTTCCCCGTTCAAAAACAACAATGTAAAGTTATCGGTATTCGTGTCGATGCCTTTGATGTTGCTGATTTCCGTGGCGATAAATTGGAAGCAGAGTTGGAACGCCATTTCCAAACCGGTCGTATTGCAGCCATGTTGTTCTCTAATCCCAACAACCCCAGTTGGATGTGCTTGACAGAACAGGAATTGGAAGTGATCGGACGCTTGGCTGACAAATACGATGTGTTGGTAATCGAAGACTTGGCATATCTCAATATGGACTTCCGTGAAAAACGCGGTGTTCCTTATCAAGCTCCTTATCAACCTTCTGTAGGTCGCTATACGCACAATTGCGTTCATATGATATCCTGCTCCAAGATGTTCTCGTATGCAGGCCAACGTGGTGCTATTGTAGCAATGGAACCCGAATTGGCTCATAAATGCTTCCCCGCTTTGGCTGAACGCTACAATAATGACGGTCAATTCCTTCGCAACTTTGTATATATCGTATTGTATGCATTGTCTTCCGGTGTTGCTCACTCCGTTCAATATGGTATGGCAGCCATGTTTGAGGCTGCATGCAAAGGCGAAATCAAATTTGTTGAAAACACGCGTGAATATGCTCGCCGTGCAGAGAAAATCAAATCCATTATGATCAAGAACGGTTTCCATATCGTTTATGATAAGGATGCCGATGGTCGCGCTGTAGGTGACGGATTCTTCTTTACCTTCGGCTATAAGGATTGGACCGGTGAACAATTGATCAACAAACTGATCTATTACGGAGTTGCTGCAATCTGTCTCGGTTCTACCGGTGCAAAACGCGAAGGCTTGCGTGGTTGCGCATCCGCTATTCGTGAGGATCAGTATGAAGAATTGGATCGTCGTTTAGCTAAATTTAACGAGGATTTCGGAAAATAATACTTTAACCATCAGAAAAACTAGGATAACTATTCCATTTGATAGATTATTCTAGTTTTTCTTTGTAAATTATCATATATAACTATGGATTATAAAACAGTTTCCGCAGCAGAAGCGGTAAAATTGGTTCGTTCGGGCGATAGCATTATTGTGCAAGGTTCAACTTCTGTACCCATGTGTTTGCTAAAGGCTTTGACGGAGCGCGCAGCAGAATTGCGTGATGTGAAACTGGTATCAGGTTTCGCTATCCATCCGGAAGGAGCACCGTATGCCAAAAAAGAATATATGGACTCATTCCGTGCCTTGTCTATTTTCGTGCCTAATTATCTTCGCCAGGCAATGCGTGACGGTACGGCTGATACTATTCCGGTATTCTTAGGTGAAGTTCCCAGTTTGATCCGTAATGGACAAATCGGTTCTGAAGTAGCCATGTTGCAAGTTTCCACTCCTGATGAAGAAGGCTATTGCTCGTTCGGTATCAGTGCAGATATCATTACCGCCGGTTTGGAGAAAGCTCGAGTAATTTTGGCTCAAATGAATTCGTATGTACCTCATACTCAAGGAAATGCCAAAATTCATGTGTCCAAATTGACTGCTATTGTGCGTTTGGATGAACCCATTGTTGAGGTTCCGACTCCCGTACCAAGTGAGATTGAAACCAAAATTGGTAATTATATTGCTGCAGAAATTCCTGATGGCGCAACACTTCAAATCGGTGTTGGTGGTATTCCTAATGCAGTGATTAACAAACTTAGCAATCACCAGCATCTCGGACTTCATACCGAGGCAATTACTGATGGTGTGCTTCCTCTGATTCAAAAAGGCGTGATTGATAATTCACTTAAAAAGATTCTTCCGGGTAAGTCTGTCGGTTCATTGACTTTGGGCAGTCGTCAGTTGTATGATTATATGGATTATAACAAGGACATCGAAATTTATGATGTAGCTTTCACCAATGATCCTTATGTCATTCGTCAAAATCCGAAGGTAATGTCAATCAACTCAGCGATTGAGGTGGATTTAACGGGACAAATTTGCGCTGATTCCATTGGTGAAACGGTTATCAGTGGAGTAGGTGGACAGCACGACTTCTTCTATGGTGCATCCATGTCGGAAGGTGGTAAATGTTTCTTGGCATTGACTTCAATGACCAATAAAGGTCAATCGAAGATTGTTCCTCATCTTGCTCCCGGTGCCGGTGTTGTTACCACCCGTTTCCAAGCTCAGTATATCGTAACGGAACATGGTATCGTTTATTTGCGTAATCTTCCGCTCGCAGAACGTGCGAAGGCGCTCATATCTATTGCAGATCCTTCGGTTCGCGAGGAATTGGAACGCGCCGCTGTTCAACGGTTCGGTATGAGTTTCCTGCGTTTGAAATAAGCGACATCTTTTAATATGATAAAAGGCTACGATTATGTGATCGTAGCCTTTTTGTTGGTATGTATATGTATCAGCTTGTCTGTGGAGAGTGTTCAATAATAATTGTTCATTTTATTCAACAATGATTTTCGCCGATGGAACAATTTATTGACTTATATATGGAAAATAAAAGGTGTTAATCAGATGCAACTTTAGTAATACAGAACCATTTTTAGTTGTAGTCCCGATTTGTTGTTTACATATACGGGTTGTATTCTTTCTCGTGTTCAATAGATGTAGGATATCCGTGCCCGGGATAGATTTGTGTATTGTCAGGAAGAGTACGTAGTCTGGCCAACGATTTGCATAGCTGAGCCATATCTCCTCCAGGCAAATCCGTTCGTCCGATGCTTTCTTGAAAAAGCGTGTCGCCAGAGAAAAGGGTATTTTCTTGTCGTATGTAATAACATACGGCATCTTCCTTATGCCCGGGTGTAGGAATTAACTCAATCGATAAGCCAGCCTCTTGGAATAATAAGTTTTGTGGAGGATTTTCGGGATCGTATACGATAACGGGAATTTCGGGATATAGATTCTGTAGCGATTCCAATCCGCATATATGATCAGGATGGCGATGTGTAATAAAGATGGCCTGCAGTTGTAATTGATTGTCATGAAGATAATCAATCACCCGCTTTTGTTCTCGTTCACCATACATTCCCGGATCAATTATGAAGCAATTGTTGTTCTGTGATACGATATAGGTGCATTCGCGGTATGGATTACAATAAAAAGTTTTTATGTTCATAGCGGAAGATAAATCACTCGTTTTTCTTTGTACCATTCGCCATCCATAAAGTTGGATATCTCGGTTACTTCAACAATGTTTTTAAATGGATGAATTTCAGAATCAAGATTTCCACCTTTCAGTACAATCAACCCATTAGGCATAGCGTTCAGGTGATGATGATGTACATTCTTGCGAACCAATTTGACCAAATCGGGTAAGGGCATTACTGCTCGTGATACGATAAAATCGAATTGGCGCTTCTCGTCCTCAACACGCTCTTGGATACATTCTACATTTGTTAAGCCGATTTGGTGAGCAATATCATCGGCAACACGAATTTTTTTACCGATACTGTCAATTAGTGTGAATCGGCAATCGGGAAATAGAATCGCCAACGGAATTCCGGGGAATCCACCTCCCGTTCCTACATCCAGAATGGTTGAACCCGGTTGAAAACGGATTACTTGAGCAATGCTCATTGAATGGAACACATGATGCTCCATCAAATTATCTATATCTTTGCGTGAAATGAGATTAATTTTCTCATTCCACGCTCGATATAGGCCATCAAGGGCAGCTATTTGCTGCTCCTGCTGATCAGTCAGCGATATTGGTAAAGACGTTTTGAACATCCTCGTCTTCTTCGATTTTGTCAATCAATTTCTGAACAGATTCGCGTTGTTCGTCTGTGAGTTGTTTGGTATCATTGGGGATACGCACAAATTCACATGATTGGATTTCGAATCCGTTGTCCTCCAAGTATTTCTGCATACCGGAATATTGATCGAAGTCGGAATAAATAACGATAGTGTTCTCTTCTTCATCAACGCCTAACTCTTCTACACCGAAGTCAATCAGTTCCAATTCCAGTTCATCCAAATCAATGCCATCTTTCATAGTGATGGTAAAACATGCTTTACGGTCGAACAGGAATTGCAGGCAACCTTGCGTTCCGAGTGTACCTCCGTGTTTAGTGAAATAACTACGGATGTTAGCAACGGTACGCATGTGATTGTCGGTAGCTGTTTCAATAAAAATAGCCACACCATGAGGACCATATCCTTCGTAATTGATTTCTTTATAGCCTTCGTAGGACTTATCCGTAGCCTTCTTGATAGCGCGATCGATATTATCCTTCGGCATGTTTTCGCGTTTGCATTGTTGGATCAACATACGCAAACGGGGGTTACCGTCTGGATCAGCACCACCTTCGCGTGCTGCAATAGTAATTTCTTTACCAAGTTTGGTGAATGTACGGGCCATGTGCCCCCAGCGTTTTAGTTTAGTCGCTTTGCGATATTCAAAAGCTCTTCCCATAAATTAGAATTTTTAATATTAATGTATTATTTATTGTTCTTGTGAATTGTAGGCATCGGAATTAGCGAAGTTGAATGATACGATAAGTTCAATTCTGCGATTCAGTGTGCGTCCTTCCTTTGTGATATTGTCTGCAACCGGCATCGTATCGCCATAGCCTTTTGCAGTAAGTTGTGTTGACGATACACCGGCATCTATCAAGAATTTACGAATAGCCATAGCTCTTTTTTCGGATAATTCCAAATTCATTTGCTGATCACCTATATTGTCGGTATGGCATTGTATCTCCATCATATATTCAGGATGGTCTTCCAACGTATTGGCCAATTGGCGGAGTAGGGGAAAAGATGAAGATAATATAGTGGCTTTGCCATTATCAAACTGAATTCCTTGTAGCGCTTTTTGTTGCATGGTCTTCATTTCGGATGTCAATTCTGGGCAGCCGTTATTAGAGGACGAACCAATTATGTTAGGACAAAGGTCAAGATAATCAGGAACGCTGTCATCATCCGAATCTATCAGACATCCATATTGATTGACAAAAATCGGATCCACAGAAGGGGTGTTGGGACATTGATCCAAATAATCAGGTACACCATCAAGATCGGTATCCAGAAGACAGCCCGATTCATCAACATAACCTTTGGCAGCAAGCGGTGTATCATTACATTGGTCCAAATAATCGGGAACTCCATCCATGTCGGTATCCACTACACAACCATTGTTGTCAACATATCCGATGGCTTCAGCAGGAGTGTCGGGGCATAAATCCAAGAAATCGGGAATGCCGTCTTTGTCCGTGTCCATATAGCATCCTTGTTGATCCACATATCCGATGGCTTCTTTCGGTGTATCGGGACATTTGTCCAAATAATCAGGTATGCCGTCGTTGTCGGAATCTATAGGGCAGCCGTGCTCATTTACCAATCCGTAGGCTTGATATGAAGTGTTGGCACATTCATCCATATAGTCGGGAACTCCATCTCCGTCCATATCCAACGGACAGCCCGTAATATCCACTTGAACATCGGAAGGGGTAAGCGGACACATATCCAAATAGTCAGGAACTCCGTCTTTATCAGAGTCTTTACGTTTGTTCGTGTTACTTCCGATCACAATATTCAAGCCGAAAGTCAAATTGAGTGCATTGGTTTTGTAGGGAGCCGGAATCTTTTGCACTTGCTCATCCTCACTAAGATGAAGAGGATCAATTGTGGTGTAGGTGAATGGCAGATAGTCGGTCACCAATGTTAAACTCAGTCCATCGTATGGCATCAGATTGATACCAACACCCATGGAATTCCATCTTCCATTGATGAATGAATAACTGGCAGCGAAATTGAACCAATTTACCGGGCGGAAAGATGCACCGATAGTAACTTCTTCATACACCTGTTTATCAAAAAACGAAGTACGCGAATATATGCCTACTCCTATTCTGTTATTCCAGAAATTGGCATCAAAACCGGCATTCAATTTACAATTGAGCATTCTGGCGTATCCATTTTCGGAGTTGCCGTCGGTGGATATCGTTTCTATGAAGAAATCTTTAAGATGTGTAATCGTGCTATCACTTATCTTTGCGCCGCTGAGTTCCTTGAAGTCATCAAACGAATATTCGGCCCCAGAATATACAGTTTCACCGTTTACTCCTTGTTGATAGCCATTCCAATATATGAATCCCAAGTCCGATACACTTAATGCAAGGCGGATTTGATCGATTGGATTATAAGTAAAACCAAAATCGACGGCAACCCCATTTCCTGCAGATTTCAAATAATTTTGCCATTTTTCTTGTTTGAACGATTGTCCAATATCAAATAGGGTGGAACCTTCTTGAGGAGTCTGCGTTTTAGAAAAACCGGTGGAAAGATATAAGTCGCCTTGCATATGTGCCGACCATTGCTCCATGGATTGATTTACGCTCATCTGATCTATATACAAACCTGCATGTGCATTGCCGTAAAGATATTTGAGTTTGGCACCAATTGTCCAATGTTGGTTCAATTGATGGGCATATCCAAGCATGACTTCCGTGTAAGCCGATAGCAATAAATTGGAATTGGATAGACTGAGAGGGTTGCCAAATTGAATGTCGGGCGAGAATAAAATATTCAGAATATCGGGATTGAGAGATGCTGC
This sequence comes from Paludibacteraceae bacterium, assembly GCA_024399655.1. Taxonomy (GTDB): domain Bacteria; phylum Bacteroidota; class Bacteroidia; order Bacteroidales; family Paludibacteraceae; genus Colicola. The sequence goes on along the minus strand of JAKSNP010000010.1, from coordinate 60,076 downwards.
TACTTGAACTTTTTCATTAATCCCTACATATATATACCCCTTTTCTTTCAGCCGGAATCCGAAATTTAGAATCGCCAATTCAGTATCGAATGCGGTCCAAAGTCCGTCAGACAGTTTATCTCTCAAAGCCGCTTCTTCTCCAGGATATAGCGCAGTAATCGTTTTACCGTCTTTTTTATATACGAAATCGCTATAGGAAATGGCATTGGAAAAATTAAAGGAGGTTAGGCTAATCGGTGATAGGCCGATATAAATGTTGCTGACGGGTTGGAATGCGGGGTTGATAGTATGTCGCATGGGAGCGCTCTCCAAGAAATAAAGCGTATTGACCTGCTGGGCATTCATCGTGAATGCCAGCAAGAACGCAATATTTAGAATTGCAATATATTTGAATTTTTGCTTCATAGTTGGAGTAGAGGTTAATATTTGAATGTTCCTTCTGCGTTAACTGAAATGCCGAACCATAATCTGATTTTATTGGTTTCCGTGAGACGGGCTTTCTTGGGATTGTGGCTCAAATATGTTTTCATGCGTATATGGGTGACTTGTGCCAAGCGTGCAAAGTCAGTACGATTAATATGTCCGTAACATTGTCCATTTGTGGGTGTGGTCACCCTATCAGACAAATCATCAGTTGATGCAGCAGCCACATGAAGCGTGTCTCCATCAAAGAAATGGATGTCCACTATATTGTCTGTGCTATCCAGACATTCCATGACGATGTCGATGTCGAAGGGTATGGAATTTTCAATTTTTGTCAAAATAGTAAGATCGTTTGTTTGGAAATCCGATTGTATGTTGATTTGGTTCAATAATGAATCAAGCGACAAGGTAGTCAATCGATTGTTCCAAATATATTGAATATTAGAAAGTTCCGTATTTTCGGCGAAAGAGAACGGCAAATCCAATACAGCGTAGGAACTGATACCGATATTGTCCGTAATGCGATGCTGGGGATATTCGCACTCGCGCTCGTGATCGGTATGAATATGATAGGCATAGCAAAAACTATCGGGATTGTTGGCAAAAAGCAGGTCCATCCTACCTTGATCCGGCAAAGAGGAGAAAGTCAACTCTTCAACAACGGAATCCTGCAGTCCAGTATTACGAGGGTCCAATACATTGGTAAAAGGAATGTCCCAATCACAAGAACCGTTGGCTTCAGCATAAGTGCGTTGTCCTGTCGCTTGATTGACAGAATACATATAATCGATATGCGCTATGAGCGGCGCTCCGATATGATGCGCAATATACATTTTTAAAGCGGGTTCTGCAAAATGCAGTTTCATTCTCTCTTCGTCCGCCCAACCTTTCCACAGCTCAGACATAAGAATATGGTCGGCATCAATCAGTTCGGCCGATTCACGCAAGTATCCCCAAATGGCCTGATAGGTGATGAGATTGATATCCAGTGAATAGGTGAAGCAACTGTTGGGGTTGATGGTTACTGTTTTTCCTTCGGGCAAGCAGATGTTGAAACGAATACGCATCTCGATGGAATCTACGGAACTGACCTCAGAAGCGCAAGAAACCTGTTGCGCGGGATTTTCCAACAAACAAAGCGTAAAGCGGTCAACGGAAATAGGAATTTCCTGCCCAAAGCCTTTTCCCTGTATTGGAATGACTACCGTATTACCATCTGAACGACGGATTCTGTCGCCGAGCACCAATTCAATACTGCTGATATCGCTCCAATCAAGATTGAAATTTGAAATGTTGACAAATGACGTGAAATCCGCCAAATTGACGGTCATGCTATCGATGCGTTCATCATCCGGATTTCCGTTAAATCCATGCAGATGCATTGACATGGGGAATTCAAGCGTGATAGTAGTGTGACCGTTGCCAACGAGGCAACCGGAAAAACCCAAAGAAGCGAGTTGATCGGAAACATTGAAAGTTTGTCCGCCTTCGTTCAAAATAAGATATTGAGTCAGGTCAATAGAGTGGTAGGGCTTATAAGGCATACGGGTTGTATCCATAATATGGAACAAACCATTTTCATCTATATATATATTGCTAATATCATCGCTATGAAGCAAATCGTTCATAGATATAGTGACGGCACCGATCGGCATTGCCATATCCACATACAGACCAGATGTGGTATCTACATCTCCCAAATCAGCCTGACAACCGAATGAAAGACAGACTGTAAGCGCGAGAATCAATGTGTTTAGCAAATGTTTTTGCATATATAAAATAGAGAAGGGGTGTACACTTTGCGTGAAAATGAACGATTTATTCCATTCAGCCTGCAAAGGTACAAAAAATATTTCATATATGCAAGTATTTACTTATATTTAAGTAAAAAAACTTTTTCGGTAGCACGGGTGAGGGCAGTATATAGCCACCTTTGCTCTTCTATTTTTACCGATGGATTATTTTGATCCACTTCAGGATTTAACGGACCGCGGTCGATATAAATATGTTTCCATTGTCCACCCTGTGCTTTATGACAAGTGACCGCATAAGCATACCTGATTTGCAAAGCGTTGTAATATGGGGAAGAAACAATCTTTTCGTGAAGATCTTTGCGATTGTGGATTTCAGGATAGTCTTCTGCAATTTTGGAATACAAATCGCGTTGCATCAGATAACTTTTCTCAGGCGTGTCTGTAGAAAGCGTGTCAAGCCAGATCAACACGTCGATTTCCCAGTCATAATCCAATGAACGAAGTTGGGCGTCAACGAAATGATAACCATATAATTCCCGCTCGTTATGAAGGCGTTGCACTTCCATCATATCTCCGTTAGCAAGAAAAGGAAGTCCCTCGTATTGTTCGGTCCAATAATAATTGTTACGGCTAACCATAATCCGGTCGCCTCCGCTTAACAATTCCTCTTTCCAAAGAATCTGAGAACGTATGCCGTTGTTATACATATTGGTCCGCCAATTCGAACGTGTGATAATCAAAGTGTCGGCCATTCCTACTTCTTGGTATGACCGTTCGATAGATTCCACCATGTCTTGAGCTTCCATCCAATGGACATCCGCTTGTTCTGCAATATCGATATTGCCGCTTCGAACGGCTGTTGCATCCAATAAAATACCGCTATCGCCGGCTTGACGAGCCACTTCTGTTAGATATCCATCCGTAACGGATAGGCCATATCCTTTCAGAAATTCGCTATTGAGAGCGGGACTGTCATTGTGTCCTACCGGCGGTAATTGGGCATCATCTCCCAATAATAGAAGTCGGTTTCCGTTTTGTTGGAATACATATTGGATGAGATCGTCCAGCAGACTGCCTGTCCCGAATGTCTGATTGTCGCGATCGGCTGAAATCATACTGGCTTCGTCGATAATAAACAAGGTGTTAGAACACTTGTTCCATCCCAAAGAGAATTGTTCACCAGTGGCATTGTCACGGCGATATATGCATTTATGGATAGTGAAAGCGGGATATCCGGAGTATTTGGCCAAGACTTTGGCGGCTCTACCAGTAGGGGCAAGCAAAATGCAGTTCTGTTCCAATAGGTGAAGTGCTTTGACCAATGCTCCCACAATGCTGCTTTTTCCAGTACCAGCATATCCTCGTAGCACGAATACGGGACGTTCGTCGGAAGTGAACAGAAATTGTGAAATACTGTCCAATAAAAGTTCCTGTCCTGCGTTTGGAATGAACGGCAGACAAGAAATAATCTTATTTTTTAAAAATTTTTCTATCAAAATTTGCACATATCAAAAAAAAGCCGTACCTTTGCACTCGATTTAGGCAGGTGCTTTACGACCAGCTCCTTCAGAATTCCCCCAGGTCTTGACCGAAGCAAGGGTATGAGGTTGTAGCGGTGCGATAAAGTTAGCCTGCCTTTTTTGTGCCCAGCAGCGTATAAATCACACCATCTTTCAGGATGTATATTTGTCCGTCTATCAATATTTTAGTGCTTTCGTGATAAGAAGATTCGGATGCCGGATTTTCAACCAAACCGGTGGCGATAGCAGTTTGATAGGCGTTGTAGGCATTGGGAATACCATAGCCGTATTGATCATCGGGATTGGTATATCTGTCGGTGGATTGAATAATCAGTGTTCGTATCGTCTGTGCCGTAGCATTTGGAATCGCGCTCCAAAGCGTAGCCGCCATTCCTGCCAGCAACGGACAAGCGAAACTGGTGCCGTTGCTATGGATGATTTCGCTATCGCTCGGATCAAGCAGTGTAGCTCGATATCCAACAGCACATGCCTCCGGCTTGATTCGTCCGTCGTGGGTTGGACCGTAGGAAGAGAAATAGGCAATATTGCCATCTGTATCAACAGCTCCTACGGTAAGTATGCTATCTGCATCGGCAGGAACGTCAATATAGTGCCAACCAGCATCTCCTTCGTTACCGGCTGCCACAACCACAAGCATTCCTTTTCTTGCAGCAATTAATGCGGCACGGCTTGCTCGTGTCGTTTTGCCGTCCATATCAGCATAACTTAAATCCCAAGAAGAATTGTCGAAGTTGAAATAGCCGAGACTAGTGGACATGACATTCACACCGAGACTGTCGCATTTTTCCACAGCGGCAATCCAGTTATCCATTTCTTTCGGACTTTCCGTATCGTTTTCTTCCGAGCGCATCAAATAGTATTGAGCTTTTGTGGCCGCTCCATGAAATGATTCCTGTTGTCCGGCAATGGCACTTAAACATTCTGTTCCGTGCGAACCTGTACCTGAACGATAAAAATCATAGGAATCATCAGTAAAGTCAAATTCGCCTAAAATTTGGTCACGAACCGAATCAAGACCCGATAGTCTGTCCGCATTGTAGAATCCTCCGTCGCAGACACACATCAAAATACCTTGTCCATGAAAACCGAGACGATGGAGTGGGGCAAGATGATAAAGATTCAATTGTTTTTCCGTTTCAGAAACGGATATTACCGGCGGGTCGTTTTGTTGAGTTTCGTTTATGCGTTTTGCGCTATACCAAATGTTAGGAGAGCTGTTATCGCGAGTGGGTTGGATATGTGTAATCCAAGTGGCGGATAGCAAGGTGTTGATTTGTGCAGCAGTACCGGAAACCGTGGCTCCGTTCATCCAACGGCTTGTATGCATAACAGTAAGTCCATGGGCTCGTAGACTGTCCAAATAAATCGGACTTACTTCATAGTCCAATGAGTCAATGGCAATGTTCCAAGCTGCTCGTTGGTCAAGAGCCCTTTGGCTCAAACATATTTCGGAACTACCTTGTTTGTCGGTAAATTGAATCCACCATGTAAGTGAGGCTAACAGAATGCTAAGTAGTGACATATTCAATCGGGTTACAAATGAATTAAATAGTATTATTCAGTAGTTGAAGTAAAAACGATAAACTTATTTCGATTAATTGGTTACATCATGTTTATCTGTTGTTTGTATTAGGCTGGCCAATGAGTAAAAAACTTATTTTCTCAATTCCATACAGACCACATTTTCTACGTGTTGCGTATGAGGGAACATATCAACAGGTTGTACTTTTGTAACTACATATTTCGTATCCAAAAGATTCAAATCCCGTGCTTGAGTGGCCGGATTGCAGCTAACATAAACAATGCGTTCAGGTTCGGCATTAAGAATTACATTGACCACGTCTTCATGCATTCCAGCGCGAGGCGGATCGGTAATTATTACATCCGGTTGTCCATGAGCGGCAATAAAATCATCGGTCAAGATATCCTTCATGTCGCCTGCGAAGAACTCTGTATTATTCAGTTTATTGAACTTCGCATTGATTTTGGCATCTTCAATAGCTTCAGGGACATATTCTATGCCGATTACTTTTTTTGCTTGATGGGCTACGAAATTGGCAATCGTACCGGTGCCGGTATACAAGTCGTAAACAATTTCATTACCGTTAAGATTGGCGAAAGAACGAGCCACCTTGTATAATTCGTAGGCCTGTTCCGTATTGGTCTGATAGAACGATTTGGGTCCTACTTTGAACCGCAGATCCTCCATCTCCTCAATTATATGATCTTGACCATTATATACAATGATGTCCAAGTCGCCGACAGTATCATTCATTTTTGTATTGATGACGTATTGCAGGCTGATGATTTCAGGCCACGAATCGCGAATAAAACGGAGCAGAATTTCCCCTTGTTCGTTGAGCGGTTGTCCGAAAGCAATCACAACCATCAATTGTCCATGCTGATTTGACCTAATCATCAGATTGCGCAATTGTCCGGCATGGGTATGCTCGTTATAAAATGTCATCCCCAATTCGATGGCTTTGTTGCGAATACCGTTTCGTATATCGTTTTGGATAGGAGGCATCAAATGGCATTCGTCAATCTGCAAGACTTTGTCAAAACAGTTAGGAATATGAAAACCGAGTCCAGGTTCAAATGGAATACCGGCTTTCATTTCTTCCGTGGTCAGCCATTTATGATCGGCAAAGGTGAATTCGAGTTTGTTGCGGTATTCATATATTTTAGAACTGCCGAGAATAGGGGATATTTCCGGTAGATTGACATGTCCGATGCGTGTGAGATTGTCCATCACCTGTTGTTGTTTCCATCGTAATTGTTCGGCATAAGGCAATATCTGCCATTTGCAACCTCCACAAGTGCCATAATGCTGACAAACCGACTCGCAACGCAGTTGTGACGGTTTCACCACCCGCAAAACGCGAGCTTCCATGAACGAATGTTTTTTCTTGGTGACCTGGAGGTCGACGATATCACCAGGAACGCAATAAGGAACAAAAACCACCATGTCATCCACTCTTGCGAGTGCTTTTCCTTCGGCTGCAACATCAGTAATCTCAATGTCGGTCAGTATCGGCAGATTCTTTTTCTTCATATAGCCATTGAATACAAGATTTATATATAGTATCGAAGTTATCAACAGATTCAAGAGGCAGTCCAAAAAGCAAAGCTTTTGACATTTGTCCGTTGCTTAAATGGTCGATCCATGCCAATGCAGCTGCCATATTGGTATCTGCGTAGCGTGCAACCACTTGTGCTTTTTTATAAGTTTTGAGTCCAGTCACATTTTCAGCCTGAATAGTATGTGTATTTGGTTTAGTGTAGTAGTTGAACCGCGGAGCCGGTGACAAGGTGGTATCCAGTCGCAAAATCAATTCTCCATTATTGCATGCATTATGGGCTCTGACCATCTCTCCTTTGAGATATGCACCGCTGACCAACAATCTGCCTCCAGCATGGCAGAAGCGTTGTAATTGGGCATTGAGATCAGCAGGCCATTCGAGTTGTTTGCCAAAGATGATGTCAACCAACTTGAATCTGCCGAGAGCGGGTAGGGCATCCAAGTTGCAACTTACATACGAAATGTCCATCTGTTGCAGGTTTTTTCCATGAAGGCAAGGATAGTCGAATGTATTTCCCACGATTTCCTGTCCGAGGTAATTGCTATGGCACATACCTAATCCGCAGTCGTCGTCATTAACCCAATCGTGTGCTTTATCGTAGTCGAATTGTTCACCCAAATACATGCGATCAATACCATAAGGTATTGCATATGTGTTCGGAACAATACCGGCGGTATGAGTATCAACAAACCATTCCGGCCCACGAACATCATTGAAGGCATTGACTACCAGTGCGAGCGGTGAATCGGATGACGGGCAATAGACCGGCGACAGATAAGCGCTTAACGTTTCAGACGGGAAACTGACGCCACCCTGATTAACTGCGACAACATAGAAGTCGTAGCGCACTCCTTTGTTGGGTTGAAAGGTGAAATGCGTTTTGTCAACGCTGATGCCTTCGTTCCACTCTCCACCATCCTGCCGAATATAAACGATGTAGGAAGATGGTGCTGCAGATGTTTCCAAAGAATCGACGGTAGGACTCCAAATGAGACGAAAACGGGCTTCGTTTTTGAAGTCGACACACTCAATTTGCATATTACGTACCGGTAGCGGTTGAACCAGATATGGCTGATTATCAACGGCATGCAGGTATTTGAGAATACCTTTATATATAGCGCGTGCAGCTATAAACTGGAATTTGGGATCCAATCCGTAAACCATATCAGCCCGATTTTTATGGCTGAGTATTTCCAAGATGACGGAAGGAATATCCGGTTTGCGTGTTTCGCAGTAATTGGCTTGTCGCAATTCTCTTTTCGACCATTTTGGACACATGGTGTATTGAATGTCATAAGCCAACTGACTTTGGACAAAATCGCCCATGAATCGGGACTGCAATCTGGATCGACCATCTTTCAGTTTATATCGTTTTTCATCGTTCCAATCGGTGTAGATACAAAGGGTACCGACGATATCGGAATCTCCCTGTAGCGAAATGCCGTCGGAGTGAAGTGCAATGACCAGATCCACTCCAATAGAGTCGTTCATGTAGTTGACCCAATTTCCGCGCGAACGCATATCGTCGTTGTAATCGTTCTTGCCGTTCGCAGTATTCCATATATCTGATGGATAATGTTGATATTCAAGCCAATAGCGTGCACCTTCCATCCATCTAGGCCATCCGCTTTGGCCAATTGCAGTAGCATCCGGGTCAATACCGATTCTCGGTCGTGGCCAGATGACTTTTGCGCCTGCGTTTTCCAGCATTCGTGAAACCAATTCGGCGTATTTGACGGTGTAGATATCTTCGACAATCCCCCACATACGAGCTCTTTGCCAATGCCATGCATCTTCCGTCCGATTGTGGTATAAACCATGACTTGGCCATAGGGCGATGGTTTTTCCATGTAGGTCGGGAATTCCGTCTGTATCGTCTTCCCAATCCCCGTTAGCCGTAAGCCATGTGAGTGCAGTATCCGAATTGTCAGCCGGCAAACGGCGATATGGATTGATCAGTTCTCGCAGTTCGTGTCCGTCGGAATAGATGTTCACTTTTCCTTTTTCATCCCCTCTCACCCAGAGGCTGATATGTCGATAGAGATCGTTCAATTCTTGTTTACTCATGCCGACTCCCGACAAAATCAGATTAGTTTCGATGTCAATATTCAGATTCCGTTGTCGGATAGAACTGACTCGCACTTTTCCGATATGGTTGATATGCAGACGTGCGAACTGTTCGAGCGAATCGGACAGTTGTACAGGCGAAATGGGAAAAGCCGGCATAGCAGCCAATGCCAGCGAACAAAACAATATGAGACGACGAAACGACTTCATTCAGCAGAAAGCCGATTAGTTGTTGCGTTTGAGCACGATTTGTGAATCTCTGAATGTAAGGGTTTTGTCAGCTGCGCTGTAGACAGCCTTGTCGTAGAATTTTCCTTTTTGTTGGTCGGCCCATTCTGAAGTGCTATCGCAATAAAGGTCAGCTTCGGTAGGTGAGATGAGTTGATATGTGTAGTGGAACAGTTTCATCTCGTTGTCCGACGCATAATTTACGGTAGTTTCAGTACAAGTGCTATCCGTGTGGAAATAGAACTCTCTCATCAGGCTATCTTGAGTTACGGAAAAGGCGTGAGAAACAATCGGGTTCTGGTCGATTTCAGGGATACAAGAAACGGTTGCGCACGCCACAAAAAGGATAAAGATGATTTTTTTCATATTATGAATAAATTAAATAAAAACGATTCAGCCTGCAAAGTTACGATTTTTTTTTTGACTATGCAAATTTGAAAGGAAGATTTTGAGCGGTAATCGAAAAGAACGGGACAAAAATGCATTAGTAAGCCAAAAAAATTTGCATATAACAAAAAAAATGTGTAATTTTGCAGGCTAATTGGAAAAAAGCGACTGGTGCATGGGGGTAACGGAAAATAACAAAGTTATTTGATTGCACTCGGCTGATTTGTCAATTGGATAAATAAAGGCATCGTCAGACATTGTAAATCGGCAATAAACAAGCCGAAAAAGTGCCGAACGACTGTCGGTCGACTCTCGGTTAGGTCTCGACAAAAACAGGTGAAAGAATGACCGTTCAACGGAAATTGACAAAAGGAAGAAAATGTAAAGAATTATGATTAGTGACAACGAAATAGACCGTCGTGTGGAGAAAGCTCAAGGCTACTTCAAACAAGGATTCAACTGCGCGCAATCTGTAGTGGCCGCATGTGCGGATATATATGGTATTGACAATGAGGAGTTGGCTTTGAAGATAGGTGCCGGTTTCGGCGGCGGTATCGGAAGAATGCGTCTGACATGTGGGGCAGTATGTGGCATGGTGCTGTTGGAAGGTATGAATAGCGGTTGTTGCATCGCAGGCGATATGGAAGGAAAAGGTGCCAATTATGCCCGTGTACAGCATTTATTGGAGGCGTTTCGTCAAGAACACGGCGCCATCAGTTGTGCGGAATTGACTGCGTTGAAGGCCGACGGTCCGAAACCAGAAGCCCGAACTGCAGAATATTACAGAAAACGTCCATGTGTGGAAATCGTAGGAAACACCACGCGAATTTTTCTTAAAAGTCTGAATGAACAAGAAGACAATAAATAACTAAAATAAAACGATATGTACAATTTAGCAATTCTTGGTGGTGGACCTGCCGGTTACACTGCCGCAGAAAAGGCTTCAAAAGCCGGAATGGAAGTAGTGATTTTTGAGCAAACCGCATTAGGCGGAACCTGTCTGAATGTAGGATGTATCCCGACCAAAACTTTGCTCTATAGCGCCAAACAGTATTATAATGCTACTCATGCAGACAAATATGGTGTAAAAGCAGAAAATGTATCTTTTGATTATGCAAAGATCGCTCAACGCAAACAGAAAATCGTTCGCAAGTTGGTGGCTGGCATCAAACAGAAACTGAACAATGAGCATTGTACCGTAATCACGGGTCAGGCGAGTGTGGTAAGCCGTACGGATGAGAAAGTGGTAATGACCTGCAACGGAGAACAATATGAAGCAGAAAATCTGCTGATATGCACAGGTTCAACCAATTTCGTTCCCCCGATTCCCGGCGTGAAAGACAATGCAGCTGTATGGGATTCGACCGCCGCTTTGGCAGCAACCGAATTGCCTCAATCCATGATTATTGTAGGTGGCGGTGTGATCGGAATGGAGTTCGCGACATTATATCACGAGCTGGGCGTTCATGTAACCGTAATTGAGGCTATGCCGAAGATTCTGCCGAATCTGGATCAGGATATAGTAGGTATTTTGCGTGAGAAATACGAGAAAGCCGGAATCAAGATTCTGACCAGCACGAAGGTGATGTCGTTGGAAGGCAATAAAGTGACAGCCCAACCCGAAGAAGGAGACGCTATCACCTTGGAAGCCGAACATATTTTGATATCGGTAGGTCGTCGCGCCAATCTTGCCGGTTTGGAAGCTCTGACCGATTTGGAAATCAACCGCGGTATCGTGGTGGATGACTTTATGAAAACCAATCTGAGCAATGTATATGCCGCCGGTGATGTTACCAACAAAATCATGTTGGCTCATGTAGCCAGTCGACAGGCAGAAGTGGCCGTAGACAGAATGTTGAAACAGATTCCGGTTCAACGCATCGCCTATAATGCAATTCCTTCAGTAGTATACACCAATCCGGAAATCGCTTCCGTAGGCATTACCGAAGATGTGATGGATTGCGAAGTAAGAAAGATTCCTATGACTTTCTCCGGCCGTTTCGTGGCAGAAAACGAGGGAGAAACCGGCATGTGCAAGATGCTTATTGACAAGAAGACTCAAAGTGTGATGGGTGTTCACATGATCGGCAACCCGTGTTCGGAATTTATTGCAGCCGCCAGTTTCGCTGTAAGAATGGGATATACGGTTCCTGAATTCCAACAAGTGGTATTCCCTCATCCAACCGTAAGCGAAATTTTGAAAGAAATCTTGTAATTATGACCATTCAAGAAGAAATCCGCGAGTTGTGCCGTCAGAAGAATGCGGTTATACTTGCTCACTATTATCAGCGTCCCGAAATTCAGGATGTGGCCGACATAATAGGGGACAGCCTTGCCTTAGCGCAACAGGCTCAAATGACCCAAGCCGATATAATCGTTATGTGCGGTGTTCATTTCATGGCAGAAACAGCTGCCATTTTGTGCCCAACCCGTAAAGTGCTGATTCCGGACGCAACAGCAGGTTGTTCGCTGGCAGACAGTTGCCAGGCCGCTGATTTAAAGCGTTGGAAAGAAGAACATCCGGAATATAAGGTGGTAAGTTATGTCAATACATCTGCTGCAGTGAAGGCATTGACGGATATAGTTGTAACCAGCAGTAATGCACTCAAGATTGTCCGCCGTTTGCCCAAAGAGGACAAGATTCTTTTCGGTCCGGACCAAAATCTCGGTCGATATATTATGGAAGAAACGGGTAGGGAGATGGAACTTTGGAATGGTTGCTGTCATGTACATTCCCGTTTTTCTGCCGAAAAGTTGCAAGCTCTCCGTCAGCAATATCCTAACGCTCCCGTATTGGCTCATCCCGAATGCAAGAAAGATATCCTTGATCAAGCCAATGTGGTAGGGTCAACCGCCGCTTTGTTGAATTTCGTAAAAGGTCACGCCGAATACAAGCAATTTATCATCTGTACGGAGCCCGGCATCTTGTATGAGATGCGAAAGTCATGCCCCGATGTAGAATTGATTGCGGAGGAGAACCGATGCGAATACATGCGTCAGGTGACTTTAGAAAAACTTCGCGACTGTTTGCGCGACGAAACACCAGTGGTTCGTGTGGAACCTGAGTTGGCGGAAAAAGCCGTACTTCCAATAAAGAAAATGCTTGAGTGGAGTTAAAAGACTTGGACCGACAACAAACAAAAATATTACTTGCCCTATCGGGCGGAGTGGATTCTACTGCTGCAGCCCTGCTCTTGATGGAGCAGGGCTACCAAGTGGTGGCATGTACATTCAAAACCCGATACACATCCGAAAAAAATCTCCAATCCGCTGTGGATCTGGCTCGTAATCTGGGGATAGAACATCATTTGTTGGACTATGACGAAGTGTTCGACCGTGAAATCGTTTCGTATTTCAAAGAAGAATATTTGGCCGGTAGGACACCCAATCCGTGTGTGTTATGCAACAAACAGATAAAATTCGGACAACTATTGCAAGAGGCCGATAAATTGGGTTGCGCGTATATCGCAACGGGACATTATGCCCGGATATTCCGACATGAATATCTGCAACGTGCAAAAGACGAACATAAAGATCAGACATATTTTCTATGGCGTCTGGATTCGGACCAGATTAAAAGAATTCTGTTTCCGTTAGGTGATATGACCAAGCCTGAAGTGAGAAATTATCTGTCAAGCAAGGGTTACGCCACTATGGCGCAACAATCCGAAAGTCAAGATATATGTTTCATAAAAGACGATTACCGAACTTTTCTTCAGTTGCCCGAACAAAAGGGTGATTATGTGGACAAGAGCGGAAAAGTGGTTGGTCATCATATAGGATATGCCAATTATACCATCGGTCAACGGAAGGGTTTGGGTATAGCCTTGGGCACTCCGGCATTTGTAACGCGTATTGATGCGGAAAATAATGTAGTAGAACTGGGTGCGCATGATGATTTGAATACGAAATCAGTAAGATTGCGAGATGTCGTGTTCAGAGGCGATAGCGCCAAACCCGTGATGGCTCAGATCCGATACAGAAGCAAACCGACCCCAGCATATTATGATAACGGGACTTTGCTGTTTGATGAAAACGTATGGGCAGTAACGCCCGGACAATCGGCAGTAATCTATCAAGATGACCTGCTGGTAGGAGGAGGAATCATTGAAGGTTGAGAAAATGCATAAACAGGTATTGAAACTGGCATTGCCCAGCATCTTGGCAAACATCACTATTCCCTTGGTGGGATTGGTGGATACAGCTATAGTCGGGCATGTGGCAGACGCTGTCGATATCGGTGGAATTGCCATCGGAACGATGCTATTTGACCTGCTATATTGGAATTTCGGTTTTCTGCGTGTAGGAACAAGCGGAATGACGGCACAGGCATTCGGCCGTAATGACAAAGACGAGTGCTCGAAACTACTGATACAGGCCTTGACGATAGCGCTTGCCGCTACGGTGTTGATTTGGGCTATACAATGGATATTTGTAACAGCCGTATTGGCTTGTGTCCCCTGTTCGCCAGAAGTGGCGGATTTTGCCAAGCGCTATTTCTTTGTAAGAATATGGGCCGCTCCAGCAACTTTGAGTCTGATGGCGTTTAAGGGCTGGTTTATCGGTATGCAAGATACGATTTCGCCAATGGTGATTGATATCGTGGTGAATGTGGTGAATATGGTGGTTTCGTATGTGTTGGCCATCTACACTCCTTTGGGAGCTGTAGGGGTTGCTCATGGTACGGTAATCGCGCAAACTACGGGTTTGTTGGTGGCTGTTGGAATTTTAGTGGGAAAATATCGTAAAACTATAGCATGCAGTCAGATTCCTGATGTCGTGAAAGACATAGCCGGAATGAAGCGTCTGCTGGTATTGAACGGCAATCTGTTCGTGCGGTCGTTTTGTTTTATGGTGGTATATGTAGGTTTTACCGCATTGGCTGCCGTTTATGGGGATGTGGAATTGGCTATCTCAAGCATACTGATGAAATTATTCATGCTGTTTTCGTACTTTGTTGACGGTTTTGCATATGCAGGCGAGGCATTAGTGGGCAGATATATCGGAGAAAGACAGTCATCCAAGGTAAAGACAGCCGTAAAAGTATTGTTTGTCTGGTCGTTAGGTGTGGGGGCGCTCTTTACCTTGATATATTGGTTGAGCGGCAATCAATTCATCCGACTGATGACGGACAATACAGATGTGCTTTCATCATGCGGGAAATATATGGGTTGGTTGATCGGTATGCCATTGATATCCACGTTGGCTTTTATGTGGGATGGCGTATATGTTGGGGCAACAGCCGGAAACGAAATCCGAAACGCTATGATATGGGCAGCAATCGCTTTTGTGGTATGCTATTTGTTGTTACATAATCGATGGGGAATGCAAGCTCTTTATTTGGCATATTTTGCTCATTTGGGAGCACGTGTAGTTTATTTGCAAATAAAATGGAGAAATTTGTATGATAGAACCTTTGGTACACCGTCCCTGGAAGGTGCTGAAAAGTGAAAATATCCTGAAGATAGGTCCATGGCTAAGTGTGAGACAGGAAGAAGTGGAACTTCCAAATGGTCACAGAATCCCGACGTGGTTCGTGTTGGAATATCCCAACTGGATCAATGTAATAGCCGAGACCAAAGACGGTCAACTGGTAATGAACGATCAATATCGTCACGGTTTGGGCGTAACCGCCTATGAACTAGTGGCCGGTGTGATAGATCCGGGAGAAAGTCCGCTAGAGGCTGCCAAACGAGAATTGAACGAAGAAACCGGTTTCGGAGGAGGCGAATGGGAGGAATATATGATTTTATGTCCGAATACTTCTTGTCAAGACAATTTGAGTATAACTTTTTTGGCACGAGGCGTAGAAAAGACCAGTGAACCACATGAAGAAGAAAGCGAAGATATTCGTGTTCATGTAATGTCGAAAGATGATGTAAAGCAACTGTTGGAAAAGGGTGAAATAATTCAAGCCTTGCATGCGGCACCCTTGTGGAAATATTTTGCGAAATGACGAAAAAGATTCTAATAATTCTAATGATGGGAATTGGTTTCAGCTCATGTAGCCGACACCAGACAGAAAACCATACAAAGCCGATTGCGGTAACCGCTCAAGAGATAATAGCGGATACTGTGGTATGTACGCATAGTTATGTGGGTACATTGGAAGACGCGCACACATTGCATTTGACGGCGCAAACCGGCGGGCAAATAACGAGTGTAAAGGTACGCAGAGGAGACAAAGTTCATCGTGGGCAAATATTATTAGAATTGGATTCGGTACAAAATGTAAATACGGCCCAATCCGCTCGTGCAACATTGCATCAAGCTGAAGATGCTTATGCGCGCGTAATGCGTGTATATAAAGAAGGTGGCGTGACCGATCAACAAAAAGTGGAGGCCGAGACGCGCTTGTCACAGGCTCAATCGATGGCTTCTATGGCAGAAAAAGCATTATCAGATTGCCGCTTGACGGCACCTATGGATGGAATTGTGGCAGAATGTGATGTACAAACAGGACAAACCATTTTGCCCGGTCAACCTATTATTACTCTGTTGCGACAGTCGGGATGTGAAGTCGTGTTTGAAGTTCCAGAAGGTGAAGTGGCCAACATCAGAGTGGGGGATAACGGATACATGGAAGTCCCTGCATTGGATATGAAGAACATCCCAATTGTAGTAACGGAAAAAGGTTTGATCGGTTCGCGAATAGCCCATACATACGAAATACATGCCAATGTGAGTCAAGAAACCGCTCAAACCTTTCTTCCCGGAATGGTAGGTAAGGTATATCTAGTATCATCTGGGATGAACGGTTATTTCATTCCTATGGCATGTATTGAAATGTTGAAAGAAGGTCCTGCTATATGGATAGAAAAAGACGGAAAAGCCGAGCGAATCTTGATTTCAATCGGCACAGTGGTAGATAAAGGGGTGTTGGTAACAAACGGCCTCAAACAGGGTGACCATGTAATAACTGACGGTTTCCAGAAACTGTATCAAGGAGCAGAAGTAGATATAACTATAAAGAATTGAGAAAACGAGACCACATATTAGGTGCCATGAGAAATCATCGTATGGTGTTTTTCTTGTTTGGAATTCTGATGCTGTTCGGCATTTGGGCTTTACCCAAAATGAACAAAGATGAATTCCCTCAATTCACTATACGGCAAGGTGTAGTTGCCGCTATATATCCCGGTGCAACTGCCGAGGAAGTGGAGCAGCAGGTAACCAAACCTCTGGAAGAATTCATCAATTCTTATTCGGAAGTTGATAAATCGAACACCTATTCCGTAACGAATGACGGTGTGGTATATGTGTATGTCATGCTTCGTAACTCAGTCAGTTCGATGGGGGAAGCATGGGCAAAAATGCGTGCCGGCTTGGGATTGTTCAAAACAACCACTTTGCCTCCCGGTGTATTGCAAGTGGTGTTGATTGACGATTTCGGTAACACATCGTCGTTGCTGTTGGCAGTGGAAAGTGCGCAACGTTCTCCAAGAGAACTAGAAGGTTATGCCAAGCAATTATGTTCAAGATTACGTACGATTCCTGAAACGGGCAATTTGAAGATAATGGGGCAGCAATACGAGGAAATTGCAGTCACAATCGATCCTGCTTGTCTGTCGTCATATAACATTGATCAGACCCAATTGCAAGCTTCATTATTATTGCAAGGATTCAGAACATTATCCGGTACATTACCTACATCGGAAGCCTTACAAGTAAGTATTCCATATAAAAGTGAACAAGAAATCGCCGAACAGATTGTATGGGCAGATCCGATAGACGGATCAACCATCCGATTAAAAGATATTGCAACGATAGAAAGAAGATATCCTCATCCGGATAAATATGTGGAATATTACGCATATGAGGAAAATGAAGAAACGATAGAGAAATCATCTTGCTTGATTGTGAATATCGAGATGGTTCCCGGTCATAATATAGTAGCATTTGGAAATGATGTCGATCGTGAACTAGCTCTTTTGAAATCTGAATTGCCGCCTGACATCCAATTCCATCGAATCACCGACCAGCCTAAAGTGGTGAATGATTCGGTAATGTCATTTTTGCGAGATATTCTTATTTCAATAATAGTTGTTATCGCCGTAATGTTGCTGCTTTTCCCGTTAAGGACAGCATTAGTAGCCAGTACCGGCGTTCCTGTATGTACGGCGATATGTATAGGATTGATGTATCTGACAGGTATCGAATTGAATACGGTAACGCTTGCCGCCTTGATATTTGTTCTCGGGATGATTGTAGATGATTCGGTTATAGTAATAGACGGCTATACCAATGTGTTGGAAAAGGGACATTCAAGATGGTATTCTGCCACCACCAGCACCCGTCAATTATTCCTACCAATGACGATTGCCACGTGCTCGATATCGGGTATGTTTTTCCCCATGACCAAAATTATTACCGGTCCCTTAGGTGAATTTGTACGTTTGTTTCCTTTTGCCGTGGCATTTGCATTGGGCGCAAGTATATTTTATGCAGCATGGGTTACGCCATATTTGTCAACCCAATTTATTCGTCGTATGCAGCCGGATGAAATGAATACATTTGAACGCTTGCAAACGCGATTTTTCTCACAATTGCAAAAAGGATATCACCATATTCTGTCGTCTTGTTTCAAAAAATCTTGGGTGACATATATCCTTTTGTTCGGTGCATTAGGAATTGGTATGTATTTGATGACTGTATTGAATATGCAACTTCTTCCGAAAGCCGAACGCGAGGTGTTTGCCGTAGAGATTCATCTTCGTGAGGGCTCTTCAATCCAAGAAACCGCAAGTGTTGCCGATTCCTTAGCTCATATATTGACTAAAGATAAACGAATCAAATCCGTAACTTCTTTTATTGGGCAGGCCTCGCCTCGTTTTCACGCTACTTATACGCCTCAGATGGCGGCTTCAAATTATGCTCAATTTATTGTCAATACCACTTCGTCAAAGGCAACAGCTGCCATATTGAAAGAATATACCCCAAAATGTGAAGACCACTTTCCTAATGCCTATGTCCGTTTCAAACAAATGGATTATCAGGCAGCCAAGAATCCGCTTGAAATATATGTTCAAGGTGATAATTGGGATGGGATGCAGGAAGTGGCCGATACGATAAAATGGTATATGAAACAACAGCCGGAATTGCAGTGGGTTCATTCCGATTTTGACGAATATGCCCGCCGCATAGCGATTACTCTCCATACAGATGAAGCGTTCAGACTGGGTGTTACTGAAACGATGCTGTCATTGTATTTGGCCTCAGTTACGGAAGGTGCTGCACTTACTACGATTTGGGAGAATGATGTAAAAGTACCGGTTATGCTATATACCTCCGGAGTTGATAGCATGTCAATAGACCATTTGCGTGATTTGATGGTACCGACAGCTTATCCTGGCGTATGGGTTCCATTGCGTCAAGTGGCAGATTGTGAACCGGCATGGCATCATGCCACATTAGTGCATAGAAACGGCATACGTACTATCGCTGTGGGTGCAGATTTGCAAGGGAAAACATCTCAAGTGGCTGCTGAAAAGAAAGTGAAAAAATGGATTCGTTCTCAAAATCTGAAAAGAGAAGGGGTATCTATCAGTTACGGAGGTTTGAGCAGCATAAACGGACAAATGATACCGCAGATACTATGGTCTGTTGTAGCCGCATTGTTAGTGATGTTTGTGTTGCTTCTATATCATTTCGGAAATGTATCGTTGGCCCTATTGACCTTGTCGTCAGCCGCGTTATGTATATTTGGAGCCTTCTTGGGGTTGTGGATATTCGGCTTGGATATTTCCATTACAGCTGTTTTGGGAATTGTCAGTTTGATCGGTATTATTGTGAGAAATGCCATTATGATGTATGAATATGCAGAAGAACTCAGAAAAACCAGGCATTTGTCAACCAAAGATGCCGCTTTTGAAGCCGGAGTTCGACGCATGAGACCTGTATTTCTTACTTCAGCAACTACGGCCTTGGGTGTATTGCCGATGATTATTGCACATACCAGTTTGTGGATGCCAATGGGAGTGGTTATTTGCTTCGGTACGATATTTACCCTGCCTTTAACTTTGACCATATTACCCGTTATGTATTGGAAAATATTTACGCATAAATATGATTAGCACTAGTTTGAAATATTATTTCCATGTCATTCTGATTCCATTTTTAATATTGGGTGGTTTGCTATGTGTTAATCATAGAAGTTGCGCGCAAGAATTGTCATTGGACAGTTGTTTGAACCTTGCCCGAAATAACAATTATAATCTATCACGTTCGGAATTGGCGGTGGAACGAGCCAAACAGGTGAAAAATGCAGCCTTGTCGTATTATTTTCCGCAGGTGCAAATTTCAGCTATGGCCTATCACAGTTTGCAACCTCCAATCAATGTTGCAATAGAAGATTTGAATAATGAAAACGTCCGTAATACGTTGCAATTTATTTATGATAATTTCGGTTCTACTTTGGGCATAAGTAATACATTACAATTGTTTCAATACGGAACGATAGCCGGTATAACTGCTATTCAACCTGTATTTATGGGTGGAAAGATCGTAGAAGGCAATAAATTGGCACAAGTTGGTGTGGATGCAGCAAAATTGCAGTATGAAATTCAAGAACGCGATGTTTTGGAAGACGTGGAGGCTTCCTATTGGTTGTGTGTCGGGCTGGAGGATAAATTAGAAACCGTAGAAGCCGTTGCTTCCTTGCTTGATACATTATCTCATATTGTGGATGCTGCAGTTGAAGCCGGTTTGGCACTTCCTACCGATAAAATGGAAGTTCAATTAAAGCAAAATGAATTGACTCGTACCAAATTGCAATTAACCAATGGAATGTCATTGGCACGTCAAGCATTGGGACAAGCAATCGGGATATCTATAAGTGATTCCGTTTTATTGATTGAACCATTGGATTCTACTCTTGCATTGTTGCCGCAAACGGATGTATTGCCTGATATCAATGATTTATCTCCGGAATCAAATCTATTGGCCTTGCAGGTTCAAGCAGCCCGTCTTCGTCGAGATATGGCTATAGCAGAAGCATTGCCACAAGTGGCCATAGGTGCAAATTACGGATATTCACATTTGGATACGAAAGAGTTGACTAACGGATTAGGGGGGTGGAACGGAGCTTTGTTTGTTACGGTAAATGTTCCTCTTACAGCATGGTGGGGTGCGGCGCATAAGATCAAAGAAAATAAACTGCAGATGGAAGATGCCGAGTTGCAGCAAAAAGATATGAACGAGAAGCTCCATTTGCGTGTGCAGCAAGCATTTGACCAAATGGTAGAATCGATGTTAATGGTAAACTCTGCAGAGAGCTCGGTAGAAACGGCTTCTGAAAATTACAGATTAATTACTGCAGCTTATGAATCAGGAATGAAATCCATAACCGATCTGCTTCAAGCCCAAAGTATGTATCTGAAAGCAAAAAACGATTTGACTGATGCAAGAATTGCTTTACGAGTTCATGCACGAAGATACATAGATCTTACTCAGCAAATATATTGAAAAAGATGGTTGATTAGCAGTAACAACTTATAAAAATACGATTCCAGATTAAGAAAATGGAGTAATATTTGTATATATCATAAAAAAGCAGTACTTTTGCACTTGCAATTGAATAAGAAAGAAAAAACATAATATATAGCGGATCGGCTCATCGCTACGTGCAGGAAGAAAGTATGTATTGCTTAATCCCTCACGGAGAGGAAAGTCCGGGCAACAAAGAGCAACATAGCGGTTAACGGCCGTCAGTCGGTAACGGTTGGTCACTGCCATAGAGACGAGTCGCATTGAAAGATGCGGGTGGAACGAGCATACTATGTGTTGCAATTCCATGTATACCCACGATTGAGCGTTGCTCGCGCGAGTGGGAGGGTAGGAAGCGAGAGAAACTGCCAGTAATGGTAAGTTCGAGATTAATGGTGAGCGCGCCGAAAGGCGTACAGAACCCGGCTTATAGACCCGCTATTTTTTCTAAAGCCTTCAGTGTGAGGCGTGATAAGGGATATTTATCCAAATCACTCCATGCAATGGCTATTGTGTCGGGTATCTGAGGTAACTCGGATACCTTTTTTATAATATATCGTGCGTGTATGCGTTGATGCGAAAGTGTATGTTTCAAGACAAACGAATTCCTGATATCTTCCGAATGGTTGGTATCTATTGACCAATCAGTATCAACTTCAGACATGGGAAATTCCCACAAGTGCTGCCAAATGTCTTTCTGATTTCGCTGATGCAAAAGAGTACGGCCGTTGGGT
The DNA here is from genome assembly GCA_024399655.1 of Paludibacteraceae bacterium. GTDB lineage: Bacteria > Bacteroidota > Bacteroidia > Bacteroidales > Paludibacteraceae > Colicola. Next base: position 38,375 of record JAKSNP010000010.1, on the reverse strand, counting down.
GTAGTATATATGGAGTATAGAAAAAATCTATCTTTAGGTTTGGCTTTAGGTTTCCTGACCGGAAGTAGCGCCACCGTAGCGTGGTCGTACGCTCTGCAAAAAGCGGATATCGGACAATGAGAACAATCCGGATTTTGTTCTGTGCAGAATAATGCACCGAATTCCATTATAGCGGAATTGAAAAGCTTGGGATTGTTAATATCCATCAAATCGTTAAGCATTGCGAGTAAAACCCTTTTCCCTTCAGAAGTATCAATAGGAGTGTCAATATCTCCGAGCCGAGCCAATACGCGATAGACATTGCCATCTATTGCAGGATAGGGTTGATTGAATGCGAAACTCATAATAGCGCCGGCAGTATAATCCCCGATGCCAGGTAAATTTCGAATGGCATCAAATGTATCAGGAAAAGGTTGATTACCAATTATTTTTGCCGCTTTGTGAAGATTTCGTGCACGTGAATAATAGCCTAATCCTTGCCATTCGCGAAGGACATCCTGTTCGGAAGCATTGGCTAAATCCGCAATGGTAGGGAAACGATTGATAAGTCTCAAATAATAATCCATCCCTTGTGCGACACGGGTTTGTTGAAGGATAATTTCAGACAACCAAATATAGTAAGCATTGTCAGTTTCCCGCCAAGGAAGAATACGTTTGTTTTGTTCGTACCAATTGTATAAATGAATGTAAAAAACGGACTTATCCATAATGCGTAACATGAAATCGGGTGCAAAATTACAAAAAAAACATCAAAAAATGAATTTTTTTTCAAAAAAACTTTTGTAATTCAAAAAAATATAGTAATTTTGCAGTCCAATTTGAGTGGAAGTGTGTTTTTTTGCATGCCCACCCAAAATTCAGTTAAACAAATATTATGACAAAAGCAGAACTCGTTAATAACATTGCCATCCAGACCGGTTATGATCGCGTGACGATTATGAATATTGTAGAGAGTGCAATGTTTACCGTAAAAAAGACCATGGCGGAAGGCCAAAATGTATATCTTCGTGGATTTGGGAGTCTGGTGATTAAGACACGAAAAGAAAAAGTTGCTCGAAATATTAAAAGTAATACCTCTTTGGTAGTACCGGAGCATCGTATTCCGTCATTCAAGGCAAGTCCTGAGTTCCTGAATATGATGAATTAATATCAAATTCTGAAATAAAAATAATATTAACATAAAAAATTCTTACTATTATGCCAAACGGAAAAAAGCATAAGAGACATAAGATGTCTACCCACAAGCGTAAAAAACGTTTGCGTAAGAATCGTCATAAGCATAAGTAAGCCATAATTTTGGCTAAAAGTCGATAGGACGATTGTATTTTGGCTTTGTGGTGTTATGCTATTTTGGGCGCAAGATAGTTGGCCGCAAAGCCTTTTTTATTTATTTAATTGTTATTGCGTATGAAAAGCGATTTGATTGTAGATGTACAACCTGAAGAAATTGCCATCGCATTGACAGAAGACGACCGCTTGATGGAAGTGAGTCGTGAGCAACGATTGGAAGATACCTTTTCAGTAGGTAATATCTATATCGGACGTGTCAAAAAAGTGATGCCGGCTCTAAATGCCGTCTTTGTGGATGTAGGACATGAGAAAGAGGCTTTTCTGCACTATTTGGATCTGGGACCAAATTTCCTGACCACTCAAGCGTATTATGCCAAGTCGGTAGCTGACAGACGCAAAATGCCATCAATGTCCCGCCAACCTCGTCAGGCAGAAACCGGCAAGGAAGGCCAAATCGGAGATTATCTGAAAGTGGGTGATTTGTTGCCTGTACAGGTGTCGAAAGAACCAATCAATACCAAAGGACCACGCTTAACAGCTGAAATCAGTATTGCCGGACGAAATATGGTGTTGATGCCATTCGGCGATAAGGTGATGGTGTCTTCAAAAATCAAGAAGGAAAGCGAGCGTAGTCGACTCAAACAATTGGTTCAGTCGATATTGCCGGCGGGATATGGCGTAATTGTCCGCACGTTGGCAGAAGATAAACGGGTGGCTGAGTTGGATAATGAGCTCAAATTACTCATTGAACGATGGGAGAAGACCGTTGCTCAAATACAACAACCCGCCAAAAGCATAAAATCAACAGACGGAAAGCAGCAGAAAGATGTGGAAGTCAGACTGATTTTAGCTGAGATGAGTAGGACCGTAGGTATTATCCGTGATTTGTTTACCCCTGAGTTTCAGTCGATACAAATCAATGATCAGGCTGTGTATCAGGAAGTGTGCCAATATATATCGCTAATCGCCCCTCAATCTGCAGATATCGTAAGACATTATCAAGGTGATAAACCGATTTTCGATTATTACGATATCACCCGTCAAATGAAGACCGGTTTGGGACGAACAGTAGGTTTCAAACATGGGGGATATTTGGTAATAGACAAGACGGAAGCACTATTCTCGATTGATGTGAATTCCGGATCCAAGCGTCTTTATGAAGATCAAGAGGAAAACGCATTTCAGTACAACATGCTGGCTTCGGATGAGATAGCTCACCAATTGCGACTTCGTGATATCGGTGGAATTATCATTATCGATTTTATCGATATGGACAATAAGGAGCATCAACAGCAATTGTATGACCATATGCGTCAATTGATGGAAAAGGACAGAGCCAAGCATAATATATTGCCGCTCAGTAAATTTGGTCTGATGCAGATTACCCGTCAACGCGTGCGCCCGGCAGTTGAGGTAGATGTAATGGAAGAATGTCCTGTATGCCATGGTCATGGTAAGGTAGAACCAACGATTCTGTTTACCGACCGTATAGAGGAACAACTGATTCAAAAACGGGAAGAGACCCAACAACGTCTAATATTGAGTTTGCATCCATATGTATATGCATATGTGGATAGAGGCTGGCGCAGTATTAAACGCCGTTGGAAACATCAGTACAATGTTCTCGTTTGTGAGGACCAAAGTTTAGGATTCCTGGAAACCAGACTAAGTGTAGAAAAACCGTAGTCATGAAAAAACAAGTATTCTTACTTATTCTTTTGGCGCTGCCTATATTTGGTAGCGCCAAAGTTTTACAGCCAGATTCCACCCGTCATGAAGTACGTATAGGTTGGGGAGATTATATGTTTGAATCTCTGGTTTACCACCCGAATCATTCGAATGCGGAATATAGATATACAGGACATGTATTCGCAGAATATCAATATCAAATAAATAATTGGCTATCCGCCGGAGCACAAGTTGATTATGAACAGGTGTGGTGGAAAAAAGAATATATCAACGGTATAAAAATGGAAGAACCTATACCGGCTAATTTTTATAACATCGCTTTAATGCCTACGGTTCGTTTTACCTATTTTTATAATCCGTGGGTAGCATTATATTCTTCTGTTTTTTTAGGATTAAATATAAATGGCGGTACCGAACTCAATTATAAAGGAAAGCAAGTGGCCCTAAGCGCCGATTTCGGATTAACAGCTTTGGGAGTCAGAATCGGTAAAAACCATTGGTTCGGAGCCTTGGAAGTGGGAGGGCTGTTCTCGCTTAACAACGCTCACGAAATCTATTTGTTGGATTCACGTATCTTATCCGTCTCAATAGGTTGCAGATTATAATAAGGAAAATTATGTTCAAGATTAAAAATACAACTATATGTTTCCGTTTGATGCCGATTATCTGTATTATGCTGACGGCATGCAGATATGGTGTGGCTGAATATGTTGACTTTGATGCTTGTAAAGCCGGTGTTGAACCGTTTAAAGCATTTTATGAAACGACATCAAACGCGTTAGAAGAAGCTCCATGGGATATGTATGCAAAGGAATATTCGGCAGATTATGATGTTACGACTCCGGAAGGAATGGGCAAAGCCACTTCAACCGATTTGATAAGCGTAGTAAGATCTTTGGTCGAATTCGGAAATTGCAAACGTGTTCATCAAGTGGCAGGGACATATATGAGTGAAGATGTGGACGGGCAACCAATCCGATTGTCAGGAAAAGTATTCTATCCGGAAAAGGGAGATATCAAAAACATCATCTTAGTGTCGCATTTCACGATAGGTGCCAATTTCGAATGCCCCAGTGAAGCTTTTTCTTTGGAAGGATTGTTGTCTACATTAGGTTATCTGGTTATCGTGCCGGATTATATCGGTTATGGTGTGACCTCCGATAGAATCCATCCTTATTTGCAAGCCGATCTGACCGCCTCCAATGTGCTGGATATGGCGTTGGCTGTAGTACCTTGGATGAAACAAAGGAATATACAAGTGAAAGATACTTCCCTTATTCTATTGGGATACAGTCAAGGCGGCGCCACCACTTTACATGTTCAGAGATTAATCGAAACCGAACCTTATTATCGTAGAACCGACGGAACTCCGCTTTTCCGTATCAAACGTACATATTGCGGAGCAGGTCCGTATGATGTGGCACAAACATATGATTATAGCATCAAGCTGGATAAGACCGGTATTCCGTGTGCTGTACCGATGATCATTCAAGGAATGTCAGTTGGGATGGGTGAACCGTTGGATATGGCCTATTTTTTCAAGGAACCGTTACTGAGCAACTATCAAGAATGGCTTAATTCAAAGAAATATACCGTAAAACAAATCAATCTTTTGATTAATGTCAATAAGTTGTCGGATATTTTGACCGAAGAGGGCACCAACAAGTCAAATGACGAAACGCAACGTTTGTATCGCCAATTGGCCAACAACAGTATAAGCGACTATTATGTGCCTTCTTCTCCCATGTATATGTTCCATTCAATGGATGACCAAACCGTTCCCTTTATCAATTCACAGAAATTACAAGTACAGTTTGATACAGCCGGATGCAAGGATATAGTGTATGATTTTGATTATTATGGCGATCATACATCCGGCATGTTGAAATTCTTAATCAAATGCATGCAACAATTATGATTAGAAGATATCCATATATAGTCATTTGTCTGATTGTGTTGTTCGGCAATTTGTTCATCTCGTGTCAAAAACAACAAGATGTGACTGACATGTCCTTTACATTTAATGTGCTGTATGTAAATACAACACTAATCTATTATGATATCTATCCTCAATTCAATGGGGTGGAATATACTACCTTTGTCGTGTCGTCAGCAGAATTGAATGATAAAGGCACTCGAGCCGTTATTGATAGTGTTCAGGCCCGAATAGATGAAGATCATGTATATTGTACGGGGATTAGAATGATGATAGAGGACCTTCAGCCCGGAACCCGATATTATATCTGTTGTTACCGAATGGATAACAAACGCAATCCTATATATATGCTTATCAAGCATCCCGTAACAACACCAATAGAGAAAGCTAACGATTTGACCTTTGAGATTGCCGCCGAAGGAAGTAACCTGCAAATCCTCCCGTCCAATTCGAATGATACCTATTATTGGGATTATTTGACACCGGAAGAAGCCGATATGGAATATATGAGCAATCCTCTATATTACTATTATCATATGATATCGTATTACGAAACCTATGAAATTATGCCTCATATAGTGTCGCAAGGTCCCGATAAAGAAGATGCTTTGCTGTTTTATCCCAATATGGAGGCTGGGGATACGATTATCGTAATGGCGGGGTATTATGATGTAGAAACCCGTTATGCACCTGAGCCGTATATGTGGAATGCCGTCTATACGGATTCTGCATCATTCCGCTTTGTCCCTTATGAAAGGACGGCTCTTGATTGACAGTTATCGGATTGTGTCTCAGAATAGAAAATAGGCTGCCCGACTATTCGAAAACGTAGTTCAAGAATCGAATCATAGGGTAGGCCGTTTGTGCTATTTCTTTCAAGTCGTTCATAATATCCGGTGAACAAATCTGTGCGTCAGACAGAGGAGTGCTGAATGTATATGCTTTTCTTTTGATCCATTCGGCTACCTGATTCGACATTTCTCTATTTGCAAATTCCAAAGGCAATCGTTTCAGCATATATTCGCTATCGAAATCGCCAAAATATTTTTTCCATTGTGGCATTTGCATAATCTCAGCTATTTCGTCATCGTTGGCCAAAATTTCATTTCTCAATTGGCGTAACAGGTTATTGTCGGGACACCATATTCCTCCGGCAAACATACAATGCCCGGGCTGTATATGCAGATAATATCCTGCGTGCGGACTTCTACGACCTCCTTCCGCCGCAGGAAATACTCCAAACCATTCTTTATATGGGCGTTTGTCGTTACTGAAACGAGTGTCACGATATATGCGCCAGATGCAGTCTTTAGGCATCAATCCTTGAATAGAAGGGTCGACGGATGAAAGCATATCAATATACTTCTCGCTAAAAGCGAGGAAATGTTCGTGGCATGCAATATAACGGTCTTTATTGCTATTGAACCATTCCCGATTGTTGTTTGCGGACAGATCGCGCAAGAAATTTAAAGTAGCCTGCATAGAAATAATAGTTGAACGATGAACAAATCCTTTGTTTCGCGTTGCAAAGATACTGCTTTTCTACAACTTGTGCAAATAAAATTTGCATATATCAAAATAAATTACTAATTTTGCAGGCTGAAACAGATGCAAATATACTTGACATATGATACTTAAAACTCAACAATTAACCGTAACATCCGAATTGACAGCCGAGCGTCAAGGTTCCGGTCTGTTGCCCGTATATGCAACTCCAGCAGTGGTAGCTCTGATGGAGAGCACGGCCTGTATGTGTATAGAAGATCTGCCTGACGGCTATACAACCGTTGGCGTTCATATTGATATTCAACATGAGAAAGCCACCAAAGTAGGCGATACGGTTTCCTGTACGGCTTGTCTGAAGGATGTGATTGATGACAAGAAATTCTGTTTTTTGATTCGCGTGGTGAATTCCGACGGCGAAGAGATTGCTATCGCCACCCACGAGCGTGTGCGCGTGAATGCCGAGCGCTTTATGAGTAAACTGTAAAAAACCAAAAAGTCACAATAAGAAGCGACTATGAGTCTGAAAAATTTCTTTTCTACAGATGTATGGCGAGTGACCGGGGCAGATGTAACCGGTAGAGCCAAAGCCGGATATGCAACGATGCAGACCATCATATTGACCGCTCGCGGCTTCGGTGCCAAACGAATCAATCTGTTGGCCAACGGCTTGACCTATTCGTTGTTGTTTGCCATAGTGCCCATATTGGCAATGATTCTGGCAATAGCCAAAGGGTTTGGATTTGAAGCAATGATAGAAGAGAAGCTGACCGCTTCTTTTTTAGGTGAAATGAATCTGGTGCCGACCATAATGGGTTTTGTACAACGTTATTTGGATACGGCCCAAGGTGGCGCATTTATCGGTATCGGCCTGATCATATTGATATGTGCCGTATATTTCTTTTTCCGTAATGTGGAGATAGCCTTCAACGGAATTTGGAATGTGAAGGGCGTTCGTCAAATCGGCAAACAATTGACCAACTATATCTGTATTCTTTTCCTGATACCGGTATTGATTGTGGTTACATCCGGTTTGAGTATATTCCTCAACTCCGCAGCTTCAGCCTTGCAGGAAGTAGAAATATTGAGGAATATGCAGACCTGGCTGGTAAAGGTGGTCAGTTATGCCTTTATCTGTCTTGTGTTCGTGTGGATGTATTGGGCTATACCCAATACAAAAGTCCGTTTAATACCGGCCTTGATTCCCGGTATCCTAATCGGAACGCTCTTCCAATTGCTTCAATCTCTATCCGTCTATATCATTGTATTTTTGAGTAGGACGAGTATCGTATATGGTGCATTTGCATCTATCCCCTTGATGTTGATGTGGCTGCAATGGTCCAGTATATTGATTTTGGTAGGAGCCCAAATATCATACAGTATTCAGAATAAAGAAGATTTTGAATACGAAGACGACTTGAATTTTATGTCGCGCAGATATAAGGATTGTATCATGCTATTCCTGCTTAATGTGATAATCGACCGTTTCAATAAGGATGAGAGCCCGATGACAGCCAAAGAGCTGGCGCATACCTATCACCTTCCCATCCGTTTGGTAAGCCGTTTGTTGAGCCGCATGGAAGATGTGAAAGTGCTGCGCGCCGTATTTGTGGAAGGCAAAGAAGAACGTACTTATCAACCAGCAATGGATACGCATATCATAACGGTTGGTATGATTTTTGAACGTATAGATTCACAGGGGGCAGAGCAGTTCCTGGTACATGCGCCGCGTGAATTGCAGGAATTTTGGACAAGATTTGCCGAAATGAAGCATAAACATAATTCCTTGAATGACATATTGGTGATCGATTTATAAGAAATGAATCAAACGATTCCGTTCAAGAGTCCTTCAATCGGTATAGATAACAGGTAAATAATGTAGAACAGAAATATGAAAAAACAAGATTTTTATTTTATTTTAGGGTGTATCGTCGTATTGTTTCCCTTTTTTGTAATAAAACCGGTCTATGGCGCTTTTATGTGGATGACTATCAATCATCCTTTTCTAATGGCTTTTATCAAATTCGGAATTTTATCAACTGCCGGTGAATGTATAGGTCAGCGTATACGGAGTGGGGAGTATGCCCCTAAAGGCTTTGGAGTGGTACCTCGCGGAATCACCTGGGGCTTTTTGGGCATGTTGATTACTGCCGCGATGACCATTTTCTCTACCGGTGTGCCCGCCGTACTCACTACTATCGGTTTGGTTCCCGACGGTTGCAGCTATGGCGAATTGCTGAAGACCGGAATATTGACGAGTCGTTCCTGGTTTCATGTGTTGGCAGCCTTCTGTGTCTCTTTATTCATGAACTGTCTCTTCGCTCCCGTCTTTATGGTTCTGCACAAAGTGAGCGATACTCATATTATGGAACATAACGGAACTTTGAGCGGCTATTTCTCCCGTCTGGATTTTGGTAGAATCTTTGCATCATTGGATTGGACCACCATTTGGAATTTCCTCTACAAGAAAACCATTCCCTTGTTCTGGATACCTGCACATACCATCACCTTTATGTTGCCTCCCGAATGGCGCGTCTTGTTTGCCGCTTTGTTGGGTGTGATGTTGGGTGTGTTCATGTCATTGGCCACTCGTAAAAAATAAAGTTACAAATGTTAAAACGCATAGTTGCCTGATTGTTCGCTAACGTATCGGAGATCCTATACTGAACTATTGGTGAGAGCAATTTTAATAAAATGGCGCTATGTATAAATTTATATTAAGAATACTGTGTAAATATTAATGAGGTATAATATGAAAAAAGTATTAGTTTATTTAATGATGATGTTGCCGTTGGCAGCCAATGCGGATTTGTTGAGCGATTTGTTGGGTGATGTCTACAAGGCCAAAACGATGTCAGACGACCAGATGGATTCAGTACTGAATGGCTCAAACGTAGAAAAGAAAGCCACAGTAACCGGTCAATATACCATGCATTATGAAAACAAGAAGCAATTGTTCCGTCATTCATTTGAGGCCAATTATTACCTTATAGACCAAAAAGGCAAACGTTACGACATCTGTGACCAGCCGATACGTGATGCTCAGATGTCACCTGACGGCAAATATATAGTATATGCCAAACAGAATAACCTGTATGTATATAAGGTTGATTTTAAGACGAATTTGGCCATAACCGATGATAAGAATCCTGAACATTTGTATGGCATTTCCGATTGGTTGTATGAAGAAGAATTCGGTATAACCTGCATGTTTGCCTTCTCTCCCGATAGCAAGAAAGTGGCATTTGTCCGTTTGGACGAAACCGAAGTACCCACTTTTTCATGGCAGAAGATGCTGGATGAAACGGGCGAAGCATTAAGATATCCCAATTTGTTTTCCCTTCGCTACCCGAAGGCAGGCGACCATAATGCACAGGCATCCGTCTTGGTATATGATTTCGCCGACAAGACGACGCGTACCATGCAGTTAGGCGAAATGGACAATTGGTATATACCTCGTATTACATGGCGCGAGACATATAAAGGCAAAGAAACCAATCAGGAATTATTGATTCAAAAAATGAATCGCGACCAGAACCACATGGAGATATTGGCCGGAAATCCCAAAACGACAGTCACTCATCCTTTCTATAAAGAACAATGTGACAAATACTATGTGGATTATTCATTATTTGATCAATGGGTGTGGTTGTCCGACGGCAGTTTCGTTGTGTTGAGTGAGAAGAGCGGTTGGATGCAAGCTTATCTCTATGCATCCGACGGCAGAGAATTGAAACAATTGACCAAAGACGGAATGGATCTGACCTGCATCTATGGTATGGATGAACAGAAGAATATGGTATATTACCAGGCCGCTCCCAATCCGATGGAACGGCAAGCTTATGCGGTGGACATGAAAAAATGCAATATCAAAATGTTGACCAAAGAAGCAGGAACTCATGACTTAACTTTCAGCGACGATATGAAACAATATATCGATTGTTACCAAAGTCTTGAAGTGCCCAATCGATATACGTTGTATACGCAAGACGGCAAGAAGGTGAAGGAACTGCTCAATAATGACGACTTGCAACAACGTTGGGAAGCAGCCCAACTGCCCAAAACCGAATTTACGAAGATCCCTACCGAACGCGGCGATACCCTGAACGCTTATACCATAATGCCAAACAATATGGAAGCAGGAAAGAAATATCCTGTTATTCTGATACAATATTCCGGTCCGGGCAGTCAACGGGTTTTGAACAAATGGCGCAAACGTTGGGGCACATATTTGGCCAATGAAGGCTATATAGTAGTTGACGCAGACGGTCGTGGAACCGCCTGTAGAGGTCGTGCGTGGTGTAATGCAACCTATATGAATTTGGGTAAGAAAGAAGCAGAAGACCAAATCTCAGTAGCCAAATACATGGCCGGATTGGATTATGTAGACGGTGAGCGAATCGCGATGGTAGGATGGAGCTATGGCGGCTTCCAGACCATCAGAACGATGTGTGAACCTGGCAGTCCGATTAAATGCGGCATGGCCATTGCACCCGTGATAGATTGGCGCTTGTACGATTCAGCCTATACGGAGCGATATATGCGTCGTCCGCAGGTGAATGAGTTCGGCTATGATCATGCCGATCTGACTCGTATGGCCGACCAGTTGCAAGGACGTCTCCTGCTGGTTCACGGATTGGCCGATGACAACGTGCATGCTCAAAATGCTTTATTGTTTATAGATGCATTGGTTAAGGCAGGCAAACAATTTGACATGCAACTTTATCCTGATGACAATCATTTCTTGCGTAAACGCTCCAATTATGACCATCTGCATCGCAGACTGATGGAATTTTTGGAGAAGAACCTGTAAGTAACCGGAATTAAGGCGGAAATGTCTTCCTATGTATTGGCATTGGATTTAGGCGGAACCAATAGCGAGATAGGCTTGGTGGACCGACAAGGACATATTTTCAACCGTATGTCTTTGTCAACTGCCGATTATCGAACGGTGGACACGTATATCGATGCATTCTACAAATCGGCCGTGCATCTGACCGAACCGTATGGCGGCCTCCGATCGGTAAAGGCGATAGGAGCAGGAGTTCCCAATGGCAATATCTATACGGGAAATATCGAACATGCCATGAATCTTCCGTGGCATGAACAAATTCCATTTGCCGAACTAGTTGCCGGGCGATTTCAAATTCCGTGCAAAATTACCAATGACGCCAATGCGGCTGCATTGGGAGAAATGGAATTTGGCGCTGCCAGAGGAATGAAAAACTTTATAGAACTCACATTGGGAACCGGTTTGGGAAGCGGTATAGTTATTAACGGGCAAGTGGTATACGGACACGATGGCTTGGCGGGAGAATTGGGCCATGTATGTGCAAATGCCGCATCAAATGCCAGACGGTGCAATTGCGGGAAGAGAGGCTGTCTGGAAACTTATGTGAGTGCAACCGGCGTAGTGAGAACTGCAAAAGAAATACTGACAAAGACGAACAAACCCTCTCTCTTAAGAACTATCGACCATTTGACATCCTATGATGTCTATTCCGCAGCAGAGCAGGGGGATGAGGTAGCTAAAGAGATATGGTTGTATACAGGACGCCTATTGGGAAGAAAAATAGCAGACTTCGTATCCTTTTCGTCTCCGGAAGCGGTTGTTTTGTTCGGTGGTTTGACCAATGCAGGAAAATGGTTGTTGGAGCCAACCGAAGAATCTTTAAACAAAAACCTGTTGCCGATATGGCGTCGTAAAATCAAAGTGACGGTATCCGGATTGGATGGCGCAGATGCCGCCATTTTAGGAGCAGCTGCTTTAGCTTGGCAAATATAATGAGACTACTATATCAATTTCCTCAATGGTTTCATCGTTTGACGCCTTCGTTGCATTGGCGTGGCGATTCAGAGCGCAAATGTGTATATTTGACCTTTGATGACGGACCGATTGCGGAGATAACTCCGCAAATATTGGACATATTGGATGAATATGGCATAAAAGCCACTTTTTTCTGGGTCGGTGAAAATGTATTCCGTCATCCGGAAGTGGCAAAAGAAGTGGTAAAAAGAGGACACCGGATAGGCAATCACACGTTCAACCATATTTCAGGATGGAAAAACACCTTGAGGCTTTATACAAATAACATTCAATTGACGGAAGAAATCATAACCGCCAATTTGGGACATGATTGGCATTCGGCACGTATATTCCGTCCGCCATACGGACGAATGAAGATATCACAAATCCTGAAAATACGCAAGGATTTCCGAATATATCTATGGGATATTGTCACTCATGACTATAATCCCAATTATACGCCAGACCAAATAGTAGAAATTGTGAAAAAATTGGTTAGAAACGGCAGTATAATTGTTTTTCACGATTCCCGAAAAGCGGCAAAAAACGTGTTGGTCGCTTTGCCGTTGGTCATCCAATATCTTCAGAGTGCCGGTTACGAATTTCTAATGCTTGATTCCAACGAATAAATCCGTACACACAATTGATACACCAGAACGCAAATTGCAAAAGCATACATGCGTTACCGGTTCGTGCCCATAATACGACATAGGTGGCATCGATCAGAAACCAGATGAACCACTGCTCCCGATAGGCTAAAACCATCAATATTTCGGCCACCACGGCAGGAACCGTTGTAAAGGCGTCCAGATAGGGTTGTGGATCATCGGTGAATCGCTGTAATACGAAACCCACCAATACGGAGGCCACAATCATTATCACAGTCAGGATTATCAACTTTAATGCAGACAGATGGCGGGTAATCAGGGATGAATTGAGCGAACTGCCTCGTTTCCTCCATACATATAGACCGTAGATCTGTGCAATAAAATAAAATACATTGATAGCAAGATTTCCGTATAATTGATTGAGGTAGCAAATGTATAGATAAGTGGCAATTTGAGCAAATCCGAAAATGAAAGTGGAAATATTACCTACAGAACACAATACAACGCTGCAAATACCTAATATTCCGCTAATTAGAGATATCGGACGGTCGGGAACCAAATAATAAGCAATCAGCTGAATACTGATTCCGATCGTCAGGAATAATGCGACAAAAATGTTATTTTTTATTCGGGTTAGCATCCTTCTTTATTTCCTCAGGTTTCTGTTGCAGAATGGGTATATTCTTCCAATCAAATTGTTCCTCAAAGTCCCAATTGGCTCGTAAATTTAGTTTTTTGTGGCAATAATATACCGGTTCGGGTTGCTGGTGCTTGCTCCAATCACCTGTGGTCCATTTGCCGTCACCATTCAAGTCAAGGAAAAGACGCAGATAATATTTCTTGGGTAGAAGATGCATAAAGGTGGTGCCAGCAGGATCGGCTTTCAGCGTACGAACCGGTGTATCTTTCTCGTCCAGCAGTTGAATGATGGCAGTAGCGTCATAGTCTTTCAGTATTACTTTCAAGCTGGCGTATTCTTCGATATTTCGAATATTGAAACTGCATTTCTTTCGGATGTTGACTTTATTGTAAATATCCTGAGCAGCAGCAGAGTCCAATTCAAATTCGTAATTGCAGTTCTGAGTCATCGGGAAGATGATATAAAAGCGTCGATATGACGAATCAGCAGCTTGGAGTTGGAAGGCGTTTTTTTTGCGGACGGTATCTACCATCTGATATAAGTGAAGGCTGTCTTGCTCAATACGCACCAACGGAGTGGCGCTTGTCAACATTAAGGTGTCGTATATTTCAAGTGTTCCTTGCTTCTTCAGGTCGATTGCCAACGGAGTGCTCATTTCTTTTTTCCGTTTGTTTTCACGAGCCTTATCCGATAATCGCGGTTCACGATAAATCGCTTGAATCGTATCCGTTTGTGGATACAATTCATATAATGAATCGGATTTGAGATAAGTCATTTCAAATCGAATGGTATCCATCCGAATAGCAGCCGAATCGGTCAACCAATAGGTGATGGTATCATTGGAAGGATTGGCATCAATCAACATATATTGTGTAAAGTCGACCCAGGCTGAATCTTGTTGCAGTGAGTCGGATGGCAATCTGAGTGCTTTCAGTTGCGGCAAAGTGTCCTGAGCTCCGGCAAAATATAAAGTGAAACAATGTGCCTTATCGCGCAAAGCCCGTTGAAAATACTTTTTCTGTTTGTTCTCCTGGAAATAGAACAGCACCAGATTGGATGGCTCGTAGTAATAATATTCGGATGTGATGATACTATCCGGAATCAAACTGCTGTCGGCCGCCAAGGTGTCACGTCTGAAAATGGTGTCGGATTCAGTGGTGATATTGATATACGGGGTAATGAGGGAATCAAGAAAAGCGACGCCGTCACCGGGTTGATAGCGATAATCGCGTGATGCTTCTCCTAATCCGTATAATCGATAGGTGCCAGGAGGAATATTTTTGATGGAGAATTCTCCATAGTTGTCCGTTCGTCCTATGCGGCAGAACGGAAGGGTGGAGAAGGCCGAATCTTCCAAATTGCTGTGATAACCTATGGTAATTCCGCTAATCGGATTCAGATCCTCCGCATTTAATAGTGTTCCGTAGATTTCCAACGAATCAATCACATCTCCGGTAGAAAAACTATATACGAATCCGGATAGCGGATTACGCTCGTTGTTGTCAACGATAGCGGCACCGAAATCCAATGTATAAGTGGTGGAATCTTGCAACGGCTCTTTGAAATCAATACGTACTTTTTTGCCTAATGATTTGATTTCAGGTGGTTGTTGCTGAGGAGGTGACATCAATACGTTGTTGCTTACATCTTCCAATTGCACGTATTCATCAAATTGTATTTCGATGCGTTGAGCGTTGAAATGGAGAGTCCCGTTTTCCGGAGTGCTTTTTAATACCACAGGCGGGGTCTCGTCCTTGGGACCTCCTTGTGGACCGATACCTCTATTGGCGCACGAGATACAAATCCCACAGCCGATCAGCAGAGCAGATGCTATATATATGATTTGATTTCGTTTCATAAAATTTCTAATGCCTTTTTCAGTTCTTTGTCAAATCTCAGAACATAGGCGATTCTGCCTTTCTGGAAATAATAGCGTTCAATAATTTCTTCTGACAACAGGCGTTTTACATCTTCTTTGTTGCGCATGATGGCATCTCGGTATGATGGCTTGAGCCGTTGCTCAAACGCTTGTAAGTCAGCGATCGTAACCGAATCCAAATCTTCGTGTTTGGCCATCTCGATCACATCGTGCATATATTTGCCTGTTTCCGTCTGGTAAGAATAATGTCTGGAATCAAGGAATGCGATAAAATCCTCCAATTCTTGATCCGACAGTTCAAATTCTTCGGGAGCGGCGATTGCGGCATGTTGCGAATGATACAATACTGAATAATCAAAAAACATCTGTTGTTGATAGAGCGAGTAGGTAATATCCACTTTTGCCGAATCGGTCATTACAATATCGGGCAAAATACCGCCTGCGGTATCTTTGTGCAGTTTGTTCCCCTTTTGTAGTTCGCTATAGTCGATGGCTTGGATACATCTTCCTGACGGTAGATAGTAGTGTGCGGTAGTCACTTTCAAATGACCGTCAAAAGCGATCGGTCTGATGCTTTGTACCAGGCCTTTACCGAAGGTGCGTTGACCGATCAGTGTGGCTCGATGCAAATCCTGGAAACAGCCGCTTACTATTTCAGCAGCTGAAGCCGAGCGTCCGTCCACTAAAACCGCTATAGGCAGGTCTTTGTAGATGGGGGAGGTTTTGGTAGTGTATTCGCGATTGCTTTGTTGGGTCTTGCCTTTTGTGGAAACAACCATTGTTCCCTTGTCCACAAAATAACTGACCAATTGAATCGCTTCATCCACCAGGCCGCCTCCATTTCCGCGCAGGTCAAGTACCAACCCGGTTATATGTCGGCTCTTGATCATCTCTTCTACGGCTTTCAGTACTTCCTGAGCCGATCCGGAAGTGAATTCAGAAAACAGTACATATCCTGTTTCCCCATAAGTGGTGTAATAACTGACAGGAGGCATGTGAATTTCTTTGCGTGTCAACACCTTGGTAAAAGGTTTGTCCACACCGGGGCGTTCCAATTTAAGCGTCACGGTTGTTCCGGGCACTCCGCGAAGCATATCGCTCACTTCTTTCGTCGTCTTGCCTTTGCAGTTGGTGCCGTCTATTGACAGAATTTTATCACCGGCCAACACTTCGTTTTCTTGTGCTGGCATGTTTTCGTAGGGCTCAGATATGCATACGAAACTGTCACGCTGCATGATGATGGCTCCGATTCCGCCGTATTTGCCTGTTGTCATCAACTTCAGATTGTCGTCTTCTTCTTTAGGGATGTACACCGTGTAAGGATCCACCTGGCGAAGCATTTCGTTGATCGAGATCTTCGTCAGTTTGTCGTAATCCAATGTGTCCACGTAATTGATATCCAATTGGCGGTAGACATCATTATATATATTAAGGTTTTTGTTGATCCTGGTTGATTTGGATTCAGTGGCGGTTACTTGCACTGAAGTCAGGATAATCAATATTCCGCAAAAAAATGATCTGGTTTTCATAGATTAGAATGAGGGAGATATGAACTGATATCAAAATGATGAGTGTACAGGTCTCTTACCAATGTAGACGAAATATGTGCCAACTCCGGGCGTGTATATAATATCACGGTTTCCAGGCCGCCTAATTCGCGGTTGGCTTCCGCCATGGTTTGTTCGTATTCGAAGTCGGAGTGGGTGCGAATGCTACGCAGCAGGAATTTGGCATCGTGTTCGCGGGCGAATTCAACCGTCAGATTGTCGTATACCACCACCTTCACTCGTGGCTCGTTGGCAAAAGCGTTTTGGATATCTTCCAAGCGTTGATCAAGAGGAAATGTTTCTTTTTTTACGTTGTTTTTTCCAATGCCGATGATTATTTCGTCAAATAAATCGAGACCGCGAATCACGATGTCGTAGTGACCGATTGTAAAGGGATCAAAGCTCCCCGGAAAGATGGCTCTTCTCATAATTGATTACCGGATTCAAGTACATATTTTTCATTTGTTCCAAGAGGAAATCATTATCTTTGTCAGGAACAGATATTTTGTCGATTTGTTGCCGCAGATAACGGTCGAACGACTCGTTTCGCTCAAAGATGTGGTAATTGCTGTGAATTTGGAAATCGATACGTTGAGCGATAGCCGCCAATTGGTTGTTGCGGGGCATTTGCCGCAAGGAGTCGATATGTTCATCAATCCATGTATTGATAGAGGGGGTCAGATGAAATACCACATGTCCTTTCTTTCCGTAAATGCCGGTGCGCATGGATAACAAATCGTCTTCTTTGCTTTTCTTCCACTCCGGGTTATCGCGTTTTAATTGCATTTCACGGGCTTTAAGGTAATCGCAGGGGTCGAATTCGTAAGATATGCTGACCGGACAAATATTCAGCGCCTTGATCGCATCCAGCAGATTATCTTCGCCCATAGTGAGCATTTTCAGAACGGCAGGCTGGCACAGATCGTTGCCGTCTTTCGAGCGTCCTTCCCGTTCCGCCAACCAAACGCTGTGGCGTTCGCTGATTCGATTACGGATATATTGCCCCAAAATGGTGGCATGAGTTATTCTGTCTTTAGGATTGCCGTCTCTGATCACCACAAAACAGCGGTTGAAACGTACGAAGGGTTCAATCCACCATTTGCCGAACAGGTTGTTGCCTATACCGATATACGGACGGATATTCCATTTCTCACGAAGGAGCAGGGTGAGCCATGATGAATCCAATACGATGTCCCGATGGTTGGTCAGAAACAGATGTCCCTCTTTGGGACTGATATTCTCAGTACCGAGCAATTCCAGTCCGTCAGCCGTTTTACGAACCATTCTCCGTAAAACGGGAAGTACGATAATCCGGTCCGTTATGCATAACAGGGCTCCGTTTTTCACTGCTCGTATTCGATTTATTTCTTTCATTTCGCTAATAATTGTCGTGCATTGGTTAACGCGGCGTCGGTGGGAGTGTTGCCTGACAACATGGTGGCGATTTCATGTATGCGTTGCTCCGTTGTCAAATGGATGATTGCCGTTTCCGTACGATTGGCGGTATCTTGTTTGTATACTTTATATTGCTCTTGTCCTAAGGCGGCTATCTGTGCCAGATGGGTGATGGCTATGATCTGACAAGAATCGGCCATTTTACGCATGATGACCCCCATCTGGGTAGCTATCTCACCGCTAACACCGGTGTCAATTTCGTCAAAAATAATCGTCGGCAGACCGTTGGTTTGCGCTATCAACGATTTGATGCAAAGCATCAGACGGCTTATTTCGCCTCCGCTGGCCACTTCGCTGACACGGCGAAGCGACTGATTCAGATTGGCGGCAAACATGAATTGCACATCATCTTGACCGTCCGGGGTAAAGTCGGCTAATTTGTCCATCGATATATCCACATGTGCGTGTCGGATACCCAATTGGCTCAAGTTGTCGGTCAAGCGGCGGCAGATATCCTGTTTTACGTTTGCGCGTGACAGGGTCAGTCGGTCGGCTTTATCGGTCAGTTCCCGTTTTTGATCTGCCAATTGTCGTTCCAATCCGGCTATTTCATCATCAAACGAATCGATATGTAGCAACTGCTCCTCAAATCGTTGACGCAATTCGATCAATTCGCCGGTGTTGCTGCAATGATGCTTGTGCATGAGTGAATTGAGCGCATCCATGCGTTCTTCCGCTTCTTGCAGACGGGTAGGGTCGCTTTCGGTTCGTTCGGCCATGCGATCCGCTTCACGGGCGATGTCCGTCAATTCGATTTCGGCACTTCGCAGCCGTTCTTCCAATTCGTTGTCGGCGCCGTCAAGATGGCAGTTGTGCAGCAAGGTCAGTACACTGTTCTCGTCTCCGTTGAGCAGTTGTCCGGCTGCAATCAATTGGGCACGGATTTCCTCCGCATGGCTCAATTTGTATATTTCGTCTTCCAATTCCTCCTCTTCGCCGGCCGAAAGACGGATATCATTCAGTTGCTGCCATTGGAATCGAATATAATCGGCGTCTTTCTTCGTCTTTTCCGCTACGTCTTTCAGTTCCTTTATCTTGTTGAAGGTGTCGGTGTAGGCGTCAAATATTTGGGTGTATTCCTGTCGCTGCCGGGCGTTGTCGGCCAGCGAATCCACTACTGACAACTGGAATGAATCGCTGCCGATTAGCAGGTTTTCATGTTGTGAGTGAATATCGATCAGTTGGGATGCCAGCGTTTTCAGTTCGGCTTGTGACACCACTTCATCGTTGACAAACGATCGGCTTCTGCCGTTTCGGTGCAGTTCTCTTCTGATAAGATATTCGCCGAAATCGGCTTCAATTACACAACGCTCTTCGCCGTCAGTAATACTTTTGGCATCGGCTTTTCCGCCGAGCACCAAGGCCAAAGCACCCAGGATGATACTTTTACCAGCACCCGTTTCGCCTGTCAGTACCGAAAATCCGGATGTGAAATCAATATCCAGATTGGCTATCAGAGCATAATTTTGTATGTGAAGATGTTGCAGCACTATTGTGTTTCTTTTATATGGTCGTATGTTTCTTGTCGTGTAGGATCTATATCCATCAGCAGTTTGTAAACAGCCGTTTTTTCGTCCGTCGTTCCTCGTTGGAAGATATTGGCTATTTCATCGGCTTTGGCATCCAGAAATGTGTTGATTACATAGGTGGCGGGTCGTGCGTTGTAGGCCTCTTTCAATACATGTATGTCCTCTGCGATGCGCGCGCGTCCGTTGTCCACATTTTTTTCCATGATATCCAGCCCGAGCCGGTGATAAGTGTACAGAAACTCTCTAAACGCCCTGAACGCATCGTCCTGGAGGTTGTTGATAAGGGAGAAACGACTGCGGTTGCTGCCAAAGGCTTTCCATCCGGTCAGTTCGGCTTCCTCGATGGATGCCGTTTGAGCGCTATTGCATATATTTTCGCATATTTGGAAACAGCTGCTGCCACCCAAGCGTGAGTAGGTATCCAGATCATAGCCGATCAGCAGATAGCAGTAATAAGCGATCAACGAGGTCAGGTTGCTGCTGAACTGGTCGACTTGAAAATCCAGCCGGTCGAATTCCTGATAGGTGAAATTGAATTCGTTGTCCTTGAAGTTGATCAGGGTGGTGTTGTAGGCACTGTTATATACGGGACGTCGGCTCTGCAACTGCATTTCGCAGTGGTAAAGATTGTCATTGGCCTGCGTCACGATAATCATCATGCTGCAGTCGATCCGCTCTTTGTCCGCAAAAGTCATATTGGTCCATTTGGTCGTGTTGATCATTTCGGAAACGGCTTGCTGCAGCGTGGAGTAGACCTGTTTGTTCGAGCCTTCAATCCGGTCCGAATTCACTGTTACGTTGCATCTCAATTCTTGTGCCTTACCGCACAGGCCGAGCAATATTCCTATACTAACGAGCAGTATTTTCTTCATAGATAGTTTTGTGGTTGTAAATGATGATCATCTTTCTGCTTTTAAGCTGATTGACGTAGTTGCGTGGTTCTTTGTCCTTTTTGGGTTGTTGTGCTGCCAGCACCTGTTCATATTCGCATTCCACATCGATCAATACCGGATCGCCGCTCAGATTGTCGCTAGCCACGGGCCCTGCAATTTTGCTGAAGCGGAGCAGTATGCTGCGTCCGTCTGCCAACGTGTCCACTTGCACGTAAGTGGTGTGACGTACAGTGGTGCTGCTCCCGATGAATTCAGCCGTCAACAGGCGTTCCTGTCTGTCCAGTTCGTTGAGCACGAGCAGCATGGCTTCACCGTCGGCCGGAACGTGCTCCACTTCTCCTGACAGCAGGTTGATCCGTGCCTCTCTTATCCTGTAGATTTGTTTGGCTACCTGTTCCGCCATCTTCTGGGTGCTGCCGGATTGCAAGGCCTCTTCCGACAGCGGAGCCAGTATTTCGGCTTTTTCCGGTTGGATTACCGTTTCCACGATCGGTTCGGCTGTTTCTACCGGTTCGATACTCAGCAAGCGATAGGTGGTGGTGTTTTCAGTGGCCACATCTTCGGTGTTGAGATAGCGACGCGAATATTGATAAAATTGTCCGCGTTGGGTGGTCACTTCCTCATAGGTGATGCGGAAGATGGTTTGTGCCGACAGGCCCAAACCCATACTCAGGATGGTGATTAGTGATAAAAAGCGTTTATTCATAATTCGTTCAATTTATTCTGTTTCAAAACATAGTCTGTCATTTTTCATTCCATATTTTCCAGGCTTCTTCAGCTTGAATGATGAGCATTTCGTAGCCGTTTTTGGTGCGTGCCCCGGCTTCTCGTCCATGTCGGAGAAAACGTGTCTCTTCGGGGTTGTAAATGCAATCGAACAACAGGTGCTGTCTTCCAATTTGCATGTAAGGGATATCCGGCTGGTGGTTGATATCGGGATACATGCCCAAAGGGGTGCAATTGATGATTACGCTATGCTCACGTATTACGGTTTCCTCGAGGTCGCCATAGCCGAGTATGTGTCGGGTTTCGTCGCTTTTCCTGCTTACCATGGTGAATTCCAATCCCAGTCGTTTCACCCCGTAGGCTACGGCCTGGGCTACGCCTCCAGTTCCCAGTACAAGCGCTTTCCGGTCGGATGGTGACAGTAGCGGTCGGATGGATCGTACGAATCCTATCCAGTCGGTATTATAGCCGATCGTAAGATTGTCTTGGCGTTTCACCACATTCACTGCACCTATCTCCCAGGCGGCATCATCCAGCATGTCAAGATGGGGAATGATTTCCTGTTTATAGGGGATGGTTACATTCCATCCGTCCCAATCGGGTAGGTGAGCGATGTCATCCGTTTCGTATGCCGTATAGTCGGCATTGATCTGTTCGTTCCTGAATTTTGCCGCAAAATAGTCAGGTGAAAACGAATGCCCGAGTTTTTTCCCTATCAGTCCGTAGTGTAGCATCTTATTGTTCTTCTTCGTTTTCAGTTTCTTTCGTTCGGCATACTTCCTGTATCCGTTCCGCCAGTTGGGCGATATGTTCTATTTCGGCTTTGCTCCAGGATTTCAATTCCTCGCGAACGGCGTTTCGTTTGAATCGCGTATCATCGTTGGTGGAATCCTCCATCCATTCAATGCCGCGTATGTCGCGCAGATAATGGCATATATAGTCGTGTGTCGTACACAGCAGCGGTCGTATCACCGGAATGTCTTTCCCCGGTTTGTCTTGTTCGCATTTTTGTAGTACGGGATTTGGTGCCGAAGGCCTCATGCCGCATAGGCCGTTCAGTCCGCACCCCCGGCGGATATGCATCATAACGGTTTCTGCCTGATCGTTTTGATGATGCGCCACAGCTATCGCTTTGCAGTTGTATTGTTCGGCAATCAGTCCGAACCATTCGTAGCGCAATTCGCGAGCGGCGGTTTCCACACTCATGTTTTGCTCTTGTGCATAATCCAGGGTGTTGAAGTGTTTCACCTCCAAAGGCAGAGCCTTTACATAGTCACGCTGCAAAAACCGTTCCACTAAATTTCTTACAAACTGTTCGTCCCTGTCGCTTTCTTTGCTGCGAAGGTGGAAGTTGCAGTGAGCCACTACGCATTCGTATCCCGCGCGGAGCAGCACATCCAACAGGGCAACGCTGTCGGCACCGCCGCTTACGCACACCAATACACGATTCCCGGATGCCGGAAGATGCTTGTCGGCTATGAATTTCTTAACGCGTCTAAGCATACCAGTTTGTTGACAATGGCATAGATGGTCAATCCCGCAGCCGAGTGGATATTCAGTTTCCTTACTATATTCTTGCGGTGGGATATAACCGTGTGGGTCGAAATATTCAAAACATCGGCAATCTCTTTGTTGCTCATTCCCTTCACCACCTGTACAAGCACATCTTTTTCCCGGTCGGTCAGTTGGTCGCTTTCTTTTTTCACCTGGCTGAGGGCGGGCAGCAGTATATCGTCTTCAATCGAGCAATGCAAAGCCAGTTCTTTTTCTATCTGGAAGATGTCTTGCAAAGCGGCATAGAGCAGGTTGTTGGGTTCTTCGGCCGGATAGAAGCGGATGATGATGTTTTTCAGTTCTTTCAATTTGGCGGCCACATGTTGGTCGTCGTCCTGATGTTGCTGGAAATTGTTCTCGTTTTCGTGGGCGATATGTGTTTTCACTTCTTCCACGTATTCGTCATACAGCCGTATGATCAACAGCGGGACCTGACTTCCTGTTTTTATGCTGCTCACGGCTTCGATCAGCGTTTGACGGATACGCGGCAACTGATATTCCAGAAAGTATTTGTGAGCGTTGCTCAGATAGATCATCAATGTAGGTATGTCTATGATCTCGTTCTTGATATGATTCACCACGCTGAGGAGGGTTTCGGTATGGATATGGTGTGCCTGGCACACTTCATCCACGGTTTGGTCGCCTACGCCCAACGGCAATCCGAAACGGCTGATGATCTGCAGAGTCTCTGCATCGGCATTCATCAGCTCGGCCATTTTATCTTTTGCATTATACATCCTATTGCGCCTAATTTATAATTAGGCTGCAAAATTACGAAAAAAATGTGATTTGTGCAAATTTTAGGGTGATTTTTCTGTTTTTTCTGTTCTATATGATCTCCTTTGTCCTTCCTGCATGCCGATACGGATGTGGATGGATGCAACAAACCGCTGCTCTGTAAAGGGCAACGGTTTGTTAAGGATAGCCTATGTCATGCGGAAATTATCCGCCGCATTTCGAGTATCCGCATTTCGGGCAGTGCATACAGCCTTCTTCGTATACCAGAGGTTCGCCGCATTCGGGGCACAACTGTCCTTGCACCACGGTTCCGTCCTGGATATATTTCTTCAAGGCGCGTTCCACGCCCACTTTCCAGGAGTTGATGCTTTCCGAATCCATCTGCAGACCGCTGATCATCTTGATCACCTGGTCGATCGGCATGCCGTAGCGGAGCACGCCGGATATCAATTTGGCGTAGTTCCAGAATTCTTTGTCAAATTTGTAGCTCAAGCCTTCCATCGTGGTCTTGAAGCCGCGGTTGTTGACGAATTGGAAGTCATAGCGGTGGGTTCCGTCTTCCTGGGTTACGCGAATGATTTTTCCTTTGGTCACGGATTTGGGCAGGAGCAGTCCGTCTTCGTCATCGGCCAGACCGGTGAAAATCTCGTATGGCATACCGTCTTTCAGGCCTACGAAGGCAATCCATTTGTCCTTGTTGTTCTGGAAACGAACCACGTCGCATTCCAGTTCGTTGGGGCGGACGCGCACTTTGTTGTCGAAGCAGACGCAGTTCTTTTTGTCCTTGTCTTTCTCCTTATCTTTTTTGTCAACGCTTTCCAATACGTTGCCACGGCTGCCGTCGCGGTATACGGTGCACCCTTTGCATCCGCAGCGCCAAGCCTCTTCATAGAGGTTGCCCACCAGTTCTTCGGTCACGTCGCTGGGCAGGTTGATGGTTACGGAGATGCTGTGGTCCACCCATTTCTGGATAGCGCCTTGCATCCTTACTTTCTGCAGCCAGTCCACGTCGTTGGCGGTGGCGTGGAAGTAGGGCGATTTCTGTACCAGTTCGTCCACTTCGGCTTGCGAATAGCGATGTGTGGCGTCGTAGGTATAGCCGTTGGCGTTCATCCAGGTGATGAATTTATGGTGGAATACGATGTATTCTTCAAAGCTGTCGCCCACTTCGTCCACATAATCCACGTGTACATTCTTGTCGTTGGGGTTCACTTTGCGACGGCGACGGTAAACGGGTTGGAATACGGGCTCGATGCCGCTGGTGGTCTGCGTCATGATGCTGGTGGTGCCGGTAGGAGCGATGGTCAGGCAGGCGATGTTGCGACGGCCGTATTTGGCCATCTCCTTATATAGTTCGGGGTCAGCTTCTTTGATGCGGTTGATATACGGATTGTTGAGTTCGCGTTTGGCGTCGTATACGGTGAACGCTCCGCGTTCTTTGGCCATATTCACGCTGCTGCGATAGGCGGCCAAAGCCAGATTCTTGTGCACTTCCACGGAGAAAGCGGTGGCTTCATCGGTTCCGTAGGTGAGACCCATGGCGGCCAGCATGTCGCCTTCGGCTGTGGTTCCCACGCCGGTACGTCTGCCCTGTACGGTTTTGGCTTTGATTTTCTCCCACAATTCGCGTTCGGTGCGTTTGATGTTGTCGTCTTCGGGGTCGGATGCGATTTTCTGAAGAATCTTGTCAATCTTTTCCATCTCCAGATCGATGATGTCATCCATCATTCGTTGCGCTACGCCCACGTGTTGGCGGAAGAGTTCCCAGTCGAACTCGGCTTTAGCGGTGAACGGATTCTTCACATAGGAATAGAGGTTGATGGCCAGGAGTCGGCAGCTGTCGTAGGGGCACAACGGAATTTCGCCGCAGGGGTTGGTGCTCACGGTGCGATAACCCAGGTCGGCATAGCAGTCGGGCACGCTCTCGCGAAGGATGGTGTCCCAGAACAGAACGCCGGGTTCGGCACTTTTCCATGCGTTGTGGATAATCTTTTTCCACAGGGCTTTGGCGTCTATTTCCTTTTTATAGAGAGGATTTTCGGCCAGGATGGGGTATTGCTGTTGATAGGGTACGCCGTCGATGGCGGCCTTCATGAAATCATCGTGCACTTTTACGCTCACGTTGGCTCCGGTCACTTTGCCCTGTTCCATTTTGGCATCGATAAACGCTTCCGAATCGGGGTGTTTGATACTTACTGAAAGCATCAGAGCGCCGCGTCGGCCGTCTTGGGCCACCTCGCGGGTGGAATTGCTATATCGTTCCATGAAAGGAACCAATCCTGTACTGGTCAGGGCCGAATTCTTTACGGGACTGCCTTTCGGACGGATGTGGCTCAGGTCGTGCCCAACGCCTCCACGGCGTTTCATCAGTTGCACCTGTTCCTCGTCCAATTGAATGATGGCGCCGTAGCTGTCGGCGTTGCCGTCTTGACCGATCACGAAACAGTTGCTCAAACTGGCCACTTGAAAATCATTACCGATACCGGTCATCGGGCTGCCTTGAGGTACGATGTAACGGAAATTTCGCATCAGTTCGAAGAGTTCGGGTTCGGTCATCGGATTCTGATACTTCTGCTCGATGCGTGCTATCTCGCTTGCCAAACGATGGTGCATGTCATCGGGGGTGAGCTCAAAGAGGTTGCCAAAACTGTCCTTCAGGGCGTATTTGGTCGACCATACGCGAGCAGCTAATTCGTCGCCGTTGAAATACTCAACGGACGCCTGCTCGGCTTCTTTTTGGGTGTAAGTTTTACGATCCATATAATTTGGGTGTATAAATATTTTTTCGAAATGCGACTGCAAAGGTACTACAAAAATTTTATTCCCACAAATAATTTAACATAAAAAATTTTCAACATATAGCAAAGTTGTCCAAAACAAAAACGCAAATGGCTAATAATTAACCACTTGCGTTTTTCTAAAAGTTGAAAAGTTTTCCAAAACAGAAAGTTTTGAACATTATACCTTTTAAAATATTTTCATTTTTGATGAACAGCAGGTTTGTCCGGCTTCGTTTTTTTGTTGATATTGTATGCTGTCCGGCTGCTCCAGATAAATCGTTTCAATCACTTCGCCCAGGTGCATTTCTTTCACATAATTGATATCCAGTCTGATAGCGGATCCGTTGGGATTGATGCGTCGGGTATTGAGCATCCATTCCAGGTATTTGCATGAATTGCAGTGTCCGTTGTAGTCCACGTCCGAATAGCAGATGGTATGTTTTCCGCTTCCGGTAGGTTGCAGGATGGGGGTGAGTCGTTCGGCTTTGGGCATCTCCAGTATTTGTGGGTCGCATACGTTGTTGAATATATCGAGGTCGAACGCGTTCACTATTTCGCGTTTCTCCAGGTCGAGTACGGCCCAGGTGCTTTTGGCCTGTCCGATCAGCCGGGCGTTGTTGTTGAGCCATTGGGCTTTCTCCTCCTGCCATCTGCCGTCCGTGAAATCGGGTCTGGAGGAGGACAGATAGATGCGATAGTCGCGGATGGAGAGCATGTGGGCGTTGTGTTCCACCCAACTTTCAATCGTGATGATATCGCCGTGGGTGGGGATATAATCCATCGTCAGGTTCAGTCGTGTGATGATCCAGGTGTAGCCGTAGGGCAACAGGGCTTTGGTGCCGAATCCGCCGTCGTCGGCAGCGCGTCCGCCCACATTCAGCAGATAGTTCTCCAGCGTATAGAGACGCAGTCGTCTGTCGGCATCCACTTCCTGATATTGGATTTCGTATGAATATATATGTCTCATTGTCTCTGTTCGTTAGGATCGCTCTTCACCAGTCCGGTGGATTCTTATTCTTTCAGCCAGCGGTCGAGCCAGTTGAAGAAGGTGCGTTGCCAGAGCACGCCGTTCTGCGGTTGCAGTACCCAGTGGTTTTCGTCGGGGAAGATGAGCAGTTGAGCAGGAACTCCTTGCATCTTGGCGGCGTCGAAAGCGGCCATGGCCTGATTGGCCAGAATACGGTAGTCTTTCTCGCCGTGGATGCAGAGGATGGGGGTGTCCCATTTGTCCACGAATTTGTGAGGCGAATTGGCGAAGGTGTTTTGTGCGATGGCGTTGTCTTTTTCCCAGTAGGCTCCGCCCATATCCCAGTTGGCGAACCATTTCTCTTCGGTTTCCAGATATTGCATTTCGATATTGAAGATGCCGTCGTGTGCGATAAAGGCCTTGAATCGTTTGTCGTGATGTCCTGCGATCCAATATACCGAGAATCCTCCGAATGAAGCGCCTACGCATCCCAGGCGGTCGCGGTCGATATAGGGCAGCGAGTCGCAAGCCTCGTCAATGGCGGTGAAATAGTCGCGCATGCATTGTCCTCCGTAGTCGCCGCTTATCTCCTCGTTCCATTCCAGTCCGAATCCGGGCAGACCTCTGCGGTTGGGCGCCACCACTACATAGCCGTTGGCGGCCATCATCATGAAGTTCCATCTATAGCTCCAGAATTGGCTGACGGGTGATTGTGGACCGCCTTCGCAGTAGAGCAGGGTGGGATATTTCTTGTTGGGGTCGAAATGCGGGGGCAGTACGATCCAGGTCAGCATCTGTTTGCCGTCGGTGGTGGTTTGCCAGCGCGGAACTACGGTTCCCATTTCCACCTGGTCGTAGATATTGCTGTTTTCGTGTGTCAGTTGTACGGCAGGCGTATTGGCGGCCAGGTCAAGGGCGAAGAGTTCGTTGGCTTCGCACATCGAGTGGCGTAGATAATAGAGTCGGTTGTCGGTCAGTCCTACGGGTTCGTAGTCGTATTGTCCGTCGGTCAGTTCGGTACGTTCGCCTTTGAGGTTGGTGAAGTAGAGGTGTTCGGTGGCGTGCCAAACGGCGTTGAAGAGGATGGTGTTGTCGTCGGTCCACATATAGGAATCTACATTGGTGTCCAGTCCTTTGCTCAGGAAGGTTTTTTCGCGGGTGTTCATGTCCATGATGAAGAGTCGGTTTTCGTCGCTCTCATATCCGTCGCGTTCCATGCTGAGCCATGCTATGTATTGTCCGTTGGGTGAGAACATCGGATTGGTGTCGTAGCCCATCATGCCTTCGGTTATATTTTCATGCGCGCGCGTTTCGATATTATAAAGGTAGATGTCCGAATTGGTGGATACGGCGTATTCGAGTCCGGCTTTTTTGCGGCAGGTGTAGGCCACGGTTTTGTTGTCGGGTGCCCAAGCCAGTTGTTCCACGCCTCCCCATGGTTTCATGGGGCTTTCGTATACCGTGCCTTCCAGGATATTGACGGCGTTGCTCATGCCGGCTGATGCCACGGTCATTTCGCCTTTGTAGTTCACTTTCAGGTCCAGTACGAACGGTTGGGGGGCTGTTTCGGTCCATTCGTCCCAATGTTTGTACATCAGGTCGTCCACCACTCGTCCCGACGCTTTGTCCAGATCGGGGTATTTGTCGGCCGTGGAGGCCACTGTTTTCACTTGTGCGATCAATACGATTTTGTCACGCATCGGGCTGAGCAGGTATCCTTCGATGCCGTCGGCGAAGTATTCGGCGCTGTTTTCCAGGGTCACTTCTATGTCTCTTTTGTCCTGACGGAGATAGAGTTTCCCGCCTTTCAGATAGGTCAGCACG
The DNA here is from genome assembly GCA_024399655.1 of Paludibacteraceae bacterium. Classification (GTDB taxonomy): domain Bacteria; phylum Bacteroidota; class Bacteroidia; order Bacteroidales; family Paludibacteraceae; genus Colicola. The sequence continues at coordinate 9,011 of JAKSNP010000010.1, read as the reverse complement.
CCGCTTCCGCCAAACCATTCCGGATCGTAGCCTACAAATTCGTCGATCAGTTTCAGGCTGTCGCCTTCTTCCACGCAGATTCTCGTCCATGTGGTGCTGCGGTTCTCGGCCACGCTGTAGTAGCTGACGGTGTAAGCGATCCATCCGGTTTCCACATCAATTTTCACGCTGCCGATGCGTCCCATAGCCCAGAGGGCTTCTGCGGTGAATTGGTCGGATTGGAGAGTGATTTGTGGTTTGGTGATCGGTGCTGCCTCCTGATTGGCAGATTCGTTTTGTCGGTTGCAGGAGCATAATCCTGCCGTCAAGGCCAATGATGCCATAATTAAGTGTTTCAATTTCATATAGTTGTGTATTGTTTGTTTTGTCAGTCTGTCGGTAGGGGATAGCCGCGAAGGTACCTGTCTTCCGCTCTGTACGGTGCTTCGTTGACGAAAAATCGTGCAAAGTTACATCTTTTTTACGAAAAAAACAAATTTATTTTGGTCAATTGGGAAAAAAGTAGTACCTTTGCAGTCGCAAATCGATAATGATATGCGGCTTTAGCACATCGGTAGTGCATCAGCTTCCCAAGCTGAGGAGGCGGGTTCGATTCCCGTAAGCCGCTCATCGGCAGCCCGTTGAAGGGCTGTTTTCTTTTTTTACGGTGTGTAGGTAGGGGGGCAATTGATGTGTCGGCCCGTGCCTGCTGAAAAACCGATACGAACCCCGTTTCAGTCACGGAATTCGTATCGGTTGTATGTTTAGCGCGTGGCGCTTCGTATCGGTTGTAAGGATTTTATTCGGCTGCGTTGTTTTCGCCCACCATGATGATTTCCTTGCAATAGCCTTTCTTCAGCATGTCGGCGATGGCTTTGCGAGCGTCGTCACAGGTGATCGATTTGAGTACGGCTTCATAGTTGTCCGTGAGGTCCTCTCCGTTGTCGAGCAGGTATTCGAAGGCTTCGGTCCAATAGTTGTTGTCGCGCAGTTGTTCGTTGTGTTGCTTGAGCATGAATTCTTTTCCTTTGGCCAGGTTTTCCTCGGAAGGACCGTTTTTGACGAAGTCATTCACGATATCGCGTACACGTTGGTTCATGTCTTTGTAGCGGGCGGGGTCGGTTTGATAGCTTATCTGCATGAGTGATTGGCGGGTGGGATATCCCGACATCGATCCGTAGGCTCCGATGCCGTAAGTGGCGCCTTCTTTCTCACGTATTTCCTCCAGCAGCACCACGCTCAGCGCATTGGTGGCGAGATCCAGTGCCAGTCGGTTTTTCAGGTTGCTTTTGGCGGTGGAGTGGTAGAAGAAGATATTGGTGGCCATCGGCACTTCCATCTGTCGTGTGAATTCGCAATGCACATTGTTGTTGTTCATGGCCATGGTTTTGATATCGGCTTTCTCTTTTTTGCCGCCTGCGGGGAGGGAGGCGATGTATTGTTCGATCAGCGGCAGCAGTGTGGCTTCGTCCACGGCTCCCGTGATGATGAACTTGAAGTCGGCGGCATTGGCAAATCGTTGAGCGGCCGTTTGCATCAGGTGGTGATAGTCGATTCGGTCGATTTGTTCGGCGTTCATGTCGGCCAGACGTTGATATCGGGCATACAATTGATGTTTGGCGCTGTCCTGCAAGGCGAACATGGGATCCAGTTCCTGATTGGCCAGTTGGGCTTTTTCGCGTATTTTCCATGATTCGAACGCGGCTTGGTCCTCCCGCAGTTGGGTGAACATGAGGTAGTTGAGTTGCAACATCGTTTCCAGGTCGGCTTTAGTGGATGAACCGGTGGTGCCTTCTCCGAGGTAGCTGATATTGGCGGTGAGGCTCACTTTCTTGCCGGCCAGTTTTTTCAGCAGTTCGGTGGTGCTGAATTGCCCGATGCCTCCCACGGTCATCACGTCGTTGATTTTCTGAGCGTAGGGGAATTCGTTGTCGGGCAGGAGTGATTGTCCTCCCCAGCTCACGGCGCTGAACACGATTTCGTTGTCGTTGAAGTCAGTGGATCGGAAATATACTTTCGCACCGTTGGAGAGGGTGAATTCGGTGTAGCCCATTCCGGCAGCTTTGCGTTTCACCACTTTTCCTTTGGCGGGCAATTGGCTCATCAGCGGTTCGTCGGACACCTGGTCCACATAAGGCTGAATATCTTCGGCTTCCACGTCAGCCATCATCTGTGCCAGTTCCTTTTCGGAGGGGTAGTTGACGCCTTCCTTGTCGGGCAGCATGCAAATCACCACCAGGTTGTCGTTAACCAGCGCTTTCATCATGGCGTTCACGTTCTCCACGGTGAGCAGAGGCATGATCTGTTGCAGTAGGGCCATTTCGTTTTCGATGCCGGGGATGGGTTCGTTATCGATAAAGTAGCGTACGTATTCTTTGCAGAAGTCGGCGCTTTTTCGGTTGTTGCGAGCCTGGTAGTTAGCTTCCACCGTAGCCATAATTTGTGCCTTGGCGCGTTCGAATTCGGATGCCGTGAATCCGCATCTGGCGGCTCTGAGCATTTCGCGGTAGAGTGCTGTTACGGCTTCGGTCATATTGGATTCGGATGATATCACTTGTCCTTGCCAGGCGTGTTTGGTGGATGAGATGAAGAATGCTCCGTCGCCCACGAAGGCCTGTATGAAAGGCGGTTCGGCTGATTGTGTCAGTTCGTCGATGCGTGCCTGAGCCATCAGAGCGGCAGCGTTCATCATCACTTGATATACATAATAGTTAATTCCGCTACGCATTTGCATGGGGTAGGGGTCGTGTTTGCAGTAGATATAACTGAGTGCGTAGGGTTGTTCTTTGTCGGTGGTGATGCAGACGATGGGTTCTTTGTTGTCCGGAATCTGGAAGTATTCGCGTTTGGCGGGATTGACGGGAGTGTCGATAGTGGAGAAGATGGTGCGAATTTTGGATTCCACTTCATTCACATCGATATCGCCCACCACAACGATTCCTTGGAGGTCGGGTCTGTACCATTTCTCGTAGTAGTCGCGCAGGTCTTTGTAGGGGAAGTTGTCCACCACTTCCATCAGTCCGATGGGCAGTCGGTTGCCGTAGCGGTTGCCGTCGGGGTAGATTACAGGCAGGAATTTCTCGAGTTGTCGCATTTGGGCGTTAGATCGTGTACGCCATTCTTCGTGTATCACGCCGCGTTCGTGGTCGATATCGTCGTCGGTCAGCAGCAGGCCGTCAGCCCAGTCGTGCAGGATCCACAGGCACGAATCCACGGCGGATGGTATGGCGCTGACGGGTACATTGTCGATATTGTAGACGGTTTCGTCCACACCGGTGTAGGCGTTCAGGTTCTCGCCGAATTTCACGCCGATGCGTTCGCAGTATTGGATTACGCCGTTGCCGGGGAAATGTTGTGTACCGTTGAAGCACATGTGTTCCAGGAAGTGAGCCAAGCCTCGTTGGTTTTCGTCTTCGAGGCATGAACCTACTTTTTGGGCGATGTAGAAGTTGGCCTGTCCTTTGGGTTCTTCGTTGTGACGGATGTAGTAGGTTAGTCCGTTGTCCAATTGTCCTATTTTAACGGCAGGGTCAATCGGGATTGGCATTTCCTGTTGAGCGGAAGCCATAGCAGCCATACATATTGCTGCGCAGAGGATGATTGCTTTTTTCATGTTGATTATTGTTTTTTTGGTTGTTCGTTTTGTTGTATTAGACGCAGAAGTCTATTTTTAAACTACAACAAATACTGATTTTTAATATTTTTTTTCGCTTATGGGCCGACAGTCAACCGACAGTCTCCCGACAGTCGTCCGCCCATATTGGCTCTGATCCCGACTCGCGGAAGGAGGCTTATATATCATCGTTCAGCACCGCTTTAGTGGTAATCATATAGGTGAGTCAAATTCGACGACAAAGATACTATGAACATTTTAGGTTTTGCAAATTTTTTCCGAAAAAAATGCAAAAAAAAATTGCAAATATATGCCCCCAAAAATCTTCGTTCGAGCAAAGCGAGATTTTGGGAGTATATCAACCACCTATGTCAACCGATTTAGGATAACGGTCAAGGAATTTAGAAAAAGACAGTATTTTTAATATTTTTTTAAGGTAACAAGGTAACAAGGTAACAAGAAATTTTGTCAGATACGATATCCAATGTAAAATTATAATATTATATTATTTTAATAATATATATATTATATACCCCCTACCCCCAAAAGTGTACCCAACACAAAAAAACCTGTTACCTTGTTACCTTGTTACTTTTGGTTGCTAAAAAACCTAAATATTGTTCTTTTTTTTTGGGGGGGATATGACAAGTTTTGTTTTAGAGGGGAGAGTAGGAGAGATTGTATAGATTGCAGAATTGCACATCGTTGTGGGTTGGTAGTGGTCATAAAATAAAATCATTATTAATATATAATTATATATTATATAATGGCCAGAAAATAAGAACCTGCATGGATGTGCAATTCTGCAATCTGTGTGATTTGAGGTGCAAATTATTCGGAAACTTTTTGGGGCTAATTCATTATTGAAATATGTGACATATCATTCTGCCGGATTGCTTCTGTCAGTTATACCGAATAAGATCCATGATCCCAGTCGCTTTTTAAACAAATAATCCGTATATCTACCGGTATCCTCTATTTGGATATTCAACCTTATGTCCTTGTTTTCTCGATATTCAGTTAAAATAAACCTTTTATGAGAGTTCCAAAAATCGATTATCTCCCATTGATTTCTATTTATATGAGAAATATCTGTATTTGAACTATTTAGATAAGGAACATTTCTGACGGTCAACGGGAAGCGTATATGCTTCATTTGAAACACACTGTCTTGACAAAAATCATATAAAAATTTGGTAAATCTGTCATCTTCACGAACTGAGGCTTCAGCCAAAATTATGGGGAAAGTGTGGAGCTCACCTTTATCAATCGTAAAAACCAGAGAATCTCCGATGTACAAATAATAGGTAGAATCCTTTATTTGACTCTCCATACCATGACAAATTTCAGTATCAATTTTTTTCGTAGTCATATAATAAATAGGCGGGGATGTGAAATCACTCGGACCTACAGGAAACGGAGGGTACGAATCTTTCTTGATATATTTCCCATTAAGACGGGAACATAGATATACACCTTCGGTTCCCCGAGGCGAGTGATTCCCGATATATAATTTAGGATATATTTCTTCTACTATTTCAAGGCTCGATACTTCCAAAAATGTTTTTGGAAAACGATTCAACTCTGCTTCCAGAGAATCTCCGATGCTTAGTAGGCTATAGGTGGAGTCAATAGGTTCCCGTATAATGCTATAAATGCGAAATACTGAATCGTTTCTCTGCACATCAATTATCGACACCCGATTGTCGTGTCTCTTTATATCCACCACAACATATTTATTGCTGCTGGTCTGAGCCTGAATCATTTGAACAGGTCTAATCAGCAACACTATAAAGAGCAATATAATAGATTTTCTCAACATATTTTTTGCCCGTGAATCGGTATTAGTGGTATGTCAAATATCGCTTTGGCTTTTTGTTTCACAACAAAAATATCATTTCTCCACAATTCGCCTGCAAAGGTACGAAAAATATTTTATTCCGGCAAATTGTATAAAATTTTGAGGGACTGTTATACACTTCCAATCTTAAGAGGGGCTACATTTGAGGGAAGAATACAGTCATACATTTCTATATTTTTTCGATGCTCGATGGTAAATGCTGTTTATATATTCCTCTTCCTCTATATAGTATAGGGGACATCATATTTTCAATCGCTTAAAATTTCTCGTGCCTCTTGGATGAGAAATTCTATTTCAACAGAGATAGGTACTAAACGATAAGTCCATTTTATACTTTTAATATCTACCTTCCCATCAAATATGTAACTATTCTTTTTCCCGAAACTATATTCTTGAATGTTTTTGGACTTGACTTGTGTGTTAATAGACCGATCCTTGTAATGTATCTGCCTACATTTAGCATCCTGAAAAGGTGTACTAACTATTAAAGAATCTGTTTGCATAACAAACTTCAAACCATCATATTGTTGCCATAATAGACAATAATCTAATCTGTAGCGGTTATATAAAATTTTAGGGTGAGTAATGTATTTTTTATCACTATAGAGTATCAAAACATCATTGTTTATTTTCCATCTGCCGCATGATATTTCATCTATTGGCCCCCTCCATTTCTTAAAATAGACAAACGAAGAGTCTTCACGCAACCATAAAACACAAAGAGAATCGCAATTCCAAGTAGAATCATTCCAATAACAAGGTATATAAAACTTTCCTGCAGATACATCTTGAACATACGATAACAACATTACAACAGATGCTATAATAGCTATTATTATTTTATTTTCTTTCAATTGATTCATATATATACTTTTTATGACATATGCCATCATCTTGTTTTTCATATAATTCTATTCCTCTAATATATAGCGGAGTAATGTCATTATAGGTCATGTGTTCTCCGGGTTGTAAATCTAGATATTTAGATTTTGGCATGCTATTATATCCGCCTATAAGGAATTGCCGTTGATATGCTTTTTGTTCACCTACTATGTTATATATAAGGCGTTTGGCTTTATCTCCATTATTCCCAATATCACCTCCCAATTCCAATATTTTCTGAGACAAATCATAAGCATGCGACGCTTCATGGATACCTAGGCACAGACTCTCTTCTTGTGGTAACTCCATAACGATTTTACCGTCTATAATATTGGTTTGAGCACCATATGCTTGAGAGGTTTTATCAAAATGGAAAATAAAATCTTCCGTAGATTTCATATAATCAAGTTCATTAAGGGCATTATTTAACGACTTAATTTCTTTCCTATGCATGCCTGGTTTATTTTCCAATTCTGTAAGCTTTGCTTCTACAGCAGAATACAACTCATCGTGGAAGGCGAGATCATCCGAAGATTCGTATTGCCTTCCATCCGGGTCGACATACTTCAACGGATTATTGTTGCAATATGCATAGGGAGAGATGTTGAGGTATTTATCTACCAGCGGATCGACTCTTGTCCAGAAGCCATAGTCCGTACACAGATATCGTTGCTCGTTGTAAGTATAGCCCGTTTCTCTGTCCAATTCTTTGCCCGTGAAACGGTATCTCGCTTCCTTGCCGTAAATGTTATCATCATAATGCGCGAACCGCTCGTTCTGATATTCTTCTCCGTAGGGGAGATAGGAGATATATTCTATGGGATTGCCTCCTCCGTCCGTCACCCATGAAGTCGACCCCAGATGGTCGGAATGATAGTAATATATCTCCGAAACCCACTCAGGTCTATTTGACATAATGTAAATTAGAGTTCGTCAACATGGTCAAACAGCCTTTTTGGTCCTTCGAGTAGGGAATATGATGGTATGTCAAATATCGCTTTGGGTTTCTGTTTCGCAACAAAATACCACTTCTCTGTATTTTGCCTGCAAAGGTACGAAAAGATAGTTACAATTGCAAGAAGCTAGATATATCATAGTCTATTTATTCATTTCCATTCCCAAATGGCGTCGCGCTCTTCTAAAATAGTAAATGCAATACGTTGACATACCATCTGATCATCCCACCATTTGTTCTTACAATCAGCAGCATTACAATATGTTCTAAAAAATCTATTGGATTTATAATAATAATAACAATGATCTTTCATCGATGGACTCGTTTCTCTACAACAATCCCGGTGACATGACTTAATAATTAATTTCGTGTCTTTTTTATAGAGCGGCATGTCATGAAATTCATAGCATATAGGAGTACAAAATGGACAAGGTTCTTTCATCATGTCGGTCGATGACCGATATGTAGTGTCAGATTGCAAATAAATACACGACTCCGTTTCGCTCCATCGTCCCATTGAATTTACGCCAGTGGTTGATACAATAGTGAGCGGATACCCATAGCCACTCATAAAAAAATAACCATTTTCAAATAAATACAAAAGTACATCTTCACGACTTCCTGGGTCCGAACTAATAGGCCAACGCGCTTTATACCGTTGCTTAATTATGAAAGCAGAAATGGTATCATTACAATCTCTCATATATTTTGTCATTTTCCGTATGATTTCCGCATCAATACGATTAAATGGTCTATTATATTCATCTTCTTTAGAGTTTCCACATGACTTTTGCGGCCAAAAAGCACAAATTCCCGCTAATAAAATGACAATTAATACTTTGAGATTAATGTTATGCGATATATCCATGTCATCAACTATTTTTAGTTATATTTTTTATATGGGAAAACGCGACCAAAAATATCTGCATTTTCATCACCTGGATTATAATAATAGATTCCCCTGACCCAATCAGGTGTAATATCTTTTAACTTGTGATGCTTTTGAGGATTTATAAAAACAGAGATGAAGCCTCCTATTGTTTTATCGCATATACTCTGTGGAAGTATACCCATTAATGACAACTGCCTACTATAGGCTTTGATTTCACTATTGCAGTTTGCACTACTATTTTGATCTTGTGATTTATACATATCATATGCATGACTAGACTCATGAATACCAAGTTCTATTGATAATTCTTCATCAATATACATTGTTATGAGACCATCTTCACTCAATTCAGTATAAGCTGTTTCTTGTTTATGAACGCTTGCATATCTAAATCTACACTTGGTGGTTTCCTCCATCTCGTTTAACTCAACTAAAGCACTTTCTAAAATATCGCGACGATCTGACAATTCCTTTCTCCTATTTTTGTTGTATGTATGCGAACGTTGTTTGTCAATTTGACTAATTTTATTGTTTATAGCAGAACGGAGTTTTTGGGCATATTGTTGATCAGCTTCGCTTTCCCATTCTTGTCCATTCGGATCGACATACTTGATCGGATTCCAGTTACAGTAGTTGTAGGGGGAGATGCTGAGGTATTTGTCCACCAGCGGGTCGACAGAAAGCCAAATCCCTGCGTCCGTACACAGATATCTTTGCTCGTTGTAGGTATAGCCCGTCTCCCTATCCAATTCTTTGCCCGTGAAACGGTATCTTGCACCATATATCGTGCTGTATTCCGGCTCATAATGCGCAAAACGCTCGTTCTGAT
>JAKSNP010000001.1 GCA_024399655.1 Paludibacteraceae bacterium | reverse complement strand
TAAGTAGCGGAGCAATAGACAAGATGGTGGCGATTATGTTATTTTTAGAGGAGCACCCTCATTCTACGACGGGAATGTTAATGGAAATAACACAACAAAGTGCCTCAAGAACTAAAAACTATGTGCAAGCCCTTGTTGAAATAGACCTACTTGTCGCTGAAGGAGGGAATAAAAATCGTACTTATGTAGTTAAAAAATGAACATGGAACGATTGTTTTGGTTTTCCCAATGCCGTCCGCAGAAGACAGAAATTGCGGGAGTGGATGCGGTAATAATTACGGTATACACCTGACTGAAAGGCAGAAAGTTATATTAAAAATGATACAAGCAGATTTCACCATAACTTCCCAAAAGATTGCCCAAGAAATGTCCCAAGAAATGTCCCAAGAAGTCACCATAAACGAAAGGTGGGCATTGGGAAGTTGTGGATAAAGAATAAAATGGAGGGGTATTAGCTCATCTGGCTAGAGCGCGACACTGGCAGTGTCGAGGTGAGCGGTTCGAGTCCGCTATACTCCACAAAAAGACATTACTATGGCAAAGAAAGAAGTAAAGACCGATCTTTGGGTATATGACTTGCTCAAAGATGCAAATATCCAACTTACCGCACAGGGTTCCGATATTCTCGAAGTAAACCAAGCACTCTCCACTGCTTCTAAATCGCAGACAGGCAATAGCGGCTATCCCGAATATTGTGGCGCAGTAGGAGAGTTTCTGCTTGTTATTGAGGATAAAGCAGCACTTGACAAGCATATCTTCCTTGACACAAACCAACTCATTTCGCAGGAGATAAAGCCCGTCAGGGATTATGCAGTTAATGGTGCGCTCTTTTACGCCAAACATATTGCCACGCACACTAATTTTCACAAGATTTTTGCTTTTGGTGTTTCGGGCGACCCAAAGCACCACCGCATCACGCCTATTTTCGTAAATGAGCGTGGCGATTACGAAGTCCTTGATGATGTCGAAACTTTTATCTCTTTCAATGCCGACAATATCCACGACTTCTATTTGCATGAAATACTGAAAGAGAATACCGATGTAGAGAAAGAGACCTCCGAAATTCTCAAACAGGCAGCCGAATTGCACGAGGCACTGCGTACTTATGGTGCTATCAAAGATACCGACAAGCCCTTGCTCGTTTCGGGTATTATGCTTGCTTTAAGGGAGATTGAACACAAAACATTCTCCATTGATTCCCTTGTTGGTGATGAAGTCCACACAGACGGTCAGAAGATTTACGATGCCATACAAGCAAATCTTAACCGCGCCAATGTAACACCCGAAACCAAGCGTGATAAATTGCTCAGTCAGTTTGCCGTTATCAAAGACACCGCAAAAATCAATCTTATTGAACCCAAATTGGGCAAAACACCTTTGCGTCACTATACCGAGTTTCTTTATAACTCCATCTTTCGTTCGTTCCGTCATTCTTCATCAGAGGACTATATCGGACGGTTTTATGGTGAATTTATGTCCTATTCGGGTGGTGACGGACAAACGCTTGGCATCGTGCTGACACCCAAGCATATTACAGACCTTTTCTGCGAACTTGCCGAACTCAAACCAACAGACAAAGTTCTTGACCCTTGCTGTGGAACGGCTGGCTTCCTCATTGCTGCTATGCACAAAATGCTTTTGCAAGAGCCCGACGAGGAGAAACAGAGACATATCCGCCGCGACCAACTCTTTGGCTTGGAACTGCAACCCTACATGTTTACCATTGCCACCACGAATATGATTTTGCGGGGCGATGGAAAAAGCAATTTGCACAACAAGGATTTTCTTGCCACCAATCCTGCTGAATTACAGCAATGGGGCTGCAATGTCGGTATGATGAATCCACCATACTCGCAAGGTAGCAAGCAAGACCCCTCGCAGTACGAAATCAGTTTTACCGAGCATCTGCTAGATTCTCTTACTCCCGATTCTAAATGTGTCGTCATCGTTCCGCAGTCTTCCGTTACAGGCAAGAGCAAAGAGGAACAGACCATTAAAGACAACATACTCAAACACCATACTTTGGAGGGTGTTATCACTCTTAATAAGGACACTTTCTATGGGGTGGGCACCAATCCTTGTATTGCCGTCTTTACTGCCGGTATTCCTCACCCCAAAAACCACAAGTGCAAGTTTATCAATTTCCAAAATGACGGATTTGAGGTGCAGAAACATATCGGTTTAGTTGAAACCCCCACCGCTAAAGACAAGCGACAACATTTGCTTGATGTTTGGTTTGGGCGCACCACTACCGATACAAAGTTTTGCGTTGAAACTACCATCGAACCCGAAGACGAATGGTTACACTCGTTCTATTATTTCAACGATGAAATACCATCTGAAGCCGACTTCCAAAAAACTATGGCTGACTACCTCACTTTTGAGTTTAATATGATTACACACGGCAGAGGATACCTATTTGAGAAAGGAGACGACAAATGATAGAGTTGAGCGATAGAGATTGGAAAGAGTTTCCGATTAACAAATGGTTTGATGTGAAAGGAACAATCACCACTAAACCGTCAGACCTTATCGGAGATGGTAAAACACCACGGGTTACATGTGCTGCAACCAATAATGCTTTGGATGATTTTTACAAAAATGAACCTACAGAGGATGGTGGTGTTATTACCATTGATAGTGCCACTATTGGTTTCGTGGCATTCCATCCATACGATTTTATAGCAACCGACCATGTGGAAAAACTTGTGCTCAAAGATGGATCTAAACTTTCATATTGGGCAGGGCTTTTTGTTAAAAAGGCAATCGAAAAAGCCATAGACAATAAATATGGATATGGATATAAATTTGCTCAACAGCGAATTAAACGCCAAAAAATTCTTCTCCCTGCCACTGCCGACGGCACTCCCGACTGGCAGTTTATGGAAGATTATATGCGACAAACCGAACAACAAATACTGAAACCAACATTAGATAAATTATGCAAACGGCTGATTATCAACGAGATAATGGGGGGGGGTAATTCGTGCCTCTCTAATCTTTATTGGAAAGAATTTTACTTTACGGATGTGTTTACCGAAGTTCAACGCGGTAAACGCCTTAAAAAGGCAGACCATGAAGATGGCAAAATGCCCTACATCTCCTCGACTGCACAGGGAAATGGTGTGGATGGATTTATTGGTAACGAAAGCGGCATAAGGGTATTTGACGATTGCCTAACAATCGCTAATAGTGGAAGTGTAGGTAGTACTTTTTTTCATTGCTATAGATTTGTAGCAAGCGACCATGTTACACAACTGAAAAGAGATGGACTTGATCGTTATGCCTATCTCTTTATGACACCACTCATCAGTAGATTATCAGAAAAATATGGTTTCAATCGTGAAATAAATGATGAACGCATTAAGCGTGAGAAGTTAATTCTCCCTGCCACGAAAGACGGACAACCCGACTTCGCTTTTATGTCCTCTTTCATGCACCAAGTAGAGCAGGATATATTGCGTACTACCATGCCTATTTTGCAGCGTAGATTAGACACTGCAAAATCTATGGGGGGGGTGAAAATCAATGAGTTACAATGGAAAGAGTATGCTCTTGATGATGTCTTTACTATATCTTCAGGGGTACGCCTTACGGTAGCAGATATGTTTGCAGGTGATATGCCGTTTATTGGTGCTTCTGATAGTAATAATGGTATTACCGCATGGGTCAGCAATACCAATGCAAGTTTAGACCAGGATGTTTTGGGTGTCAATTATAACGGTAGTGTCGGCGAAGCGTTTTACCATCCATACGAGTGCATTTTTTCGGATGATGTCAAACGACTACATTGTAAACAAATCAATACATCTAATAACTCCGGGAAATATATCTATCTTTTCCTCAAACAGACGCTATTACAACAGAAATCTAAATATGCGTATGGCTATAAGTTTAACGCACAACGCATGAAGCGTCAGACGCTACTTCTCCCAGCCACTCAAGAAGGCGATCCCGATTGGCAATTTATGGAATCTTACATGCGTAATCTTGAATCCATACAAATTGCGCAGTACCTGTCAGCCAAATGTTAGACAGATAGATATATTTTCTCTGCCCTCTTTTTTTTGTGTCTTTTCGCCACCGCACTTTTAGCCGTATCTTTGCAGAAAATAATGCAAAGGTATGGCTCTTTCTATTGTTAATAGTTTAGAAGATTATTATTTCTCTTCGCAAGTCCCCGACCTCGTTGTGTCCGTTACCAATGGCGCACCGCTTGCCCTTACTCTCTATGGCAAAGCTGGTACCGGCTCAAATTACGCTTCAGGAACTGCTTTCTTTTCCTCCACTTATTACCCCATCAATAATAGGGCGACAGTTTATGACCTGCGCGAGATAATAGAGGAAGAACTTGTGAAAAACGGCTGGGCAGTCATTGACTTACGGCTGAAGCTCGTTTCCAATGCTGAAGAACTAACCCAAGATATGACCGTTCTTCATTGCCACAGCAATCGTACCGATAGCGCAGCCGATTTTCTACAGTCGCATTTCCTTACCACCGCACAATCTCGCGTGACAACAAAGTCCGCACGCGAATACTTACCCTATTTTTGTCCCACTCCATCAGCCCCTGCTTATCCTGTTTTGCCTATAAACTATCGCATTGTGTTCTTGCGCAATGGAACGCTTGTGACGGAACAAAAAACATTGTTAATGCAAGGCGTGCATGGCGTAGGAAAGTTAGAGGTTACTTATCAATTCATAAAGAATCAATTTTCCTCTGTCTTGTCGGCTGACGACAAGATACTTTCCTACACCGTCACTTTTGTAAATCGGTCCTGCACCTTTTACCTTACCCAACGCGAAACGCAGCGTATGTTCTATTTCCGAAACTGCTTTAATGCCCTTGAGTTAGCGATTTTGCCTGTATCGACAGCCAATAAATTGGAAACAAAATCGTCCTCGGCAGTTTGTGGCGATGTTTCCACCCAGTACGATATAGAACACACGCGCAGCTATGAAATGGAAACCTCCGCGTTACTCCTTACGCAAGCCGACTGGCTTACGCAATTCCTTACCTCACGCGACATCCGCTATTGGGATGGGCTTTCTTCCGATGTGGAGCAAATGCCTCAAATCCTAATCACGGATTATGATTACGAAATTTCGGATGAACCTGGTACTGTTAATGCCGTCAAATTTGAATGGCAATTTGCCAACTGCCGCGACACACTCCGCGCTATCCAGTCAGGTTCAAACGGCATATTCTCTGAACAATTTAGCTCACAATTCGCATGACCCAACAACTTACAGAAAGCCAAGCCATCGAGGAACGCGAGAAATATGTCCTCGCTTTCAACCAAACTATGCTCAATATATGGCGCGAGAAAATCACGCTACTGGATGTTATTGAGCAGCCACGCCGTAAAAGCAGGGAGGGGCAACCGCATTTGCTTGATACACTTGTATCGCTGCCCGTCCGCGCTGACGGACGATTTTTTGAGGTGTCGCTCTCCCAACAATTCTTGGAGTATGGTATTTGGCAAGACTATGGAACAGGGCGTGAAACGCCACGAGGTAATTCGGGCGATCTTGGACGGACTAAAGTCCGCCAAAAACGCCGTTGGTTCAGCGTAAAGTATTACGCTTCGGTAATGAACATCAAAGATTTCTTTGCAGACAATCTTGGCCGTCAATTCCAAGGTGTCCTTGCCGATACCATACAACAACGCTATCGCTAAACCCATAAAATCGTTATATTATGTCTCAAACAGCCCAATCACTAATCGCTAACTTACGCGCACAATCCGAAGTAGGGTCTATTACCCCTGCTTCTCTTGCTGATGTTCTTTCCCAAATGATGGCAGAGATACGGCAAGCCGCCACCTCCACGCTGGAGGGAGAATTTGTATTTGCCAACCTTACAGGTATGACAGCCGAAGGAGCAGTAGAAACGGAAATCCCTGTCGATCAAGATTCCATTGCTGTGAACTCTCTTTTGGAATATGCCACGCTGGGAGCAAATGCACAATCGCCATTGCTTACTGCCAAGCGTGATTGTTTGGTACAAATTACCGGGCACATCACGCTACAGCCCATAGACAGTTACGCGGCTGACCGCGTAATCCGATTTTTCAAATTGGATGATGAGGGAGAACGCTATGCCGATTGTATCATGACCACCCACTTTACAGGCGCAACGCAAATCTTCAATGTCCCCATCAATTACTCAACCATTTTGTCGCCCGACCAAACAATCCACCTAATTTCGTATTGCTCCTCAAACCATGGCACGAGAATTTCTGCTAATTCGCACATCAATATCCATGTTTACCCCCTAAATTATTAAAGATATGAGTACACTTGAAATTATCCTCACTTTTTTAAGCACTGTTTTAGGCAGTGCCAACATCATCCAACTCATTACCGTTCGTTCGCTGAAGAAAAAAGCCCAAGCCGATGCAACGGCAGAGATGGACAAAGTTCTCATCAATCGGATAAATTTCCTTGATGAGCGAATTACCAAATTGGAGAAACAAGTCTGTTTTCGCACGGACTGTGAAAAACGAATGTAGAACCTGTAAACTTTTTGAGTTATGCGAAAAATCAATGAAATTATCGTGCATTGCACGGCTACTTTCCCCGAACAACAGGTGACTGTTGCTGATATCACGCGCTGGCATCGTGAAAAAGGTTGGGCAACTTGTGGCTATCATTATGTAATTTGCCTCGATGGTACGATCCAAAACGGTCGCCCCATAGAGGAGGTGGGTGCCCATTGCAAGGGACACAACACCAATTCCATTGGTGTGTGCTATGTCGGGGGGCTTGCCGCTGACGGCAAACCTGCCGACACCCGGAACAATGAACAGCGTGCCTCGATGGTGCAGCTGCTGAAACAACTTCTGCAGCAGTACCCCCAAGCCACTATCCACGGGCATAATGAATTTGCCGCCAAAGCGTGCCCTTGTTTTAATGTGCAACAATGGTTGCAGGAGGTGGGGCTATGAAAAAACTAATCGCCTTTCTCGTGTTGGCACTCGGTCTGACCTCGTGCCATACCAATCGGCATTTGGTGCAGACCTCTGACACCAAAGCCGATGTGGTCGAACGCTCGAACACGGAACTGCACGCAGTTTCGGTAGATAGCTTGCTTTCCAAACTATCTTTTACGGCGGATAGTGTGGTCGTCTGTGTATCACCGCAAGACGGCGATACAGTAACGCCCACAATACGAATTACCGCGCATAATCCCCGCGTTAATTCGGAAGCGCGTCAGACATCGGCTGTGGATTGCTCCGTTCAACGCTCTGACACGGCAGCAAGCCATACCAGCACGAACACAAATATCAATGACACAAATGAGGTCGTTGCTATTGCTGAACCTCCAAACCTAACTTGGCTGTTCATTGTGTTGGCGGTCTTGCTTATTGCCGCCGTGGTGCTGCTCTTGTGGCTGCACAAGAAACATATAATCTAATGCTCAAAGATGGGGAACGGCGCAAGACTTGTTCCCCTTTTTTATGCGAACCTCGCAAGACTTCGGTTCGTTCTTTTTGTGCAAACCTGCGCTAACGCCCATTTTGCGAATAATAATTGTAAATGGCAACTGCGCTAACGCCCATTTGCTAATCGGGAGCAACCTGCGCTACCGCCCATTTGCTCCTTATTTATACACGCTACGCGCGCACGCAAAGCCCGATACCGCGCTGCCGCAAGGTGTGAGCCGTAGGCGCAAGGGCGAGACCTTGCAACCTCTTGACCTTTTCCCTTTTGGCGCGGTGGGGCGGTCATCGTATAGGGGCGAGACCATCAGCGCGCTGACTATCGGGGCGAGACCTTTGGCGCGTGTCGGTAGTGGCTGACTACAAGGCATTGACTATCGGGGCGAGACTTTCGGGGGTATGGGCATTGTCTTGACCGCAAGGCATAGACTATCGCGCCTTGACTTTTCCCCTCTGCTCATAGTGAGACCATCGGGGCGCGTGTCGGTAGTGGCTGACTACAAGGCATTGACTATCGGGGCGAGACTTTCGGGGGTATGGGCATTGTCTTGACCGCAAGGCATAGACTATCGCGCCTTGACTTTCTCCCCTCTGCTCATAGTGAGACCATCAACGCGCTGACTATTGGGGTATGACTTTGGACGCGTGTGGGTAGTGGCTGACTGCAACGGCATAGACTATCGGGGTGAGACTTTGGGCGCGTATGGGCATTGTCTTGACTGCAAGGGCATAGACTATCGCGTCTTGACTTTTGCCCCCTTTGCTCATAGTGAGACCATCGGGGCGCGTGTCGGTATGGCGAGACTGCAACGGCATAGACTATCGGGGCAGAGACTTTCGGGGGTGTGCGTATAGGCAGACTATCAAAGGCGCGACCTTATAGGGGCAGACTTGGGGCGCGTGTGTCGTGGGGTGACCTTTGTTTTTCGTAACTTTCGGCATTATCAAGCAGTTAGACGCATATTCCGCTAAAAGACCTCCGATTTTTTGAAATCGGGAACGGCAGGGCGGTGGGGGGCTGACTTCGCAGAGACCAAAGGGCTTTTTTGCCCTTTGGAAACCTAACTCATTGATTTACACCACTATTTTTTATTTATCTGTGGACAAATGCAAGGCATTTCAAATTTTTAGAGGGTAAAATTTGCCCCCAGTTCGGGAATTTACGAGCATTTGGGCTGTCTTTTTGGGAGCAGATTTTTTTTCGTTACTTTGCGCAAAAATTTTAGCATATGTCAGACAGTAATACCAACGCGACCGTTACGCTACAAGTGAACGGAAGACAGGCAGAGGAGACGCTTGTTAATCTTAAAAAGCACGCTCTTGACCTTACGGAGCAGATAGCGAAAGCGGCTGCCGCAGGCGACAAGGTGACGCTTAAAAAGCTACAAAGGGAATTGAAAGAGACGACCAAGCACATAAAGCAAATAGAATCCTCTGCTATGCAGGTGGATAATGTCCTCCGCAGACTTGATAAAGCCACCCCGACCGAGTTACAGAAAACGCTCCGTACCCTCAATAAGCAGTTAGAGAATATGGAGCGCGGTTCAAGTGCTTGGGACGCACAGGTTAGGAAGATTAAAGCCGTTAAGGACGAAATCGACAAGGTAAATAAGGAACTCGCCAAGTCTCAAACCTTTTTGGAAAGGGTAAATAATAAGTGGCAAGAGTGGCAGACCGTCGCCGTTGGTGCCGTTGGTGCTGCCACAGGTATAGTGATGGCAGGCAAGGCTGCTGTTCAGACTTATGCCGAGATGGACCAAGAGATGGCTTCTGTCCGGAAATATACAGGAATGACTGCTGAAGAAGTCGAGCATATGAATGAGGCGTTTAAGAAATTAGACACCCGGACTTCTCGTGAGGATTTGAATAAGTTAGCACAGGAGGCAGGACGCTTGGGCAAGTCATCTGAAGAAGATGTGTTGGGCTTCGTTCGCGCTGCCAACCAAATAAATGTCGCCTTGGACGACTTGGGCGATGGGGCAACTTTGACACTTTCAAAGCTGACTTCCATCTTTGGCGATGAGGAGCGACTTGGCACGGAAAAATCCCTGCTTGCGGTCGGATCTGTGATAAACGAGTTATCGCAGAACTGCACGGCTTCTGCTCCTTACCTTGCAAACTTTGCCCAACGCATTGCCGGTGTAGCCAATACTGCCGAAATGTCTATCCCTCAAATTATGTCGTTTGCCGCCGTTTTAGACGCAAACGGTCAGGCGTGCGAGATGTCGGCAAGCAACCTCGGCAAACTCATTATGATGCTCTATAAAGACCCCGGAAAGATAGCCGCACAAGTGGGTATGGATGTAGATAAGTTCACGGCTGCACTCAAACGCTCCACCAATGAGGGGGTGCTGATGTTCCTTGACCATATCCACGCAATGGGTAGTGATGAGGGGCTGCTGAAGTTGGCTCCTCTGTTCAAGGATCTTGGAATGGATAGCGTCCGTTTGTCGCAAGTCCTTTCCACCCTTGCCAACAATACCGATATGCTCCGTTGGGAATTGGGCGAAGCACAGACGGCATTTGAGCAGGCAACTTCCGTCACTACCGAGTATAATGTGCAAAACACTACGGTTCAGGCAGGACTGGAGAAAGCCAAAAAGGGCTTTAAGGAAATGGCTATTACCCTTGGCAAGGAACTACAGCCGGCACTCAAACATATTATAAGCAGTACATCAGCCACTATGCGCGTTATGCTCAAAACAATCCAGTTTGTTAAAGAGCATAAAACAGCCATCCTGTCGCTGACGGCAGGTATTGTGGCTTATTCGGTTGCCGTTAATTGGGCGGTCATCAAGGAATCCCTGCATAATGTACTTATCGCAACCAAGACTGCTTTATTGCATGTGCATAAAGTCGCAGTCCTGCTTGCTTCAGCCGCTTATGCCAAACTTACAGGCAACACGGTACGCGCAAACGCAGCTATGAAGATGCTAAATGCTACCATGGCAGCCAACCCTTGGGGCTTACTTGCTGCTGCTCTCGTTGCTGCTGGTACTGCTTTGGCTCTTTTCATCAAACACCAAAAGGACGCAGCCGCCAGTGAAAAACGCCTTACCGAAGCGGAACAGCGTGAGTTGAAAGTCAGGGAAGCCATCGCCGATGTAAACAAGCGCACGGAAGATGAGTATGCCAAGCAAGCCGCAGAGGTGGTCAAACTATCTCGCGTTGTGGAGAACAACGCGCTTTCCTTAAAGCAGCGTGAGGCAGCTTTGAAACGCCTAAAGGAGATAGTTCCTGACTACCACGCAGACCTAACCAAGGAGGGCACACTCATAAACAACAATAAGGAAGCCCTCGACCAGTACCTTGAATCTTTGAAATCGTCCATCCGCGCACGAATGAACCAAGAGAAGATAGAGGAAACCGTTACCCAGCAGATACCCATTGAGGACGAACTGAAACGGCTTGAAAAGGAGAATGCTGCTTTTGAGCAAGTCAAGCAGGATGCTATTCGTGCCAAGGACGCAGCGCAGGGGGCAGAGAGAGACAGGTTAAATGAGAATGTTCACGCCATTGTCGCAAATATCGCACGCAATAACCAACACATTAAATCGCTCAAAAGGCAATGGCAGGAACTGCAAGCAGTCATAGATGGGGTGGCTGCCAATTCGGGTGGAACTGTCGTCACTCCTACCACGGACGAACCAACGCCAACACCGGCACCTACAGACGATTCCAAGCCGTCTAAAAATAAATTCCAATTTGAAGATGATTGGAAGCAGAGAGAGGAAGCCCTCAATCGTATTGCATATGCTCGTGGCGAAAAGGACTATGAAGCATACACCCAGCGTATGCTGCAAATACAGGTGGATTATAACAAGAAAAAGTTAGACCACACCGATTTGGAGGGTAATGAGGAAGTGACCATCCAAGCCGCGTATTATGAAGCCCTCAAAAAGCAAAAGGACAACGCAGTGGCAGGTACCATTGAGCAGGAAGAACAGGCATATAAAGATATATTGGCCGTCCTCCAGCAACGCTATATGGATGGGGAGATGTCCGCGCGTCAGTACCAAAGTGCCATCGAGTTGGCAGAATTGGAACACCTACGCAAGGTTGCCAACCTCTACGAGGAGGGCAGCAGGGAGAGAATTAAGGCAGAGGAGAAGTACCATAGCACTTCCTTAAAGCATCAGCAAAAGCACCTTGAGGAGAGCAAGAGGATGCAGGAGAAATTCCGTCAGGAGTATTTCACCAAAGCATATCAGACCCCCGACAATGAAAGTTACTCCCGCGACCTCAAAAATCTTGAGTTGGTCCATACCCAAATGCTCAAAGCGTGCGGCGACAACAGCAAGGACAAACTCAAAATTGAACGCGCTTTCCAAGAAGCAAAGTACCAATTAGGGCGTAAATACAACATCAAGAACGCCAAGGAACTGAAAAAGTCCTATCGTTCTGCTGTGGATGATATCGCCGACTGGCTCGGTTCTGATGGTGGAGAAGCCCTCACTGGTACCTTGCAGACCGTGTTGAGTGGCATGTCCGAGATTTTCTCCGGCATTAGTGATATGATCCAAGCGGAGTTGGATATTGAGACCGCCAAGATTACCACCTCGTATGACGCGCAAATATCGGCTGCTGAAGGTAACAAGTATAAAGAAGTCCAACTTGAAAACCAAAAGCAGAAAGAGATTGCCAAGGCAAAGTCTGAAGCAAACAAGAAGATGTTTGCGATGCAGGTTATCCAAGCAGTCGCACAGACGGCTATGTCTGCCATTTCCGCTTACTCCTCGGCTGCCGCTATTCCTGTTGTCGGGTTTGTTATGGCACCTATTGCTGCTGCTATGGCTATTGCTGCTGGTGCCCTACAAATTGCGTCCATCAAAAAACAGCAACAAGCGTCCGAATCACAGGGCTATGCCGGGGGTGGTTTTACGCCTGCTGGGGATAAGTATAAGGAAGTCGGTGTCGTTCACGCTGGGGAATGGGTTGCCTCACAGGAACTGCTTGCAAACCCAACGGCAAGGGCTATGATAAATACCCTTGATTATGCCCAACGCACTAACACGATAGGCAACCTTAAAGCGTCAGATGTTTCGCACTCCCTGACTGCTCCGCAGGTGCTTTCACAGTCTGCCGCCGATGGGCATTTAGATAAGGTTCTGACAGCTACTGCTGCCACCCTTGCCGATTATTCCCGGACTATGCGCAGTTTAACCGACCGCCTGCACGAACCTTTTGTAACCGTGAACACCATAGAGGGTGATAATGGTATCAAGAAAGCCCAAGACGAATACAACCAACTCATTAAGAACAAAACCCCTAAATCTCGTAGATAATGACCATCACTATTGACAACAAACCTGCCATACTCAAACAGGGCAGCAATTTTGAATTTGTGTCCGAAAATAGGTATTTTTCGGGCGCAGATAGTTATACATTAGCCATCACTTTCCCTTTGAAAGATTGCGCGCAAAATACGGCTATCTTTGGGCATATACGCCGTAAGGATGTAGAGAAGTCGCAGCTTCTGCTACCTTGTGAGATAAGGGACGGCAAGTTTTACAAAAAGGGGAGTATCACTATTGTTGAGATAAACGATATTGAGGTTAAGACGCAATTTTTAGAGGGGCGTTCTGTCAATAACTATGTCAATACTTTTGATGATGTCTATATCAACGAGCTTGACTTGGGCTATCCTGATACGGCTGCATCGTCTTTCCCTATGGCAAGGAACAACTGGGTGGATAATTATGGTACAAACTATGTGGCTTTGCCTTGGGTGAATAACAATACCGGCAATGTTCAAAATGATATGAACCTCTCAATTTCAGGGGCTACTTGGAAAGCCACCACTTTGTCCTTTCAGCCGTATATGCTGTATATCGTAAAGCAGATATGCACCCAATTAGGGTACTCCTATGACTTTTCCGCTTGGGAGGGCAGCAACTACAAATATCTGCTTATTTGCAACGCATTACCTGCTGCTTGGGAAATCCATAATTTTGCCAAGGCATTGCCGCATTGGACGATTACGGAACTGCTGGAGCAGTTGGAGTATCTGATGAATTGTGAATTTGAAATAGACCATACCACTAAACACCTGCGTATGAGTTTCACGCGTACACTTGTGGAGAGTTGCGAAGATGTAGAATTAAAGGAGGTCTTGGACGACTACCAAATGGAGAAAGTCGATGTGGGAGATTGTAAGTATCGAGGTGCTTGTAATCTCAAATACGCCGACTGCGACCATCGTATGTGGAAATACTATGTAAACCCCACCTTTATCGCCTTTTGGTTGGATAAGTATTTGAATCATGGCACTTTGTATCGGGAAGTCGATAATGTGGAGGTTGTGGCTGAATTGGCACGGAGTAATGGTTGGGGGTGCATAGGAAATCCTGTTACGGGTGCGATTAGTCGGCTGTTCTATTGTAGGGAAGAAAATAGGTACTTAATCGTCCGTGCCATACAATTTGAGAAACTCGGCACCAGTCAAATAAATGGGGAAGCTTGTCCTTATGGGTATTATTATACCATAGGGCAGTTTGTCAATACTTTTGCTCCACGCATTGTTAATCCGGAAGCCGAGACAAAGGAACTTAAAATAGTTCCTGCTTGGATAGACGATACCACCGTGGAAAAAGGGCAATGTATTTTCTTGCAGTTGCCCGACTATGAGAATGCCAAAGGTGCGGGCCCTCATAATGGCTTTGACAACTGGGACGAGGCGATGGCTCATATTGCGCCCGAACCCGATTATTTTATCAAGGAATTGCAAGAGGATTACATAAAGGAGGATGAGGAGTATTTGGATAAAATCTATGTGGCTTTTTACCCCGGTGGAGGGTTGTTTGATACTTATGTACATCCTTATATTGACATCGTAGATTTCAATAATTCTTGGTGGCCGAATTACCTTGGATGGTCGTTGGCTCTTAATTCGGACACCTTTAATCAGTATATCACTCCGGGCACTATTGACCCCACGCAGAAATATACTTTCAAATTCTTGGCTGACGACATACCAAATGTGCGCTCGGTATTCTATATCCATGGTAAGAAATACCTCTGTGAGAAAATCACTGCCACATTTACCAATAAAGGTATGTCCCGCCTATTGAAAGGGACTTTTTGGAAATTGCAAGATTAGCCAAGCGCCCCAGGTTAGTTTGACTAAACTTGGGGGCTTGTGCCTGTATGCCGTGCCTCGCCTAATTTAGGAGCGCGTGCGTTAAGTTCCCTAATTAGATTGGGATCTTCGTGGTCGGCATAAATCTTGGTCATTTCCAAACTATTGTGTCCTGCTGCCTGCATTACGGAAAGGTCATCAATGCCGCCCTTTATCATGCCGTTAATAGAGGTGTCTCGCAGGGAATAGAGTTGGAATTCGTTGGGGATAAGACGCTCTCCGTTCTCGTCCAAAAGGTGGGCACGCATACGCTCCCATTCTTTGGTAAAGTGGTTAGAGTTGATTGGCTCCTGACCGCATCTCCAAGTCCCATAGCCAAACAGGTAATCAGTTGGGAACGCGTCTTTGATATGTTCACGCAGCATGTCCTCTAATTCACTATCCATACGCGCGTCACGAGGCGACCAGTTCTTGGTCTTATTTCCGGGCATGTGTATACAATGACCCTTAAAGTCCAAGTCCTTAACCTGCACACGGCTTGCCTCAACAGGGCGCAGCAGGGAGGTGAACACCATCCGCATGACAATACGCATGGCAGGTTTATCATTATCCGCAAACCATTGGTCAATCATTGCCTGATGTTTTGGAGGAATGATAGTGCGCTGTTTCTTTTCGGCACGCTTCAAGTCGTGTCCCATA
Organism: Paludibacteraceae bacterium; assembly: GCA_024399655.1. GTDB lineage: Bacteria > Bacteroidota > Bacteroidia > Bacteroidales > Paludibacteraceae > Colicola. The sequence continues at coordinate 219,024 of JAKSNP010000001.1, read as the reverse complement.
AAGGGATTTTCCTTAACATAGCATTTTTTGACCGCCCAAGCAAATGTGGCGCAGATCATCTTCAGATTATTGTTGTAGGTGCGCGCGCCTATATCGTCACGCTCATTGAGAAAGTCGAGGTATTCCACCGCCATTGCTTTACTGAATTTTACGCACTTGCATTTGGGGTAATACTCGCCCAGCCATTTCTTGAAAGCAAGGTTTGCGCTCTTATAACTACGGAAAGTGGCTTCGCGTGTTTCCTTTTTCTTCTCCTCAAGGTATTTGTCTATCATTTCTCCGATAGGAGTATAATAGCGCAAATTGTCGTCAGTTTCGGTGTCGCTCTCAATTTGAGGTGCAACTGGTTCCACAGTAAGCGGGGCTATGTGTGGAACCTCAACTGGCTCGTCGGCGGTAGCAGTCAATATAACAGGTTGCTGTCCTAATTGCTGCATTACGCGCAAACTTGAAAGGATTTGGGCATTGATGGTGCGTATAAGGTCAGCTGTCTGCACTCTAAATTCAAGTGCATTTTTGCACCTTTTACGCAGCATGTTTAGGCGGACGCGTTTGCGCTCTAAACCATCAAGAATAGGATTAAATTCGTAGTAAACAATGTACCACCCGTTGGTGTCGTGGCGGAGGTCAGCAGGAACATACTGGGTAGGGGTTCCCGTAAAATTTAGACAATTTGGCATTTTTTTTTACTTCCGTTATGCTGAACACAACAGAAGTAAAGCTAACCATTTGTGCCGTTGGCATCGAACCAACATTTGACACAATTTTGACACAATTTTGTGTTTTATAAAAGGAAAGACTGATAACTTGTTGATTATCAGTCTTTGTGGGCGTTGACGGATTCGAACCGCCGACCCTCTGCTTGTAGGGCAGATGCTCTAAACCAGCTGAGCTAAACGCCCTTTCGGTCTATCTTTCCGAAAGCGAGTGCAAAGGTACTGCTTTTTTTTGACATGACCAAATATTTTTTCAAAAAAAATGTATTTTTCGTGTTTTTTATATAAATTTGCCGAAATTTACCCTCAATTTTCCGTTTTGAAAGGAGAAATCACCTTTTTCAGCGGAATTTCAGCGAGCAGCAAGCCCTTCATGATTCTGATCCTGGCGACGTCCACGCAGCGCAAGCAGGTTCCAGTTCCAAAAAGCGCTTTCTTCTATTTTGGGTACACACAAAGCAAACATAAGCGAGAAGAGCAGGCCGAACAGGGCACCGCCCCAGATATCTTCGGCAAAGTGCATGCTGAGATATATCCGGCTGTAGCATCCCGTCAGTGCCATGCAGAAGAAAAGCACCTGCAGTATGCCGCGCCCGCGCAGACGGTCGTGTGTGAATATCCAGCTGAGTGTCAGGAAGAGGACAAAGAACGATACGGAATGCCCCGACGGGAATGAATAAAACTCGCTCAATCGCAGTCCCTCCACAGCAGGCAGTTGTACCTCGGGCATGTGCAGAGCGAAAAAGCGGACGGGTCGGTCGGTGGCGAAAAGGTATTTGAGAGCCTGAGCAAGCAGTCCGCTCAGGGCGAGATCGGCGGTGAGGAAAGCACTCCATCCGGCTTTATAAAAGAGCAGAAGCAGCGCGATGACGTAGGGTACCCATTCGCCTACATGGGTGTAGGCAAGCAGCAGGCGGTCGGCTACGGGCGTATGATGCGCGTTCAGCCAGAGATGGGTTTGCATCTTGTCGGTGAGCAGCAGGGCGATGCCCAAAGCGATGAGGAAGCCGATGCTCATACCGAGGAAAAGATTGGGAAGCCGAAGCGATACAGCGGTGCGGCGGGGATTAGCGGACGGGTTGGCCATATATGTCGTAAGTGATGCCGTTGCGGAGGATGTATATACGTCCGTTTCGGTAGAATTTCACGGTAGGTTGTTCTGTTTCGAATGGAGTCTCCTGCAGTGGGGTGATCGGCGGCTCGGGCGCTGTGCAGGGACTGAGGAGGTAGAAGTTCTGCAGGCAGGCACGGCAGGAGGTGGAGCCGCCCACTGATACGAGGGTGAGGGAGTCGGTGTATGCGGGTACGGTGATTGAATAAATGTGTTCGTTGCGGGTTTCCATGCGTGCGGTGTCGCGCAACGAGGCTATCAGTTGCCGGTCGGCATAGATATCCAGTTGCATCCGGTCGGCAGAATTGTAGATGGAGGCGCGGCATTGCAGCACGGTGGTGTCGGTCAGTCCCAATCGGCTGAAGGCTATCCATCCGTCGGTGTTCCCGGTGCCGAGAGTGATGGCGGCGGAGCCGTTGGGTTGCACTTTATCGGAGGCATATCCGCCGCTGACGGCATTCACGATATTTTTTGACAGGGCGGGCAGGCTGATGATCGTGTCGAAGCATGAAAGGGTGTCGCGTGGCGGAATGGGTGGAATGTAGCCGGTGTCGGCGGTGCATTCCATTAGGCTGAAGATGGCGGGTTGCCCTTGCCGATCGCCCCATATATGTTCCACCAGTTCTGGATAGTCGATATAGGGGTTTCGGTTATGCTGCGCGGATGAGATCACCTGTTGCCTGTTGATTTCCTTTTGGCTGACGGGGTCCTGTCGATGCCATTCCAGCAGGAGTTGGATGAGCCAGGGCCTGAATTCGAGGTAACTGCCGTTGTCCATATAGGGTGAGGCTTCGGGTGCCCAGGTATAGTCTTGATAGGCGGTGGCTATGTAGAAGAAAGCGCGTGCGAAGTCGCCTTTGTATTGGTCTTCGGGTTCGAACACGCGGAAGTTGGGGTGTCCGTGCATATAGCCCTGTTTGAACGAGCCGTTGTCGAATTTGACGATGCTGTCCACTCTTCCGGGGGGGTAGGCGTTTTTGCCGGTTTGATTGGCCCGTGCGTCGGCGGGGTTGAGGTGGTAGAGGTCGCGATAGGCGTCGCCGTCCTGCCCGCCCCACCATGATTTGGGAAAGCAGTGTTCGATGTTGAGCGAGCAGCCCGATTCCCCGTTTTCGGCGGGATAGTATCTTACTGAACGGCTGTACATGTCCCACACCGTTCCGTCGTCTCTTATGTCGCTATAGGGGAAAAAACTCCAAGTGGCCTGATAGTAGATATGATCCTGCCAGGTGTATCCTGCGGTGCCGTAGCTGTAGCGTTGTCCTCCTTGTGCCAGCTGGCTGAGGGAGGTTTTCAGGAGCGAGTCGGTCTGGCCTTCGGCAGGCAGATAATACCCGTCGCTGATGGCTTCGGCGCAGACGATTGTCCGCCCGAATAGGCAGATGATGCACGCTATGCAGGCTACGTATTTCTTCACGCTTGTGTCTCTTTCGGATTGAGTGCGAGGTTGATGAGGTTGAATACAACGTACCAGATGATGCATCCCGTACCGGCGAAGCAGGCGAATCCGATCATCTCGTATCTTACGGCTTCAATCACGCACACGGCTATCAGTATGAGGCATCCGATGAGGAAGAGGTAGGCGACGGCGTTCTCCTTCCACGACAGGTTGTGGAATTTGAGACTGAAGAACGGAATTTCCCCCACCATCAGCAGGTCGCTCACCAAGGTGAAGGCCAGCAGAATCCAGGGCATGGCGTTCCAGTTGAGTATGGCCATCGGCATGCTGCATATTCCGCCCCAGAAGAGCGCGTTGGCGGGTGTGGCGAGTCCGATAAAGGATGATTTCTGTCGGTCGTCCACGTTGAATTTGGCTAGTCTCAATGCGGCGGCTGATGCCATAGTGAGGGCGATGAGGCTCCACCAACCGATCACGGGTCTGAGGTAGCAGCATAGCATCATGGCGGGAGCCAGTCCGGAGGTGATTACGTCGGCCAGCGAATCCAGTTCCACTCCGGTGGGGTTCACTACGCCCAAAGCGCGAGCGGACATGCCGTCAAAGAAGTCGAAGAAGACGCCTAGAAGTATGAATCCGAAGGCGAGTGTGAAATGGTTTTGCGTAGCCATGAAAACGGCCATTGTTCCTGATAGCAGGTTTCCGCAGGTGATGGCATCCGGCAGGATGCGTTTGGGATTGAAATTCAACATGTATTATATATTAGGTGTTATGTTTTTATTGAGTTCGTTAAATCAATCAATCAGTCATTTGCTGCTCCGATGCATGGTTTGCGTCTACGTTTGCGTCTACGTTAAATCAATCAGTCAATCAGTCATTTGCTGCTCCGATGCATTGAGCTGCGCATATTTCGTCGCCAAAATTACAAAATTTATTTGGATTACACAAATTTTTTTGGTCAAATCCCGAAAAAAGTGTAACTTTGCAGCATGAAAGAAGCCAAAAATATCGATTCCCTTCGTCTGAAGGCGGGGAGTTTGGTCGGGTTTGTGCCCGGCAAGCATCGGGTGTTGACCGAATTGGGTGCAGGGGTCACCACGTTTATAGCCATGGCATATATCCTGGCGGTTAATCCGGCTATGTTGGCCGAATCCGGTATGGATCACGGAGCCGCGTTTGTCGCTACGGCATTGGCGGCGGCGGTGGGCACTTTGCTTTGTGCCTTTTATGTCAGGATGCCTTTTTCTCAGGCGCCCGCAATGGGTGCCAACGCATTTTTCGTTTACACTATCTGCCTCACCATGGGCTATACGTGGCAGATGGCGTTGACGGGCGTTTTGCTCGAGGGTGTCCTTTTCGTCATTCTGAGCGTCACTCATGTCCGTGAGTGGATTGTGCGCCTTATCCCGCCCTCTATCCAGTTGGCGTTGGGTGCGGGTATCGGGTTGCTCATCGCCTTGTTGGGATTCACCAATTCGGGACTGGTGGTGGCGCATCCCTCCACCTTGGTCACGTTGGGTGACCTGCATTCGCCTTCCGTCCTCTTGGCTTTGGGAGGCATCGTGTTGATGTCGGTGTTGATGTCACGTCGTGTGCCGGGCTCGTTGCTTATCGGTATTGTGGTGGTCACGTTGGCGGGTATTCCCTTAGGGGTCACTCATCTGTCGGCGCCTGTTTTTTCCCTGCCTCCTTCGTTGAGTCCGGTCTTCTGTGCTTTTCAGTGGGATAAGATTTTCTCGATGGATATGCTCTTGTTGGTGCTCACCTTGCTCTCTATGGACATGTTCGATACTTTGGGTACCTTGATGGCGTTGGGGCGCAGTACGGGGGAGTTGAATCAAGGGGTGATGAACCGTGCTTTGTTGAGTGATGCGGTGGCTACGGTCACCGGAGCGGTGTTGGGCACTTCTACGGTGGGCACTTACGTGGAGTCGTCGGCGGGTATCCGTATGGGGGGACGCACGGGGTTGACGTCGGTCTTCACGGCATTTTTCTTTGTCTTGTCCTTGTTCATGGCGCCGTTGTTTTTGGCGGTTCCGGGGGTTGCGGTAGGTCCGGCATTGGTATTGGTGGGAGTTGGTATGTTGAGTTGTACCAAGGATTTGATGAGCAGCAGTGATTTCTCGGAGACCTTGCCGGCATTGGTTACTATGTTGGTTATTCCGTTCACTTTCAGCATTGCCAACGGCATTGTTTTGGGTATGATCTGTTATTGCCTTACCAATCTTTTCACCTCGGGCATGCGCAAGCTCTCGTGGCCGATGCTCATCCTCACAGCCATCCTCTCCCTCAAATTCATCCTCTAATAAAAAAAGAAAAATGGGAAAAGTTAAGAAAATAGCGATATTGATTTTGCTGCCATTTTATGCGTTTATAGGTAATGCGGCTCAGGTGACACTGAATCAAAACAATGTGTTGACGGTGGTCAGTACCGACAGTTTGGGGAACTTGGATTATTACGCCAAAGCTCCGAAGAAAGGGCGACGATTCGTAGGCTGGAGTTATGATCCCAACCCGAATGCCGTTCAGTCTGAGCCCGCGGGATTGATAAAAGACCTTCAATCGGTTCGCTTTACGGAAGATACAACCCTGTATGCGGTGTATGCTAGCATAAACGGCGGGAAGGTCATAGAAGGTGACGATACAGAATATGCAGAGGACTTTGCGGGTTATGCAGTAAATACCAATTATCAGAAAGCCGTCCGATATCTCCACAACGACTGGACTCAATGGACGGTGAATTACGGTGCTGTTACCGACATAACGGATGTGGTATACAGGATGGGATCAAAAGCATTGGTGCTGCAACCTTACAACAAGCAGACCTATCAAGGCCGGGCGTTTCTCACCAGTCAACAGATAAGGGACGTGGACAGCCTGTCGGTATATATAGCCAACACGAACGATGCGGTAACGTACGCGATCGAGTATTCTAACGACAGCGTGAATTGGACAACGTTGTTGGATTATACCAACATAACGGGATTTCGCGACAAATATCAGTATTCGTACCCATTGCCGGAGGTGCAGGACGTCTATATACGTATATCAGCTTGGAGTTCATCATTCGAGACCGCATATCGTGTGTATGTGGATGACATCGTAGTGGGCGTGCAGCCTCGTGAGGTGTGGTATTCAGATTACTCGACCGACTTTTCGTTAGCTCCATCAGCCACGTTATCGTTCAGCAATGCGGGAGATATGATTGGCATAAGCGCCTCGAAAGTGGGCGAGAGCGTGGTATTGCCCTCGGCGACGGATGAAGAAAGGGAGTTCCTGTATTGGGACATCCAGGGTAGCCGTTATATGCCGGGCGATGCGTATATATTGGCACATGACGTGGAAGCGGTTGCCGTATGGGAGTCGGAACCGATCGTGATCAGCGACAGCCGTAGCCTGGCGGATTTCGGTTCGGATGATTTGAGCGGCACGGATTTCATAATAGCAGAAGGTGGAGAACTGACAGTGACGGAAACGGCGAGTGTCCGCCGAATCAGCATCTCAGGCGGCGGCAGGCTGAAAATCGAGGAGGGGGCAACGTTGCATTGCCAATCGATAAGTCTGCAAGGCGGTTGGAACGAGGACAAGAGCAAGTTTCAGTTGCCTCATCTTGACATAGCCGGTACGGGTTCGTTGGAGAAAGAAGAAGATGCCGTCTATTTCGATTATGCGATAGACGCCGATGCGTATTATCCGTTGTCGCTTCCGTTTGCCGTGGCGATAGACGGCGGTACGGGCGGTACGGCCAATACGGAGGGATATCATGTACGTTATGCGGAAGACTGGCTTAACGAGTATGCCACGTATCGCGAAGACGGCACGGGGCAGATCATCATTATGGAATACGATGGGGCAAGCCGTGCCAGCCGAGCTGCGGATACGGGCAACTGGTCGGGCGTGGCGTCCGACGACACGTTGTTGCCTACAAAAGGGTATGTGATAAAAGCCGTTCCCGTAGGGGAAGTGGCGGTAATTAGGTTTGAGATGACGTTTGACAATGCCTGGACCACCAATGGAGAGCAAACCACAATATCGGGCTCAAACAAAGGTACCGCATCCGTTTATGCATATGGGCAAGATTTGAATATCGAATCGCGTCACAAAGGCTGGAACATGATAGGGTCACCGTTTTTCGGTTCGTCCACAATCGAGGCTTCCGTACCCTATGTTACGATTCCGCTATATGATTTCAGCGCCTATGTTCAGACTTTAGCCTCTGAAACGCCGCTGGAGCCTTTTACGTCGTTTTTTGTTCAGATGTGCGAAGATGCAGAGATCGATTTTATTTCATTGTGTGACGAGCAACCGTCTTTGTTGCGTTCGGACATAATGGACTCCGTTTGTAGCGATACCACCTGGTTCACTATAGCTCTTGCGAACGACGCCAACGATCGGACGGACCGAACGACGGTGTTGTTATCCGATTTGTTTTCCATTGACTACGAGATAGGAGCCGACCTTGAAAAAATGTTCGGATCTGGATGCTCACTTTCGATGTATTCATTGGCGGACGATCAAAGGCTGGCCTTCAATGCATTGCCCTATTCAGAGGCATTATTGATCCCCTTGGGAATCAGGCTTCCGGATACTGCCTCCTATAGCATTTCGCTTCTGAGGTCTTCGTCCCCGTCGCTTCAACGTGCCGATTTGATAGATTCGCAAACCGGCACAACCACCAATCTGCTGGAAGATAGTTATTCGTTTACATCCAATCCGTTGCAGGACGATTCACGTTTCTCATTATCACTCTCTTTTGCACCGGCGCAACCGACGGATTTGAATGCTTATTGCGAGGATAGTGCAGTTCCTTATAAATTTATTTATCTCAATAACCTGTATATCCGGCGTGGAGACAGGTGTTTTGATGTTTTGGGCAATTCAGTGATGAAATGAAAATGCGGATAAAGTTAGTAAAGAACATGATGACATTAGCGAAAGGTGGCGCTACTATGGCGCTACTTTGCTGTTGCTTTTTCGGACAATTCTTGCAAGCGACTGAAACTTGGTCGGTGGATTCTGTTTTTCAGACCCGATCTAATATTCTGGAAGTGAATCAACCAAGTCAGGATAAACCTTATGGAGATGAGCCGCAAGAATTATATACACTAACAGGACAGCTGTCCCGTCAGTCGACTTCCAATCCGTTCGGCGATCAAACTACCGGAAATGACGGGCCTTTGGAGCCTGGAGCACAATCTGCTCCCGTAGGTGATGTACCGGTTCTATTTATGTTGTTTTTGTCAGCCTTATATGTTTTGGTCAAGCACCTCCGTAGTCATCAAATAAAGAGAAGGGGAGAAGGAGTGATTTAAGTATGCATATAAAAAAGAAGAAAGCAGTCTTATCGAAAATTAAGACTGCCTTCTTTTATCATACTTCTCGCTTCTTACAATTTTCTGCCGAGAATGTCGTAGGAGCGGCCGTCAACCGTAATCACAATTCTACCGTCTTGAAGCTGCTTGGTGGCTGAATCGGACGAGGACGTGAGGGTATTCAATCCGTCGGGCTCCTCTATGTCGTCCGGATCTGGCTCGTTATCCAAATATATCCGAGCTGTAATCTTCTGACCGTATGAATTATACGCATGCAATATATAACGATGCGACGTAACCAACAGATAACCGGAACGGATATACCAGTTCTCAAATGAATAGGTGTGACCGTCTTCCACTATCTGTGTGCATGCATACGAAGGATATACCGCATTCTCTGTCACTCCCGACGAGGCCAATACCGATCCGGATTCCATCGACTCGTTCACCTCGTAACGACCCTGAGGAATATGAGGGAAAGAGGCCGTTGTGTCGGCTACATATACCACCAGGTTTAATGCCGTCTCCACATTGTCTGCATATATTCCTACATAGCCCATATACTCGAAATTGTTGGAGATAATGCAGTCTTCCAACTGATACTCCGAGGCGAAAGGACGATCGGGCGTATCAAATGCCATTCCCTTCGTCTCATCGTAGATAAATGTGATATGATATTCGTTTCCGTCTGCATCCTCACAATCCGCCACTGCTGTATAACCCACTTCCGTGGCTGTTACCGTGCAACTCACCGAGGTGAAATATACATAACCGTCCACCGTGCCTACATAGTTCATCGAACGCTCTGACATCTTCGTGCTCGTGCCTAACATGCTGTTGGCCTGCATATACACACCTGCTGCATACGTGAATTCACTGTTGTAGCCCGCAAACATATACGCGTTCATGTCGTATGTGCGGTCGGCATAATCCACCTCCGTATCGATGGTGATATTGATGACTTCGGCTCTCACCAATAATGTGGAGCATAAAAGAAGAAAGAGAAGGGAAATGTGTTTCATATAATTAATATTTGATATTTACGTTTACCTTGACTATATTACGCAGATAGCCATGAGGCGACAATTGACTGATTATGCAAAAAAAGGAAAGGATGACCTTTCCTTTTTTGGGTTTATGCGGAATTAATGACGATGGTCCAAACGGGCACTGTCACCTTCAAAATCACGGTTACCACGATCCTTATGTTCGGGGCGCGGACCACGACGTTCCGGGCGCGGACCACGGTCCTGGCGGGCTGGACGCTCTGGCTCTACATAGCCTTCCGGCTTCTCCTTCAGAGCACGAGCGCTCAGGCGGAACTTACCCGTCTTCTCGTCTATCTCAAGCAACTTGATCGTCACCTTGTCGCCTTCTTTCAAACCGGTTTCTTCCATCGTTTCATAACGCTTCCAATCAATCTCGGAGATATGAAGCAGACCTTCCTTCCCGGGCATGAACTCTACAAAGCAGCCGTAAGGCATGATGCTGCGGACGGTTGCCTCATACGTCTCACCCACTTCGGGCAATGCAACGATAGCACGGATCTTGGCGATTGCGGCTGCCATCGATTCACCATTGTTGCTGGCGATTTCCACTTTGCCGCCTTTCTCGTCCTCGTCGATGGATACCACCGCGCCTGTTTCGGCCTGGATGCCTTGGATAATCTTACCGCCGGGGCCAATCACTGCACCGATCATCTCTTTCGGAATATAGAAAGTGGTGATGCGGGGGGCATGAGGCTTCAGCTCGGGACGGGGAGCCGGCATGGTCTCCAGTATCTTGTCGAGAATATACATACGGGCTTGGTGAGCCTGGGCAAGGGCGTTCTCCAGGATCTCGTAGCTCAAACCGTCAACCTTGATATCCATCTGGCAGGCGGTCAAACCGTCTCGAGTACCGGTGGTCTTGAAATCCATATCGCCCAGGTGGTCTTCATCACCCAGAATATCGCTCAAAATAGCGTATTTGGTTCCTTTGCATTCGCTGATCAAACCCATCGCGATACCGCTCACGGGTTTCTTGATAGGTACACCGGCGTCCATCAGGGCAAGGCAGCCTGCGCATACCGTAGCCATCGAACTCGAGCCGTTGGACTCCAAAATATCGCTCACCACGCGGACACTGTATGGATAATCTTCGGGAATCATGTTCTTCAATGCGCGGCATGCCAAGTTGCCGTGACCGATTTCACGACGCCCTACACCGCGTTGAGCCTTTGCTTCTCCCGTTGCAAAGGGCGGGAAATTATAGTGGAGCAGGAATTTCTCACTGCCTTGGATAAGCGCTTCGTCCACAATCTTCTCGTCACGGGCGGTTCCGAGGGTCACGGTGGAGAGGGATTGGGTTTCACCACGCGTGAAGATACTGCTGCCGTGAGGGCCGGGCAGAGGACTTACTTCACACCAGATAGGACGGATGTCGGTCGTGGTGCGCCCGTCTAGACGCTTGCCTTCGTCCAATACGGCACGACGCATGGCCTCTTTCTCTACATCGTGGTAGTAACGGTCTACCATCGCGGCTACATCGTCCACTTCTACGCCGAGAACTTCGGCACGCTGTTGCATATATTCCAGACGTTCGGTCTTGAAATCTTCGCAAATCTGCGAGAACATGGCCTCACGGTGGTGCTTGTCGGTATCGGCGCTGGTGGCTTGGGCATATGCACGGGCATACGAGAAATCATGAACTGCTTGACGCAACTCGTCATCGTTCACCTCGTGGCAATATTCGCGTTTCACGTCCTTACCGTATTCGTGCATCATCTCCAACTGAGCCTGGCACTGAGGCTTGATGGCCTCATGAGCGGCGCGGATGGCATCCAACATAACGCTTTCGGGCACTTCCTTCATCTCGCCTTCCACCATCATGATGTTATCCAAAGTTGCTGCTACCATCAACTCAAGGTCGGCTTTCTCACATTGCTCAAAAGTGGGGTTGATTACGAACTCACCGTCAACGCGGGCTACACGTACTTCGGAGATAGGTCCCTCAAAGGGGATATCCGAGCAGGCCAAGGCGGCTGATGCTGCCAAGCCGGCGATGCTTTCGGGCATATCGATTCCGTCTGCCGAGTACATCGTTACGTTAACGAACGTCTCTGCATGGTAATTGGCGGGGAAAAGGGGACGGAGTGCACGGTCGATAAGACGGGCAATCAAAATTTCATAGTCGCTGGCTTTGCCTTCACGACGGGTGAAACCGCCGGGGAAACGGCCTGCGGAGGCAAATTTCTCTTTGTATTCCACGGTAAGCGGCATAAAATCGGTTCCGGGAACGGCATCTTTGGCACTACATACAGTGGCCAAAATCATCGTGTTGCCGAGCGTCGCCATTACGGCGCCGTCAGCCTGTTTGGCGAGCTTGCCCGTTTCCAGCGTGATAACGCGGCCGTCCGCCATTTTAATCTCTTTACGAACAATATTCATGGTCGTTTTTTAGTTTGTTGGTTTGTATTTGGGCATCCATTTTTGCCCGGTTAATTCTTAGACCCTAAAATCCGCTGCAAAGGTACAAAAAAAAAACCGTTGCTGCAAGAGAAATCCACTTTTTTTACCAAAACAATACCGCAAAGTGGCAATTTTTATCTTTGACCTTCTGTTTTACGTAGAAGTACACGCAAACTTTCAACCTTTTACGATAACAAAACGGGTCTGCCGAAGCCGACCCGTTGTTGGTAATGCAAGATGACGTTCCCTTTATGAAAAATCAATCAGTCAATAATTCAATCAGTCAATCAATTGCAGCTATGCTGCACGGCGCCTTCTGCGTTGTATTCACGTCCGTTGCGGCGGATAATCAGTTGACCGTTGCGGATAAGTTTCTCCGCCTCTGGCCCTTCGGATATGACTGAATCCAAGGAAGTGATGATATCCGTCAACAATATATGAACCCGTCTGCCATAGGAATTGAGCGCCTCCACTTCGATGCGGTTGATTTGACCGTCATTCTTCTCAATCGTAACCGTTCCTTCCTCAATAAACCATAGCTCTTCACGCAGCTTGTTGTCCTCACCGAAATAACCGGCATACGAGGGATATACATTGCCCAACTGATAGCCCGGACTGGCAATGCCCACCGTGGAGCCGTCCGCACTATAGGTGAACTCTCCTTCCGTCAGATGGGTGGCGGCAAAGCCCAACGTACAGGTGGCGCCGTTGGCACCGTAGCCGTCCACGTATATGATGCCGTAGGAGGTGACGTACTGCAGGTCGATATAGGCCTCCTGCATGGTTTCGTCGTAATCGCGGTCGGTGTCATACTCTAGATGAGGGTCGGGAATGAAAGGCGTTGTGCTCGGGAATAGCAGGGTGAGCTGCGTCACTTCATCCGGATTGGACAGGCTTTGAGTGATTAAAGTGGCCGTTCCCGTGAGATGTCCGTCGGGGACTTCTTCTGTCTGAAGACACATCGACCAAATCTCTAATTGATCAATCATCATTCCCTCTGAATCAACAAGAGCGATATAGGTGTATTCGTAGTTGATGTCGTTTTCGCTGAATGTACCCGTGAGCCTGTCGGAACGGATATCTAACGTGGCGTAATAGTTGCCGGTGGTGTCGGGCCCGAACAACTCGAAGAAATGCTCGTCGGTGCCGTCATACGACTGTGCTGCCATTGTGAGCGTATCCCTACGCGTGGGCTCTATCATCGCGCACGAAAGGGCGAAACGATAATATGTTCCGTCAGTCCCGATGGCGTAACCTGAAGCGGATGTACGGTTGGTCAACGTGAAGCGGTCGGTGAAGAGTTCCACGGCTCCCTCTCTCCCTTTTTCAAGCAGTGCCCCCTGGTAGATGCCTTGGAAATACGACACTTGTAGTTGAAGTGTATAACTGCGGTTCGACGCTTCCAATACGTAGCCGACCAGCGAACCGTACATATACATGGGCTGGAACTGGAGGTTGGTGCATACGATATCTATAGTGTCGGTTACGGTGGGGATGTCGTAGTTCATTGTCACGTGGTAGCAATTGCCGTCATAGGCATAGTAGGTGAGCAGGCAGTTGAATTCACCGGGCTCAGCGCCTGCCGTCACTTGCGCGTTGAAGTCGCAAAGCATGAGCCGCTCGCCACGATAGTTGAGGTAGGTGTAGTCCCATTTGTAGTAGAGATCGCTCACTTCGTAGGAGCCGCAGATGTCGCTGTTGCCAGTTGTGAGTGCGAACCCGGCTTCGTATTTGTCGGTCGAACCCTGCAACTGAACGGCTTGCATGTCGGCAGCACGGTCGGTGAGGGTGACGTCGTTCATCGTAAGATAGACATCCTTGAATGAAGTGGGGCGAACGGGATCGGAGAACGTGATATGATACGTGTGTCCCGTATGGTCGCTTACTGTGATATCCAGTCGGCGCACACCTTCCTCGTCAACGGTGTAGGTAAAGGAGGCCGTGGTATAGCGAAACCAGTTGCCTTCGGTGTCTTGTGCGAACGAATAGTTCGGATTCATGTCGGGCAGAGTATAGAGCCCGGGATGTAGTTTGTGCATACCATCAAACGCGAAATAGAAAGTCCACTTGCCTCCGGTCTCCTGCATGGTCACTTGCAGCATGTCGTAGTCGGGCCAATAGATGGCTTGATAGTCGGGGATACTGAATTCGTAGGTGTCCGCCGTATAACGGGCGGCTTGAGGATTTCCCTGATGAGCGGCTGATGGCACCATGGCAGGGCGCGCTTGATGCAGCGAAGAAATTGAGTTGACAAGGGCAGCTTGACCCGACGATAGCAGCAATACCAGGGCGAAAATGGCCGACAGAATGCGTTTCATAAGCGTAAATGTTAAATTTTGGCGCAAAGTTACTTCTTTTTTTTGATATATGCAAATAAAATAATGCCGCTTGACAGCAAATTTCTTCTTATCCTTTCCTTTTCACGCAAACAAAACGGGTCAGCCGAAGCCGACCCGTTGTTGGTGATGCAAGATGATGTTCCCTTTATGAACAATCAATCAGTCAATCAATTGCAGCTATGCTGCATGGCGCCTTGAGCGTTGTATTCACGTCCGTTGCGGCGGATAATCAGTTGACCGTTGCGGATGACCTTCTCGGCTGTTTGACACTCGCTGCTAATCGTGTTGAGTCCGTCGGGCAATGCCTCGGGGGCATCGCAGTTGACACCGATCAAAATATTGCGGTTGTACGAGTTTTTGGCTTGGATGGCGATGGTGAGCACGCCTTCTACGTTGCTGACGGTCACTTGACCTCTTTCCATGAACCAAGGGTTGCCGATGATGAAACCGAGCACATTGGTGGTGGCGGCAAACGAAGCCTGTGCGCTCATTCCGCTGGCATCCATCCCGGGTGATTGGAAGACGGTGCCGTTGGCTTGGGTGTCGGCAAAGGTGTAAACACCTTCGGGCAGCGTGATTTGAGAATCGGCTTCTTCGGTGAAGAAGACTATAGCGAACGACTTGTCATCAGCGTTCTTGCCTTGTACAAGTATCCAACCTTCGGTTGCCGAATGGTCCACCATTGTGATTTCGTCGGTGGTGTAAACCTCTACGAAATCGTTGTCCTCTTCGTCCATATAAAGTCCGCGTTTGATGCGCACCGTCATATCGAGGGTATACATGGGAATATCCGTTTCGTCCTGCTGGCTGAGGAAGAGCATCGTACCGGTGATATGAGCGATATCCCATTCGCCGTTCTGCTCAACGGTTACGGAAAGTTGGGCGTCTTCGGGGTCGAAATATACGCTGTTCCAATAGCTGTCGGCATCTTCCTGCAGATAAGTGTCGAATACGGAGAGGTCGTTGATGGCGTAGGTGCCGGGCACTTGCTCGCTGGTGACGTATACGGCGATGAACTTGGTGCTGTCGGCGTTGTAACCTTGTGCCAGGAAGCCGTCACCCATTTCGCGCAATTCGCCGTTAGCGGTGGCTACGGTCAAGGTCTCCTGACGGGTAGCTGTCGGTTTTACATAGGTGAAATTGCAGTTATAGAGGGTGCCGTCGGTGGTTAGGAAACTACCCGTCAGCGTGGGCACCTGATTCTGGTCGTAACTGAGTTGGAAAGCGTTGGTTTCGTATACCTCCAGATCTTCTCCGGTGGCACGGATCTGGGCGTTTGCGTTCAACTCGCCTGCTGCATATGCACTCTTGATTTCAGGCAATGCCATACCGAAATCATACGTGTCATTGTGGGCATAAGCTACATTGCCGAATTCGCTGTCGGGATAAATCTTGAGGTTGTTGGCATTGAAATTCACGGTTTCCTGCACGGCAGGACGGACGTGATTGATGGTTACATGATAAAGGTTACCGTTGTAGCAATATAGGTCGGCGCGGCAGATATAGTCGCCTGCTTCAGTACCGGCCGTTACTTGGATATTCTCGATTCGTCCGTAGTCGAGCGTGAGGTCCACGGTCAGGTCCGACATGCCGATATAGGTGAAGGGCTCGCATACTTCGCTGGCAGTATAAGTACCTGCCAAATGGTTGCTGTATACAGCCACTGAGAGGTTCCACTCGCCATCTTCGCTTACACCGAGGAATTGGAAGACGCCGTCTGTTGCGGTGTAATCATATAGTTTGGCTGTGTTGGCGATCATATCCACTTCGGTGAACGTTTCGGGCAACGTGGGAGTGACGTAGGTTACGTCATACGTGTCGTCGTTGTCAGCAACGAAGTGAAGGATAATGCTGTCCTTGCCGGTTGTGGTTTGATATTTGGTCAAACTGATTTCGGCGGGATAAATCAAACTATGATTGCGATACCCTGCGGTGTATTCCAAATCGCAGTCGTCGATGGTATATTCCTCTCCGAGAGCCATTGCCGATTGCCCGATACCCAGGTTGATGACAAATTGGAAGTAGGTATTGTCAATAGTGGTGAGGCGGGCGAAAATCTGTTCGCCTTCTTCGCCTGACATCGAGTCTTCTTGCCATTTGATACCCGTCAATTCGTAGCTTTGTGGGTCCGGATAGAAAATATTGGAGCCGCTGAGGTTGTAGATACCGCCTTCATCGCCGTAGAGCGTTCCGCTAACGCTGTAATATTCGGGGCTGTCAAGAGTGAAACTGAACTGACTGATGGTCTCTCCATCGTCGAGAAGCCATTCTGATGTACCGGAGGTGGAGTTGTTCAGTCCGCTCCATGTGCTCAGTGAGCCGTCGTCGGTTGTGTAGGTTGCTGCCCATGGTTTGGTAGTGGGATAGCAGTCAAGAGCCATCCAGATTGAGTCGCCCGTGTTGCTGTCAACACCGCTCAGGGTGATGAGGTAGTTGTAGGAGTCATCCCAACTGTAGTTGTCGACATAAATCCGATCTACTACTACATTATAAGTCTGTACGTCAGCGATTGCCCTGTGTTTGGGGGCGATTCGGGTCATAACTGCTTTCTTGGCGGCCTGACGCTCTACGATTTGCGCTGCGCGCTCGTTGCGCAACATTCCTGCCTTATTGCCGACAGAAGTGAGGTTGACTGCCTGCATCGAACCGATGAGGAGCATGGCAACCATCAATGAGAAAATCTTTTTCATTTAGCCTGAAATGATTAATTGTGAATATTTGTTTTAATTATTTTTGTTGTTTTGCCGTTTTGTACGGATAAAAGGATATAATGCCAATGCATGGCATAATCCGACTGCAAAGGTACAATAAAAAAATGAACTGAGCAAATTTTAAAAGCATAAAGTGCCTAATCATTCCTATTCTGCATGCTTGTGCCACATCTAAGTAGTGCGTATGCCTCGGCTGGAGACGCTTTTCCCCCTATCTCTTGACTGCAAACAAGAAGCCCGCCTTTCGGGGCGGACTTCCTATTGATCAGATTGACATCGGGCTACAGCACAAAAAGGTGCCTTGTCCTTGTCTTTTCCTTTACGGCTTAACGTACGCGAACGTTCATGCGTTTTGCGCTGCGGAATTGGTTGGCATTGGCACGTGCGGGAGCACTGGGACGGGTAGCACCACTGATAGTGGCGTTGATAGTGCGGTCTGCCGAGTTGGTGGCATTTACGGTAAGAGTGGCGTTGCTGCCGCTACGAGCTACGGTTACATTGCCTTCAACCATAAACCATACTTCATCGATATAACCTTCAGCATCACGGGTGCCGGCAAACGATGCGCTTACGCTGGAGCCGCTGACGCCTTCAGAAGCGGTTACGGAAGGAGCTGCGCCGCTACGGTTGATAGGATAGGTGCCGTCAGGAATCATGAGAGCGTCGTCAACGGTGTTGGCTACAAAGAATTGGAGAACAACGGTTTCGTTATTGGCGTTGGTGGCTACAAGGTTCAATACACCGTAGTCGGTCAGGTATTGAGTGTCGAGTTGCATGTCGCCCCAAGTGAAATTGGCGTTGAAATCAGCGTCAGTTACATCGTATTGAAGAGGTCCGTTGGGGTCGTATGAGAGAATGAGGTGGAACTTGAGGTCGTTGTCAGCAACGGCACGGAAATCGAGATTTACAATTTCACCGTTTACGGTTACGGTACCTTCGCAACTGGTGAAGTTGAAACTGCTTTCTGAATCCATACCCCAAGTGTATTGACCATCCATCTCGGCTGTGGTGTAGGTGCCTGCCAGATGATCGGAATTGAAGCACAGATTGAATACATAATCCTCGGTTTCAATAGTGGCCTGCCACCAACCTTCGTCCTCGGTGAAATCGTCTAATGCAGTTACAGGAGCTTCTACTACAATGACACCGGCTTCTTCTACGGTCACTTTGCATACTTTCTGCAGGTCGCCTGCGGAAGCGGTAACATTGGCGGTACCTACAGCTACGCCGGTAACTACGCCGTCAGCTACGGTAACGATACTTTCGTCGCTGCTTTTCCAGGTGATAACGGCATCTGCGGGATCTACGGTTGCCTTGATAGTGGCGGTTTTGCCTACTTCTACATTCAGTTTTTCGGCAATAGTCAACGAATTGACTTTCACTTCAGGTTGGCATGAGCTCATTACGGCTGCGATTGCCATGGCCATGCATGCAAAACTAAACAGTTTTTTCATGTTGTTTGTGTTTTTTGTTAATAATTAGTTTGTTTATAAAAAGGTTTTTACCTTATTTCCAATAATTGTCTATGTAATAAGTCAATCAGTCAATAAATCAATCAGTTGCAGCTATGCTGCACGGCTCCGTCTGCGCTATACTCCCGTCCGTTGCGACTGATCACCAGTCGTCCGTTTTCTATCCGTTTCACGGCGTACGCTTTTTCACTTTCCGTCAACGGGAGTGCAGTGGCTGAGGTGGTGAACACTACATGATAGCAAATGCTGTTATCCCCCAATACGTAGCCTGTCAAGCGGGTATCTCCGCCTTCGGTCGTCACGTCGGCTTGAATATCGAGGATATTCGCTTCGTCTTTGGTGCTGTTCATGTTATATCCAATACGCGAATAATCGATATAGAGATCATCCATCGAGTAGTGCCCTGTCAGTTCGTAGGAATAGAACGCGAGCGTGATATAGTAATCCTTGTCTGCCGAATATCCGTATATTTGGAAGACACCGCTGGCCGTATAATCGGTCAATTGGGCGTTGGGAATCATCACTTCCACCGTATCCGTTGCCACGGGCAGAGGATCCTGGTCGTAGGTGAGGTGATATACATTCAGGTTGCTGCTGTAAATGGTGGCTGCCACGTGCTTGCGCTGGTTGGCATCCAACGTGAACGAGAACGAGAGGCTGTCATAAAAGATATAATTCATCGTGTAATAATCGCCTCCTTTCGAGTATTCTTCGCTGCAATCTTCCAGCGTATATACTACATCTTCCGCCAACGAATCCGTCAAATACAAATCAAGGGCGAACGTATAGTGCTCGTTGGAGAGGGTGACATAGTAGTTGAGCGTATCTGTGGTTTCCGTTTGGAATTGTTGAACCACGTATTTATCGCATACCACATTGATGTCTTCTGCGGCTGCAACGAGTGATGAAATCACCAGAATGCAAATAATAAATATTTTCTTCATAGATTCAATTTCCTTTTCGGTTGCAAAAGTACGCATTTTTCATGCCCCTCATCGCAACGGGAGAAGATGACGTTCCCTTTATGAAAAATCAATCAGTCAATAATTCAATAATTCAATCAGTCAATCAATTGCAGCTCTGCTGCACGGCTCCTTGGGCGTTGTATTCCTGCCCGTTGCGGCGGATAATCAGTTGCCCGTTGCGGATGAATTTCTCGGACGGCTCTTTGGCGGCGCGGATGTCCGTCAAACCGGTTCCGTGGTTGGATACAATCACATGAATCGTGCGGTTGGCCGAGTTGGTGGCGTTCACTTCGATGTCAATGTTCTCACCGCTGCGGGTCACTTTCACCGTTCCTTCTATCAAATACCATGTAGGCATATCCAGATAACCGTCGCTGGTGCGGTAGCCGGCAAACGAGCGGGTTACGCCTTCACCGATCAAACCTTGAGAAGCGGTTACTTCGGGAGCGATACCGGTGCGCCCGATGGTATAAGTAGCGGCGGGAATCATGTAGTCGTCATCCATCAGTTCGGTCACGCGGAATTCAAGACCTACGGTTTGGTCGTATTCGTTGATGGCGTTCAACTCGATAATCTGATATTCGGCAAAATATTGATCGTCCATCTCTACGTCATCCCATTGGAAAGTGGCTCCGTAGTCGGCATTGGGCACATCGCCGGTGTAGTAAAGTTGACTGCCGTGGCTGATAAATACGTGGTAAATGCTGTCCGCGCAATCCAAAAACATATCAAAGAAATAGTTGCCGTTGTTTTCGGTTACACTTCCGTGGGCGCTTTTTATCTCTTGTTGGCTGCCGTTACGTTGAATATTGCTGTAAGTATAGTCGAAATCCTCTGGTCCGTAAGTACCCACAATCGTCTTTGAATTGATCGTAATATTGACGGAATAATACATGTCGCTGCTTTGGGCGATAATCTCAAACCAGCAGTCGTTGGGATCGTTGGGGTCGGCATAAGGATTGTCATTCTCGTTGTGAAAATGGAATACGTTGTTGCATATTACTTCTACGGTGTCCAAAGCGGCTGCGTTGATTGAAAGGGCTGCGCAAAGGATGGCGAAAGTGGTGAAGATTTTTTTCATAATGTTTATTTGTTTATAGGTTGTTTCCTTGTTTTTTGTTATTTGCTGCAAGTGAATCAATGGATCAGTTGACCCAAAGCGTCATATGTCCGTCCGTTGCGGATAATCAGCAGTCGGCCGTCCTTGATCTGTTTGCTTACATCTGCTTGTGAGTCGCCCGACAATTGGTCAAGAGCCGTCCCGTTGTAGTCGGTCATGTTGGGCATGTTCAGTATGAAACGCGGATAGTCGGTCGGGTCTTCTTCCCGTTGCGACAGTATGTCGGCCGTTGCGGAGTAGGTGCCGTCGTGATTGTCAACCATGTCCAGACTCAAACTCAGAATACGGAATTTGCCGTACAGGTATTCGCCCGTCTCGTCCAATATGCCGATATACGAGAAGGCCGGTTCCATATAGTCCTCGTTGAAATGCCCCGTTATATTATACGAGTAGCACTCGATTGAAACATAATACGTGCCGGTCGGGTCGTTGCCTACCAGTTGGAAGAAATTGTCGGTATCGATGGCGTCGAAATACTGGGCGTCGATATCCAGTTCAAGAGTTCGGGTCGGTTCGGGCAAAGAGAGCGAGAGGTCCAGTATATAATAATGTCCGTCGTAGGTGAGAGCCCAACCCGAGGCTTTAATCGGGCTGCGTACGGTCAGTTCGTCGCTGTGCAGGTCTATCACTCGTCCTTCCGAGTCCTTCAGAGTGATGCCGTCAACCGTTCCGGCGGATACATACATCATGATATAAATGGAGTAGTCGTTGTTGGATGCGTTCAACTCAAAACCGAAAACGCTGCCTGCGTACATATACGGGCGGAAGTCCATATTGGTGCATACGATCGTGGTGGTATCAACAATCTCGGGTACTTCGTAGTTCATCGTTACGTTGTAGCAGTTGCCGTCGTAGCAGTAGAAGTGGGCCAGACAGTTGTATTCGCCCGCTTTGGAGCCGGCGGTTATTGTGGCGCTGAAGTCGCATATCTCAATCAGCACGTCGTTTACATACAGGTAGTTGTATAGTCCGTAACCGAAATAGAGGTCGTTGATGTCATACTCGCCGGGGATAGTGCGCGATTGAAGAGCCAGAAAACAGTCGGCCGTGTCGTTGGCTGCCTGGAATTGGAAGAGCGATTCGTTCTTCGTGTAATCTATCAGTTTCACATAAGTCATCGTAATATCCACGTCATTATAAACATCCGGTATCACGCGGTCGGAATAATGAAGATTGTAGGTGTCGCCTTCATCGGAAACGATGATTGCAGAAGCGAAACGGCGTCCCGTGGAGTCTACCGAATAGGTGAGGGTGGCTTCCGCGTATTCCACATAGATAGGTCCGTTCAGGTATTTGCCGTAATTGTAGTCGCTTTTGGGATCGCCGCCCATATCGTCCAACGTATAGGTCCCCGGCTGCAACTCGGTCATGTTCTCGAATACGAAGTGGAACGTGTAGGTGTAGTCCTCATCCGTCATATTGACCTGCAGAAAATTACCCTCTTCTGCATAAAAGCGGGTGTTGAAGTCAATGATGTCGTAATCATACACATTGCCTTTTGGCATCTGCTGAATACTGTGGGAAGGAATCGCATAAGTGCTCAAACAAAGCATCAATGCGCATGCAAGGGAGATGAGGTGTTTCATGTTGATGGAAGGTTATTTGTTTTACATCAATTTATTTTTCTTCTTTGTCCGTTTGCAATCCGAATTTGCTGTTTGCAATCCAAGTTTGCCGTTGGTAATTCGAGTCTTGCAGGGACATCAGTCTTTCGTTCGGCTTGTTTTCCAAACAAAACTAAATCCGCTGCAAAGTTACTGCTTTTTTTTGAATTATGCAAATTTTATGTACGAATTGAATGAATTTTATTTTTGCTGTGATTTTTTCTTCGTTCTCGCTTGCCGCTGTTTTTTTTTGACCGTCTGTCACTTGTACTTCCTTGCTGTTTCTTGATATGTCTCTCTCTGTTTTTTTTGAAGGTCGTTCCTTTATCCTTTTGTCAATACTGCACCCTTGCTGTTCTTTTGTGTTTCTACGTCTCGTTTTGTCTTCCTAAACCTCAAATTCCACTTCCCTCGTATGCCTCTTTGCCCTATACCCGTTTCCTGTTTATTTCGAGACCTAAACGTAAGATAACCGATACGTTACCGAAGGGATGCAATAGGTTGATATAATGATGTCTCTCGGTTGATATTCGGATAATTCAAGGATGCGATATCTCGATCGGCTTTGCAGGTGTTCTTTTTTTGTGGTCCTAATGTCAAAAATCGAGGCCCGTGAATTTCACGAGCCCCGATGGGTAAATTTGGATTATTTATTGAGCGTGGATTTTAATCCGTCGCTCTGTCCAATAGCTTGATTAGAGAGCTGCGCCTTGAGCGTTGAACTCTTGACCGTTGCGACGGATAACGAGTTGACCGTTGCGGATCACTTTCTCTGCGTTTACTTCAGCTTTGGTCTCGCCAAGAGCGGTACCGGTAGCGTTGATCTCAACGTGGATGTAACGACCGTAAGAGTTAACTGCGTTTACAACGAGGCTTTGCAACTCGTCACCGTTCATCTTAACGGTTACAGAACCGCCAACCATGAACCAGATAGGAGTGGTGATGTAACCTTCTTCATCAGTATAACCTGCGAAGCTGGGATATACGCTTCCGTCTTGAACGCCAACAGCAGCGGTGAAGGTGTTCTCTGCACCGGATTCATTGATGTCGAATTGACCGTCGTGGAGACCTTCGGTGGTGTTGAACTCGAGAGCTACGTGTGCCATATTGTCGTTGTCAGCGTTGATTTCAATTACGCTATAGTCGGCAACGTAATCAGTAATCTCGGTCATGTCGAGAGTGAAGGTTTCGCTATAGTCTTCGTCTTCAGCGTCGTATTCCAGTTCGGTGGGTTCTTCGTATTCGCCGATGTTGTTCATTACGATGGTGAACAGAACTATACGGCTAGGATCCATGTAAGCTTGAGTCAGCATGGTACCGTTGCAGTTGTAGGTGCCGTCAGCATTTACGCTAACAGTTACATCAACGTCAATCAGATCGTATTCTTCAACGCCTTCACCGTCTTCGATGTCAACGATGTAGCAGTAGTCTGCATAAGCGTCAGCGGTGGTGTAGTTGCCTGCTGCCAAACCGGCCATGAAGGCGAGGGTGCAGTATTGGCTTTCGTCTGCATTGTATGCCATGAATTGGAATACGTTGCCGCCATCATAGAATTCGCCGTCAACACCGGTGAAGGTAGCGGTTTCGGTAGGTTCGGGAATCGTGTACGAGAAGTTGAAAGTGAATTCGGTGTCACCGAAGCAGAGAACACTACCGGTAACCGTTCTGGTTGCGGTGTTCACTACGATAGGAGTGGTAACAGAGTAGATTTGATATTGTGTGTTGTCTGCAAGAGCGGTGATTGTGCCCGAAACACCGGTGCTGTAAGTGCCGTCAACGGCATCCATCGATTCGATAGAAAGAGCAACGGAATAGTTGGCGTCGCTGGCGGTTACATCAAACAAACCGTAACCCATGAACATCAAATAGAGTTGGAACATGCTGTCGTCGATAACGAGGTTGTCAGCATTGATGGTAACCTGGTTGAGAGCCTGAGGTGCGGCAAAGGTCATCGAAGCGTGGTAGCAATTGCCGTCGTAGCAATAGATGTAAGCGTCGCAGGTGTAGTCAGAACCGGCAGCGGTAACGGTTGCGTGAGCTTCTACAACTTTGGAAATTAGGGCAGTTCCGTCAGCGTTAAATACGCCGGTATATTCCTCCATACATTGGGTGTAGGTACCGGTGATTTGAGCGGTCTCATAAGCGAAAGAAATCAGATAGTCGTTGTTGTAACCTTGGAATTGAACGGCACCCATGGCAGCGATGGCGTCCGTCATTCTTACATTGGTAGCGGGAATTACAACCTCAACGGTGTCGTAGGTGGCAGGAGCTTCGCGTTTTACATAAGTGATGGTGTAGTCGTTGCCATCATCGCCGGTAACGGTGGCATTGTAGGTGAAGTTACCGTCTGCATCAAGCGAGCGAACGATAGTAGCTGCAGTATAGTTCACATATTCTCCGTTCATTTGGCCCCATGAATAATCGGCAAGCATGTCGGTTAAAGTGTAGGTTTGACCGGTAACGATATCGGTTTCACCTGCGGGAACAACAATGTCGAAACGGAAATTGTCTCCGTTGTCTGCTCCGAGATAGATGAATACATCGTTATCCTCATCATAAAATTCAACCTGTACTTCAGTAGCTACAAAGTTGATGTTGTCCATTTGAGCTCTACGCATGGTGGCGTTGGCGGGCATAGCCATTTTCTGAGCGGGAACGGCTGCCTTCATTTGGCTGCGGGGAGCAACCACGGGAGTTTGTTGGGGTTGAACCAACTTAACGATCGACTGCTTCTGTGCTGCAATCTGTTTGGTGGCAACAGGAGCTTTTGCACTTGCGCTGAATGCGATTGCAATTGCGCAAATAAGTGTCATGAATTTCTTCATAATCTTTTGTGTTTAATTGTTAATAATAGGGTTGATTTTTTGTGTTTTGGATTAGCAAATATAATAAGGTGTACTTACCTTTCGTCAAAAACCGTCGCAAAGTTACAACAATTTTTCGAATTAACCAAATTTTTCTTGTGCTTTTTGTCGTTTTTGTCGTATTTTTTACTATTTTGAGTAAGAACGCCATTTACAGCCTTGCCATTTCGGCACAAATCTCCTCTTGTACGGCTTCCGAATTGGGTACGAGCGGCAGGCGCAGGTTATTGTCAATTAGTCGCATCTGCGTCAGCACGGTCTTGATGCCGGCGGGGCTTCCTTCTTTAAAAAGAAGGGATATCATTTTTTGCATCCGCTCCTGCTGTCCGCTGTTGCAATCATGTACTATCTCGCCCGTAATCTCGGGCCATGCGTTGCTGAGTACGGAAATCAGTCCGTCGCCTCCTGCCTGCATGATGCTGCATGCCAAGCCGTCGTCGCCGCTCAACATCGAAAGGGTGTCGCTGAATCCTTGGCGGTCACGTTCTTCCAGCAGGTGAAGGATCTGAGTCATGTTGCCGCTGGCTTCCTTGATGCCTACGATGCGTTGCGGGCACGCTTGATGCAGACGCATCACGGTTTCAGACAACAGGTTGACGCCCGTACGGCCCGGAACATTATAAAGGATAACGGGAACGGGCGACGCTTCCGCTACGGCTATGAAATGGCGATATAGTCCTTCTTGCGAGGGTTTGTTGTAGAACGGACAGACACTCAAAATGGCGTCGTAGTGAAGCAATTCGTCGTGCCATTGGCGGAGCGTTTCCGTTACGGCTGCGGTGCAGTTGCCTCCTATGCCGAGCACGAGACCCGTTTCCGTTCCTTTGGTGCGTTCCACTACGAATCGGCTTACTTGACGTTTTTCATCTTCGGTCAAGGTGACAGCTTCTGCCGTGGTGCCGAGCACTACCAGAAAATCCACTCCTCCGTCAATCTGCAATCTCAGGAGTCGGTCGAATGCGGGCCAATCGATTTCGCCCGTCGCGGTGAACGGTGTGATAAGGGCGGTGCCCAAACCTTTAATTGGTTTCATTGCTGCGTATAAGGGTTAAGTATTTTACAATTTCTTCCATTAGCTGTTCCCGAGTCTCTTCGCTGGGCATTTCAATCATAAAATCCAGTTCGCCCGCATCGGTACGTCGTCCCACTTTGAGGTCGGAACGGAGGTAAAGAGCCATATAACGCTCCTGAAGTGACTGATGTTGGGTAAGGTCGATGAGCAGGTCGAAACTCTGTTTCTGCAGATCGCTAGTCAGCATTTCATTGGGGTATCCCAGCCATGAAAAGTCTTTCTGTCCGGCAATGCGACTTTGCGGCAGGATAGGGGAAGTGATTTCTTTCTTGTCGGCGTATCCGATCAGAGTGACATGCTTGTTGTTTTCCTGCATGTATTCCGCCATACGGCGGATATCGGGATTGCGTTCCGTGAGATCGCTTGTATAGAGCAGCGCTATCGTGCGGATATCGCTCCAATTCCGATAGATTACCTGACGTTTGGGGAGACGCTCTTTGCGTCGGTTGTATATCCAAAGTTTGATGTTCATACTATGTATGGTTTAAGGGACGGTACTATAATATAATTCCCCTGTTCTAAAAATAGGGGTGTTCTATCATTTCCCCGTTATTAATATACGATTTCAAATGGTCGGACACGGATCAGGAAGGATTGATCATCTCGAGGAATTCGTCTTCCGTCACCAGACGAACTCCGAAGTCTTCTGCTTTTTTCCGTTTTTCCGGTCCCATATTTTCGCCGGCGAGTATGAAGGAGGTCTTGCGGCTGACGCTACCGCTGTTTTTGCCTCCGTTCTGTTCGATGATGGCTTTGTATTCATCGCGGGAATGGCGGCTGAATACGCCGCTTATTACGACAGTCTTTCCTGCCAACAGGTCGGATGCTGCGGTTTCGTCGGGTTGGTCGCTTTCCATTTGTACGCCGGCTTCACGGAGCCTTACCAGAATACTCAGGTTGCGCTCGTCCAAGAAGTAGTTTACGATGTTTTCCGCTATTTGCGGGCCGACGTCCTCAATGGAGGTCAGCTGTTCTATCGTCGCCCATTGAAGGGTGTCGATGCTGAGGAACCGTTTGGCTATTTTGCGCGCGGTGGTCTCGCCCACCATACGGATGCCGAGAGCGAAGAGAACACGATGCCAGGGTACTTTCTTGGAGGCCTCGATGCCGGCCAGAATATTGGCGGCCGACTTGTCACCGAGGCGTTCCTGCTGTGCTATATCCGCCAACTTTAGACTGTATATATCGGCGATATCGTGAAGGAGTCCCTGCTCGTAGAGCAATGCGATAGTTTCGTCGCCCAAGCCGTCGATGTTCATGGCTTTGCGTGAGACGAAGTGAATCATTTTGCCCTGTATCTGTGGAGGACAGCCCGTTTCGTTGGGGCAGCGCCAAGCAGCCTCACCGGGCACACGAACCAATGGCGTGCCGCATTCGGGACATACGGAAATGAAGGAGTAGGGAACGGGGGAGGCGTCCGTGGGCGAATCCTCGGCTTTGCCGGTAATTTTGGGAATAATCTCGCCACCTTTCTCCACCCATACGCGGTCACCTTCGCGGATGCCGAGTTGGCGGACAAAGTCTTCGTTATGCAGGGTGGCGCGTTGAACCACCGTACCCGACAGTTGTACGGGTTCGAGGTTGGCTACGGGTGTCACTACGCCGGTGCGTCCTACCTGGTAGGTGATCTTGCGGAGCAGGGTAAGCTGTTTCTCTGCTGGGAATTTATAGGCGATAGCCCAACGTGGTGTTTTTGCCGTATATCCCAACTGCTGCTGGGTGGTGAGGTCGTTCACTTTGAGCACTATGCCGTCGGTGGCTACGGGAAGAAGTTTGCGTTCGGTGTCCCAATAATGAATGAAACTCATTACGTCTTCCACGGAATGGCAAACTCGGATGGCGTCGGATACGGGGAATCCTGCTTTGCGCGCTTCTTCCAGTCGGGCTGAGTGGGTAGTGCCCGGAAGGTTGTCGCCGAGCATATAATAGAGGTAGCAGGTGAGCCCGCGCCGTGCCACTTCGTTGGGGTCTTGCAGCTTGAGTGTCCCGCTGGCCGCGTTACGGGGATTGGCGAAGAGCGGTTCTTCGTCGGCTTCTCGTTGTCGGTTGAGCCGTTCGAAGTTTTCCCAAGGTAGCAGTACTTCGCCTCTCAGTTCCACAAAGTCGGGCCATTGCTCTCCTTCGATACGTCGCGGAACAGACGGTATCGTGAGTATGTTGCGTATTACATTGTCGCCTTTCAGCCCGTCGCCGCGCGTGAGCGCTTTGGTCAGAACACCGTGTTCATACCAGAGGGAGATGCTGAGTCCGTCGTATTTGAGTTCGCAGACGATTTCTACGTTTTCGGGCAATTTGCGCACCCAATCTCTGATTTCGGCTTCGCTATAAGTGTTGCCGAGCGAAAGCATAGGGTATTTATGATTGACCTGTTCGAAGTTTTTCTTGCCGAGATCGGAGCCCACATGTTGCGTCGGACTGTTGGAATCAGCCCATTCGGGGTGCAGGTTCTCGAGGAAGATGAGCCGGTGCATTTTTTCATCGAACTCGCGATCGGACAGAGTGGGCGCGTTGGCGATATAGTAGAGACGGTTGGCCTCTTCCAATTCGCGACGTAGGGAAAGTATCTCGTCGTATTCGTTACCGGTGGCAGAAGTGAATAGGTCCATTTTTTTTACTAATTAAGGTACAAGCATTTTTTCCTGAATCAGCCCTCCGTTGTAGAAGATGTGCAAGATATATAAGCCTTGGGGCAGTTGAGCGGTACTGAAGCAGAAACTGCTGTTGGGTATGAGTTGATCATAAATCAGCCGTCCCCAGATGTCGTAAATACGTAGATGTCCGCCTTCGGCGTTGCGTATGGTAAGGTCGCTGCCGTACCAGAGTACGTCCGCCGTGTTCACAGTAAGGTTGGTGCTGTGGCTGTCCAACCTCAGTCCGACAATAACGGGATCGTGGTCTGAACATCTGAACATAGAAGTGTCACCGTATTGATAGGCATAATCTTCCAATTCGTCGGAATTGACATGAAATACCGTCATTCCGGTAATCTGACGTAGCATTTTGCCGCTGGCGATTGCGTGGTCGAGATAGCCCGCCTCGTTCCAATAGGTGTAACTATAGGAAGAATCGGCGTGGAAATAGCGGTGCAGGTCGGTCAGTCCGCCATCCGTAAGCGTACGTATGGGGTCTTCTTTTCCATAGGCGTTGAGGTCGCCCATAAGGAGCAGGTCGCTGTCGTTGACGGTCTGCATCATCGTTTTGTAGAGATTGAGTACGGCTTGTGCTTCCTGTACACGGCTGGCGTTGTATGCACCTTGTCCGTCCCCTTGGTCAGCATCAGCTCCGCTGGCGTTGTTTCCTCCTGATTTGGATTTGAAGTGGTTAATCGAATAAATGAACACTTCACCCGAAGCGTTTTCGCGGAAAGCCTGCATGTATTTTCGGTATTTGACGCCGGAATTGGTGTATTTGAAGTTACCTACCGGCGTAACGGTGGCCGAACAATAGATATAGCAGGATTTGGTGTAACTGCCGCTGCTGCCTTCTCCGAAGTTGATAAACGTGTAGGGACGTCCCGTGAGCCGGGTGAGGTCGTCTGCAATTTCCTGAACGGCGGCAGGACCCTGTTCCACTTCTACGAGTCCGTAGATGTCGGCATTGATCATGCTCAGCACCTTGCTTACTTTGGTGCGTTGCGTCTGATGCTGTTTGGCGTTGTCTGGGCCGTAGCCGGTACCGAAGTTTTCTGCGAGATAGTAGCGCAGATTCATGCCGCAAACGAGTATCGTGTGCTCACCGTTGAAACCGATATCTTCCATGTTGATACCTTTGCGTAGGTCGCTGCGGCTGTTGCCAACCCAGGTGCAGGACTGAAGGGTGAGACTGGAGGTGGAATTGACACGGACGGTGAGGTTGTGAAGGCGTTCGCCGGTGCGATGGTATCCGTTGATGCCGTTGATATTGACGGTGCCGGTGTTGTTGAGTGAAACAAGGCTATAGTATTCGGTACTGAGTGGAATCTCCTGATTGGTGGGTGAATAGATGCGTCTGGGCGACACTTTGTAATTGCCGTTGTAGTTGGCGGTGAGATACCAGTCAGCATCGAAAGTGACGGTCTGACCTACATAGGGCAGCAGGTCGTTGGCCGTCCAATGTTCGGGATCGTCGATATGAATCGTATTGGCCGCCCCAAGGGTAAAGAAAACAAATAGAGCGGTGAGCAGTATGAGTGGTCGTTTCATATTTTATCAAATTAGCCTACAAAGGTACTACTTTTTTTCTGAATGTCAAAATTATTTGAGATAAAAATAACAGTTTCCCGTTTTGCGGAAGTGTAAAACGGATTTGCAAAATGTAAGTAAAAAAGGGAGAATACCGAAAAAATGACAGTTTCAGGTTGTTATACGACGGTTCTCTAACGTATCGGAGACCCTATACTGATAGTAGCCTGACGTCTTAGAAGCAGAATGCAGGCAAAAGTAAAAGAATAGAAACAATTTGAAAAAAGAAGAACCGCCAAAAAGCGGTTCTTAGTTCGACTTACATATCGTCGTGTGCGTGCATTTGTTGAACGTAAATTGCATGTTGCATTTTGATTCGTTTCAGCTCGCTGGGTTTGTCGAATTGCTGACGGCGACGGAGTTCTTTGATGACACCGGTTTTGTCGAATTTGCGTTTGAATTTTTTGATGGCGCGTTCGATGTTCTCGCCTTCTTTAACGGGTACTACGATCATTGCATACACCTCCTTCTCTTGTACTCAACATCCGATTTACGGATTTAAGAGCAGATTGCAACTGTTTAAGTCTGTTGCCTGACCTCAAAAAAGTTAATATCTGTACCCAGAGCCGGGGTCGAACCGGCACGGATTGCTCCACTGGTGTTTGAGACCAGCGCGTCTACCGATTCCGCCATCTGGGCCAATCAAATCGGCCAAAAAATATAGCCGTTTTTGAAAAGAGCGTGCAAAGGTACTGCTTTTTTTTGGATTAGCCAAATAAATTTGTAAAAAAATGCCCGTGATGGGCATTTTTTTACAAATTTGTATCGATTAGTTAGCACGATTGAGTACTTGAACCATCGAAAGAGAAGCTCCGTATGCTTTGCTGATGTTCTCGGATTTAATCCACTCAACCATCACACCGTATTGGTTCATAGCTTCGGTGAATTTGCTGCTGAGGCCTTTGACTGCGCAAATGTGACGAGGAGCGATAGTAAGGTAGTAGTTACCATACATGAGTGCATCTTCGTAGGATACGGGGATGATGTTGATGTTACGATTTTCGAGCCATGTACGGAAATTAACGGCTTCTTGAGCGAGAACATATTCACCGGTAAGGTCGTTATGTTGTCCGCGATTGCGTACATAGATGTCGCAAGTGAGGAAGTCGCGTTCGTTTTCCTTTGCCATATATCGGTTCTGAACCATAGTAACGAGGTCACGGTCGATTACATTGAAGTATGAATCGAGGTGTTTCTGATCTTGACGCAGCATTTGGTCACGAACAACCACAACCGTATCATGTCCGAAGCAGTCGTTGTTGAAGAGTTGACTGATAGCGTTCATGTTGGTACGCATACCGCAACCGATGATGCTGATGTTGCCGAAGGGGATATAGTCACCGCCTTCAAGGAAAGCGCTGTCACCTTGGATGGCATAAACGGGTTTGATACCGACGCTTTCATAGCAGTGGCTGACGAGGTTGACTTCGTCGGCGCGTTGCAGCGAGTTCATTTTACCCATAATGACGCCACGGGGAGTAGTGATACTCTGGTCGTGCAGGAAGAAAAGGTTGGTGAGAGGGTTGCTGGTGTAGACAGCCTCAACGCCAGTATTCTTGTCAGTGGGAGTGAGTGTGACGGTAGGACGCATGAGAATGCAGCGAATCATATCTTCAGGACTCATCTGTTTAACCACGCTTCTTTTGTAAGATTCATCTTCTGGCACATAGGTGAGCGAGCGCATCGTGAGAGCGCGGAGCGAATCGGTATTCATGCTGAGCAGAATGTCACGCAGGGTGTAAACCTGGCAATTGCAATGACGGAGCAGGTCGATATATGCCTGATGTTCAGCAGTAGCTTGGTTGACATCAAAATAATCTTGGAACAAACCGGCTTCTGGGTGGATGACACCGTTGAAGAGTTCGTTGCCGGGAGTGTGCATGATGATGATATTGGCGCGATTGAATTCTGCGGTGCAGCAGGGGTCGATAGCTTCAGTGGGCAGCGCGTTGATTACGGTAGCCTGATTTTCAACAGCGGGGGCTGCTGCTTGAGCAGGACGGAGACCGGCGATGAACATATAGAAAATCACAATCGGGCAAACGAAGCGAGCGAGCCAGCAGAAGAATTTGACGATAGTGGCATTGAACTGACCGTCAGATGTAAGTTCGTTGTAAACAACATCGCGTTTCATCAATTGTCCGACGAGAATACAAGCAGCAATACCACCGAGAGGCAGGATGATGTTGGAAGTAAGTTTGTCGGAGAAATCGAACAGACTATAACCCATAATGTAGAGGTGAGAACCATCCATTTGGCTGAGTGCGCAGAGAATAGAAAGCGAACCAACGATGACGAAGAGGATAACGAGTGCCACGGGGCGGCTCATATTCTCTTTAGCTTTGCTGTGCCATTCTTCGGTGATATAAGCAGTACCGGCTTCCAGGAGAGAGAAGGAAGAGGTGATAGCTGCGAAGAAGAGAAGGATAAAGAAGAGGATAGAGAATATACGTCCTACCCAAGGGCCACCGGGCATAGAAGCGAAGAGAGCGGGAAGAGTTTTGAATACCAGACCGGGACCTGAAGTGACTTCAACACCATAGGTAAAGGTGCTGGGGAAGATAGCCAGACCAGCGAGCACGGCCATAAGAACAGTAGCCAAAGTAACGATCAAAGAAACAGAAACCAGACTTTGTTCTTTTTGAATATAACTACCATAGGTGGTCATAGCGGCCATACCGAGCGATAGGGAGAAGAAACTCTGTCCGAGAGCATCCATAATTGTTTGACCCGTAACGGCGCTCCAATTGGGTTTGAGCAGGAAAGCAGCACCGGCTTTGAAACCATCAAGACGGATGGAGAAGCAAGCCAATACCAACAGGATGCAGAAGAGAGCAGGAATCATGAATTTGGAGCAGCGCTCGATACCTTTGGAAACACCGAAGGCAAGAACGACGCAGTTGAACGCGAGGAAGAGGATTGTCCAGAATACAGGACGTGGAATACCCCAAATGTAAGTACCGCCGAGTGTAACAAACTGATCGAAACGTACACCCATTTGTGCAATCTGCTGATAGATGTCCATGCCGGGGATGCTCTGCAGTTGACCTGAGCAACTGAGGAAGATGTACTCAAGTGACCATCCGGCTACTACGCAGTAGAAGGCCAGAATGACCAAACCTGCAAAAATCTCGATTGCGCCGACAGCGCCCCAGCCTTTTTTGCCGCTGGCGTTGATGAAGCTGCGATAAGTGTTGCCTTGTCCTTTACGACCGATTACGAACTCGGAGAGCATAACCGGAACAGAAATAAGCAGGCAGATCACGATGTAAATGATAAGGAAAGCCGCACCGCCGTTGTTGCCGGCTACATACGGAAACCTCCAAATGTTACCCAGACCGACTGCCGAACCGGCAATAGCGGCCATAGTGCCAAATTTACTGGCAAATTGGTTTCGTGCCATAATTAAATTAAATGATTAGTGATATTGATTATTGATATAATATATTTATGCTTTTCAAGCAAACATATTCATAAACGATTGAATCATATCGATTCCGAAATAGTCCAAAACGCAATTGACCAACAGAATGATAATCACCACAGGGCAGATAAATTTCATCATGAAGACTAGGAATTTGTAGATCCAAAGGGGCGTTTTGCCGGAGGAAGTCAATTCGTGCTCGATAACATAATGTGGAACAAACCATCCGAAGAGGACGACGCAGGCGAGTCCGCCGAGAGGCAAGATATATGCGCTACAGAATTTGTCGGTCCAATCAAACAAAGTGGCTCCTCCTACCAGGATTTGACTGTCGGGCATCTGGCTCAAAGCGCAGAAAGTGGAACTAACAATGATGATAGCGAATCCGATAGCCAATGCCCAGATACGTTTGATATGCAATTCTTCAGAGAAGAATGCGACCAGCGATTCCATAATGCTGAGAGAGGTGGTAAGAGCGGCGAAGAAGAGGAGAATGAAGAAGAGAATCGAGATTACATAACCGCCGGGAAGTTCAGCAAACAACGGCGGGAGTGTCTTGAATACGAGGTCGGCGCCTTTAGTGGGTTCGATGCCATAGCTGAATACACTGGGGAAGATAGCCAGACCAGCGAGGACTGCCATAAGAACGGTGGCCAACGAAACAATAACACCGACGCTGGTAAGACTTTCCTGACGTTGGATGTAACTACCATAGGTGATCATAGCGGCCATACCGATACTGAGCGAGAAGAAACTCTGTCCCAGTGCAGCCAATACGGTTTTGCCGGTAACGACAGACCAATTAGGCCATAAGATGAAGTGTGCACCAGCTTGAAAACCTGGTTGGAGCAGATTGACGCCTGCCAGCAGGACGAGAATGCAGAAGAGCGCGGGAATCATGAATTTGGAGCAGCGCTCAATACCTTTAGAAACACCTTTGACCAATACAAAAGCGTTGAAAAACAGGAAGATAATCATCCACATGATAGGACGCCAGCCGGAAGCGACAAATGTGTCGAACTTAGTATCCATTTCTGCTTGAGTCATACCATGGAAACCTCCGGCAACACTTTGGTAAATGTATTCCAAAGACCATCCTGCAATAACGCAGTAGGAAGCGAGAACGAAGATAGCGCCCAGCAATTCGAGAATACCGATAGCGCCGGCACCTTTCTTGCCCGTGATGTTAACGAACGAGCGGAATGCGTTGCCACGTCCGTGTCGGCCGATTGCGAATTCAGCGAGCAGGACCGGAAGCGAAATGAGCAGCGTGATCACAATGTAGATGAGAAGGAACGCTGCACCTCCGTTCTCACCTGCTACATAAGGGAATTTCCAGATATTGCCCAGTCCGACAGCTGAGCCTGCAATGGCAGCTATTGCTCCGAACCTGCTGCCGAAAGTACTTCTGTTTTCACTCATTATATTATTTCTTTTATTAATTTCTTAAATAGTTGCGTTGTCCGAAGATAGTGGTGCCGATACGGACCATATTGCTACCTTCTTCCAAGGCCAATGTATAGTCGTGGCTCATTCCCATTGAAATGACTTCCAAACAAGGTGCAGAATCAGCCAATTGACGTATCAAACTGAAGCATCGGCGGATTTCGTCCTTGTCATCGGTGAGCGTTGCCATACCCATTATGCCTTGAACCTGTACGAAGGGCAGAGAGGGAAGGATAGCAATCGCTTTGGCCAGTTCATCTGGAGTGAAGCCTGTTTTGTTTTCTTCGCGCGCTACGTGTACTTCAAGAAGTACATTGACCACGCGGTTGATTTTTGCCGCTTCCCGGTTGATTACTTCGAGCAGATGCATACTATCGACCGACTGGATGAGATGGATAAACGGGACAATCTGTTTGACTTTGTTGGTTTGGAGATGTCCGATCATGTGCCAACGGATATCAGCAGGTAGTGCGTTTTGCTTGCGTAAGAGTTCCTGTACATGACTTTCTCCGAAGTCGCGTTCACCGCAATCGTAGGCTTGTCTTAGTTCCTCTTCCGGGTGAAACTTGCTGACACAGACCAATCGTACGGATTCGGGCAGTGTTTTGCGAATTTCGGCTATATGTTGCTGAATTGGAGTCATTGAAACGTGAGTATGAGGGGTTAACAGTAACGATTCAATTAATTGACAGCGCGGAGCACATCCATGATTTTTGTCATGGTAAGTGCTGTAATCTCTCCGTTGTATGATGACAGGTATTGTTTGGCGCTTTTGAGAGCAGCCGCAATATCTGTGCTTTGTACGAGGATGGAAACAGCTTTCCGTCTTTCTTTACCGGAATCGTCCACATCAATCAGTTCGGCACGAACTTTGAACCAATAACTTCCTTCTGGCGAGGTGATGATATCGAAGAAATGAACGGTTTTGCAACTGAGCACTTCGAGTTCGCCTGCCACGAACGGTGTAATCGCTTCAATAAGACGACCTTCAACATCGGTGCAGTTGATACCTTCCACCAAGTAGAGTTCAGGAACGGCTACGGGATTATCTTCTCCTGTTTGTTTAGTGTATTTGACTTTAATTTCGTAAAAATACATATATGATTAAATTAATAGATTTATCGATATTAGGTTATGTCATGGCAAAACGAGACGCAAAATATCAGTAGCATTTATATCGCTTTGCGGGAAAGTGAAATGAGTGCCTGACCAATAGAGAACGGGAGTGGAAGGTTGTTCGTCAAGTATCCTATCGATAGGCGAATCCTGTTCATGTCCGTTGACATAGGAAGTATGAGTAAGTTGGCATCCAGATTCAAGTCGGAAAATCACATCACCGATATAACGTTTGTGCATTGAAGTGGCCAAGGATGGATTAAGATAGGCTGCAGATGCGGGGAAAGCGGTGTGAATGCCCGTGAATTCCATCAAGAAGTCGGCAACCTGTTGTTGTATGTTGGCAAGCGATTGGTGTTTCTGCTCAATGAGTGTACGATTGAGGTAGATACTTTGTCCGAATCCACCGTCCACCCATCTTTCGTGTCCATAAATTGCCATCAAATAGGTATTGGTGAGTGCAGCCGCCTGCTCCACATTGAAGTTGCGTACGGGCATGTTGATATCAGCTAATCTGCTTGCATCCGCCCCCAAACGGGGAAGCCCGACGACTAGTATATTGTAGTTGGTATGGCCAATGCGACGATCCAACTGCTCCATAAGATATCCGAGATCCTGGTTGAGCCAGAGATACATATCTTCCTGTTCAGCCGTTTGAATACGATCTGCTGTGGCGTGTGGGGATGAAACGGTGAGTTCAAGCAGCAACATGTCGGGGATTGCGTTTTTGCCCAAATTCTTTTTTTCTTGGAGCGCCAAAGCCAATTCGATGACCAAAGTGTTGCCTGCTGGTGTGGAAGTGAGGCATGACTGTTGTGATATGGAGAAACCTTTTGCTTTGCGCTCTTCGGCAGAAGGACGGTTGTACATCGCAATATCCATGCGAGGCATCCATGTGCGAGAGGCAAGTTCGTTGATATGTCCGTTCATATTCATTTCGTCAGCAGCAGCAGGTAGTCCGTCGTGGTAGAAAGAGGTAGAAGCCCACTGCCAATGTCCGTCTTCTTCATTTTGTTGGAGCCAGCAGCATGCATTGGCGGCATGTCCTGCGAGTACAATCGTAGTGGACGGATGCAATCCGATGGCATATATGGCCGCATCATCACCTTCCGCCATACGAAGTCGGTCACTCATAGTTGGAGTAAGAACTGCCTGAGGAGAATAGGGGACGGATGTTCCGATTCCGGTATAATTATCATCTTTAAGTGTAGGATATACCTTCCTGTCGCGGCGATTGTAGTAATAATCCATGCATAGACTATGCTGGTCGGGTGTGACGCCGGTAAGCATCGTGGCCAGCGTTTCATCACCGCCGTACACCTGATGTGGAAAAGTAACTTGGGTTTGATATGCTTCTTCGCTGAGCGTGCGAAGTCCGCCTTGTTGCCAATAGGTGCGGAGCATGTTGAGATCTGACTGACTCATGCCATCAACGGCCACTACCACGGTGAGACGTGGAGAGGGATGAAGCGGTAGAGTGCAGACGCAAACCAATAAAAGAATGATTATTTTACTCTGAAGATGTATCGAATGCATAAATAAATGATTGGAATGAGGAATAATCTCCATCCGAAACCGACAAGAGGATGAACGGAGAAAAAACGTAAAAATACCACAATTAAGAACAAAATACCATAAATGCATGCAAAAATGATATCCAACCATCGGTTGCGATGATTGAAATGTTGTCCTAACCAACTGATAGCGATGACAAGCAGAAGTGCTATTCCCATACCGAAATACCAAGTGGCATACCAAGGAGTATGTCTTGGGGCGAATGTGCCTATATTCTGTCCGGGTTTGACTATGGGTTGTCCGTCGGATGTGGTGGCAGATTGCAGGAAATTCATCAGCTCCTCGGGCAGGAAGAGTGCTTCATCGCCTTGCATGTGATGCATGGCGCGTCGACCGAAAATCAGGTTGATTCCGAAGTCGGCCCATGAACCTCTACCTGTGTATCTGCGGATATATTGCCGATATGTCTCACCTTGATGTCCTGTATAGGAAGACGAAAGCGAATCGCCGTAGATATTGCGAATGAGATTGAGCGGGCGGGTAGCGCAGTTGTCAAAAACGAAATTATAGAGATATGAACGGTTTTCGGGCATGTAGTTGGTGCGCAAAGCCAGTACAAAATTGTTGAGTTGCTCAGGAGTAAGGTTGAGAATCTGTTCGTAGATAGGGCGGGTTTCGTCATAGTCATCGAAGAAGAATTCGGTAGGCTCGAGCCCCAATTCGTACCAGGTGTCACCTTTGACGAATTTCCAATAGAAATTATCGGTATAAAAATCGAATACACCGTAGTTGAATGCCAAATCAAGATGATTGACAGGATCAACAAGACGGATAGCGGTGTGTCCGTATCGTGCGTAGAGTTCGTCACCTGGAGCACAGGTGAGAATAGAGATGTAGGCTTTGTCGCTCAAACTTTGTGCATGGAGCGATGCCGTAAGAAGTAGCAATATGGCGAGCAGAAATTTTCGCATATTATATAATATATATAAGGTGTACTTATACTTCTTTTCTCATTCTTGCAACGGGAATGCCGAGTTGTTCACGATATTTAGCCACGGTCCGTCGTGCAATTTTATATCCTTTTTGATTCATGATAGCTACGAGTTGATCATCGTTGATGGGGTTGAATTTATCTTCCTTGTCGATGATTTCACGTACCACTTTTTTCAATTCACGTGTGCTGATCTCATCTCCGTTATTATTGGTGATTTTTTCGGAGAAAAAGAATTTGAGCGGAAATATGCCGTATTCGGTTTGTACATATTTGGAGTTACTGACACGTGAAATAGTGCTGACATCATATTTGGTTTCGTCGGCAATATCTTGCAACTTTAGTGGTTTAAGGTTCGCTTCGTCGCCTTCTTGGAAGAATTCGGTCTGTGCTTTCACGATTGCTGTCATCGTTTTCATAAGCGTTTCGTTACGCTGTCTGATAGCATCGATGAACCATTTTGCAGCATCGATTTTAGCTTTCGCAAATCGTACAGCTTCTTTGGTTTTTGCCGATTGATTGGGATTGCGTGCATAATCTTCTAGAAGTTCAGTATATTCGTGATTGACGTGCAGTTCGGGTAAGTCGTTGTTGTAAAGTTGAATGTTGCACTGGCCGTCGTTGTTTTCTACAATAAAATCCGGAATAACATTAGTCTGGTGTCGGTCGTACACAGTTCCGGCCCATGCGCTACCGGGTTTAGGATTCAATTTTTTGATTTCGGATATGACTTCTCGAATAGTGACATCGTCAATATTGAGCGCTTGACATATTTTTTCGTAATGATGCATGGAAAACTCATCAAAATATTGGTTGAGAATTTTTTGAGCAAGGATTACGGAGGGAGTCTGTTTCTTGTTACGGAGTTGAATGAGAAGGCAGTCGCAGAGATCGAAAGCACCTACACCTATGGGGTCGAAACGCTTGATTTCGGATACAATATCTTCCATTTCTCTGTCAGAAACGCTTAACCCTTCTTTGAAATTGATATCGTCGACCAATTCTTCTATGGATCGCCTCAAGTAGCCGTCCTCGTCAATATTGCCGACTACGAATTTGGCAATATGTCGTTGCGGCTTGTCCATTTTTGTGAGATAAATCTGGCGTTTAAGGTATTCTCCGAAACTCATTCCGACAGAGAAGGGAATGTCGTTGGTGGATGATGAATCGCCACCTCTTGATGAATAGAGTTTATAGTCAGGAGTATCATCATCGGAGGAATAATCATCATAATTGTAGTCGTCGATGGACTTGGTCTCATCGTTATATCCGTTTTCATCCGGCATGTCGTTCTCACCTGAATCTTGTTGAACAGGATCCCGTCCTTCGGCGAGGGCTGGATTTTCCTGAAGTTCCTCGTTGATGCGCTTAATCATGTCGCACGAAGGGATTTCCAAGATTTTGATCACTTGGATTTGAGTGGGTGACAGTTTTTGTAACTGTGTTTGTTTGGTGGTTAGATTAAGCGAGGACATGTTGAATGATGTATTTCAGTTGTTCATCCGTTAATTCCGTATGCATAGGCAAAGAGAGAACGCAAGAAGCCAATCGTTCAGCCACGGGAAAATCTCCCTGCTTATATCGAGAATCTTGATAAGCTTTCTGGAGATGCAAAGGAACGGGGTAATATATCATCACCGGTATTCCTGCTTCAGCCAGACGGCTTTTGAGCGCATCGCGGTCGATATCAATCAGGCGGAGAGTATATTGATGGAAAACATGTGACGATTGCGGATTGCGTGCGGGAACAAGGAGATGCGGATTCCCGCAGAATGCTTGGTCATAAACATCAGCGGCCTGACGGCGTGCTGCATTGAATTCGTCGAGGTGCGGCAGTTTTGCATCCAATACGGCAGCTTGAATACTGTCAAGGCGTGAGTTGACTCCTACGAAATCGTGGTGATAACGTATTTTGCAACCGTGGTTGGCAATTGCTTGCATTTGTTCGGCAAGTGCGTCGTCGTTGGTGAAAATGGCTCCACCGTCACCATAGCATCCGAGGTTTTTGCTGGGGAAGAAACTTGTGCATCCGATATGCCCGATTGTTCCTGCTTTCTTGATAGTTCCGTCGGTGAATTTGTATTCAGCGCCGATGGCTTGACATGCATCTTCTACAACGAATAGTCCGTATTCTTCGGCGAGTGCCATGAGATTTTGCATATCGGCGCATTGTCCAAACAAGTGAACGGGAACAATCGCTTTTGTTTTGGGAGTGATGGCTTTGCGTACGGCATTGACATCCATAGTCATCGTATCCCAATCAACATCCACCACAACGGGAGTTAGCCCGAGAAGAGCCACCACTTCTGCTGTAGCAATAAAGGTGAAAGTGGGGGTTATCACTTCGTCGCCCGGGCGTAGACCAAGTGCCATCAAAGCAATCTGAAGCGCATCGGTTCCGTTTCCGACGGGAATGACATGGCGAACATTGAGATAGGATTGAAGATGTTCGGCAAATTGAGTGACGGCCGGTCCTTTGATGAATTGAGCGGACTCGATCACTTGTTGCATATTGCGGTCAATATCCTCTTGAAGTCGGAGGTATTGACTCTGAAGATCTACCATTTGAATTTTTTTCATTGTTCTACCAAGTATTCAACAGTTTCCGGTTTGAAACGGAAATGTGTTACATGTTTGTTTTTGCACTTGATTTTGATAGGCAGTTGGTCAGAGGCTTGTCGTGGCATTTCGATATAAGCAGTGACATCTTGTTCGCTAAGATCTTGATAGTGATCGATACTGATACGAAGCGTAACTTCGACTTGAGCCGGAAATAGGCGAACTTGTTGGGCGGAATTTGCCC
The DNA here is from genome assembly GCA_024399655.1 of Paludibacteraceae bacterium. Classification (GTDB taxonomy): domain Bacteria; phylum Bacteroidota; class Bacteroidia; order Bacteroidales; family Paludibacteraceae; genus Colicola. The sequence continues at coordinate 177,378 of JAKSNP010000001.1, read as the reverse complement.
CCCGAACTTCGATAGGAAGCGTGAATACTTTTTCCGTATACCTTTCGGAGTAGGTAAAACTGATGCTTTCTGGTTTAATTCGAAGTAACTCGGATGTCGGAGGCAGTATTTTAGTAACCTGCGATTCCAGTTCGTCTTTCGAGATGTCCACATTTCCTTCGTCCGTTTTCATCCGGCTGTCTATGTCAATTTTGACAGTCGGGTGGCTGTGGATGAATTCAAGAAGGTTGTGCCCTTTATCGCGTACTACAATACGCAAAGTAGCCGGTAGCTCGTGGTCCATCGTTACATTCTCGCTCAGGCCGATATAATCAATAGGCAGTTTGATCGTGTTGTCACGAACGGAAGTGAGAGCATGAACCCACCAAAGGGCTGTAGCCAACACCGTAAAACCTAAATATATCAAGATTTTTTTGTACATGATAGTTTGAATGAGGATGGTATGAAGGATGCGTAACGGTAGCGCGATGTATGCTACGGGTGAGTTACGGAATCAAAGCTAAAAATGCGTTAAGACAAGCGCTTGAATTAAAGAGGGTGATTAGCGATTTTCACCTTCTTTTGGAGCAGCTTGAGCGTCTTCAGCAGCGATATAAACACTACCTTTGTCCACTTTGATGGTGATATCTTTAGCAATTTCGATGATGAAAGTGGTTTCTTGTGATTCTTTGATGATACCGTAGATTCCGCCGGCAGTAACTACTTTATCGCCTTTTTTCATGGCGTCACGTTGTTTCTGCAGTTCTTTCTGTTTTTTTGTTTGTGGACGGATCATAAAGAAATAGAAGACCACAAAAATAAGGATCATCATAATCCAGAATGACCATTGGCTACCTTGGGCAGCTCCATTGGCAGCTGCTGCATTTTGAAGTAAAATGAGATTAAGCATAGTATTGAATTTTTTGAATTGTTTTTATTTGAAAAGTTTGTTTTGTCGTTTGAGGTCTTTAACGATTTCGTCAAGAACGCCGTTGATAAAGAGGTGGCTCTTGTCACCGGAGTATTCTTTTGCCAATTCGAGGTATTCGTTGATGCTGACTTCTATGGCGATGGATTGGAAGTTGAGAATTTCAGCAAGAGCTGTTAGCAGGATGACCCGATCCATGAATGCGATACGGTCAGCATCCCAATTTTTGAGATGAGCGTTGATGAGTGTCTCGTATTCGTCTTTGCGTTCAATCGCATATCGTAGCAATTCCTGCCCGAAATTGAGTTCATCTTCGTTGTCAAACATCTCGAGCAAGGGTTCGTCTGGCGTGGTTTCTTCGTTAAAACGTTTGATGGTTTTGATTACGTAACTGAGAACCACATTGAGGTCGGTTACCCAATTCTGCCGGTCAAGCGTGAGTTCCATTTCCTCCAATGCGGATTCGAGTGCTTCGTTGGAAGGTAGAAAATCTGCGTAGAGCTTCCGAATAATACGTTTGTCGTCTTCATAGGTCGTGTGTTCAAGAGCCATATATTCTTTGAAGACATCGCTCTCGGAGAATTGTTTGTAGATGGCGCTGACTGCACTATGTCCGGTGTCCCATCCGAGATGTTGTTCTTCCAATTCGTGACGGAGTCGGCGGTTGGTGAAAAGCTGGTCGATTAGTTGGTTGTCGATAAAACGATGATTGGCCGTATATGTTGTATGCGTGATGCGTGCGCGTGCAATAGCATCGTCTTGAAGGGATGCAGCATGGCGGACGAGCTCGTTAGGAAAGTCGAGCAACATGCAGTACAAAGCATAGGTGTCCGCATAACTATTACGCAACTCTTTGCGGGCAGTAAGAGGTGTTTTTTCCTGGTCTTGATAATATGCGTACAAGGCTTGAAGGACCTTAGTTCGCACCATAGTTCGATTAATCATAGATTAAATATACAAAATATCGTGCAAAATTACAAATAAATTTTGAGATATACAAAAAAAGTTGTAATTTTGCGGTCGATTTTTGAAGAATAATGATTTTTCTTAAATCATAAGTTGAATTAAGCACAAAAAACAGATGGAAAATCGCAGATTTGAAGAAAGAAAAGAACCCGAGATAGTATACTCGCGTTCAGTGAAAGCAGGGAAGCGCATCTATTATCTGGATGTCAAAAAAGCTCGTAATGCAGATTTGTATTTATGTATTACGGAGAGCAAGAAAAAGAGTGGAGCGGAGGATGAAGTGCCTCAATTCGAGAAACACAAAGTGTTCTTGTACAAAGAGGATTTCGCTCATTTTACAGAAGGCTTGAATGATGTGATTGAATATGTTAAGAATCAGGTAGGCGATATAGAAGAACGTCCGGAATGGACACCGCGTGAAGAAGAACCGGAAGCTGTGGAAACTCCGGTGGAAGAAAAGCATCGTCGCGGATTGTTCGGACGCCTTAAGAAAGACAATTGATAATTTCGGATGCGGTCTCCTCCTTAGACATAAGGGGGAGGCTTTTTTTATGTCCGTCGCGAGTGAGGAAAGTGACTTTGTTGGTGTCGTAGCCAAATCCGGCGCCTTTGTCTTTAAGTGAATTGAGCACAATCATGTCGAGGTTTTTTTGCTCAAGTTTGCGTAGTGCGTTGAATTCCTCGTTTTCAGTTTCAAGTGCAAATCCGATGAGTGTCTGATCTTGTCGTTTGATTTTTCCCAACGAGGCCGCTATATCAGGCGTTTTGCGCAGACGGAGTATCATCTCTGTTTGTCCCGGTTGTTTTTTGATTTTTTCAGGAGCCACTTCTTCTGGCGTGAAATCTGCGACAGCGGCAGCCAAGATGGCGATATCCATTTGGGGGAAAGTTTGCATGCAAGTCTCATACATTTCCTGGGCGGACATAGAACCGCTAATGAGCGTGACTTCAGCTCCTCGGCGAGCTGCTTCCTTAGCAAGGGCTCTGCCTTGTTTTCCTGTTGAGAAATTGCTGATAAAACGGACCGGGTCGAGTTTTTCTTGTGTCGGTCCGGATGTAATCATCACTTTTTTCCCGAGTAAAGTTTTGGGCGTTAAGGCGGAAATGACAGCTTCGGCGATGACATCTATTTCCTGCATGCGTCCTTTCCCTTCGCTTCCGCACGCCAGATAGCCGGTAGCGCAATCCAGCATAGTGATATGCTGTTGTGAAGAAAGCAGATGCATCGCGTCTTGTGTTGCAGGATTGATGTACATCTTATCGTTCATCGCGGGCGCTATGACTACAGGTTTTAGCATAGCGGCGAAGGTGGTGGTAAGAGCGTCATCGGCAATGCCATGAGCCATTTTTCCCAAAATATTGGCTGTAGCCGGAGCAATAACCATGAGGTCAGCCCAATCTGGGAGTGAAATGTGCTCTGTGGCGTGCTGATTGACGGCGGCAAAAACATCGCTATACACTAAAGCGCCCGTCAGCGTGCGCAGGGTTAATTCGGTGACGAACTGCAGAGCGTTTTCCGTAGTGGTAACGCGCACTTCCGCTCCTTCTTTTTGGAGGAGCCGAATCAATTCGGGAATTTTGTAGGCTGCAATTCCGCCGCTGATTCCCACGAGGATGTGTTTGCCTTGTAATGTCATTAGTTGAATGGACAATTATTTCAGTTGCTCGTCGCGACTGCCGGTTTTGAACATCAGTTGATCGTCAATGAATTCCTGCGTAGCCATAAGCGTAGCTTTGGGAAGTCGCTCGTAACTGCGCGAGATTTCGATTTGTTCCTTGTTTTCAAAACTTTCATCTAAGGCATCTTGAGGTTGAGAGAAGTCCTGAAGTTTTGCGTCCAGTTCTTTTTTGAGAGCGTTGGAAATCTGATTGGCGCGTTTGCCGATAATAGCAACGGTCTCGTAAACATTACCTACTTTTTCTGTCAGTTGGTTCATGTCGCGCGTAAGAGTGTTCTTAGGCGCTTTACTTTTTTTGTAGTCCATAATTTTATTGCAGTATTTTTGCTATTTCTTTGTGGAAGCGTTCGGCTTCCTTAATATGTTTGCTTTCTGGGTATTCGGTGATGAAACTATAATACTCGTCATCGGCTTCTCGAGCCCGATCACCTTTCTTTTCATCAACGGAATATACCATGCGTTGGTATTTGCTGGCGAGAATGAGCCAGCAGAATTCTTCGCAATAGGCGTTGCTCGGATAGTCTTTCAGCGCATTCCTGGCTACGATTTCGCAACTAAGGTAATTGTCACCCAAATAGGTGCCGAGATTATAATACAGTTGGGCGCTTTTGAGTTCTTTGAGTGCCAATTTATTATATAGTTCGGCCAATTCTTGGTACGATTGTTCAGCATAAGGGCTCTGCGGATAGAGTTCTATAAACTGAAGGTAGTAGTCAATCGCCTTTTTTGTTTCGGTTTGGTCGAGTCGAGCGTCCGGGGAGTCGAGGTAGTAACAATGCGCCACTTGAAATCGTGCTTCGGTGGAATAGCGTCCTTTGGGATAATTACGAAGGTAAACCTCGTAGTATTCGGCTGAGGACAGGTATTGTTGCATGCCCATGTAACTGCGTGCCAGATATATGATTACTTCCTGTGCTCGTTCGGTTCCTTTGTAGTATGAAGATACGTCTTCAAACAACGTGAGGGCCTTGGCGTACTTCCCGTCATTGAAGAATGCCAATGCGGATTCGTATTTCAAGTCCGGATCAGAAGATTTGAGAAGTTTCTGATACTCACCGCAACTGCCCAGCAAAAGGGAGGAAGCGAACAATACTATGATTTTTTTGATACTCATCAGTAATTCCAATTTGGGCTGGTCACTATTTTCATTCCGTCTTTTTCGCCGACAATCAGGTAGCAGGCGGTGTTTGGCATGCGGGCAATCAGTTCAAGAGCATCTTTGGGGCCGAGAACCATGCATGCTGTGGCCAGCGCGTCTGCTTGCATACATGAGGAAGCCACAATAGTGGCGGATAGCAGGTTGTGCTGTACGGGATAACCTGTACGTGGATCGATGGTGTGACTACGTTTTTCCGTGCCTTCGTAATAGAACCTACGGTAGTTGCCGCTGGTGGCCATACATAAGGACGAAGAAAATATAGTATCCATCAGTTCCTGTTCATAAGCATCCGGGTCGTCAAGTGGTTTAACGATGCCCACAGACCATGGCTTACCTTTTTTATTGACACCTTGTACTACTATTTCACCGCCTATATCCACCATATAATTGATACAGCCATGAGATTGAAGAACGGCTGCTGCCTGGTCGCATCCCAAGCCTTTAGCAATAGCGCTCAGATCCATTTGTGTACGTGGATCTGCTTTGTAGACGGTATGATTGAGGATGTCCACATTCCTATATCCTACGAATTGCAGGATACTATCCACTTCCGCTGATGTGTGGGAGTCTGTATCCGAATTTTCAAAACCGAACCCCCAATAGTTGACCAAAGGGGCAATGGTTATATCGAATGCTCCGAAACTGCTTTCGCTCACATCTAACGCTGTGGCAAACACTTCTTCGAAGAGTGGGGTGGTGGTGACATCCTGATTGCCGTTGATTGCTGAAATGATAGAATTGGCATTGAACATACTGAAAGTGGAATCCACTTCACCGAGTGCCGATAGAATTTCCTTCTCCATATCTTGCGAAGCTTCGTATTTTATGGAATAGTAGGTGCCGAAAATGAATCCGCGATTGTGATAATATTTCATAGCGCGTGCTTCATCTTCGGGCCAACATAGCAGCAAAACAGTAGCCAGCAACAGGGGAATTCCCGCCAATATGATTTTCTTTCTTCTATCCATTTGTTTAGAACCAAATGCCCAAACCGATCAATCCATTGAGTGCTTGGTCTGCTTTAAGTTCACCGCCTTCGTGAATGTACACATTTTCTTTGTTGATGGCGCTGGGGTTGAGCATGCCCTGAGCAAAGATGCTGAGTGAACAAGCGTCCCACTCCCATGTCTTGTCAAGCCGTAATGACAAATTCTGAACGGCGAAACCTTCATTGCCGTAGATGTCCTGACTCGTCCAGGGCGAGAAGCCGATGTTGGCGTCCAGACTCCAACCGTGGGAGAAATCTTGTGCAAAACCGAGTTCAAGATAACTGGTGTAGTTTTGACGTACCTCTCCAGTGGTTTCATCGGTAAAGCCGTCGCAACCTGCTACCATGGTGTACCAATTGATGTATATTGGAACGTTTTCGAACCAGTATCCGAAATCAAAACCGGCCTGAACTTCGGTGGTGGAGGTGTTCTCGTTTTCATAGACCGTTTGAATCGGTTGCCACGAGAAGAAATTGCTTCCTCCAAAGTAATAATAGTGGGTAAATCCTACATTAAAACCGAATAACGAGAATTGAGCCGCAATATCCAATTCGGGAGAAAAATAAGTGTTCGGATCATAGCCTTCAGCCGTCAGTTCCAAATCTTTTTTGAAACGCCAATCGCTGGCTCCGACGCTTCCCCATACATTAAATGTAAAACTCGTCTTATCGCCTTCGTATCCTATAGATACGCTAGGTTGAAAACTCAATCCTCCGCAATATGTACCACGCCACAAATAGGCGCTTACAACTTCGGCTCCTGCCTCGTAGGAAAATTCAGCTTCCGCATTGGCTTGCAGAATGTTGCTCATAGCCAATACGAATGCCACCACCAAACCAAGTAGTTTTTTCATTGTTGCAATCAAGTGGATTTTTATTGTAAATAATTATTTCAAGTAGAATCCGCAACCGAGGTTCCACAAGAACTGACGACCGCCGTTGATTGCTCCCCCTCCGTTTGCCATATTCGACATGTCATAAGGATTGAGCATCAAGTTGGCAAAGGCGTTCATGTAAACATGTTCGCCGAGATCCCATGATTTGACAGCTTTGAGGCTGAGGTTGTTGACGGCGAAATCACCCTGGAAACCGGTATACATACTCTTCCACGGAGTGAAACCGAGACTGGTGGTAAGGGTGACGTCGTAAGGCAGATGGAAATCGTAACTTACCTCAAAATAGCTGGAATATGCACGTTTTACACTGCACAATTCTTGCTGATCTGGAGTCAATTCATTATAAAGGCTTGGATCGATCTTATTGCCGTCTCCGTCAATCATATAACCGTCGCGACCCCAAGTACGGGTACACCACATAATGGTAAGAGGCAACTTGCTGGAGACCTTGTATTTGATACGCCATTCTTGCGTGATACCGCCACCGGGGGCCGTATTGCCGAAATTGAAGTATTTACTGGCGTCGCCGATACTGCCGTCAAAATTTTTGTAGTAGTCGAAATAGTACATGTGCATGAACATGATGGTCAAGCCCCAACGACTGAAACCTAAAGTCATATCCACCTCGGGATTGAGACCGGAAACACGGATGTTGCTTTCGGGCTTGACGGGGCTTTTGAAAGTCCAGTCGGTAGAACTTAAGTTCCACCACATGTCAATGAAGAGACCTTCATAACCGACCATGAAATCGGGTTGGATACCCAGACCGCCGACATACAAACCACGCCAAATATAGTTGGTGTTGATGTCTACTCCGACATTCCACATCAGGCCCATACGTTTCGGATACGGATCCAGCCATTTGCTTTTGGGAGTAACCATGTTGGGGTCAGACTCTTGTGCGTATGCGCTCACGCACATAAAATTACATACAAGGAGCATCCCGACTATCAGGATGTTCCCGTGCTTGAAAATGTTTTTCATATTGTGATTATAATCCATTTTTTGCTTCCCAGGCGATGCGTAATGCAACCTCCAAGATGCGAGTATTATCCAATGTGATGATTCCACCATCGGGACCCGGCTCCATGTGGTAGCCACTTTCCATGTTTGCGTCACCGCGGAAGAATGCTCGTACATCGTCGGCTGCTATACCAAGTTCGTCGGCAATAGCAACCATACTGCCATGTGGGAGGCTGTCTTTTACCTCGCGTAATTTGTTGAATGTAGTTCTTGTCATAATATATCTTTTATTGTTGTTAGCAAAGGATGTTTACTATTCGGGCTGCAAAATTACAAATTATTTTTTGATTGTGCAAGATTTATCTTGTTTTTTATGAAAAATAGTGATTTTTTTGTGTTTATCAACGATTGTCCGTCGGATGCTCGGATAGGAATGACGCTCTGATTTGGGTGGAAGAAATGTCGAAATATGGGGCGCTCTCCATCCATTTTACGTCGAAATGTTCTACGTTTATCCGCGGATTTATGGCTGAGATGGTAGACCGGTCGTTGAAGCCGTCCGGCAGATTTTCCGGACAAGTCTCTACTGTGGCGATGTCGTGGCGAGGGTATACGAAAATCCTGAAGTTTTGCAGGATGAACTCATATTCTTTCCACCGGTCGAAGATTCGCCAATTGTCTTCTCCGATCAACAATGTAAATTGATGTTGCGGATATGTCTGCTGCAGACAACGAAGGGTGTCCGCTGTATAGGTTGGTCTTGGAAGAGAGAACTCGAAATCACTGGCAATCAAACGTTTGCCATCGGCAATATGAAGTTGGGCGATAGCGTCTTTTACGCCTTTAAGTCGAATGGATTCGTCTGCTAAAATGGATTTGTCTTTGAGCGGATTGTTGGGGCTCACCATCATCCATATTTCGTCCAGATTCGTATGTCCCAATACCCAATGAGCCATGCCGATATGTCCGAAATGTACAGGATTGAAACTTCCTCCGTATATGCCGATTTTTGCCATAGTTCCTGATATTTGTCCGTAGCTTGGAGCGGATTTTTGCAGAAATATTCTCCAATAATTGTTCCCTTTTCAGATGTGCGTTTATCGTTTCTGCCCGAGCCAGGTGGAGATGATTTTGTCCAACTCGTCAAAAGCACGGGGAAGTTGGTCGTTGACAATTACTTGGTCGAAATGGATACGGTCTTCCATTTCAATAGCGGCTTTGGCGATGCGTTTTTGTATCATTTCTTCGCTGGTGTCGCCGCGGGCATGAAGCCGTTTGTCCAGTTCTTCCACACTGGGGGGACAAATGAATATGCTCATGGATTGTGAACCGAAAATACGATGCAGGTTGATACCGCCTTTTACATCCACATCAAAGAGGACATGGTGACCGGCATTTTCGATTCGTTCGATTTCGGAGCGAAGTGTGCCATAATATAGTCCTTCATAAACTTGTTCGTGTTCCACAAATTTGTTCTCGCGGACGCGTTTTTCGAATTCCTCAACAGTCAAAAAATAGTATTCCCTTCCATTTACCTCTTCTCCGCGGGGAGCGCGGGTTGTGGCTGATATGGAAAGTTCGAAGGTATCTGGAAATGTTTCCAATAGATGGCGAACCATGGTGGATTTTCCGCTACCGCTTGGTGCACTGAAAATAAGTATCATTTGTGTTAATCTCTGGAAATGAATGGTTTGTTAGAGGCGACAAAATCGTTTGATGAGCATCGAACGACTGTCGGTCGACTATCGGTTAATAAACTAGCTTGTCACTTATCGCTACCGGGACAAATCAAAGTACATTTAATACTTGCTCTTTAATCTGCTCAAGAATATCTTTCATCTTGACAACAATGATTTGCATCTCGCTTTGGTTGCTTTTGCTGCCGAGTGTATTGATTTCTCGTCCCATTTCCTGAGCGATGAATCCAAGTTTTTTCCCGACTCCCGTTCCGTCGCCGTTCATGGTTTCACGGAAATAACGGAGATGGTTGGCGAGACGAACTTTCTCCTCGGTGATATCCAGTTTCTCGAGGTAGTAAATCATTTCTGCTTCCAATCGGTTTTGGTCGATTTTCTGTTTTGTTTCTTCGGCGAGTTTGTCTAGATTCTGCAGGAGATGTTGTTTGATTTTCTCAACGCGTCCTTTTTCATACGGTTCCACTTCTTCCAAAAGGGCTTGAATACCGTTGAGCTTTTCGTTGAACATGCATTCCAAAGCAGCTCCTTCTTGAATTCGGAATGCGCGGAATGCTTCAACGGCTTGCATGACGGCTTGTTGCAGTAAAGCCCATTCTTCCTCGTTCATAACCACTTCGTTTGTTGACGTTTTGACAACATCCGGTAATCTTAAAATTGCCGATACGATGTCTTTTGCGCTGAAACCGAGAGAGTCTTGGAGGTCTGTCAGTTCGTGGTAATAGTATGCAAACGCTTCTTTGTTGATCGGAGTGAACGATGTGGAAGGGGCAGTTGTATTGTCCAATTGTTGGGTGTAGATGCTTACATCTACTTTTCCGCGCTCCAATGGAGTGGTGAGCATACTGCGGATATCCGCTTCTTTGTCACGAAACAGGTTGTTGACTTTGAGATTGAGGTCTAATTGTTTTGAGTTGAGAGAACGCAACTCGACGATGGTCTTATGGTCGGCATAAGTGTATTCGCTTTTGCCGTAGCCGGTCATGCTTAATATCATGTTGTATTTTCTTTAATTCGTCAATCCGTATTTAGTCTTCGCCCTCTTTCAGTTCACGGGTCAGATAACACTCGTTCGGCTCGATAGTGAGGGTGTAGCGATATTCAGGTTCGAAAGTGACTGCCCGATCAAAGAATTTGGATTCGCGTACCTTGCCGAAATTACTGCCTTTTTCTCCTGTGAACGGGTTATATTTGCCGATGGTATCCGCTTCCGCGCAGATGATATCCACTTGTAATTTGCGATTTTTTAACATCTGGCTCTTTTCCAGTTTACGGGTTTGGAAATGCGGATAGGTATGCATCGTGTAGATGTCGACAATGTTGATATTGGGAACGACAAGCAGTTGGTCGTAATTGTAGTAGACGATAGCATAGTAGGTGGAGTCGTTGGCTTTTGTGTAGGTGGAACCTGTGGCTTCATTGGTCACGGTAATTGAGTCTCCACGGTAATTGTTGATCACTTTGAGGGTGGTTACTTCTTTTTTCTCACAGGCAGAAAATACGAGTACGATACCCAAAAGGGCAGAAAATAATGTATGTTTCATAATGTGCGTGTTGTTTTGATATATCAAGTCTGTGTACCGTTTAGGACGTTGTCCTTTGGATACGGTCAAATGGTATGGCGTCTTATTTGACAGGTGACCGGAGAATCACTTGTGTCATGCAATGTGCCGCTCCGTATCCTTGTATAAGATTTTCGGCTTCAATCCAATCTACTGTTACGTTATTGTCGGCAAGCGCTTTTGCAAAATCTTCGCTTTGGTGAGCGATAGCGCAAATATGGCGTGGAGCGATGGTGAGATAATTGTTGGCGTAGTGCATTTCGTCCGCTTCATTGATCGTGATGATGGTAATGCCGCGGTTTTCGAGCCATTGGCGGAATCCGATGTTTTCTTGCATGCGGGCATATCCGAATTCTGCTGTGGAATCCCTTACATATATGTCGCAAGTAAGGAAACTGCTGTCGTTGGGGGTGGCGTAATATCTGTTTTGGCACATGGTTACCAAGTCGCGGTCGATAATATTGAAATGGGTGTCCAGATGCATTTGCATTTGCCAGAACAGATGGTCTCGTACTACGATGACGGTATCGTGACCGAATGCATCATGCTCGAACATCTCGTTAATGGCGTTTTGGTCGGTTCGCATACCGCATCCGATAAGCGAAATGGTGCCGAACGGGAAATAATCGCCGCCTTCCAAGTGTGAGTCTTCGCCTTGAATGATATAATAGGGTGTCATTCCGAGATGGGCATAGCAAAGGCTGAGTATGGCTGTTTCTCGGGCTCTTTGGCTGGAATTCATTTTGCAGAGAATGGTTCCGCGGGGGGTGGTGATACTCTGATCCCGCATGAAATAAAGGTTCATCAGCGGTTCGTGCGTATAATAGGCTTCCACCCCGGTGTTGTGTTCCGTTGTTTGAGTATGAATGGTCGGGCGGAGTAGAATGCAACGAATCAAATCGCTTCTGTTCATTTTCTGCAATACGTCCTGACGATAGGCTTCGTCTTCGGGAATATATTTGAGTGATTGGGCGGCCAGATCACGTAACGCCTCCAAATCGACTTCGTTCAAGATTTGTGAAACGGTAATGACGCGGCAACCGTTATCTTCTAGTTTTTTAATATAATTTTGATGCTCTTTATCCGCTTCCTCTACATTGAAATAGCCTTCAAACAATCCGGCTGCCGGATGGGCGACTCCATCGAAAAGTTCTTCTCCGGGCTGGTGCATTAGAATGAATTGGGCAACGCCGTATTCTTCCCATGGGTAATCAGGGGCTGCAGCTTTTGGGGAGTCAGAAGAATGGCAGGCCGATATCAAAAATGAAACGGAAAGGAGAATGGCAATCTGATGCAATGTGATTTTCATGATATTGTGTGTCGTTATTCGTCAATTATTTCCCGATGCAAAATTTCGAGAATATGTTGCTGAGTACTTCAGTATTGGTGATTTGTCCTGTAATTTCGCCAAGTGCGTTGAGACAATCTTGCAGGTCCATGGAGGTCAGTTCTCCGCTCAGCCCGTTTTGCAATCCTGTTTTTACTCGTCGGATAGCATCCAAGGCTCGGTTGAGCGCATCGTAGTGGCGGGCGTTGGAAATCATCACTCCGTTATGTGTGTTGGATCGTACATGTTCTGTCAGGCGACTTTTGAGGTCGTTCAGGTCGTTGTTTCGTGCTGAAATACAGCAGATATCTCGCCCATGGACGGGAATATGGGGATGCAGGTCGCATTTGTTGAGAACTCGTATGACCGTTTTGGATTGTGTCTCAGCAAGAGGAAGTAATTCGTCTTCGGATTCGGCGACTTGGATAATGATGCGGGCTTGGCGGATAGCCTCGTGGCTACGTTGAATACCCAGTTGTTCGATTGAATCGTTGGTCTCGCGTAATCCTGCTGTGTCAATGAGGCGGAAAAGGATACCGTCTATTATTAGACGATCTTCCACGGTGTCTCTTGTGGTGCCGGCTATATTGCTGACAATCGCTCTTTCTTCTCCTAAAAGTGCATTCAGCAAAGTGGATTTTCCGGCATTGGTAGGACCGATAATGGCAACCGGTATGCCGTTTTTGATGGCATTGCCTGATTGGAAAGAGTCGATAAGTTGTGATAACTTGTTTTCTATTTCGTCAGCCAGCTGCTTGAGCTCGGAACGGTCGGCGAATTCCAATTCTTCATGGTCCGCAAAGTCAAGTTCCAATTCAAGCAAAGAGGTTAAATGTAGCAACCGGTCACGAAGCGATTGAAGTTCGGAGGACACGCTGCCTCTCAGTTGTGCAAGCGCCAGATCTTTTTCCGCTTGTGTTTCGGCAGCAATCAGGTCTGCCACAGCTTCCGCTTGGGCAAGGTCCATCTTGCCGTTAAGAAAAGACCGCTTGGTGAATTCTCCGGCTTGGGCGCATCGGCAACCGAGTGTGGTGAGACGACGGATGACTTCCTGTTGTATGTACAAACTGCCGTGAACGGATATTTCCACCGTGTCTTCGCCGGTGAAAGAGTGGGGCGCGCGGAAGACGGTCAGTACCATATCGTCAAGGTCGTTGACGCGCCGGTAATTGACCTGCCGACGGAGAGTGGTCCCCGTAAGGCGCTCGGCTGTTTCTATGGCTTGTGGGCCGCTTATCCTGATGACGGCGATACCTCCGGAACCATAGGCTGTGGATATGGCGCAAATCGTGTCGATATGTGGGTGGCTACAATTCATTACTGTCGTTTGGGTATTAGCTTTTTTTGAATTTCAACATGCGCCATTCGCCATTTGAATGCTTGGCGAGGGGAATCAATTGCTCACGCTTGGCAGCTTCAATGATCTTCTCGCAGTCCTGATCAAGAAATCCGCTGGTCCACAACTCGCCTTCCGGATTTAGCAGACGGGCGTAATCTGCCATCTGGGCAATGATGATGTTGCGATGGATGTTGCTCAATATAAGGTCGTATTGGCCTTCTGGAGGAGTATCGCCCAAAAATACCTGTATATCCACATGGTTTATGAGCGCGTTTTCTTGTGTGCTTTCCACACTATGTGAATCAATGTCTATGGCGGTGACTCTTGCTCCCAACTTGGCGGCGGCAATACCGAGTATTCCGGTCCCGCAACCGTTGTCGAGCACATGAAAGGGCGTTGGCAAAGCCGACAGTTTGTCGAGTCCGGATAACATCATCGTGGTTGTCTCGTGGTATCCGGCTCCGAAAGCGCAATGAGGTATGATGTGCAACTTTTGCGAACCGAACTTCACATCGAAGAACGGATGTTCCTGTTCCCAAATCTGATTCCAATTCTCGTCAGGACATTCGGCCCAACCGATGAGATGGACTTGCGGGTTTTGAGCCATCAGATCTTGTAGTTTCGTCTCTTCGAACATGGATTTTTGAATATAGGCTTTCGGCCCGTCAAAGGCTTCAAAACCTATATCGGCGAGATCTTGTGTGAATAGCGATTGCTGCCAGTCTTCCAGATTATGTTCAAATTCGGCTACTATATATTGCATGTCTTGTTTGTTTTTATTCATGATGATAGGGCTCGTTGCGAAGAATCGTCATTGCCCTGTAGATTTGCTCGGTGAAAATCACTCTTATCATTTGGTGTGAAAAGGTCATCTTGCTGAGCGATATTTTCGAGTTGGCACGATCATATACGGATTGACTGAAACCGTAGGGACCTCCGATAACAAATACGAGATCTCGTCCCGCTGACATTTTTTTCTGCATCCAGTCCGCCAGCTCAAGGCTGCGATATTCTTTGCCGTGCTCATCAAGAAGAATCATTTCTGCGGAAGAGGTAACGGATTTGAGTATCAGTTCGCCTTCCTGTTGCTTCTGCTGGGCCTCCGACAGAGATTTCGTGTTTTTCAATTCGGGGATAACCACCATATCGTACGGTATATAGTGAGCGAGACGCTGTCTGTATTCGTCAATAAGCGCTTCCAAATGAGGGTTGACCGTTTTCCCGACTACCAATAATGTGACTTTCATAACAGTTGTTCCGAATTGTTTTTTAGGCCTGATTTGGCGTCAAAATGTCTTTCTCTAAATTTCCGGGGAATCAAATGCCCAAAATTAGCGTGCAAAAGTACTACATTTTTTCCGAATGTGCAAATTTTCACTTTGTTTTTTTTGTTTTTTAATAAAACAACAAAATCAATGGCGAAGGATGCTGAACCTTACTTGTGGAGGATATCGAACCTTAGTTGTATGTATGAGTGTTGAAATCTTACACCGAATCCTGCATTGAAATCTTACGCCGAATCCAGCATTGAAATCTTACGCCGAATCCAGCATTGAACTCTTACGCCAAATCCTGCATTGAAATCTTACGCAAAATCACGCAAAAAACTATATGCTAAATCTTGCTAATTTAAATTAAATTTTACGTTAAATAGCAACAGAAGAGGTTCCTGTCGTTAGCCTCTTGTTATCCCATTGTTCGCTCGTGTCTTTATCGAGAGCTAAACGTAACATAAACGTAATATAACCGATACGTTAGCGACTCCTCATGCCGGGCTGTTGGTCTGCTCTCGTTTAATGTGCGACGCTTGTTTTGTTTTATCTGTTTTTACTTTTTTTTATGTGTTTTCTTGCATAATTGAATATTTAGCAGTATCTTTGCAGCATAAAACGAAAATGCCCGTGAATTGACGGAATGGAAGAGTGAAATACTTGGTGTTTGACGATATGGGTTGTTGCACCGATGCAGATGTGAAACGTCTGCAAGGTGTAGTGAGCAAGCAACGCTTGGATAAGGCGATGCGTTATAAGTTTTTGTTCGGACAATGGGCTTGCTTGAAAACCTATGAGATGCTGTTGAATCTTTTGAATGCGGCTGAGATACCCGATTGGGAAGAGAATGAGTGGGGGAAACCGTTCATTAAGGGTGGGCCGTATTTTAGCATCAGCCATTGCAAGAATGCTTTGATGGTAGGGGTGAGTGAAAAACCGATTGGCGTGGATGTCGAACGTGTGCGTAATGCGGATATCGCGTTAGTCGAACGCACGATGAATAGGGAAGAGCGCGATTGCATCCTCAATGCTGCTGACAGGGCGCTGAAATTTACTGAATTATGGACCAGAAAAGAGGCATGGCTCAAGTGGAAAGGAACGGGCATAATTGATGATTTGGAGAATGTGTTGTTAGACGTGGATGAAAATCGCATAATTACGCAATCCGACCCCGAAAAAGGGTATGTTTGGTCCCTGATTTCGGAATAAAATCACTTTTTTAACGGAATTTTGTATTTTTTTTACGAAAAAACTTGCACAGGTCAAAAAAAAGCAGTACCTTTGCACGCTTTTTCGTTGTAACGTATGCACGCACATACGTATGTACGAGAAAGGCACGAATAAATTTAATATCAAAAATCAATTAACCAAAACAAGTTACAATGCCTACAATTCAACAGTTAGTTAGAAAAGGAAGAGCAGAACTTATCGACAAGAGCAAGAGCCCTGCATTGGACAGCTGCCCTCAACGTCGTGGCGTATGTGTACGTGTTTACACAACCACTCCTAAAAAGCCTAATTCCGCAATGCGTAAGGTGGCTCGTGTTCGTTTGACGAACCAAAAGGAAGTGAATGCTTACATTCCGGGTGAAGGTCACAACTTGCAAGAGCACAGTATCGTTATGGTACGTGGTGGTCGTGTTAAGGATCTTCCGGGTGTTCGTTACCACATCGTTCGCGGCACGTTGGATACCGCTGGTGTAGCAAACCGCCTGCAACGTCGAAGCAAATACGGCGCTAAGCGTCCGAAAGCTAAGAAGTAAGTTTTAAATTCCAACTTTTTTAATTAAAGGTTCCATACGATGGGACAGATTAACAATGGGTTGATCGGTTGAGTAAAATCCACGAGCTGGATTTGAAGACGATAGACAACCAAAAAAACAAGTAAACAACAATGAGAAAAGCAAAACCGAAAAAACGTGTGATCATTCCGGATCCCGTTTATGGAGAGGTGATGGTGGCTAAATTTGTGAACCACCTCATGCTGGACGGTAAAAAGAATACCGCTTATTCCGTATTCTATACCGCACTGGAAACTGTTGGTCAGAAAGTGAAAGATGCTGACAAGTCGGCTCTTGAGCTCTGGAAACAGGCCCTCGACAATGTTACTCCTCTGGTAGAGGTTAAGTCGAAACGTATCGGCGGTGCTACCTTCCAGGTTCCTACCGAAATTCGCCCTGACCGTAAAGAGAGTATCGCCATGAAGAACATGATTGCCTTCGCACGCAAACGTGGCGGTCATAGCATGGCTGAAAAACTTGCCGCTGAAATTATGGACGCCCTCAATAGCCAAGGTGGTGCCTTCAAACGTAAGGAGGATATGCACCGTATGGCAGAGGCTAACCGTGCATTCGCACACTTCAGATTCTAATAAATGGCCAAGCACGATTTAAAATATAACCGCAACATCGGCATTATGGCTCACATTGATGCCGGTAAGACAACCACTTCGGAACGTATTCTGTTCTACACCGGTCTTACGCACAAGATCGGCGAAGTGCACGATGGCGCTGCGACTATGGACTGGATGGAACAGGAGCAGGAGCGTGGTATCACGATCACTTCTGCTGCCACTACCACCTATTGGTCGTACGCGGGTAATAAATATAAGATAAACCTTATAGATACTCCGGGCCACGTGGACTTTACTGTAGAGGTGGAACGTAGCCTCCGTATTCTGGACGGTGCCGTTATGGCATTGTGCGCAGTAGGTGGCGTTCAGCCGCAGAGTGAAACCGTGTGGCGTCAGGCTGATAAATACGGTGTGCCCCGCTTGTGCTATGTTAATAAAATGGACCGCTCTGGTGCCAATTTCTATGACGTAGTCCGCCAGATAAAAGAGACTTTGGGTGCTACTCCTTGTCCTATTCAGATTCCTATTGGAGCTGAAGAAACTTTCAAAGGAGTGGTCGACCTGGTCAAAATGAAAGCTATTGTTTGGCATGATGAAACGATGGGGGCTGAATATGTGGAGGAGGAAATTCCTGAAGCACTTCGTCAGGATGCAGAAGAGTGGAGAGACAAAATGCTGGAAACCTGCGCTGAATTTGATGACGCGTTGATGGAAAAGTATTTCTCGGATCCTTCTACTATTACTGAAGATGAAATCCGGGCTGCTATCCGTAAGGGTACGGTTGGTCTTCATATCTTCCCTGTAATCTGTGGCTCCAGTTTCAAAAACAAGGGTGTGCAGACTATGTTGGATGCAGTATGCGCCTATCTGCCCTCTCCTATGGACACCGAAGAAATTAAGGGTACCGATCCTCATACTGAGAAAGAGTTGGTGCGTCATGCCGACGAAGATGAACCCCTTTGTGCTTTGGCCTTCAAGATCGCTACCGATCCTTATGTGGGACGCCTCTGCTATTTCAGAGTTTACAGCGGTAAACTGGAAGCTGGCTCCTATATATATAATACGCGCTCGGGCAAGCGCGAGCGTATTAGCCGTATCTTCCAAATGCACTCCAATCACCAGAATCCTGTCGAATTTATCGCTGCTGGTGATATCGGTGCCGGCGTCGGCTTCAAGGATATTCGTACCGGTGATACTTTGTGCTCCGAAGGTGCTCAAATTACTCTCGAATCCATTGAATTCCCCGCACCTGTAATCGGTATCTCGGTTGAACCGAAATCACAGGCTGACTTGGATAAACTTGGAATCGGCTTGAGCAAATTGGCTGAAGAGGATCCCACATTCACCGTTAAGAGTGATGAACAGACCGGTCAAACCGTGATCTCCGGAATGGGTGAACTCCACTTGGAAATCATTATTGACCGTTTGCGTCGCGAATTCCATGTTGAATGCAACCAGGGACGTCCGCAAGTGGCTTATCGTGAGGCTATCTCACAACCTGTTGAACTTCGTGAAACTTATAAGAAACAAACCGGTGGCCGCGGTAAATTCGCAGATATTATCGTTCGAGTTGAGCCTGCTGATCCTGAATTTGAAGGAACTCTCCAGTTTGTGGATGAAGTGAAGGGCGGTGATATTCCTAAGGAATACATCCCTGCCATCGAAAAGGGTTTCCAAAGTGCGATGAAGAACGGTATTCTTGCTGGTTTCCCGCTTGACAAACTGAAGGTGACCGTTATTGACGGTTCGTTCCATCCGGTTGACTCTGATCAGTTGTCATTCGAGATTTGTGCTCAAATCGCATTCAAGAATGCTTGCGCTAAAGCAAAGCCTGTTCTGATGGAGCCGATTATGAAGGTCGAAGTGGTTACGCCCGAAGAAAATATGGGTGATGTAATCGGTGACCTGAATAAACGTCGTGGTCAAGTGGAAGGAATGGATACTGCCCGTACGGGAGCTCGTATCGTGAAAGCAAAAGTTCCGTTGGCTGAAATGTTCGGCTATGTAACTGCTTTACGTACCATCACTTCCGGTCGTGCTACCAGCTCGATGGAGTTCTCTCACTACGAGGCCGTAAGTTCAAGCATCGCTCGCAATGTGCTGACCGAATGCGGTGGCCGCGTGGATCTGGTCTAAAATAGACATTATATAAATTTCCGTGCATGTACGCGTAGGGCGCAAGCAAATGACTCTTTGCGCACCGCGTACGAGCACTAATACTAACAAATTAAAAAAAACAACAATGAGTCAAAAAATCCGTATCAAACTGAAATCGTTCGACCACAACCTGGTGGACAAATCAGCAGAGAAGATCGTTAAGACCGTTAAGGCTACGGGTGCTGTTGTAAGTGGTCCTATTCCACTTCCTACACACAAACGCATCTTTACTGTCAACCGTTCAACATTCGTAAACAAAAAATCGCGTGAGCAATTCGAACTTGCTACTTACAAACGTCTGATTGATATTTACGAATCAAACAACAAAACCGTAGAAGCTTTGATGAAACTCGAGCTCGCCAGCGGTGTGGAAGTTGAGATTAAAGTGTAGTACAACAATCGGGTATTTCCGACGGATAGACAATATCACGTATCCCCCGTCGGCGAGAATATCCAACTATTTAATAACCATTTAATATATCCACAAAAATGCCAGGATTATTAGGTAAAAAAGTCGGAATGACTTCCGTTTTTGGTGCTGATGGTAAGAATATCCCATGCACCGTTATCGAATGTGGTCCTTGTGTTGTAACGCAACTTAAGACTGTGGAGAAAGACGGCTACAAAGCTGTACAGGTTGGTTTCATGCCTATGACAGAGAAACACACCAATAAAGCTCAAGCTGGTCACTTCAAAGCAGCTGGCGTGCAACCTATGCGCCACCTTGCAGAGTTTGACTTTGACGAGGAGTTGAACTTGGGTGATACTTTGACAGTATCCATCTTCGAAGAGAACTCGTTTGTAGATGTAATCGGAACTTCTAAAGGTAAAGGTTATCAAGGCGTTGTTAAACGTCACGGTTTCGGTGGTGTTGGTCAATCCACTCACGGTCAGGACGACCGTCTGCGTGCCCCCGGTTCTGTTGGTGCTTGCGCTTATCCTTCTCGTATCTTCCCCGGCACTCGTATGGCTGGTCACATGGGACAGGATCGCGTAACCGTTCAAAACCTTCAAATCCTCAAAGTGATTCCCGAGTACAATTTGCTTATGGTTAAAGGCTCGATTCCCGGAGCTAAAAACAGTATTGTAACGATTAACAAGTAATAGTTATGGAACTTAGTATTATGAATATGGCCGGTCAAGCAACCGGTAAGAAGGTAGTCCTCAATGATGCTATCTTCGGTATTGAGCCTAACGACCATGCTATTTATTTGGACGTTAAGCAATTCTTGGCAAACAATCGTCAAGGTACAGCAAAAGCTAAACAACGTAGCGAGAACGCTCACTCAACCCGCAAATTGGGTCGTCAGAAAGGTGGAGGCGGTGCTCGTCCGGGTGATTTGAAATCGCCGGTACGCGTAGGTGGTGGTACCATTTTCGGTCCCGTTCCACGCGACTACAGCTTCAAATTGAATCACAAGGTTAAACAATTGGCTCGCCGTTCTGCTTTGAGCTTGCGCGCTAAAAACGACCAGATCATTGTTTTGGACGCATTGCATTTCGATGCTCCTAAAACCAAAGCTATGGTTGAGGTAATGAACAATCTCAAAATAGCTGACAAAAAAGTACTTTTCGTCCTCAATGAGAACAATATGGAAGTGCTTAAGTCTGCTCGTAACATCCAACATACCAATGTGATGACCGTCAACGAACTGAATACTTACGCAATCATGAATTCGAGCGCTGTCGTTATCGTTGAGAACGCTATCGCTGGTATTGAATCAACTTTTAACGCATAAGGAGGTAAGATTATGGCAATTATTATTAAACCTATCGTCACCGAAAAGATGACCGCCGCCGGCGAAAAGTTGAACCGTTATGGTTTTCGCGTAGAAAGAACTGCCAATAAGGTGGAAATCAAAAAGGCAGTTGAAGAAATGTACAATGTACAAGTGATTGATGTTAATACATTGATCGTGGCTCCCAAGCTCAAACAGCGTTATACCAAGAGCGGTTTGCTCCGTGGCGCTCAACAAGCTTACAAGAAAGCTATTGTAACATTGAAAGAAGGTGAAACAATCGATTTTTATAGCAATATTTAAAAATGGCTGTACGTAAATTAAAACCCACTACACCGGGGCAAAGACACAAAGTTATAGGCGCGTTTGAAACAATTACCGCAAGCGCACCTGAGAAGTCTCTCGTGTTCGGTAAATGCAAAACGGGTGGTCGTAACCATGTCGGTAAAGAGACCATGCGTTATATCGGCGGCGGACACAAGCAGAAATATCGTGTAATTGACTTCAAGCGCAACAAAGACGGTGTACCCGCTATCGTTAAAACTATTGAGTACGATCCTAACCGTTCGGCACGTATCGCACTTTTGTTCTATGCTGATGGCGAAAAGCGCTATATCCTTGCACCCAACGGGCTGCAGGTAGGTCAACAAGTTATGTCAGGAACGGGTGTCGCTCCTGAAGTAGGAAACTCTCTTCCTTTGGCTGAGATTCCTCTGGGAACTTTGGTTCACAACATTGAAATGCGTCCCGGTCAGGGCGCTCAAATGGTTCGCTCGGCTGGCGTGTTCGCACAATTGGCCGGTCGTGAAGACAAGTATGCTCTCATCAAGTTGCCTTCGGGCGAACTTCGCAAAGTGTTGGCAGCTTGCAAAGCTACCGTTGGTGTCGTTGGTAACAGCGACCACGCTTTGGAGAAGTCCGGTAAGGCCGGCCGTAGCCGTTGGCTGGGTCGTCGTCCTCACAACCGTGGTGTAACGATGAACCCTGTAGATCACCCGATGGGTGGTGGTGAAGGCCGCGCAAGTGGTGGACATCCGAGAAGCCGCAAGGGATTGCTTGCTAAGGGTTATAAGACTCGTCATCCCAAGAACCAAAGCAACCAATACATAATTGAAAGACGTAAAAAGTAACCTGTTAAATTAAGAGAAATTATGAGTCGTTCATTGAAAAAAGGACCGTTTATCAATCTGAAGCTTGAAGACAAGGTGCTCGCTATGAATGAGGCTAACAAAAAAGAAGTTGTTAAGACCTGGTCACGCGCATCTATGATCTCTCCTGATTTTGTAGGTCACACTATCGCAGTTCACAATGGTAACAAATTCATTCCGGTGTATGTTACCGAAAACATGGTAGGACACAAACTTGGTGAATTCGCTCCCACTCGTACCTTCCGTGGTCACTCCGGCAATAAATAATTTAAAAAGTAAACACAACAATGGGTGCTAGAAAACACAACGCAGCTGAAGCAATGAAGGAGGCTCGTCAGGGTCAATACTTCGCCAAGCTCAATAATGTTCCTACATCTCCGCGTAAAATGCGCCTCGTCGCTGATATGATTCGCGGTATGGAAGTGAACCGTGCCCTCGGCGCACTGCATTTCTCCACTAAGGAGGCTTCGCGTGCTCTCGAGAAACTCCTGAAATCCGCTATCGCCAACTGGGAACAGAAAACCGGCAAAAAAGCTGATCAGGAAACTTTGTATGTAAGTCAAGTTATGGTAGACGGCGGCATGATGCTTAAACGCCTCCTGACCGCTCCTCAAGGTCGAGGATATCGTGTACGCAAACGTTCTAACCATGTGACAATCTTTGTAGATACCAAAACTAAAGAAGCTAAGTAAGACTATGGGACAGAAAATTTCACCTGTTAGCAACCGTCTGGGTATAGTACGTGGATGGGATAGCAACTGGTTCGGTGGCAAAAACTATGGACCTACCATCGTTGAAGACCAGAAAATTCGTGATTACCTCAATGCCCGTCTTGCTGAGGCTAGCATTAGTCGTATCGTCATTGAAAGAACTCTTAAACTTGTGACTGTAACTGTCTGCACTGCTCGCCCCGGTTATATTATCGGTAAGGGTGGACAAGAAGTTGACAAATTGAAAGAGGAACTGAAGAAAATCACCAAACAAGATGTACAGATCAACATCTACGAGGTTAAACGTCCTGAATTGGATGCTACCATCGTAGCCCAGAAAGTGGCTAAGCAACTGGAAGGTCGTATCGCTTATCGTCGTGCCGTTAAGATGGCCATCGCATCTACCATGCGTATGGGCGCTGAAGGTATCAAGATTCAAATCAGCGGTCGTCTGAACGGTGCTGAAATCGCTCGTTCTGAGATGTACAAAGAGGGTCGTACCCCGCTGCACACGCTTCGTGCTGACATTGATTACTGCCACGTAGGTGCTCTGACCAAAGTTGGTATGCTGGGTGTCAAAGTTTGGATCTGCCGCGGTGAAGTATATGGCAAGAAAGATCTTGCTCCTAACTTCGCAGCAGAGAAGAATAACGCACGTGGTGACCGTCGTGATGACCGCCGTGGTGGTCGTCGTGATGACCGTCGTGGTGATTTCCGCAGAAACAAAAAACAATAAGTTTAACCGATTTGTAGATTATAGTTATGTTACAACCTAAGAAAACAAAATTCCGCCGCTCGCAAAAAGGCCGTATCAAAGGCAATGCGCAACGCGGTAACGAACTTGCTTTTGGTTCGTTCGGTATCAAGAGTCTTGGTACCATCTGGTTGACAGGTCGTCAAATCGAAGCAGCCCGTGTGGCCGTAACTCGTTATATGCAACGTCAGGGTCAAGTTTGGATCCGCGTTTTCCCCGATAAACCGATTACCAAGAAACCCTTGGATGTCCGTATGGGTAAAGGTAAAGGTGCTCCCGAGGGATTCGTAGTTCCGTTGGCTCCCGGTCGTATCATCTTCGAGGTGGATGGCGTTCCTTACGAAACCGCTAAAGAGGCTCTTCGTCTGGCAGCTCAGAAACTTCCTATCACCACTAAATTTGTCGTAAGACGTGATTACGACGCAACCCAATTAGTTTAATAAGGATTATGAAAACAGCTGAAGTAAAAGAATTAACAACTGCTGAGATCCAAGAGCGTCTGGCAACCGAAAAAGAAAATTTGGTTCGCATGAAACTCAATCACAGCATCTCTCCGCTCGACAATCCGTTGCAGATTAAGGTTGCTCGTAAGACAATCGCTCGCCTGGCAACTGAACTCCGTCGTAGAGAATTAACCAAGTAAAAATCGACAGAAATGGAAACAAGAAATCTTCGTAAAGAGCGTCAGGGCGTTGTCGTTTCCAATAAAATGGATAAGACTATTGTCGTAGCCGTTAAATGGAAAGAAAAACACCCGATTTATGGCAAGTTTGTGAATAAAACTCGCAAGTTCCATGTTCACGACGAGAAAAACGAATGCGGTATCGGTGATACTGTACGTATTATGGAAACTCGTCCTCTGAGCAAAACTGTTCGTTGGCGTTTAACTCAAATCGTAGAAAGGGCTAAGTAATTATGATACAACAAGAATCAAGACTCGTCGTAGCTGACAACTCTGGTGCTAAGGAAGCACTCTGCATCCGCGTTCTTGGTGGTACCGGCAAACGTTACGCCACCCTGGGTGACACCATCGTAGTGGCTGTTAAGGGCGTTATTCCTTCCAGTGAAATCAAAGACGGTACGGTTAGCCGTGCTATCGTGGTTCGCGTTAAGAAGGAAGTTCGTCGTGCCGATGGTAGTTATATCCGTTTTGACGATAATGCATGCGTGCTTATCTCAAATGCTGGTGAACTCCGTGGTAGCCGTATCTTTGGTCCCGTAGCTCGTGAATTGCGTCAAACTAACATGAAAATCATTTCTCTGGCACCTGAAGTGCTTTAATCATCAAATTCTACAACAATATGGCAAAGTTACATATTAAGAAAGGTGATATCGTTTATGTGAACGCAGGTGATCGCGAGAACAAAGGCAAAACCGGCCGCGTGCTGGAAGTGCTCGTTGACAAACAGCGTGCTATCGTAGAGGGTATCAATATGGTAAGCAAAGCTACCAAACCCAATGCAAAGAACCCCCAAGGGGGCATAGTTAAACAGGAGGCTCCTATCCACATCTCAAATCTCAACCTCGTTGAAGACGGGAAACCCGTACGCGTTGGTCGTGTCTTGAAGGATGGTAAGCTGGTCCGCGTAAGTAAAAAATCCGGTAAAGAAATCTAACAATGAATACAGCTAGTTTGAAACAAGATTATCAGGAGCGCATCGTGCCCATCCTGATGAAGGAGTTCAATTACACCACTGTTATGCAGTGCCCCAAACTCCAAAAAATCGTCCTCAATCAAGGACTGGGCGAAGCTGTTGCCGACAAGAAGATCATTGATGTCGCTCAACAAGAAATGACGCTCATCGCTGGTCAGAAGGCCGTTGCTACGGTTTCCAAAAAAGATATCGCTAACTTCAAGGTTCGTAAAAAAATGCCTATCGGTGTTCGCGTAACTCTCCGTGGTGATCGCATGTACGAATTCCTGGAGCGTCTTGTCCGCGTTGCTCTGCCGCGTATCCGCGACTTTAAAGGTATCGAGAACAAAATGGACGGCCGTGGTAACTATACTCTCGGTATCCAGGAGCAGATCATCTTCCCCGAGATTAACATCGATAACATTACCAAACTGCTCGGTATGAACATTACGTTCGTAACTACAGCTCCTACAGATGCTGAAGGTTTCGCACTGCTTCGCGAGTTTGGTCTTCCCTTTAAAAAGTAACCTTTTAAACGAAATCTATTATGGCAAAAGAATCAATGAAAGCCCGTGAGGTAAAACGTGCTGCTCTCTGCGCTAAATATGCTGCAAAGCGTGCTCAACTCCTCAAGGATGGTGACTATGATGGTCTCCAAGCTCTCCCGAAAAACGCCAGCCCTGTACGCCTGCACAACCGTTGCAGCATTACCGGACGTCCGAAAGGTTACATGCGTGCATTCGGCTTGAGCCGTATCCAGTTCCGTGAGATGGCCTCCAAAGGCCTTATCCCCGGCGTTAAAAAAGCCAGCTGGTAAACAACTTGAAAACTGTGACTGCTAGATAGGATGGTTCTTCCATCCTGCTAGCTTCTCGGTAAAAATAATTTATTAAATATTGTCAGGGTAGTCCTGATTAATTTAAAACAAAACATTTATGACAGATCCTATCGCAGATTATCTCACTCGTTTGAGAAATGCAATCAAAGCCGGCCACCGTGTTGTGGAAGTGCCCGCTTCGAATCTGAAGAAAGAGATCACCCGTATCTTGTTTGAAAAAGGTTATATCCTTTCTTACAAGTTCGTGGAGGATGGACCTCAAGGAACGATTAAGATCGCTTTGAAGTATGATCCGGTTAACAAAGTTAACGCCATCCGTAGTTTACAACGTGTTTCGACCCCCGGTCTTCGTCAGTATGTTGGTTATCGTGAGATGCCCCGCGTATTGAACGGCCTCGGTATCGCCATTCTTTCTACCTCCAAAGGGGTTATGACCAACAAGGAGGCTGCCGGCTTGAAGCTGGGTGGTGAAGTAATTTGTTACGTTTATTAATGTAGGGAGGATTAGATTATGTCTAGAATTGGTAAATTACCCATTGCAATTCCTGCAGGTGTAACCGTAACGGTTAGCAAGGAAAAAATGGTGACCGTTAAAGGTCCGAAAGGTGAATTGATGCAACAAGTTGATCCCCGTATCAACGTTTCCGTTGAAGGTGCTGTATGCCAAGTTTCTCGTCCTAACGATGAAAAAGAGATGCGCGCTAAACACGGTTTGTATCGTGCGTTGATTAACAATATGGTACATGGTGTAAGTGAAGGCTACAAAGCTACCCTTCAACTTCATGGTGTTGGTTTCCGTGTAGAAATGGCTCAAACTCCTAATACACTGAACTTCACTCTCGGTTACACTCATCCCATTTATATGCAACTTCCCAAAGAAGTTAAAATTGAAACGAAAGCTGAACGTAACCAAGATCCCTTGATTATGCTTGAGTGCCCTGACAAACAACTGTTGGGTCAGATATGCGCTAAGATTCGTACGTTCCGTGCTCCCGAACCTTACAAAGGCAAAGGTATTCTCTTCTTGGGTGAAGTGGTTCGTCGTAAAGCTGGTAAATCTGCTGCTAAATAATAAGAAAGGAATAAGTTATGGATAAAAAAATTGCACGTAGACAAAGAATTAAGCTGCATATCCGCACGATGGTGTCCGGTACAGCTGAGCAACCCCGTCTGACTGTATTCCGTTCGAATTGCCAGATTTATGCTCAAGTAATAGATGATGTTAAAGGTCAAACTTTGGCTTCCGCTTCATCTCTTTCTATTAAAGATAAAATGACTAAGACTGAGAAAGCTAAACAGGTCGGTACAATGATTGCTGAAGCAGCTAAAAAAGCTGGGGTAGAGCAAGTGGTTTTCGATCGTAACGGTTATCTCTATCATGGTCGTGTTCAAGCTTTGGCAGATGCTGCTCGCGAAGCTGGGCTCAAATTCTAAAACAAAGAAGACTGTATTATGAATCGAGTAAAAACAACACAAGACCTGGAGCTCAAGGAGCGCCTCGTCGCTGTTAACCGCGTAACTAAAGTTACGAAAGGTGGACGTACTATGACTTTTGCAGCCATCGTTGTTGTAGGTAATGAGGCTGGTATCGTTGGTTGGGGCCTGGGTAAGGCCGGTGAAGTTCAAGCTGCTATTCAAAAAGGTACTGAGGCTGCTAAGAAAAACCTCATTCAAGTTCCTGTCTTGAAAGGCACTATTCCTCACGAGCAATATGCTAAATTCGGTGGTGCACGTGTTTATCTTGAGCCCGCTACTCATGGTACCGGAGTGAAAGCCGGTGGTGCTATGCGTGCCGTTCTGGAGAGCGCCGGTGTTACCGATATCTTGGCTAAAGCTAAAGGTAGTTCCAACCCTCACAACCTCGTTAAAGCTACCATTCTCGCACTGAGTCTGTTGCGTGATGCAAAAACTGTAGCTCAAAACCGTGGCGTGAGCTTAGATGTAGTGTTTAACGGATAATAATTGTAAACTATGGCAAAGATTAAAATTCAACAGGTTCGCAGCACTATTAAGTGCACGAAAAATCAAAAATTGACCATGCAAGCTCTTGGTCTGAAGAAAATGAATGCCATCGTTGAACACGAAGCTACACCCGCTATCTTGGGTATGGTTGAGGTCGTTAAACATCTGGTAAAAGTAATTGATTAATTGTTAACACGTTAAGCTTTATGGAATTAAATAATTTGACTCCGGCTGCTGGTTCGGTAAAAACCGCAAAACGTATCGGTCGTGGTGCCGGTTCGGGACTCGGTGGAACTTCTACCCGCGGTCATAAGGGTGCTAAGAGCCGTTCGGGTTATAGCAAGAAGATCGGTTTCGAAGGTGGTCAGATGCCTATGCAGCGTCGTCTGCCTAAGTTTGGTTTCAAAAATATCAATCGTGTAGAATATAAGGCTATCAACCTCAATGTTCTGCAACAATTGGCTGAAACTAAACACCTTGAGGTTATCGGTCTGCCTGAACTCTTCGAGGCTGGCTTTATCAACAAGTCGATGCTCGTTAAGATCCTGGGTAATGGTACACTTACCTCTAAACTCACGGTGAAAGCCAACGCTTTCTCTAAAAGCGCCGAACAGGCTATCACTGCTGCCGGTGGCTCGATTGAGAAAATCTAAATTTGAAGGTCGTTGAACACCGGCTTCAACCGGTTGTTCAGCACCTCCTGAAAAAACAATTTTTTTATGAAATTCGTTGAAACAATTAAAAATATCTGGAAGATTGAGGACCTCCGCAAACGTTTGTTGACGACTATGTTGTTCGTCTTAATCTATCGTTTTGGTTCGTTCGTAGTTCTTCCTGGTATTGACCCGACAGCCCTTTCAGCCCTGCACAATCAGACGGCTGGTGGTTTGATGGCCCTTTTGGATATGTTCTCGGGTGGTGCCTTCTCGAATGCTTCCGTATTTGCATTAGGTATCATGCCCTACATCTCTGCAAGTATTGTGATTCAACTGCTTACTATTGCAGTTCCTTACTTCCAAAAGATGCAGAAAGAAGGTGAGAGCGGTCGCCAGAAGATGAATCAAATCACTCGTTATCTGACAGTTGCCATTCTGCTCTTCCAAGGTCCGAGTTATCTTGTTAACTTGAGCGTTCAAATGGCACAGGCTGGTCAAAGTTTGGCTATAGGTTTTAACTGGTTCACCATCTCATCCACTATTATTCTGTGCGCTGGCTCCATGTTTGTCATGTGGCTTGGTGAGCGCATTACTGATCGTGGTGTTGGAAACGGTATCTCCTTCATCATTTTGATTGGTATCATTGCTCGCCTTCCGGGTGCAATCGTACAAGAGTTCTCTAGCCGTTTGAATGATGCTGGTGGCGGACTGATTGTGTTCATCCTTGAGATTGTTATTCTGTTGGCAGTCTTCATGTTTGCTATTATGTTGGTACAAGGTACACGTAAACTCCCTGTTCAATATGCTAAACGTGTGATTGGCAATAAACAATATGGCGGTGTACGTCAATACATCCCTCTCAAGGTCAACGCTGCTAACGTTATGCCTATTATTTTTGCACAGGCAATTATGTTCATCCCTATCGCTTTGATCGGTTTCCGTACCGATGGTAGTGGCGCTTTTGCTCGTGCTTTTATGGATAACGACGGATTTTGGTACAATTTTGTCTTTGCAGTCTTGATTATCGCATTCACCTATTTCTATACTGCGATTATTATCAATCCTGTACAAATGGCTGAAAATCTGAAACTCAACAACGGTTTTATTCCTGGTGTGAAACCTGGCAAAAAAACTGCTGAATACATTGATACCATTATGGATCGTATCACATTACCTGGTAGTATTCTTCTTGCTGTTATCGCAGTGCTTCCCGCATTCGCCCGCTTAGCCGGTGTATCAATGGGATTTGCACAATTCTACGGCGGTACAAGCTTGTTGATCATGGTAGGTGTGATATTGGATACTCTTCAACAGATTGAGTCACATCTTTTGATGCGTCATTACGACGGCTTCTTTGAGGGCGGTATGCGTATCAAGGGTCGCAGTGGTGCTATGGCTTACTAATGTGCCTTTTATATTAATTGGTAATAAGTAAATCCAAATGATCTATCTCAAAACTGATGAAGAAGTTGAGTTGATGCGACAAAGCAATAACCTCTTGGGAATGGCTTATGGCGAAGTGGCCAAAGCCATTGCCCCTGGGGTGACAACAGCTCAATTGGATAAAATCGCTCATGATTTTATATGTGACCACGGTGGCATTCCGTCATGTTTAGGCTACGAGGGGTATCCTTGTTCTCTTTGTACTTCGGTTAATGAACAGGTGGTTCATGGTATCCCGTCAAAAGATGTAGTTCTTCGTGACGGAGATATAATCTCAGTCGACGGATGTGTGTTGATGAACGGCTTTCAAGCTGATTCTGCATATACATTCCCCGTTGGTAATGTGAGCGATGATATAATGCGGCTTCTCCGCGTTACCAAAGAATGCCTTTACTTAGGTGTTGAACAGGCAATCACGGGGAAACGATTGGGTGATATAGGCGCTACTATTCAGGAGCATGCTGAAAGTAATGGATATTCTGTCGTTCGTGAATTTGTGGGACATGGAATTGGTCGTGAAATGCATGAAGAGCCTGAAGTTTGTAATTACGGAAGGAGAGGCAATGGTATTGTTTTGAAGTCCGGAATGACATTAGCCATTGAGCCTATGATACTTATGGGCCGCAGAAATATTATAATTGAAGACGATGGATGGACTGCCCGTACTGCTGATCGCAAGCCTGCCGCTCATTATGAGTTGTCGGTGTGCGTACGCAATGGTAAGGCTGATATCTTATCTACTTTTGATTATATTAAACAGGTACTTGGAGATAGATTTTTTTGATATTACAGACTATGGCAAAACAAGACGCTATTGAAGTTGATGGCACCATCACCGAGGCATTATCCAATGCTATGTTCCGTGTTCAGTTGGAAAGCGGACATGTTATTATCGCTAATATTTCTGGTAAAATGCGCATGCATTATATCAAGATTTTACCCGGTGACCGTGTCAAGGTGGAAATGAGCCCTTATGACTTGACTCGCGGACGAATTAGTTTCCGTTATAAATAAACTATTTAACTTTTACTACAATGAAGGTAAGAGCATCTATCAAGAAGCGCAATGCGGATTGCAAAATTGTACGCCGCAAAGGTAAGCTTTATGTTATCAACAAAAAAGAACCCAAAATGAAAATGCGTCAGGGATAACGCATGCAGTTTGGTTAACAATTTAATTAAAATCCCAAAGTAAAGAATTATGGCTATAAGAATTGTCGGTGTAGATCTGCCGCAAAACAAATGCGGTGAAGTCGGATTGACTTACATCTACGGATTAGGTCGTTCAAGCGCAAAGAAAATCCTGGCAGAAGCAGGCGTTGACCCAAGCATCAAGGTTCAGGATTGGACGGATGACCAAGCAGCTAAAATCCGTGAGATCATCGGTGCTAAGTACAAAGTAGAAGGTGATCTTCGTTCGGAAACTCAACTCAACATCAAACGTTTGATGGATATCGGTTGTTACCGTGGTGTTCGTCATCGTCTTGGCTTGCCTGTTCGTGGTCAGTCAACGAAGAACAACGCTCGTACGCGCAAAGGTAAAAAGAAAACGGTTGCCAACAAGAAGAAAGCAACGAAGTAATAAACCAACATCCGAAATACAATCTGTGCTTTTTTTCAGTCGCATGATTGATATTCGGTACAAAATCTATCAAACAATATGGCAAAGAAAACAGTTGCAGCTAAGAAGCGCGTTGTAAAGATTGACGGTGTTGGTCAACTTCACGTAATGTCTTCTTTCAACAATGTTATTGTAACACTTGCTAATGGTGACGGTCAGGTTATTTCCTGGTCTTCTGCCGGCAAGATGGGCTTCCGTGGCTCAAAAAAGAATACTCCTTATGCAGCTCAAATGGCTGCTCAGGATTGTGCTAAGGTCGCATTTGACCTCGGTCTCCGCAAAGTAAAAGCATATGTTAAGGGTCCTGGTCAAGGACGTGAAAGCGCTATCCGCGCATGTGTGGCCGGTGGTATTGATGTAACTGAGATTATCGATGTTACTCCTATGCCTCACAACGGTTGCCGTCCTCCCAAACGCCGTCGCGTATAATTTACTTACTCGTTTTACAAATTTAATTTACAAATTACATTATGGCAAGATATACTGGACCCAAATCACGTATTGCACGTCGTTTCGGTGAACCTATCTTCGGTCCGGATAAAGTGCTTGAAAAGCGCAACTATGCTCCCGGACAACACGGCGTTAATCGTCGTAAAAAGAATTCTGAGTATGGTACTCAGCTCGCTGAAAAGCAGAAAGCCAAATATACTTATGGCGTACTTGAGCGTCAGTTCCGTCTCTTGTTCGCACAGGCTTCTAGACAAAAAGGTATTACTGGTGAAATCCTGATTCAACTGCTCGAAAGCCGTTTGGATAACATCGTTTATCGTCTCGGTATTGCTCCGACTCGCGCTGCTGCACGTCAGCTCGTAGGTCACTGCCACATTACCGTTGATGGTAAAGTAGTGAATATACCTTCTTTCCAGGTTAAACCCGGAATGATTGTAGCTGTTCGCGAAAAAGCCAAATCTTTGGAGGTTATTGCAGCTTCTTTGGAAGGCTTTAACCATAGCAAATATAGTTGGCTTGAATGGGATGAAGCTCAGAAAGCAGGTAAATACCTGAATATTCCCGCTCGTGAGGAAATTCCTGAGAACATCAAAGAACAGTTAATCGTTGAGTTGTACTCTAAATAATAAATTAAATTCATGGCAATATTAGATTTTATTAAACCGGACAAGGTGATCATGTTGGAATCGAGCAACACGAAAGGAACATTTGAATTTCGTCCGCTCGAGCCTGGGTATGCTATCACAGTAGGAAACGCTATTCGCCGCGTGCTTTTGAGCTCGTTGGAAGGCTTTGCTATCTGCTCGATCAAGATCAGTGGTATTGATCATGAATTTGCTACTATCCCGGGTGTCATCACTGATGTCACTAACCTCATCCTCAACCTCAAACAGGTTCGTTTTATCCGCAAGGCTGAACAGGATGCTGAGGGCGAAAATATTCGTCTGCATATTCGTAAAGCTAAAACCTTTATGGCCGGTGACCTGAATCAAGCTCTCCAATATTTCGAGGTACTTAACCCCGATTTAATGCTGGCTGAATTGGATGAAACAGCTGACTTTGAGATTGAAATTGCCATTAATAAAGGACGTGGTTATATCCCTGCTGACGAAAACCGTCACGCCGATGATCCTATCGGTGTTTTGGCTATCGATAGCATCTATACCCCTATCCGCAATGTCAAATACGCTATTGAACCTTATCGTGTAGAACAGCGTACCGATTATGAGAAACTATCGCTTGAAATCGTTACTGATGGTAGCATTTCGCCCAAAGAAGCTTTGAAAGAAGCTGCAAAAATACTGATATTCCACTTCATGCTATTCTCTGATGAGAAAATTATTATTGAAGAGGAAGCTAAAAATCAGAACTCTGCTCTTGACGAGGAAATGCTGCGTATGCGTCAACTTCTCAACCAAAAATTGCAGGATATTGACCTCAGCGTTCGTGCGCTCAATTGCTTGAAGGCTGCTCAAGTTGAAACTTTGGGTGACTTGGTTCACTATCATCGTGCTGACCTTCTGAAATTCCGTAACTTCGGTAAGAAATCTCTTACAGAACTCGATGAATTACTTGAACGCAACGGATTGGCATTTGGTATGGATATTAGTAGATACAAACTCAAAGAGGAAATCTAGTATTTTTGTTACTAGCCTTTTAATCCATTAAAATTACAAAAAACAATGAGACACAATAAAAAATTCAATCATCTTGGCCGCAAAGCAGCCCATCGTGGTGCCATGCTGTCGAATATGGCTTGCTCACTGATTATGCACAAGCGTATTTCAACTACTTTGGCCAAGGCTAAAGCTCTTCGTATCTACGTTGAGCCCCTGCTGACCCGCGCTAAAGAGGATACGATGGCTAATCGTCGTCTTGTATTCAGCGAGTTGAAACAAAAAGAAGTAATCAATGAACTCTTTTCGAATGTAAGTGAAAAGATTGCAAACCGTCCCGGTGGATATTGCCGTATCCTTCGTACTGGTTTCCGTCTTGGTGATGCCGCAGAAATGTGTATCATCGAACTCGTTGACTACAATGAGAATATGTTGAAAGATACCAAAAAAGCAGTTAAGAAAACTACTCGTCGTGCTGGTGCTAAGAAATCTGCTAAAGCAGAAGAAGCTCCCGCTACTGAAGAAGCTCCTAAAGCTGAATAAGTATTGTTTCAGTCATAAAAAAGAAATACAGTCGTCCTCTTGGATGGCTGTATTTCTGTCTTATAGCAATATTATTTCGAATTCGCTATGTATCAGAGTTTGTGTACAATATGCATTCCGCTTTTGTCATTGACATTGGTAGATAATATCCTTTAATATAAGGTCTGCCAATGTGAATCCAAATATACCTACAATCGGAGCTATTGTACCGGAATCAGCACTTATTTCTGGAGAATATACGCATTGAAATTTAGTTTGTGGTAATAGTTTAAGTTTGCGCATTTTCGTCCTAAGTGCGCGGGCTAATGGACATCCTTCCACTTTCCAGAATTCAGCAATTTTAATCTGAGTTGTATCTATCTTTCTTCCTGCTCCCATTGATGAAAATAATGTGACTCCAGCTGAGGTTACTTCATATATAAGACGGATTTTGCAATCAATCGAGTCGATCGCATCAATAACATAATCATATCGTGTAAAATCGATTTGCAGACTCCCTTCGCTGCCATATTTTGTTTGGATACATTCAATATCTGCGTCAGGATTAATTGATATGAGGCGTCGTTTCATCTCATCAACTTTGCTTTTCCCGATGTTTTGTCGAGTAGCTACTATTTGTCGGTTGATGTTGCTGTCAGAAACAATATCAAAATCTACAATTGTCAAATGCCGAAGACCTGTGCGAATTAAGGCTTCGGCACACCAACCGCCGACGCCACCCACACCAAAAAGAATGACGCGTTTTGTTTGTAAAAGTTGGAATGCATTTTCACCTATGAGTTGAATGGTGCGCTCGAATATCATATATGATGCTTCTTGTAATGTGACTATCGTGATGTACTATAGTTTGAGAGAGCGAATCACCGCTTCTGCTGCTTTTATTCCGTCTAAAGCGGAAGAAGTGATGCCACCGGCATAGCCGGCACCTTCTCCGCACGGATATATGAAAGGATGGCTTATACTTTGCATGGTTTCATTATTACGAACGATCCGGACGGGACTGCTACTTCGGCTTTCTACGCCAACGATGATAGCGTCATTCGTTAAAAAACCATGATACTTGCGGTCAAAATCCTTAAACCCTTGTTGTAAATATGGGCCAATTTCGCGAGGAAGCCATTGGTCTAAACGACTAGGAACCACTCCTGGAAGATATGAGCAGGATGGAAGTGATTTTGAATCTTTGCCATCTACAAAATCCTTCAAGCGTTGAGCAGGTGCCTGATTGGATGGCCCACCATGCATATATGCCAAATATTCAATGCTTTCTTGGAATGCTAATGCTGCAAGTGCTGGATGTAAATCTGCATGTCTGTTGATATAATCTTCGGGATGTAGTTCTACCACCATACCGCTATTGGCATATGGGGAATTGCGATGCGATGCGCTCATACCATTCACCACGCAACTTTGTGGGCTGCTTCCTGCTGGAACAATATGTCCTCCTGGACACATGCAGAAACTATATACACCATGACCAGATACTTGTGTCACCATAGCGTATGAGGCATTTCCGACTTCATCAATCAATTGCCGGTATTCCTGACTTTCCGTCTCGCTCAAATGATACATCAAACGGTTGATGAGTGTTTGAGGATGTTCTACACGGACACCGATGGCGCATCCTTTGGCTTCGAGAGCGACACCGGCTTCGAATAATTCACGATAGGTGTCATGAGCACTATGCCCGATGGCTAAGATGGTTGGTTCATCTTGAAGGCTTGATACAGACCAACGTGTATTGAATTTTATTTCTCCACCATGTTGAAGAATGCATTCCCGTATGTTTTTGATGATTCCGGGTAAACGATCGCTTCCTATGTGCGCGTGAGCTTCATACAATATGGTATCATTGGCTCCAAAATAATGGAATAATTCCATTACGCGTTGCATATCACCGCGTTTCTTACTGCGAGAAAACATTTTACCATCAGAAAACGTTCCAGCCCCTCCTTCTCCAAAGCAATAATTGGATTCCGTATTCAGTCCTTGATTACGATTGAGTAAAGCGATATCCCGTTTACGGGCACTTACATCTTTTCCTCTTTCGTATACGATAGGCTTAATCCCATGTTGCAACAAGGTTAGGGCAGCGAAGAGTCCGGCAGGTCCTGCTCCTACAATGTGGCATTTGGGACTTTTATCTGTACAATTCTGCCATATAGGTTTTTCATATAATGGAAGAGGTGTATCACGGCTGACATATTGTCCGTTGTCATCCGTTAATAGAGTAAGAAGAATTTTCAAATTCTTCTGTCGAGCATCTACCGAACGCTTTTGTATTCGGTATGAAGTCTCTAACTGCTTAGCTTCGTGGGGGGTAGTTATTATTTGGCGTGTTTGCATTAACGGAAAATTATAACAAAGGCATATGGAACCAATTTAAAATTTGTGTTGATTCTCATAGCGCAAAATTACATAACTGATAAAGATTTACGACTACAAAATTACTACTTTTTTTTTATATGTGCAAAAAAATTTGGATATGTCCGATTTTTTTTGTACCTTTGCAGCGTAAATATTCTATCTTAGAATCAAATTAATTATTCAACAATATGGAAAATAAGAAAATGCCTTCTGCTGAAAAGCTTAAAGCTTTGCAGTCTGCAATGGAGAAAATTGACAAAAACTTCGGTAAGGGTGCAATCATGCGTCTGGGTGAAGATAAAGTGGAGGATATCCCTGTTATTCCAACTGGTTCTATTGGCCTTAATCTGGCATTAGGTGTCGGTGGCTATCCGAGAGGACGAATCATTGAAATATACGGTCCGGAATCCAGCGGTAAAACTACTTTGGCAATTCATGCGATGGCAGAAGTTCAAAAGCAAGGTGGCATTGCTGCTATCATTGATGCAGAACATGCTTTTGATCGTTTTTATGCAGAAAAATTAGGCGTTGATACGGATAACTTATTGATAGCGCAACCGGATTGTGGCGAACAAGCTTTGGAAATTGCTGACCAACTTATTTGTTCGTCTGCCGTAGACTTGGTTGTTGTCGACTCTGTAGCAGCCTTGACTCCAAAAGCAGAAATAGATGGTGATATGGGTGATAATAAAGTCGGTCTACAAGCTCGATTGATGTCGCAGGCTCTTCGTAAATTGACTGCTACTATCAATAAAACTCAAACGACTTGCATCTTCATCAACCAATTGCGTGAGAAAATCGGAGTTATGTTTGGTAGTCCGGAAACTACAACCGGTGGTAATGCGTTGAAATTCTATGCATCTGTCCGTATGGATATCCGTAGAGTTAGTCAGATAAAGGAAGGGGAAGATATCCTTGGTAATCAAGTTCGAGTGAAGGTCGTTAAAAATAAAGTTGCTCCTCCATTCCGTAAGGCAGAATTTGACTTGATGTTCAACGAGGGTATTTCTCGTGTTGGTGAAATTGTGGATCTGGGAGTGGCTAATGGTATTATTACCAAATCGGGCTCATGGTTCTCTTATGGAGATCATAAATTAGCTCAAGGTCGTGATGCAGTCAAGAGTCTATTACGTGACAATCCTGATTTGGCTCAGGAGTTGGAACAAAAAATAATGGAGGCACTCCGTAAATAATGGATCAGCGTTATATTACCGAACAATACTATCGTGGCCACCACAAGGGATTGTTCTTTTGGGTTAGAAATGCGCGTGCAATCGCTTTACCGCAGTCGGCTTTGCCGGCTGCGTTGGCTATTTGTATGTGTGTAGGTCATTCTGGTTTTGTATGGTGGGTGGCAGTCTTGGCTTTCTTTGGTGTTTGTATGGGGCATCTCGGAATGAATCTGGCCGATGATTATTACGATTATATACGTGATAGTCGCATCAGATCTACGCTTTCTGCTTCCTCTGTTCGTGCACGTTTGGACAAATGCTCATATATTAATAACGGTGATGCTTCTGTTCATGACTTGCGTATAGCGATGTTTCGTTTTCTGATAATAGCCGGTTTGCTGGGATTGACTTGTGTTGTAGCCCAATGGCGTATGAATGGCATATACTCGGCTTTAAGTGTGATAATGTATTCGTTATTGGGTTTGATTTTCGGCATCAATTATTCAGGCGCACCATTTCATTTTTGTATGCATGGTTTAGGTGAATTGATTATAGGAATCATGTTCGGTCCTTTATTGATGTTGGGGATGGAGGCAGCTGTATGCGGATGTCCATTTTCCTGGCCGATGGCTGTAATGGCTGTTGCCATAGGTTTGTTGGTAACCAATATTGTATATGTTCATTCAGTAATGGAAGTGCAAGCTGATGCAGAATTGGGGAAGATGACTTTCGCTCGTCTTCTTTATTCACCTTCAAGAATTCCTGAGTTGATCTTTGTCGGTGTTTTTGCTTTACTTCCGTTCTTGTTGTTAGGTATAGGAGTAGTGAACAGTTGGTGGAGTCCGTTTACGTTGTTGGTTGTATTAACTTTGCCGATGTCAATGTATTTGATATATTCTCTTTGCCGTTTTATACACCATCTGCCAACGGACGATTCGCCGCGATGGTGGATGGGACCGATGACTGAGTTCAACCTTTTTCGTGAAGCGGGTTTGGATTGGTTTTTGATACGATGGCTTTTGGCACGTAACATTGTAATGTATTGGTGCTTGATCTTGATCATAGTGATAGCATTTACTGGTATCTCCTTTTTAAAATAAGAAAAGATTATGTTTCGTATCTTGCGACAATATATATATTTAGCCGTTTGGTTTATTAAGGCTCGTTTTTTTGCATGTAAGCGGCCATTGCAAACTGTTTTGTTCATAACGGATCGTTGTAATCTCAGATGTAAGCATTGTTCCATTTATGATATCGTTGGGGGGCATCATCGTGCATTCGCAGATATAGTTGCAGATTTGCAATATAGTTATAATTTGGGTAGTCGATTTTTGGATATTGAAGGTGGCGAACCTACCTTATGGTCGGAAGAAGGGCGTAATATCAATGATATAATCGAAACCGCTCATCAAATAGGTTTCTTTTCTGTCACGATTACCACTAATGCTCAACAAGATTTTTCATGGGTGAAAATGGATAGTTTGTGGGTGTCGATGGATGGAATAGGAGCATATCATGATGCGGTAAGAGGAGAGGGGACATTCGCTCGTCTTGAAAAGAATATTAAGGCATTTTATGATGCATGTCCTTCTGGACATCGTCCTTCACTTACGGTCAATATGGTGGTTAATAACCTGAATAAACAGGGCCTTTCAGAAACAATGGAATATGTACGAAATAGTCCATACATCAACCAGATCAGTATCAATATGCATACACCGTTCCCCGGTACAGAGTCATTGACATTATCGGATGAATCGCGTTGTCAGGTGCTTGATTTGGTCTTGGAATTTAAACGCAATGGATATCCAATTATGAATAGCCGTTCGGGGTTGCGAAAAATGTATCCTGAATATATCGCTTCGCATGCAGTTGGTGAACTTTGTTGGGTTACTAATTTTATATATCCTAACGGTGAGCGTGGATTATGTGTAGGTATTCGCCCTGAATTACTGAATGGGCATGTGTCCTATGTTCCTACAGATACATGCAAACATTGCGGCTTTTGTATGTCAGGTGAAATGGCCAGTGTCTTCCATTTTTGCCCCGATACATTATTGGCAGGCTTTCGTTTGCGTATATGACCTGTTGGTATAGGCGCAAACTCATTCTCTGTATACTTTATTTAAATATGCTTATTAAAGATCGTTTTTCTAATATCTTGTCATGGTTTGCAAACAATGCACCTTCTGCGGATACGGAATTGATTTATGATTCTCCGTTTCAATTGCTCGTTGCTGTGGTATTGTCTGCTCAATGTACGGATCGTCGCGTCAATTTGGTGACCCCAAATCTTTTTGCCGCTTATCCCGATGCGGAAAGTATGTCACATGCTTCTGTCGCGGATATTTTTTCTTTGATTCATTCCGTTAGTTATCCAAACGCAAAGGCGGAACACCTGGTCGGTTTATCGCGTCGTTTGGTGGAGTGCTATGATGGACAGATACCGGATTCTCTGCCCGAGTTAATGACGCTCCCTGGAGTCGGTAGAAAAACGGCAAATGTGATTTGTGCTGTTATTTATAATCAACCTACTATGGCGGTCGATACCCATATATTTCGTGTCAGTGAACGATTAGGCTTAACTACTAACAGCAAGAATCCTTTGCAAACTGAACGGCAATTAACCAAGTATATACCGGCTCAAATGATACCTAAAGCCCATCATTGGTTATTGTTGCATGGAAGATATGTATGTATGGCTCGAACTCCTCATTGTGAGAAGTGTGGACTGACATCATGGTGTCGAACATTTCAGCAAAAGAACAAAAAGGAGGTATGACTCAATATTTCTCCTCTCAGCAAATCAGATTAAATATAAAATAAAAACCCATCTGCATTGCGGATGGGTTTTATATTAAAAGTGATACAATCGGTTTCAACGGAGTTTCGGCTGAAGGGTGGTGACAATACTGTCGAATACGGGACGATCTACAGTAGGAACAGGATCTGCTGATGGCGATTCCATCTTCAACGGATCTACAGGAGTCCCGCTTTTCCACACACGGAAATCAAGGTGCGGACCGGTACTGTTGCCTGTACTGCCGACATATCCTATCACCTGACCTTGTGAAACATGTTTTCCTACGGCTATTCCTTCGCCATATTTGCTAAGATGAAGGTATGCTGTAGTATAAGTGGAATTGTGACGAATCTTTACAGTATTGCCACCGCCTCCTTTATATCCTTTTTCTATTACAACGCCATCCCCGATAGTGACTACGGGAGTTCCTGCCGGAGCAGCATAGTCAACGCCGGTATGAGGGCGGACGGTTTTGAAAATCGGATGGCGACGAGCATAGGTGAAATGTGATGAAATGCGCTTATAGTTGAGCGGCGCTTTCAAAAATGCTTTCCGCAGGGATGTGCCTTCATGGTTGAAGTAACTATGAACACCGGTAGAGGTTTCAAAATAATAGGCATCTTGCCATTTGCCTCCATGGTAGAAATTGGCAGCAAAGATGCGACCTATGCCTAAACTGGTAGAATCAACATATTGTTGCTCGTAATATACACGAATAGAGTCTCCTTGTTGCAGACCGAAGAAGTCTATGGTCCAAGCATAAATCTCACTTAAATCAAGTGCTAATTGGGTAGGAAGTTTGTTCCCAACCATTGCATTCCATAAACTGCTTTCTATGGTCACTTCTGCGTAACATGTATCCGTTCGAAGAGGTTTGATTTGATGCTCCACATGAACAGAATCGGACAGGTGAAGAACAAATGCTCGACGAATATCGGCTACGTAGACGAAATAGCGGAGTTGGGATGCTCCCGTTGAATCCGTACCGTAAAAACCGTAGTATGGGCAGTCCGGTCTAAATAGACGTACATCCAATTCGGAGGACGGCATCACGGATACCTGTCCGATTTGTTCGGGGGTGGCGCCCAAATCGCGTAGGATTCCACCGATTGTTTGACCTTGCTGAACAAAACCGGTATCAATTACGAACGAATCGATAGGTAATCCGAATTCGTATCTTACCGGTTCGGGAGTTGATTCGGATTCATTCGATTGACGGGCGCATGATACCCATACAAATAAAAGGAGGAGAATAGATATAAACTGTTTCACTGCTTTTGAGGGTATTTGCGAGTCCATGATGAGATGCGTAAACGAATAACTCCTAAGAGAGCCTCGGAGAATATTCCACCGGACATTTTGCTTGTCCCGAGTACACGATTGACAAACACGATGGGGACTTCTTTAATCGTAAATCCACATTTGTAGGCTGTGTATTTCATCTCTATTTGGAATGCGTATCCTTTGAAGCGGATTTTATCCAATTCAATAGTTTCAAGTACTTGGCGGCGATAGCATTTGAAGCCGGCTGTCGTGTCGTGGATATCCACACCCAATACGAAACGAACATATTTGGATGCGAAATAACTCATCAGTACACGTCCTATTGGCCAATTTACTACATTTACACCACTTACATAGCGGCTTCCGATTGCTACGTCTGCACCTTGATTGGCGCATGCATCGTATAACTTGAGCAGATCCTGAGGATTATGAGAAAAATCAGCATCCATCTCAAATATATAGTCGTATTGATGTTCAATTGCCCAACGGAAACCGCAAATATATGCCGTACCGAGGCCTTGCTTGCCTTGTCTTTCTACAATAAATAGACGGCCTTGATAGGTGTCGGCCATCATTTGTTTTACAATGTCAGCCGTTCCGTCTGGTGAACCGTCGTCTATGACGAGTACATGAAATTCGATGGGGAGCGTCATTACAGCCGTTATAATGGCTTGAATATTCTCTTTTTCGTTGTAAGTAGGGATTATTACCAAACGTTCCATATTGAAGAGTTTTTAATTAGTATTCCGTGATTATATGATCGTCCAGTATGTATACAGGACTGGGCGTGAGGCGTTCCAACGGCTTAAGGAACAGGTCCTGACCGGCAATTATATTGTGTTCTGCCAGGTGCTGGCTGATGGTTTGATAGGCTAAATCCGGATCGTTGTTTTCTTTACTGAGGTGGCAAAGGAATACGTTGCGAAGGGATGGAGAGAAATGCTCTGCCAGCAATCGGCCGCATGTATGATTGCTTTGATGCCCCCGAGGAGATAGAATGCGTTCTTTTAGATAGGTGGGATAGGGGCCGTTCAAAAGCATTTGTTCGTCATGATTGGCTTCTATCACCAGATGGTTGGCGGTTTGCAGATAGGCAATCAAATCAGGATTCGGAGTGCCGCAGTCTGTTGCTATCATAAAACGTTGGCCGTGAAGGTCGATGACATAACCCAAACAATCGGTTGAATCGTGACTGATACCGAACGTATTGATGGTCATATCAAACAGTTGCCACGTTTCCCCTTTTTCGAAATAGCGTCTGGAGGTGCGTAACTTTTCCTGTACACCATAATTGCGGTCTATCCCCTCGTGAATCAGATGGGTAGTATATATGGGCAAATGGATGCGTTCACCCAACGTTCCTACGGCGCGTATATGATCCGCATGGTCGTGGGTGACCAATACGCCGAGCACATTGCTGAAATCCAAACCCATATCGTGCAAATGATGTTGAATGGCGCGGGCTGATATGCCGGCGTCAATCAATATGCCGTGGTGGTGTGTCCCCAAGTAATAACAATTGCCGCTACTTCCACTGGCAAAACATCTGAATATGAGGCTGTCTGAATCCATATATATGCTTTTCAAACTGCAAAGATACAACTTTTTTTTGATATATGCAAGTTTTGATTGTACTTTTTATGAATATTTGTGGTTTTTAGGAGAATCTGCCAATAAAAAGGGGACTCCTTTGCGGAATCCCCTTGATATCAGGTGTGCGAATAATCGTTTGGATTATTTACCTTCGTTCTCGAGAGAAGCTTTCAGATTGGCCAATACATCGAGGTCACCAAGAGTGGTCTTTTCCATCTTAGGCATCTCGGGAGCGGCTTCTTTCTTAGCGGCTTTGTTCTCTTTTACGGGAGCTTCTTTGCGCTCTTCCCAAGTGCGAAGATGGCTCAAAAGGATGCGGCGGGCTTCTTTGTTGAACTCGATTACGCGGAACGACAAGGTGTCACCATTAGCTGCTGCAGGAGCGTTCTTATCTTCTTTCTGGAGATGACGAGCGGTGCAGAATCCTTCTACGCCGTCCTCAAGAGCGATAACGGCACCTTTGTCGGTAAGCTCGATAATCTTGCCTTCAACCACGGTGTCAACGCCGAATTTGGCTTCCAGTTCCTCCCAGGGGTTTTCTTCCAGTTGTTTGTGACCCAGGCTCAAGCGGCGGTTCTCTTTGTCGATGTCAAGAACCATAACCTCAATTTGAGAACCGATTTGGGTGAACTCGTTGGGGTGTTTGATTTTCTTGGTCCAGCTCAGGTCGCTGATGTGAATCAGACCGTCAACGCCTTCTTCTATCTCTACAAATACACCGAAGTTGGTGAAGTTGCGGACTTTTGCGAAGTGACGAGTACCAACGGCATACTTTTGGTCTACGTTCTCCCAAGGATCTGCCTTCAGCTGCTTGATACCAAGCGACATCTTGCGCTCTTCACGGTCCAAAGTAAGGATAACGGCGTCAATTTCGTCGCCTACTTTCAGGAAGTCGTTGGCGCTACGCAGGTGTTGGCTCCAGCTCATTTCGCTTACGTGTACCAAACCTTCAACGCCTTCTGCTACTTCTACGAATGCTCCGTAGTCAGCCATAACCACTACCTTACCGTG
This sequence comes from Paludibacteraceae bacterium, assembly GCA_024399655.1. Classification (GTDB taxonomy): domain Bacteria; phylum Bacteroidota; class Bacteroidia; order Bacteroidales; family Paludibacteraceae; genus Colicola. The sequence goes on along the minus strand of JAKSNP010000001.1, from coordinate 132,774 downwards.
TACTTTGTCACCCACTTTCAGGTCTGCGTCAAGTGCATCCCAAGGATGAGGCATCAGTTGTTTCAAGCCGAGAGCGATACGTTTTTTCTCTTCGTCGAAGTCAAGGATAACAACATTGATCTTCTGGTCGAGTTGTACGATCTCTTTAGGATCTGCTACGCGACCCCAGCTCAGATCGGTGATATGAATCAAACCGTCTACGCCGCCCAAGTCAATGAATACACCGTAGTTGGTGATGTTCTTGACGGTACCTTCAAGGATTTGACCCTTCTCGAGTTTGCTGACGATTTCTTTCTTTTGAGCTTCCAGTTCGGCTTCGATAAGAGCCTTGTGGCTAACTACTACATTGCGGAATTCTTGGTTTACTTTCACAATCTTGAATTCCATGGTCTTGCCTACGTATACATCGTAGTCGCGGATGGGCTTAACGTCAATCTGGCTACCGGGAAGGAAGGCTTCCATGCCGAGTACGTCTACAATCATACCACCCTTAGTGCGGCACTTGATATAACCGGTAACCACTTCTTGACTTTCGCAAGCCTCGTTTACGCGGTCCCAGCTACGTGATGCACGAGCTTCTTTGTGGGAAAGTACCAGTTGACCTTTTTTGTCTTCCTGGCTTTGGATATAAACCTCTACTTTGTCACCAATCTTCAAATCGGGATTGTAGCGGAATTCGGTGGCGGGAACGATACCGTCTGATTTGAAACCGACGCTTACCACTACTTCGCGTTTGTTGATGCTCATTACGGTGCCTTCTACTACCTGATTGTCTTTGATTGCGCTCAGAGTAGCGTCGTAACGGGAGAGGATTTCTTCGTTTTGTGTGCCTTTTTGTTCAAGTTCATAGGCATCCCAGTCGAAGTTCTGGAGAGATTTGTTTTCTGTCATAAAAACAGGGTGCTTGGTCTGTTGATGTATTCTTGAGTACATACAACTACCCAAGCGTTAAAAGGTTAAACATTTATTTTAATTCCTCCGCTCAATGGAACTTGCGCGGAAAAAGCGTGCAAAATTACTGCTTTTTTTTGATTTATGCAAATTTTTATGCGCTTTTTTTCAATCAGCCTGATTTTTACCATTTCGTTCGAGAGTCTCCCGACACTTGTTTCCTTTAATCTGCCGTGTCGTCTTTATAGGTACGGCTCAGAAAACGCAGCAATTGAGTGGCGTCATGAAGCACCACTTCGGTTTCTTCGCTTATCTCCTGTTTCTGCAGACGGAGCATCATCACTTGATATAGCAGTATCAGACAGGCTTCGATATCCGACATGGTCGGACGGTCGGTCTTCGCTTTCAGCAGGTTGAGTGACGGCTGAATATGTATGATGGCGGCACGGTAAGGGGCTTCGGTAGAAAGCAGCTTTTCATGCAGGTCTTCCATCTCGCCCAAGGCGTTTTGTGCGATTTGAAGATGTCCTTCTTCGTTCACTCCTTCTTGATGCATCATATCGGCAATTTCCATCAGTTCGGTATTGCAGTATGCCTGTTCGGGGAAGGCGCGTAAATAATCTTCCAATTGCCAGATATAGAGGATATATTCGGCTATATTTTCGTGTTTGCTTTTCATTCCTGTACGTTTGTTGGTGGCTGTATCGATTTTTGTTTATTCCTCATCTTCGTCGATGATATCCAATGGGTCGTAACTGTAGTCATCCGACATGAATGTCTCTATCTCGCGTCGGTCTTTTTTCGTCGGACGGCCTGTTCCTCTGTCTCTGCCGCTTTTTCCGGCCAGCTTGGCCAATTCCAGCAGTTCCAGTTGTTCGGGAGAGGTGATATCGCGCATATATTCGGGTACAAGGCGCGCACCCAATCGGTTCTCACTCAGTTGCAGTACTTGATAGGTGAATGTGATCGGTCCTTTGCGTACCGAAAAACGGTCACCTATATGAAAGGTCCGTGAGGGTTTTTGTTCGATGCCGTTTACGGTTACGCGACCTTTTTTGCATGCGTCAGCAGCCATTGAACGGGTCTTGTAGATGCGCATTGCAAACAGATATTTGTCGATTCGTTCTTCTGCCATGATTGTCGTGAATAATATTCTGTTTTTAAGATTTTCTTCTTCTTGGGTCTGGCTACTTTCAGTATAGGGTCAGTATACTGTTAGTATAGGATGAAAATCTGTTAAAAATTGCCGATTTTTAAGATTCCTGTCTCACGCATCATTAGTTTCAGTCCTCTACGTCCCCATACGTAAGCCGGTTGTCAATCATTCTGCTTATGTATTGTTGGATATAGGCTTTGAGATAGTCCATCTCGGTTTCCATTTCGCCTCTTGTTTCTTGCCCATGGAGCAGCAGCGGGTCTTCCTGATAATTGTAGTAGTTTGTCCCGTCGACGCCGTCGTATTCGATAAGCAGACTGTCGGTTAGCAGCTGTACCATAGGATGATTGTAACAAACCGCATAATTGTGCGTCTTTTCTTGCGTCAGCACGTCCTCGCCAAAAGCGAAATATGGACGGTCATAACCCAGATAACCTAATACGGATGGCATGATATCGGTTTGTGAAACCACTTGTGTGGAATCGGTTTTACCTGTTTCCCATGAGGGGCAATAGAATGCTATAGGCACTTCATACAGTCCTTTTGAATTGCGGTATTCATCATGAGTCAGTTGGTTGGTGTGATCGGCCGTCAATACGAACAAAGTGTGTATGAACCATGGCTGTCGGGCAGCTGTGGCAAAGAATTGGCGCAAAGCGTTGTCGGAATAACCCACACAATGGTGTATCGGTTGGGTCCCTTCCGGATATACGCCTTCATAGCGTGCCGGCACTTTGAAGGGGTGGTGGGAGGAGGCCGTAAAGACCGAAGTCATGAACGGTTCGCGCATTTCCGACATTTTTATGGCGTAGTATTGCAGAAATTCCTCGTCCCATATTGCCCAGGTTCCGTCAAAATCGCGCTCGCCTGTTCCCGTTGCTTGCTTATATTCGTCCATCCCGTAATAACTGTCGAATCCTGCGGAACGGGCGTAGGCTTCAAATCCCATACTACCGTTTGGCGCGCCATGGAAAAAAGCGGTTGTATAGCCCCATTCGCCCAGACAGGATGCCAATGACATTACTTTATTGGTGGAGTAGGGGGTTACGATATAGGGTTCTAACAACATCGGAATCGACGATAATACGGAGGGCATGGCATCTATTGACTTTCTTCCCGATGCGAACGAATGAGTGTAGGTGATACAATGCGGAAGCAATGAATCCAGATACGGCGTGTAGCCGTTATAAGTGCCGTTGTCCAGATCGTGGTTGAAATACCCGATATATTCTTTGGAGAACGATTCCAGAATAATCACCACCACATTCAGCTTGTCGGACGGTCGCCGGTTGCAGATCGGATGTTCCGGCGTCATTCGGTTTGCCAGCTCTTCCTCACTGAAAAAATGTGGATTATGATATACCGTGGCGTCTGTTGAACGCATGATGGAGAAGGGCGTGTTCAATACAATCAATGTCTCCTGTGGGCGATTGGTGTATTGCAGGGCATTGCTCATCGTAATCGGTCGTGTATAGGCTCCGAATCCGCCTCTGATGCCGATTACTACGAAATAGACGCTGGCTAAGAGCAATGCGGTTTCCTTCATGTAATAAATCCATGGTTTGGAGGCTTCTATACGAAACGGCTTTCGTGAACGGCTGGCTATCACCGTGATCAGGCATACGGCAATGGCAAAAAGCGTTACAGGCCAGTATTGCACTACGGATTGGAGGAAAATGGAGAGCAGATTGTCGTCGTTGTTGAATTCGGAGAAGAAAGTGATGGATAATCTCCTGTCCGTAAAGCGGACATACACCATATCGATGCAGTTGACAGTCAATCCGATGAGGTTGGGTATGATAAACACCCATTTGCATACGGTTTGATACGTGGCATTGTTGCGCCATTTGCAAGGAAGAGGCAGCATCATCATCACCAGGTAAAGCGATGATAGATAGAGAACGGCAGTCAGGTCGAATCGTATACCGCCTCCCATCATTTCGCCCAGATGCGAAGCCTCTACTGAGGGGAAAAGGTATAGATTGTAAACATAAAAAGCAAGTCGTGACAACGAGTAAAGCGTCATCACGAGCAGCAGATTACATGCGGCGATGGTCCATGGGTGATTCCATAGAGCCTTCGATATGCCTTTTATGGGGATATGTTGTTTGGCGGTATTCATTTCCCGTTGTATTGATTCATCGTCCGGTCGATGCCTTGCAGGCAGAATGAGGGGATGATTTCTTTGACGATGGCCATACGTTCCGGCATCTGTTTCTCTTCATCGTCCGTCCAATGACCCAATACGAAGTTCACTTGTGCGCCGTGAGCGAATTCGTTGCCTATGCCGAATCTGACACGAGCGTAATTCTTACTGTTGAGAACCTGTTGGATATTGCCCAATCCGTTATGACCGCCGTTACTGCCTTGTTTGCGGATTCGTATGGAGCCGAACGGCAGGTTCAAATCGTCCACCAGCACCAATATGTTTTCAATCGGGATTTTCTCCTGTTGCATCCAGTAGCGGACGGCGTTCCCGCTCAAATTCATGTAGGTGGAGGGCTTTAACAGAACCAACTCCGCATTCTTGACGCGTCCGTGACCTACAAAACCATAGCGTTTGTCTTCAAATACAATGTTGGACGCTTCAGCAAAAGCGTCCAACATTTTGAATCCTATGTTGTGTCGTGTGCCTTGGTATTCGTCGCCGATATTGCCCAGGCCGACAATCAGGAATTTACTCATTTGTGTTCTGATTATTCAGCAGCTGCAGCTTCTGCACTTGCGCGAGTGGCTTTCACTTCTGCTACACATTGGTCTTTCGGGTTCATCAAACGAAGACCTTCTGCCATTTGGATGTCACCGACAGCGAGTTTCTTGCCCAGACCCAGATTGGTGATGTCTACGATAACGCGCTCGGGAATGTTGGTGTAGATTCCGTTCACTTTCAGTTTGCGCATACCCAGACTCAGTTTACCACCGGCTTTCACACCTTCTGCCAGACCGGTCAAGGTTACGGGGATTTGTACGGTTACGGGTTTCTGATCGTTCACCTCCAGGAAATCAATGTGGAAGCAGATCTCGCTTACGGGGTGGAATTGCGTCTCTTTTACAACGGCGGTATGTTGTTTTCCGTCGATATTCAGCAATACAACCATGGTGTCGGGGGTGTAGAGCAGTTTGCGCACGTCAGCTACATTGACGGTGAAAGTGATGTTCTCACCAAGACCGTAAAGGTTGCAGGGAATTTGATCTTGTTTGCGGAGAGATTTGGCGAATTTTTTGCCGTACTCGTTACGGAGAGTTCCGTTCAGTTCGAATGTTTTCATTGTTTTAATGATTTGTGTTACTCAATGTGGGGCAGAAAAATTAGGTTGTGCGGCTGCCCGTATCCCATACACTTAGGACCGACGGATAGAATTTGTCTGAGACAAAAAAAAGGTCGTTTGAGACCTAATTCTATCGTATCAATCTTGTTGCCTAACGAGGAGTCGAACCTCGCCCCTCAGAACCAAAATCTGATGTACTACCGATATACGATTAGGCAATTACCGTTGCTATTTCAGCAGCGTTCGTCCGAAAAAGCGTGCAAAGGTACTGCTTTTTTTTTATATGACAAAATATTTTGAGAAAAAAGTGCAATTTTTTTGTTATTTTTCCGGATTTGACCTTTTTTCTATGCGGGAAACACTTAAAATACTGATTTCATAGAGCATACATATAGGTAAAGCTACCAGACATAAAGTGAAGGCGTCGCCTGTCGGAGTAATAACGGCGGCCAATACGAAAATCGCTACAATCGCGTGTTTCCTGTAGCGCTTCATCGGTTGAGACGTAAGTAATCCGATTCCCGCCAAAAGGCGGCATAAAACCGGAAGTTCGAACAACAGACCCATCAGAAGGCACAAAATCAGCAGGGTGGAAGTGTAGGACGACAGATTGATGTAATTGCAGATCTGGTCCGCCACTTGATAGGTGCCCAAAAAACGGAAAGTGAAGGGGAATATAAGCCAATAACTGACGGCCAATCCTGACCAGAATAGCAAAAAACCGAGTGCGGCTGCTGGAAGGGCGCGTCTGCGTTCATGGGGATACAAAGCCGGCATCAGGAAACGCAACAACTCATATAATATATAAGGTGATACGATTAGAGCCCCTACGGCCAAAGCGGTTTGCATGTGTACGATAAACTGCTGCGCCAAATCCGTATTGATGAGCGTTATCGACTCGAACGGATCGGCCGGCTGCCAGTGGTCAAGTAATTTCCACAATGGAAAATCCGGTCGCGTGGGCCACAATATAATCTTGAAAAGCGCATCCTTACATACAAAGGCAACGATGCTGACGCCCAATACTGCGGCTCCAATGCGCAGAAGAGTGCCACGCAACACCTCAAGATGGTCCCAAAAAGTTTCGGACGATGATGCCATTGCCATTGCTGTTTTTTCGAAGAGTCAGGACCCGTCGTCATAATATCCGTATAGGATGCGTATAGGGTCCGTATAGGATGAATGGAGTGTCCGCTGTAGCAGTCGGCTGAGCGGCTGTTCAGATTACCCCCTATATGTTCCTATTCTTTGGTTTCTTCTTTTTTTACTTCGGATTCGTCTTTGGTGTTTATCCCGTTCACCTCATCCTTGAATTCCTTTACGCCTTTGCCCAACCCTTTCATCAATGAAGGCAGTTTGGCTCCGCCGAAAAGCAGGAGAATGATAAATGCGATGACAATAATCTCGGTGGTACCGATAAAGAAAAGCATGCTCATGGTATAGATGTTTTATTATAGAACGTTTTCTCTTAATTCTTCGATATAATGGTTGATTCGATCCATTTGGGCGGGGATGTCGATATGTTGAGGACATCTTTCCTGACATATCCCGCAATTGATACAATGGTCCGCCTGACGCTCACGTTCCAATTTGTCGTTCAGTTTGCGCAAATAGGCCCAACGGAGTTTGCGATATTCGGAATCTTGCTGATTGGGGGTGATTAGTCCCTCATTCAAACAACTGTTGTAAAGCCTGAAATTGCCGGGAATATCGATGCCGTAGGGGCAGGGCATACAATATTGGCAGGAGGTGCAGGGGATGAGCGGAAAATGGGCGTATTCTTCCGCAATCTTTTCCAGTAGCTGCATCTCGTCGTCGTTTAGTGGCTTGAATTGGCAGAAGGTGCGGAGATTGTCTTTCAGGTGATTCATATACGTCATTCCGGAAAGAACCGTCATTACATTGGTGTGCGATCCGGCCCAACGGAAGGCCCACGAAGCGATACTCCGTTCGGGTTCCAGATTTTTCAACTGGCGGGTGGCATGAGTGGGCAACAGAGCCAACTGTCCTCCCAACAATGGTTCCATGATCATGGCGGGAATATGGCGTTTCTCCAGCTCGCTATATAGGTATTCGGCATTGGTGTTGTCCTCATTCATCTGTTTGGCATAGTGCCAATCTACATAGTTCATTTGAATGAGCACCATGTCCCAATGATATTTCTGGTGATTCTTCATCGCCCAATCAAAGATGCGTACATCCCCATGGTACGAAAAACCCAGGTGACGGATACGTCCCGCTTCACGCTCCTGCAACAGAAAATCCAATACCCCGTTGTCGATATAGCGCTCGCGGAAGCGTTGCATGGCATCTTCACCTCCGCCGATGGAATGCAGCAGATAATAGTCCAGATAATCCACGCGCAATTTGCGCATCGACTCATGGTACATCTTCACGCTTTCTTCATACGACCAGGTCGAGGGGGAGAAATTGCTCAATTTGGTACTTACCAGATAACTTTCGCGTGGATAGCGTGAAAGGGCTATACCGGTGGCTTCTTCGGAGAATCCTTTGCAATATACAGGTGACGAATCGAAGAAATTGACACCCTTGCTGATGGCTTCATCCACCAGACGGTTGACGGTTTCCTGGTCGATTTCGTTTTCGTTCGCTTTGAATCTGCCGGGGCGGCTCGGCCATCTCATCGTGCCGTAGCCTAACAGGGATACCTTGTCGCCTTTTGAAGATTGGCGGTATTCCATTTCGCCTTGTGGCTCTCCCGCTGCCGGTGTCGAGTTGTCGGATGACTGCTCTGTGGGGCGGCAACCGCTTAGTGCTATGCCGGTTACAGCTGCGGCCGAGGCCATAGTAGTTATGAATTCGCGTCTGTCCATTAAGTTTCCTTTCTCATTTGCGTTATTCGTTCCCTTCTACATAGATGGCGGCAAAGGGGCGTGCGGGGCAATAATATTCGCATTTGCCACAACCGATGCAACGAGATTCGTCTACGGCGATATGCTTGCCGTCTTCGCCGATTTGCAATACGGCGCCGGTGGGGCAATGGTCTATACAACTGTCGCAATGGATGTCGTCGTGGACGCGCAAGCAGTTGTCTGCTATCCATACGGCATGTCCTATTTTGATTTCCGTGCGGTCTTCTTTACTGATTTTTGTGATAGCACCTGTAGGGCATACTTCGGAGCAACGGTTACAGGTAATCATGCAGTAGTTCTTGTCGAATTGCAATTCGGGTTGCAACCAGTCGCTCAAGCGGGTGGAGGGGCGCAACACTTGATTGGGGCATGCGCTTACACATAGTTGGCAGGCCGTGCAATGGCTGGTGAAATGCTGTTCCGAGATACTTCCTGCAGGTCGTACGGGATGGTGACGGACCGGAATTTGTTTCTTCTCGATTTTGGCCAAACCGCCGTCCATCTTCTGGCGTTGAGCATCTACGGTACCGGCAATGGCCAGTCCGCCTAAAATGCCGATACATTTGCGTCGGCCTTCATCGGTTTTGCTTTCGGCGGAATGAGCCAAATGGCTGATACTGATAGCGCCTTCTTTACAGTTGCCGATACAGTCGTAACAGCCGATACAGCGTGACATGTCCACTTGGTGGTTGGCGGTATCTATACATTGCGCTTTGCATTTATGTCCGCATACTCCGCAGTTGACGCATCGGTCCGTATCGATTACGGGGCGGAATATCGTCCAACGGCTGATGAACCCCAGAAAACTGCCGACAGGGCAGATGGTATTGCAATATTCTCGTCCACGGAGTTGAGCCCAGATGCCGAGCAGAATAAAAGCTATAGCCCCCACCCGGAAAGCTGCATTCAGGTTATGAAGGCTGAAAGCCGTCACGATTCGGCCGAATAGGGAATAAGGTTCCAGCAGACGGGCTATAAACGAAGTGACGGGAATCACCATCAGCACGACGAACAACACCAGAATACTGTATCTCAACACTTTGTTTTCCTTATGATAACCGTAATGCTGGCTGCGGATATGCATCTTGCGGCCTATCCATACGAACAGGTCTTGCATGATGCCTAACGGACATATCACGGAGCAATATACGCGGCCGAAGAGCAGGGTCAGTACGATGATTCCCAAGCAACTCAGGCTGCAGGCCAGAATGGAGGGAACCAATTGCAGACCGGCTATCCAGGAGGCATAGCGGGCCATCAGACCGGTGGGGTCGGTGAATAGAAGGATCATACCTGTCAGCATCAATGCGGCCAATAGGATACGCAGACCCCTCAAAAGATTAGGTTGGTGTTTCTTGTGCTTTTTGGTCATCACCCGTTTATTTTGCTATGATCAGGAAGTAGTTCTTCTTGCCTTTCTGGATCAGGATGTATTTGTCTTGCAGCAGTACCTCGGTGGAAACGGCCGTCTGAGTGTCGGTCCATTTTTCTTTGTTCAGGCTTACGCCGTTGGCTTGCATCATCTTGCGGGCTTCGCCTTTTGACGGGAATATCTGGGTCTGCTCGGCCAGCAGGTCCAAAGGAAGGATGCCGTTGGTCAATTGGTCTCGACTGATTTCGAATTGCGGTACGCCTTCAAACACTTGCAGCAGGGTTTCTTCGTCCAGCTTGAGCAGAGCGTCACGAGTGGCGTTGCCGAAAAGGATATTGCTGGCTTCTACGGCGGCGTTGTAGTCTTCTTCGCTATGTACCATCGTGGTCACCTCTTTGGCCAGACGTTTCTGGAGCGTGCGCAGATGGGGGGCTTGGTCATGCTCGGCAATCAGAGCGTCAATCTCGTCTTTTTCAAGAGTGGTGAATATCTTGATATAGCGTTTGGCGTCTTCGTCGCCTACGTTCATCCAGAATTGATAGAACTTGTAAGGAGAGGTGTAATGACGATCCAGCCATATATTGCCCGATTCGGTCTTGCCGAATTTGGTGCCGTCTGCTTTGGTCACCAGAGGGCAGGTAAGAGCATAGGCTTCGTTACCGGTAATCTTTTTAATCAGTTCCGTTCCGGTGGTGATATTGCCCCATTGGTCGCTTCCGCCCATTTGAAGTTTGCAGTTCTTGTGCGAATTCAGATAGACGAAATCGTAGCCCTGCAGGAGTTGGTAGGTGAATTCGGTGAACGACATACCGCAGTTGAATTCGCCGTTAAAGCGTTTCTTTACGCTATCTTTGGCCATCATGTAGTTGACGGTAATCAGTTTGCCGATATTGCGGGCGAAATCGAGGAAGGTGTAGTCCTTCATCCAGTCGTAGTTGTTGACCAGTTCGGCTGCGTTGGGTTCGCTGGCGTTGAAATCGATAAAACGCTCCAGTTGCGCGCGGATGGCGGCTACGTTGTGACGGAGAGTCTCCTCGTTCAGAAGGTTGCGCTCTGCCGATTTGCCGCTGGGGTCACCTATCATTCCGGTGGCTCCGCCGATAAGGGCGATAGGTTTATGACCGCAACGCTGCAGGTGGCGGAGCATCATGATTCCGCACAAGTGACCGATATGCAGACTATCGGCCGTGGGATCGATTCCCACATAGGCTGTCGTCATTTCTTTCATCAGTTGTTCTTCCGTTCCGGGCATAATATCTTGGAGCATGCCTCTCCAACGTAATTCTTCTACAAAGTTTTTCATATTGTTGTGTATGCTATATTTCCTTAAAATGTTGATACTTCCGTTTTCTTTGCGATGGGGCGTTTCGCCTTCCTGAAATCAGTCGCAAAGCGAAAACAGGTCCGCACGCGGGTTGATGAGCATCACCGGCACTTGGCTGTGGCGGATGGCTTTCCGCTCGGGAGGGCCGAAAAGAATATCGTCCAGTCCGTATTCCCTACTGGCGGTCAGCAATAGCAATTGATGACCGAAATCCCGTTGTCGTTCGGTGGCTTCACGTGTCAGACCGAAACTGTCTTTCTTAGCTTCGGCCACTTCATATTGGATGCTCTCGCCTGTACGTTCCGCCACTTGCTGAATATGCGTGATGATGCGGTTCAGATTCTGTCGGGCGTGACTACCTTTGTCGTTGGCGGGCAGCAGAATCAGCCGGGCACCTGTCTTGCGGGCCAGATAGGTGCATATTTCCGCTTTGTACACTTCTTCTTCCAGCATGGTTACCGGAACCAGAATGCGGCTCAACGACGTGATCTGCCGCATCGTGTTGGTGATGAATACATAAGGGCGTCGCTCCTCACGGCACTCGTTCAGGTTGTCCTGAATGTCGCGTGAAAGGTTCTCACAACTCACCAATCGTATGTCTTCGTTATCGTCCCAAATCATATTCGGCCAATTTAGCGTGCAAAGTTACGAATAAAATTTGAAATATGCAAATTTTGTCCCATATACTTTTGTATTTTCTTTTCCGTCATCGAATAATTGCACCTGCGTTCCGTTTTTATTTGGCAAACTCGATTTTTTTTCGTAATTTTGCACCCGAATCTTAATATATTCAGTATGAAGAAATGTTTTCTTTTTTTGCTTGGGATGGCCTTGATTCCTTTTGCCGCTTCTGCGCAAAACAATCTTGTTTCGAATAATGGCAACAACGATACGGAAACGGCGGTCAATTCCTCGGCTCCCGCTGAGAGCGAAGATGATGTGGTGTTTATCGTCGTGGAGCAAATGCCGGAATTCCCGGGCGGCTTTGAGGCAATGAGACAATATTTGATGGATAATGTCGTTTATCCCGAATCCGCTAAAAAAGATAGAGTGGAGGGACGGGTCGTCTGTCAGTTCGTGGTGAATACCGACGGCACGATTACGGAGGTTATCGTAGTCCGTACCTCAGGGGATGAGCGTTTGGATGCTGAGGCTGTGCGTGTGATTCAATCCATGCCGGTTTGGAAGCCGGGCAAACAACGTGGCAAAAATGTACGGGTGAAATACACGATGCCTGTCAATTTCAGGCTTGATTGACAGAAACGTAGTTGTCTCTGCCAAATCATCAATCAGATAGTTGGATATAATGAAACGCAAAAAAATAAAACGTATCGTTTTCGGCTCGATTGCCGCTGTGCTTGTGTTGGTAGGGTTGGCATTCGGTTTTGACGCCTACCATTTCTTTCTCAGCAACTTCAAGAGTCTTGACGGTCAGCAACACGGCATATATGTCTATCCCGATACGCCTTTGGATAGTGTGTTGAATCTGGTGGGTGAATCTTATCAGATCAGTTCGGCTGCGGCTTTCCGTAGAGCTTGCCGCAAAGAGAATTTCACCACGCCTCTGCCCGGCTATTATGAATTCGGCAATATCATAAGCAATCGTCAATTGGTGCGCCGTTTGCGTGACGGTCGTGAAACGCCTGTGCGGTTGAGTTGGACCAACTCCGTACGAACTCGCGAACAGTTGGCCAAGCGGCTGGCGGAGCAACTGATGCTCGATTCGGCCACTATTGCCGGATGTTTGGGGTCGGATGCTTATATGGAGTCGTATGCATTGAATCGCGAAACGGCCGTCTGTCTCTTTATTCCCAATACTTATGAAGTCTATTGGTCGATGTCGGTGGATCAGTTGTTCGACCGTATGTTTGTCGAGTACAATCGTTTTTGGACCGACCAGCGGCTGCAACGTGCCGAGAATATCGGCTTTACGCCTACCGAGGTGGCTACTTTGGCCAGTATCGTTGAAAGTGAAACCAATCGGACTGCCGAACATCCGATAATTGCCGGACTCTATATCAACCGCCTGCATAAAGGAATGCCATTGCAGGCTTGTCCTACCGTTATTTTCGCCAACGGTGATTTTAGCGTACGTCGTGTGCAGGGGGATATGCTACGGATCAACAGTCCCTACAACACTTATCGTTTCCGTGGGTTGCCTCCCGGACCGATTCGTTGCCCCAATGGCAAGACCATAGATGCCGTGCTCAATTACGATCATAACGATTATCTCTATATGTGCGCCAATCCCGATTTCTCAGGTAATCACAAGTTCTCGCGTACTTATGCCGAACATGCCGCTACTGCTCGTCAGTATCAAAGAGAACTCAATAAACGCAACATAAACTGACGTTTCCCGTTCTCCACTTGCCCATTTCATATCTCTGCTCCATAAAGTGTTAAGTCCGTTTACTCGGCTTGACACTTTTCTTTAACTTTATGTTGTCGATTATTAGATAGATAATTTCTCATTCTCCACTCTCCATCCTTTCATCCTCCTCTCCAACCCGTTGCCGAAGGATGACCGAAACGATGGCTTCTATGACGAGTATGTCTCATTTCCTTCTGAAATGAAAATATTTTTTCCAAAAAAAGTGTATTTTTTCTTTTTTCCTATGTTTTCCCGCAAAAATCACCTCTTGCCCTTATTCCATCCGTGCGAAACACTTTCGGTATGTCGGATATGCAGAAGTGCAGAAGTGCAAAAGTGCAAAACTTGTTCAGTATATACCGCACAGCAGTCCTCGTTCTCGTCCTCGTTAATTAATCAGTAATTTTCTGAACTTTTGCACTTCTGCACTTCTGCATAAGTTTGTAACCGATTCTGCTCATTCCATAGTTTCAAAAAATCTCTAAAAAATAGGGGGTACGGGGGATATATAATTATTTATATCTAAATATCATTTTTTTCCGCACACATCCGAACATATTTTTTTATGCAGAAGTGCAGAACTTGTACCGCATATTCCGTAAGGCAGTTCTCATCCTCGTCTTCGTTCTCGTCCTCGTTCTCGTTAATTCAATCTGTCATATAAAGTATGGTCAAAAAAAGGGATTGCAACTTTCGTTACAATCCCTATAAAGAGTTTATCTGCAGATTATTATCTTGTTTGCAGAGTCACATTACTGAATGTGCAGTCAGTAGGAGTAGTGCCAAGGTCACGACCAAGAATCTCGTGATAGGTATCAATACTGGTCTTGTAACCATTGGTGTTGTCTTGGATGATAGTGGTATTGGTTACCGAACATCCGATAATTTTAGCATTGGTGGCACCGGCAATACCGCCGAGGTCACGATAGGCGGTGATGGTCAAACCGTTAACGGAGCAGTTCTTAATAGAACCGGTCTCTCCGTTGTAACCAAGGATACCTCCTACTTTGTCACCATTGTCGTATTCCGTACCAAGCAATTCCGGGGTAGAAGTGATAGTACCTCCGTTAATGTGGCAATTCTCGATGTTTGTATTGTAGGAAGAAGAATAAGCGCAAATACCGCCTGCATAGTGTGTGCTGGTGATGTTCACATTCTTCAAAGTTACATTCTTTACAGATCCGGTCAACGAACCGAACAGACCTGCGCATGCGTAGTTGGCAGTATTGTCAGAAGTGGTCAGGTTGCTGATGGTGTGGTTTTGTCCATCAAAGAGACCTTCGAAAGTAACGGAAGGATAGGAAACCAAACCTCCGATAGGAGTATGGTTAACACCGGTCATATCGATGTCTTTGTCCAAAACAACTGTCTTTCCTGCAAAGAGATTGCCACCATTGACAGCTGCTGCAAAATCTTCCAAACCTTGGGCGTTAAGGATATGGTAAATTCCGGTTGCATCTGCATAGAAACCAATTTCGCTTACCACAAACATTCCGCCTTCGTCCTCTACAGTATAACCTTCAGCAAGGTAACTGGTAGGATCAGTGGTGGTAAACTTACCGCCCTTGATGGTGATGCAGTCGTCATAACCCATGCTTACGGCAATAGCGCCGTCGATAATACCGTTTTCAATCAAAAGGGTAGAAAGAGAAGGAGTGTGGTCACCGCTTACTTCGATGATACCTTCGATGGTACCGGTGGTGTTGACTACAACTTGTGCTCCTTCGGGATAACCGCCGTTGGTCCAATAGTAAACGTCAAATGCTACAGTATTGCTCTTGATGCTGGTGTTGCCGATGATATTCACCTTACCGCAGTTGTTGGAAAGGGCGTAAGTGCAGTTAGCGCTTTGAGTTCCGTCGATCACCATGTTCTCAAGAGTGAGGTTAGCATAGTTTTGAATCATTATCTTGGCGGTAGTGGAGGTGATAGTACCGTTTTTCAGAACAACGGTAGCTCCCTTGAGGAGTTGCATGCCCAGAGTTTTTGTGCTGGAAGAACCAACCAAACTGTCGATAGTCAGAGTGTGACCCTTCATATCGATAATGATCTTTTGGCCGTTGGTGGCTATAATACCTTCTTGAGTGAGGTCTTCAGTCATTTCGATGTTCAAAGTTTGACCGGGAGCTGCAGCGATGATTTGTGCTAAAGTACCGTAAGCGGGAACACCGTTTACCAGGAAGGTGTTGTTGTAGTCGGGAGTTTCCCAGTTTTGGTCGATCACTACATCGAACGTGCCTTGCAGGGTGAAGAGAGCACCGATCAGGTTGGTACGATAGTTGCGTTGAACGGGAACATTGGTGAAATCACGGGTGTAGTTGAGTGCGGGGATAGCGAAAGCGAAATCCACCAGACTCTTCATCGTGTCAGCCAGGATGTAGTCCATAGTAACGGTGGTGGTGTCAGCCAAAGCAGCATAAATGCTGGCGAAGTCAACAGTCATGGTGGCAGGAGCGGAAGCAACGCCGGTGGCTACGTTGAACTCGGTGGGAGCTTCGTAGGTCATTGTCATATTGGCCATTTTGCTGATCTCTTCGTCGGAGAGGAGCATAAGGTCGGTTGCGCGGAGGTTCAGTTGAGCGAAGGGACGACGCAAGGTGACATTACCCAGGAAGTTTGCGGTAATAACGGTGTCAAGAATAGCAGCGCTGAAAGCATCACGTTCGTCAAGGTTGGCTGCATAGCCGTCGTTGGTTACGTTCAGTTTAACGTTGTTGAGGTCGGTTACATCATAAGCTGCAGCAGTGGTGTTGTCAGCCCAGAAGAGGAAGTTGTATTTGTGACCGAACACCAATTTGATAGCGAATTGGGTGGACACAATACCGTTGGCGTCGCGAGAAATTTGCGAAGCACCATTGGTGAGGGTTTGGCTGTTGCTGGGGTTGGTCAAGTCTTCCACTTGCATGATGAAGCGGTCAACGCCGGCAGCCATACCATCGTTGTCTGCGGCTGCGCGGTTAGGAGCGGCGCAAACGCGGATAACGGAGTTCTGGGAGAGATCTACGTTGTTCTCTTCCTTTTTGCAGCCTACCAATGCCATGGCAACTGCAAGAACTACGAGTAATGATTTTTTCATAATAGTTGTATTGGTTATGTAGTTTTTCTATTTAATTTTTGCAGAATCTTCTGCCTTAGTAACCGGATAGAAAACCAATTCCATCCGGCTTAGAGTATTGAATTAAAGTACGGGTTGACCGTTAACGTATTTCACTTCACCGTCTACGGTAACTTTTACATCACTGTCAGCATGATTTGCGGTGCGATCGTCCACTTGCCATACAGAGCTGGCTACGTACAGAGTTTCGCTTGTTACGGCTGCAGGGAAGTTTTCGTTAGTGGTGCAGTTGTTGATTTCAGCTTCAATCCTAAGTAGTGTTGCTCCGCAGGTTTCTTTAATATTGAGCGCAGCTTTGTTGCTGACGCTGGATTCGAAATAGCAATCGTTGCATACTATTTTTAACACAGATGCATTTCCTTCACTATAGACGTTGATGAATTTACCTTGACCTTTGAAAGTGCAATCGTTGTAGGTTACAGTTGTACCATACATCCACATGTGATAGTCAGCGGTATTTTGAATGAAAGTGCATCCGTCAAAATTCATTTCACCATAACTGAAGAATTTACCATTCAAGGTGCAGCCTTTCATGTTGATTGTGCCTGCATGTTGGAAACCATGGTAATTGTTATTGCCGAAAGTAAATTCACCGCCTTCAAAAGTTGCGCCGTTGGAAACAGAAGCAATGCTGCCGCTACCTTCGCAATTGTATTTTACGTTGGCATCTGCACGGAGGGTAATGTTTTGAGGTATGTTGGGGATGGAATAAGTACCGGCTGCCAAACTGATTACATCGCCGGCAACTGCAGCTGCAACTGCTGCATTCAATTCGTCTTGAGATGCTACGCGAACGGGCAGAGCAGATTCAGTAAACATGGTAGCCAATTCCGTATCGCTGTATACCGTCATGGTACGACCGTCGCTAATCCAGAACATATCGCTATTGACTATACCGTTACCGTAAACGATGTTGTCGGCAATGGTCATATTGCTATGCATTACACCGTACAAAGTGATAGCAGAGTCGTCAGCTTTGTCAACATTGTAGAACTCGCAATTGGTAATGGTTACCATAGCGGTGGTGTTGCTGGCGGGGATTTCGATATGAATATATCTCTTATAGGCGTTTTCAGCATTGAAGGTGCAATGATCAAATTCAATAGACTCGATAGTCTCATCTATTGCTTGCACACAATCCCAAGAGTGATCCATGAAGGTGCAACCTTTGAAAATTAGGTTGTTCACCTTGTGGTTGGTAGCATATACGCAAGAAGGAGTAGTTCCATCGGTAGCGTAGGCATTTTTGAACACAACATTGCTGAAAGTGACGTTGGCTGAATTCAAATAAATATATGCACCGGAGATGGCGTGACCGTTACCTTCGATGACGATGTCGGTTGCGTTGGCATTGGTGGTAAGGATATCAGTCAGGTTGATGTCAGCGCCCAAGTTAATATTAACGATAGCGTTGGTGCCGTTAACAGCGGTCTTGAGTTGCTCTGCGCTATATACGGTAACAAATGCATCGTTGATAATTTGAGTGTCGCCCCAGTTTTGGTCGAGGTTGACGTTGAATACGCTATTCATCGAGAAGAGGTCACCGATCAGGTTGGTACGATAGTTGCGTTGAACGGGAACAGCAGAGAATATGCGTGCTTCATCCATCAGTCCGTTGGCGATATAGGTGAGGTCGATCAGTTCTTTGTCGTCAGCGGGAGCCAGGATGTAATCCATAGTAACGGGAGTTTGGCCGTCAGCGGTGATTCCGTACAGAGCGGTGGTGGTAGAAGTGAATTCTACGGGATCGGTGGCCTCACCGGTAGCTACGTTGTAGGTAGAGGGAGCGGTGAAGGTAAGAACCATACCGGCGGTAACATCTACATCAGCTGCGCTGTTGAGGTCGGTGGTGATGATATTCAGTTGAGCAAAGGGACGGGTAAGAATAACGTCCATAGTGAATTGACTTTTCACCTCTTTGTTCATCAAAGCATAGCAGAAAGCTTCACGTTTGGGATCGTTGCCGACATATTCAGCGGGATCGATAGTAACGGCATTCAAGTCGGTTACGTCGTACGTACCTTTGGTATCAGCCCAGAAAAGGAAATTGTAGGTGTGACCGAAAACGAGTTTTGCGTTGAAACTGGTAGTGGTGATACCTGCGTTAACTTCATTTACCACTTGTTTGGTTTCGCTGGTGGTAAGGTCTTCGATTTGAAGCACGAATTGAGTAACTTGGCAGTCAGCAGGTGCGCCGGCGTCACGACGGGGAGCTTGGAAATTAACCGTGAAGACGGTCTCTCCGTTCAACTCCTGCTCACGGTCGTTCTTACAACCGGTAAACAGCATGGCAGCTGCGAGCAAAGGAAGGATGAATAATT
Source organism: Paludibacteraceae bacterium (assembly GCA_024399655.1). GTDB lineage: Bacteria > Bacteroidota > Bacteroidia > Bacteroidales > Paludibacteraceae > Colicola. The sequence goes on along the minus strand of JAKSNP010000001.1, from coordinate 114,082 downwards.
TTTTCATGATATGATAGTTGTATTATATTCTTTTTTTTGACGCTCTTGCGTCTTAGTAACCGGATGGAAAACCAATTCCATCCGGCTGAAGGTATGATTAATTGGCAGCTTTTACTACCCAATAGTTCTGTTCGGCTACGGCTTCGTATCCGTTAGCGATGGAAGCGGCTTCGGGTTCTACAAAATAGGTACCGCCCGTGATATAGCCGGTAGAAGCGTTGTCGCCATAGCAGTAACAACCTCCTTTGAAGGTACCGTCGGAAACGCTGACAACGGAAGGCAAACTTTGCTCGATTTCAACTGCAGCATTGTATGTACCGCCGGTAATATCAATATTGGCACCATAAGAGAATACGTATCCCTCGAATGTACCGCCGTTCAATGTATAATGTACGGCATCAAATATGTCACCATAAGTATAATCATAGAAAGCATAACCACCGTTAGTACGGAGTGTACCGCCATTTACTTCAAGAGTGGCTTTCTTGGCTTGAGCGCCACTTCCGGGAAGTTGAATCCAAATAGCAGCATATCCGCCATAAATCTCACCGCCGTTTACTACAATGCTGTTTTCTTTGGTAGTGCTATTGCAGAACATACGAATGGCCGATCCTGTTGCTTTTCTGATGACACCGCCATTGATGATAACTTTGGCATCGTAAGCGGAAGTGTTGTTATCAATACAATAGCAAATGGAGCCTGCTGCAGTTTGTTCAATCGTACCACCGTTGATAATCAAAGTACCGTTATTGGTAATAACATTGGTGGCGTAGTTGTATTGGTTCTCTCCCCATCATTCACCGGCATGGCTGTTTTCGTCAACGGCATTGGTAAGAACACCGGTATGGTCAGGAGAATTGTCTTCAATAATAAGGATTCCCTTATTGGCAATTACTTGTGAACCTTTGTCCTCGTTGACCAGATTATTCATTTGGAATCCGTTCAAATCAAGGGTGACTTCCTGATCGGCAGCGATTGCAATTCCTGCATTGCCTGCCACTTCATAGTCATTAACCATGGTGATGGTGGTGGGAACGCCGGCCGGAACGGCTGCAAATGCATCTGCCAAAGAAGTATAGTACATACCGTTCATCTCAAAAGCAACTTCATCGCTCCATTTGTCGTTGAATACCACTGTCATATCGGTGGTCTCGTGGAACAGGGAACCTACCATATTGGTGCGGTAGTTGCGTTTCAAAGGAATGTTGGTGAAAGTCTTGTGAACATCAGGTCCTTCGGTGTACAAATCAAAGTCCATAACAGCGCCGTCTTCCGAAACAAGGATATAGTCGGTGAAAGCGATTTCGGAGTCGATTCCCTCTGCATAGGCCAGAATATAGTCTTCACCTGAAGGTGTTCCATCCAATACATTGAAATTCAATGCACCAAAATAGGTGGTGTAGATTTCAGTTGCAGCGTAATCTGCAATATTCTCGGTGGTGATGTCGGTGGCTTTCACATTGAATTGAGCGAACGGACGGGTCAGACGGACAATTTGCGATTTGAGCGAACCGTTGTATACACCGGGTTGGTAGCTTGCATAGAATGCATCGCGATTGGCATCATTTGCCTGGATGTAATTATATCCGCCAAGGGTGGTGTCTGCAATGGTTTTGATGTTACGCAAATCGGTGGCGTCATAATAGGTATCGCCGCCGTCAGCCCAGAAAAGGAATGCGTATTTCTTGCCGAGGAGCAGAGAGGGTTGGAAGGTGGTAGAAACGAGACCGTCTTCAGTTACCGTAATATCAGCTCCGGTCTTTTCTTCATACAAAACCGTTTCGTCAGCGGTGGCTTCCAAATCGATTACCTGCATGATGATACGGGTAACCGTGGTGGTCGGATCTGCAGCTCCTTTGCGGGGGGTGTCAAACTGTACGCGCAGAACGGGTTCGGAAGTGGCTTCGGGTTCGTTCTGTTTGCAACCTACCAAGCCCAAAAGAGCGATGGCAAGAACGAGAATAGATTTTTTCATAATCGTAGGTGTATTTTATTTAATTATTTTTCTGTTGATTCATACGGCGGCGGATGAATTGGATGTTGAATTCACCGTCGAATTCGGGATCGATACCGATACCGGGTGTATAACGTTTGGTGAGGAATTCATCGATCACCACCGTCACCTCGTTGCGGGCGATAGGTACTACCAAATCGGAAACCGAGTTGATGTTCTCTCCGTTTTTGCCCAAAATGTTCATGTTGACGGTCACCGAAGTCTGGTTCTCTCCGATAAAGACATAGTCAAATCCCAAAACGGCATAAGTCCCCACCATAAAAGGTACGGCTGTGAACGAATAGCCAAGGTCGGCATCGTTAGGCTTACCGCTCATTACGTTGAAGCCGGAGGGGAAGTAACCGGAAATGGAAACGGTGTTGCTGATTGTAGCCAGAAGCGCCTGCTGTTCGGCTTGAGCCGTTTCGGTGGCTTCCGCTACCGAAGGTGCATGCTGGAAAATACGATAATAGAATTTATCGATATCGGATGCCACCAATACGATTTTGGCCAGAGGACGTTTCAAGGTCAGGTGGATATCCTCGTTGGAGAAATATTCGCCGTTATGCTCGCTGAGCGGCAGGATAGCCGAACAGTAGGAGGCGTCCTTGAAATCGGTGGAACCGATGTAGTCGGGCATATCTATAATATGTATACGCGTGAGCGTGTCCGTGCGATAGTAGCGGTCGGCCGCTGTGGCTTTGTCCACAAAGTCCTGCCAAACCAATACGCTGTAGTTGACGGCATGCAGACTGATTTCCAAATTGATGGCCGACGTATCGCCGCAGGAACGGGTAAATACTTTGCGGATTGCCGGTTCGGGATCGGGTGACTGAATGTCGTTGATCTCCACGATATAGCGACGTACGTATTTGGCGGTGTCGACATCGTATTCCTCAGCCGGTTGGAAAGTACCTTTACGTGTGTCCACCCAAGGATTTCCGTTGGGGTAGAGCGTCATCGTATCGGCAGAATGCAACCAGATGCTGACACCGACCTCGGTAGGATCTACGGGGTCTTCGGGCCATTGGTGTACGCAACTCTGAATCATCAGCATCAGAGCGGCTACTAAAAATATGTATTTAGTCTTTTTCAATATTCTTCTTTTCTTTGTCTTTCTTTGCGGTATCGAATCGATAGGCGATATTCAGACCGAGTTTGGTGAGACCGCCGTAATGACGCGTTCCCTGTTCGCAACGGGCACCGCTTTCCACGTTGTAGAATTTGTCGTATTGGATATAGGCATATCCTACGCCTACGGTCACTTCCATGCACCAATGCTCTTTCTTGTCGAGGAACCATGCATAACCGTAACTTACACCGATTCCGAGCAGGGGATGATAATGCCCCTCGTCATCGCGTTTGGTCTGGAAACGCATGCTTTCACCGGCAGATACGTTGAACAGGCTTACGATACCGTGTACACCGATAAAATGTTTGTGGTTGAGACGGTCGAACCAATATCTGAATTCGGGTTGAGCAGTAAACGTGCGCACGCGATATTTATCATGGGTGGTATACGGACTGTACATGAACGGCAGGTCAAACGAATATTTGCCTTTGAATCCTATTTCCAATCCCAAGTTGGCAACGGTGGCCAAATCATATAGCAGGTTGGTCTTGATCAGCAATACATCCTGGAAAGGCTCTTTGGTTGCCTCTTTTTGCTCTACCACGGGTTCTACTATAGGTTCGGGCTCTACCACGGGTTCGGGTTCCGGCTCTACCACGGGCTCCGGCTCTACCACAGGTTCGGGTTCCGGCTCTGCTACGGGTTCGGGTTTCTCTTCTTTCACTACTTCTGTTTGCGTCATAGCAGCGTAGCGTGCAAGGGCGGCTTTTTCACTTTCGCTCAATTGCTCAATCTCTTCAGCCAACTGATGGAGCTGTTGCTGTTGCTCGGCTTTCTGCTCATCGGAGAGTGACGTGGTATCAGTCGATTCAATCAGCATTACATCGTCGGGACCGATCCATGAAAGGATGCCTCTGAGAAGCAAGCCGTCGGGGAAACGCTTCGAACCTACACGCATTACGGTATGTTTTACAAAATATACCCAACGCGATGGTGTTTCACCGGTCAGGTATTTTGTGGCTTCTTTCTTGATAAGAATAACGTCTCCTACATGGTATTGTTGAGCGGGTGCGGACACGACAAAATCCGTCTGACCAAATACCTTGGGCAAACAGACCATCACAACCAACATTATTGTTAGGAGTCGCTTCATTTAGATAAGGTTCTTTTTTAAGATTTTGTATTCTCTCTTTTTGTTTCGAAAATCAAAATCATGACAAAGGTACAACTTTTTTTTGACATGACCAAATTTAATATGCTTTTTGTATCAGAATTATCACATGTAATAGAGCCGTTTAGTCGAATATTTTGACAATAGGTTGAATGCTGCGAAAAATATCGGTGAATTTGATTTTTTGTTCACCGGTTCTTGGTTTTTGCAAAAAGTATACGATTTTTAAGATTTTGGTACAAAACGCATCTTTCGCTCATCCTTCTCTAACCCTTCTCTTATCCTATACTGACGGATAGGGGTGAAAAAGCGCTCAATTTATATTCTATTTTTAAGATTGGGCTAGGCGATTGACAGGCGGTCGTCATCCTGTCGTGCTCCGTATGTGCTCCGTACGAGGTAAGGAGTGGATGAATCGGTTGGGCAAGTGACCTGATGGTTATTTAAGCGATGCGTTGATGGTTTCGATATATTCGGTCAGTTCGTCTCTTCCCATATTGGTTTCGGCTGAAGTGAGGAATATAGGCGGCAGTTCTTCCCAGTTTTCTTTCAGTTTTAGTTTGTAGTTGCCTACGTTTTCGCTCAATCTTCCTTTCCCTACTTTGTCGGCTTTGGTGAATACGATGCTGAAGGGCACTTCGTTCTCGCCGAGCCATTCCATGAATTCCAGGTCTATTTTCTGCGGAGCCAGACGGCAATCCACCAATACAAACAGGTTGATCAGTTCCTCACGCCCGAGGCAGTAGCGTTCGATCATTCTTCTCAGTTCTTCGCGCTGCTGCTGTCCCGTTTGGGCGAATCCGTATCCCGGCAGGTCCACCAGATGCCAATTCTGTTCGGTTCGGGTCTTGTTGTCGGCAGTCACTAACGAGTGTATCAGGAAATGATTGATAAGCAGGGTCTTTCCCGGTTTCTGACTGGTTTTGGCCAGATGCGGATCATGGCAAAGCATGTTGATAAGCGATGATTTGCCTACGTTGCTTCGGCCGATGAAGGCGTATTCGGGTAAATCGGATTTGGGGCAAAGTGTTACATCAGGACTGGAGATGACAAATTCGGAAGAGGTGATCATGGCTGGTATATCAGATTGATTGAGTTAGCGTTTTTTTTCAGTTGCAATTCTGCAGATGTCGGTTTATTGCGCTCCATTGCTTTGCTTGCGTGCCCAAATCATGAAGGCGATCAAGCAAATCAAGTCGATTGTTCCGGCTATCGTATAGGCCAGCCAGCTCCATCCTTTCATAGCGAATTCAAAACCTTCGGGGGCAATCAGAATATAACTGATGCTGACCATCGTCATGAATAAAGCCGGGATAAGGGTGATCAGATAAGGATAAATGTGGCGTTTATGGCGTGTGTGATGATAAAGCCATATCGTAGCGGCCCATAAAGTGAATACGGCCATTGTCTGGTTGGTCCAGGCAAAATAGCGCCATACTACATTGAAATCCACAAAGAGCAACCCGAAAACGCAAAGGAAAAGCGGAACGGCAATGAAAAAGCGGTTGATAATCTTTTTCTGGTCCAAGTGGAGGAAGTCGGCTGCAATCAGGCGGGCGGACCTCAAAGCCGTATCTCCGGAAGTGATTGGTGCGGCAATTACACCGATGATCGCCAATATGCCTCCTACGGTTCCGAGCCAGCTTCTTGACAATCGGTCGACCACCAATGCGGCAATGTTTTCTCCGGGGTGAGCGGCTGCAAAAGCTTGAAGTCCGTCGATACCGTATAACCCTTTTTCGGGATCGGCGAAGAACGTGCCGGCAGCAGCGGCCCAGATAAGGGCCAAAATACCTTCACAAACCATGGCTCCGTAGAAGATCCATCTTCCTTGGCGTTCGTTGGTCATGCATCTTGCCATCAAAGGGGATTGTGTGGCATGAAAACCGCTGATAGCTCCGCAGGCTATGCTGACGAACATCATCGGGAAAAGCGGCAGTCCGTTGTTCTGGCGATTGGCGAGTCCGTCCGACAATTCGGGCATCGAGTCGGCATGCCATCCCAGCATCACCACCATGATGCCAATGCCCATAAAGAGCAGAATGGCTCCGAAAAGCGGATAGAAGCGACCGATGAGTTTATCCACGGGCAGGACGGTGGCCAGAATATAGTAAGCGAAAATGATGACGATCCAAACCATAGGCATCATCCTTCCCTGATAAGGCATCGTTCCCAAGGCGCATAATCCTTGCAGCAAGGTGGCCGGTCCGCTCAGAAAAGTGGTGGTGAGCAGCACCAGGAGCAAAGGCGTGAATATACGAAGTCCGATTTTGACGCCATTGCCTAATTCGTCTCCCACGATTTCGGGTAAGGAAGCCCCGTTTTTACGGATGGACAGCATACCGCTCATAAAGTCGTGTACGCCTCCGGCGAAGATAGTACCAAGCACTATCCACAAAAATGCGGCAGGGCCGAAAAATATGCCCATAATCGCCCCGAAGATGGGGCCCAATCCGGCAATGTTGAGGAATTGCACGAGAAAAATCCGCCAAGGTTTCATCGGCACATAGTCCACTCCGTCAGGACGGGTGAGCGCCGGAGTCTTACGCTCCGGATTGATGTGGAAAATGCGTTCCACCAATCTTCCATAGAAGATAAATCCCAAAATCAATGCCGCTAAGGCTACGATAAATGTAATCATATATTAAGGGTGTTCAATAAACTTCTTCTTACTGTTATTTTGCTATAGGTAATTCCATTCGTTTCAAGAGGTTGGTCACCAGTCGTTCAACTGACCGTTTGCCGTCGTTTTCCACGATATAATCAGCAATGGCACGCAGGTGGCAGTTGCTCATTTGTGCGCGCATACGCGCCCGAACCTTATTTATATCTGTTCCGTCACGCTGCATCACGCGTTGCAGGCGGATGGTTTTGGAGGCTATCACAGCCACTACCGCTTCACACATTTCGTTGAATCCGCTTTCGTATAAAATAGCCGATTCGATGAAGTCGGGCTGTCGGTTGATGATATCTTTTCTTACTGCCGGATGGACGATAGCGTTCAATTGTGCCAGCAGTTCGGGATTGGCGAATACCTGTGCCGCCACTTTGTCGGTACGGTAGGTATTGTGGTCATATATATCGCTTCCGAACAGTGCCGTCATGGCTTCACGTACAGATGCATCTTCCACAATCAGCCGTTTTGCTTCGCTATCCGTATCGTAGACGGTATAGCCGCGTGCTGTCAGTTCGTGAGCGATAGTGCTCTTGCCGCTTCCTATTCCTCCTGTCAGTCCTATCATAATGGTTACCGGTTTAGAATTGGAAATAAATGAAAGGTTGCATATCGGCCGATATGAATTGATAGACGATAGCCACCACCACGATGATGCTGATAGCCATCAACCAAAGCGGCATTTGTGCGAACCAAATACGATAGCGGCGTTTGAAATTGGCTGGCAACCAATGGATAATCATTCCCATGAAGAAGAGCACCACCACTTTCCAATATTCGCATACGAAAGGAATAATGACGCTGCTGTTCCATGCGCCTGTAATCTGCCCGATCATATTTCGGGCTGTTTCCCAAGCCACTTCATTGGCAGTTGCCGGATCCAGATTGCTGCTCGAACGGAAGAAAAGACGGGTGAAAGTGATAAAAGTGAACGTGAGCAGTATGCAGACCACGTTGTCGGCATTGCAGATCCATTTATACAACCGTGGCGAATTTGCTTGCATCTTTGCCTGCATGCCGCCGGTTACTGTTTCTTTCAGACTGTGCCAGCATTTGGCGATAATCATACCTATACCGTTCAATCCGCCCCAAATGATAAAGTTCCAACTGGCACCATGCCACAGACCGCCGATCAACATGGTTGCGAACGAGTTGACATTTGAGGCCAATAATTTGGGAGCTTTGTGTCCAAAAAGGGTTTTATTGCCTCCTAAGGGGATGTAGACATACGATTTCAGCCATCGGCTGAGGCTTTGATGCCATCTTCTCCAGAATTCCTGCGGGTTGCGGCTCTTGTAGGGGGAGTCGAAGTTCTGGGGCAAGTAGAATCCCATCAGCAAGGCTACGCCGATAGCGATATCCGTATAGCCCGAGAAGTCGGCATACACCTGCATCGAATAGGCAAAAAGAGCAAACAGATTCTCAAAACCGGAGAACAACATCGGGTTTTCGAAAACGCGGTCGATCAGGTTTACCGCCAGATAGTCGCTTAATATGATTTTCTTTGCCAAACCGTTCAAAATCCAGAATAGGGCAATGCCCATTTGACGACGGCTCAAGTGGAAAGGCTTGTAAAGCTGAGGAACAAATTCGGATGCGCGAACTATAGGACCGGCCACCAATTGCGGGAAGAAGGATACATAGAACCCGAAGTCCAATACATTGCTCACCGGTTGCACCTGACGGCGATATACATCCACTACATACGAAATCACCTGGAACGTGTAGAATGAAATACCCACCGGCAGAATGATCTTGTCCACGATGGAAAAATGGGAACCGGTAAGGGAATTGAATATATCTACGCCGAAATAGGCGTATTTGTAGTAGAAAAGGAAACCAAGGTCGAGCAGGATGCTCAATATCAACCACATCTTGGTCAGTCCCAAGTTGTTTTTGCCTTGAGCGTCGTGCATCCATAGAGCGATAGCCCAGTTGCAAAAGGTCAGAGTGGCGAGTATGAAGAGGAAAATACCGCTGGTTTTGTAGTAGAAGAACCAGCTGACCGCCATCAGGAATATATTGCGTAAGTGAAGGCGGGTATGCGAATCCTTCGGACCTTTTCCCCATTCGACGATAGCGGCGAATACGGTATATACGATGGCAAGAAACACCCAGAAATAGAATTGGGTGAAAAGCAGCGGACTGGCTGCATCAAACTGAAATATATAGCGAAGTGTTTCCACGATTTGTCAAATACTTAAATCTTCATCCTGTTTTTCTGAAGTTGTTTCCTGCTCGGGGTCGGCCGGATTCTGTCCCTCGCTCATCCAAGTCCATAGCAATTCACCTGCATGTTCTGCTCCTTGTTTGCTGAAGTGAATACCGTCGCTACCGGCCCATCCTTTGGCTTGCCATTCTTTCATACTTCCTTCACCACCCATGGCCTGGTAGAGGCTCCAATAGGCGATACCGGCTTCGCGAGCCATCTGACTAAGGGCGCTGTCAAGTGCGGGAACACGGCTGTAGGATGTCCATTCGCCTTCCGACATACGAAGCATATCGCTTGGCCCGATAAAGAGGAATGCGGCTTCGGGGGCGCAACTTTTCAGGTACTCCACCTGACGACGCAATTCCGAAACATAGGAGTCGATACCCTTGCCGGATTCGAGATACGGCATCATATTGCCACCGTATTGCAGGATAATCAAGCGTGTATGGGTGTCACGATAGAAACGAACCAACTGGTCACGGTTGATTTGGGTGAATATGTATCCGGAGCAGCCGCGCATCGGGATATTGTCGACGATGACGCCTTTCTTGGTTTCCAACGAGATGCCGTAGATTTCATGTTTGCCGTTGAGCGCCAGTATATATTGGGTGCTGCTGTCGCGCACATTGATGATACTGTCTTGCTCGGCAAAAACATGAATGCGGTTGAAATAGCGTTCTGTATGTTTGGCGTTGGATATCGGTGTCATCTGCAGCGAAAGTGTTTCACTTCCCAAAGTGAGCGAATCGTCCATGATCGCCACTTGTCCCATCGGTCCGTAGCGGTTACCGTCGGGACGACGCATGTTTTTGGGGCCGTACACCAGATAGCGTGTGGGTCCGCCTGCAGCCGTTTGAACGGCTTCGTTCATGGTAAGGCGTTGGCGTAAAGTTTGAGTGGGAATAGTTTGATGAAGAGGAATCAAACCGACACCACCTCCTCCGTATCGCTCTTGCAAATGTCGGCGTATGATGCATGTGATACGGTCTTCTTCAATCTGCGAATCACCGTAATGCATTACGCGAACAGTGGTACTGTCAGCTCCGGCCATCAGTTGGTCCAATATCAATTTCCGTCCTTGCCAGGCAATAAGCGGTTCGTGACATGGATCGTCTGTCGCCAGCGAGTCGATAGCTAAAGAATCGATTTCCAAAGCATCTTCAAATGCTGTCAGACCTTCCGTAGTGTCGATGCTACGCTGTCGGTCAAGATGTTTCATCAACGGTTGGCCTGCCGCCAACAGTGCGATTACAATCCAAATAAAAATGACAATCTTACGGGCTTTCATTATTTTTTCCAGAGTACCCGCGTAAAGAGTAGCAAGACGGTGAAGATTTCAAGACGGCCGATCAGCATGACAAAGGTCATTACCCATTTGCCCAATTCGGGGAAGGCGGCATAAGTTCCGGCAGGTCCGTACTGACCTATACTGGGACCGATATTGCCCATCGCACTGACGGCTGCACCTACGGCTTCATCGAAGTTGACGCCCAAAGCGCAGAAAATAAGTATAGTTACTATTAAGATAAATACATAGAATACCATAAACGCCATCACGTTGTTGGTGGTCTGTTGTGTGACGGGTCTATGGTTGATTTTCACCGGCACTACGGCATACGGATGGATACGCCGTTTGAATTCCGCCATTCCGCTTTTGGCGAAAATGGCGATTCGTATCCACTTGATACCTCCGGCAGTAGAACCGGATGAACCGCCTGTGAACATCAGGAAAAATACCACAACCCATAGGAACGGAGCCCATTGCATATAGTCGGAAATGCCGAATCCTGATGAAGTCATTGTGGAAACGGTGGTAAAGAATCCGATGCGGAAACTATGTTCCAATGTGCTGAAGAAAGCAGCCACGCCATGTCCGTTGATGTGGTTTTGCCAGCCGTTGAACATCATTCCAATGGTCAGAATCAACGTAACTGCACCTACGGCGCCCAAATACCAGTGAGTTTCTTCATCATGTATAAACCGTTCCCATTTTCCTCTGAAGAGGAGGATTATCATGGCGAAGTTGATGGCAGAAAGCATCATGAAAATGGTGATGGTATAGTGGATGGCAGGATTGGCATAATAGGCGATACTGAGATTTTTGGTGGAGAATCCGCCGGTGGCAACGGTGGTGAACGAATGGCATATACTGTCGAAAAGCGGCATGCCTTCCAGGAAAAGCAATCCTGTTTCTGCCAAAGTCAGGATAATATAAGTGAGCCATAAATGTTTGGCCGTATCGGCAATACGAGGCGAAATTTTTTCGTAGTTCAATCCGGTCACTTCGGCTGCATACAGCTGCATTCCTCCTAATCCGAACATCGGCAGAATGGCAATACTGAGTACGATGATTCCCATACCGCCCAACCATTGTGTCATCGAACGCCAGAAAAGCGCTCCGTGAGTCAGTCGTTCGATATCGGTCAATACGGTGGCACCGGTAGTGGTGAAGCCTGACATGGTTTCAAACCAAGCATCCGTTATACTGTCGATTTGTCCGCTCAGGTAATAGGGAAGCATACCGAATACGGAGAATACCAGCCATACGAGAGCCACAATCACATAGCCTTCGCGTTCTCCGACATGTTTGGTGGCATTATGTCCGATGATCAGACCCGCCAGACCAGCCAATATGGTTACGACCGTAGATACCAAAAAGGAATCTCCGTCTGCATCTCCGTACAAATAGCTGATGCCGGTGGATATACCCATGAAGAACGCTTCGATAAGCAGCAGGGCACCCATCGTACGAAATACCAATCGTGTGTTAAATGCTCTTGTCATTGAAAGAACCGCTCCATTTTTTGTAACATCTCACTTTTGCAGAGCACGATTACCTGATCGCCCGGCAGAATCTCGGTATCGCCGTTCACCAGAAGTCCTTCTCCCGCTCTTACTATGCCGCCGATAGTGGATTCGTCGGGGAGGCGCATATCGCGAATCTTTCCTTTGGTGATTCGGCTGTTTTCACGGGCGATGAATTCAACGATTTCGGCATCGGCAGATGTGAGGTTGCGCACGTTCAGCACGCTTGCGTTCAACAACATCTGATAGATATACGATGCGGCCATCGTTTTCTTGTTCATGACAGAACCTATGTCTAGACCGTCTGCCATCGGCATATAGTCGATATTCTCCACGTCGGCAATCGTTTTGCGGACGCCGAACCGTTTGGCAGCCAAACAGGCGAATATGTTGGCTTCCGAAGAATTGGTTACGGCAACAAAAGCGTCTGCGTCCTGAATGCCCTCTTCTTTCAGGGCTTCCATATCCGAAGCGTCGATGTTGATGACGAGGGCGTTGTTCACCTTTTCGGAGATGCGGACGCATTCGTCATGATCGGCTTCAAATATCTTGATATTGTATCCGTCCCCCAGTTGTTGAACGGCTTTTTGCGCCAGGCGGGTCGCTCCATAGAAAATAATATTCTTGATTTCACGCTGGGGCTTGCCGAATTCCTCACGCATGAATTCCATATTTTCCTCCAAGCACATGGCATAAACCATATCGCCCACTTGTACGGCATCGTTGCCTTTGGGAATAATGGTCTGACTGCCGCGTTTGATGGCTACGATACGATATTTGCCGTGGTTGTAGAATCCCGACATGAACGTTTGACCGATAATCCTGGCTCCTTCGCGTATCTTTACCACGCATAATTCCAATGCTCCTTCGCACAACTTCAGGTGGTAGCGCATCCAGTTGGTTTTTAGAGCTTCCACAATTTCTTGTGCGGCCAGTACTTCCGGGTAGATCAGATGGTTAAGACCCATCCCCTCGAAAAATATCTTGTTTTCAGGTAACAGGTATTCGTAGTTGTCGATACGGGCCAATGTTCTCTTGGCACCCAATTGGTTGGCAATCAGGCAGGCCGTCATATTTTCAGTTTCATGCGGAGTTACCGATACGAACAGATCACAATCCTTCACCCCGATATCCTTCAAATCGTGTATCGAAGTAGGATTGCCCACTTTGGTAATCAGATCATAGTTGGCATCCAGTACTCCGAGCCGTGTTGGATCCTCGTCCATCAGGCTTATTTCCATGTTTTCGCGTGACAGCAGTTTGGCCAGGTGTGTGCCTACTGCTCCAGCGCCGACAATAACGATGCGCATATTCCCTCCTTATCTAAGTGCAGCAGATGATATAGTTCGTTCGTGCTGCCGTGTTCTACAAATTGATTGTTGATACCCAATCTGGTCACTTTGGCCGTATGTCCGTGTTCGGTCATATATTCCGTTACGGCGCTACCCAATCCGCCGATGGTGATTCCGTCCTCAACGGTTACGATGCGGCGGTAGTGTCGGCCCACGTGGGCCAATATATCTTCGTCAATCGGTTTCAACCACCGCATATCCCAATGAGCGATGCTGCAGTCCGGTTGTTTTTCCTTACATAGTTGGATGGCTTCTTCTACGGTGTTTCCTATGGCTCCGATGCTGAGTACGGCCAGGTCGTTGCCTTCACACAACGCTACGCCTTTGCCTATTTGGCAGGTGCCGGACGACTGTCGGTCCGTTTCTACGCTGCGGCCACGGGGATAGCGTATGGCTACAGGTCCTTCCATCGTTTCGGCCAATCGAAGCATTTGACGCAGGTCGTCTGCTTTCATGGGCGAGCAAATCTGCATGTTGGGAATTGGGCGTAGATACGCCATATCAAACAGACCGTGGTGAGTGGCGCCGTCATTTCCTACAATGCCCGCTCTGTCGATACACAATACTACGTGCAGGTTCTGGAGTGCCACATCGTGAATGATATTGTCGTATGCCCGTTGCATGAACGAGGAATAGATGTTGCAATAAGGGATGATGCCTTCTTTGGCCATTCCAGCCGAGAATGTAACGGCATGCCCTTCGGCAATGCCCACATCGAATACGCGTTCGGGCAACTCTTTCTGCATGATTGTCATCGAGCAGCCGGAAGGCATGGCCGGAGTTACCCCTACTATTTTTTTGTTGTTTTTGGCCAACTCCAGTAAGGTCTCGCCGAAAACATCCTGCCACAACGGCGGCAGATTGTTGGTGTTCGATTTTTTTCGTTCTCCGTTTTCGGGATTGAATTCTCCGGGGGCGTGCCACACGGTCTGGTTGTTTTCTGCGGGGGCATAGCCTTTGCCTTTGGTGGTGATTATATGCAGCACTTTCGGACCTCTATGGTTCTTTATCTCGTTCAGAATGCGTACCAGCTCAATCACGTCATGTCCGTCGGTCGGACCGAAATATTTCAGGTTCAATCCTTGGAATATGTTGGTTCCCTGACGGGAGAAAAGGGCTTTCAGATTGTTGCTCAGCCGACGTAATTTGCCGATATTCTCTTCACGCAGGAGATGATGGCGGAGCATCCATTGATAGAGTTGCCAGCGTCTGCGGTTGTACATGCTGCTGGTGGTGAGAGATACCAGATATTCGGTGAATCCGCCTTTGATCGGATCGATGGCCATGTTGTTGTCGTTCAATACAATCAGCAGGTCGTTCTTGTTCATCGAGGTGTTGTTCAGCCCCTCAAAAGCCAGTCCCCCCGTCATGGCGCCGTCGCCTATTACCGCTACCACTTTGCTTTCGGTATCCTCCTCCACTTTATGGGCGATTTCCATACCCAGGGCAGCCGATATGCTATTGCTGGCATGCCCCGCTACAAACGAGTCGTATTCGCTTTCCATCGGAGTGGGGAAGGGGGCCAGACCGCCGAATTTGCGGTTGGTGCAGAAACGGTCCCTCCGTCCGGTGAGTATTTTATGTGCATAAGCCTGGTGACCCACATCCCACACCAGTTTGTCGTTGGGGGTGTCGAGTGTATAATGCAAAGCCACGGTCAGCTCCACCGTACCCAATGAGGAGGCAAGATGACCGGGGTTGTGACTCAATTCACTTATGATAAAGTCTCTCAGTTCTTGACAAACGTCCGGCAAAGCCTCCACCGGTAATTTCTTCAAATCATCCGGACTGTCAATTGTGTTCAAATACTTGTATTCCATACTTTATATGCGCGCCTGTGCGCAAATTAGCCTGCAAAATTACAACTTTTTTTTCATTGTACCAAATTTTTGGACAAAAACCTTCGTTTTTCAAAAGAATTCTCTATTTTTAAGATTTTCCCGTATCATCATTTCGGAACCTCCGGCATAGGTGCATATACTGTCCGTATACTTTGGCTTTGGGCGAAAAATTGCCGATTTTTACGATACTATCCCCGTCGTTTTCCCGAAAAAATATGGAAAAATGAAAAAAAATGCACTTTTTTGCAAGAAAAATAGTACTATGTATTGCAAGGTTCTAAAAAATGTTGTACCTTTGCACCGTCAAACCAAAAATCTATTCAAAATGGCTGTCCTTTTTTGTGTTGTATCATTGTCCGCATGGGCTTTGATGATGCTCTTCTGAGAAGGGTGGGTGAATCGTCTTTTCACTATGATGCCTGAAGACGAATGCCCTTTATTAATTTGAATGTTTAATTGTTTAATTTATTTTTGCTATGGAAAACACTCCTAAACGACTTTATCGTTCCGAGAACAAAATGATTGCCGGTGTTTGCGCCGGATTTGCCGAGTATTTCAATGTGGATCCCACTTTGGTACGACTCCTGTATGTGGCCATCTCGATATTTACCGCCGGTTTTCCGGGACTGTTGCTGTATATCATCATGATGATTCTCATTCCGGTCAAAACGCAAGAATAAGTTCCCGTAAATCGCTGAATAATGGTTGAGAATATCAAATCTCAAATGCGCAAAGGTATTCTGGAGTACTGTATCCTTTCGGTAATCAGCCGCCAGGAGGCTTACACTTCCGATATTTTGGAGGCTCTCAAACAAGCCGACCTTTTGGTGGTGGAAGGTACGCTGTATCCCTTGTTGACGCGTATGAAAAACAACGGACTTCTGGCTTATCGCTGGCAGGAATCCACCGACGGCCCGCCGCGCAAGTATTTCTGTTTGACGGAAGACGGACGCGAAATGCTGAATCAGATGGCGGAGGAATGGCAGGCTGTAAGTCGATCCATTGAGCTTATTACAGGTCAGAATTGATTGACCGGATGTTTTGAATATACTAGTTTTATTTTGGTTCTACTAACCTGATTTTTTATTTTATATCAAATGACTACTACTGTCAATATCAATCTTGCCGGCATTGCATATATCATCGACAAGGATGCGTATGATGTGCTGCTCAAATACTTGCGTGATATCGAGTCGCGCCTTCCTCAGGACGATCGAAAGGATGTGATCGACGATGTTGAAGCACGCGTGGCAGAACTTCTCAATCGTCAGATTTTTATCTCATCCAAACAGGTGGTTACTTTGGAGATGCTGCAGCCTATTCTTGACCAGATTGGTGCACCCGAAGCGTTTGGAGAGAAGCAACGCCCCGTAGCTGCTGCCCGTAAAAAACAGAGCGTGGTGCCTCCGTTGCTCAAAGCTATTCTGATTGTAGGCGGGATAATCGTGTTTGCACCTCTACTTTTTTTGCTGTTTATCCTGTTGATAGTCAGTATTTTTGTAGGAAGTGCCATGGCGATTCCATTGTTCGGTTTGCTTGCATTTGCCGGCGTGATTCTTTTGCCGATCATCATGATTGTTTGTACGATTGTGTCGCTTGTTCGTGACCATTGCGCCCCAAAAGCCAAGTTTTGGATTATTTCCATATTCTTGTGGTTGGCATGTATCGCTTTGTTGTGCTGGATGGCGAAAGCTAGTGATAACGACCAGTCGTTGTCCACCGCTTCTCAAATCGTTCATCAAGTGCTGAACGGTGAGGATGTGGATGAGGATGATTATGTGGATTACGATGAGTATATGAGCGAGCATGCCGATGAATACGGTTTGCTGGATGCTGACTCTGATTCTTTGCCCTCTGCTGCCGTTCAGGAGGTAACGCCTGATACCGTTAATTATTTTGATTAGTGGCATTTTTTTGAAATTTTGCTCAACGTGCTAAAATGTTTTGATTATGCTATTGGTTTCACATCTTGATATAGGTTATCCGGGACATAGGGTACAGCATGATCTCCGGCTTTCGGCATCCGAGGGTATGTTGATCGGGCTGATAGGGCAGAACGGTTGTGGAAAATCGACGCTGTTGCGTACTTTGTCAGGCCTTCAGCCGGCTCTCGGTGGTGAGATCGCTATCCGGCAAAAGTCGCTTGATTCGTTGGATGAAAACGAGCGGGCCCGTACGATGGCATTGGTCCTTACCGAAAAATTGAGTCTGGAGGCCACCACGGTTACAGAAGTGGTGGCGATGGGGCGTTATCCTTATACCTCCGTTTTAGGAAAACTCACCGGAAATGATCGTTTGATTGTTCGTCAGGCTTTGGAGAAGGTGGGACTGGCGGATTTGGCTTCCCGTCCGTATAATTCTCTTTCCGATGGCGAGAAGCAGCGTGTACTTATTGCCAAGGCCCTGGCGCAACAGACTCCCCTTATCCTTTTGGATGAACCTACTGCCCATTTGGATCTTCCTTCGCGCATTCAGACCATGCTGCTCTTGCGCGAATTGGCGCATGACGAGCACAAATGCGTTATCATCTCCACTCATGAATTGGAATTGGCGCTCAAAACGGCTGACACTTTGTGGCTCATGACCGCTGACGGCGTTGAAGTAGGTGAACCCGCAGAGATAAAGGATGCTGTCAATAAGGCTTTCCGTCTGGATGATTTGGGCTATTTGTTGTGATACTTATAGGTCGAATCACTCCTGTTCAAGCGAAAAACATCCTTTTCATCGGAGAAAATTAAAGGTGCGCTCCGTCGGGAGCGCACCTTTTGTGTACGGTTGGCCGATTGGGTTTATAAGGCTTAATCTTTGTAGTAGATGCGTTGAACGCGACGAGATACGGAAGTGAGGATCTCGTAAGTGATAGTACCCAATTTGTCAGCCAGTTCCTCAATGGGCAGCTGGTCGCCGAAAATGATGGCTTGGTCACCCGGTTGGGCATCTGTGCCGGTGACATCTATCATTACCTGGTCCATACAGACATTGCCTACCACGGGGCAACGTACGCCGCGAACCACCACTTCGCCTCCGTAGTTGCTGAATCGACGGTCAAATCCGTCTGCATATCCGATAGGGATAACGGCAATCTGGCGGTCTTGCTCCAGAACGGTATGGCGGCCGTAGCCTATGGATGCGCCTCCTGGTACGGTTTTTACGCTCAGAATGGTGGTCTTTAAAGTGCATACGTTCCTCAACTGTTTCCCGATGGCCGAGAAACCGTAGAGACCGATACCCAGGCGGCACATGTCAAACTGATAGTCGCTGAATCGTTCGATACCGGCTGAGTTGAGAATATGTTTCATGACGGGATATCCCAATTGGGCTTTCAAACGTTCGGCGCATCGGTCGAAATACTGAATCTGTTCTTTGGTGAATTCGTCCCATTGTTCTTCATCGGCTCCGGCCAGGTGGGAGAAGACGCTCTTCACTTTGACAGGGCAGGTTCCTGTGGTCTGCAACTTGCTTGTCAGCAGGTCGATTTCGCCTTCATAGAACCCCAGACGATGCATTCCCGAATCAATTTTGATATGAATGGGGTAGTCTTCCAATCCTCGGCGGGCGGCGGCGTTCATGAAACTTTCCAAAACGGGGAAACTGTAGATGTTGGGTTCCAGATTGTTTTCCATAATCAGGTCCAGCGCCCCTTCTTCTGGATCCATGATGATGATGGGTAGTGTGACGCCTGCGCGGCGAAGTTCCACTCCCTCGTCGGCTACGGCTACGGCCAGATAGTCCACCATCCGGCTTTCCTGGAGGGCCAGACTTACTTCCACGCTTCCGGAGCCATAGGCAAAGGCTTTTACCATGCAGGTCAATTTGGTTTCCGGCTTGAGATACGAACGGAAATAGCGTACATTGTCCGTCAGAGCGCTCAAATTGACTTGCAGCGTGGTTTCGTGGGTCTGACGCATGATGCGTAGCGCAATGGTATCCTCGTCATAGCCCAAAGCGCGCATCACGGAGGCGCATGTCCTTACATTCTGATGGGTGGGGTCTTCTATTACGGTGGCGCAGTTTTTGAAAAGTTTTACTTTTTCGGCGCGCTTGGCTTCCAACGAAGGGAAATTGGCGCTGTGTTCTTCGCCTATGTAAGTGATGACACCGATGGTGGGACGGATGATTCGTTCCAGTTTTTCCATTTCTCCGGGTTCGCTGATTCCGGCTTCAAAGATTGCCAGTTCCGTAGTCTGGTCCATCTGCCACACGCTCAGCGGTACACCTATCTGGGAGTTGTAGGATTTTGGAGAACGCACTATCTTGTAGTCGTCTTTCAGCAGTTCATACAGCCATTCTTTCACCACGGTCTTACCGTTGCTGCCTGTGATTCCGATTACGGGGCAGTTGCAACATTGTCTTTTGTAGGCGGCCAGGGTCTGTAACGCTTCCAGACTGTTGCCTGTCACAAACACGCTCACGCCTTGTCGGTAGAGCTCTTCTATGTATTTGGCTCCGTCGTTCTTGCTCGTTTTCAAAGCGAAGAACATCGTGTGTTCGGGATCGTTGCCCAATTGGCGAGAATCGGTCAGCAGATACTTGATGTCCAGGTTCTCTTGAGTACGGACATCTACATGGGCGATACGCCCGATAATTGCTATTATTTCGGATAAACGCATACGGCTTTTGTTTTGAGACTGCAAAGATACGTCAAAATTTTGGTTTTTCCAAATTTTCCATGTGTTTTTTTTGTTTCAGGTTTGCATATTTCGTTTTTTTTTCGTACCTTTGTAGCCGATTTTCAATAATCCACGATGGTTATGTCTTTATTTGCAAATAGAAAACACGCTCATACCAGGGAACGCGGCTATCTGTCTTTCACCGAAAAGCAGATCCTGCAACAGGCGGATGAGGCGGGCGACAACCGACTCCCGTACCAGCTCCTGTTGGAAGCGATGTCCACTTCCAGCGATTTGAGCGAGGAGGTCACTTCCGGTGATACCGTGGATGTGGATGATATCTATCCCTGTACGGCTGTGGAATGCGATCAGATGGAGCGCTTGCTGCAGCAGTCGGAAGCGGCAGCACAAAATAAAGTGACCGATCTCAGGTATTGGAACCAGTTGCGAGAACTGAAAGAGGTGGTCCGATGGTCGCGTGCACGTCATTTTACATTCCGATGGCCTATTTTGGCAGCAGGCTTTCTCAGTATTTTCCTTTTTCATTCCGGCTCGCATATAGGCCTTTATATTCTTCTTGTTTTGCTTTTTTCGGCGCTTTATGTGTTGTCGTCATTGCAATTGGGTTATTGTATAACCCGTTCCAGAGCCGAATTCCGAGTGTTGGACGGTTGGCAGAAAATAGGATATACGCTTGCTTCTTTCTTTTTTGGCAGAAAAGTGGCGGATACGCTTTTCCCCGATTGGTTGGTGAGTGCCGTTCTTGTCGCTTCCCGCAACGAATCCGACAGACGTCACATGCTGCGGCAATTGTTGCAGGCTGTGTTGGCGGTGGTCGGTTTTTTCCTCGCTTGCTATCTGTCGTTGGTGCTGATGGCGGTTCTTACGGTCCGTACCTTTCTCCGCAACCGTCGTTATGCGGCTTCCGTGTGATAGGCAATCCGTCTGTCTTTTGGGAGCACACATTTGCATCCAAGATTAAATTAAAAATAGCAATAATTCATAGAAAAAATAGCATTAATCAATAAAATCAATATGAAAACCACTTTCTTCCGTTCAGCTCATCTCTTTTGCCTTTTGGCTGTTATGTTTCTTCCGTTGTCGGTTTTTCCCCAACGTGTGATGGATAAGAACCGCAATACTACCGGTTACGTGGAGGATAGCCGCGTGATGGACAGTAACCGCAATACGATTGGTTATTACGAAAACGGCCGTGTGATGGATCGCAATCGCAATACAATCGGATATTATGAGGATGGTCGTGTGATGGACCGCAATCGTAATACGATCGGTTATTATGAGGATGGTCGTGTGATGGACCGTAATCGCAATACGATTGGCTATGTGGAGGATGGTCGTGTGATGGATCGCAATCGCAATTCAATCGGCTATACCGACGGCGTATCCGAAGTGGATGCCGTCTTGCGTTTCTTCTTCTTTGATTAAGTCCTTTTTATATATCTTTCATTGCTTATAATTATACTTTCATTACTTTTTTTCAGCCCTGTCTTTGTCGAGAGCTAAACGTAACATAAACGTAACATAAACCTAACGTCACCGAATCGTAACAAACCTTTTCCTGTCAAGCCGGCGGTCTGCTCTCGTTCGAAATATTGTGCTCGTTATATTCTATTGCCTCTAATCGTTTTTTACAGCAACTATGTATTTAATTCCCGTTAAAAATTAAATAATATGAAACGTTCTTTTCTCCTTTTGCTTTTGTCGTTTTCGGCGATAGTTATGTCCGCTCAGCAGTCGGCTACCAAAGATAGCATCGCCGGTCTCGTACCTCGTGGAAATGAGGTGTTCCGTTGGGGCTACAGCGAATTGACTTCCGATCAGGACAAAGCGCTTTACGATACGATTCTCGGTTCGCTCATTCGCTTTGACGACAATAATTTTTCGCCCTATTATTATCATCGCTGTGATTTGACGGGAGTGCCCAATACGATGGATATCCAGCAGGTGATAGCATGGTTGAGCCGTCTTTCCAACGATATCCCCGAACTCTATATCCTCTCATCCACCATTCCCCGTTACGATACGGAATCTTATCTCTATTATGCGCGTATCGGCTATGTCAATTCGCCCTCTTCCTATCTTTCCGAACTCCTGCGCCTACAGGAAGTGGCCGACACCCTTATGTCTGATATCAGTCCCGAAATGACCGATTACGAACGCTTGCTGTTGATACATGACCGTTTCATCGAGTGGGGTGACTATGGCGATCTCACCGGTGCTGATGCCGGTAATATCCGTGGAGCTTTGCTCAATCGCCGTGCCGTGTGCGAAGGCTTTGCTCGTGCGGGGCTGTATCTCTGTCAGCGTGCGGGTATTCCGTGTGTTTTTGTTTCGGGACAAATGCTTACCAGTACAGTAAACGAAACATGGGAGAATCATGCCTGGAATTTTGTCCAACTGGACGGGCAGTGGTATCTGATGGATTTGACCTCGGATGGCGGTTTCCCCAATATTGTGGGGCATGATGCATTCGTGCGTGGAGCAGCATATTTCAATCAATACTATCGTTTTTCCGCTCCGGACGGAACCAATCCCAACCTTACCGCCTACCACGGACTTCCTGTTTTGGCATCCGATGATTATACACCCGGTCAGCATGACGATTTGCAGGAATTGGAACAGGATATATCGATTAAAAAAGTGCTGATTGACGGTCATCTTTATTTGCGCACCTCGGAGGGAATTTTTTCTCTTTCCGGTCATCGCATCTATTGACCTAATCAAAGTTTCCTTTCGTTGATAGATAAACCAATTTGATAAAAAATCCCAATTATTGCAATATAATTTGGTGATTCCAAAATAAATTTGTACCTTTGCACGAAATTTTGGCCAATGGGCATTTGTCAGTCTTACGGCCGTAAACATTTGTAGGTTTATATATGATTAAAATTACTTTTCCGGACGCGTCTGTCCGTGAGTACGAAAACGGAGTTACTCCTCTCCAAGTGGCTGAATCGATCAGCCAGCGTCTTGCACAGGAAATTCTGGTGGCAAGCACGAAAAAAGTTAACGATCAGGATTTTACGATTACCGAGCTCAATGCCCCTCTTCTGGAGGATTGCGCCATACGTCTTCATAAATGGGAAGACGCTGAGGCCAAACATGCTTTCTGGCATACTTCCTCCCACTTGATGGCTGAGGCTTTGCAGGAACTCTATCCCGGTATACAATTCGGTATAGGTCCTGCCATCGAAAATGGTTTCTACTATGATGTCTATCCCGCTGACGGGCAGGTGATTTCTGAGAAAGACTTCCCTCTTATCGAGCAGAAAATGTTGGAACTGAGAGCCAAGAAAGAAGTTCTTGTTAAGAAATCCATCTCAAAAGCTGACGCTCTCACGCAGTTTGAAAGTTGGGGACAACATTATAAGTGCGAACTTATCAGCGACCTCGCTGACGGCACTATCACCACTTATACGCAAGGCGCTTTCACGGACCTTTGCCGTGGACCACATATCCTTACCACCGAACCCATCAAGGCCGTCAAAGTCCTTTCTTGCGCTGCGGCTTATTGGCGTGGTGACGAAACGCGTCCGATGATGACCCGTCTCTATGCCATCACTTTCCCGAAGAAAGCGATGCTTGATGAGTATCTCGCACTTCTCGAAGAGGCTAAAAAACGTGATCACCGTAAAATCGGCAAGGAACTGGACCTCTTCATGTTCTCTGATATGGTCGGTAAGGGACTTCCTATTTGGCTTCCCAAAGGAACCGCACTCCGTCTCCGTTTGGAGGACTTCCTTAAAAAAATCCAAAAACGTTATGGCTATCAGCAGGTGATTACACCGCATATCGGTAGCAAGAACCTCTATATCACTTCCGGTCACTGGGATCACTACGGTAAAGATTCGTTCCAGCCGATTACTACTCCGGAAGAAGGCGAGATGTACTTGCTCAAGCCCATGAACTGCCCTCACCATTGTGCTATCTTCAAGAATTCGCCGCGTTCCTATAAGGATCTGCCTTTCCGCTGCGCTGAATTCGGTACCGTCTATCGTTACGAGCAATCAGGTGAGCTCCACGGTTTGACTCGTGTCCGTTCGTTCACTCAGGACGATGCCCATATTTTCTGCCGTCAGGACCAGGTGAAACAGGAGTTTATCCGCGTTATGGAAATTATTGAGATTATCTTCAAAGCTCTTGATTTCAAGAATTTCGAAGCTCAAATTTCTCTTCGCGACCCCAATAATCATACCAAATATGTCGGTTCGGATGAAGTATGGGCTAAAGCAGAGCAGGCTATCATCGATGCCTGCAAGGAAAAGAACCTACCCGCCAAAATCGAATACGGAGAGGCTGCTTTCTACGGTCCCAAACTTGACTTTATGGTTAAAGATGCCATCGGTCGCCGTTGGCAATTGGGTACTATCCAGGTCGACTACAATCTTCCCGAGCGTTTTGAATTGGAATATGTGGGTGAAGACAACCAGAAACACCGTCCCGTGATGATTCACCGTGCTCCCTTCGGTTCCATGGAGCGTTTCGTGGCTGTGCTTATCGAGCATACTGCCGGTAAGTTCCCTTTGTGGCTCACTCCCGAACAGGCTGTGGTATTGCCTATCTCCGAGAAATCCAACGAATACGCTCATCGAGTTCAGGAAATTCTTGAGCAGCAGGATGTTCGCTGCATCGTAGATGACCGTAACGAAAAACTCGGTCGTAAGATTCGTGACAACGAACTCAAACGTATTCCTTATATGCTGATTGTGGGCGAGAAGGAAGCGGAAGAAGGTAAAGTAAGTGTCCGTCAACAGGGTGCTGAAGAGAAGGGCCAAATGACCGTTCAGGAGTTTGCCGATTTCGTTAATTCTACCGTCAAACAGCAGATGGAAGCTTATTAAGTCCTTTTTTGAGTGCGTAGTTCACACGACTGCAATCTGTTGCAGATCATGTGATATACGGCTTTAATCATAAATATAGAAAGGTGCCGGATTGGAAAGTGTATTTTCACTTCGTATGATGACACCTTTCTTTTTTTGTTTTTCGCTAATTATAAATAAAAATCCTTGGTCAGTTCTTGATAGGCTTCGCTACGGGGAGATTCTGACGATTCGATATATAAATCATTCGGGATATATGACCGCTTTTCGCGGCTGAATGCCGCCAAAATGCGTTTCTTCTCCTTTCCTGGTTTGGGAAAGACATGTGTGAGACGAATGGGATAAAGATCTTTATTCCGGGCTATCTCCATAATATCTTCTTCCGCTTCCGCCGGAAGTATCAATGCCAATATACCGTTATCGGTCAAGAGAGCCTCAGAGCAACAGATCAATTCTTCATAACTTAACGAGTCTGTATGGCGTGCCTGTTCTTTGCTTTTGTCCGGATTCTTGAGTGAGTTCCTGAAATAGGGTGGGTTGCTCACGATCATATCATATCCGTTTTCTTCATGTACTCGTTCCCGCTCTGTGCATAAGGATTGCAGCGAACGGCATGACGCATTCAAACGTTCTGCCCATGGCGAACGACTGAAATTTTCTGCAGCTTGGGCCACGGCCTCTGAATCGATATCGATGGCGTCAATTCGTGATTTGTGATAACGTTGACAAAGCATCAATGCTATAAGTCCGCTACCCGTACCGACATCCAATATCCGTATTTTTTTGTCCGTAAAAGCCAATGCCGGTTCGGCCCAAGCGCCTAACAGCACTCCGTCCGTGCCTACTTTCATGGCGCAACGGTCGTGGTATACTTCAAATTGCTTGAAACGGAATGAAGCAGTTGACATCAGCGTGTGCACTCGATAGGTTGATGGTTACAGCAATGCCCGTCATGACAATGATCATGCCCGTGTCTTAATAAATGGATGCCCGTATAGATGCCATAACCTAAAAAAAGGATGGCGCAAACCAACCTGAACCATTTGCTGAAACGATGCAATTTCTCGTTCAGGTTTTGAATGCTGATTGTTGAATAACTGATAGCCCACGCTAAAATCATGATAGGCAGACCGGTTCCCAAACCGAATATCATCGGCATCAGATATCGCACCAATGCACTATGGCTGCCTGTAACCGCCATATCTATCATGGTGAAGAAGAACACCAGACGATGAGGACAAAATGCTATCGCGAAAAAAATACCCAACATGAATGACCAAAGCCAACTGCTTTTGTCATCCACCGTCTGAAGCCATTTGCTCATCCCGTGGTCGTGATCATGGTGATGATGTCCTGAAAAAATCAGCAATATGCCGCAAACCAGCATGAAAATGCATAGCAACGGTTCTCCCCACTCGTTAAGAAAATGATGGATATGCTCGGTTTGTGTACCTGTCAAGAAGGGGATGGAGAGCAAAATGTAGGTCATTAGTTTGCCTAAAACAAACATTCCTCCGCAAATCAATACTCTTTTCCGGTTCTGGAGTTCGCGGTCGATATATCCTATTGCTGCTACGGATGTAAATAGTGTGCAAGGGTCCAAAATCATCAAAAATCCCAATAAAAGTGCAGTAAATATTGCCATAAAATGATATTTTTTTCAAAAAAGTTTGCAAAGATACGAATTTTGTTGTAACTTTGCAAGCGAAATGGGAAAAATTATCAAAATATCACTCTTTTTTCTGCTTGCAACGGTATTCTTGTCTTGCCAATCCGGAGTGCAAAAACACCTCAATAGGGCCGAAGTCCAAATGGATTCCTTGGCATATATGGCCAAGCAGGGAAATATGATCGGAATCAGGGAACTTACTTTCCATGAGGACAAAATTATTTACCTCATTTTTAAGAACAAGAGACTCGTTTTCTGGTCTGACAATCAGCTTGCATCCGGCGGTTTTCCGTTTTTTGGATATGATATTTGGGAAGAAAGAGGATTTCTCAATGCTAAAGCGCTTTGCAGATGGCATGAGGCGGGCGACTATGATATTCTTGCACTAATTCCCGTAAAATGGTATATCCAAGAGAAAAAAGCCATAGAACAGAGTTTCTCTTATCGACCGATGCTAGCTAAAGAAACCAAATGGTGGCAGACTTCTCGTACACGCGTACGTATTTTTTATTATTTGTCTATCATTATTATGGTAGCTGTGGCTTTTGGTGGAATAGTCCATCTCATCAGGAGTCGAGGATTCCATAAAATGAAAATTAGGGGCAAAATCCGATATTTGATGGTGGCGATAGTATTTGCCTTGTTCATATATTTGTTTGCCGTATCAACCATCTATACGAGACGGCATTATGAAGACGGGCAACGTGTAGCCTTACAACAGAAAGCTCAATTTATCCAATCGGCTCTCCAGAACCTGTATTATTGGGATATAGGTCTTTCTCCCGCCAACTCTCATGGTCTTAATGTGGATTTGCGTGATTTGGCTTTCTCTTATGGTACGGATATCCATGTCTATGATATCTACGGACGCTTGGTGGGTAGTTCCACTCCGCAGTTGTTTGATAACGGTATTCTCAGTAGGTATATTGCGCCCGAACCCTATTTTACGGAGGAGAACACGATGACTTTGACCGAGCATTTGGGGGATATCAGCTATTTGGCGGCATATACCGAGTTCTACAACGGTAATTTTGTGCCAATCGGTTATATAGCAGTGCCTTCTTTTATTTCGCAAGATGAGGTAGCAGAGGAATTGGACGGGTTCCTTTCGCGAATTCTGCCACCATGTTTGATCGGTATGATTATCGCCATCCTTCTCAGCCTGCGTCTTTCCAAGAGGGTAACCGATCCTCTGCATGTGATAGGTGACAAAATGCGCAGTTTTCAATTGGGTGGTAAAAATAAGCATATTGTTTATGCCGATGATGACGAACTTGGGCAATTGGTGGAACGTTACAACGAATTGGTGGACGAACTTGCCGAGGCGGCCGATCGGCTCTCGAAAAGTGAGCGTGAAGGTGCTTGGAGAACTATGGCTCGCCAGGTGGCGCACGAAATCAACAATCCTTTGACACCGATGAAATTAACCGTTCAGCAGGTGAAACGACTAAAAGGGACCGACCGATTCGACGAAGCTTTTGATAAGGCTACCGATATGCTGATTGAGCAAATCGACAGCCTCTCGCGTATCGCCAGCGGTTTCTCTACATTTGTCAAAATGCCCGAAGTGAGAGCTGGATGGGTGGATGTGGCCCTCAAACTCAATAAAGCCTACCTTTTGGCCACAAATAATGACCGTGGTATTCCAATCACTTATCTCGGCCCCGAATACGGAGTGTTCGCTCGTGCCGATGAGGACCAGATAGGACAGGTATTCACTAATTTGCTTCGCAATGCCTTACAGGCGTTAGAACATACTGCAGATCCGTCGATTATCGTCTCGCTTCGCGATGCTGATGATGAAGACTACGTAGAGGTGTCCATTATGGACAATGGTCCCGGCATTCCCGAAGATGTGCAACAAAAGATTTTTATCCCCAATTTCACCACTAAATCCAGTGGTTCCGGATTGGGCTTGGCTATCTCGAAAAATATTGTTGAGGGTGCCGAAGGAAAGATTTCTTTCAAAACTTCAGAAAAAGGTACGATTTTTCTTGTTTATTTGAAAAAAAAGTTGTAACTTTGCAGTCGCAAATGAAAGAATTAAGCTTGAAAAAAGCGTAATTGATTATAAATCAACATATCACAACTTAAAATCATCTAATTCAATGAAAGTTGAAACTATTATGCAGCACCTTGCTGCAAAGCATCCGGGCGAAGCAGAGTATCTGCAGGCCGTAGAGGAAGTCCTTAATTCAATCGAGGAAGTTTACAACCAGCATCCTGAGTTCGAAAAAGCTCACATTATCGAACGTATGGTAGAGCCCGAACGTATTTACACGTTCCGTATCACTTGGGTGGACGACAATGGCGATGTACAGACCAACCTCGGTTATCGTGTACAATTCAACAGCGCTATCGGTCCGTACAAAGGCGGTCTTCGTTTCCACAAAGCTGTTAACCCCAGCATGCTGAAGTTCCTCGGTTTCGAGCAGACCTTCAAAAACGCTCTTACCACTCTTCCTATGGGTGGCGGTAAAGGTGGTTCAGACTTCGATCCCGTTGGAAAATCCGATGCTGAAATCATGCGTTTCTGCCAAGCATTCATGCTTGAATTGTGGCGTGCAATCGGTCCTGACAAAGATATCCCCGCAGGTGACGTTGGCGTTGGCGGTCGTGAAATCGGCTTCCTGAATGGTATGTATTCCAAACTCGCTCAACAATATCATACCGGCGTTCTTACCGGTAAGGGTATGACTTGGGGTGGTTCCATCCTTCGTCCTGAAGCTACCGGTTTTGGTGCTCTTTATTTCACTCAGCATGTTCTTCAAACCGCAGGTAAGGACATCAAGGGTAAAACCGTTGCTGTTTCCGGTTTCGGTAATGTAGCATGGGGTGCTGCCACCAAGGCTGTTGAACTCGGTGCAAAAGTGGTTGCAGTTTCCGGTCCTGACGGCGTATGCGAAATCAAGGACGGTATCACTAAAGAGATGATTGATTACATGTTGGTAATGCGTGCTTCCAACCGTAACAAAGTGGAAGATATGGCTACCAAATTCCCTGGTAAAGCTGTCTTCACCGCAGGTAAGAAATCTTGGTCTGTTAAGTGCGATATCGCTCTGCCCTCTGCATTCCAAAACGAACTTAGCGAAGACGATGCTAAAGAACTCGTTAAGAACGGTTGCTGGTGCTGCTGCGAAATCTCCAACATGGGTTGCCAACCCGGTGCTATCCACTACTTCCAAGCTCAAAAGGGCTTCCTCTTTGCTCCCGGTAAAGCTGTTAACGCAGGTGGCGTAGCTACTTCCGGTCTCGAAATGACTCAGAACGCTGAGCATATCAGCTGGAGCGGTAAAGAAGTTGACGAGCGTCTCCACACCATCATGGCTTCTATCCACGAACAGTGCGTTAAGTTCGGTACTCAACCCGACGGCACCATCGACTATGTTAAGGGTGCTAACATCGCCGGCTTCATGAAAGTAGCTCAGGCTATGCTGGAACAAGGTATCATCTAATCCTGTCTTAAGCAAGATTAAATACCAAATACGAAAGAGTCCGAAGTCACGGGTTGCCGGACTTCCGGGCTCTTTCTCGTTTAACCCCAACTTTTAATTTGAATAAATTATGTATCAGGATTTCCAAAAATATTTGCAGGCTACCCTTCAGCAAATCAAAGACGACGGCCTCTATAAAAACGAACGTGTGATTATCACTCCTCAGTCCTCCGGTATCAAAGTGGAAGGCAATAAGGATGTAATCAACTTCTGCGCCAACAACTATCTCGGTCTGGCCAATAACCCTGAACTGATTCAGGCTGCCAAGGATCGTATGGACGCTCGTGGCTATGGAATGGCTTCTGTTCGTTTCATCTGCGGTACGCAGGATACCCACAAGATGCTTGAGAAGGCTATTTCCGATTTCTTCGGTACTGAGGACACTATCCTTTATGCTGCTTGCTTTGACGCAAACGGTGGTTTGTTCGAACCCCTGTTGACAGCTGACGATGCCATCATTTCCGATGCACTTAACCATGCTTCTATTATTGACGGTGTTCGTCTCTGCAAGGCTGTACGTTATCGTTATGCCAATGGCGATATGGAAGATTTGGAGAAACAACTCCAAGCCGCTCAGGCTCAACGCTTCCGTATCATCGCTACCGATGGTGTGTTCTCTATGGACGGTAATGTATGCCCACTTGACAAGATCTATGAGTTGGCTCAGAAATACAACGCTATGGTTATGGTTGACGAAAGTCACTCTGCAGGTGTGGTAGGTAAAACCGGACATGGTGTTACTGAACAATATAATCTTCGTGGCAAAATCGAAGTTATCACCGGTACACTCGGTAAGGCCTTCGGCGGTTCTGTAGGTGGCTTCACTACTGGTAAGAAAGAGATTATCGACCTCTTGCGTCAACGTAGTCGTCCATATCTCTTCTCCAATTCGATTCCTCCTATGATTGCAGCAGCCGGTTTGAAGACGTTCGAACTGCTTACTCGCGACAATACTCTCCAAGACCGTCTGCATGACAACACCAAATATTTCGTAGCTAAGATGACTGAAGCCGGTTTTGATATCAAGCCTACTCAGTCCGCAATCTGTGCCGTTATGTTGTATGACGCTCGTTTGAGTCAGGAATTCGCAGCTGCTTTGCAGGAAGAAGGTATTTATGTTACCGGTTTCTATTATCCTGTCGTTCCGAAAGGACAGGCTCGTATTCGCGTTCAACTTAGTGCAGCTCACACTCAGGAGCAACTCGACAAAGGTATTGCCGCTTTCGTCAAAGTGGGTAAACAACTTGGTGTGCTGAAATAAATCTGTCGGCGTATAAGAAGCAACAATCGTTGTGTTCTTATATCATATATTGAAGAATAAGGGTATCCATTTGGATGCCCTTGTTTTTTATGGGGGGCATATACTTTTAGTGGTAGTAAAAATGATTACAGCCAGATTGAATTTGACGAGCGTTGTATGTTACAATGAGAGCAGATCGACGGTTTGACAAACAGAAACTTTTAATCATTCGGTGACGTTACCTTTATCTTACGTTTATGTTACGTTTAGCTCTCGATAATGGTGGGGGTGAAATATGGTGCAAAAATGCAATGGCGGGGAGATGAAGAAATGATGTGATTAAAGAGATTCGGAATTTATTGTAAAGAGATTCGGAATTTATTGTAAAGAGATTTGGAATTTATTGTCAGCAGGTGTATGGTTTCTTTTTTTATAAAAAAATAGAAAAAAATTTGGTAGATTCAAGAATTAGTTGTATCTTTGCAAGATATTTTATGAAAATGATTTTGTTTGGAGGTTGGGCAAGGCGGTTTTGGCATGATATATGCATGGGATAGTGTAGAAAGTTGGTGAAAAAAATATCGCCAATCGTCCGAGGAAAACTTGAATTGCCATATAATCAGACAGAAGATTCAAAAAAAGTTTGTGTTAATCGCTTTTTTGTAGTAATTAGAATATTAATTGCGTCTAATAAATAAAAATTATGAAAGCACTTGTAAAAAGAAAAGCCGAGCGTGGTATTTGGATGGAAGAAGTTCCGATGCCGCAGGTGGGCGTCAATGACGTTCTGATTAAAGTTACCAAAGCTGCTATTTGCGGAACAGATCTTCACATGTATCGTTGGGACGAGTGGTCTCAGACTCACTGCAATCCCCCTTACACCATGGGTCATGAATTCGTAGGTGTGATTGCCGAGATAGGTAGCGGTGTGAAACAGTTCAAAGTTGGTGAGCGTGTTACCGCTGAGGGTCATATCGTATGTGGTCAGTGCCGTAACTGCCGCCGCGGATATGGTCATGTGTGCGAACATACGTTGAGCGTAGGTATCGCCGGTAAAGACGGTGCTTTTGCAGAATATGTTACTATTCCCGAATCAAATGTAGTACGTCTTCGTCCTGAAATTCCGGATGATTTTGCAGCAATTATGGATCCGTTCGGAAATGCTACTCATACAGCTCTTGCATTCCCTCTGTTGGGTGAGGATGTCCTTATTACGGGTGCCGGTCTGATTGGTACGATGGCAGCCGGTATCTGCCGTTTTGCGGGTGCCAAGAATATCGTAGTAACCGATATCAATCCTCTTCGATTGGACATCGCCAAGAAAATGGGCGCAACCCGTTGTGTTGACGGTTCGAAGGGCGAAACCGTAGAACAGGCCATGGAAGAATTGGGTATCCGTGGTTTTGACGTGGGATTGGAAATGTCAGGTGCTCCCGTAGCTTTCAACGACATGATCAATCATATGTACCGTGGCGGTAATATAGCACAGCTGGGTATCCTTCCTTCGTCCACCAATGTCAATTGGAGCGATATTATCTTCAATGCAATCACCATAAAAGGTATCACCGGCCGCCGTATGTGGGAAACCTGGTATCAAATGGAGCAAATGCTGGTAGGCGGTTTGGATTTGAGTCCAGTAATCACTCATCGTTTCAAATTCGATGATTTCCAGAAGGGCTTCGATATCATGGATAAAGGTCAGTGCGGTAAAGTGCTGCTGGAGTGGTAATGATTCAGGCGGCTTGCAGAAACGGGCTGCCCTCCAATGAAGGGAACCCCGGAGAAAGACCGGCTTCCCTTTCTAAAAGCGCTTCGGTGCTATAAACTGAACAACACTTTAATCAAATACAAAAATGAAAAAACTATTAATTCTGGTATGCGCTGTCGTGATGACGGCAAGCGTATTCGCTCAGGACAGAACCGGCTTCAATACGCCGTATCAACTTCCTAACGGTTTGACCGTTCTTTTGTGGGAAGATCATGATTTGGATGATGTGGAAGGCTATGTAGTGGTTCGCGCCGGTGCAATTGACGAACCTGCCGAATGTACAGGTTTGGCTCACTATCTTGAGCACATGCTTTTCAAGGGTACCCAGCGTATTGGTGCCATAGATTGGGAAAAAGAAAGACCTCACTACGAGAACATTATCGCTCTTTATGACGAACTGGCCAAGTTGACCGATAAAGAAACGGTTCAACGTGACACTATTATCGCTCGTATCAACCGCGAAAGTCTTGAAGCAGCCAAGTATTCCACTACGGAGGATTTCTTCAACCTTCTGGATCAAATGGGGGCAACTGATGTAAACGCTTACACCAGTTATGATATGACCTGCTACCACAATCACTTTGCAGGTTACCAAATGCAGAAATGGCTGACTATTTTCTCCGACCGTTTGATCAACCCCGTATTCCGTACTTTCCAGGCTGAACTTGAAAATGTGTATGAGGAATACAATATGTATGAGGACAATGTACAGACTCAAGTACAAAACCAATTGTTCGCTCAACTGTATAAAGGTCATCCTTATGAGCGCAGCGTGATTGGTTTGCCCGAGCATCTGAAGAGTCCCCAATTGAGTAAATTGATTGAGTTCTATAACACTTGGTACGTGCCCAATAACATGGCCTTGATTATCGTGGGTGACTTTGATGCAGAAGCAGCCAAGCCGATGATTGCAGAAACTTTCGGTCGTCTGCAATCCAAAGAATTGCCAGCTCGCAAACAATATCCCGATGCAACATTCCAAGCCGGTAAGAAATTCAACTTCAAGTTGGGTTATTATCCTCAGCTCTGCTGGGCTTTCGACGGTGTGAGTGTGACCGATGAGGATGTGTTGGCCCTGCAATTTGTATGTTCGTTGCTCAGCAATGGAACTGAGACCGGTCTGCTTGACAAAATTACCTTGGATGGTATCGTAAGTTATGCCGGTTGCTCGATGGACGCTCGTCGTGACATGGGTCGTATTCTCATATCTGCAATGCCTTATTACGATATGAACCAACAGTCATACGAATCGAACGCTGCTACCGAGAAAATCGTGATGCGAGAAATCGATAAAATCAAAAATGGTGAGATTGACGATTGGTTGATCAATACGGTAAAGGCCGAATACGCAAAAAGTTATGCCTTGTCGTTTGAAGAGGGTGCAGCAAAGATGAGCGCTTTGGTGCAAAGCTTCGCATACAACCAAAATGTGGAAGACATCTTTACCGAGAATGCCCGAATTCAGGCTCTTACCAAAGAAGACCTGCAGCGCATTGCAAAAAAATACTTTGATGCTCCTCACATGACGTTCTCGTTTGATGAAGGTGAAAAGAAAGTGAACAAACTGGCAAAACCGAAAATTAAACCTTTGGATATGCCTAAGGGCGTGGAAACCGAATATGCCAAGATGTTCAAAGCTATTCCTTCAGGCGAGGTAAAACAGACGTATGTCGATTTTGCTGATGTTACCATAGATAATTTGAGCAATCGTGTTAAACTTCATTATAGCACCAATGCCAAGAATAACATCTTCTCTATGACTCTCCGTTATGGTATCGGTACGGCTAAACGTCCGATGTTGGAATATGTGGCATCTATGATGAATGTGGCCGGTATGAAGGATTTGGACGGAATCTGCGACGCGCAAGCATTCCGTCGTAAGATGGCAGAACTCGGAGGCCAGGTTTCTTATGGTGTTAGTGATAGCTATTTCACCGTAAGTATCTTGGGTAATGAGCAGAATCTGGAGCAAATCGTTAAATTGGTGATGAAGCAGATGTATTCGCCTAACTTCGACCAACGTCAGTTTGAGTCGATGCAAGGTAGCGAAATGTCGAACCGTTTGCGTTTGTCCCGCGTTGACAATATTCAGGCCAGCGCCATGCGTGAGTATCTGATTTTTGGAGAGAAATCACAATTTATTGATGTCGTTCCGTTTGAGGATATCTATCGTTTGGACTTGCCCAAACTGTTGACAGAACTGGGTGCTGCAACCAAATACGCCATGGATATCTATTATTGCGGTCAACGTCCTGTAGCAGAGGTGAAATCAGCTTTGGCTGCAACCGTTCAACAAGATATGGTTGCTTCCACCTCTCCTGAATTCCGTGATCGAAAGGCATACAATAAGACTCAGATTTATCTGTTGCAAAATAGCAATGTGCAACAAGCTACCGTATACTTCTATTTTGAAGGTGTACCTTATCAACTTGATCAAAGCGTGCTCTTCTCTGCATTCAACCAATACTTTGGCGGTGGTTTTACCGGTTTAGTTTTGGATGAAATCCGTACAAAACGTTCGATGGCTTACACCGCAAGCGGTTATATGTCAGAAGGTGCTCGTCCCGGTCGTAACTCTGCTTTCATGGGTTATATCGGCACGCAAAACGACAAGGTGGTTGACGCTATTGAAACTTTCATGGGATTGCTTGATACGATGCCCCAACACCCTGAACGTGTAGAGACAATCAAACGAATCCTGTTGCAAGAGGCTCAAATCAGCAAGCCCGGTATGCGTAACAAGGCTGCCGTTTACGATTATTGGCAGGAGATGGGTTACACCGACGATCCCGCTCGTAGCGAAGTGCCTGCTATCAATGCACTTACTTGGGAGCAAATCTATGGTTTCTATCAGCAATATATCCAAGGTAAACCTGTGACTATCATGGTGATGGGTGATATTAACAAAGCTGATATGAAGAAACTGCAGTCCAAGTTCGGCAAGATTCAGAAAGTGAATAAAGGTAAAATATTTACTCAACCCGATTTGAGCTTCCTCTATTAATGCACCGTTCCGGATTTGTAAATATTGTGGGTAACCCCAATGTGGGCAAATCTACGCTGATGAATGCGTTGGTTGGTGAGCGCCTTTCGATTATAACATCGAAGGCGCAAACCACCCGCCATCGCATTATGGGAATCGTCAATGGTGATGATTTCCAAATTGTTTATTCGGATACACCCGGCGTACTCAAACCTAACTATAAACTGCAGGAGCAGATGTTGGAATTCTCGCGTTCCGCATTGGTGGATGCCGATGTGCTTCTGTATGTGACCGATGTGCAGGATTCGTCCGATAAAAACGCAGAATTTCTGGACAAAGTGAAACGCATGGCCGCCAGTGGTACACGCGTGTTCTTGATTATCAACAAAATAGACCTTACGACTCAGGATACTTTGGAGCGTTTGGTGGATTTCTGGCATCGCCAGTTGCCCGAAGCAGAAGTATTCCCGATTTCCGCTCAGGAAAAATTTGGTGTGGATCAGTTGTTTGAAGCCATTAAATCGGCTTTACCGGAATGTCCACCGTTCTTTGATAAAGACCAACTTACCGATAAACCAGCCCGCTTTTTCGTAAACGAGATTATTCGTGAAAAAATATTACTCAACTATGATAAGGAAATACCTTATAGCGTTGAGGTGGAAGTTGAATCCTTCCACGAAGAAGACTCTCTAATCCGCATAGGTGCCGTAATCTATGTGGAACGCGACAGCCAAAAAGGCATTATTATAGGCCGACAAGGTAGTGCACTCAAAAAAGTGGGTACTCAATCGCGTCACGATATTGAGGCTTTTTTCCAAAAGCAGGTTTTCTTGCAACTATTCGTAAAAGTGGACAAAGATTGGCGTAGCAGTCAGTCGCGTCTTCGCCATTATGGCTATGACCTGAATTAATCAGGTATCAGGGACATAATCTTCCCTTCTTTCGTATTGTATGAACAAGTGTATTAAGATTATACTCATTTTGGCCGCTGTCATTATCGGCCTTTTGTTGCTTATTATGGCGGTCTCTCCAATTGCCAAACACGTGGTGGAGAAACATTCGCAAGATTGGATTGGACGTGATGTGACCGTTGAGCGAATATTTATCAATCCGTTCAATGGTAGCGTAACAATTGATGGATTTGCATGTAAGGAACAGAATAGAACGACAGATTTCCTGGCGTTTCAACAATTGTATGTTAATGCCAAATTATGGAAATTGCTTGGTAAGAATGTGGATTTGCAGCATATCCATCTTACGGATTTTACAGGAGAAGTTCTCAATGGTGACAGTTGTTTCAATTTTACCGATATAATCAATCGGTTTTCTAAAGATTCGCAGGAAGTAACGGATACAATGCCGTCGAAATGGCATGTTGCGTTGAATGATATTCGTTTAATAAACGGGAAACTGGTATATATTGATGTCCCGCGTGACAAGCAATGGTCAATTGATAATGTAAACTTGCAAATACCGGGACTCTATTTCGGTCCGCAACAGTCAAATGCCGGTTTGCAATTCAATTTGCCCGAAGGGGGAACTGTTGCTCTTACGGCAGGTTATGTGATGACCACTCGCCGTTATGCGCTTACTTTGAATATGGATACGGTGAATACGGATATTGCTTTACCGTTTATTCAAGAATCGCTGCCGGTAAGCGAATTAGGAGCGGATTTATCGGGGTGGATTCATATTGACGGCAGCCTGGATAATTTGAAAGATATGATCGCTACCTGTGATTTACGATTGGATGGCCTGATATTGCCTTTTGTGGATAAAAAGATGACTATTATGGCTGATACCATTACAGTGAATATGCTTAACGGGAGATTGTTGGAACATGGCTTTGCCGCCGATACGATAAGAGTGGGATTGGAGAATTTGACTTACGATGACCGATCAATGGCTAAACCATTTACATACACTATCACGTCTCTTTCTCTTTCGGGTGATGAATTGAAAACAGGAGGCGAAACGAATCAGATATTTCTCAATGCAGGATTGCTACATGGTGGAAAATTGAAAGTGGATTATGCCGGTAATTTGGATTTGAAGAACGGGCAGAATGCAATATTTCTCAAATTGACAGATACGAAGGTGAAAGACTTTTCTCCTTTTGCCGAATCTTATATGGGTTATCCGTTGGAGGATGGAGTGTTGGCATTTCAATCCACAACGGCAATCAATTGTAGTCGTTTGAATAGCAGTAATTTGGTGAATATCGATAGGATGATGGTAGGCAATCAAATGAAACCGACTGATGCCCCTTATAAAAATATCCCGTTGAAATTGGGAGTCAATATGCTCAAATCGTCAAAGGGGATGATTGTGATGGATTTGCCTATTACTGGTGACTTGTCATCTCCAAAATTCAAATTGGGACAGGTGATAGGTCGTGTACTGCTCAAAGTATTCTTCGGGCCTCTGATGGGATTACGTGATGACCGAAAAATGATTTCCGGTGACGAATACGGTCAAATGATGGAACTTTTGGGTGAGGATTCCGTTGCGTTGATTCAAGCGGCGGATACTATAGCAGCAGTGGAAAATATTGCAGATACTGTTGTTGTGGAGAATTAGTTTTTCGTAGTATGCGTACGGCATATGTCGCAATGCTTGCATACAGGAGCATTGTCTTCTCCAAAATAACTGAGTAATAATTGCTGTCGGCAGAATTGCCGGTTCTCAGCATATTCAATCATGGCGTGCAGACGATAGGCATATCGTTCTGCACGGCTTTCGTATATTTCCTGACTAAGATGAATATCGGCTTGCCGAACTTGTGTCATGGTGAAGAGACAGGCTCTTGTCCGTGGAATATACGTAATGATATGCCGGGAGGCCAAACTACTAAGAATTTCGTGCAACGAATCGGTCATTTCCAAATGCAGGTATTGTAGTTCGGTGAATATGCCTGGATATAAGCGCATGAGTTGTTGAAGCAGATTGTTTTGTTGCTCCGATATGGAAAAATTTGTCAACTCCTGACGCGAAACCATGATTTTTACACGAGGTTGTGTCTCTTGTTCGTCTTCAAAATGAATATAGCCGGCTTGTGAAAGCAGATGCAGCGCAGAATAAGTTTGTAAAATAGGCAGATGCATCACTTGACACAAATCGTCAATATGCAAAGCAAAACTATGTCCCAATCCGCTTCCGAGACCTATACAGAAATAATCGCAAGTGTTGTGATAAACTTGCGAAACGAACTCTTTGTCCGGATAGTTGGTGGCGATGCGGCGAAGTGCGATTGATTTGTCTTCGGGTGCATAAAGCAATACGGCATAAGCGTTTATCCCATCTCGTCCGGCGCGTCCAGCTTCTTGGAAATATGCTTCGGGTGTATCGGGTAAATCATAGTGAATCACAAGGCGGACATCTGATTTGTCAATACCCATACCGAAAGCATTGGTGCAAACCATCGTGGTTTGGCTTTCTTTCCAGGATTTTTGTCGTCGAGTTCGTTCTTCCGGTGACAGCCCGGCATGATAAAATGAACATTGTAGCAGTTGACTCAAATCTTCCGCTCGTTTGCGATTGCGAACATAAACGATGGAAGAACCATGCACACGACTGAGAATATGCTGCAATTGTTGCTCTTTTTCTTGTCGGTCGCTGCAATAACGGACTACATAACTCAAATTGTCACGGGCGAAAGATTGGCGAATAACGTTCTTTTCCTTGAATCCCAAGCGATTTTGAATATCGTCCACCACTTTAGGTGTAGCAGTAGCGGTGAGTGCAAGAATGGGTATTCCGTCTTTACGAATGTCGGCAATATGCAAGTATGCAGGCCGAAAATCGTATCCCCATTGGCTTATACAATGCGCTTCGTCAACAGCAATCATCGTAATTGGCAAAGTGTTGAGACGATTGCGGAAATCTTCCGACATCAGTCTCTCAGGCGATACATAAAGGAAACGATATGGACCGTATTGACAATTGTCAAGGGCCGTTTGCTGTTTTTCGTACGACATGCCGGTGTAGATGGCGGCAGCATGGATATTTCGCTTGGATAGATTCTCGACTTGGTCCTTCATTAAAGCAATGAGGGGCGTGATTACGACACACAATCCTTCGCTTACAAGCGTAGGTATTTGGAAACATACGGATTTGCCGCCGCCGGTAGGCAACAATGCCAGAGTGTCGTGTCCGTTAAGAACCGACATGACGATATCTTCCTGCAACGGGCGGAATGAATCATAACCGAAATATGTTTTCAAAGCATCAATTGGTGTCATAATCGAGTGCAAAAGTACGAAAAAATTTGCATATATCAAAATTTTGTTGTACTTTTGTCACAAATTTATTCAAACATACATATTATGACACTTTTTGATCAAATTAGCGAAGATATCAAGAAAGCTATGCTCGCTAAAGATAAAGTAGCATTGGATGCTCTTCGTGGTATTAAAAAAGAATTTTTGGAGGCAAAAACGGCTCCTGGAAGTGATGGAGAACTGAAAGATGAAAAAGCATTGCAGATTCTGCAGAAGTTGGTAAAACAACGCAAAGAATCTGCAGAAATGTATCGTTCGGCCAATCGTCCCGAATTGGCAGAAGAGGAAATGGCTCAATGCAAAGTGATTGAACAGTATTTGCCTGCTATGATGAGTGAGGCGGAATTGACAAAAGCGCTTCAGGAACTGATAGATAAATTGGGTGCGAACGGCCCGCAAGATATGGGAAAGGTAATGGGACAGGCAACTAAATTGCTTGCCGGGAAAGCAGAAGGACGAGCTATTAGTACGAAAGTGAAGGAATTGCTGAATAAATAACTTTTTTCGTTATTTCTTTTGTATGGGGCTGAACGAATTTAACAAAAGGATTAAAAACGTGTTGCTTTCGTTTTTGTGTTTCCCAATAAATTTTGAATAAATACTCAAAAGTAATTTTTAATATTAACAATCAAAATTTGAGTTAGTATGAAACTGATCAACAAAATGGGAGCAGAATGTCTAGGTACATTTTGGCTCGTTCTTGGCGGTTGCGGAACCGCTATCTTCGGACATGTCGGCTTTTTGGGCGTAGCTCTGGCTTTCGGTTTGACCATCGTTGCAATGGCTTATGGTATTGGTCATATTTCCGGTGCGCATCTTAATCCGGCTGTGTCGTTGGGTGTATTTGTCAATGGAAGAATGACATGTCGTGAGATGCTTGCTTATTGGGCAGCTCAGATTATCGGTGCAATTGCAGCTGCCGCTTTTTTGTTTGTTGTTGCAAAAGCCGCCAATATGGAAATAGGTACTTTTGCAGCTAACGGATATGGTGATTTCTTTGGTGCTGCTGATGTAGAAGCCGGCTATCAACAAATCAGTTGCGGTGGTGCTTTCTTGGTGGAGGCTTTGCTGACATTCGTATTTTTGATGGTTATTTTGGGCGCTACTGACGCTAAACATGAAAATGGTAAGTTTGCTGGTCTGGCTATCGGTTTGACCCTTACTCTTATTCACCTTATTTCTATTCCTTTGACAAACACCAGCGTTAACCCCGCTCGCTCCATTTCGCAAGCTATTTTCTCTGAAAATGCTTTGGCGATGCCTCAACTTTGGCTCTTTATTGTTGCTCCTTTCGTAGGTGCTGTTTTAGCCGGTTTGTGCTATAATTGCCTGAATGGTGAATGCAAATGTTGCTGCAAGAAATAATCAATTGTGGTAGATGATAAAAAGAGTTCCGTAGAAATGCGGAACTCTTTTTTGTTAATAAGTGGAGAAAAAAGTTAATTGCGACTGTCGGTCGACTGTCGGCCGACTCTCGATTAAGTCCCGACTTTTTTTCTTGTTGAGAATGTATCGTTTATTGGAGGACCTCAAGTGCATGACGCACACGATTGAGAGTCTCCTCTTTGCCTAAAACATCGGTGATGGCCCAAATATGCGGACCGCGAGCAGCGCCAACGAGGCAGATTCGGAAAGCGTTCATTACGATGCCGACACCATATTCTTTGGATTCAATCCAAGGCATTACAGTTGCATCAAGTGCGTCTGCTGACCAATCTGATTGAGCTTCAAGAAGCGAAAGTAGTTCTTGCATGTGACGGGGACTGTCTTCTTTCCAGCGTTTTTTGAGCGATTTTTCGTCGTATTCGGTAGGTGCCTGGAAGAAGAAGTTGACCTGTTCCCACAGTTCAGGAACGAAATTGACGCGATCTTTAGTGAGTGATATTACTTTGGCGACAATGGCAGGATCGGCGTTGATTCCTTTTTCTTGAAGAATGGGCATGAAAAGTGTTGCCAATTGATCGTCCTTCTTGAGTTGCAGGTATTGATGATTGAACCATTTTCCTTTTTCGTAATCGAATTTGGCACCTGACTTGCTGACGCGGTCAAGCGAGAATTGATCAATCAGTTCCTGCATGGTGAACATCTCCTGGTCACCAGTGGTATGCCATCCGAGTAAAGCAAGGAAATTGATGACAGCTTCCGGGAAATATCCGCTTTCGCGATAGCCGGAAGATACGGAACCGTCTTTCTGATTGTGGAACTCCAACGGGAAGACGGGGAATCCCAAACGGTCGCCGTCGCGTTTGCTGAGTTTACCGTTTCCGTCGGGTTTGAGCAGTAGTGGTAAATGAGCGAATTGCGGCATGGTTTCTTCCCATCCGAAAGCGCGATAAAGCAGCACGTGCAAAGGAGCTGAAGGCAACCATTCTTCTCCACGAATGACATGGGATATTTCCATCAGATGATCATCTACAATATTGGCCAAATGGTAGGTGGGAAGGTCGTCGGCGGACTTGTATAGCACCTTGTCGTCAAGGATGTTGGAGTTGATAATGACTTCTCCGCGAATGAGGTCGTGAACATGTACATCTTCGTCGGGTTGAACGAGGAATCTGACAACGTATTTGTCGCCTCTTTCAATACGCGCTTTTACTTCATCTGCAGGCAGAGTAAGCGAGTTGACCATTGAAGAACGGGTACGTGCATCGTATTGAAAATTAGCGATTTCTGCGCGTTT
Organism: Paludibacteraceae bacterium; assembly: GCA_024399655.1. GTDB lineage: Bacteria > Bacteroidota > Bacteroidia > Bacteroidales > Paludibacteraceae > Colicola. Next base: position 71,397 of record JAKSNP010000001.1, on the reverse strand, counting down.
TGCTTCTAATTCTTCGGGAGTGTCGAATGCATAATATGCATTGCCGGAATCAAGAAGTTGCTTGACATATTTGTGATAGATTTCGCGTCGTTTCGACTGTCGATATGGACCGTGTGCTCCTTTCCCGTCAGGAGCGTCCATGCAAATGCCTTCGTCGATTTTGATACCGAGCCAATCAAGAGCCTCGATAATGTATTGTTCGGCTCCAGGTACGAATCGAGTGGAGTCGGTATCTTCAATACGCAAAAGCATTACGCCGTTGTTTTGACGGGCAAAGAGATAATTGTACAAAGCGGTACGAACGCCGCCGATGTGAAGAGCTCCCGTTGGTGAGGGGGCAAAACGAACTTTAACAGGTCTGTTCATGGTATATTTTGAGTGCTTGATTCAAATGGATTATTATAAATAATATTACCGCATTTTACAAATCGGGTGCAAAGGTACGAATAAATTCTGAAATATGCAAATAAATTTGCACAAATGAAAAAAAAGTTGTAACTTTGCAGCGTGAAAGGAAAAAAGCTCTATATGATGTATATTCTGTTGTCAGCAAACGTTTATTCGTATGCTGTGGAAGGACGTGGCTATGTGATTGAAATTACCTCGTCCTCCAAGGTGATTCATGTGGAGCGATTGGGAATGTCGGATAATACCAGCGTGTTGGAAGTGCTCCAGTCGATGCCCGAATTGTTGGATCGCAGCAGCAGTACGCTTCTGTCTAATTTTGAGATACAGGTCGATGGCATAAGTGTAGGTAATAGTCGTGATGAAGTTCTGCTGCAGACCAAGTTGGCTCAAGTGCAAGATATTGAAATATCCACATCTCCCACGGTCAGCGAGCAGAAAAACGGAGAGGGCGGTGTAATCAATATCAAAATGAAGCGCGTGGAAACTGAGGGTATAAGCGGTTCGGTTATGTTTGATGCTTCTGCTGCATGGCTGGTACAGCCGAGTTTGTTGCTTAATTACAAGAAAGGAGATTTTGTGCTCCGTTCCAGCGTGAGTATGGAATACTGTCGTGATGTCAGCGAACGGTCAGGGAGCGAAATTATGGAGCAGTATATGACTGACCGTTTGGACCACACTACTTATTCTTCTAAATTGGAATCGGCCAAATTGAACATGATCTATACGCCTACGGCTAATGATGAGTTGAATATCAGCGCTTGGGAAAATTATGGTTTGGGGTATCAGGTGACCGGCTCGCAAATCGAGAAAATAACGGATGTGACGGAAAAGTATTCTGCTGATGCCAGGTTGACAGAACATGCTACTTCTTTTGTGATGGATAGTCTTTATAAGCATCAGTTGTTGGCGGAATGCAAGGTGAGTTATACGCATGGTTATGAGCGTGGCGGTGCTTTGAGGGTGAATGCAAGTTACAACTATATGCCGACGGATGCAAGACATTATTGGTGTGATTTGAGTGAGGATGTACATCAGGAATGGAGTGGCGATTCTGTGGATTATAAATATACCGAAAGCGGAAATCACGAAGTGATGGCTGAAATCCGTACTGATCATCCTGTTTATCTTGATCAAACGGACAAGTCAAAACAATTGATTTTGAAAGCTGGTGTTAATACTACTTGCATGTTTGAAACGGATTCGATGATGCACGAAACGGTCACTTCAGGGTGGATGATGGATTCCAATCGTAATCGTTTTGCGGATTTGTGTGCTTCGCCGTTCGTCGAGTTTGATTTGAGGTATGGAAGATGGCAAATGAAAGCGGGTGCTCGCTATCGCTACTATAGTTATTGGGATAGGGGATCGGCCGATATCCGGATTGAAAATCATGCTGTGACAGGAAATGTGAATCTGCAATGCCAGGTGGCCGATCATCATAATCTGCGTGTTATGGCTGCCCGAAATGTTAACCGGTCGGTTGAAGAGGTGTTTCCTGTGTATAACGTAGATTTGAATTACATCTTCGATTGGCAGAAAGATGAGCATTATTTAGTGTCCAATTTCAGCGGTCGTTATATCAGAGCCTACGCTCAGGAACGCTATAGTGATGTGTTCTGCCTGAACGCACAGTTGTACTACGAGTACGGTATATTTGCAATGGCGTTCTCTGGAAATGTCTATTCGCGCACCTATCACTTAAGTGGCGACCGGAAACAGAACAACTGGTATTACAATTTGAACCTGACCCCGGTGCTGTCGTTGCCGAAGCAATGGACTCTCTCCGGAAAATTTACATACAACTCAAAGATAAATGCCTACAATGCACAATATGGAGATTATTTTTATATCCAGTTCCGCCTGTCAAAGACAATTAAAAATTGGAATGTGCATGTTGAGGTGGATGATTTGTTGAACGATGTGTCCTATGATACTTTTTATTCGGACACGGCTACTAAAGTAGAGTCGTACGATATGTATAAACGCGCTTTGCTGGTGGGATTCGCTTACAAATTTTGAAACAGAAGATTATAACAAATAAACATAATATTATGGCAAACACAATTGGAAAAAAAGAAGTACAATTCTCGTTGGTATACCGAGATATGTGGCAATCCAGCGGAAAGTATGTTCCTCGTAAGGATCAGTTGGCAAAAATTGCTCCCGTAATTATCGATATGGGCTGCTTTGACCGTGTAGAGACTAACGGTGGTGCAAGTGAGCAGGTAAATTTGCTTTATGGTGAAAACCCCAACTTGGCCGTTCGTACATTTACCAAACCTTTCAATGAGGCCGGTATTAAAACGCACATGCTGGACCGCGGTCTGAACGCACTTCGTATGAACCCAGTTCCGGCTGATGTCCGTCAACTGATGTATAAGGTTAAACATGCGCAAGGTACTGATATTACACGTATTTTCTGTGGCTTGAACGACCCCCGCAATATTATTCCCAGTATCAAGTGGGCTAAAGAAGCAGGTATGACTGCGCAGGCTACCATGTGTATCACCTATAGTAAAGTGCATACTGCTGAATATTATATCAATCTGGCAGAACAGTTGATTGAAGGTGGCGCACAGGAAATCTGCTTGAAGGATATGGCCGGTATCGGTCGTCCCGCCATGTTGGGTACTATTGTGGCTGCTATCAAAGAAAAACATCCTGAAATCATTATCCAATATCACGGTCATACAGGTCCCGGTTTCTCCGTTGCATCCATGCTCGAAGTTGCAAAAGCCGGTGGTGATGTGCTGGATGTGGCTATGGAGCCGCTTAGCTGGGGTAAGGTTCATCCCGATGTAATCACTATTCAAGCCATGCTGAAAGATGCCGGTTTCCAAGTGAAGGACATCAATATGAACGCCTATATGGAAGCCCGCAGTCTGACTCAAAGCTTTATGGACGATTTCCTGGGCTACTGGATAGATCCGAAAAACAGCCTCATGACTTCCTTGCTCGTCGGTTGCGGTCTGCCCGGCGGTATGATGGGGTCGTTGATGGCCGACCTGAAAGGTATGCACGCTGCTATCAATACCAACCTCCGCAAACGTGGTCGTCACGAATTGACCGAAGACGAACTCCTGGTTGAACTCTTCAACGAAGTACAGCGTATTTGGCCTATGCTCGGTACTCCTTGCTTGGTAACTCCGTTCTCGCAATATGTAAAGAATGCTGCTTTGATGAACCTCTACAGCAAATCAATGGACGAAAAACCGTTCACACGTATGGATCCCGCTATGTGGGGTATGATCCTCGGTAAATCTGGTAAATTGCCCGGCGAATTGGCTCCCGAAATCATCGAACTTGCCAAAGAAAAAGGATTCGAGTTCTATACCGACGATCCTCAAGCTTTATATCCTAACGAACTGCCCAAGTTCGAGAAGATGATGAAGGAAGAAGGCTGGGAACGCGGTCAGGACGATGAAGAACTGTTTGAGTTCGCTATGCACGAGAAACAATATCGTGAATATAAATCGGGACAAGCCAAAGCTCAGTTCAACCAAGATTTGATCGAACGTATCAAGAAAGCCGGTAAACCCGTGCCCGAATATCTGCTGCCGAAAGGTGATAACGATATGGCTGCCGTGGCTATGGCTTTGAATATGTACCAGGCTGAATCTGCTCCCAAAACGTTCAATACAGTTATCCGTCGTCATGCTACCGATTGGAACCGCAAGGCTTTCGGTATGAACGGATTGATTTGATAGAACGGACGCCCCAGAAACTCATCCCAAAAATTGCCGATTTTTAAGATTTGTCGTCTACGGGCACAGGCTACTTTCCGGCATACGTCAGTATAGGATGAGCGAAGGATGAAAAAAACGAAAAAATATTCTATTTTTAAGATTTTATACAAAACAATCAATTAACATCAACTTTTTACAATTTTATTTCTTATGAAGAAGTACAATTTCAATGCAGGACCCAGTATCCTGCCTCAAGAAGTGATCAAGCAAACAGCTGAAGCTGTGCTTGATTTCCAAGGTGAAGGTCTTTCCGTTCTCGAAATCTCTCACCGTGCTAAGTATTTCCAACCCGTTATGGACGAAGCTGAGGCTCTGATGAAAGAGCTCCTCAATATCCCCGAGGGTTATCGCGTTATCTTCCTGGGTGGTGGTGCCAGCCTCGAATTCTGCATGGTTCCTTTCAACCTGCTCGAGAAAAAAGCTTGCTATCTGAACACCGGTGTTTGGAGCCGCAAAGCTATCAAGGAAGCTAAAGCTTTCGGTGAAGTAGTTGAACTCGCTGCTTCTACCAACTCGATTCCTATGGACTTCGAAGTTCCTCAAGATTGCGACTATATGCATATTACCACCAACAATACCATCTATGGTACCGAAATCTCCAACCGCAAATTGGAAGAAATCTATCGCAAGAAAGGTAATGTGCGCTTGGTAGCTGATATGTCTTCTGATATCCTCAGCCGTCCTATCGACGTTAGCAAATACGATATCATCTATGGCGGCGCTCAAAAGAATATCGCTCCTGCAGGTGTTACTTTCGTTATCGTTAAAGAGGAATGCCTCGGCCACGTTACCCGTCATATCCCCACCATGCTTGACTATCGCACCCATATCGACAAAGGTTCGATGTTCAACACTCCTCCCGTATTGCCCGTTTATTCTGCAATGCTTACCATGCGTTGGCTCAAAGAACACGGTGGTGTACAGTGGATTGACGCTCGCAACCAACAGAAAGCTGACCTGCTCTACAATGCAATCGACAACAGCAAAATCTTTATGCCCACTATCACCGAGAAAGAGGACCGCAGCCGCATGAACATCTGCTTCGTTCTCAAACCCGAATACGAAGGACTCTTCGACGACTTCTTCAAATTCGCTACCTCTAAAGGCATGGTTGGTATCAAGGGTCACCGTGATGTTGGTGGCTTCCGCGCTAGCTGCTACAATGCTATGGATGTTGAAGGCGTACAGGCTCTCGTTGACTGCATGCACGAATTCGAAGCTATGCATTAATAATTTCACTCTTTGAGCATATGGGATTAATGTATTCTTTGCCGCTGGACCCATCTTCCTTTATGGTGCCCACGCGGCATGCTCAAGGGAAAACAATTGAATTAACTACTCTTTTTGAAACAATGAAAGTACTTGTTGCTACTGAAAAACCCTTCGCAAAAGTTGCCGTTGACGGTATCCGCGAAGTAGTTGAGAAAGCCGGTTATGAACTGGTGCTCCTCGAAAAATATACGGAGAAACAACAACTCCTCAACGCCGTTGCTGATGCTGACGCTATGATTATCCGTTCGGATAAAGTGGACGCTGAAGTGCTTGACGCTGCCAAAAACCTCAAAATCGTTGTTCGCGCCGGTGCTGGTTACGATAATATCGACCTCGCTGCTGCTACCGCTCACAAAGTGGTTGCTATGAATACTCCCGGCCAAAACTCCAACGCCGTTGCTGAGCTCGCTCTCGGTCTGATGGTATTTGCTGTTCGTAATTTCTACAACGGAACCAGCGGTTCGGAATTGATGGGTAAAAAACTCGGTATCCATGCCTTCGGTAATGTTGGTCGTAACGTGGCTCGCGTCGCTCAAGGTTTCGGTATGAATGTTTACGCTTACGATGCTTATTGCCCCGATGAGGCTATGATCGCTGCTCATGTTACTCCTGTTCATAGTGCAGAGGAACTCTACAAAACTTGCGATGTTGTCAGCTTGCATATACCCGCTACTGATGAAACCAAGAACTCGATCAACTACGCTCTCGTTAACAATATGCCCAAAGGCGGTATGCTCGTTAACACCGCTCGTAAAGAGGTTATCAACGAAGCTGAATTGCTCAAACTGATGCAGGATCGTCCTGACTTCAAGTATGTGGCTGACGTTATGCCCGCTGCTGACGCTGAATTCAAGGCCTTCGAAGGTCGTTACTTCGCTACTCCCAAGAAAATGGGTGCTCAAACCGCCGAAGCTAACATCAACGCCGGTCTCGCTGCTGCTCGTCAGATCGTAGATTTCTTCACCACCGGTAACACGCGTTTCCAAGTTAACAAATAATTGAAGAAACTATTTCTGATATTGATGATACTGGTATCTGTCCCCGCTTTTATGCAGGGGCAGATATTCAGCGTCATTACGCAACCTTCCGGTAAGTATACCACGGAATTGGGAGTGCGTGATTGCTACCGTATACTCAATCCGAAAGGCGTAGACCATATATATATCGTGCGCGATATATACGATATTAATATGATTACGCGTAATAATTATCCCGCTGATTGGTATGATGCCACTTCGGGAATCTTGGTGGCTAAAGGTTTCAATACGTTCAGCCCTGAAGACAACGGTCATACTTATATCGTACGTCAAAACGGAAAATCGGAGAGCTTTGTGGTTTTCGACTATTCCCGTTATCGTCTTGATTCTCTGGCTTCGTTGACGGTGGATTTGTCGTGTGACGAAACCGTTCTCAATCTCTCGGTTGAACCGATGACTTATGTGGATACCAATCATGTTACTCAGCCGGTTCAATGCCAATGCCATATCTTCTATGAAAATCTGGAGTGGGCTGATAACGGATGGACCACTACTACATTTGAGGATACGGTTCAATTTACATCTCAACAAATTACGTTAGGTAAACAATTGTGTCCTACTACCTTTATCTTGACTACTGATTCTATTTCGCAAGCCCTTTACGGTACTCCCGATACGATAATGTCGGCACCTGTACAACCTATGGCGCTTGCTCAACATGCTCAATCTTTTACTACTACGCGTGGCTCCAGTATGGAAAATGAAGCCGAGCGACCTATTCAAGAAACTACCGTTAAGGGCTCTGCCCCGCTCAATATACTCTTCCGGGCCAATCCAAGTAGTCCTGTTGATTACTATAATTGGACGGTGTATCACTACGAGGATGAAATAGCCAATCGTACGGAAAGCGAATTGCGTTTCACTTTTGAAGAAAAAGGTGCCTATCATGTAAGGCTGCAAATGCGCAATTTTGACGGATGTGTTTGTGATACTACCTTCGAAGATATAGCCATTAGTGAATCGATGCTGCTTGTGCCCAATGTGTTTACACCTAACGGAGATGGAGCAAACGATGAATTCCGTGTGGCTTATCGCTCTATCAAAGAGTTCCACTGTTGGGTGTTCAATCGTTGGGGACATCTGGTATACAGTTGGGATGATCCGGCAAAAGGATGGGATGGAAACATCAACGGACGCCCAGCTCCGGAAGGTGCTTACTATTATATTATTCGAGCATTGGGGACGGATGCCGGTACGGATTCATATATGTCCAAACCGAAATACAATAAATCCAAACGCGAACATCCTGAAAATTTGATAGGTGTCTACCAGTTGTCGGGCGATATCAATTTGATTCGTGGCGGATTGTAAAATCGGATTTTGACACGTATAGAGAAAAATAATTATTCTGAGCGCTTTCTATAGGAGGCGTTGTCAATATAGAAAAAGAGATATCAAGTAATTAACTAAATAATCAACAAATGAAGAAAATTGTAATTATGGCAATGACTGCCTTGGCGCTAATCGGTTGCGCTAAAAAAGCGGATCAAAATCCGTTCTTCAATTATCAGGATTGGGCTACTCCTCATGGTACTTATCCTTTCTCTGAAATCAAAATGGAGCATTATATGCCCGCTTTTGAAGAAGGTATGAAACAAGGACTTGCTGACATTGACGCTATCGTCAATTGTCAAGACGAACCTACTTTCGAAAACACTATCGAAGCCTATGTCAATAGCGGCAAAATGCTTGATGTGGTGGTAAGTTGTTTCTTTAACCTTGCTTCTGCTGAAACCAACGAACAAATGCAGGAGATGGAAGTGCAACTGAGTCCGATGTTGAGCGAATATTCAACACAAATCATTCTGAATGAGGGCCTCTTCCAACGAATCAAAGCTGTATATGATCAACGTGAAAACCTTGATCTTAATAAAGAACAACAGAAATTGTTGGACGATGTCTATGAGAGTTTTGCCGAGAACGGCGCAAATCTTTCACCCGAGGATAAAGAGAAATTCCGCGATATCTCGATGCGTATGAGTCAACTGACCACAGCTTATGGTCAAAATGTGCTGAAAGCAACCAACGCTTGGACCAAACTGATTACGGATGAATCTCAATTGGCTGGTTTGAACGAGGATACCAAATCAATGATGCATGAAAATGCTGCCAACAACAATCAGGAAGGTTGGCTCTTGGACCTCAAACCTACTACCTACGGACCTTTTATGCAAGATTGCGAAAACCGTGAACTTCGTCAAGAACTTTACACGGCTTACAATACACGTTGTATCGGTGGGGAATTCGACAATACACAACTGATTATCGATATCGCCAATGTTCGTTTGGAATATGCTCAACTCTTTGGCAAACGCGACTATGCTGAGAAATCTCTGCATAAAACATGTGCTGAAAAACAAGAAATCGTTATGGCTTTCCTTGATCAACTCCGTGATGCTTATATGCCCGCTGCAAAAGCTGAAGTTGCTGAATTGCAAGCTTTTGCTGAAGGACTCGGTTTTGAAGGACAACTCCAACCATGGGACTTCTCGTTCTATAGCAAGAAACTGCAAGATGCCAAGTATAGCATCAATGATGATATCCTTCGTCCTTATTTCGAATTGGAAAATGTGAAGAAAGGTGTCTTCGGACTGGCAGAGCGTTTGTATGGCTTGAAATTCGTCGAGAACAAAGACATCCAGGTTTATAACCCCGAAGTGAGCGCTTATGAAGTATTTGATGCCAATGATAATTTTGTAGCCGTTTATTATAGCGACTTCCATCCCCGTGAGGGCAAACGTGGTGGTGCTTGGATGAACGACTTCAAACCCCAATGGATGGAGAAAGACGGTACGGATAGCCGTCCTCATATCGTCAATGTGATGAACTTCACTCGTGCTACTAAAACCAAACCCGCTCTTCTTACTTATGATGAAGTGGAAACTTTCCTGCATGAGTTCGGTCATGCTCTGCATGGTATGCTTACCAAATGCCAATATTCAAGTCTGAGCGGTACTAACGTTCCTCGTGACTTCGTGGAACTCCCCAGCCAATTTAACGAGAACTTCCTCGGCGAGAAAGAATTTATTGATACCTTCGCTAAACATTATGAGACTGGAGAAAAGATGCCTGAAGATTTGATTGAGAAAATCAAGGCTTCCAACAACTATCATGCCGCTTATGCTTGCGTTCGCCAACTTAGCTTCTGCTATCTTGATATGGCATGGCACATGCTTACTGAACCTTTTGTAGTTCCTGAAGGGCAGAGCGTTCAGGATGCTGTTATCGCTTTCGGTGACAAAGCTATGGATCAAGTGGCTGTGATGCCTACCGTTCCCGGAACTCAGATGGAAACTGCTTTCACCCATATATTCTCGGGTGGTTATGCTGCCGGTTATTATAGCTACAAGTGGTCAGAACTCTTGGATGCCGATGCTTTCGCTCAATTCCAGAAAGCTCGTGACGAACGTGGTAGCATCTTTGATAAACAAGAAGCTGATTTATGGCGTGAAAACGTGCTTGAACGCGGTGGCACAGAAGAGCCGATGGAACTCTATCGTCGTTTCCGTGGCGGTGAACCTACCATTGATGCTTTGCTGATTCGCGACGGTATTATGTCGGTTGACGCTCAAAGATAATTTGTCTACTGATACCATCCGAAGTGGGAGATACTTTCTTCGGATGGTTGATATATGAATATTCTATTATTTTCTTAATAATTAATTATTATGCAAAGAGATCAAGAGATTTTTGACCTTATCCGCCGCGAGCGGGATCGTCAAACGCGTGGCATCGAACTGATTGCCAGCGAAAACTATGTTAGCGACCAGGTACTGGAAGCTATGGGTTCTGTTATGACCAACAAGTATGCTGAAGGTTATCCTGGAAAACGTTATTATGGTGGTTGCGAAGTTGTTGACTTGAGTGAAAATATCGCTCGTGACCGTTTGAAAAAATTGTTCGGTGCTGAGTATGTAAATGTACAACCTCACTCCGGCGCGCAAGCTAATATGTGCGTGTTTATGGCTTGTCTTAAAGCTGGTGATACCTTCATGGGCCTTAACCTCAGCCACGGTGGTCACCTCAGTCACGGAAGCCCAGTTAACTTCTCCGGTTTGATGTTCAATGCTATTGATTATAGTTTGGATGAGGCTACCGGTCGTGTTGACTACGAGGAACTGGAGCAGAAAGCTCGTGAACAGAAACCCAAATTGATTATTGCCGGTGCTTCTGCTTATAGCCGTGAATGGGATTACGCTCGTATCCGTAAAGTGGCTGACGAAATCGGCGCTATCTTTATGGTGGATATGGCTCACCCTGCAGGTCTTATCGCTGCTGGTTTGCTCGACAACCCCGTAAAGTACGCTCATATCGTTACTTCTACCACTCACAAAACCCTTCGTGGTCCTCGTGGCGGTGTTATCCTTATGGGTAAAGACTTTGCTAATCCTTGGGGCAAAACTACTCCTAAGGGCGAAATCAAGATGATGTCTGCTATCTTGGATAGCGCTGTGTTCCCCGGAACTCAAGGCGGTCCTCTTGAGCACGTTATCGCTGCCAAAGCTGTAGCTTTCGGTGAGGCTATGACTCCTGATTTCAAGGTTTATCAACAACAAGTGAAGAAAAATGCTGCCGTTCTGGCTCAAGCATTTGTTGACAAAGGCTACAAGATTATTTCTGGTGGTACCGACAACCACTCCATGTTGGTTGACCTGCGTACCAAATATCCCGATTTGACCGGTAAAGTGGCTGAAAAAGCATTGGTTGCAGCTGATATCACTACCAACAAGAATATGGTTCCCTTCGATAGCCGTAGCGCATTCCAAACCTCTGGTCTGCGTTTCGGTACTCCTGCTATTACCACTCGTGGCTTGAAAGAGGACAAGATGCCTTGGATTGTTGACCTGATTGACACCGTTTTGGCTAATCCCGAGAGCGAAGCTAATATCGCTAAAGTTCGTGAGACCGTCAATGCTGAAATGGTTAAATATCCGCTCTTCGCTTGGTAAAACGTTTTATACCATATTTAGCCGTCATCTGTGCTATGATTATCTGGGCAGGGTCGGGAATTGCAGTAAAAGCTGCGCTTACCGCCCTTAGCCCTTTGGCACTTATTTTGGCTCGCTTCACCATTGCCGTGCTTCTGATGCTCGTTATCGGGCTCAGTTGCCGCGGCAATTCGGTGTTGGGTCTGCAACGCGTTCAACGAGGTGATTGGTGGCTTTTCTTGCTCGGAGGATTCTTTGAACCGTTTATTTATTTTATACTTGAAACCTATACCTATGACTCCTTTGCTACACCTACCTTAGCTGAAGTCTTTTTAAGTACGAATCCGTTGATGGCACCTGTTTTTGCATGGTTATTCCTACGTGAAAAGGTTACTATATATAATGTATTAGGAATTATCGTATCCACAGCGGGAATGTTGGTCTTGGTGTTAGCCGGTACCGATAGTCTCGCAATTGGTTCACGGATTGGCGTGCCTTTGGCTTTGATTACGGTATCTGCGGCAGTAGGGTATTCTATTACGCTTAAGAAAGTTCCAGCCCGTTATTCTTCTCTCTCTGTCGTTTTTTGGGGACAGTTCTCGGGCTTGGCTATGTTCATCGTTTTGTCTTTGATAACTTTGTTGTTGGATCCGTTACATCTGCCTTTCCTGCGCTTTTTCCGATTGACGGCTGCTCCTATGTCAGCGCTTTCCATTTTGGGTGTGGGATATTTGGCAGTTTTCAGTAGCGTGGCTGCCTTTATTCTGTTCTGCTATTGCGTACGTTTTGTGGGAGTAACAAAAGCCAATATCTTTAATAATATACGCCCCGTATTTACGGCCATTTTGATGTTATTGTTGTATAACGAGCATCTGCCTTTGATTAAATGGGTAGGTATCGCTATCATTATATTAGGATTGTTTATTTGCCAAAAACGAGAAAAAAATGCCGATTCTTAAGATTTATTTGGCCGTTTCGGTATTTTTTTGTAACTTTGCGGACTTTTTATTAAGACATTTGATATACGAACTTAATTTTTTGATATAGATGGAACATATTTACACGCTTAGTTTCTTTTATAACACGCTTTTTGTAATGGCCTTGATAGGGCTTGTCGTGTTTGTGGCTTTGTATTTTGTGGATGCAGGCTATGGCAAGATGCGTACTGAAAAATGGGGTCCTGCTATCAACAACAAGGTAGGATGGTTTCTTATGGAAGCGCCTGTCTTCCTGGTAGTGTTGTATTTGTGGTCCACCGCTGCTGCTAATCCCGCTTTGGCAGTTGTCAAGCAAGCGCCCTATTGGATTTTCCTATTGATATTTGAACTGCATTATTTTCAGCGTTCTTTTATCTTTCCATTCTTGCTGAAAGGAAATTCAAAAATGCCGATCACTATAATGTTTTTAAGTGTCCTTTGGAATTTGATTAATGGTTATGTTCAGGGGTATTGGCTCTTCCATTTGGCACCGCAATATCGTCCGGAATTATATTCTTCGGATTGGATGACCGATCCTCGTTTTATCATAGGTTGTGCCATTTTTATTACTGGTTTTATTATCAATCTGCATTCCGATCATGTGATTCGTCATTTGCGTCAACCCGGTGATACTAATCACTATCTTCCTCAAAAGGGACTTTACCGCTATGTTACCAGCGCCAATTACCTCGGAGAAATTACCGAGTGGCTCGGATTTGCTATTTTGACTTGGTCGTTGGCTGGACTTCTCTTCTTCTGGTTCTCTTGCTGCAATCTCGTTCCTCGGAGTAATTCGATATATAAGAAATATGCTGAGGAATTTCCTGACCAATTTGATAGTAAAAAATTAAAACGAATTATTCCTTTCATCTATTAATTGCTTGTTTGGGGCTAATGAAGGGTATCAATCGTGTTTATACCATAGGTTTATGAATCAAAATCTTTTTACCGAGTATCAACTCGGTCCGATTACGTTGCGTAATCGTATCATCCGTTCGGCTGCTTTTGAAAATATGTGCTCCGGCAATCGTCCAACTCAAATGTTGCATGACTATCATGTGTCAGTGGCGAAGGGTGGAGTGGCTATGACTACTGTTGCTTATTGCGCTGTTGATCTCAGTGGCGTAAGTTTTGATGGTCAATTATATATTCATGATGAAATCCTTCCGGATCTTCGTCGTTTGACGGATGCTATTCATGCTGAAGGAGCTAAGGCTAGTATTCAATTGGGGCACTGTGGTAATATGACGCATATCGCTACATGTCATTGCTTGCCGGTAAGTGCATCCAATGGCTTTAACCTTTATTCCCCCACTATTCATCGTCGTTTGACTGTTGAACAAATTCATACTCTTACTCGTAAATTTGGCGAAGCGGTTGATTTCTGTCGTAAGGCTGGTTTTGATTGTGTTGAAATTCATGCCGGTCACGCATATCTCATTTCGCAATTCATCAGTTCTCGCACTAATCATCGTCATGATCAGTATGGTGGTTCTTTTGAAAATCGTGTTCGTTTCCTAAACGAGGTTTTGGATGAAGTGATGCTGCATGCCGGCAATGATATGGCAGTCGTGGTAAAGACCAATATGTTGGACGACTGCTGGCGTGGTTCATCTATTGAAGAAGGACTTCGTATCGCTCAAGAAATTGCCAAACATAAAGTGCATGGTATAGTCCTGTCTGGTGGTACGGTTAGCGCTTCACCGATGACTATCTTGCGTGGAGCTATGCCGATTAAGGCGTTGGCTCATTATATGCCGGGTAAGATGTGGTGGCTCAAAGCTGCTCTTTTGTCCGGTGCTGGAAAAATGATGATTCCTACAGTGCCTTTCCGTGAACTCTATTTTATGGAACAGGCCAAACAATTCCAAGAGGTGATTAAAGATGTTCCTTTGATTTATGTGGGAGGTGTGCAATCAGGCGACAACTGTTCCACTATTATGGACGAAGGATTCCCCCTTTTCCAGATTGCTCATGTGCTGATTAAAGACCCCGAATTCGTCAACCACATTCGAGAAAACGAACATTATCATGCTGGCTGTGGTCGTAGCAATTATTGTATTGGCCGTATGTATACCAAAGAAATGAAATGTCACGAATGTGTCTTGCGTGATGGTGAAGTTATTCCAGCTAAGTTGCAGAAAGAAATAGTGGAACTTGAAGCGGCTTCGCGTGCTTCAGTTGAACAGCAATATCAAAAGTAAAGCGCTGTTTCTCGTAAACATATTTTGTATTAAGGAATTGTAAGTGGAAGTTGAAAAAAGCGTTGAGAGCACGAAAAGAAAGATACGTGGTTACGCTTGTTTTCTCTGTCTTCAATTCCGATTGGTCTTAATTTAGTAATAGAAAAATCATTCCTATGTTATCTCTTGTTACCGGTGCATCTTCCGGAATCGGTTTGCAATATGCTACTCAATTGGCTCGTGATTATCATACCGACCTCCTTTTGGTGAGCAACCAAAAGGAAGAATTGCAGCGAGTGGCTGATGAACTGTCTGCTCAATATGGTGTTCAGGCGATTGCTCACTACGCTGACCTTTCGCTTACAGATGCTGCTGAAACGCTTTATAATTGGTGCCACGAACAGAATCTACAAGTCGATATATTAATTAATGATGCCGGTGTGTTCTTCTTCAACCAATATATGGACACATCCATGAAGCGTATTGAATTAATGATTAATTTGCATGTGGTTACTGTTGCCAAAATGTGTCGTCTTTTTGGAGCGGATATGGTGCAACGGCATAGTGGATATATACTTAATATGAGTTCGATGTCTGCTTGGATGGCAATGCCGGGAATTCAAACCTACAATGCTACCAAAGCATTTATATATAATTTTTCAAAATCGCTTTGGTATGAATTGCGCCCCCAAGGAGTCAATATTACGGTTATGGCTCCTGGTGCTGTTGATACCGCATTATTCGGCTTGGCTCCTAATTTGCGTAAATTGGCTGTGGCTTTGACTGTCTCGATCCCTCCTGAGAAATTGGTCCGTCGTGCCTTGCGCAAACTCTTCAAAGGTAAGAAAGCGGATACTCCGGGCGTGATTAACTGGCTGGCTACTCCTTTGCTTCGCCATACTCCGGATTGGATGCTCTTCTTTGCCATGAAGCATCTTGCACGTTTCCAACATTAGAAAATGAGTTGGTGTATGTGACGCTTGCTCGAACGAAGGTCTGAAAACAAGTGACACCGTTGTAGATTATGCTGCATATCCAGTCTACTTCAAAGTATTGTACAATGATTTTCTATATCATTCAAAATACATTAAAAGTATAGTATATGTCTCTTCTGATTCTATTAGCTCTGCTCCTTGCTCCGGATTCTGTGACCATTTCCAATAGTGAGGTTTCATATGAACCGTATCCTAATGGAACGGGGTGGTTTAGATTTGTTCCTTACGGACATTCTTTTTATGCGGATGTACATCCCAATTTTGTTCGTTTTGATGTGACAGCTTCCTCTAATTCTCCCGCTTATGATTGGACGGCCACTCAACCTGGTGGGGGGACTGCGTCTAATCGCTATCATGCTTTTACCTATGGAGTCTTTGGCTTTTCTCTTCCTATATGGAGTGGCTCTTTCGGTGAGGATGATCGATTCGGATTGGCGGTGACTATGGCTGCTTCGGCCAATTTGTGGTTGGATATTTTTGAACCACAAACTGCACCGGTTGTCAATACGGATTATAGAATCGGCTTCCCTTCTATCACTTTTATCCATAGATTTCAGCATACTTTTGCTCATAATTATTCAATCGCCTTTTCGCCTTTTAAGCATGAATCAACGCATATCGGAGATGAATTGCAAATAGAGCACACTTTGGCGGATTATCCTTTACGACGAGTCAATGTGAGTTATAATTATACGGAATTATTGTTCACGTTTAATGAACCGGAAGATCGGTTTTCGGCATATCATTCTTTCCGTTTGGGACTTATGTTGTTGCTTAATCCTCAAGCAGGTTGGTATACCGTCTATCCCTCAGATGGAGATCCCTCTGTTACATCTCCGAAGAACTCTCCTTTTGAACTGTTCTTGCAATATCAATATCAATCGCAGGTATCCCGTCACGGTTTTCAAGCATTGGTTTCTGCAGAGATACGAAATAGAGTATTATACGGTTATACGTCAACGGGAGATGGTAAACAAGATGAACGTAGAGTGTTTACATATAATGTGTTTGTAGGGCCTCGATTCAATTTCGCCTATTATGATGGATATTTTTCGCGTGTAGCCGTTGGATTTCGTGCGTATTATGGTAATTGCCCCTATGGTCAGTTCCGTAATATACCGTCCTATGCTCAATTTGGTCTGTCGCTTATTTTTGATTAGAAGTGTTTAAGAAAATGCATTCTCCATCCATACATGATTGTGGCTGAGAATGTATGCTGAAGGCTATCCTGTATTAGGACTTATTGAACACTCAACCGCTTGAGTTGCATAATTTTCTATTAAAGATTTTGTTGTTTCATTTTTTTTTCGTACCTTTGCACTCGAATCTATAAAAATATACGGTAGCACATGGCGTTGAGTCGTTTGCAGTAATTTATATATTGGAAATTCAAATAAATTTATTGTTATACTTCGCTTCCTGTTTTATCGGGTTGCTAAAAATCACCACTAATATGGCTGAAAAAAAACACACTATCATTTCGGCTTCTAATGGACAGACCA
Source organism: Paludibacteraceae bacterium (assembly GCA_024399655.1). Classification (GTDB taxonomy): domain Bacteria; phylum Bacteroidota; class Bacteroidia; order Bacteroidales; family Paludibacteraceae; genus Colicola. The sequence continues at coordinate 54,349 of JAKSNP010000001.1, read as the reverse complement.
CCACTCGTCGTGTTGGCGTTGCAGAAGCACAGTTGTCACGTTCAACTACTGGTCTACGTATTGGAGCTATCCTTCTTTGGGTTGCCGCTTTTGTTGCTGAATTTTTTGCAGTAAAGGCTATCCTTTCACCTGTTGACGATCCGTTTATCCCCAGTTTGTCTCCATTGGTTGCAGGTATTATTTTCCTGGTCGTTGATGCCATTCTGGTTCTTGTTGGTTCTTTACTTTGGAAAAAGGCCAATCATATCCATCCCGCTAGTGAAAAGAAACCGGTGCTTTTCTGGCTTTATAATAACCTTGGCGTAATTGCTGTCGTTTTGGCATTTGCTCCCTTTATTATCATTCTGCTCTCCAATAAGAAAGTTGACAAACGCACTAAGTTGATTGGTGTTATCGTTGCTGCTGTGGCTTTGTTGGCTACTGGATTGGGAAGTTATGATTGGAATCCTTATTCTCAGGAAGAACAACAGGAAATGCTTCAGCTGGAGCAGGCTACCGAAAATGTTTATTGGACAAAAGGTGGTTCGGTGTATCATATCTACGAGGATTGCCAGCACTTGGATCGTTCTGATTCTCTTTTCTTAGGAACTGCTACCGAGGCTGAGGCTGCAGGTAAACAACGCTTGTGCAAAACTTGCTTGCGCCGCCATCAGACCGAAGTGGAAGCTGCTCAAACCGTAAATGAAAATACCTTGGAAGAGGTGGTGGAAACCGTAACGGAAACGGCTGAATCTTTCTCTGCCGACGAAGTTACCGAATAAGCTGATTGAGGCCTCTATAGGAAAACTATTGTTTATCTTGATTTAAAATCGTTTTGATATATGTCTGCTATTACTGATATTATTCTTTCACAGGTTAAGGAATCTGCTGCTGGAAAACTTGATAAAAATGTGTTGAGTGGTCTTTCTAATTCTATCTTGGGTAGCGTGAAGCAATCTGCTCAGTCCGCTTCCGGTATTGAACAGTTGACACAACTTTTTACTGGTAAAACTAATGCTGCAGATAGTCCGGTTACTGCTTTGGCTGCCAATATTTTTAAGAAAGACTTCGTCAAAAAATTGGGTCTGGATGCTAATATGGCTCAACTGGCTACCAGTTTGCTTCCTACTATTCTTTCTGCACTTGTTGACAAAAAGAATGGTTTGGACATCGCTTCTATTTTAGGAGCCTTTACAGGGGGCGGGAAAACGGCCAAATCCGGTAAATCCGATCTCTTGGGAACTGCTGTCGGACTTCTCGGTAAATTCCTGAAAAAATAATCCTGAAAATCTTGCGACCTGACAATTTGGGTCTGCCGAATGCGATAAACAACAGCTTTCTATTAGCTGTTGTTTATTCGTTTTTTACTTGTTGCTTTATCCTTGCTTTGAATATGGGCAGGATAAATACCTTACATATGTTTCGCTTTCTTCTATTCTTAATTTATCGAGACCTAAACGTAAGATAAACGTAAGATAAACGAAGGGTGCGCGATGTGTTTATTCGGCGAATGGAACTGTTTGTTTAATCTATTTACCCATAGACTTAGAATAAATTTGCATATTCCAAATTTAATTCGTACCTTTGCAGTCTATTTCGTAAATTTAATTTCCGATACTAGCATCTTGTTTAATCTTTATATTTTTTATATATTATGAGTGTACATGTTCAGACGTCGCGAATGACCACTTCTAAAATTCGCCAAATGAAACAGAATGGTGAAAAAATCGCTATGATTACTTCGTATGATTTTACTTTGGCAAGTTTGGTCGATCAGGCTGGCGTGGATATGATTTTGGTAGGGGATTCCGCTAGTAATATTGTGTGCGGAAATCAATATACTCTGCCTATTACGGTTGATGAAATGATTTTTCTTACTCGGGGCGTGGTAAGAGCTGCTCAGCATGCATTGGTCGTAATAGATATGCCTTTTGGATCATATCAGGTGAGCGAGGAGGAGGCGGTCAGAAATGCTATTCGTATGATGAAAGAGAGTGGAGCTGATGCTGTTAAATTGGAAGGTAGTGAAGAGATCTTACCTGCCGTGCAGCACATGATTAAAGCCGGTGTTCCGGTTTGCGCTCATTTAGGATTGACACCGCAAAGTGTCAATCAGTTCGGTGGATATGGGCTCAGAGCTAAAGAAGAAGCTGAAGCTGATAAATTACTTCGAGATGCGCAATTGTTGGATAAGGCGGGATGCTTTTGTATGGTCCTGGAGAAAATTCCTGCTCAATTGGCCGAAAAGGTTACTGTTGCTGTTTCTTGTCCTACCATTGGAATCGGTGCCGGTCCTAAATGTGACGGACAGGTATTGGTCTTGCATGATATGCTTGGCTTGAACCAGGGATTCAAACCTAAGTTCTTAAGGCATTTTGCTGAATTGGCTGATGAAGTAAAATCGGCTGTTGGCGATTATGTTATGGCTGTTCGTGATCAGTCGTTCCCAAATGCTGAGGAAAGTTATTAAATCGAATTCGCTTTCTCAAAGTAGGGCTGATTGAGCAATTCCTGTTTCACTTTATTGTGATGGGTATAGGTATAAATAACGCGAAACTGTTTTCCTTTGATGAAATTCCATAGCGGTGAAACGAGAATCGATCATATTTTTGGGACTTAGCATCTTGTTGGTGCTGTTGTTCCTATTGGATTTGTGTTCCGGCAGTAGCTGGATCAATATATGGTATGCTTTACAGAATACTGACTCTTTGGATGCTCGAATACTAGCGGATATTCGTTTACCCAAAGCGTTGACTGCGATATTGGCAGGTATAGCTTTGTCTGTAAGCGGTTTGATGATGCAGACTCTTTTTCGTAATCCATTGGCTGGTCCGTATATTTTAGGTGTTAGCAGTGGAGCTGGTTTGGGAGTGGCTTTGGTAACAATGGTAGGTACGATATGGGTTGGCTCTATGGTGAGTAATTGGGCTATTAGTCTGTCTGCCATTGTCGGAGCAACGCTCGTGCTTTTATTGGTCTTGTTCATTGCTCGTCGCGTGCGCTCTAATGTCAGTCTTTTGATTGTTGGAATGATGTTCGGCTCTGTAGCTGGAGCTTTGGTCAATTTAATCCAAAACTATGCTAATCCTGATAGCCTGAAACTTTTTATTGTTTGGACTTTGGGGTCGTTAAATAGTGTTGGTTGGTCAGAGTTGCCTATATTGCTATCTGTTGTATTTTTTGGAAGTATATTGACTATATCTCTCATGAAACCTCTTAATGGCCTTATGTTAGGTGAAAACTATGCTCGCGGACTAGGGATACATGTCAATAGGATAAGAGTGATGATTGTATTGGCTACCGGATTATTAGCAGGTGGCATTACAGCTTTTTGTGGCCCGATTGCTTTTATCGGTGTTGCTGTTCCTCATATTGCGCGTGGTATATATCATACAAGCAACCACCGCCAGATTATTCCAGCGGTGGCTCTTATTGGTGCGGATATTCTTCTTATTTGTGATGTGGTTGCTTCTGCAACCACCTATCCGCTTCCCATTTCCACGGTGAGCGCCTTATTTGGCGCCCCCGTGATAATATGGATTATTCTTCATCAAAACGGATAACCGAAGTTGAAGTTGTCGCGACCCATTTTACGAAGTGGGCTTGATGCTTTTCCTTGTTGTTGGATGGCTCCTTTTACAACTACAGGTTTACCGCCGCGGGTGGTACCTACTACCGTAAACGAGTTGCCGTTAATGGTAAGTGTACCTGCACTAATCAACCAAGTGTATACGGGTACAAGATAACCTTGTTGCATATAGGATTTGGATACATACATGAATTCAGATCCGCCTATTTGGAATTGGCTGTCATCACGGAATCCTGCATATGCTGTACCGGCTACCTCGTCATTGGTGAATTCAAAAGTACCGTCAGGAAGGGTGGTGTTGCTGGTAGCGGTGAAGAGATAGATGTCTGCGCAACCGCAAGCTGATTGGCCACCTACGCTATAAGTGGTGCTTTGATTGTAACTAAGAATCTCCCAATAGTTGAAACCGTATTGAGAATAGGTGGTGTATTGGGCATAACCTTGGTTCAGTACGATGGTATCAGCGTCAGCGTAGTCCATAGGTCCTGCAGAGCCGTCGGGTTCGGGGTAGTTTTCTGAAACAGGAACAGCAGTTATACCACCATGCATGATGTCAGCGCCGCCTTTAGAACCTGCAACAACAGGAGTTTCTTCAACTTGAATGATGCTACCGACGCCTTTGGTGGCATTGTCACTTAAGAATGCAACTACCATACAGTTGTCTGCATTCCATGCACTCTTCAACGTAGTGGAGAAATCAGCTGAATACATCATTTTGCCGTCTTTATCCATTTCGGGGAAGATTTCGTCACCCATTTGTGTTTTGGTGGCTGAGGTCAAGAATGCACGTACGGCATTTACATGACGGAATTCTTGCCAACCTTCATATGTGTAATAATAGTCGTGTTGGTAGTCGATCATGCCACTTTCTTTGATGAGAACTGTAAGATACAGAGCTGGGGCATCTTCCTTACCAATTTGACCGCTTACGTTTACTGTTAATGCACCTGTTGCTGCATCGTATGTAGGAGTAATTACTACTGATGCGTATGTTTCTGCATCAAAGGTTGAAGTTTTCATCTTGGGCAGATCGCTGATAGGATTCATTACCAATGATTTACCTGTGGGTTTCTTACGGTCAATCACGATAGAAGGAGCCCCGTTTACGCCCAATTTGCTCATCAATACATCGCCACCTTTTACAGAGAAATTGTCTGCCTTATAGCCATAGTGATGAAGAACGGTAACCCAATCGGTGCTGTTGCCGATAAATTCGTGAACTTGGTTCATGCCTTCGGGGCAGTAACCGCAATCTTGACCGGTGAACTCTTCCAGAAGGTGTTTCTGGTGGAAAGATGCCTCTTGGAAAGTAGGATCTTTAGGCTCTTCCTTTTTCTTCTTCTCAGGATCACAGGCACTGAAACATACTAATACACCTGCCATCAGGAATAAAAATGATTTTTTCATACGAGATGTTTGTTTAAAAGGTTAATATTTATAGTTAATTATGTATCAAATTAACGAACGATGCATTTTTTGCCGTTTACGATATAGATTCCAGCAGGAAGACCTTCGGTATTATTGCTGCTGCGCAATTGTTGACCGAATACGGAATATACGCCGGGGCATGCTTTCTGCTCTGCGCTGGTCTCACTTATCGAGGTGGCGGAATAGACGAATCTCACTTCAATCACCTTGGTACTTACGCCGTCACTGAACGTATAAGTGATAGTTTCATCGGATTGGGGCTTCGGAGTGTAGTGAATATACCAGTCGGTCGGTCCGGAAATGGTAAATTCCTTTACTTCGTTCATACTTCCGTCGCCCGGGTAACATTGACCGCAGCAAATCTCGTCTTCGATATCGTTTGCTGTACGGGTAATGGTAACAGTCAGGTTTGAACCTTCAATCAGGATTGTACCGCTTAATTCCATTGTCATTTCACCGGTCATCGGATTTTCTTCCGCTTCAGTGATTTGCAATTGCATTGGGTCTGAACCGACTTCACCTTTACCGTTTACGGACAAGATCATTTCAGCGTTCATGCTCATGGTGAACATGGCGCCAAGAACTAATGTGAAAATTTTCTTCATATCTGTTGTTTATTTAATTTAATTTCACTTTATGTTTGCTTTACAGCTATGCATTACTTGCTTGTTGGCTGAATCCAACACTACGGCAACTACTTGACAATTTCCTTTCACCCACTTGTTGTTCCATACGCATGTGGTGTTTATAGTCGTCGTAGTACCTGTTAAATGGCATGCCTGCCCCCATTCATCACCGATTGCTGTACGAAGTACGTGATTGTGTTCATATTCCATATTGCTACTTCCGTCAGGCATCGACTGGGCACCAATGATATGGTCTTCTATTACCCAGAAGAGAACTTGGCATTCCAATGTATCTGTCGTTTTGGGCATGATGTCCAATTGGATATCTACAGATTGGGTTGATTCGTTCCATGTTGGTTGCAATCCCATATCCAATATCGTTGTATCGGAACTTACTGATGCAAGCATTGCTGACCATTCTGGATACAGACTCATATATTCGCCGGACGAATTGAGCGTGAAATCCAAATTACCTTTGGGAAAAGACGTGGTCGGTGTACCTCCCATGTAGGTGTAATATATATCTGCGGCAGGACAGGTGTAGTTGAATTCTTCCTTTTTAGTTTGGGTGAATGGATTGCTTGCTGGGTGCATCTCCACCACAATTAGATTGTTGTATGTATCCAACAAATGATGGGCTTCCGCTGCGGCATTGGGGCAATTGACACATGTAAAACCGGTATACTCAATCAAAATATGTGTCTTCGCGTTTGTCGGAAGTAATTGCGGATCAAGGTCGATGATTCGGTTATCTTCGTGAATAACCTCGCATGCGCAAAGGCAGAAGGCAACCAATAGGGTATATATTGTTTTTTTCATTACCATGTGAAATTATAAGTTAGACTTACACCTTTTTGGGCGGGAACATAGCGACAAACACCTCCTGAGCAGTTGTAGCCTGCACGTGTACGGCCGAAACCCAACATCAAGCGGTGAGCTCCTTTCTGATATGTTGCGTTCACTTGATAGTAATTGAGGTTTTTGGAGGCTTCTGTACCTCCTATATTATAGGTGTCGGAGAACGAGAGCATCAACTGCTTGAATAAACTTAATTCGTATAAGGCGTGTAGCCATTGTCCTTCATCTTGTTTGGTAAAGAGATATTGCAATTCTGCGCGCATTTGTACATTCGAATTGATAGCCCATTTTACATCAGCTACGGCAATGCCCGAACGAATCAAATCACCGTGTCCTTCTACTACCTGTTTGTTGTAGGTCTGGTACATCAACATGGCGTTCAATGTCCATTGTTTGGTCAGTTTCTTGTTCAGTTCCAGATTGACATCGGTATAGTAGGCTTCTTTGGAAGAACTGAACCATGTCTCGCCGATGCCTCTTACATGCGAAGCGTTCAGCTTTAAGGTAGTTCCGTATTTTCCGCCCATTTTGGTTTTGCGTTTCCATGTGTAGCGGATCTCACCTTGAATTGCCCATTCTCCGGTTTCCATTTGAGTGGCATAGGGGTAGAGTGCCGCCAATGCATAGGTATGTTGGTTGGCAAATGCGGGTAAGTGGTTGATGTTACCTGCTATTCCTATCTCTTGTCGGTCACTACGGAAAGCCATGTTTTGACTGCGCTTGGCTTGCACTATCACCGACATACCGCTTCTTGAATAGCTCAACGATGCCATCACGGCCTCTCCATGGTCATAATTATAGTGGTTTTGCATACACGGGTCATTGGCCTTGTAGGCATATTCAACCAATGCGTTCCATCCGTTCATCTGGAAATTGGCACGGGCGTCCCAAGCGCCTACCCATTTGGGCAGATTATACATTTGGTTGTAGAGATAACCGCCTTCTACATAACTGCTGGCAAGCACGGTATCCATATCTTGATATTTGCTCACCCAACTTCCGCCAATCATCAGATTGGCACCTGTTTCTTGCATTTTAGGTATCCACTCATCAATTTGCAATTCGAGATTGGCACCTACCACAGCGTCCTGTTTGTAATTGAAACCCCAGGCTTTGTCGTTGTACATTTCCCAATAGCGACGCTGTTTGCCGCCGAGTGCTTGAAAACGGATACCCTTATAAGGAGTCAACTCCAATTTTCCTCCGCGTAAAGCGTTGTCCACACCTAATGAACGCTCTTCATATAAGCGGAGAATGAAGCCGGAACCGAATTGACCGTATACATCACCTATAGTGATATTTCCCCATTTCCACTCACCTTTTACCCAAATGTTGCTTAATCCGCCACCTTTGAAGTTGGTTTCATATCCGGGCATGGGGGCGAGCATCAGTTCACCTCGCAAACCGGCACTGACATATTTGGAGCGGATGCCCAAATCTAGATACGAGTTGCTCAAATATGGATATTCGGGCTTGCTGGCACCAATCTCTTCGTCTTCCAATGCGAAGAGGCCGTTGTGCTGCAATGCGCCCACAACGGTCACTTTTTCACCACTGTTTTCCGCTTGGGCCACAAGTGCCAAAGGAAGAATGGATAATATCACTATTAGGAGTTTCTTCATTGATCGCTTTATGCGGTTGAGCCGATAGTCGGCCGATAGTCGACCGACACTCGGCATAGGTTCTTTTCCTTATAATTTCTTGATCAGTTCGTAGAGCTCATCTTCCTGACCGTCGGTATAACCTTGATGGTTGTGGACAATTTTGCCGTTGCCGTCAATCACGAATACATGAGGTACATTCTGTACATTCATGGCACGCTTGAAATCACCGTTCGGATCCAACAGTACTTCGTATTCCCATCCGAAACCGTTTACCATCGGTTTTACCTTTTGAGCGTCTTGCGCTTGGTCGATACTTACTAAAATGATGCGAACGCCGGTTTCGTCTTGCCAGTCGGCATACATCTCATGAATGGCTTTCAATTCACGGATACATGGCTTGCAATAAGTGGCGAAGAATGAGATGATAATCGGTCTTCCGTCATTTTCCAATGTTCCGGTATCCACCGTTTTTCCATCGATGTCTTTCAGTTTTACACTCGGCAGTTGGGCGTTCATTACACCGCCTAATACTACCAAACTCAGCAGAAGAAGAATTGTTTTTTTCATATTAGTTTGTATTTTGGTTGCAAAATTACTGCTTTTTTATGATATATGCAAATAATGTGCCAAAAAAAATACAAAAAAATGCGAACTTTATCTGCACTTTATTATCTAATAATAAGATTTTTCTTTTTTTAATGATGTCTTCTTTTAAATGTTCCACGATGCTAGGGTCAGTATACTGTCCATATACAATGTGACTTGTTGCTTTCTGTCATTGTTCCACAGTTTGACGGTTTTGAATTTGATTTTATATACTGCCAATTTGGCATTTAATTGTGTAAAACAACCATGTCCTGTGTTTAATGTGTTTCTTGTTGATTTTAATATATTTATTGACTTTATGAATCTTATTATGCTGTCAATTTGGCATTATTTCGTTTTTGGTACGGCCTTTGTATAATACAAGGTGAATGCTTTTGGTTAGCATGATGTAAAAATGTATTTTAATTGAACGTGTAACCTTAAATATATATTATGATGAAACCGACAACCGAAAACCTACAAAAATTCGCTATCAATCTTTGCGAACGTGCCAAAAATGGCAAACTCGACCCTGTGATCGGTCGTGATGATGAAATTCGTCGTGTGTTGCAGATTCTGTCGCGTCGAACTAAAAACAATCCTGTTCTTATAGGTGAACCCGGAGTGGGGAAAACGGCTATTGCCGAAGGTCTTGCTCATCGTATTATCCGTGGGGATGTACCTGAAAATCTCAAACAGAAACAAATATATTCCTTGGATATGGGAGCTTTGATTGCCGGAGCCAAATATCAAGGCGAATTTGAAGAACGTTTGAAAGGGGTTGTTTCCGAAGTTACACAAGCTGCCGGAGAAATAATTCTGTTTATTGACGAAATACATACTTTGGTTGGAGCCGGCAAGTCGTCCGGAGCGATGGATGCTGCCAATATCTTGAAGCCCGCTTTGGCTCGTGGCGAATTGCGCGCTATCGGTGCTACTACATTGGACGAGTATCAAAAATACTTTGAAACGGACAAGGCGCTTGAGCGTCGTTTCCAGAAGGTGATGATCAACGAACCTGATGAAGCGGCTACTATATCTATACTGCGAGGTTTGAAAGAACGATACGAAAATCATCATCGTGTACGTATCAAAGATGATGCTTTGATTGCCGCGGTCACGCTATCGGCACGCTATATTACGGATCGTTTTTTGCCGGACAAAGCCATTGACTTGATTGACGAAGCGGCTGCCAAACTGCGACTCGAAGTGGATTCCAAACCGGAGGAATTGGATAACCTTGACCGTCAGATCAAACAATTGGAAATCGAACGCGAAGCAATAAAACGTGAGAATAACACCTCTAAATTGGAAACGATATCTTCCCAATTGTCTGAATTGGGAAATAAACGTACCGAACTCAATGCGCAATGGGAAAAGGAGAAAGGTTATGTCGCCACTATCCAAAACGAAAAAGCGCGAATCGAACAATTGAAACATGATGCGGAAGTTGCTGAACGAGAAGGAAATTACGGCAAAGTGGCTGAAATACGCTATTCCGCTATCCCTCATGCTGAAACTAACATCAAAACCGCTCAAGATTCGCTTCATGCTTTCGCAGGTGATTGTATGATCAAAGAGGAGGTGGACGAAGACGATATTGCAGAAATTGTTGCCAAGTGGACCGGAATACCTGTAGCACGTATGATGCAAAGTGAACGGGACAAACTTTTGCGCTTAGAAGAGGAATTGCATCGTCGTGTGATTGGCCAGGAGGATGCTATTGCCGCTGTAAGCGATGCTATTCGTCGCAGTAGAGCCGGTTTGCAGGACCCGAAACGTCCGATTGGATCATTTATTTTCTTGGGAAATACCGGCGTGGGCAAAACTGAATTGGCCAAAGCCTTGGCTGATTATTTGTTTGATGACGAAAATATGCTCACGCGTATTGATATGTCGGAATATCAGGAGAAATTCTCAGCCACTCGATTGATTGGAGCTCCTCCCGGATATGTCGGTTATGATGAAGGCGGTCAATTGACTGAAGCCATCAGACGCAAACCGTATAGTGTTATTCTTTTTGATGAAATGGAAAAAGCGCATCCTGATGTCTTCAATGTGTTGTTGCAATTGCTGGATGATGGTCGTTTGACCGACAACAAAGGGCGTACCGTCAATTTCAAGAATACCCTTATTATCCTTACTTCCAACCTTACCGAGGAGCAATTGAGAACTTCCGTTCGCCCTGAATTCCTGAATCGTGTGGATGATATCATTCATTTCAGCGAACTGTCGGAAGAAGATATTCGTGAAGTGGTCAGTTTGCAGGTTGAACGAATTCATGCTATGTTGATGAACAACGGAATCGATTTGCGAGTTACTGATGATGCCATCCGTTATATCGGCAAAGAAGGTTATGATCCGCAATTCGGAGCTCGTCCGGTAAAACGAGCTTTGCAACGTTTAGTCCTTAATGAATTGAGCCGACGCATTATCGCTGGTCAAGTGGATGCGAATCGTCCGGTTGTCGTATCGCTTTTAGATGGAGAATTGACCTTCAAAAATTGATGCGTACGATAGGATATATACAAAAACTCCCCTTCCAAATTCAAGGGGAGTCTTTGTATATGCTTGCTATGGTAGCGATGCCTATTTATTCAATGGTCATTAATTTCGTACCGGGATAATAGTATTGTAGAATTTCTTCATAATGGTATCCTTTTTCCGCCATGATAGCGGCTCCAATTTGGCAAAGTCCTACACCATGTCCCCATCCATGTCCTTGTAAGATGAATTCTTTTTCTGTTTTGATGTCTGAATGCGGAATACGTGTGTCGTTTCTTGTCGGTATTTCCTTTTCTATTACATCGAACCAACTGCTATAAAGGCAACTGTTTGATAACCATTGACGAATTTTTAGTTCTTTGCCGATAACTTCATTGCGTTTGCTTCCTTGAATGCGTAATGCATAGATTCGTCCGCTTACACCACGTTTAATCGGTTCAAGATGCTTTATTTCTCCGAATTCCATTCCGGATTTCCGTTCGATGATTGCCCGTAAATCTGGTTCGCTATACTTGATTGTCCAATCGTGATAGTCGCGAGTCTCCAAATCATAGTCGTTTAATGATTCTACTGGCTGTATTTCATTACAATAAGGACAGTCTACACCTTTTAAGTATGCGATTTCTTTATCTTCCCAGCAGGTCTTATAGGTTTCCGTATGTCCTCCGCAGCATTTATGATATCGGCAATCGCATATTTCGGTTTGTTGATTGATGTCGGTATAAGTAAGAACTTGATAGGCCGTTTCTCTTACTGCTTCAATAGCCCGTTGATTGCGCCGTTTTAAACCTTCGTATCGTTGGCAATGATCATCTGCGCAAACATCAAATCCGATATGATTTGTATGCCCGATGGCTCGTCTTACCCAACTCCTGGATATGACTGCATGTGCTTTTAGCAACTCGATAGGAGCATTGGAGGACATCTCGGATGAGATGACGGATGTCAGATAGTCTTCTATGTCGATGATATTGACAGCTGTTTTACTGCCGTCGGCATTAGTGATAATTTCCAACTCGCCTTCAAATTCCTGATCTTCGTATCTGTCCCAATGGAAACCGATGCCTATTCTTACATTGCGGAGACGGAATGTTCGGGCATTCCGTTCATGTTCAATCTGCTGTCCGGTCAATATGCCAACTCTCAGCTTCATGCAGTAAATTTATTGTTTGTTCATTAGTAAGCGGGCCTCTAATTCCCATGTGCGAATGCGATCTTTGTACAAATTGTTCCGGTTCATACTTTCAATATCGCAATTCGCATCTGAGTTGTCATACCAGCGGCGGCAGTTGTAAAGTACATCCCAGATACGGCCTAACTTGTATTCGCGTGTTATACGAAGACCTACTGCATAATCCTCACCATATTTTGTGGTGGGGAAATTTATATTACGGAGTAGAGGAGTATAGAATCCGCGTGGTGCGCCTAAACCGTTGATTCGTAGTGCATTGTTCATTCCGTTTTCGGCGGTCCATTCTTTGTGGTCGATTTTTCCGGGAGGTAAAGGATTCCCGTCGATATCCGTCAATTGATAACTACCTACAACCATGGCGCAACGCTCTTGTTCAAAGCAGTTGATGAAGCGTTGGACGGTGGTTGCATCGAAATAGGTATCATCAGAGTCTAATTGAATCGCATATAATCCGCATTGTGGATGATGAAGCGCTGCATTCCAGTTGCCACCGATGGCATGCCAACTCTTGTCTTGTGCGATATAGATGAGTCGTTCGTTCTCTGCTGCCAACTTTTGGATGACATCAATTGTTCCGTCTGTGGAATTGTCGTCCACCACGATAACATTATAGCTATATGGGGAACACACTGATTGTGCTAAAGCAGAGCGTATGGCATCACCTATTGTTCGTACGCGATTTTTGCACGGAATAATTACGGATGCGGTAACTTTATAATTATTGCGGTCTTTGGCGATATCTATGTTTCTTGCGTTTTGATAGTCAATCCATCCTCCGATGGCTTTCAAATGGCGAGTAACACATTGTTCCATCTCAATCTGTACGGCGCGATTGGCAGGATTGACATAGTCAAATAGTTTTTCTCCGGATTTCCGTGTATCCTCTTCTATATCGTAATATAAAAATTCAGGGATATGTACCAGTTCTCCGTCTTCGCTTAATTTTAGTCTTAAGTCATATAAACCGGCATATTCGTATTCGGTATCCATTCGTTGTACAGCTTTTTTTAATGCTGAAGTGCGAATGAGCAGAACGCTGCCGAAATCGAAATCATCACGCAACGCTCCCTTTTGATAGTCGATAACAGGTGCAGGCTGCGGGTTGAAGTGGTCGCTATATACCATAGACGCACCGGTGTCAGCGATGATTTGTAACATACGCTCTTGGGCGAAATTAACCCATTTGATAGTACTGCGGAGATATATAAAAGTATACTCCTGTTCTGCTTTTTCCGCTATTTCACGGATTACATGGGTCGAACAAAGACGACCGGAAAGGGTAAATTGTTTCATATCGACTGCAAAATTACAATTTTTTTTGCATATATCCAAATTTTTTTGTACTTTTGCACCATGATTTTAATAGCAGATTCTGGTTCCACCAAAACTCATTGGTGTTTAATGGCTGCCAATGGACAGTGCAGCGAGTTTCAAACTGATGGTATCAATCCGTTCTATCAGACACGTGAAGAAATTATCTCCACGCTTTCTGATCAGTTGTTGCCGCAAATGGCGCAATTGTTGTGGGCTGGCACAATCAGTCGAGTCTTTTTCTATGGGGCTGGTTGTACACCGGAAAAAATCCCTGTTCTTATCGAAGCTCTCCAAAGTATATTTACCAAAGCGGAAGTTCAGGTGGCTTCTGATATGATAGGCGCTGCTCGTGGATTGTTGGGACATACAAAAGGTGTTGCGTGTATATTAGGAACGGGGAGTAACAGTTGTTTGTGGAACGGATTTGAGCAAACTCAGAATGTACCTGCGTTAGGCTTTATTTTAGGAGATGAAGGTAGCGGAGCCGTTTTGGGAAAACGGTTGGTGGCTGATTTGCTCAAAAATCAGTTAGGCGATGATCTGAAAAAAATATTCTTGAAGGAGACTAAACTTACTCAAGCAGATATCATAGAACAGGTATATCGTAGACCTTTCCCGAATCGTTTTCTTGCTGGTTTGAGCCGTTTTGCTTCTTCTCATCTGGATGACGAACGGATATATCGTTTGGTGTACGAACATTTTACGCAGTTTGTAGTTCGCATTCTCCGTCAATATCCTCCTGAGTTGCCAGTTTCCTTTGTCGGATCGATAGCCTATTATTATCGTGATATTTTATCCAAAGTTTTGTCTGATAACGGTATCGTATTGGGGCAGATTGTGGTTGATCCGATAGAGGGGCTAAAAAACTATCATCGTCCTGATTGTCAACTGACAATGTAAACTGTGGAATAGAGTATTGATTTTTATTACGAGAGGAGTTGGATTTTTCCGACTTCTCTCGTAATCTATTGGTATGTCAGTTTATCAGAAATTGTTTATTTCCGGCCTAATTCTATTACTTCCAAATTTTTGATTTCTTTCTTGTCAATTTCGAATCGAAGTAAAGTCTGTACAGTTTGCCATCCTTGTTTGCCGGCTGCACCTGGATTCATGGTCAGGAATTGCCACATGGGATCGTATTGTACTTTCAGAATATGCGAATGTCCACATACAAACAAGTCGATTCCTCCTTTGTCGGTGGCTTTTTCTTCTGCCGCTTTTCGGAACATGGGAATCAACCATGGATTGTAACGTCCGGGATAACCTCCGATATGTGTCATCAGAATATTGACATCTTCCACTCTGAATCGGTAGAATTCAGATAAAGAGTAGCGTACGTCACCGCTGTCCATATTTCCATATACAGCACGAGTCGGGCGAAATTCACGAAGTGATTGCAACACTTCTTCTGAACCGATATCCCCCGCATGCCAAATCTCGTCGCACTCTTCAAAATATTCTTTTACACGAGTGTCTAAATAACCATGAGTGTCAGATAATAAACCAATTTTTGTCACGCCTGCAATATTCTTGATGGTTATATGTGAAAATGTTTTTATACCAAAATCTGAAGTCTACGCCTTAATCGCTTTTCGCAGTTCGACTGATATGTCCTTACTTTTTGTAATGAGATATTGTGATGGCGATAATCAAACTGATTGCAATTACGGAAAGGAAGAAAATCACATCTCTCAAGTCAATTACCCCACGAGAGATACTTTCGTAATGCGCTTGAATTAACACCCAATAGAGGATGAAACAAACCAACGTTCCAAATACATAGGCTACTATTTGGTTCTTGGTGGTACTTGCCGCCATTAAACCTAGTGATATGAAAACCCCGCTTAAGAAAATTAGTCCGATAAGCGATCCTGCAAATTGTCCGCCGTCAACATTTCCTGCAGGTTCAGCAATAGCTGCCACAACAAAATAATGTATAATACAAGGCAGAATAGCGATGGCGGTTAATGTCCATGCCGCCATGTATTTACCTAATACGATACGCCATACGGGCACTTTTTTTGCTATTAGCAGATTCCAAGTACCGCTTTGCCTTTCTTCTGCAAAAAGCCGCATTGTCAAAGCTGGACATAGAAACATCAAAAGCCATGGGCTCAACATAAATAGACCGTCCACTTGGGCATATCCCGAATCTATGATATTCCATTCGCCGGGAATTACCCAAAGAAAAAGGCTGATTCCAACCAAATATAAGCCAATGACCAAATAGGCTATTGGAGATGCGAAATAATATGAAAGTTCTTTTCGATACATATCGTATGAGTATTATTTTTTCCTATTGGAGCGATGGGTGTTTTTATTCCTCCGCTTGAAACATAGGATCCCACATCGGTAATACAACAGGCTCTTGCTTGAGCAGGGCACGCAATTTGGCGGGGACATATTTGCTTTCTACCACAAGACGGAACATATAGTTGTGGAACCATTCATCGGTCATAATCAAATGGCCGTTGAATCCATTGTCTTTGCCCCATGAATTTTCAACTTCCCATTTAACAGGATTCCCGTTTTGAATATCTACCGCCATCAATGCCATGGCATGGCTGCTCCCGCTTGCCATAGTTAGAATACGTTGGCGTTTGTCCATGTTGAATTCAACACCCAAGAGTGAAGCATAGTCATAGTTGTTCATATCCAGCAATCCCCGTTTCGGATCGCGCTCTTTATTCACATCACAGCCTATATACATGGCAACACCATCTTTCAAACTGGCAATGGCTGCCTCTTGCATATCTTCAATAGGTACATTGATATAGCGCCAGTTATGTCCTTCGTAGGTGTGACGATCCAAATCGATATCATATACCTTGTAGTATTCGCGTGAGGGATCGTTCATGAACATGATATAATCGTTCACCATCTCGCTTCGCAGGTATTTCTGTGCAAACGAAAGGGGAGTATAATGTTCTGTTGATACCAATTGATCGTCGCTGTTGTAGTGTGACCAGGTGAATTCAGTAGGAGGAACTCCGAAAGCCAAGCAGAGAATCCTATAGATTTCCTTCATCTGCTCTTGTTTCATTTGTTGCAAATCTGTATGGCTTGTTTCTCGCAATGCCAATCCGAATTCTCGAAGTTTGGTGCTGAGTATTTCGCGTATTCGTGCCGTGTTATTGGCTGACCATGTCTCGTGCATCACTTCTGCAGGAACAACTCCATATTTGTTCACCAAGTCAGCGACACCGGTAAACGAACCTCCGTCATTAATAGGATTATGGAAAAGATAATCCACTGTTCTATCGTCCATTGGTAAATCGCGTGTATCGATAATCGATTGCAAAAACAGGTTGGATTTTTCCAATTGATCGTAGAAAAATAGGTAATTCTGTGAAAATTCCAATTTTGCGATGTCTATACGTTTTTGTACATCTGCTCGAAGCACATTCAAACCGCAGAAGAGCCAGCATCTGCCGGAATGCATTTGGTCGGTGATTCCTTTTTGCGGAACTTCGTATGTGAAATGAGTATCAACTGAATTTTGGTTGTCTTGGTTGAGAGCCAATGTTCTCGGATCGTTGCTGCCCATGGCATTTCGTACAGCTCGATCTGTTGGCGAATCTTGATACGATGCGCGCAAGGCATTCAACAATTCGGGAGTTAGATTTTGAGCGCTAATTGCAAGATTCAGCCCAAAAAGGAATGTTGTGATGAATAGTCGTTTTATCATTTGGAAGGATTATGTTTGTACTCAAAGAAAATAGCGAACAAAATGGCGATAACTAATGCGTATGCAGCAAAAATATACCAGCAAACCTGCCAACCATGCCAAACGGTCAACGGATCTGCGCCCGTCATAGCCGGCGTGAAGACCATGCGATTGATGATTGCTTGAGCGGAAAGCGTACCGATTGTAGCACCGAAACCATTGGTCATCATCATGAACAGACCTTGACCGGAAGATTGCAAGGCAGGTTCGGTTTCCTGACTAACATATAAAGCTCCTGAAATGTTGAAGAAATCGAAAGCGAAACCGTATGCGATGCAACTTAATACGAACAACCAGACGCCGTTGCCGGGATTGCCCAAACCGAAGAATCCGAACCGGATAACCCAGGCTAACATAGACATGATAATCACATTTTTAATACCGAATCGTTTGAGGAAGAATGGGATACACAATATGCATAATGCTTCGCAAATTTGTGATAGACTGATCAACATATTGGAGTGCTGAACACCGAAAGTATCAGCGTATTCCTCTATGAATTGGAAGGAGCCGAGGAACGGATTGGCGTATCCGTTGGTAATTTGAAGGCAAACTCCTAAAAATATGGAAAAAAGGAAGAAAACCGCCATCTTCTTTTGACGGAAAAGACGGAAACCGTCCAATCCCAACATCTCAATCCAGTTTTTACGCTCTTTGTCTTCTTTAACGACTTTGCAATCGGGCAAAGTAAGGCAGTACATAGCCAATGCGATGCTCAAACCTCCGCTTACAAGGAATTGACGGGCGGTGGTCTGGAATCCCAATAAATCCACTACCCACATTGTGCAGATGAAACCAACAGTACCGAATACGCGAATAGGCGGAAATTCCTTCACCGAGTCCATATTGTTCTTGTTGAATAGAATCAGGCATACGGAATTGTCCAATGCGATGGTTGGCATAAAGAATGCCACCGAAATCGTGTATAAGGTGAAGAGCGGAGCAAATTGAACAGAATCACCTGCTTGCAAACCATACCAACCTGCGGCCATCATGAATATACCGGCCATCAGATGGCACATGGTCATTGCACTTTTGGCTGACATCCAACGGTCGGCAACTATTCCTATCAATGTGGGCATAAATATGCTGACTATTCCTTGAACTGCATAGAACCAGCCGATATGGGTTCCCAAACCGTGCTCGCCCAAATAACGGCCCATGCAAGTTAGATACGATCCCCAGACGGCAAACTCCAGGAAATTCATGATAATAAGACGAAGTTTGATATTCTTCATATTGACTTTTTTTGAAATCTGTTCTTTTTTTGTTTTCGATTTGAGGTGTTCTTTTGTCCAAAAGGTATGGATGTGGTGACAGGTGTTTCGTACGGGATTCCTTGATCGGTCGCTCACCCTTTATTCATCCTTCGCTCACTAAATCTCTCTGACTTGACTGATTCCGGCTTTAAAATTCGCTGGTAAAATGGAATTTGATATGTTTATAGTCGTTTTGAGCCATATTCAGCACATATCCGCTATCTGCCATAAATACATCTCTGCCTTCTTTGTCAAGTGCCATATATTGTGCCTTGCGTTTTTTGAACAATTCCAATTCTTCGACGTCATCGGATTCAATCCAACAAGCTTTGTACATTTGCAGGTTCTCCCAACGGCATTTTGCGTTGTATTCGTGTTCGAGTCGATATTGAATCACCTCAAATTGCAATTGCCCGACGGTCCCGATAATTTTGCGGCCGTTCATTTGGCTGACAAACAACTGAGCAACACCTTCGTCCATCAATTGATGTACGCCTTTGTCCAATTGTTTCTGTTTCATCGGATCTGCATTTTCGATGTATTTGAACATTTCCGGTGAGAAACTCGGTAGACCTTTGAAATGCAGGTTCTCTCCGGATGTGAGCGTATCACCTATCTTGAAGTTGCCTGTATCCGGCAGACCTACTATATCGCCTGCAAACGCTTCGTCAACGGTCTCTTTTTTCTGTGCCATGAAACAGGTGGGGGCCGAGAAACGCATCTGCTGGTCTTTCCTTACATGCTTGTAATAGACATTTCGCTCAAACCTGCCGCTGCAAATCTTGAAGAAGGCGATGCAACTTCTATGATTGGGGTCCATATTGGCGTGAATCTTGAAGCAGAATCCCGTGAAAGATTCTTCCATCGGGTCCACTGTTCTTTCCAATGCGTCAATCGGACGGGGAGACGGAGCGTTTTTGACGAAGAAATCCAACAATTCCTGTACTCCGATGGTCTTGTAGGCCGAACCATAGAAAACGGGTGCCAGATCACCGGCCAGATACAGGTCCCGGTCAAATTCCGGATACACGCCTTCTATCAGTTCTCTGTCTTCAGGGCGCATATTGGCATTCCACTTGTCGCTGCCTCGTGTCCACACCTCTTCAAATTTTATTCCTTGTCCATTGGCCCAACTCATAGGGGTGACGTTGATGCCAAGTTCTTGTTCCACATCGTCCATTAGATCGAAGGGGTCTTTGCCTTCGCGGTCCATCTTGTTCATAAACACCATTACCGGTGTTTTACGCATGCGGCAAACTTCCATCAAACGGCGTGTCTGTGTTTCTACACCTTTGGCGGAGTCAATGACAATAATTACACTGTCTACGGCCGTTAATGTGCGAAAAGTGTCTTCAGCGAAGTCCTGGTGACCGGGAGTATCGAGAATATTGATGTGATAGGAATCGTAGTCGAATCCCATTACCGAGGTCGCAACGGATATACCGCGTTGTTTTTCAATCTCCATCCAGTCGGAAGTGGCCGTCTTCTTGATTTTGTTGCTTTTTACTGCACCGGCAACATGAATGGCTCCTCCGTACAACAGAAGCTTTTCGGTCAAAGTGGTTTTACCGGCATCCGGGTGGGATATAATCGCAAAAGTGCGTCTTTTTAATATTTCCTCAACGAAGTTTTGCATTGAATTTACTTTCGAATGTATGTTGTAGTTTGCCCATGATGGCATCAATTTTCTGGTCGGTTAGAGTATTCTCCTTGTCTTGAAGAATGAAACTCAACGCATACGATTTTTTGCCTTCTTCCAGATTCTTTCCTTCGTAAACATCAAAGAGGTATACGTTTTTCAGTAATTTCTTTTCTGTCTCACGTGCGGCTCGCTTCAAATCGGCAAACAGAATATTTTTGTCCACCAGCAAAGCGAAGTCGCGTTTTACCTCTGGGAATTTGGGAAGGTCTTCGATGATGGGTTTGTACTGTTTGTCCTGCTTGATCAGCTGTTTCCAATACAAATCGGCATAGAACACTTCACCGTCGATGTCGAATTGCTTCAGCAAGTCGCGTTTTACAACAGCCATGTAGCCCAAAATCACATTGGCTTGCGTTTTTATTACCAATCCGTCAGCGAAGCACTCGCATATCCCGCAGCAACATTCTTTTTCCGGATCGATAGCTGGTTCGAGAATGACGCGATCCAGGTTCACACCTAAACGACGGAGAACATTGTTGACATAGGCATGAAGAAGATAGAAGGATACTTTCTCGTCTTTGCGCATCCATGTTTGCGCGTTTCGGTTTCCGGTAATCCACATGCCGAGATGCGGTTCTTCGGTATAGGCTGCAATCGGTTCGTTATCAGTTCCTTCTACGGCTTGGCGATTATAATGGTAGCAATTGCCGAATTCATAGAATTTCAAGTCGGCATTCTTTCTGTTTTGGTTGCGTTGTATGCTTTCCAATCCGCCGAAAAGAAGGGTTTGACGCATTACGCCGAGGTCTTGACTCAACGGATTCTTGATTTTAACGCAACTTTCCATCCATGTGCCACGTTGATAATACGACGTCTTGGTAAGCGAATTATTCAGTATTTCGCGGAAACCTTGTGCCGTCAGTTGTTCCGATATGCGGGTTTGCAGGAATACGGGATTGGGTTTCGGATTGAAACTCAAATTGGAGTTCAATTTCTCGGGGAATTCAATGTTGTTGTAACCGTATATACGAAGTATATCTTCAACCACATCGCATTCGCGTTGTACATCTACGCGATAGCGGGGAACGCCTACCAGCAAAGTGCCGTCTGTATCATCGTTTATTTCTATATCCAAAGCGGCCAGAATACCCTCAATTACTTCTTTGCTTATCTGTTTGCCTATCAATTGATTGATGCGGTTTATGTTAAGTTCCACTTTCCAGGGCTCAAACAGAACGCTATCTTGTTGAGAAGCCGGCTTGCCGTCTACGAAGTCGACGATATCCATACTGATTTCTCCGCCAGCTACTTCTTGAATCAGGGTGGCTGCGCGTTTCAATACATACAATGTATTGTTGGGATCGCAACCGCGCTCGTATCGGAATGAGGCATCGGTGGATAATTGATGGCGTCTTGCCGTTTTACGGATGCTTACCGGATCAAAATAGGCGGATTCAAGGAAAACATTCTGGGTCTTTTCTGTTACACCGCTTTCCAAACCGCCGAACACACCGGCTATGCACATCGGTCCGTTTTCGTTGCAAATCATCAGGTCTTTGGCGTCCATTTCACGTTCTGTGCCGTCAAGCGTTACGAATTTTTCGCCTTGACGAGCATTTTTGACGATAATATGGCGGCCTGTTATTTTGTCGGCATCAAACGCATGTAGTGCCTGACCGTTCTCGTGAAGAACGAAATTCGTAATGTCCACGATGTTGTTGATGCTGCGCAAACCTATTGTATTCAACGCATTTTTTAACCATTCAGGTGATTCTTTTACGGTCACGCCTTTGATGCTCACACCTGTATATCTGGGGCAGGCTTGGGGGTTTTCTATGGTTACTGTGATTGGCAGGTCATTGTGGTCCACTTTGAAGCCGCTGACATCGGGGCGGCTCAACAAGGGCACATCGTCCATTGAGTTGCTTGGGTCGTTACCGTCGTTCGGCTCCTCCATGAGGGCATGTGCCACGTAATAAGCGTGCAAATCTCTTGCTACACCATAGTGTGATGCGGCATCGGAACGGTTGGGAGTGATATCCACTTCAATCACCGTATCGTTTTCCAAATGGAAATATTTTGCGGCGGGTAAGCCGACTGGAGTATCTGCCGGGAGCACCATAATACCTTCGTGACTGCTTCCAACACCGATTTCGTCTTCTGCACATATCATGCCGAGTGATTCCTCTCCGCGTATCTTGCCGCGTTTGATGGTGATGCATTCGTCACCTTGATACAACTTGGTCCCGACGGTGGCCACTATCACTTTCTGTCCGGCTGCAACATTGGCTGCGCCGCATACGATTTGTACAGGGTCGGCATCTGGTGCCAAGCGGGTTTGCGTTATATGCAGGTGGTCGCTGTTAGGGTGGGGGATACAGCTGAGCACTTCGCCTACTACCAAACCTTGCAGACCGCCTTTGATGCTTTCCACTTGTTCTACTGTCCCTACTTCCAATCCGATGGATGTGAGAATTTTTGCTACGGTTTCTGCATCGTCCTTCAAGTCGATGTACCGTTTAAGCCATTTGTAAGATATATTCATAATGTTTGATATTTATTCGGTTTTTCTCGATGAATTCATTGAATCTGCCGGTGGTGATATTTGATGGATCCTTCGCTATTGTCGAGTGTTTCGCTTGGGGCGTGAATGTTTGTCCGTGAGGGGCTTTCACCAAAATGCCGTTGCATCACACGCACAAAATCCCAAAAAGCGTGCAAAGGTACAAAAAAATATTGATTTATGCAAATATATTGGCAAAAAACTTTGTTTTTTTGTAATATGCGCTTCCTCTATCTGCATGTCATCGTTTGAGTCTGCATGTCATCGCTTATATGATTGGTGGATGCTTGCTGTTTGATCCGTTTTTTCTTGATTTCAACGGACTTTTTCCGTCCCTTACTTCATTGCCTGTGTATAGTAAAATATATGCTGAAATATATGCTAAATATATGCTGAAAGAAGAGGTGCAGATGATAAAAATGCCTTTGTGTATCAATATATCTTCTTAGTATCAATTCCTTTTGGTCTTTGACTTATCTTTGTCGAGAGTTAAACGTAACATAAACGTAAGATAAAGGTAACGTTACCGAGAGATTATAGACTTATGTTTATCGAGATGTCGCTCTGCTCTCGTTCGATATACGTTGCTCGCTCGGCTCAATCTATATGTAATCACTTTTTTATGGCCAATATATATGTTAATCTGTCTTAAAAAATGTGTTGGTCTGCTCTGTTGTGATATGAAATTTTTTAATGATATTTTCGAGACCTAATCGAGAGTTTATTCTTGTTTGTATGCTTTTTATAATGAATCGGCGTTTGTGTAGATTTATAATATTTGTGAAATTTAATAATGGACAGAAAGAAGAAAACGGTTTTTATTTGGCAGAATAAAAAAAAAGTTGTACCTTTGCAAAATAATTGTATTATATGATTTCCAATTCTTTCTTACACATCTCTGAAGAAGTACGTATGGCACTTCAAACCAATCGCCCTGTTGTGGCGCTTGAGTCAACCATCATATCTCACGGAATGCCTTATCCTCAAAATGTGGAAACGGCTTTGCGGGTGGAACAAACTATCCGTGATTGTGGTGCTGTACCCGCTACCATCGCGGTTATCGGTGGCAATCTGATTGCCGGCTGTACGGCTGAGCAAATTGAATATTTAGGAAAGCAGGGAACGAAAGTGACCAAAGCTTCTCGTCGCGATTTGCCTGTGCTCGTAGCACGGAAAATGGACGGAGCAACAACGGTTACGACTACGATGATGATTGCTCACATGGCTGGTATCCAGGTTTTTGCTACAGGTGGAATCGGAGGCGTGCATCGTGGAGCGGAAACCACCATGGATATTTCTGCTGATCTGGAAGAGTTGGCGCAAACTCCGGTCATGGTCGTATGTGCGGGTGCAAAATCTATCCTTGATATCGGTTTGACCTTAGAGTATCTGGAAACGAAAGGCGTTCCTGTAATCGGGTTCGGAACGGATGAACTGCCGGCTTTCTATACGCGAAAATCCGGTTTCGGAGTGGATTACCGCTTGGATTCGCCTTCCGAAGTGGCGGCTGCTTTCATCGCCCAGCGGGAAATGGGTATTCATAATGGTATGCTCGTCACAAATCCGGTTTCTGAACAATATCAAATGGATAAAAATACCATAGACATAGCTATTGAACAGGCTGTGGCCGAATGCAACGAGAAAGGAATCAAAGGAAAAGCGACTACGCCATTTTTGCTCGCCCGTATCAAAGAACTGACTGGCGGATTGAGTCTTGATAGCAATATACATTTGGTGCTGAATAATGCAAGATTGGCTGCTAATGTGGCTGTTGAATTGTCTAAATATGGTGCGAAATGTTAAAAAAATGTGTGTTTTGCATATTTTTGTCATAAAATCTTGCATGTTTAAAAAAAATATAGTAATTTTGCAGCCCATTTATAATTAAAGTACGCGCGTAAGCGCAAATTGTAACCGCACCGAAAGGTGATTCTATTTTTATGGAAAACGACAAACAATCACTCGTTGACGAGTTGAAAGCTCTCCTGGAGCAGAACGTAACTGAAGTAAAGGATCAGGTGGAAGAATTGAAAGTTCGATTCTATCGCCGTTTTCATGAGGAGCAAGCCGCGCTTAAACAGGCTGCCGAAGAAGCTGCTGCAGCTAATGGCGAAACTCTTGAAAATTGGCAGCCGTCATTGGATCAAGTTGAAGTGCAATTCCGCGAGTTGTTGAATGTTTATAAAGAGAAAAAAGCGGAAGTCGCTAAACAGATTGAGGCTGAACAGGAGCAAAACCTTTTGCGCAAAGAAAATATCTTGGCGCAGATGAAGGATCTCGCTCAAGCCGAAACTGCCGATGTAATGGGCAACTTGCAGAAAATGCGCGACCTCCAAGCAGAATGGAAAACCATCGGAGCAGTTCCTGCTCCCAAGGCTCAGGAAATCTGGAAAGAATATCAGCAATATCAGGAACAGTTCTATGACCTGGTTAAAATCAATATCGAATTACGAGATCTTGATTTCAAGAAAAACCTTGAAATGAAAACCTTGCTTTGCGAAGCTGCCGAAAAACTGAAAGATAATCCCTCTGTTGTGGAAGCAAGTCGTGCTTTGCAGCAACTCCACGATGAATGGGCTGAAATCGGTCCCGTTGCTCGTGAATTGCGTGAAGATTTGTGGAACCGTTTCAAAGAGGCTTCATCCGTAATCAATAAAAAGCATCAGGCTTATTTCGATCAAATCCATGCCAAAGAACAGGAGAACCTCGAGAAAAAGCAAGCGCTTATTGCACGCGTTCACGAATTGCTCGACGCTCATCGTGACGAGGCTGGTGAATATACAATCAAATCCAATAAAGTTTGGGATGAAATTTCCGAACAACTCCAAGGGGTACAGACGGAATGGAGAGCCATCGGGTTTGCTCCAAAAAAGCAGAACCAGGCTATCTACGATGAGTATCGTGCGCTAACTGATGGCTTCTTCCGCGCTAAAGCTCAGTATTATAAGAGCATACGTGATGTCTTTAGCGAGAACCTTCGTCGTAAACGTGAACTGCTCGCTAAGGTGGAAGAACTTCGTGCCAGTGAGAATTGGCAAAACGCAACTTCACAAATAGTTGCGTTGCAGAAAGAATGGAAAACTATCGGTCCCGTCGCTCGTAAATATTCCGATGAAATCTGGAAACAATTCACGGCTGTTTGTGATGACTTCTTCAATAAAAAACGAGAAATGGATAAAGCTGCTCGTGGCGAACGCAGAAAAGCACAAAATGAGAAGATGATCCAGACTTCCGATAAAAATAAACTGATGCGTATCTATGAGAATCTCCAACAGGAAATTAAAACTGCTGAGAACAATATACTATTCTTCACCGGTAAATCGAAAACTGCTAATCGTTTGGTAGACGATATGCAAAAGAAAATCGATGATCTCAAAGCGCAACTTATTGAACTCGAGAAGAAATTATCGGAGGAATAATGGAACTGATTGATTATGCTAATGTAGAAGTTCGACAGGACGAGCAAATCGTTCTTCGTGGTGTCAACCTACGCATCAATCCGGGAGAAATGGTGTATCTTCTCGGGCGAGTCGGGTGTGGAAAATCCACTTTGATGAAAACTTTCTACGCTGAACTTCCTATTGCTGACGGTCAGGCTACTTTTTTGGGATATGATATGCGTACCATTCAACGTAGCCAAATTCCCTATCTCAGACGGAAAATTGGAGTGGTCTTCCAGGACTTTCAATTGCTTACTGATCGCAATGTGGAAGATAATTTGATGTTTGTGCTTACTGCTACCGGATGGAAAGACAAACATGTGATGAAAAATCATATTATGGATGTCTTGGAGCAGGTCGGTATGGCTGATAAAGCTTATAAAATGCCTTATCAACTTAGTGGAGGTGAACAACAACGTGTTGTTATCGCAAGAGCGCTCCTCAATACTCCCGAAGTGATTTTGGCAGATGAACCGACCGGTAATCTTGATCCCGAAACAGGTCGAGAGATAATGGAATTGCTTTATAGTATATGTAAAGCTGGTATGACAGTTATCATGTCAACACATAATCCTCTTTGGCCCGAACTTTATCCGGGAAGAAAACTTCTTTTCCAATCGGGACAAGTCAACGAAGGGGCCTGATTTCTATGAATATTCGGGTGTCTTGCTTTTGATGAGTAGATAACCGGAATATATATGCAATTATATAAAGAGAGCAATGTCGTCAAATGACTACGTTGCTCTCTTTATCATTATTATGTTCTTGTATCCCCAAAAACTATTTACCGCTTGCCAAATAGGTTAAGGCGTATAATCTCATTTGATTTAGCATTGCGGCTAATCCGTTTGAACGTGTGGGAGATAGATGTTCTCGCAATTGAATGTCATCTATAAAGTGTAAATCTGCATCAACGATTTCTTTGGGTGTATGTCCTCCTAATACGCGAATTAGTATAGCTACTATTCCTTTCACCAATATGGCATCTGAATCTCCTTGATATTCTATCTTCCCATCCTGATAGGTGCAAGTAAACCACACTTTACTTTGACATCCGTCTATTAGATTTTTTTCGTTTTTGTCTTCTTCAGGCATGGCACTTAAACCGTTTCCGTATTCAATTAACAAAGAGTAACGGTCCATCCAGTCGTCAAATGCCGAGAATTCTTCAATTATCTCGTCTTGGATTTCATTAATTGACATATCTGTTCTGCTATTTTTAAATCTGCGTCCTCGATAAAGCCGGGCGCTTCTAATATATAATCAGCTTGTTGATAAAATGGTTCTCTGGCTTCAAGTTGAGGCTTGATGAAAGCAAGTAACTCTTCTTCTGTATGTCCTTGCAGAATTGGTCTATCGCTTAAATCTGTCAGCATCAATCGTTTCACCAAATCATTAGCCGACCATTTGATATATATGCTACTTCCTAATTCTTTTAGGCATTCCATGTTGTCCTCCCAACAAGGATAGCCTCCACCTGTTGCGTATATCACTTGTTCATACGGCGACATATCCGCAATGTCTTCCAAAACATATTTTTCTTTCTTGCGGAATGCATCAATTCCATATTGGCGTATATATTCGGCAGGCTTATATCCATGGATTTCCGTAAAGGCTTCATCCAAATCCACAAAGTGCCATCCCAACATTTCTGCTAAGATTCGTCCGGCAGTTGTTTTTCCTGCTGCCATGTAACCGATTAGATAGATGGGTGCTTTCACTTCTTTTTCTTTCCTTTTTTGTTTTTTTCGGTAGGGATGCTACTCCTTTGTTCGCGGTTCTGTTCTTCTTCGTCCAAAATGGCAACGGTATTGTCACGCCATCTGATTTGACCATCTTCTATATAGGCTTCAGGAAATATGGCATCGGGAAAAGGAGATTGAAGGTCTCCTAAAAATTTGCCGTCTTTATTATATGCGCGCGCAACTGATGAACAAATCGGGGCACAAGCAGTGGTGATAATGACAATGGAATCGTGTGTGTATAAAGTGTCACATCTTACTTCACTTTTTACTCCTGCACTATACAATAAGCATGTCGTGAAAAATAAGCAACGGCATAAATGAGGGATGATTTTGTATGCAAGAGTGTTATTCATTTTATTCAACATTGTGCGTTTACTATCTTTTATGATAATCCGTATTTAGATAAATAGGGAGCCGATTATCCTTCCAATAAAACAATGGCATAACATGCGATTCCTTCTTTTCTTCCTACAAAACCTAAATGTTCTGTGGTCGTTGCCTTTATTGAAACCTTATTGAGGTCTACATTCATTGTTGATGCTAGACATTTTCGCATCATTTCGATGAATGGACTAAGTTTTGGCGTTTGTGCGCAAATGGTTAAATCGCAGTTACCTAATTCATATCCGGCTTTGCGTATCATTTCCATGACCCTGCTGAGCAGAATCTTCGAATCTATGCCTTCATATTCATTTCCTGCTGTATCTGGGAAGTGATAACCTATATCACGCATAGCGGCTGCTCCTAAGAGAGCATCACATAGAGCGTGAATAGCGACATCTGCATCTGAATGACCCAATAATCCTTCTGAATGAGGTATCTCAATTCCCCCGAGCCATAATTTACGGCTCGGGGCAAATTGATGAACATCGTATCCTAATCCGATTCGCATGACTTGGACGTTTGAATTATTTCTCGTTATTGACCAGATCTTTGATTCCGGCCAAGTCAAAGCCCAAAGTGAAACGCATGGTATTATTCAGCGGGTTGCTTGCTGCTACGGCTATACAATAGGATACATCTAATCTTACAATGCTTAATGCGAAACCTGCACCTAATGTAACATATCGGCGATTTCCTTTGTAGTAATTTTCATGACTGTAGCCTGCACGTGCAAAGAATTTTCGATCATAACTATATTCTAAACCTGCGCCCCATACTACTTCTTGGAACTCTTCTTTTGTTCCGTTTACTAATTTCTGATTGCCTGTTTTGCTATCAGTATAATAGTAACCGGGAGCATCTGCAAATGATTGCCACCATCCTTTGGGGGATGATACTTTTGAGAATTCTTCATTTGTATAGGTCTGAGTCTCTGTGTTGCTGGCATATTTGGATTGGAAAGTGGGTACCAACATCTTATTGCATTCTACAGACATCATTAAGCGGTTGTAATCATCAAAGGGCAGTTCATAGCTTACACCTAAACGCATATTGGCGGGAATGAAATTGGAGGTATTTCCTTTGTCATAACTCATTTTACCACCCAGATTGCTTAAAGTGAATCCTAATGCGAACTGACTTTCTCCCATTGGAATATCAATAGGTTGACGATAATACAGCGAGATATCGGCTGCCATTGTCCATGCGGGATACATTTCTGCATTGACACTGGTCATTGATGACAAATTTACACCGTTATTCAAGTCTGAATACATGAAGCGTAAGGTGGCTGCCATGCTGACATATTCGTGTAACTTACGAGAATAGGCCACGTCCAAGGCCCATTCGTTAGGGTGTGCTTCTGCATATTGCATGCCGTTGAAATCGGTTAATTGCACTTTACCCATTGAGAAATAGGTAAATGATGCAGAGATGGCTTGCAGGTCATCAAAACGATAGAAACCGCATAAATATGCCAAATCGATGTCCCCTACCAATTCACGTAACCAAGGAGTGTAACTGGCTACAAATCCGCCTCGGCTGTCCATTACATCACCCATAAATGCATACTTGGCTGCATTCCAATGTTGTGATGTCATGTCGGGACGGGTCGCTGCACCGATATCACCCATACCGCTTGCATGAGCGTCTGGGGAGATGGTAAGTGACGGCATAGATGTGATTACCGGATTGGTGGCCATGATAGCCATTGTGGTTGTGGCAAAAGCCACGAGAAAAAATAATTTTTTCATATTGGTGTATTTATAGTAGTTATTAAAATTCTAATTGATTTTCTTACTTTGAAAAATGTTTCATAGGCAATTTGTTATTCGCGAACTGTTAGTTCAAAATTTATTTAATATACGATTAGTTTTCCTTTTGCATAGGATGATTTTGTCGAATCAGAATGTATTTGAACCCGATAGGCATATATGCCGGGTTGTAAGTGATATTCTTTACAATTAAGTATGAGTTCTCTATCTAATGGTAGGTCTTTGAGGTCGCATATAAGGTGCCCGTATAAATCGGCCATAGTAAAATCTGCATATAGCAACTCATCAGGTTGGTCATAGTCTATGGCTATATGTACCTCACCATCTGTTGCTACAGGATTGGGGTAGGTAATTAACGAGCAGATTGTGGGTGCCGCTCCTTTCACTACTTCGTAACTTAATTCGGCCGTATTGCTGTTATTGCATAAATCCCAAGCACGGAACGTGATGGAATGTATACCTTCAGTTTGTTCTATCATTGAATATGAAACTTGACCGCTTTGATATGTACCGGGATCTGCTGTATAATAATCATTGAGTACATAACTCATTTTCGCGCTTTCATCTTCTACCATCAATAAATCATGCCCGATACCGCTTCCTACTGTATTTATACCGTTTTCATCATATAATTCAGCATAGAAGTGTGGCCTTTCATTCGTTTGTCCTCCATATATGAAAGAAGGGGTGTTTAGATAAATACGGATATCCGGACCTTGATTGTCTTCTATAATGGTATTGCTGCTTCCTCCGATAATAAAATCGTCTTTGTGCCCGACACCTTCGCCGTTCTCACTGTCGTATGCATAATATACAATTCTGCCGTTGCCGTAATTGTAAAGTATGTCTTTGGGTAGCATAAATTCATATTCCCAAACGCCGTCCTTGATGATGGCCTCACCTTTAAATAAACGGTTGGTATAATCGTTGTAGGTATAATGACGCTTGTCTGCTTGATTCTCCTCGTCATTATCTCGTGTTGTCACTTGTTGCAATTTATCGAAGATGGTAATTGCTAACATTCCGTTGAAATAAATGGCCGTATCGCCGTTTTCGTCCTCTATATATCCGCGAACTGTCTGCTTGGAGAGTGCGTTTAGAGTATCCATCTTTGTCGTGGTTACCACTCTAAATTGAGTCGGGTAATTTAGCCTTATTGCAGGATCGCCTAATAGGATATAGGCCATTTCTTTTAAGTCATATACCACCGAATTTTTGGCCCTCCTGATGGCTTCACCTATTGACAATGGATAATTGAAATCATCGGTATGCGTAAATAAATGGCGGCATACACTTCTATTCAAACTATCATTCCTGGTCGCATATACCGTCCTGCTGGCTGAATAAACGCCAATGGCTCCTCCGTTCGGATTTAAAATAGCCTCTTCTGCGCTACATGTTTCAGCTCTGTCAAAATGCGAATAACTGCAGGTCGCCAAGACCCAAAAACCTCTGTTTTTATTGCTCATGGCTTTTACATCAGCGATGGATAGAAAACCTTCGTTACAGATGGCATTGGGACTTCCGTGCCCAGAATAATCCATCATCAGTACGCCATTGCGCATCAAATTAGTGAATCTGTTGTATGCTACTGGATAGCGTTCGCCTACAGCTGAAGCTTCTTGCACATATGCATCTAAATATATTTTGTTTACAATAAAATTGGGATTCTGGATTCGAACAAGTTCTCCGGCAGCATCTCCAACTTGAGTGTGCAATCCGTGTTCACCGTCATCTGCCAAAAAACATAATTCTTGTTTCCATCTTCCCTTGTTTTCATTTTTCATATGAGCCACTAATTTGTTTACTACTTGATGCGCCTGTTCTGCTGTATTTACAGGTAATCTACCGACACCTAAGTCCATCGTGGCACGAGCATCATAAAATGTGGTTCCCACCATTCCGTCTCCATCGTCCATAAAGGTGAAGTAGTCATCTATTGCAAATGCGGAGGTACCGACTGTCGAATTTTCAGTTTGATAGGTGAGTAAGGTTCGTTCTCCTGATGTGTTCAATATCTTTCGATTGTCGAAAGTGCCGTCTCCCATTAGCAAGAGACTGGATGGATGGTGTAAACTACTATCCGCTTCAGCTCTGTCCCAAAGCATTTTCATCAACCATCGGTATGCTGAAGCATCAGGTGTACCTGATGAAAATTCGTTGAATACCTGATCTTCTGTCACCACCGCATAGGTCAGTCCGTCGTATAGTTGGTGCGCTTCTCCTAATTCGTGTGCTGCAGCTTTCAGTTCTTCATTGGTGATAATGACAAGATCAATATCTTTTAACCCATGAAGATTTTGGTTCTCAATTTTTCCTAATGAGGAAATCCGTTTGAGTGATTTTGTTTGTTCGGGATTGATAGCTACATATTCCTCTATATTTTCGCTGCTGCCAACAAAACATAATGTATCTCCTATCCAATAGGTATTTACCCGTTTGATATTTAATGGATCGGTCAAATTCCAAACTTGTGTTTTGTCGTTGGCACCGCTGACATGATATACGTTGTTTTCTCGACTGTCCCACCAATCATTACCACTGTTGGTCCATCTGATAGGGAGTATGCCGTCCGTCATTTTCAACCATCTTTTGGCAGTTAACTCAACATAGTTGAGATAGCCGTATGCCCCCGATTCTGTATTGGATAATTGTATCTTTACACTTGGTGTCGGACTGTCGCTTTTGGCTGTGTTCAATTTGGCAACACCGGTTGTTAGTTGGGTGTAAAAATCGGAGGCATCTATTCTGGCAGTCTGCATCGTTCTTTGTTGATCGCCTAAAGTGATGGTAAATGTGGATAATTCAGATGCGTGTGCTCCTGCATGAACTCGACAGTACATCGGTTCTGACGATGAAATGTTGGGAAAATTGAAATCGCTTATGGTTATTGGGCTTCCGTTATTGATACGTTCCCCATACCACTCTCTGCCTCCGCCTTCTCGTCCATAATTGATATCAATTACATTCACAAGATCCTGCTCATGCAATTGATGGTCCTCTGTTTGGTAGATGGCAAAGGCGTTGTCATTGTTCAATATGACGGTATCATTGCTGATAATGCGTTTTTCACCGGCATCATCTGACAAGAAGTAACATCCGTAATCCGCATAAGGATTCCTATTGTGCATCCATGCTCCGTCTTTGTAAATCCAGTTTACAGGGCCTTTCCCATAGAAAATGACATGGTCACCGGTATTGAAAACTCCGTCGCTACCCGTTTCTATATAATAACTTATAGAGGGCAGATCATCTATTTTTGACGACCTGAAATCTTGTGTAAGCATTTCGCCGCCATAGCCTAAGATGCGTAAATCATTGGGATTAAGTCCCAACATCTTTAATTCATCATAGGAAATCATATAAAAGCCGGTTTCGGCAATCTTGATCTTTACAAAATGGCCGTTGCTTAATATGGAGCGATCTGCATACGAATGTGTCCCGGCCATCATTTCCATTATGATAGCTAATGTTGATAATATGGTCAATAGACGTTTCATGCTTCTTGCAGGCGTTATTTTATTTTGCAATACAGGTTCTTGTCTTCAATAGTCATTTCTTTTTCTATCGGTTGGCTTTCGGATGGCTCATCTATAAAGATTAAATCCCCGTTTCTCAAGGTGACGATTCTACTTACTTGAGCGATGGCGTCGTCAATGGAACTGTTCGCTTCACCGGAAGGTGTTTCCCATTCTCCTACGCATAGAGAATTATCAAAAGCGGTAGCTTGAGCCCAATTGCTCTCCATATAATCGCGGGCTCGAAAATCTACACCGGGAGCTATGGCATCATAATAGCGGTAAGCAAATTTAGATTGGATACATTTACCTAATCTGCAAATACGAACCACTTGACATCTCACCATTTGGATATCAGTTGACCAATCGGGTATGAAGAAAGGCTTTTTTTGATTCAATAAACTCGAATCACATTTCATTACGAAATGGTATCGATCTTGATAATATGTCAATCCTGCTATTTTCACTTGGCGCGCATAAATAATTGAACGGGTGTGCCGTTAAAGTCCCACCACTCTCTCAATTTGTTTTCAAGGAATCTGCGATAGGGCTCTTTTACATATTGAGGCAGATTGGCAAAGAAGACAAAAGTGGGAATCTGAGTGTTGGGCAATTGAGTACAATATTTGATCTTGATATATTTTCCTTTTAATGCTGGTGGCGGATAATTTTCAATCAGCGGAAGGAATTTGTCATTCAATTGAGCAGTTGAAACTTTGCGCATTTTGTTTTCATATACGGCTAATGCAGTTTCCATCACTTTGAAAATGCGTTGTTTGGTTGTGGCGCTGGCAAAAATTATGGGGAAATCGGTAAAAGGTGCCATTCGTTCACGAATAGCGCGTTCATATGCTTTTATATCGGCATTGGTCTTGCTTTCTACCAGGTCCCATTTATTCACCACCACTACCAATCCTTTTTTATTTTTTTGGATAAGTGAATATATATTCAAATCCTGTGATTCTATTCCGCGAGTGGCATCCAACATCAAGATACATACATCGCTGTTTTCAATGGCACGAATCGAACGGACCACAGAATAATATTCCAAGTCTTCATTGACTTTGGCTTTCTTGCGGATACCTGCCGTGTCTACAAGATAAAATTCTTTACCGAATTTGTTATATCTCGTGTATATGCTGTCTCTTGTCGTCCCTGGAATGTCCGTCACAATTGTTCTATCTTCACCGATAAAGGCATTTAATATGCTGCTTTTCCCGGCGTTTGGGCGACCTACAATTGCAAAACGGGGCAATTCGTCCAGTTCTTCACCGTTTTCGTCTTTCTTGAAACGTGAACAGATTTCATCCAACAATTCACCTGTACCAAGTCCGTTTTCGGCACTGAGAATAAAAGGTTCACCCAATCCCAATTTGTAGAATTCTGGAGCACCATATTGACGGTCGAATGTATCCACCTTGTTTACTGCCAATACACATTCTTTTTTACTCTGGCGCAGTAAGTGAGCCACTTCCATATCAAATTGAGTGACTCCTTCGTTTACATCCACTACGAGCAGGACCACATCTGCTTCTTTGATGGCTAAATCTACTTGACGGTTGATCTCGCTTTCAAAAGTGTCATCTGAGCCTACAACCCATCCGCCTGTATCTATTACGGAGAATTCTTTTCCGCACCACTCTGAATGACCGTACTGACGGTCACGTGTGGTTCCGGCTGTATCCATCACAATGGCCCTACGGGTGTGGGTCAGTCGGTTGAATAGGGTCGATTTCCCTACATTGGGACGACCCACTATCGCTAAAATATTTGCCATAGTCGTATTGATTATTTATTATTATTTGTTCTAGTTAATTGTTGTGACATTCATCGCATCCGCCTCCGCATCCGCCTTCTTCGCATTTACCTTCGCATCCGCCTTCTTCATTATGACAGTTACCGTGGCAATGTCCGCATTTGTGCGGATGACGCAATGCTTCCAATTCAGCTTCGGTTGCTTCACGGATTTCTATAATCTTGCCTACAAAGTGTAAATTCTCTCCTGCTAACGGATGATTGAGGTCTATGGTTACTTTATCTTCGGTAATCTCTACAATTTGCGCTCTTACCACACGTCCGTCAGTCGTGTTCATCGGAACAATATTGCCAACGAATACTCGTTCCTCATCAAATTCACCGTCACCGTTATAGAAAAGTTTTTTGTCTAGCGTCAATACGCCGTCGGTGTCATATTCTCCATAAGCGTCTTCATATCCGATGCGGAAATCAAACGTGTCGTTCTCGTTCTTATCTTTCATCGCGTCTTCAAATTTCGGAAGCATCATACCCATATCTTCGCAATAGGTCAGAGGGTGCTCTATAGTGGCGCGCTCCATCAGTTCTTTTGATTGTCCGTTTTCTCCGTCTACGAATAAATCGTAGGTGCATGTAATAACTCTATTCATATTTTTTATTTTTGATATTTGCTTTTTTATTACCACCAACTTACTTTCTTGTTCGTTGATTCAGTACTGGTCTTGTCGTACTTCAGGTCTTGTAACATCGAAGCGTTCACACCGATATGGAAGGTGTAGTTTTTGAACGGGCCGAAAGGAACGAACGATGCGGTCATGTTCCAACAGTGCAAGTCTCTGGATATATTGAAGGTTGTAGTCGACCATTTTTTATTGGTGATGTCATAATAGGTGCTGACACTCATCTTCCAACCTTGTCCGAAACCGATATTTCCGCTGATGGATAGGTTCTGAATAGGCTTGAAAGGATACACCATTTTATCATAGTCGAAATTGGAATGGTCTTCTCTGTAGTTGAATGAATAGCCTAAGGTTATCGACCAGGGTATATCTGTTTTTACGTAATCACCGTCCATTTCGGTATTTTTCTTGTGTTTGCCGTTGCTCAGTTTGGCATTGTTCATCGTGCCGTCTGCATTCATCGACATGTCACTCAATTCGCTTTCACCGCCCAAATTGGGATCCGTTTCTTCACTTCCTTTGCCCTTGTTCTTGTTCTGACTGGCTTTTTTGAACCATTTTTCGAATACCTGTCTGGAGAAGGTGTAACTGATGGAAAAATTCGTACCCGTCCATCTGGGGGCTTTGCCGTTGCTCCAATACTGTTTGTTGGTTTGCACGGGTTTACCTAATGCGTTCAACTCGTACATATATGGGTCAAATTCGGTTGCTAGGTTGATCGTGTAATTTACAACAGGAAGTTTCAGCCTCAATCTAACGCCGAAACGGTTCCAATTCATTGAATCTGCTGCAAAATTGTATCCGCCGGTTATGTCCAATGCGTCAATAATACTATATACTTTGAATTGTTCCGTTCCTGTTGTGTCCTTGTCATTCCGAAGCTTCATTTCTATATTGTTGCCGAAACTGAAACTCAAATTGGCTACTTGCCCGTTTGGGGCGGTGCCGTAGATGCTGTTGGCGAAACGGGAATAATTCTGCCGAACGAACATGGGAACGCCGTTTTCGTCCAAACGAGGTAATTGCATCCCCGTTTCTTCATCAACACCGTCATATAAGGGTTGGTCGTAATTTCCGTAGTATCCCCAACCGGATTTGCCGAAATTAGGATGGTAATTGAAGCGGATGGATGGAGTAAATACATGACGGAAGGCTTCCACTTTGCTCTTTGGGAATAGTTTCTTTGACGGGGTATACATTCCGTATAGCTTGGTTGACATCGTTAATCCTACCGTGAAATCGAATACATTATAGAAACCGTTGCTCGTATCACGTTGTAAGGCTTGGATATCTTCATTCCAATGCTGGTCTATGCGTTGGAAATACATGCGGTCGGTCATATCGATGCTCGGACTGATATTCAAATATTTGAATACGGTCCAACTGGCTCCCAAATTGGCATGATGCTTGATTCCTGTTTTCCAATCGCGTAGGAAATTCGAGTGCAACAATTCACTTTCTTTTATATTGGTGACCGAAATCTTTCCGTTCATTGAGTAGGATAATTTGATTTTCTCATACCATTTGTCTTTCCCTACTTTCTCTTTCCTTTTGAATGGGTATATCGTACTCATATTCACGCTCAAATCGGGTAGGGTCAGGGTCATTGTCGAGTCTTTGGTTTGTTGACTTACCAAGGCCGATAGGCTGATTGACCAGGGACTGTCCGGAAAGCGTTGAGTATATGATACGGACGATGATTTCGTGTTTTCAGCGTTTAACTGACTGTTATAATAGGAGTTGATGTTACTTCGGTTATAACCGGATGTCGAGAAATTGACGGATGCGGAGAAATTGGAGTAGGGGTTTGCTTTGGCATCCTGTTGATGTGTCCATTGCAGTTGGAAGTTGGTCGCTTTCGTGTAGTCTGGCATACCTTTTTCTCCGGTTATATCCGTTCGATAGTTGATGTTGATGCTGCCGCTGAATTTGTAACGTTTTACATAGCGGCTCTTGGCATATACGGCCCATGTTCCCTTAGTGTAGATGTCTCCGGTCAACTCAAGGTCCATATAGTCGTTGATGGCGAAATAATAACCCAATCCCCGCAAATATAATCCTCGCGAGTAGTCATCGCCGAATGTAGGCATGATTAGTCCCGAACTGTATTTGTCCGTAAAGGGAAAGAATCCGAAGGGAATAGCCAACGGAACAGGCACTTCGCCCACTACCATATATGCTGGACCGGTGGCAATATATTCGCCGGGTTTCACTTTCGCTTTGGTCATCCTCAGGTAAAAGTGAGGATGCTCATGCTCATCGCATGTGGTGTATTTGCCGCCCGCCATCATCATGATGTCCCCGTCTTGCTTTTTTGTCTTGTCGGCTATTATATAACCTTCTCCTTGAGTGGTTGTCACGTTGCGTATAAAACCCTTCTTTGTCTTGATGTTGTAGGTCATCTCGTCCGACTCGTATTTGTCTTCCTTGTCCTTGAAGACGGGTTTTCCTCTCC
Organism: Paludibacteraceae bacterium; assembly: GCA_024399655.1. Lineage (GTDB taxonomy): Bacteria > Bacteroidota > Bacteroidia > Bacteroidales > Paludibacteraceae > Colicola. The sequence continues at coordinate 15,729 of JAKSNP010000001.1, read as the reverse complement.
ATTCTTCATTGATGGTATCGTATACGCCGCTGGCAAAGACGGTGTTGCTGTCCATCTGACATCGTATATAATCGGCAGTAAGGTCCATTTTTTCGTATTTCACATTGCTGCTTCCATGCAGTATGGCGGTTCCGTTGCCCAACAGGACGCACGAATCTTTTGCTTCGTAACGGATAGGGGCGTCTATCTTGTTACTCTTGCGCATTGGAGCCGCTTCTGCCCGTTCTTCAGTACGCGTCGAATCATGAGCGGCAATAATGGTGTCGTTCGGATTCGCATGGTTTTGAGCCGCCGTTGTCAGAGCTGTCGCTAATAAAACCAATATCGTATGTATGCGTACGCGTATGTGCATATTACAAAATAGCGTGCAAAATTACTGCTTTTTTCTGATATGTACAAATTTTCAAACACTTTTTTTCGATGAACTCAGGAATTTATACTTGCCATTGCTGGCGTTTTATGCCGCTTTGGTTTCTGCTGGTTTGGAATAATTCTTATTCTCGAGTGTTACTGTATGTTGTTGATTGTCTTACTGTTATAATTTCTTTGTGAATGAAGTGACTTGAATAACCGCTTCCTGATGCTTGAGGTATGATGAAAATGAGGTGTTTTGACCGATTTTATGACTTTTTCTTGGATTCGTGCGTTTTCATCCTGATGAAACGCCTGATTTTCTGTGTTTCAATGGCAGTATGGGCGTGCTGGCTACATTTTGTGATGAAAATATACCTTTTAATTTTTCTTTGAAAAAATATTCAAAAAATTTGCCTATGTCGCAAAAAAAATGTATCTTTGCACCCAAATTCGAATTTTGTACAAAATTTTGATTAATATTGTGTCTATGAATATAAAAGATCGTGTTGAATCCCTGCAAGCGCAGGTTGAAAAAATGAATGCTGCCAATCAGCAGGAACTGGAAACCCTCCGTCTGAAGTTTATGTCCAAAAAAGGTGAAATGGGAGAACTGATGGACGAATTTAAGGCGCTTCCGAAAGAGGAGAAGGCCCAATGGGGACAGACTGTTAATGCACTCCGCCAGACTATAGAAGCCCGTTTTAACGATTTGAAAACGCAATTGGCAGAAAAAAATGAAGCGGTTCAGGAAAAAACGGATCTTACTCGTACTCCTGATAGCGTGGAAATGGGCTCACGACACCCCCTCAGCCTTGTACGTGAAGAAATCGTGGATATATTCTCGCGTATAGGATTTACCGTGGCTGACGGACCGGAGGTGGAAGATGACCGTCACGTGTTCTCTTTGCTCAACTTCGCACCTGAGCATCCGGCCCGCGATATGCAGGATACTTTTTTCATTGAAAAGGAAGAAGGCGTGCAGAAACCTACTGATATACTTTTGCGTACGCATACCTCTAGCGTTCAAACGCGTATCATGCTTTCGCAACAGCCTCCGATTCGTGTGCTATGTCCCGGCCGTGTTTATCGTAACGAAGCTATTTCTGCACGAGCACATTGCTTCTTCCATCAGGTGGAAGGATTGTATATTGACAAGAATGTCAGCTTTGCTGACTTACGTCAGACATTGCTTTATTTTGCCAAAGAAATGTTTGGAGCTGATACTAAAATCCGTCTTCGCCCGTCTTATTTCCCCTTTACGGAACCGAGCGCTGAAATGGATATCAGTTGCGACCTTTGCGGCGGTAAAGGATGTGCTTTTTGCAAAGGTACCGGATGGGTGGAAATCCTGGGCTGCGGAATGGTTGATCCTAACGTCTTGGAAGCTTGCGGTATTGACTCGAAAGTCTATTCCGGTTATGCATTCGGTATGGGTGTCGAGCGTATTACCAACCTTAAATATCGTGTAAAGGACTTACGCCTTTTCTCTGAAAACGATGTGCGTTTCCTTTCGCAATTCGAGAGTTGTTAGCTTTTTTCTCCTTTAGCGGATATTGCTATGAGGTCAGTCTGCTAAAGGAAAAATGTCCGCTGAAAACGGTCGTTTTTTAAGATTGACTTGTTTGAAATCTGCCTCAAGTAACACTTTAGGCGCTAGCAAGGGTTAGGCAAGGGTTAGGCTACTGTCAGGCTTGTTTCAGTTAACCTCAATTTGCCTCGGTAAAATATACGATTTTTAAGATATTGTCTTTTGTTAAATCCTTTCTTGCTATGAGAAAAATATACAGTTTAAGTTTCCTTCTGTTGCTCGCTTTTTCGCTTTCGGCGGCTAAATATCGCATATTCAATGCGGATCAGTTCTATTCCCTGTTGCAGGGAAAAAATGTGGTGGTGTTGGATATCCGATCGGCTAAGGACTATGTGGCTTCGCACATTCCGGGTGCTCAAAATATTGACGCTCGCAGTCGTGATTTCGAACAAAGGGCAAAACTGCTCAATCATAAAGCAACCGTGGCGGTTTATTCCCTCAAAGGCAAAAATAGCAACTCTGTTGCCTCTCAATTGGCGCAATGGGGGTATCGTGTGGTGGAATTGGAAGGAGGACTCAATGCATGGAAAACGGCTGGATATCGGGTTTATACAAAGGATATGGATTTGGTATACGAACTTGAGATTTTCCAAGTATCCATCGATGGTTCTAAGCCTCAAACTATTGTCGGACAGGGCAAATTTTCGTTCCGTCAAGGTTTTGTGCAACTATCTCTCCAATCCTCTAACGACTATTTCGTGCTGAGGCCGTCCGAATTGACTTCGGCTACAGAACAAAACGGAATCCTTTCTTTAGTCTATACTTCCCCTGATGGTTCGCTTGACGGGAAACAGATTCTTACGATTTCCTCTGATTTCAACGATACTTTTTCCATCGGAATTCGCAATTCTATAACCGAGAAGTCTACCGTCTGGTATTGTCGCATTGTGGCTGCAACTCCTTTTGTCCCGCTTTCGGAAAAAGTATCGGTCGAACCGCAACAAACCGAGGAAAATGTGTCCGCTTGCGATAACGATTGACTATTCGCAATATAGTTCATTCTTCATGTCACATATATATAATAGTGTGTGGTGTGTGTGATACGTAAATTGTTATTATTGGCATTTGTTTGCTCATACTGTTCAACTTAATCTAAATGCTTATGAAACGTTTATTTCTTTTTTTAGCTTTGTCCTGCGCATTAGGCTCAAGTTATGCGGGAAACTGTCGGATGCTTTCCGCAGAGCAGTTCCGTGACACAATCAAGAATCGGCGCATCTACCTGTTGGATGTGCGTCCTCTCCATGATTATATCCGACAGCATATTCCCAATGCCGCCAATATTGATGCCAGCCTGCCTGATTTTGGATATCGCATCGGTCATGTCAATAAACGTAAATTCACGATTGCTGTCTATGCTCAGCAGAATGATAGCAATAGCGAAACCGCTGTGGCGGTGTTGAAGGATTTGGGGTATAATGTGGTTCAATTGGATGGCGGCTTTGATGCTTGGTTGGATTCCGAGTTCGCTACATTCCAATTTTGTGACACCATTGTCTATTATATCGATATCGGCTCCAATGGAACAGGTCATTTCAATTTGAGCAAAGAATATCTTCACATGGTGGCTCCTACCAGTAGGTATCTTACCCTTCATCCGTCAGATATTATAAAAGCGGATGAACATAACGGAGAATTGCGGCTCAAGTTCCTGACCACCGACTATGCTACGGTCGAACTGGATATTAGTCTTCCTGGAGTGGTCGCTATTTTTTATTGTTATAACAAAAATTCGCTTGAGGTAATGTATCGATGTCGCATTACCAATCAATTGGATTAGCGAGCCGACATTCTCTCGATACTCGACCGACAGTCGGCCGACACTCGTCGCATCGTAAAAACGCTCAAAAATGGGCTGATTATTCTTGTTGAAACTATGCGTAATGGCATAAATCAACTTGATATGTGCGAAAAAGTGGAAAAAAATTTGGTCAATTCATAAAAAAGTAGTAATTTTGCAGGCTTTTTCGTTGAAACGAGCCATGTGATACGAAAATCATAACCGCATACATTCATTTTTAATGGATACAACGCAAGAGCATATTATCGATTTGGACAAACTGGAAATAGGTAAGTATTCCTTTGATTTCCGGTTGAATAACGATTATTTTACAGCTATTGAGAAAACGGAACTCCTGGGAGGAAATGTTGCGGTTAAAGCAGTATTGGACCTCCGCAATTCCGATTATTCCTTGGATATGCAGGTCAATGGAGTGGTACAAGTCACTTGCGACCGTTGCCTGGATAGTATGGATATCGAAGTCAATGCGAACGATCGGTTTGATAGCGAGGAGGAAGAGCACTCCGTCAATCTCAATTGGCTGGCTTATGAACTGATAGTAATTAATCTTCCGTTGGTGCACAGTCACCAAGAAGGCGGTTGCAACCCCCAAATGGCTGCACTTCTCCAAAACCACCTTTGCTGTACTGCGGAAGAGCCCGAAATACTATAATTAATTATAAACTAATTTAAAAATAAAATACTATGGCACATCCTAAACGTAGACAATCGCACACCAGACAAGCTAAACGCCGTACTCATGACGTGGCTAAAATGCCCGCTTTGGCTATTTGCCCTAACTGCGGCGCTCACTACATCTACCACACTGTATGCCCCAGCTGCGGCTATTATCGTGGTAAACTGGCTATCGAAAAAGCTGCTGAAGCTTAATCGTAATGGCGATATGGTAAAACGTTTAGCTCCGAGTGTGAACTTAGAGCTAAATGTTTGTTAATTAAAATTCTAACTTTATGTTCGAGAAAAAGAATTTTTCTTCTGAGGGTGCTCGCGTGCGCCCGCGCTTCAATGCAAATCAAGGTGGTAACGGAGAAAATCGTCGCCCCCGTCAACGCTTCCAGCGTACTTCAACGGATATGGATTCGGCTGAGACAGCCCGTCCCGCTCGTTACGAACGTGTAGAGCATAATGCTCATCACACTTATGCAGGCAATCGCCCTGCGCAACATGCTTCGAGATCGTTCAACGAAGAACGTCGGTCGTTCTCACAACGGCCTGCTTTCAATGCGCAGCAGCAAGGACGACCCGCTTTCAATGCCCGTCCCGCTGATCGAGGCTTTTCGGCAGCACAGGCACAAGGTGATAGCCAAACGCGTTCTTTTAGAACTCGTCCTCAACGCAACGAACAGGTCTATTCCGAGCGCAAACGCCAAAATTATCGCGAACGCTATGAAGATCCCACTAAACCGATACGACTTAACAAATTCCTTGCAAATGCCGGTATATGCTCGCGCCGGGAGGCTGATGACTTTATTCAGGCTGGAGTAATCACGGTTAATGGTGAAGTGGTCGATAGCTTGGGAGCTAAAGTGCTGCCTACTGATCGCGTGATGTTCCACGACCAACCGGTACATCGTGAGAAAAAAGTGTATATACTGCTCAATAAACCGAAAAATACGGTTACAACTAACGATGATCCCGAGGAACGTCGTACGGTCTTGGATATTGTGAAAAATGCTTGTGCGGAACGCATTTATCCTGTCGGCCGTCTCGACCGTAATACCACAGGAGTGCTGCTCCTGACTAATGATGGCGACCTCGCTGCTAAACTTACTCATCCGAAATTCGGTAAGAAAAAAATATATGCTGCCACTATTGATCGCGACTTGGATGAAGCCGATGAGATAATCTTGCGCACTGGCGTTACACTCGATGGCGAGAAAATCATTCCCGATGCGCTTGAGTTCCCCAAAGGTGACCGTATGCATATCGGTTTGGAAATCCATTCGGGACAAAACCGTGTGGTTCGTCGTATGTTTGAACAGGTCGGCTACCGCGTTACGGCACTTGATCGTGTTAGCTTCGCTGGACTTACCAAAAAGAATGTTCCACGCGGACACTATCGCTTCCTCACGCCGAAAGAAGTGGCTATGCTTCAAATGGGAGCTTTTGAATAATATAAGGGATACCGACCGGCTATCTGAATAAAAGATTATACGTTGTAATCCCTTTGCAATCCAAAAGAGTATATCAAATTTATTTATTCCGTCCTGAATGCGTCGATTTTTCTTCATAGTACTGGCACTTGCTGTCTCGTTTACGGCTTTTGCGCGTATCCCTGAAAGCGGATGGCATTTCTATTACGCTGAATCGGCAATGCGGTTGGGCTTGATGAAAGTTGTAGGACGCAGCGAGGCTGAACCGAAAAAATACGGATACGATGCTTCTGGGTATGTTCGAATGGATTGGGGGGGCAGTTATATCCAATTGGCCTATCAAGGAAAAGCTCTTTCATTGCGCTTGGGATGTATGCTCGATACGGAACCGCAATACAATTGGTATAATATTTGGTTTGATTCATCGATGGATGCTCAACCCGATACTATTATCAGATTGGCTGAACAGGATTGCTTGTTGATTTTCGATGGAAGAGTTTATAATGATCAAGAATCGGTTCCTGATTTGTTTGAGTCGTCTGCATATAAGACTTGTTCGGCATCTGCGTGTCATCAGGTAATCATTCAGAAACGTACCGAAGCGGAACACGGAATATTCCATATTGGTCTTATAGCTGTTGATGGTTTGCTATTGCCGCTACAACCCGATAAAACGAGATTGATCGAATTTATAGGTGATAGTTATTCCACCGGATATGGTATCGAAAATTGCGGACCTGCAGACCATTTTACCCCGGAAACACAGAACCCCTCCAAAACCTATGCCGCTATTCTTGCTCGATATTTCGATGCGGATTATATTACTTTGGCACACTCTGGAATGGGAGTCATTCGCAACTATAATTCCAAGTTTCCCGGATGGACAATGCCTCTAAGGTATCGTATGACTTTTGATATGGATTCTGTGCTATATCCTTGGGTGGCTGCTGAACATGATATTCATCCCTCGCTTACGGTTATTATGTTGGGCGGAAACGATTTTTCATGTGGCGTGACACCTGATTTCGAGGAATTCAAAAAAGGCTATTGGGACTTGTTGCTTCAGATAAAAGCCAATTATGGAGCGGATTATCCTATCCTTTGTGTCACCAAACCGTTGCCTGCTTTATCTGACTATGTCCGTAGGGTGGTTGAGGAATCCGGAATGACTGATGTGTGTTATTTCGCCAATTCCGAAGCCGTTTGGCAGATGAACGAAACGGATCTTGGGGCTGATCGTCATCCCAACTACAACGCACATCGAAAACTCGCACATACTCTTATCCCCTATGTCTCCACAATTACGGGATGGGAACTGACAGGAAAACCGATTGAATGAGTCGTATGCGGCATATCATTTGTTACCCGTGCTGAGCCGCTAATAAGCTGATTTATTTTGACATTACATTCAAATATCATGTCTATAGTGACTGAGCGCAAATCGATAGAACTGAAAGTTGGCGACAAGAGCATACCATATTATATATATTACGCGCATATCATATCGTTTGAAAACTAAATACTAAACATACATCATTATGAGAAAACTGCTTTTATCCATCGGTCTTTTGATGACCCTGGCTTTGTCAGCTCAGCAAGTTCTGGTTGACGGCGTTTATTATCAATTGGATGCAGACAATGGAACTGCTAAGGTCGCTCCTAAATCAGGCTATCAGTACAAAGGCTATGTCACTATTCCTGCTACGATTACCTACAATGGTCGTCAGTATGTGGTTAGCGCACTTATGGCTGGTGCTTTCAACGGTAGCATCCACCTCAAATCTCTTACTGTTCCTGCTACGCTTACCGAGGTTGAAGGTCCTGCTTTCGAAGGGTGCGATAGCTTGATGTCGCCCGTGCTTAATCCCACCATATTTGTCAAAATGCCTAAACTCTTCGGTGGTAAGTATGTAATTCCTTATCGCACTTCCAAAATCGCTGCCGGAGCTTTTGATGGATGCAAATTCATGACCTGCGTCATCATGTACCAAGGTATCACGAATATCGGCGCTCGTGCTTTCGCTGATTGCAAATGTCTTACCGAAATCGAATTGCCCCTCTCTGTCGCTGAAATCGGTGAAGAAGCTTTCGATGGTACTCCGTTGCAACGTGTTATCGTGAAAAATCCCGATATGAGAATGGCTGCCAATTCGTTCGCAACAGGTACCGCTAATCCTGCTACTTTCGTTATTCCTGAAGGTATGGATCAGTCCTATTTCCCTCAAGGTTCTAACTTCGAATTTACGGCTCGTCCACAACAGGCACCTGCTGCTCCGGTGGTAGTGGTTACTTCATCTTCCGATGATGACGAGGAAGAAGTTGCAAAACCCAAACTGACTGAGAAGGAGAAGAAAAAAATAGCCGCTCAGAAAGAGAAAGATAAAAAGAAAGCTGCTGCTGACAAAAAGAAAGCCGCCAAGAAGAAAGCTGCTGCCAAGAAAAAAGCCGCTGCTGCCAAGAAGAAAGCCGCTGCCGCCAAGAAGAAAAGATAATTTGATTTTTTCTTGTATACCGGTTACTACTGCTATTGTTTGTTATAGTTACTTTTTTGCTATAGATACTTTATTCTGTAACTGGTCTTCATTAACTTCTTTTACTATCGTTCCTTTAATCAGTTTACAATTTATAAATACAGTCGGAGGTTTTCCTCCGACTGTATTTTATCTGCTCTCTACACTTTCTTTCCGTCCATGTGTTAGTCTCTTTTGTTGAATTTTCAAGTCGTTTCTTTCTCGCAATATAATATAATAAGAGCACGGTCAAATACCGTGCTCTTATTATTGTTTTCACGAAGCGTTGTTAATGCTTTTGATATTGTAATGCAATATCTTTTGTCAATATTTTTCAGGAATAATGCCTTCTTTATATGCCTGAATCAAACGCTCCAGATCATCAATTTGTCGTTGCAGTTCTTGTCCGCGTTCCGTATCTTTGATAAGCATTCTGTGATCGGAGAAATCTTTCAATTGTACGCGACTGTGAATATCGCTACCGCTGATTACTGCTTGCTCTTTGCTTTCAAACATTTCATGCTCAATCAGCTGGATTCCTTGGCTATTGTAAATCAAGGTATAACCGGATATACCGGTTTTTGCATGATATGCGCGAGCGAAACCTCCGTCAATTACCAAACGTTTTCCGTTTGCGCGCATTGGTTGTTCGCCTTTTATCGTTTTTACGGGGATATGTCCGTTGATAATACGGCCTGTTTCAGTAGGCAAACCGAATTCTTTTAAAATCTGTTTGCATATTTCGGCTTTGTCTGCCAATTTGAAATATGAACCGGTTATTTCTGTATGTGTATCTTTGTCGGCAACAAAATAACGCTCCAATGTGGTCATCTTGTCTTTGTTGAAGAGAGGCGACTTGAATCCGCACCACATATACCACATCAAATCGATGGCGTCTGCGTCTTTTTCATAATATGCTTGACGGCATTTCTTGTCAAAGAAATCCATTAATGCGCGTCCTGCATAACGCTTCCCGTCGTAGGTAATTGGCATGAATTCACCATCTGCTGTCATTGGAACGGCAGCATGATAGAGTAGGAATCCGTTTTGTACAAGATATAGCGAACCATGTTGGAACATCAGACGCAAATGTTGCTGCATTTTTTCACTACGCAGGAATGAATGTTCTAACTGGCTCATTACTAATTCTTCTCCTGCGGTCAGTTCGTAAGGATGCTCTGGGTCCAAAGTCGGCAGGTTCTTATCGCGAAGTGGATATTCTTTGCCATAAACCATAATAGTACCTTTTTCCTTGTCAATCTTGTCCAAGAGCAGACGATCGTCCATCTCATATTCGGGGTGACGCATAATCAGTTGGCCTTCCAATTTGAATTGGATAATTGAGATGGCTTTGTGCATCTTTGCCAAAAGTTCTGCTGAGCGTTTTGATTTGATGTTGTCGTCGTGATCCTCTGGTATGAACGGTTCACAAGGATCGTCACCGTATGTGTCGATGGCAAAAGTAGCCAACGGAAGAAGACTGATGCCGTATCCTTCTTCCAAGGTATCCACATTGGCAAAACGGGTACTTACGCGTACGGTAGTTGCTATCAATGAACGGTTTCCGCATGCTGCACCCATCCATTCCATATCGTGATTACCCCATTGTATGTCAAAATCATGATATCCCATCAAGGCATCCATGATTTTATCAGCACCGGGACCTCTATCATATACATCACCTACTACATGCAAGGTATCTATTGATAACTTATGAATCAGGAAACAGATGGCTACGATGAGTTGCTCTGATAAACCGGTTTCAATAACGGAGTCGACTATGGAATCGTAGAAATCTTTGCGGCCGGGTTCTTTGGGCGATTCAAAGAGCAATTCGTCAATCACGTATGCAAATTCTTTCGGCATACGCTTTCTTACTTTTGAACGTGAATATTTCACCGTTACTTTGCGTGCCACCTCAATGGTGCGGAAAATCATTAGTTTGTACCACGCTTCCAAATCATCGCTACGAGTGTATTTGCTGCGCTCCAGTTTCAATCGCTCGTTAGGATAATAGATCAGGGCACAGAGTTCTCGCTTCTCTTGTTCTGTCAGATTTTCGCCGAAAATGTCATCCACTTTCTTGCGAATTACACCGCTGGCATTCTTGATAAGGTGAATAAACGCCTCATCATTACCGTGAAGGTCACTCACAAAGTGCTCTGTTCCTTTTGGCAGACTGATAATTGATTTGAGATTGATAATCTCTGTGGCGGCTGCCCTTCTGGACGGGAATTTTTCACTGAGCAGTCTCAGATACCGCTCATCCTGTGTTGCATCTCTTTGAATCATATAAAGTAGTATTTGTTGTGGCTCCTGCTTTTGGTCGGGGCTTTCTTGATTCCCCAATTCAAATCGGTTACAAAATTACAACTTTTTTCTGATATATGCAAATTTTTAGAACTAATTCTTGCTTTTTCTTGATTTTCCGCAATATGCTCGCGTACGATTATATTATATATTTAGGTGTAAAAAAAGACCTGCTTCTTTTGAAACAGGTCTTTGCTGGTAGTGCTACCCGGAGTCGAACCGGGGTTTACGGCGTGAGAGGCCGTTGTCCTAGGCCACTAGACGATAGCACCCTACATGGCTTTCTCCTTGAAAGCGGGTGCAAAAGTACTGCTTTTTTTTGATATATACAAATATTTTGCGAAAAAAATGCTGAAAATTTGTATATGTGAAGAATTTTTCGTAATTTTGTACGCTCATTTTGATTTGAATGTTCAAATTAATATAGAATATATTACTCTAAAAACTATAGAAATGGAAACAAATTTTGGTTTTGTACGTGTTGCAGCCGCTGTTCCTACTCTGCGTGTGGCTGATTGCTCTTATAATGTTCGTCAGGTAAAACAGCAGATTCAGGAGGCTATTGAAGAAGGAGTTGAGGTGATATGTTTCCCCGAACTTACTGTTACTGGATATACATGTGGTGACCTCTTTTTTACGCAACAATTGCAACAGAATGCTTTGGCTGCTGTTCGAGATATTTGTGAATTTACTCGCTCCAAATCCATTGTCGTACTTGTCGGAGCACCATTGAAAGTGGATAATAACCTCTTCAATTGCGCTTTCGTGCTTACTGATGGTGATGTGGTGGGGGTAGTGCCGAAAATCAATCTTCCCAATACGGGCGAATTCTACGAAAAACGCTGGTTTACTTCCGGTCGTGCTACTCTTGAACATGTCGGTGGCAAACTCCAACCGCGTATCCCAACTATCGAACTTTGGAGTGGAGATGTACCGTTCGGTCCTGATCTGCTCTTCATGACCAAAGATTATTGTTTCGGTATTGAAATATGCGAAGATTTGTGGAGCCCGCTTCCTCCTTCCACCCAAATGGCGATTCAAGGGGCTGAAATCGTATTCAATCTCTCGTCCAGCAACTGTATAACAGGAAAACATGCTTTCCGCCGTCATATGATTACGCAGCAGTCCGCTCGTGTGCATTGTGGCTATGTCTACACTTCGTCCGGTATCGGAGAAAGTACGACGGATGTGGTTTTTTCCGGATCGACGTATATTGCCGAAAATGGCGATTTGCTCGAAATGGGCGAACGCTTCCAACGCGAAAGCTCTATGATTATATCAGAAATCGATGTGGAACGTTTGCGTATTGACCGTCAGCGTAATACCAACTTTACGAAAGATCAATTTGGCCATTATCGCAAAATTAATGTAGCTCCGATTGAGTCCGAACAGGGATTTAGCGAACCTATACATCGTGTATTCTCCACTTCTCCTTTCCTGCCTGAAAAGTCATACGAAGATTCTTATTGTGGCGATGTGTTTGCCATCCAAACTAACGGTCTGGCCCGTCGCTGGGAGCATACCCATGCGGATACATTGGTGATTGGCATTAGCGGAGGGTTGGATTCTACGCTTGCACTGCTCGTGGCTGTTCAAACGGCTGACCAGTTGGGGTACGAACGCAGCCGAATTATCGGTGTTACGATGCCCGGCTTCGGAACGTCCGATCGTACGCATTCCAATGCTGTAAAATTGATGGAACTATTAGGCGTTACCACAATAGAGATGTCTATTCGGGAACTCGCTGCCCAACATCTGCATGATCTTGATCATTCGTTGGATATTCACGATATTACATACGAAAACGCTCAAGCGCGTCTTCGTACTCTCATATTGATGGACCTTGCCAATCAGCATAACGGCTTGGTTGTAGGTACTGGCGATATGTCGGAATTGGCATTGGGGTGGGCCACTTATTGCGGTGACCAGATGTCGATGTATGGTGTCAATGCAGGTGTCCCCAAGACACTCGTTCGCTATATGGTTCGTTATGCCGCTGAAAGTTTGTTCAATGAAGAAACCCGTCGTATTTTGCTGGATGTTGTGGATACTCCCGTTTCTCCTGAATTGCTTCCGGCTGATGAGAACGGCCAAATCGCGCAAAAAACCGAAGATAAAGTGGGACCGTACGAATTGCATGACTTCTTTATCTATTATTTCCTCCGTTTCGGCTTCAGTAAAGATAAGATTCTTTATATGGCCTCGCTTGCATTTGAGGATAATTATACAGAGGAACAAATCCGCCATTGGCTTGATGTGTTTATGCATCGCTTCTATACACAACAGTTCAAACGCAGTTGCTTGCCCGATGGACCTAAAGTGGTTAGTGTCAGTCTATCGCCTCGAGGTGATTGGCGCATGCCTTCTGATGTGTACGAAATACAATAATTCATTTTGCGCTATATGACAATATCCTCCAATATTTCTCTGCTTCCGTTCAATACTTTTCATCTGGATGCTCATGCGCGTATGCTGATTGAGTATGATTCGGTGGAAGAACTTCGGGCTGTCCTTCGCGAACATCATGGCGAAAGAATGCTGCATATAGGACAGGGGAGTAACCTGCTTTTTGTTCGTGATTTTGATGGGATTGTCCTACGTTCTCGAATGGCTCGTGCACGGGCTCTTGGCGAGAATGGAGATGAAGTGTTCATCGAAGCTCAAAACGGCCTGATCCTTGATTCGCTTATCGCTCAATTGTGTGATATGGGCTTGATCGGACTCGAAAACCTCTCCTATATCCCGGGTACGGTAGGAGCTTCTGCCGTGCAAAACGTGGGAGCGTATGGAGTGGAGGCCAAAGATGTCATTGTTGAAGTACATACCGTTTCTGTAACTGATGGCGAAGAACGAATATTTTCCAACGAAGAGTGTCGTTTCGGCTATCGTGATTCCATCTTCAAAAACGAACTCAAAAATAAATATATTGTTACTTCCGTCGTATATCGTCTTCTCAAAAGGGGGGACTTCCATTTGGATTACGGCAATTTGCGTCAGGCTCTTCAGGGCGCTCCTTCTGCGATGCGTGTTCGTGAAGCGGTAATCGCTATTCGCCAACAGAAACTTCCGGAAGTGGCGAAATTGGGTTCTGCCGGTTCTTTCTTCAAAAATCCGGTTGTCTCACCTGCTCAATTTGCTGTTTTAGCTCAACAGTACCCCGATATCCCTCATTTTGATGCCGAGGGCGGTGTTAAAGTTCCTGCCGCATGGCTGATTGACCGCTTGGGTTGGAAAGGTAAAACTAAGGGTGGGGCGCAGGTTTATCCCAAGCAGCCGTTGGTTATTGTTAATATGGGGGCTGCATCTGCTGCCGATATCGTAGATTTGGCTCAACAAATAATGGATAGTGTAATCGAGCGTTTCGGTATTCATCTCCATCCCGAAGTCAATTATATTGAATAGATGAAGCATTCGTTGAAAAAATCATCTTTAATTTTTATAGGGACTTCTATTAATTGTCTTTTTTAATTTAAATTATATATGTCGCGTTTTATTGTTGAAGGAGGACATCGCCTCCATGGAAGTATTACCCCCTGTGGGGCTAAAAACGAGGCTCTTCAAGTGCTTTGTGCTGTTTTGCTCACGCGTGAACCCGTCACTATTTCCAATCTGCCCGATATCCTGGATGTCAATAATCTTATTCAACTCCTTCGTGAGATGGGCGTTTCCGTTACGCCTGTTGAGAAAGGGGCATATACTTTCTGTGCTGATTCTCTGGATGAAGAATATCTCCGTTCTGATGCTTTCCGTCAGCGTTGCAACCGTTTGCGTGGCAGTGTGATGCTTATTGGCCCTCTGCTTGCTCGCTTGCATGAAATCACGTATGCGAAACCCGGTGGTGATAAAATCGGTCGGCGTCGTTTGGATACCCATTTCCAGGGCATGCTCAATCTCGGCGCGCATTTTGAATACGATAAACAACTTCTCGCCTACACTTTCTCTGCTCCTAGAGGCTTGCAGGGTACCTATATGCTGCTTGACGAAGCTTCTGTTACCGGTACGGCCAATATCGTTATGGCTTCTGTTCTTGCACATGGTACAACCACTATTTATAATGCTGCGTGCGAACCTTATTTGCAGCAACTTTGCAAAATGCTCAATCGTATGGGAGCGCGCATAAGCGGAGTTGGTAGTAACCTCCTTACTATCGAGGGCGTGGATACATTGCACGGAACCGAACATCGGCTCCTCCCCGATATGATTGAAGTCGGTTCGTTTATCGGTATGGCTGCTATTACCGGTTCCGAACTGACGATTAAGAATGTTTCTTATCAGGATCTGGGTATTATCCCGGAGGTCTTTCGCCGTTTGGGCGTCAAAGTCGAACGGCGTGACGATGATATTTATATTTCTGCCCAAAATAGTTATCAGATTGAATCATTTATTGATGGCTCTATCCTGACTGTCGCTGATGCTCCTTGGCCGGGCTTGACTCCGGATTTGCTTTCAGTTATCTTGGTGGTGGCTACTCAGGCTCGTGGAAGTGTACTTATCCACCAGAAAATGTTCGAGAGTCGTCTTTTCTTTGTGGATAAACTGATTGATATGGGAGCTCAGATCATCCTTTGTGACCCCCATAGAGCAGTTGTCATTGGCCATGATCATCAGGTTCGGTTACGCCCGAATAATATGACTTCTCCCGATATTCGTGCCGGTATTGCTATGCTGATTGCTGCTATGTCGGCCGACGGCATCAGCCGTATCGATCATATTGACCAGATTGACCGGGGATACGAATGTATTGAAAAGCGACTGAATGCAATCGGAGCTTGTATCCGTCGCGAGGATTGATAGGATTGGCTGGTGCTAAACGCTTTTCTGAATTCTCCCCAACTTTTTGGCTGAATCTTAAAAATAGTACATTTCTTGGCCGCTAAGGTGAGAGAACTTTCAGAGAAGGGTTAGAGAAGGGTGAGCGAAGGATCGTCAATTCTTGTTTTTTCGCCACAATCTTAATAATCGTATATTTTGGTTCACTACCGATTCGCTACTTTTTGTCGGTTGAATACTTGCTTTGTCTGTCTTAAACTGAATAAGGTTTACTCATAAAATGTTCAATTTTTAAGATTTTAG